>JADIYJ010000033.1 GCA_016705325.1 Pseudomonadota bacterium | reverse complement strand
GACCTTGGAGACCGTAACGGTCTCGACGGTGCGGAGTGTTTGCCGAGCAGCTCGGGTCGTAGGCTTTGCCCTTGGTAGCTGGGTGCCGGCGTGGCCGGTGCTCTCGTCCTTCTCGGTTCGCGAGAGGGCTTGCTGGAAGTTCGCGCTGGTCTTGGTGGGTGTTCTTTTCCGCAAAAACCGCCATCAAGCCTGGAAGCAGCAGCGCCTGGAACAAGGCGGTGGCTTTCAGCGCTGACCTTCCTCGGCAGCAAGCTGCCCGAGAAGCGACCCAGCAGGCGCCTCCGAAATCCTCCGCGCAGGGACTACATCGGAACGACCCCGCTCGCTGCCGAAATAGAGCGGCCCGGACTACTCGACGGCATCGACGGCCATCACCGCAGCGAGCACGGCCCGCGACTTATCCCCGGGCGGCAAGGCCCGAAATAGCGCTCCCCGGCTCGGCCTTGCGCTTGATGCGTTGCCGATCGGTGTGGTCCTTCCCGGCGTAGCGGGCCCAATGCCCGCGGTCAGGGTTGAAGTTGAACACCTTCCGGTGCACGCCGCCCTGGATTCATTACCTGCAGCTCGAAACTTTGCGCCAGCCGGAGCGGCCTGATCGTACAGGGGACCGATGGGTAGCCGAGAGAATGACCCTGTAGCGGGGCGGGGCTCCTCAGCGAGCCCCCCCAACTCCACGTGATCGTGCTCATATTACTCGTAATGGGTAGCGCCGATCGAAGCTGCGCGTGGCGTGCAGGTACGACGGATCGCAGTAGAGGGAGTTCCCGGCCCCGATAGTCAAAGTCCGCCAGGAACCGGTGCGCGCACCCGTTCACCAGTTCACCCGGATACTCACTGGAATCTCTCCGGTGCCGCGTTGATAGGTCGATGCCGATGTTGCGCAACGCGGGGAGCTTGCGCTTCATGATCGCCCGCCGCCAAGGTTGACTCTCGATATGCGTCCTCGTGCGGGCAGATCAGCCGCGATGATCAGCTGGCTAACCCCGGTCGCCTTGGATCCGAAATACGCCCCCATCAGCTGCCTGACCCGTGCCCTTGGAAGGTTGAGCCTTCCTGCCCTTCCTGTCCTTCCGGCCCTTTCCTGCCTAGATTCCTATTTACGTCAGCCCCCACAGTGACTATCGTGCGCGCCTCTTTTTCCCGGCCTGAACACCGGACACGGGTGGAACGACCAAGACAGTGGAAAATCCCGAACGCAAGACCGGCTACACCGGCCCGTGGAACGTCGAGGACTCGCTCGACCTTTACGGCGTCAACGCCAGGGCAATGGCTACTTCGGCATCAATGCCGCTGGCCACGCCATCGTGCGTCCCGACTGGACCGAAGGCCGGGAAATCGACCTGCACGAGGTCGTCACCGGTCTTGCCGCGCGTGACCTGTCCACGCCCGTGGTCGTCCGCTTTTCAGACATCCTGCGGCACCGCCTGACACGGCTGCGCGACGCGTTCGCCACGGCGATCGCCGAGAACGAATACCGGGGCCGCTATTGCGCCGTGTTCCCGATCAAGGTCAACCAGCAGCGGCTGGTGGTCGAGGAGATCTACGGCTACGGCCGCGAGTTCGGCTTCGGCCTCGAAGTGGGCTCAAGCCCGAGCTGCTCGCCGTGATGGCACTGACCGAAGGCGAGTCCGAGCGACTGATCATCTGCAACGGCTTCAAGGACGACAGCTACATCGAGGCCGTGATCCTGGCCGCAAAGCTAGGCCGCACGATCATTCCGGTCGTCGAGAATTTCAGCGAGCTGGCACTGATCCTCAAGCACGCGAAGAAGTACGAAGTGCGTCCACGTCTCGGCGTGCGCGTGAAGCTCGCGAGCGAAGGCGCCGGGCGCTGGCGCGAATCGTCGGGCGAGAAGAGCAAGTTCGGCCTGTTCGTCACCGAAATCCTCGATCTGGTCGGTGTGCTCAAGGAGCACGGCATGGAGGATTGCCTGCAGCTCGTGCACTGTCACCCGGGCAGCCAGCTGCAGGACATCCGCCGCGTGAAGGACGCAGTGACCGAGCTCGCGCACGTCTACGCCGAGCTGAAGCAGATGGGCGCCGGCCTGCAGTACATCGACATCGGCGGCGGGCTGGGCGTCGACTACGACGGCAGCCGCACGAATTACGAATCGTCGATGAACTACACGCTCGCCGAATACGCCAGCGACGTGGTCTACCGCATCGCCAACGTGTGCAATGCCCGCGGCATCGATCATCCGATCATCGTCAGCGAATCGGGGCGCGCGATCGCCGCGCACCACAGCCTGCTGATCTGCGACGTGCTCGGCAGCTCGCAACTCGACCGCTTCCGCGTCACCGACACCGACGAGCAGATGGTCCGCGGCAGGGAAATCCCGCAGCCGGTGCAGGACCTCCTCGATGCCTACCGCTCGGTCTCCGAGCGCCGTCTGGTCGAGTGCTATCACGACGCGCTGCAGGCCCGCGAACAGGCGCTGCAGATGTTCAGCGTCGGCTACCTCGGACTCGAGGCCCGTGGCCTGGTCGAGCGACTGTACTGGGCGACCTGCGCGAAGATCCGCGACCTCTGTCGCAAGCTGGATGCGGTGCCCGAGGAACTCGAAGGTCTCGAGACGATCCTGAGCGACATCTACTTCTGCAACCTGTCGATCTTCCAGTCGCTGCCCGACAGCTGGGCCATCGATCAGCTGTTCCCGATCATGCCGGTGCACCGCCTCGACGAACGTCCCACGCGCACGGGCGTGCTGGCGGACATCACCTGCGATTCCGACGGCAAGATCGATCACTTCGTCAGCCTGCGCGAGACCAAGCGCTCGCTCGAACTGCACGACCTCAAGCCGGAGGAGCCTTACTACATCGCATTCTTCCTGGTGGGCGCCTACCAGGAAACGCTCGGCGACCTGCACAACCTGTTCGGCGACACGCACGTCGTGCACATCCGCCTGCACGACGAAGGCGGCTGGTGGATCGAGGAAACGGTGAAGGGCGACTCGGCGGCCAGGTGCTCAGCTACATGGAGTACGACGTCGAGCGGCTGGTGCCGCAGTTCGCGCGCGACTGCGAACGCGCGGTGCGCGAGGGTCGCATCACGCTGCCCGAGAGCCAGGCGATGCGGCGGTTCTACGAAGCCGAACTCGTCGGCTACACGTACCTCGAACCCTAGCCGAGCGAGCCGAACCCGAGCAGGACGGAGACGCCGAGCGCGAGGAAGATCGCGGCGGCGATCCGATGCACGATGTGCATCGGTAGCTTCTTCGCGGCCACTTCGCCGAGCAGCACCGCCGGGACGTTCGCCAGCATCATGCCGAGCGTCGTACCCGCCACGACTGCCACCAGCGAGCTGTACTTCGCGGCCAGCGCGATGGTCGCGATCTGCGTCTTGTCGCCCATCTCGAGCAGGAAGAACGCGATCAACGTGGTGACGAACACGCCGAACCGGGGAGCGGCGTCTTGCTTTTCATCGTCGCCGTACTTGTCGGGCACCAGCGTCCAGGCCGCCATCGCGATGAACGACAGGCCGAGGATCCAGCGCATCGCCATCGGTCCGACCAGCGCCGAGATCCATGCACCCGCCGCACCGGCCACCGCGTGGTTGACCACCGTCGCGACCAGGATGCCGAGGATGATGGGGATCGGCTTGCGGAATTTCGCAGCGAGCACGAGCGCGAGCAGCTGCGTCTTGTCACCGATCTCGGCAAGAGCAACGACACCGGTCGAGACGAGAAAGGCTTCCATGGTCCGGGCTCAGGCGAAGGCGGCCGCGGACCTTAGCACCGCGCCAGACGGGACCGCCATCCGCATCGACACCGGGCACCGGGGCACCGGTCACCGCTTGACCTGCAGCGCAAGTCATCGAACGTTCACGAGCATTTAACAGGGCCGTCATGGGTTGGCGGTGCAATGTCGCCTCGTCTCACCGCACGGCGTCACCCAGGATGCTCGAAGAAGCCCTCGATCCGCGACCGTCCCTGCCACTCGAATTCGCCCCATACGGACCGCCCCCCCCCCACCCGCCCTCTGGAACGCACCATGATCCCGGTCCGGCCGGGTCCCTGCCTCACGGCGGCGCATCCGGCACCATTTTTTTGCGCTGCATCAACGATTTAGGTTGCAGCGCCCCCGATCTGCAAGTACATTCGGCCTTGGTCAAAGTTTGACCAACGAGCGCCCAGCGCGAAAACGGCACCGAGACGCAATCGAACAACGAGCCGAGTTCCGAGGATTCAATCCTTCGCTTCGCCTGGTGCCGACCATTCCATGACGACCCTGCCCATGGGCTCACTGCCCCTCCCAACCCCGGTCCGGCTTGCAGCCGTTAGACCTGGTCTGACGTGCCTCGGTCGCCTCGTCCGGCCTGCGCCGGGCCGCGTAGGATCGATTTCAGGGGGGTGTGGTAGCATGCGCCGCGATCGTTGCCCGTACGTGTCTTGCAGAGCGCCATTCGGCGCCTCTAGTTTTGAGCCGAAACGTCTTCGATCAGTGACTGGAAACGTCGCTGGAGCGCCGGCTGGATCAGCCCGGCAAGACGAAAGACGCTCGGCTGCGGACCCCTGTTTGAATGAGTGTTGAGTAGTGCCGGCCAGGCAATGACGCCTGTGTTCCGGTTTGATGTGTTACTTCTGAGGATGTTCGAATGACCAAGATTTACGTGGGCAACCTGCCTTTCACAGCGACGGAACCTGACGTGCGCGAGCTTTTCGCCCAGCACGGCACCGTCGAATCCGTTGCCCTCCCGACTGACCGTGAGACCGGCCGGCCGCGCGGCTTTGGCTTCGTCGAAATGCCGCAGGCTGATGCCCAGCGCGCCATGCAGGCGCTCAATGGCTTCAACATGGGGGGTCGTCCCCTGCGCGTCAATGAAGCGCAGGATCGTCCCCGCACCGGCGGCGGTGGCGGCGGCGGCGGTCGTCCGGGTGGCGGTGGCGGTGGGCGGCGGTGGCGGTGGCTACGGCGGCGGTGGCGGGCGGCGGTGGCGGCGGCTACGGCGGTGGTGGCGGCGGCGGTCAGCGCCGCTGGTAACCCCGTTCGGGCCCGAGGCCTGACGCCCGGTCCCGGCCGAACCAGCAAGCCTGGCGAGGGCCGCAGCCTACGGGTTGCGGCCTTCTCTCCCTGGCGCTCGAAGCACCATTAATGGTGCGGCGGGATCGCGCGCCCGGCGGCGAATCTTCGATTCGCCCGCTTACCATGTCCCGCAAGCGGCTCGCGACGTCGATGCGCGGGCCTGCGGCTGCCTGGTGAGCGCCGCGACCTTCCTTCGTTTCCCCGGCGGTCACACGCTGAAATTTCTTCATCACCGGCTCGGTCAGGAATCGGCTGCGCGCGCCATGCACGTAGCGGTCACCCAGGCCCTGCTGTTGCGTCACGTAGAAGCGCACGGGCGCGATCAATCGCAGTTCGGTACGTGCCCGCGTCATCGCCACGTAGAGCAGGCGACGTTCCTCCTCCAGTAATTCGGCCCGGCCAGCCGCGAACTCCGAAGGAAAGTTCCATCGGTGACGTTCAGCACGTGCACCGACTCCCACTCCTGCCCTTTGGCCGAATGCACCGTCGACAGCACGAGGTAGTCCTCGTCGAGCAGCGGGTCACCTGCGAGGTCGCCCGTGGCCTGCGGCGGGTCGAGCGTGAGTTCGGTGACGAACGATTCGCGAGTGAGGTGCTGCTGGCTCAGGCGCTCGAGCTGGTCGAGATCGCCGCGCCGCGCATGCGCTGCCTCGTACAGGCGCTCGAGCTGCGGTTCGTACCATTGCCGCACGCGTCCCACCTGGCCTTCCCAGGGTGCGTCTTCCGCGCCGATGTCGGCCAGTAACCGCGTCAGCGGGCCCCAGGTTTCGCGCGTCGCGGCCGGCACTGGATGCGCCATCAACGCCAGCCACGAAAACGCCGCGGCTGCAAACGCGTCGCACGCGCGCTGTGCATTGGCGGGGCCCATGCCGGGCAGCAACTGCAGCACGCGGAAGGCCGCGATGCGGTTGCGCGGGTTGTCGGCCCAGCGCAGCAGCGCGAGCAGGTCCTTTACGTGCGCGGCTTCGAGGAACTTGAGACCGCCGTACTTCACGTACGGGATGTTCCGCCGCATCAGTTCGAGTTCGAGCACGTCGCTGTGATCGGCGTTGCGGAACAGCACCGCCTGGCGACGCAGGTCGACGCCGCGCTCGCGCGCCTCGAGCACGCAGTCGGCGACGAAGATCGCCTGCGCCTGCTCGTCGAGCGCCGTCACGTACTGCGGCAGCGCGCCGGAACCACGCACGCTGTGCAGGTGCTTGCGATACTGCCGCGCGCCCTCTGCCATCAGCACGTTCGCGGCGTCGAGGACGGGCTGCGTCGAACGGTAGTTTTCCTCGAGCGTAACGATGCGGGCGGGCGGCGTGAAGCGCGACGGAAACTCGAGGATGTTGTCGATCGACGCGGCACGGAAGGAATAAATCGACTGCGCGTCATCACCGACGATGGTGAGTCCGGCGCCGTCGGGCTTGAGCCGCAGCAGGATTTCGGCCTGCACGACGTTGGTGTCCTGGTACTCATCGACCAGCACATGGTCGAAACGCGAGCCGATTGCCGCCGCCAGCGCCGGATCGGCGGTCATCGCGTGCCAGTAGAGCAGCAAGTCGTCGTAGTCGAGCACCTGCTGTTCGAGCTTGGCCTCGACGTAGGCGCGGCAGAGCGCGGTGAGCTGCTCTTCCCAGTCCAGGCACCATGGGTACGCCGTCTCCAGCGTGTGCCGCAGCGGTCGCTGCGAGTTGACGCGATGCGAGTAAATGCCGAGGCACGTGTCCTTGCGCGGAAATCGCTTCACCGTCTTCGAGAAGCCGAGCCGGTGACGCACGACGTCCATGAGGTCCGCGGCGTCCCCGCGGTCCAGTACGCTGAAGCCTGGATCGAGACCGAGTCGCGGCGCGTACTCACGGATCAGGCGGTTGCCGATCGAGTGGAACGTGCCCGACCACGGCAGGCGCAGGTGGTCGGGGACGCGGGTTGCCGAACTGGACCGGGCTGCAAGCGCCTCGGCCATGACTTTCTGCGCGCGTCGGGTCATTTCGAGCGCGGCCCGCCGCGTGAACGTGAGCAGCAGCATGCGCTCCGGCGGCACGCCGGCGAGCAGCAGGCGCGCCACTCGATGCGCCAGCGTGCTGGTCTTGCCCGTGCCCGCCCCGGCAATCACCAGCAATGGCGAGGCTTGAATTCCACCGCCGCTGCGGGGCTCGCCGTGCATCACCGCGTCGCGTTGCGCGGCATTGAGCGTGTCGAAGGCGGAGTTCGTGCTGGACATGGCAGGCAGTCACTATAGGCAGCGGCTGTATGGATATCCAGCTAGGCAGGAGGCCAGGGCAGCCACATGGGGTCGTAACCCCCCCTTCCGTAAGATGCCGATCCCGGGGGTTGCTTCAAACACAGGGGGCGGAGCACAAGATGGCGCAAGGGAACAGCGACGGATTCGACATCGGCAGCGTGGTCATGCGCGTGGTGTTTTCACTGGCGATCGTCTTCCTGACGTTCAACCCGACCGGGCACTCGTATTTCCACTGGTTGCAGCAGAACCTGACACCGATGCAGCCGGTGGTGGTGATCGCCGGCATCCTCTTGCTCGGCGCCTGGCTGTTCTTCATCCGTTCGACGTTCTCGTCGATGGGCACCCTCGGCGTCGTGCTGCTGCTGGCGCTGTTCGCCGCGATCGTGTGGTGGATGGTCGCGCGGGGCTGGCTCTCCACTGCCGACAAGTCGACGATGGCGTGGGTGGTGCTGACCTGCCTCGGCCTGCTGCTCGGCATCGGCATGTCGTGGGCGCACATCCGCGCGCGCCTATCGGGCCAGTCGTCGGTCGATCGCGTCGACCAGTAGCCGTTGTCGTCGGCGCCGCAGGAGTTCCAATGAGCAGCGACGCACCACCAGCAGGCCGATACCCGTCACAGCCGTCGCACGTGACGGCGCTCGACCTGCCGTTGCCGCCGCGCGAGTCGCTGCCGCCCGACCTGCAGAAGTACTTCCGCATCTGCGACGAGAAGATCGGCTTCCTGCCGAACGTGCTCACCGCCTACACGTTCGACGAGAAGAAGCTGCGCGCGTTCATCGGCTTCTACAACGAGCTGATGCTCGAGGACTCGCCGCTCAGCAAGCTCGAGCGCGAGATGATCGCGGTGGTCGTCTCGTCGGCCAATCGCTGCTATTACTGCCAGGTGGCGCACGGGCAGGCGGTGCGCGAGCTTTCGGGCGACCCGGCGCTGGGTGAGCTGCTGGTCATGAACTACCGCGCGGCGGCGCTGACGCCGCGGCAGCGGGCGATGCTCGATTTCGCGCACAAGATGACCGTGACACCAGCTGCCGTCGTCGAAGAAGATCGTGCCGCACTGCGTGACGCGGGGTTCGACGATCGCTCGATCTGGGACATCGCCGCGGTGGCTGCATTCTTCAACCTGTCGAACCGGATGGCGACCGCAGTCGACATGATGCCGAACCCCGAGTATCACGCGAAGAGTCGCTGACCATGGCGGCGCCGGGTGCAGGCTGGTTGAACCCAGCCTGGTCCCCCCGTCGAGGCAACCCCCCCGTCCGGCCAGGCCGGGCGGCTTGAAGGCGAGCGTGCGGCAGGCCTAACATGCCTGATTGACGCCGAACCGGGAGGCTCCTCGTGAACCAGCGACTTTTCCACCAACGCCTGCTGCTCGCCTGCTCGCTGCTGAGCCTGCTCGTGGTCGCTGGTTGCGCCTCGGGTCCGACGATTCGCAGCAACGTCGATCCAGGCGTCGACTTCAAGAGCTTCCGCACGTTTGGCTTCATCCAGCCGCTCGCCACAGATCGTGAGGGTTACCAGTCGCTGATTTCGCAGCAGCTGGTGGCCTCGGCTGAACGCGAACTGGTGGCCCGGGGCCTGCAGCGCAAGGACACCAGTCCTGACCTGCTCGTGAACTTCAGCGCGAATCTCGACCAGCGTCTTCGGGTCACGCAGACTCCGGCGGTCCACTCGCGCAGCTTCAACAGTCACCGGCGGGGCTTTTACAGCACCTGGCCGATGTACCAGCAGACCGAAATCCGCCAGTACACGAAAGGCACGCTGGGGATCGACATAGTCGACGCGGCCCGGCGGCAACTGGTCTGGGAAGGCTTCGCCCTGGGGCGGGTGACGCAGCGGACGACCGACAACCTCGGCCCCGTGCTCGATGCGGCGGTCGTGGATATTTTCGGCAGTTTCCCGCTGCAGCCCTAGCGGACGAGCTCCATGATCCTGCGCTTGAAGTCGTTGTACGGCGGATAGCGCATCGGCGCGTCGAAGCGGAAGCTGCGCTTCATGACGGGCTTCATGTGGCTGAACGTTTCGAAGCCGTACCAGCCGGTGTAGCGGCCCATGCCGCTGTTGCCGATGCCCCCGAACGGCAGCTCCGGTGAGACCATGAAGATCACCGCGTCGTTGATGCAGACGCTGCCAGCGCTCAGCTTGTCCAGTACGGCGTCCTCGAGCGCCTTGCTTTTCGTGAACAGGTACAGGGCGAGCGGCTTCGGCCGGTCGGCGACGAACTTGATCGCATGGTGCATCTCGTCGACTGTGATGACGGGCAGCACCGGGCCGAAGATCTCCTCCTGCATCAGCTCGGCGTCGGGCGCCGGATCCAGCACGATCGTCGGGGCGACGTAGCGCTTCGCCACGTCCACCTGTCCGCCGGTGTGGATCCTCTGCCCTTGCAGCAGCCTGGCAAACCGCGCAGTGTGGCGTTCACTCGCGATGCGGCAGTAGTCGGGGCTCTGGCTCGGGTCTTCGCCGTAGAACTCCTTGATCTTCGCCGCCAGGATCTCGGTGAACTGCGCTGCCACCGCCCTGTGCACCAGCACGTGATCGGGGGCTACACAGGTTTGCCCGGCATTGATGAATTTGCCCCAGGCGATGCGCGATGCCGCGACCTCGAGGTTTGCGCTCTTGTCGATGAGGCACGGGCTCTTGCCGCCCAGTTCGAGCGTGCATGGGGTCAGGTGCTTCGCGGCGGCGGTCATCACGATGCGCGCGACGCGCTCGTTGCCGGTGTAGAGGATGTGGTCGAACTGGTTTTCGAGCAGTTCGGTCGTCTCCGGAACACCGCCTTCGACCACGGCGAAGGCGTCCTTGTCGAGATAGCGCGGCAGGATCCGGGCGATCGCCGCCGAAGTGTGCGTCGTGACTTCGGATGGTTTCATCACCGCGCAGTTGCCGGCGGCGATCGCGCCGACCAGCGGGGCGCACACCATCGACAGCGGATAGTTCCAGGGGGCGATGATCAGCACGACGCCCTTGGGCTCGGGCTGGATGTAGCTGCTGCCCGGGAGCGCCATCATCGGCGTCGACACGCGCTTGGACCGGGCCCAGCGGTGCAGGTGCTTGCGCGCGTAGTTTGCCTCGCTCGCGACAAAACCGAGCTCGCTGAGCGCCGTCTCGAAACCGCCCTTGTGCAGGTCGGCCTGCAGCGCGTCGGCAAAATCCGCCTCGTGCTCGCGCATCATCCGGGCGATCTCGCCGAGCTGGTGCAATCGCCACTCGATCGGGCGTGTCTTCCCGCTGGCGAACGTGGCCCGCACGCGCTGCAGCACGTCCGGTATCGATTCCGCTGTGGTCATCCCCGTCTCCCGCCGACTGCAGGCGCCCTCGCCATAACGCAACGCTACCACACCGCGCGCTGGCTTGGTGCACCGCACCAAATGCAGAATGCGGCATCGTCGGGGACGGGGAACGGCATGGCTGGCAGGGTCCGCAGCGTCTACAAAGGCAAAGTCCTCAAGCTCAATGTCGAGCGCGTCAAGCTGCCGAATGGCGCGGTAGTGGAGCTGGAAGTCGCGCACCACCCGGGCGGAGCGGCCGTAGTCGCGCTCGATGCGGACGGTCGCGTCTGCCTGCTGCGGCAGTACCGCCATGCGGCGGGCGGCTGGATCACCGAGTTGCCGGCCGGCAAGATCGACAACCGCGAACCGCCGCTCGAGTGCGCGAAGCGCGAGCTGGCCGAAGAAGCGGGCGTGACCGCGCGGTACTGGAAGCGCCTGGGCCAGTTCTTCAGTTCCCCCGGCGTGTTCACCGAGGTCATCCACGTCTTCCTGGCGCGAGGGCTGGCGCCGTGCGGCTCGGCGCCGGAGATGCACGAGGTCTTCGAGGCACGCTGGGTCCCCATGGCCGAGGCGACGGCGCTGGCGGCAGGCGGCAGGCTGCAGGACGCGAAGACGACCATCGGCCTGTTCTGGGCCGCGACACGCCTGCAGGTCGAGCAGCGCGCCAGGGCTGGCGTTCGATCCGGAACGTGATGTATTTCACACTGGCGGATCGGAGCATTCTGTAACACTACGGCCGACCTACGTCCCGCAGAAGAGCAAGACGAAGCCCCATGGCCGACGACACTTCGCATAAACCGCCGGGCCTTCCGGCAACGCCGCCGGCCCCGACGGAGCCGGGCGAGCCCGGTCGTCTGGCCGAAGACGACCGCGGCAACATTACCTGGCAATGGGCGAACGAAGACGTTTTCCAGGCTGACGACACTGCCGGGGCAATCGAGCGACTGCGTGCCCTGGTCGATCCGCAACTCGACATCGTCGACGACGACGCCACGAGGAATCCGATCCGGGACAACCCGAAGGGCCTGAAAGTCGGCTACAACCCGTACGACAGCGGGTCACTCGGCAAGACGGCGCGACTGAAGAAACTGGACATGCGCGAGTTGTCGAAATGGATCGAAACGAAGCGCAAAGTCGATGGATCCGACGACCCCGAGGAGTGAGCCCGCCCGGGCGAGCTCACGCGAACTGCAGTGCGTGCCTGAGCTTGGCGTGGCTCCCCAGTCGATAGAACGACCGTAACTCCGCGAGCAGTGCCGCGGGCCGGGCCTGCCGCCGGCGCAGGTATCTCGTCTCGAGCCGCTCGCAGAATCGCGCCGCACAGCGGTGAGCTTCGGAGTAGCGCTCCCGCTCCGCAGCCGTCAGGTGCGGCAGGAGGCGACACCCTTCGAACAAGCGCTGGAACAGCTCGCCCGGGAAGCGGCCTTCGCGCTGCGCCAGCAGCAGGCTGAGCGCGCTCGCATACTTGTCCACCTCGGCCTGCAGTTCGAGTTCGAGCAACGACACGCGGCGATCGAGGCCCGCGCTCCACGTCACGTAGTGAAAGTGGCTCACGCCCTCGAGGGCAGTGCAGTAGTCACCAAGGTTCGATTCATCGAGTGCGACGAGCGGGCAGCGCCGGCCGAGCCGTTCCAGCACGGACGCATCGAGGTACAATCCCAGTTCCAGCCCATCGTCCGTTGCCGCGATCAGCAACTGCTCGTCGGTCCCGGGTGGTGACGGCAACTCCTGCAAAGCCGCGGCATGCGCCGGATCGGTGATCAGGTAGTCGTGCACGTCGTGCGCGACAGGCGCGTCGTAGAGCGCTGCCAGCAGTGACTGCATCCGCCCGAGCAACGTCATGTGCCAGCCTCAGTTCGGACTGCTCCCGGTCGGCACGATGGCCGGCTCGACACCGAGGCTGCGCAGGATGCCATGCGCACGCAGGCTGCCGGTCTTGAGCCAGATCTCGTACTGGCGCAGCACGTCACGGTGATCGTGGCGATGCGCCATCTCGCTGACGTCATTCAGCGCGTCAACGAGTCGCTGGAACTTCTGCGCAAGCTCGGTGAAGACAGTGCCAAGCGCGCGTCCACGAGCGCCGCTACGGCACGAATCGGCGAGCGTGCCGTAGGCGCGGCCACCCATGGCAACGTGATAGTCGATGTCGATCAGCCGTCGCGCAAAGCCCTGCGCGAAGAAGCCGGCCATGAACAGCGAGACGTCACCGAGACGCTGCAGCGTGCGCAGGCGGTCTTCGCGCGTAGGCGCCTCGCCCGCTTCGGCCAGCATCAGCGCCAGGGGCTTGAGTTGCGACCGGCCTGGGGCGCCATCGAACAGAGCCTCCGAGCGCGCGAACATCGTCAGCAGGTTGACGACGTAATGCTCGGTGTGGTCCTTCACCTCGACTCGTTGCCGCTCGAGTGCGGCATGGACCGAATCGCGGAAGAACTCCTGCAGGTTGCGTACATCGATCGTCGACTCGTGGGTCATGTCGCGTTCCTCTGCGGTGCCATTGACGGCCAGCGATCGCGCCTGCTGACAGATCGCGTCGCCGCGAACCTGGTTCCACGCGACCGAAACTAGAGTCAGTCGCGAGGACATTGCAAGCACCAGGCAGTGCGTTCTGCGAGCCAGCGCACGGATTGGTGCCATGCAGGTATCGTTCAACGACGACGCAGCATGAAAGTCTTCGGCATCGTGGGCCGGAAGAACTCCGGCAAGACGCACCTGGTCACCCGGCTGCTGCGGCTCGCCTCGCGGCGCGGACTGCGCGTATCGACGATCAAGCACGCGCATCATTCCTTCGATATCGATCGCCCCGGCAAGGACAGCCACCTGCAGCGCGAGGCCGGTGCGCACGAGGTGCTGGTCGAAGGTTTCGAGCGCGAAGTTGACCTGCGGCTCGAGGTGTACCGTGCCAGTTGCGGGCAGACGCCGCTGGCCTTCGACGACCAGGGCATCCTGGCGCTGGCGACTGACGAGGCCGCGACTTTTGCCGTGCGCAGTGACCTGCCGTGCCTGCCGCTCGATGACGAAGCGGCGGTGCTGGACTACGTGCTCGCGCGGGCCTGAGTCACTGTCGCAATCGCGGCGGCCAGCTCGTCGAGCCCGCGGATCGTGATCCCGGGCGGCTCGGATTCACGCGGCCACGGCGTGGCTGCGCGATTCAGCCAGACCGGCAGCACGCCCGCGGCGCGCGCGCCTTCGACGTCGGCTTCTGCATCGTCGCCGACGTGCACGACCTCGTCAGCCGCGAGCCCGGCACGCTCGAGCAGGATCCCGAAAATGCGCGGATCGGGCTTGAGCATGCCCGCCTCGCGCGCTGCCAGGCCCATCTCGAAGTACTGGCCGATGCCGCACAGGGAGAGATCGGCGTTGCCGTTACTGAGGGCGAACAGGCGATATTCCGGTGCCAGTGCTGCGAGCGCGGGGCGGACGTCGTCGTAGAGCGTCACTTCATTGCGTGCGCGATAGAACGCCTCGAAGGCCTGGTCGGCCATTGCTTCGGGGTAGGCGGCCTCGCGCGCGTGCTGGCGCAAAGCTTCGAGCCGCAGCCACGTGAAGTCGTGCCGCATCGCCGGGTGGTCGATCGCCATGCGCGCACGCAGGTCGCGCATCGAACGCAGATCGTGTTGCGCGGTCACCCGGGGATAGTGGCGCGCCAGGAAGTCGTGCATCGCGTGCTCCGCGCGCACGATGACCGGCCACACGTCCCAGAGGGTGTTGTCGAGGTCGAATATGATCGCCCGGATGCCGCCCATGGGGATTGCCGTATGACGCGCCGCGAATTCACGCAGGCGGCGAGTCTACATGAGGACGTTCGGGACACGATTTGCAGCGCGCATGGCGCGGCCCCCCCCCCCCCCCCCCCCGCCCCCCCCCCCCCCCCCCCCCCCCCCCCCCCCCCCCCCCCCCCCCCCCCCCCCCCCCCCCCCCCCCCCCCCCCCCCCCCCCCCCCCCCCCCCCCCCCCCCCCCCCGCCGGGTGCCGTTCATCATCGATGCGGCCTATGGCCTGCCCTTTCCCGGGATTCAGCGCGAGCACCTCGATTTGTTGTGGAATCCCAATGTCGTGCTGTGCCTCAGCCTGTCGAAGCTGGGGCTGCCGGCGGCGCGCAGCGGTGAACTCGCCAGGCTTTGCCGCGATCACCTGCGCCGGCTTGCCACTGCGAATTCACCGGCCCGAAGGCGCGTTCTTCCTGTGGCTGTGGTTCCCGGGCCTGCCGATCTCGAGCGAAGAGCTCTATCGGCGGCTGAAGCAGCGCGACGTGCTCGTGCTGTCGGGACACCATTTCTTCCCGGGCGTCGAGCACGACGATCCGCACCAGCACGAATGCCTGCGCCTGAGCTACGCGCAGCCGCCGGAGAGCGTGCGGGCCGGCATCGCGATCCTCGCCGAGGAAGTGCGCCGCGCGTACGAGCGCGGGTGACGCAGCCCCATCGGGCCGCCTCCTGGCCGCCCACCGGATTTCAGGCCGGGACGCCATAAACCCGTCCGTGGGGGCTCCGTACCCTAAAGGGCATAAAGGCGCGGCGTCCATGCCGCGCACGGCCCGGCCCTGAAATCCGGTGGACGGACACGCGCCGACCTTGTACGTGACGGTTCAGCCCTGAGATCCAGAGGGCGGACGTGCGGGGATCCACCACACTCCGTCAGCGCGGACCGCGCTCGGCGAGAAACTCCGACAGGACCGCCGACGTATGCGACTTGCGCGGCGCCGCAGCCAGCTGCTCGGGCGGGCCCTCGGCCACGACACGCCCGCCACCCGCCCCACCCTCGGGGCCAAGGTCGACGATCCAGTCAGCCTCCGCGATCACGTCGAGGTTGTGCTCGATGACTACGACCGTGTTGCCGGCATCCACCAGTCGATGCAGCACGCGGATCAATTTTTCGACGTCAGCCATGTGCAGGCCGACCGTCGGTTCGTCGAGCACATACAGCGTCTGCGCCGTCCCCGCGCGGCCGGGACGCAGCCGCGCCAGTTCAGTGACGAGCTTGATGCGCTGAGCCTCGCCGCCGGAGAGCGTCGGACTGGGCTGTCCGAGCGTCAGGTAGCCCAGGCCGACGTCCTGCAGCAGCGTGAGCGCGTGGTGCACCTTCGGGTGGGCCTCGAAGAAGCCGACCGCGTCATCGACGCACATGGCGAGCACGTCACCGACGCTGCGGTCGCGCCACGTCACGGCGAGTGTCTCGGCGTTGAAGCGCCGACCGCCGCAGACGTCGCAAAGCACCTTCACGTCCGGCAGGAAGCTCATCTCGATCGTCTGCACGCCCTGGCCTTCGCAGGCCTCGCAACGTCCGCCCGCGGTATTGAACGAAAACCGCCCCGGGCCGTAGCCGCGAACCTTCGCATCGGTCGTGCCGGCGAACAGCTTGCGCACGTCATCCCAGAAGCCGACGTACGTGGCCGGACACGAGCGCGGCGTCTTGCCGATCGGCGTCTGGTCGACCTCGAGCACGCGCGCGATCGCCTCGGCTCCGTCGACGCGATCGCAGCCGACCCATGGCGGCGCCTTGCGCCGGCTCTGCTGCGACGTACGGACGCTCATGTTCGCGTGCAGCACGTCACGCGCCAGCGTCGACTTGCCCGAGCCCGACACACCCGTGACCACCGAGAGTCGGCCGAGCGGAAACCGCCCTTTCGTCTTGCGCAGGTTGTGCAAGTGCGCGCCGCGCACGACCAGGCTCGGTGTACTGCGTGTCACCGGGCGGCGCGGCACGAGCGGATGGCGCAGCGGATGCGCGAGGAAGCGGCCGGTCAGCGACTGCGGGGAGCGAATGAGGTCTGCAACGGTCCCCTCGCCCACGACGTGACCACCGCGTGTGCCGGCGCCCGGTCCGAGGTCAAGCAGATGATCGGCCCGGCGGATCGTCGCTTCGTCGTGCTCGACGACCAGCAGTGTGTTGCCCTTGCTGGCGAGCTTCTGCAACGAATCGAGCAGGATGCGGTTGTCGCGCGGATGCAGGCCGATCGTCGGTTCGTCCAGCACGTAACACACGCCCTGCAGGTTCGAGCCCAACTGTGCCGCCAACCGGATGCGCTGTGCCTCGCCGCCCGACAGCGTAGGCGCCGAACGGTCGAGCGAAAGGTACCCGAGCCCGACGTCATTGAGGAATGCGAGCCGAGACTTCGCTTCCGCCTGCAGGTCGCGTGCGATCTCGGCCTCGCGCCCCTGCAACCGCAGCGTGTCGAAGAACGACAGCGCCTGCTCGACCGGCAATGCAGACAACTGTGCGATTGACCTGCCCTTGAACGTGACGTTGAGCGCGACGGAATTCAGCCGCTGGCCCGCGCAGGCCGGGCACGCCGCGGCTTCGCCTTCGAACCAGTCGTTCCACCAGGCTTCCTCACCGGACTGCTCGTCGTCGAAGCCGCTGATCTGCAGGCCGGTGCCGAAACATTCCTCGCACCAGCCGTGCCTGGAGTTGTAGGAGAACATGCGCGGATCAGGCTCGGCGAAGCTGCGTGCGCACGACGGGCAGGCGCGACGGGTCGAGAAGACGCGCGTGCGACCCTTGTCGACGATGTGAGCCACGCCCTTGCCGAATTCGAGCGCGCTGTCGAGCGCGGCCCGCAACGGCGCTTCCGTCGCAGCGCCGACCTTCACGCAGCCCACCGGCAATTCGATTGTGTGCTCACGGAACCGATCGAGCCGGGGCCATTGGGCAGTCGGACGCATTGCGCCGTCGACGCGCAGTTCCGCGTAGCCCTTCGCGAGCGCCCACTGCGCGAGGTCCGTGTAGTAGCCCTTGCGCGACACGACCAACGGCGCCAGCAGTTCGATCTTGCGGCCTTTCGCCTCGCGCAGCAGCAGTGCGGCGATCGAATCGGCGCTCTGCGGCTCGATCGACACGTGGCAGTCGGGACAGTGCTGCACGCCAAGCTTGACGTACAGCAGCCGCAGGAAATGGTGCACTTCGGTCAGCGTGCCGACGGTGCTCTTGCGACCGCCACGGCTGGTACGCTGCTCGATCGCGACCGTCGGCGGAATGCCGAAAATGGCATCGACGTCGGGACGCGATGCCGGCTGCACGAACTGCCGCGCGTACGCGTTGAGCGACTCGAGGTAGCGCCGCTGACCCTCGGCAAAAATGATGTCGAACGCGAGCGTGGACTTGCCGGAGCCGGACACGCCCGTCAGCACGGTCATGCCGTCACGCGGCAGGGTGACCTCGATGTCGCGCAGATTGTGCTCACGTGCGCGGTACACGACGATCGAATCGCGGGCGCGGTCGGCGACTGCGTCACGTGCCACTGCGGGCAGTGACATGGCGGGGATCCTGGCACGGCCGGCCCTGAGAACCGCCGCACGCTCCGCCTCGAAGTCGAGCAGCGCACGACCCGTGTGCGATGCGGACTCAGCCGTGACCTGTTCCGGCGTGCCGGCCACCAGCAGCCGTCCACCACCGTCGCCACCTTCCGGGCCGAGGTCGAGGATCCAGTCCGAGGCGCGGATCACGTCGAGGTTGTGTTCGATGACCAGCAGCGAATGGCCCGCATCCAGCAGGCGCTTGAACGCGCCGAGCAGCCTGGCGACGTCGTCGAAGTGCAGGCCCGTGGTCGGCTCGTCGAACAGGAACAGCGTCCCCGATTTCCCTGTGGCCGCCTTCACGTCCGCCAGGTGCCCCGCCAGCTTTAATCGCTGGGCCTCACCACCGGACAAGGTCGGCACCGGCTGGCCGAGGCGCAGGTAATCGAGACCGACCGCGGCGAGCGGCTCGAGCCGGTCGAGCACCTCGCGGTCGTCGGCGAAGAACACCACGGCCTCGGAGACTGTCATCTCCAGCACGTCGGCGATGCTGACCGCCTTGCCCTCGTTGCGACGGATGTGCACCTCGAGGATTTCCGGGCGGAAACGCTTGCCGTCGCAATCGGGGCAGCGCAGGTAGACGTCGGAGAGGAACTGCATCTCGACGTGTTCGAAACCGTTGCCGCCGCAGGTGGGGCAGCGCCCGTTGCCGGAATTGAAGCTGAACGTGCCGAGCGTGTAGCCGCGCTGTACCGCGACGGGATCGCGGGCAAAGCGCTTGCGGATCGCGTCGAACGCGCCGACGTAGCTCGCGGGGTTCGAGCGGGTCGTGCGACCGATCTGCGTCTGGTCGACCATCACGACTTCGCTCACGAGATCCGCACCTTCGAGCGCATGGTGAGCGCCCGGGGTCTCGGTCGGCTTGCCGTGCGCGCGGCGCAGGGCCGCGTAGAGCACGTCCTGCACCAGCGTCGACTTGCCCGAACCCGATACGCCCGTTACGCAGACCAGTCGTCGCAGAGGAATCTCGACGTCGAGGTTCTTGAGGTTGTGCTCCGTCGCGCCGCGGATCTTGATCGCCGGCGCACCGGGCTCCGGCGCGCCGCGCCTGCCGGCTGCCGTCACGGCGTCGAGGCGACCCGACAGGTACTTTGCCGTGAGCGTGTCGGAGCGCGCCGCAAGCTCGGCGGGCGGGCCTTCGAACACGATCTGGCCGCCGTGTTCGCCCGGACCGGGTCCCATGTCGATGACGCGGTCGGCCGTCAGCATGATCTGCGGGTCGTGCTCGACGACCAGCAGCGAGTTACCGCTGTCGCGCAGGCGGTGCATCACCTCGATCACGCGGCGCATGTCGCGGGGATGCAGCCCGATCGAGGGCTCATCGAGCACGAACAGCGTGTTGACCAGCGACGTGCCGAGCGCCGTGGTCAGGCTGATGCGCTGCACCTCGCCACCCGAGAGCGTGCGCGACTGACGGTCCAGCGTCAGGTACCCGAGGCCCACCCGGACCAGGAAGCCCAAGCGCGAGCGAACCTCGCCGAGCAGCTGGTCGGCGGCTTCATCGAGCGGCGCGGGCAGTGCGATGCGCTCGAAGAACCGCAGGCACGCGTCGAGCGGCAGCAGCATCACTTCGTGGATGTCGAGGCCGGACCCGGGCCACTCGCGGTCCGCGAGCCGCCACAGCAGCGCTTCCTCCTTGAGGCGCGCGCCGTTGCAGGTGTGGCACGGCGTATAGCTGCGGTATTTCGACAGCAGCACGCGCACGTGCATCTTGTAGCTCCTGGTTTCGAGCCACTGGAAAAACCGGCGCACGCCGTACCAGACTTTCTTTTCCCAGGGCCCTTCGCCTTCGAGAACCCACTGCTGCTGCGCCGCGGTGAGCTCTCGCCACGGCGTATCGACGGGAATGCCCCGCTTCTTCGCGAAGCGCAGCAGATCGTCCTGGCATTCGCGGTTCGACTCGGTCTGCCATGGCTTGATCGCGCCGCCGCGCAGCGTCTTGCCCGTGTCCGGCGTCACGAGCCCGAAATCGATGCCGATCACGCGGCCGAAGCCACGGCACGTCTCGCACGCGCCGAGCGGCGAGTTGAACGAGAACAAGCTCGGCGCCGGATCGCGATAGTGGATGTCGCAGTCGGCGCAGTGCAGGTCGGTGGAGAAGCGCCAGACCGTTTCCGGACCCTCACTCGCTCCGCCGCCGTCCAGCGCTGCAGTGGGAGAGGAAGCATCCCCCATTCCCACGTTCGCTGGCGCGGGGGCAAGTGAGGGCACGCGCACGTTCACCCGTCCGCGCCCAACCCGCAGCGCGGCTTCGAACGCATCGATGACCCGGCCGCGGTCGACGTGACCGAGCCGGAAGCGGTCCTGGACGACTTCGAGCTGATCCGCTCCGCTCGCCTGTACGCGGGTGTAGCCCTGCTGCTCAAGCAGCTTGAGCACCTCGGCGGCGCTGAAGTTGGCCGGCACCGACACCGGGAAGGTGACAAGCAGTCGCGGGTCCCCCGCTGCCTGCGCCCGCTCCACCAGCGTGCCGTAGATCGAATCGGGCGTGTCGCGTCGAACCGGACCGCCGCAGCCGCGGCAATGCAGCTGGCCGGCGCGCGCATAGAGCAGCTTCAGGTGGTCGTTCAGCTCGGTCATCGTGCCCACGGTCGAGCGCGAGGTCCGCACGGGATTGGTCTGGTCGATCGCGATCGCCGGCGGAATGCCCTCGATCCGTTCAACCTGGGGTTTATCCATGCGATCGAGGAACTGCCGTGCGTACGGCGAGAACGTCTCGACGTAGCGTCGCTGGCCCTCGGCATAGACCGTGTCGAAGACGAGCGAAGACTTGCCCGATCCGGACACGCCCGTCACGACGACGAGCTGGCGGAGCGGGATGTCCAGGTCGAGGCCCCGCAGGTTGTTCTGCCGGGCCCCGCGAATGCGGATGCTGTCGTGGGGCGACTTTGCCATGGGAATCGAGGGAGCCCGGGGGAAACGACGGGCCTGCTAACGCTACCACGATCTGCCCGGATCGCAGATACTTGGAAACAGAACGAAACCGATACGCCTGGGGGTTCGCAATGCGGTGGTTATCCGCCCTGATGCCGCGTGAGACGCGGTTCTTCGCGCTGTTCGACCGCCACGGCGCGCTGATCGTCGAGGGCGCCAATGCCGTCGTCGAACTGGTGCAGCACTACGAGGACACGGTCCGTCGCGCCGAGCTGATCCAGCGCATCGGCGACATCGAGCGCAGTGCCGACAAGATCACGCACGAGACCGTCTCGGTCCTGCATTCCACGTTCATCACGCCATTCGACCGCAACGACATCCACCGGCTCATCTCCGGCATGGACGACATCCTCGACCTCATGCAGGACGCAGCCGAGTCGATGCACCTGTTCGACATCCAGAACCTGCCGCCTGCCTCACTGCAACTGGCCGAACTGCTGCAGCAGTGCTCGGTCAGGGTGCAGGCCGGTGTCGCGCTGCTCAAGTCGATGGACGATGCGGAAAAGGCCCTCGCACTCACCGAAGAAATCGACCAGCTCGAAAGCGATGCCGACAAGGTATCCCGTGACGGAATCTCGCGCCTGTTCCGTGAAGAGCAGGACGTCCGGCAGCTGATCAAGCACAAGAACGTCTACGAGTACCTCGAAGAAGCCATCGACAAGTGCCAGGACGTGGCCAACGTCATCGAATCGGTGATCGTGGAAAACGTCTGATGGACGCCGGGCTCACGATTCCGCTGGCGACGCTGGTCCTGCTCGTCGCGCTGGCGCTCGCGTTCGACTTCATGAACGGCTTCCACGACGCGGCGAACTCGATCGCCACGGTGGTCTCCACGGGCGTGCTGCGCCCGCACTACGCAGTGGCCTGGGCGGCTTTCTTCAATTTCGTCGCGATCTTCATCTTCCACCTGAAAGTGGCGGCCACGGTCGGCAAGGGCATCGTCGATCCCGGCGCCATCGACCACTACGTGATCTTCGGTGCGCTGATCGGCGCGATCATCTGGAACCTGATCACCTGGTACTACGGCATCCCGTCGAGCTCGTCGCACGCGCTGATCGGCGGCATGATCGGCGCCACGATCGCCAAGGCGGGCGTGGATCCGCTGGTGATGAAGGGCATCGTCCGCACGGTTTCCTTCATTTTCATCTCGCCGGTGCTCGGCATGATGCTCGGTGGACTGATCATGGTCGCCGTCTCGTGGATATGCCTGCGCTCCGCGCCACGCAGAGTGGACGGCTGGTTCAGGCGCCTGCAGCTCGCCTCCTCCGCGGCCTACAGCATCGGCCACGGCAGCAACGATGCACAGAAGACCATGGGAATCATCTGGCTGCTGCTGATTTCCGCTGGCGTCACCTCGACTGATGCTGCCATGCCGCCCAACTGGGTCATTGTGAGCTGCTACGTTGCCATCGCGCTCGGCACGATGGTCGGCGGCTGGCGCATCGTGAAGACGATGGGCCAGAAGATCACGAAGCTGCGTCCGGTCGGTGGCTTTGCGGCCGAGACCGGCGGCGCCATTACGCTGTTCATGGCGTCGAGCCTGGGGATCCCGGTGTCGACGACGCACACGATCACGGGCGCCATCGTCGGCGTGGGCTCGGCGCAGCGCGTGCGGGCCGTGCGCTGGGGCCTCGCAGGCAACATCGTGATCGCGTGGATCGTCACGATGCCGGCGGCCGCGATCATGGCCGCGTTTGCCTACTACCTCGGGCGGCTCGTTCTCTGAGGCGACGGGGATTCCGCCATCGCGGCGCCCCGACCGTGGTACCACGCACGCACGCTGCCAACCAGGCTGCACATCATGGACTCTCCCTGCCCGCACCTGCTCGCACCCCTCGACCTCGGCTTCGTCAAGCTGCGCAATCGCGTCCTCATGGGCTCGATGCACACCGGGCTCGAGGACGACCCGAAAAAGTTCGCGCGCCTCGAGTGCTATTTCGCGGAACGTGCGCGCGGCGGTGTCGGCCTGATCGTAACCGGCGGTTTCGCTCCGAACATCGAAGGCTGGGCCGCGCCCTTCTCCGGTCGTCTCACGACGCGCGCTGCCGCCGCACGGCACCGGCCGATCACCGCTGCCGTGCATGCCGAGGGCGGCCACATCGCGCTGCAGATCCTGCACACGGGCCGCTACGGCTATCACCCGCTGGCGGTCGCGCCTTCGCGCTTGAAATCGCCGATCTCGCCATTCACTCCACGGGCGTTGAGCGAACGCGGGATCGAGCGCCAGATCCGCGCCTTCGTGCGCTGCGCATCGCTCGCTCGCGAAGCCGGGTACGACGGCGTCGAGATCATGGGATCCGAGGGGTACTTCATCAACCAGTTCATCGCGGCGCACACGAACCGGCGCAGCGACGGCTGGGGCGGCCGCTTCGAGAACCGGATCCGGTTGCCGCTCGAGATCGTCTCGCGCACGCGCCAGGCCGTCGGCAAGGACTTCATTCTGGTCTACCGGCTGTCGATGCTGGATCTCGTGCCCGAGGGCAGCGACTGGAACGAGGTGGTGCAACTGGCGCAGGCGATCGAACGCGCGGGCGCCACCATCATCAACACCGGCATTGGCTGGCACGAAGCCCGCGTGCCCACGATCGCGACGTCGGTGCCGCGTGCCGCGTTTGCGTGGGTCACGCGCAAGCTCAAGGGGCAGGTCGGCATTCCGTTGTGCGCGACCAATCGCATCAACGCGCCCGACGTCGCCGAGCGGATTCTTGCGGACGGCGATGCCGACATGGTGTCGATGGCGCGTCCGCTGCTGGCAGACCCTGACTTCGTGAACAAGGCAGCCGCGGGGCGCGCGGACGAAATCAACACCTGCATTGCCTGCAACCAGGCCTGCCTCGATCACGTATTCCAGCGCAGGATCGCCTCGTGCCTGGTCAACCCGCGCGCCGGTCACGAAACGGAACTGCGCTACGAACCGGCGCAGACGCGGAAGAGGTTCGCCGTCGTCGGTGCCGGCCCCGCCGGGCTGGCCTGCGCCACCGTCCTCGCCGAGCGGGGCCATCAGGTCGATCTGCTCGACTCCGCCGCACAGATCGGCGGCCAGTTCAATCTGGCCATGCGCGTACCGGGCAAGGAAGAATTCGCAGAGACGCTGCGCTACTTCCGGCGACGACTGCAGGTCACGGGCGTCAACGTGCGCCTGGGCGCGCGCGCCGACGTGCCAGTGCTGCGGGCCGGCCGCTATGACGAAGTCGTACTTGCGACCGGCGTGACTGCGCGCGATCCCGAAATACCGGGTGCAGACGCGCAGCGCGACTCGGGTCGCGTGCTCGGGTATGCCGACGTACTGCTCGGCCGATACGAGTGCGGGCCACGCGTTGCCGTGGTCGGCGCTGGTGGCATCGGCTTCGACGTGGCAGGGTTCCTGGTCTCGGCCGGGCATTCGAGTGCGCTCGACCTCCCCGCGTGGCAGCGCGAATGGGGCGTCACCGACCCGGAATTGGCGCGCAGCGGCCTGGCCGCGCCTGCCCCTGACTTGCCTGCGCGCCACGTCTACCTGCTGCAGCGCAAGGCCACGCCGCTCGGCAAGAGCCTCGGCAAGACCACCGGTTGGATTCATCGGGCGACGCTGCGCATGAGGCGCGTCGAGATGATCGGCGGCGTCAACTACGAGAGCATCGACGAGCGCGGATTGCGCGTGAGCTTCGGCGAGGCCCGCGCCCGTCCCACGCTGCTCGAAGTCGACAACGTCGTGCTGTGCGCCGGACAGGAGCCGCTGTGCGACCTGTACGAGCCACTGCAGAACGCCGGGGTCATCGTGCACAAGATCGGTGGCGCGGACGTTGCCGCCGAACTCGATGCCAGGCGCGCGATCGACCAGGGATCGCGGCTCGCGGCGCGGCTCTGACAGGAAATTGGGGCCGCTGCCTATTTCCGCAAATAGGTGCGTCCCCTATTTCTCGGTCAAGCGCGGTGCGTATGCGGCGCCGAGCCGGACCGGTCGAGCAGCATCTCCACCTTGTCGCGGAAGCTGCGGCTCAACTTCACTTCCTGTCCGGACTGCAGCTTGAGAAAGCATTCGCCATTGAGATGAGGCCGCAGCGAGCGCACCCGGGCGAGGTTGACGATCGTCGAGCGGTGCACACGCTGGAATACCCGCGGATCGAGCATTTCCTCGAGTTCCTTCATCGTGGCGCGCAGCACGTGCGTCTGGCCGTCCGCGTGCAGGCACATGTAGTCGCCCGCGGCGTCGATCCAGTCGATGGTGGTCACGTCGAGACGGATCGTCTCGCGGCCCGAACGGATCGGCAGCATCTTCGCGTAGCGGCGCGCGTCGGCAGCGCTGGCGACACCGGCTGCAGCAGCGGTTTCTGGCGAGAGCTCGCCATTGCCCTGCACGTCGGCGAGCAGCGCCATCAGTTGTTCGCGCTGCGCGATCGCCTGCTGCTGCTGCCACTGCGCGCGAACCCGATCGAGGGCGACGGCAAGGCGCGTGTCGTCCACGGGCTTGAGCAGGTAGTCGAGCGCGTGGGCTTCGAAAGCGTTGATCGCATAGCGGTCGAACGCGGTCACGAACACGACCATCGGCATGCTTTCCTGCGGCACCTGCGCGACCACTTCCAGCCCCGACAGACCCGGCATCTGGATGTCGAGGAACATGAGGTCCGGGTCTTCCTCGGCGATGGCGGCGATCGCTTCGCGGCCGTTGGCACACTGGCGCACGATGGCGATGTCGGTCGCGCCCTGCAGGCGCAGCTCGAGGCCGCGCCGCGCCAGGGGTTCGTCGTCCACGATCAGTGTGCGGATGGTCATGTCGGTTGCGTCGCCCGTTCGAATGGCATCGTGATCTCGAGCCGGAGGCCCGGCCTGGAAAAGCGCACGGCGAGTTTCTGCCGGTCCCCATACAGGACGGCGAGCCGCTCGCGCGTGTTGCGGAAACCTACGCCACGGCCGGCACCGAGTTCAACGCCCACCGGCAGGCCGGGACCGTCATCCTGCACGACGAGCCGCAGCTTGCCCTGCTCTTCCCGCGCCTCGATGCGCAGCCGGCCGCCCTCTTCGCGCGGCGCCACCGCGTACTTGAGCGAATTCTCGACCAGCGGCTGCAGCACGAGCGAAGGCACCAGCGCCTGCGTCACGTTCTCGTCGATATCGTAGTCGAGTTTGAGGCGATCGCCGAACCGCAACTGCTCGATGCCCAGGTAGAGGTTCAGCGCGTCGAGTTCCTGCCGCAGCGTGACCTTCTTCATCGGGTCCTGGTCGAGCGTGTAGCGCAGGAAGTCCGACAACCGCCCGACGGCCTGGTTGGCGATCTTGCCCTGGTTGTCGAGGATCAGCGTCGAGATCGCATTCAGCGTGTTGAAGAGGAAGTGCGGGTTCAGCTGGTACCGCAGCATCTTCACCTGGGCCTCCTGCGCCAGGGCGGAGGCACGCAGCATCGATTCGCGCTGCTCCTGCAGCGCCTCGTAATACTTGATGCCGAAGTACAGGCCCGACCAGCACAGCAGCAGGTAGGTCGAGCTGAGTGTGCCGACGAAGATGCCGTACCACGGTTCGCCGGCCATCGATTCGGTTTCGACCCAGCGCAGGTACGACGAGTTGATGACGACGCGCCAGCCGAGCGCGACGAACCAGGCCGCGAACAGCACGGCCGGGACGACCACGACGAACCGCTGTCCCCACAGGTGCCGGTAGAGGTAGCGCAGCGGCGCCGAAAGCAGGAAGCCGCCGCCGGCCGCCGCCAGCACGACCTTGATGTAGGACGTCGGCTTTTCATACAGCAGCGCACCCAGGTACTGGGTGATCAGGTACGCGCTCCAGCCAAGCGTGTGCAGCGCCCAGAAGAGCAGGTTGCGGTTGCGGCGGAGGTCGTCGAGAGTCACGGCGGGAGCTTAGCGGGGCGGTTCCTGCCGCGGTAACGATTCGTCGCACGCCGGGCACCACTCGTCCCACCGTCACTGCGCAGACCCCGTAACGTAGGCCGCGCAGCCCGCCTCGAATGCCGGTCCCGCACCCGCGCAGAGGCAGGTGTCGTCGAGCTCGTTGTCGCGCGCCCACTCGAAGCCGGCCTGTTCCGCGGTCACGGCCTCCTCCGCGAAGGCGCGGCACCCCTCCACGAAGCCAGGGTCGTTGCGCGAGGTGCAGGCCAGGGCATCGGCGATGCCGTTGCGCTCGGCCCAGTCGAAACCGGCCTTGTGCGAGTTGCACCGATCGTCAAGGCAGGCGTACCCGAGAAAACCGCGTGGCGCGTACAGTTCACGGCCCGACGCTGCCGGGCAGCGGGAGTGGCGGGCTGGATCCTCCGGCGATTCCGCGCCCGCACCCGTCGTTGCGATCACGAGCGCTACCGCCACGAACGACAGGATCCATCGCGTCAGCCACTGATCGAGCGTCGTTGCGGTCTTCATGCTTGCGCCTCGCGGGCCGCCATGGCCCGACGGCTCTACGCTAGCAGCAGCAGTCGCTCGTGCCGCGTCGCATTTGAGTTCGGTTCCGACAGTTTCGGCGCGCAGGCAGAATGGACAGATGCGTAAACGCCTGGTTGTCCTACTGTTCGCCCTGGTCGTCGTCGCAGGCAGCGCGGCCCGTGCTGGCGACCGCCCGGTGCTGCAGGGCGTCGTCGTCGGGGTCGTCGACGGCGATACGGCCGACATCCGGCTCGACTCCGGCATGATCCGCATCCGCTTCCACGCGATCGATGCGCCGGAGTCGGGCCAGCCGAACGGCAAAGCGGCCAAGGCCGCGCTGTCGCAGCTGATCTTCGGCAAGGTGGTCGAGGTGGAACCGTTCGAGCAGGACCGCTACGACCGGCTGGTCGCGCGCGTGTGGCTCGATGGGCAGGACGTCAACGCGGAAATGATCAAGAGCGGCAACGCGTGGACGTACCGCCGCTATGCCGACGAACCCGCGTACTGTGCCTACGAGAAAGCTGCCCGGGACCTCGGCCGGGGGCTGTGGCGCCTGCCGCCTGCCGATCGGGTGGCCCCGTGGCAATGGCGGCAGCGCAAGTCGCGGGCGGGCCGCTTTACCGACTACTCCCAGGAGACGGTTGCCGCGTGCGTCGCGGCGCTTGGTCGTTGAGTCACTCAAACCGGCCCGGCATCCTCCAGAATGGAGGCCCGGCATGGACCGGAATCATGGTCGTCATGGCCCGGAACTGGGGCACGGCATCAGCCGGAATTGATTTCAGCCAGCGTCCTGCGGATCGCCATGTCTCGCGCAAACGTCATTGGTGCCGGGCAGGACGCCTCTCCCATTGGAGACGGACTTTGCGGCGTCTGAGTTCGACCCGCCGTCAACACGCATGGAGGTTCTTCACCCTTCTTAGAACAATCTCGACAGACACGATCTCGGGTGATTCTTCAGCTGCAAAATCAACTCCGTTAAGAAATTTGTATATACGAGCATCCGCGTAGCAAACCTCTAGGATGTTGCCAGCCGCCCAAGCGATGTGAAGGCCATCCGTCTTGTACGCCTCAACAACAAGGGTCTTGCTGGCGAATCGCTTGCTCTCGAGCCACGCTTGATATGGCTGAGAGACCGTGGCCCCCAGCCCCCCAGACAGTGTCGGAATCCACACAAACGCACGAGTATCCCCATCTGGACCGATTAGCGATTGTGCCTCTTGTCCATTTGGCGGCGATTCCGGTGAACTTGAGCATCCCGTAGCCACTACGGCAATCGCAATCGCTACTTGGAGGCATACACGCAATGGCGTGATCATTTGGCACCTCCATTGCAGCCCTGCAGAACATATTGTCGTCCACGTTGAATTTGCTGCGCATCCGTGGTCGCATCTCCATACGGCCACTTGAGGATCGGGGCGCCGCTGCCGTCGGCGGCTGCACCTCTCCATTGTTGATAGATGCCCGCGCCGTTTTGCGCAACGTAGTACGGCATACCCATCGCAGCGGTGACTGCGCCGAAATTGAAATTGCCAAAAGCTACATACTTACGACCCTGGCGTTTGTAGTCCCAAGGCCCGAAATTCTGCACATTGACGACTAACGCGACGGTCGCGCCGGGATTGAGCCATGGATAATCTTTGGCAATGTCTATGTTGTCATCAACACTTACCCCGGGTGGGGCAGCAGGCGGCTTAGGACAATTGGCCTGTTGTTGCCCTTGCGGCAACGCGGTCAGATTTGGCGGCGGCGGCGGAGGCGGCAGGCGCGTCGCGGTCACCACCATTTCCTCGAGACCGCTGTCGGTCTCGTATTCACTGCCCATCGAAGGCCCGCTGATACCGGCCGGCCCGGAGAGGTTGCCGCCAAAACCGCTTCCGATCATGGTGCCATCCCGCGCGATCCGTCGGCCGGTCACCACAATGGATTCGAGACCGCTCCACCCGCTCGGATCTCTCCAGCTCAGCACCCGCCCCTCGACGTAGCCGTAGCCGTTCCAGCTCTGGCTGGCCGCGGCCTCGCGCACGATCGGATCGACACTGAGGAACCGCCCCACGGCGGGATCGTACACCCGCCCGTTCATGTGAATGAGCCCCACGCCATCGAGCATCTCCTGACCCGTGAACCCGTCGGGCGTCGAGTTGCCGATCGCGGTGAGGTCCGCGCCCGAGGGCGCCCCGTCCAGGAGCTGCCGCGTCGTGCGCCGTAGGGCGAACTCTCCGCCACCTGCAGCGGTGCTGCCGGCGGCCTTGAGGATCTTGTCGGTGCTGCCCAAGTGATCGGTGGTCAGGTAGTAGGTATCCGCCGTGCCATCCGAGCGGCGCACGTACACCGCGCCCAGGCCGGTCGGGCCGATCACGGTGTGCTTCCACAGCGTCAGGCTGGGTTTGCTGACCTTCTCGAGGATCCCCGCCACGTAGATCGTGGTCGCGGTGACGCCGGCGGTGGTCGCCACCTGTCGCCAGCGCGAACGATCGGGCGCGTAGGCAAAGCTCGCCGAGTTGCTGCCCGCGACCAGTGCGGTCGGCAGGTCGTAGCTCGCCCAGCCGAGGGTGGCGCCGTTGCGGGTGATGACGTTGCCGTTGGCATCGTCCGCAAACGTGTTCGAGCCGGCGGCGGTGACCGCGTGTTTCTTGCTGGCGTGGTAGCTGTACGTGCCCACGTCCGAGCGGCTGCTGATGTTGCCGATCAGGTCGTAGTCGACGTTCAGCGTCTGCGTGCCATTGCGGCTCACCGTGTCGAGCCGCTCGAGGCTGTCGTAGGTGAAGCTCTCGCAGAGCTTGCCGGCCGCGCGCCAGGCTCGGGACGCCTTCGCTTGGCGGCCGGCTTTCTCGACAGCACTCTGTCCAATCGAGAAACCGTTGACACGCCGCAAGGATGGCCATATATGGTCCATCAGGACCACAGATGACGGACCGGCGACCGCGATAAGGATCGGACCCGCACCCTGCAGCGACGCATCGAGGGGCGGACATCCAGAACGCACACCAGCCGCCGAGAACCCGGAACAGGTCCAGGGGGTAGTGTCATGCGATCAGATTCGTGGCGGCGCGCGCACGCGCAATTTGCGCTTGGCTTGGTTCTGCTCGTGCCGCTGGCGGCAGACGCAGCCGACCGCGAGTTCCTGCGATTGGCCCAGGCGCAGGAGCGCGATACACGCTTCGAGGACTGCGCGCTGGTGTGCCAGAAACAGATCGACCGTCGGATCGCGTATTGCACGGGCTTGAAAGAAGCTCTGAATCCGGCGGACACGTCCGCGCCGCCGCCGAAATGCAAGCAGGCCGCGGCCGCCGAGTACCAGAATTGCATGTCGAGTTGCCCGGCTCCGCGCTCGTCGCTGGGAGGCTGAGCCATGGCTACGCGTGTCCTGCGAGCGGCGGCCTGGACGGGTGCCGCGGTGGCGATGCTGTGCGTTGGGAACTCGACGCATGCGGCGGTCGGTCGAACCGTGGGCCAGGCCGGTGTCTCGGCCACCGGCATGTCGGTCTACTCGATTCCGATCTTTGCACCGCCGGGCACCAACGGCATGACGCCGTCGCTGACGCTCACCTATGGCAGCGGCCTTGGCAGCGGCTGGATCGGTGAGGGCTGGGCAATCGGCGGATTGTCTGCGATCCGACGTTGCGCCACGACCGTGGCGCAGGATGGGGTGGCACGCGGCATTCTGCTCGATATCAACGATCGGTTCTGCCTCGATGGCAATCGCTCGCGTCTGGCCAGCGGGACCTACGGGGTCGCCGGTTCGACCTATCGCACCGAACTCGAGACCTTCGCGCGGGTGACCGCATTCGGCAGCGCCGGCAGTGGGCCCGCCTATTTCAAGGTCGAGCAACGCGATGGCCTGACCTACTGGTACGGCAACACTGGCGACTCGATGATCGAGGCACGCAACAGCACGACGGCGCGCGAGTGGGCGCTCGCGAGCATCGTGGATCGCGCCGGCAACGCGATCAGATTTTCCTACACAGAGGACGCGACCAACGGGGATTACCGGCTCGCCAGCGTGCAATACACGTCGAACGCGAACCAGGGCACCACGGCGCCGTACCAGATCGCATTCGGCTACGAGACCCAGCCCACCGCCGAGGTCGACAGCACCTACTTTGGCGGCAGCCTGGTCAAGGACATCATTCGTCTCACGCGCGTCGAGGTCACCTATTCCGGGGCGGTCACCCGACGCTACAACCTGACCTACGAAGGCGCTTTGTCGAGTACCAGCAAGAGCCGCGTGCAATCGATCCAGGAATGCGCCGGACCCGGCGGCTCCGATTGTTTGCCGGCGACCACCTTCACTTACCAGAACGGCGTCGCGGGGGTCGGTTCAGTCGTGTCGACGGGAGTCGCGTTGCCGACGGGGGCCTCCTACCTGCCGATCGACGTGAACGGCGACGGCCGGACCGACCTGGTGTATTCCTCGAGTGCCACCTCAGGAGGCGGCACGTGGATGGTCATGTTCGCGAACGCGAGCGGCGGCTTCAATACGCCGGTGAACAGCGGCATCTCGAACATCAACTACACGCAGGCGATTGCGAGCGAATACGACGGCGACGGCCGCACCGACTTCCTGGTGCCCTACAGTGGCGGCACCTGGTGGGTGGTGCGAGGCACGGCGACAGGGTTGGCGAGCCCGGTGAACACAGGTGTCACCGCGACGGGCGCCAGCGGCAACGCCCGCAGCATGGACCTGAATGGCGACGGCCTCGACGATCTGGTGTTCGCGATCGTGACCGGCAGCACGCAGTCGGTGCAGGCTCGACTGCGGCTCGCGAGCGGCGGCTACGCGGCCGCAGCGTACGTGTACGGCCCTGTCTCGAGCCCGGTCGCCATTGCCGGGCCCGTGTTCGCGAAATCTGAATACTCCGCCCGGCGACGCAACCCGGACTTGAACGGCGATGGTCGCGCCGACTTCGTCGTGCACACGACCGAATACGATGCCGAAACCAAGACCTACCTCCATGAATGGGACATCATTCTGGGCGGCGGCGCCGGGGGCATCTACCTCAGCAGCGCCCAGACGTTCTATGACGGCGGGCCGTACTGGCCGGATCTGAACGGCGACGGCTGTACCGATATCGTGTACACGAAGAACAGCGCCTGGCGGTATCGGATCAGCAATTGCGCGACCGTCGGACCGGAGTACATCGGGCCGGTCACCGGGAACTTGTCCCAGCTGCAGGCCACCGCCCTCGACTGGGACGCAGACGGCTACGACGACATCGTGGCGGTGGATGCCTCGACGCTGGAGGTGAAGTTCCTGCGCTCGACGGGAGAGGCGCTCAGCGCGCCAGTGGGCAGCGGCCTGACGAACCCGAACATCGTGCTGCAGACCGGGGACGCCAATGGCGACGGCCTGCAGGACCTGCTGTATCGCGATTCGAGCTTGGTGTGGACCTATCGGCCGCACGTGGGAGTCGCTCCCGACCTGCTCGACGCGGTGACCGACGGGTTCGGCGTCACGCAGAATTTCGACTACGGGGTGCTCACGGACCCGACCTTGTACACCAGATATTCGACGGCGGTGTTTCCCGAGATCGACGTGCAGCCGACCCGCTGGGCCGTGAAACTCCTCACCGCCACCGATCGCACCGGCGGCAATTCGACCTACACGCTCGCCTACACCTACGAGGGCGCACGCCGCGAGGTCCAGGGCCGCGGATTCCTGGGCTTCGCGAAACGAATCGCCATCGACAGTCGCCTCGGCTACAACCTCAAGTCTGAAGACGTTTATCTGCAAAGCTTCCCGTACACCGGGCTGCTGGCCTCCACGACGCTGAAACAGTCCTCGGGTACAAAGGTCCGCGAGCAAATCAACACCTGGACGCCGCTGACCTGGGCCCCGCCGGAGCCGCGGTACTATCCGTACCTGTCGTCGAGTGTGACTCGCGACTTCGAGGTCAGCGCACCCAATGCGGGCACGCAATATCGGGCCGTGACGACTTCGGTCGCTGCAATCTCGTCCGTTTCGGGGCTCGTCACGGACGCGACCACGACCACGACCGAGGTAGCCACCGGCGTAAATGCGAGTTCCTCGCGCTCGGAGCGCGTGTGGCACAGCTCGGTGTTCGACGACACGTCGAACTGGTGCCTGGGTCGCCCGCAGACCACGCAGGTGATCGCGAGCCATTCGCTCACCGACGGCAATGCGGTGACGCGCACCACCGGCGGTACGTGGGACGGACTCATGTGCCGACTGACGCAGTCGGTCGAGGAACCGGGGAACAGCACGCTGCAGGTCACGACGACGACTGGCTACGACGGATTCGGCAACGTCAATTCGGTGGCGGTCGCCGGCATCGGCATGACGAGCCGCCCGACCACGGGGTACTGGGGCACGAGCGGCCAATCCCTCCGCACGGTGACGAATGCGCTCAGCCAGACGACCACCCTGAATTGGAACGACAGTGTCGGCGAGATGGCCACCCTCACCGACCCGAACGGGCTCGCGACGAGCTGGGGGTACGACGCGTTTGGCCGGCGGACGAGCGAGGTCCGCCCGGACCTGACGAGCACGGCGTGGACCTACGCTTCCTGCGGCACGTGCGATCCACGCGTGCGCTACGTCGTGCAGCAGCAGTCGAAGACCGATGCGGGCGCGGTCATCCGCACGGACGAATCGCGCTATGACGCGTTCGACCAGGAGGTGACGCGTCTCACGCCGCAAGCCGCGGGAGGCAGCTCCGAGGTGGACCGCACCCGCGATGCGCTGGGGCGCGTTACGCGGACCCATGTGCCGTACTGGGTCGGCGGCGCCACCAACGGTTACCAGGACACGAGCTTCGACCTGCTGGGCCGGGTCACGGCGACGGCGACGTATACGGCGACCGGGTCGCTCCACAGCTCCACCAGCACTGCCTGGAGCGGCCTCACGGCCACGACGACGGATGCATTGGGTCACATCACGACGCGGGTGGTCCTCGCCTGGGGCCCGCTGACCCGCGTCACCGACGCGGCGGGCGGCAGCACGAACTACCGGTCGAACGCGTTCGGGCAACTCACGCAGACGAGCGACGCTTACGGGACGATCGTCATGCAGAGCGCATACAACTTACGCGGCATGCCGACGACGCTGACGAACGTCAACCGCGGCAGCACGACCCGGGTGCCGAACGCGCTCGGCGAAGTGGTGTCTGAGACCACTGCGAAAGGTCAGACCCGCAGTCACGTCTACGACCTGCTCGGCCGGCTCACCTCGCGCAGCGAGCCGGAAGGCACCTCGACCTGGACCTGGGGCACGATCGCCGACAATACGGCGAACGCCAAATACGTCGGCGGCCTCAAGGCGCTCGCCGGGCCGGGCTACGCCGAGAGCTACGTAAACGACGCCTATGGGCGGCTCAAGACCCGTACGGTCACCTCGGACGCGAGCTACCAGATCGACTACGGCTACAACACGCTGGGCACGCTCGACACGCTGACCTATCCGGTGAGCACGGCGGGTTATCGCTTGAAGCTCCAGTACGACTATTCGAACGGCGTCCCGGTGGCGATCAAGGACTTCAACGCGCCCACCACCGTGATCTGGTCGAGTACCGCGAATGACGCGCGCGGAGCGGTGATCGACGAGACACTCGGCACGAACCTGCGGGTGTTGACCGGACGCGATCCGCTCACCGGGCAGATGGACTACCGCCAGGCCGGCGTGGGCGGTGGTTCCTCGCTGCAGAACCTCGCCTACAGCTGGGACGTGAATGACAACCTGACCAGCCGCGGCGATGCCAACCAGGCGGGCAGCTGCACGGTCGGGGGCGCGGCCGGCAAGCTCTGCGAGAGCTTCACCTACGACAGCCTCGAGCGGCTCGACACGGTGAGCCGCAATGGCACGCAGACGCTGAACGTCGACTACGACCTGATCGGCAACATCAGCAGCCGCTCGGACGTGGGCACGTACAGCTACCACGCCAGCAAGAAACACGCGGTCACCGCCGCCGGCTCGAACACGTTTGCGTACGATGCCAACGGCAACGTCATCACCCGCAACGGCGCCACCCTCGGCTGGGCGAGCTACGACCTGCCGACCGCACTGGTCGCGGGCAGCAACTCGGCGAGCTTTGCCTACGCGCCCGATCGTTCGCGCTGGCGACAGGTGGCGACCACCGCCGGCGTCACCGCGACCACGATCTACGTGGCGGGGATCCTCGAGAAGGTCAGCAAACCCAGCCTGACGCTGTGGAAGCACACCGTGATCGGCCCGACCGGCCTGGGCGCGGTGTACGTGCGCCGCTCGGATGGCACGGCGGATACCTACTACCTGACCACCGATCACTTGGGCAGCACCGACAAGATCCTCAAGGCCGCCGGCAGCACGCTGCAGGTGGCGGAGAGTTTCGCGCCCTACGGCGCACGACGCGGCAGCTCCTGGACGGGGGCGCCCTCGGGCGCGGACCTCACCGCGATCGGCAACTCGACGCCCGACGGGTTCACGGGTCAGGAGATGCTCGATGGCGTGGGGCTCATTCACATGAACGGGCGGGTGTACGATCCCGCCGTGGGGCGGTTCCTCAGTGTCGATCCGATCGTGCGCGAGGCCGCGGCCAGCCAGAGCTGGAACGGCTACGGCTATGTCGAGGGACGGGTGCTGAGCTGGACCGATCCGAGCGGGTGGACGCCCGACGGGCTGGAAGAAATCATCGTGTGGGGCCGAGACGGCCCAATGGGCGGTTTTGCGGGCGGCGGGACCCTCGCGGGTGCGGCCGGAATCAGCGGCCCTTCGATGGGCAGTGAATACGAGACCGACAGCGGTCTGGAGGAAATGGTGGTGAACGCGACGCGTCTGCCGCCACCGCCTCCTAACCCTCCGCCAAATCTGACCGCGTTGGCGCAAGGGCAGGACGAGGATCCAGCCGATCCGATTTGCAGCGCGCCCGGGCAGGGCGGCGGTAGCCGAACCCTACGTCAACGAGCGGAGTTGGCTCGTCTCCAAGCACTCGGCGGTGTCGTGGCAGGTGCCCTTCTCGGTCGCCTGCCTGGGGCTGTCCTCGGCTATGGCGCCGCGATCGGCTACAACGCCTATGGCTTACGTGCGGGCGGAGCATTGGTACAGGGCGGGAGTCAGCAGGGAAACTTAGCGTACGGTGCAGCCGCCCAAGGCCTTGGAATTCCGCTCCCGGCGGCACAAAGGTTCGCAGGATTTTACGAGCAGTACGGGCCGAATTCCGGAGGTCGGTATGCGCCGGAAAATGGTACGTTTTATGGTGCCCCGCCGTATGGTGATGACCGTGGTGCTCAGCAAGCCATAGCGGAGGGCTACGCATGCGGACAGTAGCAACTCTGCTTGCAATCGCGATGTGTCTAGGTGTCGCCGGCTGCGAAGAGCGAGAGCAGAAAATCGTAGCGTCACGCCTATCGCCAGATGGACGGCACGTATTGTGGGTAACGAATGAGTACGGAGGGCTGGGGTCAGGAGTGGTGCGCGTTCACATTACGGGAAAGGATCAGGTTCCTGAACCAAGGACGGTAGTGCTGCGGACGCCAGAATGTTCAGGTGCGATCGTTGGCTGGGTTGATTCCGTGACTGTCGCGGTCGTTTACGAAAGTCTTTCGGCTAACAGTTTTTTTTCGGGCGTCCCCGGAGATGAACTGCATACAGTGCTGGTCGACCGAAGATCTCGAAGTGGCATCGACGTGCAACCGACCGATGGCATTGCATTGCCGTGTGATCCCTATTAGCCGCTGCGGATTCCACGGCATGTCGGGCCGCGATTCCACGTGATGCCGGGCCAGTATTCCACGGCATGCCGGGCCGGCTGAGGCTGACGCTGAGGCTGAGGCTGAGGGGCGACAGGATAACCCGCTACCGTGACCGCTTCGGGGTATCCCCGGGGAGGTCGACGGTGGCTCAAGCGAGGTTGTCCGTGCGCAAGATTCGTGAGGTGCTGTGGCTCAAGGTCGAGGCACGACTGGGTGACCGGGAGATCGCCGCGGCGATCGGCTCGGCACGTTCGACGGTGCAGGAGTGCCTGCGCCACGCGCGTGTGCAACGTAACTGCGGGATCAGACGTGCTTGATGCCGCCGATGCGCGCGCGGGGAGCGACTGCCGCCCTGGGCGACCTGGGATTGCGCGAGCGTGCAGTCTCGCAGGCCGCATGCACCGCATGCTCGACGACGTTGAGCAGCACCAGGGCCATCAGGATCAGGGCAATGACGTCGAGGCCCAGCAGTTGGAAGGTCTCCATCCAGGACATTTCCATGATCGTCTCCTCCGTCGGTGCCTGGCGTGCCGCCTGGCGGTCATCGGGCCGTGCAGTTCGCGGGTTCGGTCTCCTGCAACGGCGCGCCGGAACATCGACTTGGCATGATCCTAAACCTGTTTTGCTGCTATGCAGCAGAACTGGCTCTCACTTTTGACGCAACCATCTGATGCGGCTAAGTAATTCGTGCAATCGACTAGTGATTAATCGATAGGGAAATGGCCCTACGGCTGCGCGCTGGACGTGATCTAAAAACAAGAAGGCCGGCATCGCCGGCCCTCGGACCAACCCCTAACCCCTATCCCCTAGCCGCTTCCACTCAGGGGAACTGGATCTTTCCACGAGGGGGTGTGCCCTGGCCCAAGGCGGCGGCGGCTCCGGCGTCCGGAATCACGATCGACGACGCCTGCTGCCGGCGCATCTCCTGCAGTTCCTGCATGGTCTCGTCGAAAGCGACCTTGGCGCCGTCGGCGAAGCCCGCGCAGGCCGCAGCCAGGTTGGCGGCAGGAATTTCGAACGACAGCGGCAGCACGCCGGCTGGCGTCATGATCTGCGCCTGGCCGACGTAGATGGACGCTCGCGCCGGATCGGTCGAGCCGTCGGATTTCACCGGCGTCAGCACGCGGATCGTGCCGACCTTGCGGTCGGAATAGGTGTCCTCGCGATAGAGGTCGTTGACGTCCATGCGGGGATCGGGTGCGTTCGGGCCGGCCATGTCTGCGTCCTCGGAGTGTGTTCGTGCCGCGCGACGCGCGGCGAAAGTCGCGGCACGTTATCAGAATTTCGCGTCGCGCTGGCCACCCGTGGGACCGCTCGCGGCGGCGTCTCCGGCTCCGATCCAGCGGCTTTCACGCGGCCACGGCGACAACGCGAGGTAATAGAACAGGATCAGGTTCACCAGCGGAATCGACGCCATGATCGCGAGCCAGGCGGGGAACCCCATGCGCGGCAGGATCTTCCAGAACGCGACGAGCTGCAGCAGCGAGAGGATGAAAAAAGCGCGGATCATGCGGCTCTCCGGGAGCAGACGGCTCCGGCGACGGCTGCAATGATATCCCGTACGGATTGCATGCGAGTCGGCCGCCGTGCCGCATCGAGTCGCGCCGGGCCGCTTTTCGCGGCGAAAAGAGTTAACTTGTCAGTACCCTGTGAGGTCAGAAGCGTGGCGGAGCCGGACATGAGCAAGCTGGTGGAATGCGTGCCCAATTTTTCCGAAGGGCGCGACACCGCGGTGATCGACAGCATCGCGGCGGAGATCGAGGCTGTCCGCGGCGTGACGCTTCTCGACGTCGATCCGGGCGCGGACACCAACCGCACGGTGATCACCTTCGTCGGTCCGCCGGAGGCGGTGGTCGAGGCCGCCTGCCGCGCCGGCAAGCGCGCTGCCGCAACCATCGACATGAGCAGGCATCACGGCAGCCACGCGCGCATGGGCGCGATGGACGTCTGCCCGTTCGTGCCAGTCGCCGGTGTCACCATGGACGACTGCGTGGCGCTGGCACAGGAATGCGGCCGCCGCATCGGCGACCTCGGCATCCCGGTGTACCTCTACGAGCACGCCGCGACGAGCCCGTCCCGCAAGAACCTTGCCGCAGTGCGGGCCGGCGAGTACGAAGGGCTGGCAAGCAAACTGGCGCAGCCGGAGTGGAAGCCCGATTTCGGCCCGGCCGGGCACAATCCGCGCTCCGGCGCCTACGTCATCGGCGCACGCGAGTTCCTGATCGCCTACAACGTCAACCTGGCCACCACCGACAAGCGCTACGCGGACGACATCGCCTACACCCTGCGCGAGCGCGGTCGCCACAAGCGCAGCGGCAACGTCGTGCCTTTCTACTACAAGGGCGACGTGGTGGTGTTCGGCGAGGACCGCTTCCCCTGCGGCGCCTGCGAGCATGTCGCGAAGTCATGGGACGCGCTGGCGGCACATTACCGCGACGCCCACGACAAGGACCTGGCCGCCCGCTACGCCGCGCTCGACTATCCGGCAGAAGCGGTCGCGGGCAGGCCCGTGTACGCGGACGGCCGCTTCTCGCACGTCAAGGCGGTCGGCTGGGTGGTCGACAAGTACCGTCGCGCGCAGATTTCCATCAACCTGACCGATTTCAAGGTGACGCCGGCCCATGCGGTGCTGGAGGCCGCGCGGGACGAGGCCGCGCTGCGCGGCATCGCCGTCACCGGTTCCGAGATCGTCGGCGTGGTCCCGTTCGACGCCATGCTGGAATCCGGCCGCTACACCTGCGTCGCATGCGCAAGTCCACCGGGCTCCCGCTTGGCGACGTGATCGAAACCGCGGTGCAGGCCATGGGTCTGCGCGACGTCGCGCCCTTCGAAACGGAGAAGAAAGTACTGGGCCTGCCCGGCCCCGCCGGTGACCTGGTCCGCAAGACAGTCGGCGAGTTCGTCGACGAGGTCTCGCGCGACACGCCCGCTCCGGGCGGTGGTTCGATCGCCGCGCTGTCGGGCTCGATCGGCGCGGCGCTGGCCGCGATGGTCGCGAACCTCACGGCCGGCAAGGCCGAGTTTGCCGACCGCTACGAGGAACTGGACGGGCTTGCCACCAGGGCGCAGGACCTCAAGGACCTGCTGCTGGCCGCAGTCGACGCGGACACGCAGGCCTTCAACGGCGTCATGGACGCACTGCGCATGCCGAAGGACACGTCGGAGCAGAAGGCGGCGCGCAGCCAGGCGCTCCAGTCCGGCTACAAGCACGCCACCGAGGTCCCGTTGCAGACGGCCCGGCAGTGCCGTGCTGCGCTGGAACTGTGCCTGCAGGCTGCGCGCTGCGGCAACGACGTCATGATTACCGACGCCGGAGTTGGCGCCCTGGTCGCCCTCGCGGGGGTGAAGGGTGCGGCCTACAACGCGCGCATCAACCTGAAATCGATCAAGGATCCCGAATTCGTCGCGCGCGTCGGCGCCGAGATCGCGCACCTGCTCGACGCGAGCCGCGGCATGGCCGACCTCGTCGAACGCGAGGTCGAGCGCGTGGTGGGCTGATTTTCAGGACGCACGCCGCCCGGATCGTCCACTCGGCCGCAACAATCCGGCAGGCGCTGTCCGCTGAACTCTGAGCATCCTGCGTTCCGGGGCAGGTGATGAACTGCACTACGCACTCCCGGCGAGATCGGGAACGCAGGTGATGTACCGGTGGGAAGCAATACAGCCTTCGTGTTCGTCGTCAGCCAAAGCAATCGCGCCTTCCCAGGCCTTGATGTTGCTGAGCACCAGGTCGCCCGACTTGATCCAGACGGGCTTCTGCCACGTCGCCTCGGCACCGTCGAAATCGGGCTTGACGACCAAGCCCTTGCCGAAAGTGCGCGCGCCGACTTCCCTGTCGGCCTCGGTCATAATCTGGGTAGTAGCGGTCATGCGATCTATTCCCAGAGTGTCCGGACCGGAACCGCGAACAGTCCGTCCCCGAACGCTATCGTCGCCTCGCCGTCATAGAGCACGACGCCGGCGACGAAGCGCTTGGCGGCGGCGGCGCGCAGTTTCCGCAGTCCACGCAGGTCGGCCTCCTTCACAGACGCAGCGGCCTTTACTTCTACGCCGGCCAACCGTGCACCGCCGTCCTCCAGAACGATATCGACCTCGAAGTCGTCACGATCGCGAAAGTGATGGAACGCCAAGTGGTCCTCCCGCCCGCTGGCCTGGCGCTTCAACTCCTGCAGGACGAACGTCTCGAGCATCGGGCCGAACGTGGATCGATCGGCATCCAGCCGGGCGGCATCGAGTCCCAGCAGGGCGCAGGCGACTCCCGTGTCGCCGATGTGCAGCTTGGGACGCTTGACCAGGCGGCTCATGTGATTGCTGTGCCACGACGGCAGTCGATCAAGCAGGAAGACGCGTTCGAGCAAAGTGATGTGCTCGTGGATGGTCTGGCGCGTCAGCTCAAAGGGTGCCGCGAGATCCGCAACGTTGATGAGACGCGCGGTATACGCCGCCACGAGCCCGATCAGCTTCGGCAGCGTGTCGAGTGAACGCAGGCGACTCAAGTCGCGCACGTCGCGCTGAATCTGCGTGTCCACGTAGTCCCGGTACCAGGCACGGCGACGAACCGCGGCACGACGTGCCAACGCGGCGGGGTAGCCGCCGGCGACGATGCGCTGAGCCAGCTCGCCGCCAAGGCGCTCGTGCAGGGACGTCTTGAACTGTCCGCGGAACAGGCGATCGATGAACTGGGGTCGGGTAGCCGCGATCTCCGACTGCGCGAGCGGATGGAGTCGGAGAATCTCCATGCGCCCGGCGAGCGAATCCGCGAGCCGCGGCACGAGCAGGACATTGGCCGACCCTGTGAGGATGAAGCGTCCAGCGATTCGGCGTCGGTCGATCTCGGCCTTGAGGGAGGAGAAAATCTCGGGGATTCGCTGAACTTCGTCCACGATGGACCTGGCGGGCAGTCGCGCGACGAAGCCAACGGGGTCGGCTTTCGCCGCAGTCAGAACCGCATCGTTGTCGAACGACACGTAGTGGTACCCACGGACCTCACCGACGGTACGCGCCAGGGTCGTCTTGCCGCTCTGCCGGGGGCCGTGAAGAAGAACGGCCGGCGAATCGCGTAGCGCAGCGTTCAGGCGGGGAGCCAGCAGGCGAGGGATCGTTCGAGCGGCGCCGGGCATGGGGTACGATAGGCCCGATGGGCGGCTGTACGCAAGTTCAAGCGTCGGCTGAACGCTAGTTCGGCGATCGGCTAAACGCGGGTTTCCGTATTGTCCGGTCAACCGAACCGATTGGCGATAAATCGCCCTGCACGGCAAATGCGCCTGATGTTCGCCGCGACGACCAGATGCGGTAACGGCCCAAACCGGGGTAGCGGGTTCCTGGAATGACGTTCTGCGATTTCACGCAGCTTGCAGGCTCCAGCCGCGGACCGGCGCTGCGCGTCTGCCGCCTGTGCCGGCCAGACACGCCGAGCCTGAATCCAAGCGTGGCAGGGATGCTATAAGGCGGCCATGAACGACTCGAACCGCTACCGGTCCCAGCGAGGTCCGATCCGCGCTGCCGCACGGCACGCAGCTCACCGCGCGCAGCTGGCTCACCGAAGCGCCGTTGCGCATGCTCATGAACAACCTCGATCCGGACGTCGCCGAACGTCCGGACGAACTGGTCGTGTACGGCGGCATCGGCCGCGCCGCGCGCGACTGGGAGAGCTACGACCGCATCGTGCGCTGCCTGCGCGAACTCGGCGACGACGAAACGCTGCTGGTGCAGTCCGGCAAGCCCGTCGGCGTGTTCCGCACGCACGTCGATGCGCCGCGCGTGCTCATCGCCAACTCGAACCTCGTCCCGCGCTGGGCCACCTGGGAGGACTTCCGGAAGCTCGATCGCAAGGGGCTCATGATGTACGGCCAGATGACGGCCGGCTCGTGGATCTACATCGGCAGCCAGGGCATCGTGCAGGGCACGTACGAGACCTTCGTCGAGATGGGCCGCCAGCACTACGGCGGCAACCTGACCGGCAAGTGGATTCTCACCGCGGGCCTCGGCGGCATGGGTGGCGCGCAGCCGCTCGCGGCGACCATGGCAGGCGCCTCGATGCTCGCGATCGAGTGCCGTCGTGACCGCATCCAGAAGCGGCTCGAGACGCGCTATCTCGACGTCGGCGTCGACACACTGGACGAAGCACTCGAGCTGATCGAGGGTGCGTCCCGCGACGGCAAGGCGATCTCGGTGGGCCTGCTCGGCAATGCGGCGGAGCTGCTGCCCGAGATGTTGCGGCGTGGGGTGCGCCCGGACGCCGTCACCGACCAGACCTCGGCGCACGATCCCATCAACGGCTACCTGCCCGCGGGCTGGACCGTCGAGCAATGGGACAAGCTGCGCGCCAGCGACCCGGCGGCAGTCGAGAGCGCGGCGCGCCAATCGATGGCGCAGCACGTGCGGGCGATGCTCGAGTTCCAGCAACTCGGCATCCCGACCTTCGATTACGGCAACAACATCCGCCAGGTCGCGTTCGACGAGGGCGTCAGCAACGCGTTCGACTTCCCGGGCTTCGTGCCGGCGTACGTGCGGCCGCTGTTCTGCCGCGGCATCGGCCCGTTCCGCTGGGCTGCGTTGTCCGGCGATCCCGAGGACATCCACCGCACCGATGCGAAAGTGAAGGAGATGATCCCGGACGATCCGCACCTGCACCGCTGGCTCGACATGGCACGCAGCCGCATCCAGTTCCAGGGCCTGCCGGCCCGCATCTGCTGGGTGGGACTCGGCCAGCGTCATCGGCTCGGTCTGGCGTTCAACGAGATGGTGCAGCGTGGCGAACTGGCGGCGCCGATCGTGATCGGGCGCGATCACCTCGACTCCGGCTCGGTCGCCAGCCCGAACCGCGAGACCGAGGCGATGAAGGACGGCTCCGATGCCGTCGCCGATTGGCCGCTGCTCAATGCGCTGCTGAATACGGCGAGCGGGGCAACGTGGGTCTCGATCCACCACGGCGGCGGCGTCGGCATCGGTTACTCGCAGCACTCCGGCGTCGTCATCTGTTGCGATGGCACGGATGCCGCGGCACGCCGCATCGAGCGCGTGCTGTGGAACGACCCGGCGACCGGCGTGATGCGTCACGCGGACGCGGGTTATGAGATCGCCGTCGACTGTGCGCGCGAGAATGGCCTGAACCTTCCTTTCCTGGATTGAACGCACTGCTGACTCGATTGCAGGCACCGCCGTCCCCGCTTTCGCCGTCCTTCCTATGCTTCCTATCCTTCCTATCCTTCCTATCCTTCCTATCCTTCCTATCCTTCCCCCCTTCCTCCCTTCCCCCCTTCCTCCCCTTCCCCCCCTTCCTCCCCTTCCTCCCCTTCCTTGCAAAGCATCTGGCGCAACCTCTCCCTCCTCACCTGCGATGACGATCGCCGGGTCTTCGCCGATGGCGCCGTCGTCACCGAGGACGACACGATCACGTGGGTGGGTGCAGCGCAGGACCTGCCGGCGGGCATCGCAGCCGATCGCACCATCGAACTCGCGGGTCGCTGGTTGACGCCGGGGCTCATCGACTGCCACACGCACCTCGTGTTCGGCGGCCAGCGCGCCGCGGAATTCGCGCGCCGCACCGCCGGCACGAGTTACGCCGACATCGCGCGTGAGGGTGGCGGCATCCTGAACACCGTGCGCGCGACTCGCGCGGCGGACGTCGACGAGCTCGTTCGACGCAGTGAGCCGCGATTGCGCGCCCTGCTGCAGGAAGGCGTGACGACGGTCGAGATCAAGTCGGGATACGGGCTGGACTTCGAGTCGGAGCGGCGCATGCTGCTTGCGGCCCGCGCGCTGGAGCAGCGGCTGCCCGTGACCGTCGTGACCTCGCTGCTTGCGGCGCACGCGACACCGCCCGAGTTCAAGGGACGCGAGGATGCCTACATCGACCTGGTCGCCCAGGAGTGGTTGCCGCGCTTCGCCCACGAGCGATCGCTGGTCGACATGGTGGATGCATACTGCGAAAGCATCGCCTTCAGCGCGACGCAGTGCGAGCGGCTCTTTGCCGCCGCGAAAGCGCACGGCTGGCCGGTGCGACTGCATACGGAACAGATCAGCAACATCGGCGGCAGCCGCATGGCTGCGCGGCACGGCGCGCTCGCCTGCGATCATCTCGAATACGCGACGGCCGACGACGCGATCGAACTGGCGCGGGCCGGCACCGTCGCGGTACTGCTGCCGGTAGCGTATTACGTGCTCGCCGATCCGCGCCTGCCACCGATCGACCTGTTCCGCGCGCACCGCGTACCGATGGCGGTCGCGAGCGACGCGAACCCGGGGTCCGCTCCCGGCGCATCGCTGCAGACCGCGATGAACATGGCACGCCGGCTGTTCGGCATGACCAGCGACGAGGTGCTCGACGGCGTCACGCGCCATGCCGCCCGCGCGCTCGGGCTGGAAGATCGCCTTGGACAGATCGCGCTGGGCTTGCGGGCCGACTTCGCGGCGTGGTCGATCGATACGCCCGACGAACTCGGTTACTGGATCGGCTTCAATCCGTGCAGCATGGTCGTGCGCGGTGGCGAGATCGTACTGGAGCGGGACGCATGAACTTGGCAGAGGATGACATGAGCGAGATGAAGCTGAAATCAGTCGCCTGCACAACCATCGTCGCCGCGCTGCTGCTGGCGGGCTGCGACCGGCGCAAGGACGAGCCACCCCCGCCGCCAGAGCCACAGTCGGCCCCGGCAGCGGATGCCGCGACGAAGACTGCCGATGAAAGTCACCTGCCACCGGGCATCGACTGGTTCAGCGGCGACGTCGACGCAGCGTTCGCGGCCGCCCGCAAGGCCGACAAGCCCGTATTCCTCTACTGGGGTGCCGAGTGGTGCCCGCCCTGCGCACAGATCAAGACGACGATCTTCAGCAAGCGCGAGTTCCAGGAGCGCTCGCGCCTGTTCGTGCCCGTCTACCTCGACGGCGATACGCCCAGTGCGCAGAAGTACGGCGAGCGCTTCGGCGTGGTCGGCTACCCGACGATGATCCTGTTCAAGCCGGACGGGACCGAAATCACGCGCCTGCCGGGCGGCGTCGACGTCGCACGCTACGCCAGGATTCTCGACGTCGCACTCGCCGACGCGCGCCCCGTCAGCGACATCCTTGCGGCCGCCCGCAGCGGCGACGCCGTCACGTCGAACGACTGGAAGCTGCTCGCGTATTACTCCTGGAGCACCGACGCCGGCCACGTGCTGCCGGCAGACCAGCAACTGGCCACCTTCCGCGCACTCGCGCAGCGTTGCCCTGCCGAATTGCCGGCGGAGTGCGCGCGATTCTTCTTCGCTTACCTGGGTGCTGCTGCCACGGCGTCCGAACCCGGCAAGCCGGCCCTCGACGGGCTCGAGCGTGCCGACGCTCGCCGCAGATTGCTGGCGATGTTGCCGTCGCCCGCGGTCCAGGCGGCCAACGTCGACAACCTGCTCTACGGCCCGAAGGATGCGATCGGTGTGCTGTCGAGTGACGGCACGCCTGAACGCGCCCAACTCACTCGCGCCTGGAGCGATGCCCTCGATCAACTCGGCGGCGAAGCCAAGCCGCTGTCGGCGTCAGAGGAACTGCTGCGCGTTCGCGCGCGGGTGATGCTCGCCAGGCTCGATGCACCCGACGCACCGCTGTCACCGGCACTGCTCGACTCAGCACGCCAGGCGGTCGCGCGCGTGGATGCCGCCACGCCGGCGGCTTACCAGCGACAGGCCGCGATCAACGCAGCCGCGAACCTGTACTGGGAAGCGGGCCTCGACGCCGAGGCCAACACGCTGCTGACCGCCGAACTCGAGAAGTCCACGGCCCCCTACTACTTCATGCTCGACCTCGCCGACCTCGCCGAGAAGGCGGGCCGCAAGCAGGAAGCGGTGGACTGGCTGGCCCGCGCCTATGCCGGCGCGAAGGGGCCGGCCACGCGTTTCCAGTGGGGTTACAACTACCTCGTGGGCCTGCTGGAGATGACGCCCGAAGACGTGCAGGGCATCGAGCGCGCGGGGCTCGCGGTGCTCGGCGAACTGGACGGCTCGCCCGACGCGTTCTACCAGCGCACGCGCATGCGGCTCGAGCAGCTCGACGCCAAACTGCTGGAATGGGGCCAGGCCGGTGCAGCCGCCAGGGTGATCGAAACCCTGCGCGCACGCACGGGTGAGATCTGCCGCAAGCTGCCGGAGAAGGATGCAGGCCGCGCGAACTGCGAGAAATTCCTCAGCGCGAAAGCGCGTCCCACTCAGGCCGCGTGATGGCGTATTTCACGGCCGCACGCGCTGCCTCGCCGCGGCGATCGATGACGTCCTGGACGTAGACGAATTCGCCGACGCGCCGCAGCCCGCACTTCTGCATCACGTGCTGCGAGGCCAGGTTGCCGAGCAGCGTGCGGGCCGAAATCCTTGCGAGACCCAGCCCGTTGAAGCCGTGCTGCAGCAACGCGCGGGCGCCTTCTGTCGCATACCCGTGGCCCCACGCTGAACGCTGCAGCCGGTAGCCGAGCTCGACGTACTCCGGCTCGATGCGGTCGTCGCGGAGGTGGAACCAGCCGAGGAACTCGCCCGTGTCACGGCGTTCGGCAGCGAAATACCCCAGCCCCGGCTGTGCCCGGTAAATGGCCAACCAGCGCGGCAGGTAGGTTTCGACATAAGCCGAACGCGGCGTCGGCTGGCCGTAAGTGATGTACCGCATCACTTCCGGATCCGCATCCAGTGCCACCAGCAGGTCCGCGTCATCAACAGCGAATCGCCGCAGCCGTAGCCGCCCTGTCTCAAGTAAGATGTGCATCGTCACGGGTCCATTCGCGCGTCCAATGATCGTCGAAGTTTACGATTTTCGCAGCGACGACGTCGGTGGCGTCGCGCGCGAGCGGCTCGAAGCCCGGCGGGAGCATTGCCTCGCCGACGACCGTTGGGTCGAACGAGCGCTCGCATGAGGCGCTCGACACGATCTGCGTGCGTTGCGCTCGCACTTGGTGCTGGCTTGCTGACCGCAATGCGGGTCGTCGCAACGGACGTGCAGGCAGAGTCGCTCGAACAGATCCCCCTGCATTACCGCATGGCGGAAGAGCTGCTGCCGATCCTGCAGCCGCTGGTGCCGCCGGGTTCGGTCGTCACTGGCACCGGCAACGTGCTTTTCGTACGCGCGGATGCCGCGACGCTCAAGCAGGTGCGTGACGCCGTGGCCAGTCTCGACCGCGCCCCGCGCCAACTGCTGATCACGGTCGGGCAGGCCATGGGCAGGCAGGGCAGTGGCACGTCGGTGCGCGGCTCCGGCACGATCGGGTCGGGCGACGTGCAGGTTGGCGTCAATCGTCCGCCCGCGACCAACGCCGGCGGACAGGTCGTCGTCCGCAACAGCACTGCGGGCGATGATCTACGCAACGTCTCGAGCGTGCGGGCACTCGAGGGCCACGAGACGTATGTGTCGCTGGGCCAGTCGCGTCCGTATACGTCCACGACGGTTACGGGCGGCGCCTATTACCCGCCGATCATCTCGCAGTCGACCGGATTCCGCGACGTGCAGACCGGCTTTTACGCGACTCCGCGCGTCAACGGCGATCGCGTGACGCTCGAGATCTCGCCGCAGCAGCAGCGGTCGACAGGCGACGCGCACAGCGCGCCCGTGACCGCCGGCGGAATCACCACGACCGTGAGCGGGCAGACTCGGCGAATGGCTGCCGCTCGGCGGTGCCACCGACAGTTTTGAGGTCCGACACACGGGTATCGTCACCTGGGGAACACGTGCAGATTTGACGCAGTACTCGGCTTGGGTCAAGGTTGACGAAGTGCGTTGACACACCGCAGGGATCGCCGGGACCAAAGCCGCAGATGCCAACCGAACCGAACCGCAAAATGCCAGCGGCAGGCCTGACCATCGCGGTCGTGGGCGCGGGCCGCATCGGCTCGGAACTCATCCGCAATCTCGGCCTGATGGGCATCGGCCGCATCGACGTGTTCGAGCGCGCGCCTCGCGTCGCCGACCCGCTGCGCGGCCGTTACACCGTGTACGACGGCGACTTCTGGGACACGCTCACACTGGCCGGCCTGCAGGCTTACGATTTTGCGGTCTGCACCGTCGACAGCCCCATGGCACGTCAGCGCATGAACCAGAAATGTGTGGTGGCGAATGCCAACCTGGTGCTGGCGTGGGCGGAAGGCACGCTTGCCATCGTCGGTGCCTACCCTTTCGCCGCACTACCGGATTCTGCGTGCTTCGAATGCGATCCGGCACGCGCGGCCATTCCAATGCCGATCGCCGCGCTCAGGCTGTCGGTGGAGGAAACCCCGGCTGCGGCGGGGCCTGTCACGCGCATCGCGACGGCGAGCGTCGCGGGAGCACTGGCCGCTGCCCTGATCGCACGTATCGCGGCGGGCGCGCACGGCTCGGTAGCGCGCCGTGCCACGCTCGACGCAACGCTGGGCCAGGGCGCCTCGCTCGAAATCCGACGCGACCCGCAGTGCCGGCGCTGCGGGTCGTTGCAGCGACCGGTGCCGATCGTGCAGACACGCAATCGTTGGGAAGCCCCCGCATCAGTGGCACATACGTGCCCCGAGATGCTGAACCAGCGGCTGCAGCTCAGCGACGAAATCGATGGCCTGCCGTTGGAATCCTGCTACGTGCGCGAGCTGACCGCACGCTTTCACGGCGGCCCGATCCCGGCCAAGTTCGCGCTGACGGAAGTCGGCGGCCGGATCGTCTGTCTCGACTTCGAAGAACGCGAAGCGGGTTCGGTGCCCGCCGTGTCACGAGCGGCCGCCCGCCACCAGCCCGGCAACTGACTGTCAGGGCTGGCTGGGCGGTGGCGCAGCAGGAGCTGCCGTCGCCGCAGGTGCCGGCGCGGCCACGGCCGTGGGTTCGACACTGAGCCCCGAAGACGGCCTGACCGGTTCGGGCGTGCTGATAATTTCAAAGCGGTCCGCAAAGTAGCTGGTCTCGCCGAAGCACGTGGTGGGTAGTCCGCGATGCTCCTGGTAGCGGATTCGCACCTGCTGGCCAACGGCCTTGTGCAGCTGCTCGGCCACGACCGGGTCGCGCACGCTGAAATTCCAGATCTGCGGCGCGACGCCACCCACGATGTATTGCGCCAGCTCGCCTTCGTAGGTCTTGCAGATCCAGCCGCGTCTGGAGAATTTCTGCAGCACTCCGGCGCGTTCGCCTTCGGAATAGCTCCACCACAGCATGAACAGCGTGTAGAGCCCGATCAGGATCAGCGCGCCGATCAGGCTGCCCCAGAAGAATGACTTGAAACTGCGACGCGGCGGCTTGGGCGATGACGTGGCCGCCGGCCTCGTCGTCGATTGGCTGGCAGCGGCGGGCGTATCGGCCATGATCCTTCCCCTGTGCTTGTTCGTTCTGGTTCGCGCATCCCGCCCTGCGCGGCAGCGCGAATCGTAGCAGACGACCGCGTCTGCTCCTAAGGCGTGGCGGCCATGAAGGACTTGATCCGCTCGACGACGTAGGAATGAAACGGATTGCTGCGCTGGCGGGTCAGCATCCAGTTCGGCACATTGAGCACGCCGTTCTCGCCGCGAATCTCGAGCCGACCCAGTTGAATGTGCCGGTTCGACGCCGGCGCAGCGTAGCCATAGAGCGGATCGTCGGGTGGAAAAGGCAACGCCACGTGCGACAACGAGAAGACGTTGCGCGGCCAGGCCAGGTCGAGCGCTCGTTCCGTCGCCGGCGCGCCGAGCGCGGGCGACCGCCGCTCCATCACCTGCAGCGTGTTCGGCGACGCGTTGGTGATCAGCGTCAGGGCGAACCGGCGCTGAGGCTGTGCCAGCAACCGGCGCGTCAGCGGTGCAGGATCGGCGATCAGCATCGGCTGCACGATCGACAGGCGATTGACGTCGAACAACACGAGCTCGTGACCGTCGGGCGCGAGCCGGTCGAGCAGCGAATCGATGACGGCCGAGGCCTGCACGGTGGAGTCGACGGTGGAAACGAAGGCGAGGATCGGTGGCATGCCGCGCAGCGGGCCCTCGCTTGCACTCGTTGCGAGGCGCCGCGCGAGGCGGCTGGTGAATCGCTGCGTTTCACCGGCCGCGTGGAAGCTGAACGACTGGTACTTGTACGGGTCGACTTCCAGTTCGATCTGCTGCCACGCGGCGCGTCCAAAGCCCTGCAGTTCCGACAGCCCGGTGCGGATGCGGCCGATGGCGGCAAGCCGGGTGATGCCGATCGCGGGCGAGATCAGCACCAGCCCCGCGGGTCGCGGCAAGGTGAGGTCCGTCGTCGCATCGAGCGCGTAGCTGACGGCGAGTGCGGCGCCGTTGGAATACCCGATCATCTGGATCGGCTTGCCTGCGCCCAGCGACGCGCGCAGGTCACGCATCGCCAGGCGGGTCGCCGCCTCGAGGTCTTCCGCCTTGAACGTCAGCAAACCCGACGGCGCGAACCCGTGCCCCGGCAGACGCAGTCCGACGACTCGATACCCTTGCGTCGCCAGCACGCGGGCGAAACTGCGCAAACTGTATGGCGAGTCCGTCAGGCCGTGCAGCAACAGCACACCGCCGATGGGTTCAGCTGCCGGCTGCAGGACAAAAGTACGATTCCAGTTCAACGCCCAGACGCCCGGATCGCTGCGGCTGCCGGGATTGAACCGGTTGTGGGGCAGCCGGTCAGTGACGCCGAGCTGCGGCGTGATTTCAGTCCGGACTTGGTCCAGAAGCAGCTGCTCGCGCTCGCGGTATTGCGCGAGCGTCGTGACTCGGCCGTCGGCGTAGTCGGAAGCGGTGAACTCGGCCATGGCGCGAACGCGGTGCCAGGGCTTCGGCTCCGGCCCGGCCCAGAGGAAATGCAGGTAAAACCCGAGACCGACGAGCAGCAAGGCCGTCAGCAACGCAGACACCGTTCGGCCCAGCCAGCGCAACACTCCGCGCACGATCCTGCTCCCCTGCGTTTCCGGAACCGTTCCAGCGAATCATAGTCGGTTTGTCGCGCCTCTCGTAAAACCCGAATGGTCGCCGCGCGCAATCGGCGCGAGCATTCAATTCGATTTCCAGGTCGCCCCCGTGGGCGCGACGTACGGGAGATGGAACGAGTCACTGCAGCAGAGGCCAAAGCCGCGGCCACCACCGCCGCTTTGTCCGCAACCGGTTCGCATGCGCTCGATTTTGCCGATCGCCTGCGTGAAGCCGCGGATCTGTTGCACGCGCAGGGAGCCAACCCCTATCGAGTGGCCGCCTATCGCAAGGCTGCCGACACGATCGGCCGCCTGCCTGCCGCAGAAATCGTCGGGCTCGTCGACCGCGAAGGGGCGGAGGGTCTCGACCGCCTGCCACACGTCGGACGGGGCATCGCAACCGCGATCATCGAGATGGTCCGCACCGGACACTGGTCGCAGCTCGAACGGTTGCGCGGCAGCGCCGATCCCGTCGCCTTGTTCACGGTGGTGCCGGGCCTCGGTCATCGCCTCGCCGAACGCATTCACGAAGAGCTGCACCTCGACACGCTCGAAGGACTCGAACTGGCGGCGCATGACGGCAGGCTCGAGAACGTGCCGGGTGTCGGCCCGCGCCGCGCCGCAGCGATCCGCGCCAACCTGCACGCGATGCTGGTGCGTGGTCGAGACGCCGGCACCGCGCCGCCGGCCACCCTGGGACCCGTGCCTGCAGTCGGAGCGCTGCTGGCCATCGATCGCCAGTACCGCGAGCAGGCAACCGCCGGCACCTTGCCGACGATCGCACCGATTCGTTTCAACCCGACGCAGGAAGCGTGGCTGCCCGTGCTGCACGCGGAACGCGACGGGTGGCAGTTCACCGCGATCTACTCCAACACCGCCCAGGCGCATCAACTGAAGCGCACCCGGGACTGGGTGCGGATCTTCCACTACGACTCGGAGAACTCCGAGGGCCAGCACACCGTCGTCACCGAGACGCACGGACCGCTCGCTGGCAGGCGCGTCGTGCGCGGCCGCGAGGCCGAGTGCCGCGCACACTACGTCTGAGGCGAAGACACCTTCAGCGCGGCGGGGACCTGAGGCGCGGTCCGGTGCCAGGTCCGTCCGCAAATAACTGCCCGGCGCCGGCAAAGCGCTCGCGATAGTACGGATCGTCGAGGCTCGCCTCGCTCACGTTCCTGCCTGTCTGTGGCGCGTGCACGAAGCGTCGCTGGCCGGTGTAGATGCCGACGTGTGTCACTTCGCGGCTGCCCGGAACCAGCCGGAAGAAGACGAGATCGCCGGCGCGCAGCGATTCCGGATCGACCTTGCGTGCAGCGGCGAACTGCGCCGCGGCCGTGCGCGGCACGCTGATGCCCTCGCGTGAGTGAGCGTAGCTGACCAGGCCGCTGCAGTCGAAACCACGAGCGGGACCGGCGCCGCCATAACGGTACGGCGCGCCCACCTGAGCCAGCGCCTGCTGCGCGATCGCCGCTCCCATGCCCTGCTGCGATGCCGGCGCTTGCTCGCCGGCCGCGGCTGCGGACGGCACGCCGGGACGGAAAGGGGTGCACCCGCTCGCCAGCAGCACCAGCGTCAGCACTGCCAGTGCCTGCTGCGGCGCGCGATGTCGTTGCCGACCCTGGCTCACCGGGCGGGCTCACTCACCGGCAGGTCGGACTTTGCGCGTGGGCGTCGCCAGGTAGGGATCGTCCGGCCAGTAGTGCCTGGGATAGCGCCCTTTCAACTCCTTCTTCACCTCGGCATAGCCCCGGGCCCAGAAACTCGCGAGATCGCGGGTGACCTGCACCGGACGCCGCGCCGGCGACAGCAGTTCGAGCGTGACCGGCACGCGACCGCCGGCAAGCCGCGGTGACTCCATCCAGCCGAACACCTCCTGCAGGCGGACGGCCAGCACGGGCACCGCGCCAGTGTAGCCCACGGCGATCCGTGAACCGCTGGGTACGGTCAGGTGCGTGGGCGCCCATTCGTCGAGCCGGCGCTGCGCATTCCAGTCGAGCAGACCGTGCAGCGCGCCGCGCAGGTCGACACGGGCAAGGTGCTCGCGGCGGGTCACGCCGGCGAGCCACGGCGCAAGCCAGTCTTCGAGCGTTGCCAGCAGCGTCGCATCCGACACTTCCGGCCATGCGGCGACCTGTTCTGGTGTCGTTGCGCTGTTGCGTACCAGGGTGACCCGCGCACGCCATTGCTGCAGGTCTTTCGTCCACGGCAGGCAGTCGAGCCCGAGTGCGCGAATGCCCGCCAGCATTGCGGCGCGCGTATCGGCCTCGATCCCGTCGCGCAGCGTGCGTTCTTCCAGCACCAGCGCACCCAGGCGCCGCACCCGACGCGCAATGACGGCGCCCGCCCGCGCATCCCAGGCAACTTCGTCCTGCGCCGTGATGAGGGAACCGAAATGCCTTTCGAGCAGCACACGCTCGAGCGGCGCCGCGAGGTACAGCTTTGCTTCGCGCTCACCGGCATCGACCTCGGCGGCAACGATGAATTCGCTGCGTGCCAGCGCCGACGGGCCTTGCAGCGCGGCGCCGCGACCCTGGCTCAGCAGGTAACGCCCACTCTCGCCGGCCCGCGCCATGCCGATGCGGTCGGGGTACGCGAATGCCAGCAGCAAACCGGTGGCCTGGTCACGCGCGAGTTGCGGCTCCGCGCCGGCGCGCGTCGAGTCGTCGCGGCTGCTGCGCCGGGCAAACAATTCACTGGAACGTCGCACCTGTTGCAGCGCCCGGCCATCGACCGCGAAGCCCGCGGGCGCCGGGGCACCGCGCAGGACGTCCAGCCGATGCCGCAGGTCCGGGTCGCGCTGCATGCCTTGCGCGCGCAACGGATCACGCTCACTGAGGAGCCCGGCAATATCGCAAGCGAGATCGGCCAGCCCCAGTGCCGCGGCGCGTTCGATCATGTGCGCGAGCCGCGGGTGCGTGCCGAGACTGGCCATGCGACGGCCGATGGGCGTCGCCTGGCCACGTTCGTCGATCGCCTCGAGCCGATGCAGCAGGTCACGTGCCTGCGCCAGCGTCGCGAGCGGCGGTGGATCGAGCCAGGCCAGCGAGTGCGGATCGCTCGCGCCCCAGCACGCGAGTTCGAGCGCGAGTGGCGCGAGATCGGCATCGAGGATTTCCGGCACGGCCTGCGCCGACAGCGCGGCGTGCGCAGATTCCGACCACAGCCGGTAACAGATGCCCGGCGCGGTGCGCCCTGCCCGGCCGCGGCGCTGGTCGGCCGAGGCGCGGGAAATCGGGACGGTCTCGAGGCGGCTCATGCCGCTGCCAGGATCGAAGCGCTGCCGTCGCTCCAGACCTGCATCGACGACGATACGCACGCCAGCGATGGTGAGGCTCGTTTCGGCCAGGTTCGTGGCGACGACGACTTTGCGGCGCCCTGCGGGCGCCGGACCGAGCGCCGCATCCTGTGCCGCGGCGTCGAGGTCGCCATACAGCGGCAGGACCAGCAGTGACGGATCGCCTGCTCCGGCCGTGATGGCGTCGCAGCAGCGCCGGATCTCCGCGGCGCCTGGCAGGAAGACGAGCACGTCGCCCGGATCGGACTCCAGCGCACGCAGGACGACGCGAGCCGCGCGCTGCTCGATGGGTTCGGGCCAGCGGTTGACACCGGCCGGCACCGCGGTGGCGTACCTGGTGGCGACGTCGAAGGCGCGTCCCTCGGATCGCACGGACCCCGCATCGCCGAGAACCGTCGCCACCGCTGCGCCGTCCAGCGTCGCCGACATGACCAGCAGGCGCAGGTCGTCGCGCAGATGGCGCTGCGCATCGTGTGCCAGCGCGAGGCCGAGATCCGACTGCAGGTTGCGCTCGTGGAACTCGTCGAAGATCACGCAGCCGACGTCCTCGAGCGCAGGATCGCTCTGCAGTCGGCGCGCCAGGATCCCCTCGGTCACGACCTCGATGCGCGTCGCGGCGCCGACGCGGGTTTCGAGCCGGGTGCGGTAACCCACGAGCTGTCCAGGCTCCGAGCCCGCAAGCTGCGACAATCTTCGCGCCACGGCGCGCGCTGCAATCCGGCGCGGCTGCAACATGACGATGCGCTTGTCTGCGCCGAGCCAGGGCTCGTCCAGCAGCGCGAGCGGAACCACGGTGCTCTTGCCCGCGCCCGGCGGTGCCTCGAGCACCGCATTGCGATGCGCCCGCAAGGCCGCGCGCAATGCGGGCAGCGCGTCGAGGATCGGGGTCGGGGGCAGCGAAAAGCGCAAGCGGAGCGCGTCCCTGTGACTATCGCGCAGGCAATGTGCATGATTGGCTCATGGAAGGAAACAACGTGTGGATGTGGGGCCTGGCCCTGCTCATGGTGCTCGGCGGGCTGGCGGGCGCGGTGTTGCCGGCGCTGCCAGGTGTGCCGCTCGTGTTCGGCGGTCTGCTGGTCGCGGCCTGGGCCGACGACTTTCAGCGCGTCGGCTGGATCACGCTCACTGTTCTCGGTGTGCTGACGGCCGCATCGTTCGTCATCGATTTCGCCGCCACGGCGCTGGGTGCGAAGCGCGTCGGAGCATCCAGGCTCGCGATCGCGGGAGCCGCGCTTGGCGCGCTGGGTGGCATCTTCCTTGGCATTCCCGGCCTGATCTTCGGACCGTTCGTCGGCGCGGTCGCCGGCGAGATGCTCTCGCATGGCGAGTGGCGCAAAGCCACGCAGGCGGGTTTCGCGACGTGGATGGGCCTGCTGTTCGGCACGCTCGCGAAGCTCGCGCTCGTGTTCACGATGCTCGGGATCTTCCTGTTCGCCTACCTGATCGGCTGAGTCCGGCGAGGCGAGAGTTGGGGCGCGGTTCCTGCCTTCTTCCGGCGAGCGGAAAAGGCAGGCACTCGCCGGTTGCAGGCGATCGATCCGGTACCATTCCCCGAGCTTGGAAAGGCAGACACGCGCTCGGGGAATGGTACCGGATCGATCGCTTGCAAGACGGCGCCTGAGCGGATTCTCGCCAGGGCCCGAGAATCCGCACGGCGCATGCAGCCTGCCAGCGGCGGCCACGATCACCGATGGCGGCACACGCGCGCGGGGTAATGGCCGGCGCGATTCATGCCGCACTCGACGCTGCATCCGGTGGGCGCTGCGTGCACCGTGCAGGTTTTCCGGCTCGGCGGAAAACTTGCTCAGGTGCCGCGTACTGGAAGCGACTGATCCGGGGCCTTCCCCCGAGCGCGTGTCTGCCTTTCCAAGCTCGGGGGAAGGCCCCGGATCAGTCGCTTGCCCCCAGCACGTGCCGGCAGCGCTACGAACGCACCATCCGATTGTCGACGAGCTGCGCGACCACGCCGGGATCCGCCAGCGTCGAAATGTCGCCGAGCGCCTCGTGCTCGTTGGCCGCGATCTTGCGCAGGATGCGCCGCATGATCTTGCCGGAGCGCGTCTTCGGCAGCCCCGGCGCCCACTGGATGTGATCCGGTGTCGCGATCGGGCCGATCTCCCGCCGGACCCATTCGCGCAGTTCCTTGCGCAGTTCCTCCGTGGGCTCGGCGTCGTGCACGAGCGTGACGTAGGCGTAGATGCCCTGCCCCTTGATGTCGTGCGGGCAGCCGACGACGGCCGCTTCGGCAACCCTGGCGTGCGCCACCAGCGCGCTCTCGATCTCAGCCGTGCCGAGGCGGTGGCCCGCGACGTTCAGCACGTCGTCGACGCGGCCCGTGATCCAGTAGTAGCCATCGGCATCGCGCCTGGCCCCGTCGCCGGTGAAGTAACGACCCGGAAAGCTGCGGAAATACGTGTCGATGTAGCGCTGGTGATCGCCGAATACCGTGCGCATCTGGCCGGGCCAGCTGTCGTTCAACACCAGGTTGCCTTCGTTGGCGCCCTCGAGCGACTGGCCGTCGTTGTCGACCAGCCCCGGTTTCACGCCGAAGAACGGCCTGGTCGCCGAGCCCGGCTTCTGGTCGATTGCGCCCGGCAGCGGGCTGATCAGGATGCCGCCGGTCTCGGTCTGCCACCACGTGTCGACGATCGGGCAGCGGCCGTCGCCGACCACGCGGTGGTACCACTCCCATGCTTCCGGATTGATCGGCTCGCCGACGGTCCCGAGCAGGCGCAGCGTGGAACGCGCATGCTTTTTCACGGGACCGTCGCCTTCGCGCATCAACGCGCGCAGTGCCGTGGGCGCGGTGTAAAAGATCGTGACTTTGTGCTTGTCGCAGACCTGCCAGAAGCGATCCGGGCCCGGGTAGCTCGGCACGCCCTCGAAAATCAGCGACGTTGCGCCGTTGGCGAGCGGCCCGTACACGACGTAGCTGTGGCCCGTGACCCAGCCGACATCCGCCGTGCACCAGTACACGTCGTCCTCGCGCAGGTCGAAGACGGCCTCATGCGTCAGCGCGGCATAGACGAGGTACCCGCCGCTCGTGTGCAGCACGCCCTTCGGCTTGCCGGTGGAGCCAGACGTATACAGGATGAACAGCGGGTCCTCGGCGTCAACCGCGACCGGCTCGCATTCATCGGCCTGCGCATCGGCCAGCTGGTCGTACCACTGGTCGCGGTGGTACATCGCGACCGCCGCACCCGTGCGCTTGACGACCAGCACGTGCCTGACGGTCTCGGTGCCGGGCGCCGACAGCGCCTGGTCCACGTTGGCCTTGAGGGGCACCGTCTTGCCGCCGCGCACGCCTTCGTCCGCCGTGATCACGACGGTCGAAGCGCAATCGGCGATGCGACCCGCGAGCGAATCCGGCGAGAAGCCGCCGAAGACCACCGAATGCACCGCGCCGATGCGTGCGCACGCGAGCATCGCAACGGCGGCCTCGGGAATCATCGGCAGGTAGATGGTGACTCGATCGCCTTTCTGCACGCCCAGGCTTTTCAGCGCGTTGGCGAGCCTGCAGACGCGGTGATAGAGCTCACGGTAAGTGACGTGCTGCGAGACCTCGGGGTCGTCGCCTTCGTAGATGAACGCTGTCTTGTCGCCGCGCGCTGCCAGGTGACGATCGAGGCAGTTGTACGAAACGTTGAGCTTGCCGTCGTAGTACCAGCGGATGTGGAAGTCGTGCGCGTCGAAGCTGACGTCCTTCACCTTCGTGTACGGCTGCACCCAGTCGATGCGCTGGCCCATGCGGCCCCAGAAGCCTTCAGGGTCGCGGATCGATTCGGCGTAGGCCTGCTCGTAGTCTTGCTTGCGGTAGCGCGCCCTGACCGCAAACGTCGCCGGCACTTCGTACAGCTGCTTGTGCATCGTCAGACTCCCCTGCGCCCGGGCTGCGGCCGGGAGGCTTTCACTGTCAGTCGAGTGCGGCGCGCACGCGTGCAGCGTGCTCCGCCAGTATTCCGTGATCCGCCATGTCGCGCGCGTGCAAGGCGCAGGTCGAATCCCGTCGTGGCGCGGAACGACGTGGAAATGAATGTGAAACACGGACTGGCCGGCCGCACTGCCGTTCAACTGCGCGATCAGGATGCCGGGCGCGTCGAATGCTTTCCTGACCGCCCTGGCGACCCGCTGTGTCGTCATGATCGTCGCCGCGAGCGCGTCCGACGGCAGGTCGAAGATGTTCTCTGCCGGCGCTTTTGGAATCACCAGCGTGTGGCCGTCCGCCTGTGGCATCACGTCCATGAACGCGAGCGTGTGTTCGTCCTCGAAGACTTTGTGCGACGGGATCTCGCCGCGCAGGATGCGCGCGAAAATATTGTTGCTGTCGTAAGCCATGGTCGTTGGCACCCTGCTCCGCGGTCTGTCGTGGCCGAGTATAGCGGCGGTCCGGCGACGCCCCGACGCCATTCGACCAAAGGATGAGACCGGTCGTCTACTGCCCGAAAACCCACTGCACGAGCGCCGCCTGGATCGCCTCGCCGGGACCCTGCGCAGCCGTGGGGTGATTGAGGATGACGACGGTGACAAAGGTCCGCCCGCTTGCGGCATTGACGAAGCCTGCAAGCGCCGAGACATCGTCGAGCGACCCGGTCTTCATCCGCAGCCGGCCTTGCATCTCGGGCGCCTTGAACCGGCGCTTGAGGGTGCCGTCGGTGGCCGACAGCGGCAACGACGCGGCGAACTCGGGCATGTACTGGCTGCGGTAGGCGGCCAGCAGCACCTCGGCCATCGTCGCGACACTGATGCGTTCGTTGCGGGAAAGCCCCGAGCCGTTCTCGAGCACGAGTTCCGGCGCAGCGATGCCGTGCTGCGCCAGAAAGGCCACGACCGCGTCGCGACCGGCGCTGGTCGTCGCCGGACGGCCCGGATTGCGCTCTGCACCCATGGTCAGGAACAGCGCGCGTGCCATCGAGTTGCTCGAGTACTTGTTGACCAGCCGGATCACCTCGGCGAGCGTCAGCGATTCGTGCGAGTAGAGCAGCTTTGCGTCAGCCTGGAGCGTGCCGAGGCGCATACCGCCGCCGATCGTCCCACCCGCTTGCAGCCAGAACGCGCGGAACAGGCCGTAGGCGAAATCGGGCGCCTTCATGACGGCACGCGGCACCGAGTACTGACCGCACCCCGCCGCGTACCGGCCCGAGAGTTCGATGCGATTGCCGGTCGTGCCTTCGGGCATTGCGACCACGATGCCGCCGGGACCACGCTTGCAGGCGCCCGGATCGAGGCGGACGTTGTTGTCGATCGCGAGGTTCGCGGGCCAGGGGCTGGCGCTGACTCGCACGGAACCGGTGGCCGTGTCCGGTACCGCGTTGATGGTGACCGTCTGGAAATTCACCAGCAATGCGTCGGGAAGCACGTTGTACGTGCGATAGGGCAGGTTGTCGAAAGCGCCGCGATCGTCGCCCATGGGCGCGAAGTAAGTGTTGTCGATGACGACGTCGCCCGCGATGCGAGTGACGCCGGCCTGGCGCAGGCCGCTCACGAACGCCCACCAGCGCTCCTGCGTCATGAACGGATCGCCGCCGCCCAGCAGCACGAGGTTGCCTTCGAGCACCTGGTCGCGGATCGGGCCGGTGGCGTAGGCACGGGTCTGCCAGGTGTAGGCGGGCCCGAGCGTTTCGAGCGCCGAGTACGTCGTGACGACCTTCATCGTCGACGCCGGATTGCGCGGCACGGTCGAATTGAAGCTGATCAGGGGCTCATCGCGGCCGACCTCGCGCACGACCACGCTGAGACTGGTCCCCGGCACTTTCTGTCGCTTCATGGCCTGCTCGACTTCGGGCGGCAGGTAGTCGCGGTCGCGCGCACCTGCGGCTCCGGGCGCGTTGAGCAGCGCGGCGGAGAGCAGCAAGGGCAGCAGCAGGCGGGGCAGGATGGGACGCATCGAACTCGATTTCGCGGGTGTACGAATCATAAGCGATGCGGTGGCGGCGCGCGGCGCCGCTGACGCATACTCGCTGCCCGTCGGACGCAGGAACAGCATGCGCAAGATCTGGAATACGGTGTTGAAGGGGATCGTGGCGATCCTGCCGATCGGACTCACCGTCTACGTCGTGTACTGGCTCGCGGTCACGGCCGAGAGGTTGTTCTCGCCGGTGATCAAGCTGCTGGTACCCGCGCACTTCTACTGGCCGGGACTGGGACTCCTGACCGGACTCATCGTGCTGTATTTCGTCGGCCTCGCCGTCAACGCCTGGTTCGTGACCAGCGCGCTGCGCATGTCGGACGCGTTTTTCGCGCGCATCCCTGTGGTCAAGACCATCTACCTCGCAATCCGCGACTTCATGCGGTTCTTCCCATCCTCGGGCCAGGCCAGCGACCTGCGGCGAGTAGTGCTGATCCAGTTCGGGCCCGGCAAGGTCATCGGCTTCGTCACGGCCGAGTCCGACGAGATGCTGCGCCGCTCGACGCCGGCCGGCGACGACATGGTCGCCGTCTACCTGCCCATGAGTTACATGGTGGGCGGTTACACGATCTTCCTGCCGCGTGACCTGGTCGAGACGACGTCGCTGTCGGTCGAGGAAGGCATGCGCATCGCGCTGATGGGGGGCGTGCGCAGCAACGCGCCGTCCACGCAGCGGGAATCATCGCCGGGGGGTGCCTGAGTGCGGGCCGTCGTCATTCCGGTCACGCCGTTCGCCCAGAACTGCTCGCTGGTCTGGTGCCCGCGCACGATGGAAGGCGCAGTCATCGATCCCGGCGGTGATCTCGAAAAGGTGCTCGCCGAGACCCGCAAGCATGGCGTGAAACTCACGCAGATCCTGCTGACGCACGCCCACATCGACCATGCCGGTGGCACCGCCAGGCTCGCGCGCGATCTGAACCTGCGGATCGTCGGCCCGCATCCGGGCGATCAGTTCTGGATCGACGGCATCGCCGAGCAGGGTCGCATGTTCGGCTTCGGGCAATGCGAAAGCTTCGTGCCCGACCAGTGGCTCGACCAGGGCGACAAGGTCCAGGTCGGTGACGTCGAATTCGACGTGCAGCATTGCCCGGGTCACACGCCCGGCCACGTGACGTTCCACTGCGCCGCGGACAAGATTGCATTCGTCGGTGACGTGCTGTTCGCCGGATCGATCGGCCGCACCGATTTTCCGGGCGGCGACTACGACACGCTGATCCGCTCGATTCGCGAAAAGCTGTTTCCGCTCGGCGACGACGTACGCTTCGTGCCGGGGCACGGGCCGATGTCGACGTTCGGGGACGAACGGCGGACGAATCCGTTCGCAGGCGATGCGGTCGTGGCGTCCAGGCGCGGCTGAGCCGCGCTCCGCACGGTCAGCCGGTCTTGTCGGACTTGCGGCGCCCGCGGCCGACCTCGGCACGCTTGTCGACCTCGATCCAACCGTCGATGGCTACGCCCATGTCGCGCGCGCGGCGGGGTCCGGCACGCCGGTCGTCATGGTGCTGGTAGAGGCACGTGCAGTTCTCGCACGTGCATTTCCTGAGTGGCAGGGACGGAGCTTCGCGCGACAGGAATCGCTGGCCCTGCAGCGCCCGCGCCTCGTGGCAGCATCGACTGCCGGGCTGGATGCTCACGGCATGAACCGACTGCGTCATCTTCTTCGCCACGGGTTTGGATGCCTTGTCGGCGGTGACAGGCTCGCCTCGCGAAAACATGCCCTTGGCACGGTCGAATAAGGAGGTAGGCACGCCAGTTCCTTGCAGTCCTGAGGGAACACTAGCCACACCGACAGTCTGTCCGCCGTGACGCGGGTCGCAGAATCGCACTTGCCCGCCCCGCATGGGAAGCCGACACTTTCCGCCTGACCGGAAGAGACCCCTGCATGCCACCGACCCTGGAAACCCGCCGGCCTCGCGTGCCGCAGCTCGCCGGAACTGCCGTTCCATTCGATTTACCGTCATGGCTTCGTGCGGGTGGCAGTCGCCACGCCGTGCGTGGAAGTGGCTTCGCCGGCTGCGAACGTCGTCGAAATGCTGCGTATTGCAAGTGACGCGGCGTCACATCAGGCGGTCCTGGTGGTATTTCCAGAACTGGGCATTACCGCGTACTCGAACGAGGACCTGTTCCAGCAGGATGCCCTGCTCGACGGCTCGGTGCAGGCCCTGGAAACGCTCATCGAGGCCAGCAAGGAGATCGCCATCACTTTCGCGGTGGGCATTCCGCTGCGGGTGGATGACAGGCTGTTCAACTGCGCCGTGCTCCTGCGCCGCGGGGAACTGCTGGGCGCCGTGCCCAAGACCTACCTGCCCAACTATCGCGAGTTCTACGAGAAGCGGCAGTTTGCACCGGCGGCACAGGCCCTGGCCACGTCGATCCGGCTGCTCGGGCAGACGATACCCTTCGGCACCCGCCTCCTGTTCGAGGCGAAGAACGTGCCCGGCTTCGTGCTGGGCCTCGAAATCTGCGAGGACGTCTGGGCGCCATTGCCGCCGAGCACCTATGCCGCGCTGGCGGGGGCGACGGTGATCGCCAACCTGTCGGCGAGCGACGTCACGGTGGGCAAGGCCGATTACCGCCGGTTGCTCTGCGCTTCGCAGTCGGCCAAGTGCGTCGCGGGCTATCTCTACTCGGCGGCAGGTCCCGGCGAATCGACGACGGATCTGGCCTGGGACGGCCACGCCCTCGTCTACGAGAACGGCGTGCGACTGGCCGAGTCGATGCGCTTTCCGTTGCAGGGCGGCTTCATCACGGCAGACCTCGACCTGGACCACCTGCGCCAGGAGCGCATGCGGTGGACGACCTTTGGCGACTGCGTGCAGGCCAACCACGGGCAACTCGAAGGCTACCGACGCATCGAGATCGAACTCGACGTGCCGGCGGGCCAGGTGCGGCTCGAACGCCGCATCGAGCGGTTTCCGTACGTGCCAGCCGACCCGGCGCGCCGCGACGAGCGCTGTGCCGAGGTCTACGACATCCAGGTCGAGGCACTGCGCAAACGGCTCGCGGCCACGGGACTGAAGCACGTCGTCATCGGCATTTCGGGCGGACTCGATTCGACACAGACCGCGCTGGTAGCAGTGCGCGCCTTCGATCGGCTTGGCCTGCCGCGCACCAACATCCTCGGCTACACGCTGCCGGGATTCGCCACCAGCCGCCAGACGTTCGAGAATGCGCACGCGTTGATGCGGGCGCTCGGCATCACGGCAGGCGAGATCGACATCCGCCCGTCCGCCGAACTGATGCTGCAGCACATCGGTCATCCGGCCGCGCAGGGCGTGCCCCTCCACGACATCACCTACGAGAACGTGCAGGCGGGCGAACGCACCTCGCACCTGTTCCGGCTCGCCAATCGGCACAACGCCCTCGTGCTGGGCACCGGGGACCTGTCGGAACTGGCGCTCGGCTTCACCACCTACGGCGTGGGCGATCACATGTCGCACTACAACGTGAATGCGTCGGTGCCGAAAACGTTGATCCGGCACCTGATTCGCTGGCTGATCGGCGTACGGCAGTTCGATGCCGCGACGATCGACGTGCTGACACGCATCGTCGAGACGCCGATCTCGCCGGAGCTGGTGCCTGGCGCGGGCGACCAGCCGGAACAATCGTCGGAGGCCGTCGTCGGCCCGTACGATCTGCAGGACTTCCACCTGTATTACATCAGCCGCTTCGGCTACCGGCCGAGCAAGGTCGCCTACCTCGCGCATTGCGCATGGGGCGATGCCGGCACCGGCGCGTGGCCGGACACGGTGCCGCCCGGCGAGCGGCGTTCGTACGATGTCGCCGTGATCACCGAGTGGCTCGAGGTGTTCCTCAAACGGTTCTTCCAGGGCAGCCAGTTCAAACGCTCGGCCATGCCGAACGGTCCGAAAGTCGGCTCGGGCGGGTCTCTCTCGCCCCGCGGCGACTGGCGCGCCCCCAGCGATTCGCCCGCGACCGTGTGGCTCGATGAACTGCATGCGAACGTGCCGGCCGCGTTGCGGGCGAAGTCGCGTGGATCGCGACGGCGCTAGGGAAGCTCTGCGCAGGTCTGCATGAGGCGCGTTACTCCCGTGAAGGCGACCTGTGCAGAGCTTCCTAGGCATCACCCGGTGCGCGAGCGCATTTGTACAGCCGCGTCGTAGGAATTGCCCCGGACAAAATGCGTATTCGTACGATTGGCGACGAACCTGCGCGGGCGACATAGTCAGCCGCGGCGCGCAATGCGCAGGGGACGGAATGCCGGCACCGAGCACAGAACCAGGCGGCGTGCGGCCTGCTTCAGCGGCGGGTCTCTATTACCCCAAGGATGCAGACGGTCTCCGCTGCGCCCTGCGGACGCTGCTCGACGGCGGCGACAATACGGCTGCCAGTGCCCGCCTGCCGAAAGCGCTCATCGTGCCGCACGCGGGTTACGCGTATTCCGGTACAGTCGCAGCCTCGGCGTTCCGGACGCTCGACCGCGTGGCAGCGGCCTCGATCCGTCACGTGGTGCTGCTGGGCCCGAGTCATCGAGTCAAGATACGAGGCCTCGCCCTGCCCTCGTACGACCACTTCTCGACGCCGTTCGGCCAGGTGCGGGTCAACTATCAAGGCCGCCGGCGCCTGCGAGAACTCGGGCTCGCGGGCATTGCGGACGCGCCGCATGCGCTCGAGCATTCGCTCGAAGTGCAGGTGCCCTTCCTGCAGTCCGTGCTCACCGACTTCGACCTGCTGCCGATCGCGGTGGGGCTCGCCCCGCCCGAGCAGGTGGGGCGTGCGCTCGAGGCGGTCTGGGGCGGCCCGGAGACGCTGATCGTGGTCAGTTCGGACTTGAGCCACCATCACACCCGCATCGAGGCGCGGGCGCTCGACCAGCAGACCGCCAGGTGCATCGTCGAGCGTCACAGCGACCTGTCGGAATCGCAGGCCTGCGGGGCCGACAGCATCAACGGGCTGCTGGAGGTCGCGCGGCATCGCGACCTCGAAGTGCGGTTGCTGGATCGCCGGACCTCGGGCGACACCGCCGGCGACAGCCAGCGCGTCGTAGGTTACGGCAGTTTCGCGCTCTACGCCCGCGATTGAAGCCGCGCCGCGCGCATGTCAGTCTGGCGTGGTGAGTGACCGCCCCCACACCGCGGTGCCCGGATCCAGTACGCGGCGCCAATGGCTCGTCGCGACAGCGTGGGCCGGGCTCGCCGTGACAGGCACGGCGTTCGCTCAACCCGTCACGCCTGCGCCTGAGGACGCCGTTGCAGGGCCGCCGGGCGACGCCGCCGGTAGCCCGGTGGCCACCAGCGCGACCGACGCCTACACGAGCTTCCGCACCGAGTTCGACGCGGGACGGTATGCGGAAGCCGTGCCGCATGCCGCGCGCGTGCTCGAGCTCGCCAAGGCGCAAGCCGCCACGCCAACGGCCGAAGAGGTGCAGGTTGCGCTGATGAACCTCGGCATGGTGCAGAACCTGTCCGGTGACTACGTCGGTGCCGAGTCCACCTACCTGCAGGTGGTCCAGCTCATTGAGAGTTCGGGCCGCCCCCTGCAGGATCGGCTCGCGCGGGCTCATGCCGGCCTCGCGTCCGCCTATCACGACGGCAAGCGGCATGACCTCGCGGTGAAGAGCTTCGACCAGGCGATCGCCCTCAAGCGCCGGCACGAAGGGCTGCTCACGGCGCAACAGGTGCCGTTGATCGAGAAGTACATCGATTCCCTGACCGAGCTCGGCCGGTACCCTGAGGCGTTGAAGGCGCAGAAATACCTGCTGCGGATAGCGACACGCCAGCATGGCGCCGACAGCCCGGAACTCGCCCCGACCCTGGAAGAGATCGGGCGCTGGTACGCGAGCATCGGCGCGTACGACCAGTCGCGACGCACGCTGCGGCAGGCGATCGAGATCGTGGAAGCCGCCGCCGGGCCGAACTCACCGCTCCTCGTGGGGCCATTGCTGGCGATCGCCGCCTGCAATCGCAGCCAACTGCTCGATCCGGCAGCACAGCCGCTGGCATCTCCCGACGAACAGCGCCAGGCGCTCTTTCATGATCCCACGGCGATGCTGGCGCCGACGCAGATGTCGCCCGCGTCGCTGGCGGGCGAAGGCGAACGGGCCCTGCTGCGAGCGGCGCAGATCGTCGACCAGGCCGCGGAGCCATCGCCCGTGGCGGTGCTGAACGTGCGGACCCAGGTCGGCGACTGGTATCAGGTGCGCAACCAGCCGGATCGCGCGCGCAGCCATTACCAGCAGGCGTGGCAGGCGGCGGCGCGAGTGACCGGGAAGCTGAATGGCAAGAGCTACACCGAGGCGATCTTCGGCCAGCCCGTCCTGCTGCACCTGTTGCGGCCCGACGACTGGAACCGGTACCCGAAGCGCCCGCCGACGGAGGTCGAGGTGCGCAACGTTGTCGTCGAGTTCACCGTCAACGCACAGGGCCGCATCGAGGCACCGCAGGTGATTGACGACTCGGGCGACAAGAGGCGTGGGGAGAAGACTGCCGGGGCGCTGCAAAGCACGGCGCGCTATCGACCACGCCTGGAGAACGGCGAACCGGTCGCAACCCCGGGCGTGCGGTTCAGCCAGCCGTGGATCCTGCTGTTGCCGCCTCCGGCGACACCGGCAGAAGCCGGCAAGACCTAGCCTGGCCGGCCCTGCGGTCAACGCAGCGCGGTCACAGGCGCGGTGGCGGCGGCGGCAGCTCCACTTCCCGCGGCGTGCCGGGCTGCGCCGACGGCAGCAGTCCGCGCGCGATCGCCTGCTCGTGGAATTCGGCGGCAAGCTTGGCGCCCGCATCGCGCATCGCGAGCCGCGTGGCCGCGGCCAGCGCCTCGTCACCCTTGCCCGGGAACTGGCTCGCCGGTTGTGACCCGTACCCCGTGAAGGACCAGCTTTCCGCCAGCTCACCCTGCGGGGAGTAGAGCCGGATCGTGTAACGCAGGCTCGCCGCATACGTCGACGTGCCGGAGTCGGCCGGTGTCACGAACGCGTAGTCCTCGAGAACGGGTTCCAGCACACCGCGGATTTCCGGATCGGTCGCCGCTGCGTCCCGCGGTGAAGCGACGGGCACCACGCGATTGAACATCGCGTTCAGGATCCGCATGAACCCTGCGGACTGCGCCTTGCCGAGGCCGATGCTGTATTCGCCGCCGCCGCCCTCGCGCTTTTCCTCGTACACCTTCGCAGTGAACTCGAGCGGCATGTGCACGCCAATCACGACCGGAATCCTCTCGATCAGGGGCTGCGGGATGTCGGACTGGGTTTCGAACTTCGTGGGCGCACAGGCAGCGAGCAGCGTCAGGAGCAGCGCTGCGACCGGCATCCGCAGGGCGCGCGGTATGAACAGATCAGGCATGCACGCCAAGATACACCTCAGCGCCGGTAACTGGCAGGCTCGTTCAGCCCGACGAACGTGCCGTCGTTGCGCGTGCAGAGCTCCCGCATCAGTGTCGCGAAGCGCACGCTGGTGAACTGCGGCGCGTCCGGGCGCACCGGAAACGCGAGCGCATGGATACGCACCCTGCGCTGCCCGGTCTTGTCCTCACGATTGATCTGGTCGACCGCCCGCACGACCGAGTCCACCGAGGTACCGGTGAACTCGTCGCCGAGCACGTACAGACTGATGCGCTTGCCCGAGCTGTAATACGTGCGGATCGCCTCGACGATGCCCTCGACCGGGCTCGAGTTGCTGAACGGGAACCAGTCGCGCAGCCGGTCCACCACCAGCTTGCGCTGCGCGGGCGTGTCGGGCAGCCAGCGGCCGCGATAGGACGGGAACATGTACGCGCCCTCGTCGCTCATGACCTGCCAGCCCTTCACCTGCGGGTAGGCGTCGAGCACTTCCTGCATCTTGCGCAACATCAGCGGCCAGGCGTAGTTGGCCATCGAACCCGAGGTGTCGATGATGAAGATGATGTACTCGCTGTCGACGGGCAGGCCGGCGACGGCGTCCTGCGGCGCGCGCCGGTATTGCGCGCCGAGCACTTTCTTCATTTCCTCGGTGAGCTCCTGCTGTGCCGAGACCAGCTGCCCCTGCAGCTTGTTCGCCACCTCGGCGTCCTGGTCGCTCGCCTTGAACTGGCCCTTCACCTCGCTCAGGTCCCCGCGCAGGCGCGCAAGTCTCTGCTTCACTTCCGACAGCTGCTGCTCGCGCTGCGTCAGGTCGCGATTGAGGATTTCGGTCTGGCCGCGAATGTCGTAGCGCTCCTCCTGCAGCTGCAGCAGGCGCCCCTCGAGGTCCAGCCGCGACTTCTCGAGCGCCTTCGGCTCGCCGAACTTGCTCAGCATGAACAACAGGATGATGGCGCCGAAGGCGCAGCAGATCGTGTCGAGGAACGACATGCTGAACACTTCGAAATCGCGCGCACGACGCCGGTTCATGGCCAGTCCCTGGCGGGTATCAGGAACGAGCCGTTGGTGCGACGGGCCAGCGTCCAGAACGCAGCAGGCGCCGCCGGGTCCCCTTCCATCGGCATCAGGATCACGTTCGCCGGCACGCGGTTGGGATACCTGGCCAGCGCGCGCTCGAACAACCTGAGGCGCCCGTCACCATCGATCGTCTTGCGGATGGCCGGCGGCGTGGCGCCCTGCGTCGGCAGGCCGTCGGTGATGATGAAGACGTTGTCGGGCGCGGGATTCAGCGAGTTCAGCAGCGTGAACGCATTCTCGAGACTCGTGCCGTCCGCGGGCACCGTGCGGCGCAGGTTCACGACGACGTCGGTCAGCGCCTGCGCATCGCCGCCGTCGAGCCAGCGCCCGTTGCTGCCCGGCACCACCGGCCACGCTTTCACGTTGAACGCGAGCACCTGGAATTTCGACTTGGGCGGAATCTGCGTCATCAGCCAGTCGACGGTGGCCACGGTGCGCCGCCATTTTGCCGACATCAGCCGGCGCGTCTCCGACATGTTGCGCAGCCGGATCACGTTGACGACAGTTTCGTCCAGCATGCTCGCCGAAACGTCGACGAGGATGACGATCCGCTCGCCGCCGAGCTTGAGGCCGCTCAGGTACTGACGATCACCGGTGCCGACGAAGCCCTTCACCCGGTTACCCGGCTTGCCGGGCTCCGGCGTGCCGGCGGCGAGACGCCGCTTCTCCTCGTCGATCTGCTTCAAGTCGGCCTTCAGCTTCTCGATCGCCTCGCGGCGTGAGACCGTCGTCTTGTCCGCATCGGCGAGCTGCTCCCTGGTCTTTGCGGTTTCCTGCAGCACGCGGTCGGACAGCCCTTCGGCACGCGCGGCCTCGGTCGTCGTGGTCTTCAGGCTGTTGCGCAGCACGACGAGGTCGGCAAAACCCTGCAGCACCTCCTCCTCGAGCCTGTTCACTTCGGCGCGCAGTTCGGACGTCTCGTTCTTGAACGCCTTGTTGCCTGCCGCGTTCAGGATCATGTACAGCAGCACGATCGCGCCGAAGGCACAGCAGATCGTGTCCAGGAAGGACATGCTGAAGATGTCGAACTTTTTTCTACGCCGCGCCATGGTCCTGCAGCACGCGGATCAGTTCGAGCGCAACGCCCGGCGCGCCGAGTCGCAGCACGTCACCCACCTGCAGCGCAAGCCGGCCGCCGATGCGCTCGTCGTTGACGAACGTGCCATAGGTGCTGTGATCGACGACACAGGCCTGGCCGTCACGCAGCTCGAGCGTGCAGTGGGAACGCGACACGCCGGCGATACCGGCGGGCAGGGTCAGGACCCGCGGCGCGGCACCCACCGACCAACCGAGCGACAGCGGCACCGCGCTGATCGGCCAGGCGCGCCCGCGGAACAGCACGTGCGTCGGAACTGCAGCGGCAGGGACCGCAAATGACGTCGGTTCGGCGGTATCCGTCGAGTCCTGGGCATCCGCCAGCGGCAATCGGTGCACCAGCGCGATCGCGTCCGCGGCACGGACGATGGCTACGGCTGCGCGCAATGCTCCGATGGCCGGCGCCCCCTGTGCCAGCTCGACGACGACGCAGTCCCGCAACGCGGCGAGCCGGCCGACCAGGCCGGGGATCGATGCAACACGCGGCGAAAAGCACAGATGCAGGGCTGCGCCAGGTGGACGCGCTGCCTGCACCAGCCGCAGGATGTCGTCACTCAGCCGTTCCACGGCCGCTTCGAGCTGCGCGCGCGTGAGTGAAATGCGGTGCGTCGTCGAGCCCAGCTCGATCTCGGCCGCGATCGCGTCGGCCGTGGCGAGCGCCTGCAGCCAGGGCGGCAGCAAGTCGTGCAGGCGTTGCTCGGACGCCGCCTGGTGCAACGGATCGAACCGCGTCTCGCGCACGAACGCCGTTGCGATGCTCTCGGCCATCACCTGCCGCAAGGCGAGCACGCCGGCGCCGGGCAGCAACTCGTAGCGCGTCCGCCGCAACGTGCCTTCGGCGCGTGACGCCTCGAGCAGCGTCGCCGACGCCTGATGCAGTTGCAGGTCGAGGTGCAGCAGGCAGGGCGCCGGCGCGACCGTGGCGACCGCGGCGAGTCCGGCATCCACGAGGCCACGCACCGACACGCCGCATTCGTTGGCGACGCCGACGAGCAGGCCAAGCTGCTCCCGCGTATAGCCGGGAGGCACCGCGAGCAGCAACTCGTCCGCACCGTGGCGTGCTTCCGCCGTGAGCAGGGCAGACAGGTGCGCGTGCGCAAGATCGGCTGCCGTTGCGATGCCGCGGGCGGACCACGGCAACGCGTCCAGGCTGAGCGCCTGCCAGAAACGGTTCTGCGCGTGCAGCGGCGCGATGCGGTAGCGTCGCACGGCGTCGCCACCCACGTGGACGCGACCCTCGTGCAGCACCGCGAGTCCCGGGCTTTCTTCGCCGACGAGCACGGGGTTGCCGTCGTCGCCCGTGCGCGCGAGCAGCAGTCCGGCGTCATTCAGTTCGACCGCAAGCAGGCTCATGGCGCGGCCGCTTATCTCACCATCATCTGGCGCACGACGTTTTCGTCGAGGAACGCCTCGGTGTCGAGCACCGCGCGCTCCTGGCGCAACTGGATCTGGTGCAGCATGAACATCACGAGAATGCTCAGGCCCAGCGCAACGAGCGTCGAATTGAAGGCGATGCCGAGGCCGGCGACCACGCCCGACACGTCGCCTTCGACCGCCTTGTGCGCCTGTTGCAGCGCTTCACCGATGCCGCGCACGGTGCCGATGAAGCCGATGGCGGGGAATCGCCCACGCGACGTAGCGCACCATCGCGAGCTCCGCGTCGAGCCGGCCGAACTCGAGTTCGCAGGTGTCGTGGATTGCCGACGAAACGTCCTGGATGTTGCGCGTGGCGCCGAACCGGTGCAGGCCGCTCATCAGCGCGCGCGGCAGCAGCTCGCCGCGCATGTCGTCGGGCAGGGCCTCGACCTGCCGCGCGTAGTCGCGCGAATCCTCGGGCAGGATCTTCATGCCTTCCGGCAGCCGCAGCAGGTCCGCGCCGAGCAGGCTCTGGCCGCGCCGCAGCGAGAACCCCTTGTACCCCATGATCGCCACGGACCAGAGCGCGAGCATGAAGCATACCTCCTGCTCGTAGTCCTTGATGATGATGTAGAAGTTGCGCGCCGGAGCGAAGTTCGGGTCCTTTGCCATCTGCGCCGCGTCGCTGGCGGCAACCGCCGCTGCCTGCGGGCGCACGACGGTGGCGTAGAAGCCCTGCACGATGATCACGATGACGATCAGCGAAAAGACCTCGAACATGAACTCGCTGGTCTTGAACTTCTTCATGGTGCGCTGGGGCCTGTAGGTCAGATGTCGACGGGAAAGGCGACGTCGAAGTCGGGACGGACTTTTTCGGTGGGCTCGAAATGTTGCGGCGAACCCTTCGCGGCAACGGGCTTGGCCGCCGGCGCTGCGTCACCCGCCTTGGCCGCTGCGGCCTCGTCGTCACCACCGGCTTGCGCGCCCGCAGCGGGTTCGGTGGCCGCCGGCTCCGCCGGCGCAGCTGTCGACGCCGGCAGGTTCTGCTGCGCGAACGCCAGGCCGGCGGCGAGGATCGTCAGGCCGATCAGCGGTGCCAGCGACACGGGAGTGGAGCGTCGTTCTCTTCTATTCGGCATAGCGTGCGATCCTGAAGCCGACGTCGTCACGCCGGCCGTTGCCTGAATCCCGGTAGGCAGCCCGCAGCTCCGTCACGGTGGCGTGACGCCAGCTCGAGCCGCGGATGACGTGCATGTTGCCTGGCGCGGCGGACAGCGGATCGACGACCACCGTGCTGCTCGCAGGTTGCACCGCGTAGAGGTCCGTCGTCCATTCCGCGACGTTGCCGCCCAGGTCGTAGAACCCGAGCGGGTTCGGTGCGAACGAGCCGGTCGGTGCCGTGGCCGGGTAATCATCGTCGAGGTCTGCGAGGACCGTCTGCAGCAGCGGCTGCGCCCGGCGGTCGCCGAAGTTGCCCGCGCCCGCCGGCACCGGCAGCGCGTCACCCCATGGGTATTTCCGCAGTGAACCATCGCGATTCGCTCGTGCCGCCCATTCCCATTCGGCTTCGGTCGGCAGCCGGTAACCCATCGTGACGGGCTGCGTGGGCACCAGCTTGCCGCCCTGCGACTGGTAGGCCGGCGGCAGGCCGTCCTGCAGGCTCAACCAGTTGCAGTACTCGGCCGCATCCTGCCACGTCACGTTGACCACGGGCTGGTGTTCGAGCTCGAGCGTGTTCTGCCCGACGAAACCCGAACGGTGCTGGGTGCGGAACTGCTTGAATTCACCGTTGGTGACTGCACGCGTCGCCAGGTAGAAGCGCCGCCTCAGCTCCACTGCGCGCTGCGATTCATTGGCGCGGCGACCGGATTCGCGGCGCGGGCTGCCCATCGTGAAGCTCGCGGGCCCGAGCAGCCGCAACTCGGCGCCGGACTTGGTGCGGGTCGTCGGCGTGAGCGCTTGCGACGACGCGGTCGCGCCTTCGCCGCTCGCGGCGCCTGCGACGGCTGCACCGCCTGCCGCTGCGGCAACCGTCGCCGGCGGCGCATCGGTCGCGCCCCGCCCGGCTTCGAGCCGCACGTTCAGCACCTGCGGCAGGCCGGGGCGCGGAGTGACTGCCGTTCGATAGGAGCGGAATCCTGCCAGGCGCACTTCAATGTCGGTGCGCGCGGCTGGCAGCTTGATGGTCTGCCCGGACCTGCCGACCGCGCGACCGTTGGCGAACACATCGGCGGACGCCGGCTCCGCCATTACGGTGACCTCGCCAAAGATCGGCTGCAGCGACAACTGCACTTCGCGACGCTCACCCGCTCCCAGCGTCAACTGCGTGGTCCCGGGTTCGTAGCCCTCGCGCGACGCCACCAGCGCCAGCGCGACGTCGGGCCGCACGTCGAGCGTGACCGGCGAACGGCCACGAAATGCACCACCCACACTGACGCTGGCGCCCACCGGATCGGTGCGCACGACCAGCGTGCCGTCGGGCAGGCCGAGCCGCAGCGGGCCCAGCGTCTGCGGCTGGTTCGCGACCACCTGCACATCGGTCACCCAGGCCTTGAATCCGGCCTGGCGCAGTTCGATGCGATGCGTGCCGGCATCGAGCTCGAGTTGCGCGGGCGTCGCGCCCTGCGCAGCGCCGTCCACCAGCACCGTGGCGCCGGCAGGTTCGGTCAGCACCGTGACCGGAGCCCACGCGGCGACGAGTTCTGCCGTCAGCAGCTGCCGCTGCTCCATGCCATGGATGTCCACGGTCGCCCTGAACGGCAGGTGCCGCGGCGCAGTGACGAGCAACTCGTGACGGCCGGCCGGCAGCCGAATCTCGCCGGGCGCAGCGCCGGCGTCCCTGCCTGCGACGCTGATGCGGGCAGCGACCGGCGTCTGCACCTGCAGGATGCCCGGGAGCTTCGCCAGCCGGTAACGGAACGACTGGTTCTGCGCGTCGGTGACCTTGATCGGCGCGCGCAGGGATGCATAGCCCTTGCGCCGGATCTCGACGGTGTACTCGCCTGGACGCGCGAAGTGGTTGCCGCCCACTGGCAAGACGAGTCCGCCGTGCAAACGGATTGCGCTGTCCGCTGGCGCAACATCGATCTTCACGACGTGCCCGGTCGCGAAGAACCACATCGCCCACCCCAGCACCGTGAGGAGCAAGCCGCCGCCCAGCCATGGCCCGATGCGTCGATCGGACGCCGCTTGCGCCGCAGGCCGACGGAACGCAACGGCGTCGATGCGCTCGTCGCCGTCGTCACCACCGCCGCTGACGACGTCGACCAGCGGCGCTGCGGGAGGAACGGTCAGGTTGCCGCCGCTGCCATCCTCGACGTCGAGGATGCGCCGGCCATCGCGCGCACCGATGCGCAGTCGTCCACGCGCGACGTCGACGATGTCACCTTCATGCAGCCAGGTCGGACGCGACACGGGCGCGCCATTGCAGAGCGGGGGTTCGCGACCTGCCGCCGGCTGCAGGAACAGCTGGCCGTCGTGCAGCGCAAGCCAGGCGAGCGTATCCGCACCCGCTCCCGGCAGCACGATCGTGTGCCCGGGCCCGCCGACACTCACGGGAAAATCCGCAGCCGACAGCGCGCGCTCGCCCAGCGGATCGCGCAGGATCAGTTCGGTGGCACTCAAATCGGCTCCTCGCAGCGGACCACGAGCGTGGACGGCGGCGCACCCGGCAGCAGGTTCAGTTCCTTGCGCACGTCGCGATAACCCTGGCGTGTGCCCACCACGGTATAGCGGCCCGGCAGCAGCTCGAGGTCCCGGTGTTCGAAGAGCCCCAGCTTACCAATCCGGTAGATCTGCACGTCCGTCGCATTATCGGACGCCAGCGCCACCTTGACCGGCGTCTCGGCCTGCCGCAACTGTTCGGACAGCCGCGCCTGCTGGGCCTGCAGCCGCGTGCCCTGCGTCGACACACGGGCGGCGCGCTCGAGCACGTTGCGCGCGATGTCCCGGCCGGAAGGACTGTAGAGCCGTTCGGGCTTGTCGATGAACGACTGCAGCTCGGCATCGATCATCGCGCGCGGCTCCGCACGCTCGACCCCTTCCTGTGCGGGCCGCAGCGCCGGCTCGACCTTGAGCGCCTCGCCGTACAGCGCAAGCGCTTGCGACCATTGCTCCGCGCGCTCGGCCGCGGCGGCGCGCTCGACGATGGCGGTCAGCGACTTCGTTTCGGTGGCGCGGCGGATCTGCTGCAGCCCATCGGCGACTTCCGGCGTGCCGGGCCGGATGCGTCCGGCCCGCTCGAACGCGCTCTGCGCCGTGGCGTAGTCGCGACGCGCCAACGCGGCCATGGCCTGCGCCATCGCCGTGGCGTAGGCGTCGTCGGCCTCGCGTGCGCCGAGTCGTGCAATGCCTGCGCGCGCCACGGTCGTCGCCGGATCGAGCTTCAGCGCACGCTGGTACGCCGCGATTGCGGCACTGACCTCGCCTGCCTGCTCGGCACGCGCACCGACCGCCGTTTCGCGCAGCACTTCGTCGAGCACGCGCGAGCGGGCGATGCCACTGCGCGCGGCGGCATCGTCGGGCGCAACTTTCAGCACTGCCGCGTACTTTTCCTGCGCCTCGGCGCCGCGACCCGCAGCGAACGCGGCCTGCGCATCCGCCAGCCTGGTGCGGATCACTGCGGGCAGTCGCTGCTCGAGCTGGTCGAGCCCGCGTGCCATTGCGTCGAAATGCGCGAGCGCGGTCTCGAATTCGCGTCCGGTCATCGCCGCATCGCCAGCAGCCAGGTCGTTGCGGACCTGCGCGTACGACGACCCACCCCAGGTGGCAACGTCCCGTTGCTCGAGTCGCTGCAGGCGCGCCGGCAGCGGACCGCGGCGCTCCTCCGCCGTGCGCTTCAATGCCGCGAGGCGTTCGAAATCCGCGACCGGTTTCGCTGCCGGCGCCGCGGCCGCGGGAGCCGCTGGAGGTCTGGTGCCGGCGTCTGCGAACCAACGAGGCCGGGCAGGACGAAGAAGGTAAAGCCGGCCGCCGCAAGCGCCAGACCCATCGCGCCGACCAGCAGGCCGCGGCGGAAGCCTTCGCTGCGCAGCGACTTTGCCGAGGGCGCGTCGCCCTTGCTGCGGTGCCATTGCGGCTGCACGGGCAGGGCATCGGCGGGCAGACGCGGCTGCCACGTCGCAATGCCAGGTGCAACGGTCGATACCGCTTCAGCCGGCGCCGTCTCGAGCAGCAGGTGCAGCTCCTCGTGCACGATGCGCATGGAGACCGGCCGGTCAGCGGGTCGTTTGGCGAGGCAGCGCGCGACCAGGGCGCTGAAAGCCCCGGGCGGATCCGGCCTGCCGGCAACCGGGGGCGGGATCTCTTCATGCACGCGCGCAGGCGTGACGTCCGGGTAGAAGGGCGGATGCCCACTCACGAGTTCGTAGAACAGCACGCCGAGGGCGTAAATGTCGTCCGCCACGGCGGCAGCGGCGCCGTCCAGCCGCTCTGGACTGGTCGAATACGGCGACGCGCCGGCCGGCTGCGTCGAGCCGATCCTGCGCGCGCTGCCGAGGTCGACGAGTCGCGGCCGGCCATCGCCGTCGAGCACCACGTTGGCCGACTTGAGATCGCCGTGAACCCATCCCGCCGCATGCAGTTGCGACAGCGCTTCGATCACCGGCAGCAGCCGGCGCGCGATCAACGTCCACGGACGCCCGCGCAGGCGGCCGATCTCGCCGCCCGGGAGATATTCGAAGACATCGAACGATTCATCGACCGTGTCGTGCGTGGCGAGCGGCGCGAGCAGCGTCGCGTGATCGACGACGGCGCGGATGCGTTCACCGGCGACGTCGTCGGCCGCCCGGAAACGCAGCACGACGTCACGGCTGGCATGGGTATCCCGCGCGAGCCAGGTCGCGCCGTCGTGCCCGGCGGCGAGCGGCCGCGTGAGCTCGTACCGCGCAGCCACGACCTGCCCGCCTGCGAGCGTCGTCCTGTTCGTCATCGGTCTGGGCTCAGCGCTTGCCGGTGGCTGGTCGCGTGGTTTCCGCCGTCGTCGCCGGCAGGCCCGTCTCGTTCTCGTACAACTCGCGCAGCAGACGCCGCCATTCCGCGTACTGCTGCTCCGCCGAGCCCTTCAGCTCGAGCGTGCGGCCCTCGATGTCGACGACGCTCGGCTGCACTTCGTTCTGGAACGAGCTGCCGAGCTGCTTCAGCGACTCGTCGTGCATCTTGATCTCGGCACGCATGTCGAGGCCGCTCTTGAACGCATAGATGCCGCCGATGACGGCCGCCGTCGCGGCAGCATTGCCCGCGCTGCTGTTCGTGTTCTGTCCCGCCATGACGCCGCCGATGACGGCCGCGGCGCCGAGCAATCCGCGCGTCAGCGCCTTGCGTTTCGCCTCGGCTGCCGCCGCGAGTTCCTCGTGCGAGTACTTGCGCCAGTTGACGTAAGCGTCGTCGATGGTCTCGCCGAAGTTCGTGTAGTGCTCGTTCAGCGTATCGATCAGCGCGTAATCGCGCTCGTGCACGCGGTCCATGCGCTGCACCACCGGATCGTCCTCTGCCGGCAGTCGCGCGATGGCATAGGTACCGCGCTTCGGGTCGTGCGCCAGGTAGGGATTGAATGCATACGGCGCCAGTTCGGAGGCGAAACGCAGGTTGGCGACCTGGTGCACCTGCACGCGCTGCTCCCGGGTGAGCTGGTTGCGCGCGGCGAGCAGGTCGTTGGCGATCGTCGCGTACACGTTGTCGAACGGGTCACGCGGCTTGACCGGCACGTCCTTGTAGGCGCGCGTGTCCGCCAGGCCTTCGTAGTCCTTGCGCAGCCACGTGCGCCCGGTGGCATCCGTCACGGTCACCGCGAGCCGCAGTACGCTGCCATCGGATTCGATGATCCGCGCGCCGATGTTCACGTCGCTGCTCGAGCTTGCGGCCGGGAGCACGCGCACCTGCCCCCACTGCCCGGTGCTTTCGAGCGTGTCACGCAGCAGGACGGGCATGTAGCGCGACTCTGCCTTGCGCACGTCCGGGTAGATGCCGAGCTTTTCCTGCTCGACCGGATCCGGCGGGATGTTCGGATCGAACATGCGGATGCCGACGTCGAGCAGTTCGGCCTGCGGGATTTCAGCCGTTGCCTTCTGCGCGACGACCGGCGCCATCGGGCGCTCGTCCTGCACGACGCAGCCGGCTGCACCAGACACGAGCGCCAGCACGGCACAGCACGCGCGCCACACGCGGCCGGACCCAACGGGAATGGTCGAAGACGTCACTGCGTGCTCTGCTTGTACTTGCGGTATTCCTCCCAGAGCCGCTCGCGCAGCTCCGGGTCCATTTCCTTCATTGCTGCCTCGCGCAACTGGCGCGCAACGATGTCGTCGTCGCGACCGTCGGGGATATCGGTCGGCACGTCACGCGGACCGCCGCCGCCTTTCGTGCCGCCGCCGACGCCGCCGCCACCGCCCTGGGTGCCCGAGCCTGCTGCAACGTCGCCGCCCTGGCCGCCTTCGCTGCCGGTGCCGGATGCGCCTTCGCCACCCTGGTCGCCTTCGCTGCCGGTGCCGGATGCGCCTTCGCCTGCGCCGTCCTTGCCCTGTCCAGCCGATCCGTCACCCGCGGAGCCGCCGCCATTCGCGGCGTCGCCACCCTCACCTTCGGCACCGCCGGCACCTGCCGGGCGGTCGCGGCCGGCGCGCTCCTGCGAGATGGTCTCCTGTTCCTTGCGCATGCGCGCGTCGAACACGGCGAAGGTTTCGTCGAAGCGGCGATCGATCTCCGCCCGCTTGTCTTCGGCGGTCGCGGGACCACTGCCGCCACCGCCACCTGAACCGGCGTTGGCGCGCCGCGTCGTCGCCGCCCCCCCCGGGGGGGCGCGCTGGCTGCGGTGCCGACTGGCCGGACTGGCCGGACTGGCCAGCCTGGCTGCCCGGCGAACCTGCCTGTCCTGCAGACCCGGCGCTCGTCGTTGCCCGTTGGCCGGCCGCTCCGGGCTGACCTGCGGCACCCGCCGAACCGGTCGAGCCGGCGGGGTCAGTCGAGCCGCCACTGCGCGTCGAATCACCCTGCGTGCCCGGCGCGCCTCCGGCCGAACCCCCGCCGGCCGGTGATCCGGACGATGAGGGTGCGCTGCCCTGCGAACCGCCGGAAGACGGAGGCGTGGGCCAGCCTTGCGGCTGCGGCGGTGGGGGCGGCCCGGAACCATCGGAGCTGGAGCCACCGCCCGCGGATGATCCGCCGGACTGGGACCCACCAGGCGACGACGACCCCGGGCTGCCGGAAGAGCCGGAGCCACCCGAGGGCGATTGCTGACCGGGGCTGCCCGAAGCGGAGGGCGAGGACGACCCCTGGCTCCCCGGGACGACGAGGGCGACGAGCTCGGCATGCCGCTTGGCATCGAACTGGAACTGGTCGTCAGGCAACCGCCCGTGGCGAGCGCAGATGCCGCCACGAACGCCGCCGCCGTCAGTCCTTTCAAACCGTGCATGCGCTGGAACCCCTGGACGGTGGGCGGCGTGGACGATCCCGCAGCTCTGGTCCTGCGAGATTGGATGCGTCCGGCGGCCGGCAGTTCAACCGTCAACGCGAACCCGCGGCACTGGCCGCCCCGGCAGCCGCCGCCCCAGGGGCCACCAGGTCGTCCCCGACGAGGAACCCGCGCAGCTGTTCGCTCAGGCGATTGCAGGCGGTGTTGCGCACCGGTGTGATGATCGGAATGGGCGCGATGGCGCCGATCAGCACGGAAGTACCGGTAACGTCGGCGCTGACCGAGCCGATTTCGCTCGCGTTCTGCATGTCCCAGACCGACGCGACATAACCCGACTCCTTTTCCCACCAGCCGACGCCGAAGCAGCCGCCGCCACCCGGCCCGACCGCGCACGCAACGCTGCCGCCGCCATCGGTCTTGCGGGTATTGCCGTCGACCCAGACCACGTAGCGGACACCGATTTCCTGCAGCCGCTCGGTGACGCCAGGCCGCTGCAGCAGCACGCGCAAACCATCCGCATTGGCCGGAGCCGTGCTCGGCTCGAACCATGGAAACAGCGCGTCGGTGAATTCCTGCTCGCCGTAGATCTTGAACGCCGTGCGTGCGGCCTTGCCCGAATGCGCGCTCTGCCCCTTCTCGGGATGAACCAGCTCGCCGCCCAGCCGCTCCTGGACGCAATCGAGGAATTCTTCCTCGGTGCCCACGCCTTCCAGCTGCGGCTTCTTCAGCAGGACGATCGATTCGTTGGCCTGGATCGGCGAGGCCACCTGGCGCGTCTCGTCGACCTTGGACGTCATGCAACCGGACGCCACGACTGCGAGCAGGACCACTCCCGCTGCGGCGCGCCCGGGCGCGCGGGCATTCGCCGGGAGACGGCGATCGAGCCTTGCGTGTGTCATGGCAGTCCTCCTTTTGGCTGAGCGGCCTGCACAGCGGCAACGAAGTCGGGGACGTCCGAGTATACGTCAAGGATTCGGACCGAAATATGCGCGCGGCGCGAGTCAAATTCAGTCGAATAGTCCTGCCTGCCGCGGTGCGTCGGGTTCGCGCTCGAACTGCAGCGTATCGAGCTGCGGTGCGGCCCCCTGGTTGAGCCCGAGGCGCCGGCAGGCGCTTGCGAACCGGGCCCCGACCATCGCCGCATAGGCACCTTCGCCACGCATGCGCTTGCCGAAGCGAGGATCGTTGAGACGGCCGCCCCGCATCGCGCGCACGTGGTTCAGCACGCGATCGGCGCGCGCGGGGTAATGCACGCGCAGCCACTGCTCGAACAGCGCCGCGACCTCGTGCGGCAGTCGCAACATCAGGAACGCCGCACGCCGGGCACCGGCCGCAGCCGCGGCCTCGAGTACGTGCTCGACCTCGTGGTCCGTCAGGGCCGGTATGACGGGGGCCACCATCACCCCGACAGGTACGCCGGCCGACGTGAGTTCCCTGACGACACGCAAACGCGCCTGTGGCGAGGCGGCGCGCGGTTCCAGCGTCCGTTTGAGTTTCTCGTCGAGGCTCGTGACGCTGATGAACACCGACACGAGCTGTCGCTCGGCCAGCTCGCGCAGCAGGTCGAGGTCGCGCAGGATCAGCGCGCCCTTGGTGATGATCGACAGTGGATGCCGCCTTGCCAGCAGCAACTCGAGTACCGCGCGTGTTGGACCGCAGGCTGCGCTCGGCCGGCTGGTAGGGATCGGTGTTGCCGCCGATGTGCAGCAACTTGCAGACGTATCGCGGCGACGAAATTTCCCGCTGCAGCAGTGCCGCAAGACCGGGCTTGTGGAAGATGCGCGTCTCGAAGTCGAGTCCTGGACTGAGATTGAGGTAGGCGTGCGCGGGCCGTGCGAAGCAGTAGATGCAGCCGTGTTCACACCCCTGGTACGGGTTGAGCGACTGCTCGAAAGGAACGTCCGGCGAACGATTGGTGGTGATCGCGTGCCTGGGAAACTCGGGCGTCAGCGTCGTCGCCGGGTTCTGCAGCGGCTCGTCCAGGCTGCCCCAGCCGTCATCCTCCGGCGTCAGCGTGGCCGATTCGAAGCGACCGGCCGGGTTGGTGACCGCACCGCGGCCTTTCTCCACCTGCTGCCGGTCTGCGCGCCGCATTCGTCGAGACTACTGTATACATATACAGTTGTCACTCTTCCTGGTCTGGAAACCGGTCCATGCGCCACAGCTCGGGGAACAAGCGCGTCCACGCCAGCGCAACGAACAGCGTCGCGCCGCCGCCGATGACCACCGCCGGGATCGCGCCGACCCACGCGGCTACGAATCCGGACTCGAATTCACCGAGTTCGTTCGAGGCGCCGATGAACACCGAGTTCACCGCGCTGACGCGGCCCCGGATCTCGTCCGGCGTCTCGAGCTGCACCAGCAGGTGGCGGATGTAGACGCTCACCATGTCGCCGGCGCCGAGCACGGTGAGTGCGGCGAGCGAAATCCAGAGGCTCGTCGATACGCCGAACACAAGCGTGGCGAAGCCGAAGACGATCACGCCGCCGAACATCCAGTGGCCGACACGCCGGGTCACGGGCAGCACGCCGAGCACGACACCGGTCAGCGCCGCCCCGACACCCGGAGCCGCACGCAGCCAGCCGAGCCCGCTCGGACCGACGTGCAGCACGTCGGCGGCATACACCGGCAACAGCGCCGTCGCACCACCGAACAGCACCGCGAACAGGTCAAGCGAAATCGCTCCCAGCACGGGACGCCGGCCACGCACGAACCGCAGCCCTTCGAGCAGCGCGTGGCGATCGAGCGGCGCCGTGCTGGCGGCCGCGCTCGCGTCCCCGCCCCGACGCAGCATGGCGAGCATCACCAGCGACACCGCGAGCAGGGTCGCCACGGTTGCGTATACGGCAGTGGCGCCCGCGAGGTACAACAGGCCACCGAGCGCGGGGCCCGCGATCGTCGAGACCTGCCACAGCGAGGAATTGAAGGCGATCGCGGTGCCGAAATGCTCACGGTCCACCAGGTTCGGCAGCAGGGCCTGGCTCGCCGGCATGGCGAAGGCGCGGGCGACGCCGAACAACGTCATGATCCCGAACACGGGCCATGCGCTGCGCAGGCGATGCCACGAGAACGCGAGCAGCAGCAGCGCGCAGAGCAGCAGCAGCACGTAGCAGCCGGCGATGATGCGGCGACGGTCACGGGTGTCCGCGTAGTGCCCTGCCGGCAGGATCAGCAGCACGAACGGCAGGAACTGCGACAAACCGATCAGGCCGAGATCGAGCGGCCTGCGCGTGATTTCGTATACCTGCCAGCCGACGGCCACGGTCTGCATCTGCACGGCCAGCGAGCCGAGGAAGCGCGCGAGGATGTAGCGCGTGAAATCCGCGTTGCGCAGCAGCGCACGACGCTCGTTCCTCATGCGCGGCCGCAAGCGCGATGGCGTGAAAACTGGCGGTTCATCGGTGCGCGGCAGGATAGCCGATGCCAGCTCGGCGCGCGGCCAGCCAGTAGCATCGGCACGTGGATTCAAGTGACAATTGCGCACCTGCCACCCTCACGCGTGCCCGTCGCCAGGACCGGCCCGCATGCCATCCCCCGGGAGAAGTCATCGATGTGCCGAGCCCACGTCTTCGTCCGCTGGTCTTGCGCGCTGCTGCTGCTGGCGCTGTGCGTCGCGCTGCAGCCCATAGCCTTCGCTGCCAGCGCCAGTGCGGACGCGCGCTTTGACGCCCTCAGCAAGCGCTTCGTCGACGAGTTCGGCCGCTATTCGCCGGTGTCGGCGACGCAGCTCGGCGATCACCGATTTGACCGCGAACTCGACGACCTCAGCGCCTCCGGCCGTGCACGCACGCTGGCGTGGACCAAGGGGGTGCTCGGCGAACTGCAGGCGATCGATCGTTCCAGGCTCTCGCGTGCGAACCAGGTCGACGCGGCGATGCTCGACAACCAGCTGCGCTACTCGATCTGGTCGGAGGAAAAATACCGCGACTGGTCGTGGGACCCGCTCGTCTACACGCAGCTGGCCGGGCAATCGCTGTACGGACTGCTGGCGCGCGAGTTCGCGCCGTTGCCCGAACGCCTGCGCTCGGTGACGAGCCGGCTCGAGCAGCTGCCCGACCTGCTCGAACAGATGCGCGCCAACATCGTGCCTGCGCGCGTGCCTGCGATCCACGCCGAAACGGCGATCAAGCAGAACCCGGGTGTGCTGAGCCTGGTGGACGAACTCGTGGTGCCGAACGTCGCGCGGCTGCCCGCTGCGGATCGCGAGCGCCTGGAGCAGGCGATCGTGAACGCCCGTGCCGCCGTGAAAACCCACCAGGAATGGCTCGAAAAGCAGTTGCTGCCGCAGGCGCAGGGCGATTTCCGCATCGGTCGCGAACTGTACGACGAGAAGCTCCATTTCGCGCTGATGTCGCCACTCGACCGGGCCGAGATCCGGCGTCGCGCCGCAAGCGAGGCCATCGTCACGCGCGCGAAGATGTACGAAGTGTCGCGCAAGGTGCTGGCTGGCCGCGCCGACGCGCCCCCGACACCGGCCGAGCCGACGGCCGCCGAGCAGCAGGCCGCCATCCGGGCCGCGCTCGACATCGCAGGTGCCGAGCGGACGCCGCGCGACGGTGTCGTGGACTTCGCGCGCGAGAAACTGCGCGAGACGACCGAGTTCGTCCGCGCGAAAGGCTTCGTGACGGTACCCGACGAACCGCTCGAAATCATCCTGATGCCCGAGTTCCAGCGCGGCGTCGCGGTTGCGTACTGCGACTCACCCGGTCCGCTCGACAAGGGCCAGCGCACGTTCTACGCGGTGTCGCCGATTCCCGCCGACTGGACCGCAGCACAGGTCGGCTCGTTCCTGAGCGAGTACAACACGCGCTCGATCGCGAACCTGACGATCCACGAGGCGATGCCGGGCCACTACCTGCAGATTGCGCACTCCAACCGCTATCCCTCCACCCTGCGTGCGATGCTCGGCTCGGGTCCCTTCGTCGAAGGCTGGGCGGTTTATGCCGAGCGCGTGATGCAGGAACAGGGTTTTGGCGGCGGCGACCCGCTCATGCAGCTGGTGCAGCTCAAGTGGTACCTGCGCTCGATCACCAACGCGATCATGGACTCGTCCATCCACGTCGACGGCATGACCCGCGACGAGGCGATGCAGCTCATGGTCGAGACCGGCTTCCAGGAAGAACGCGAGGCGGCGGGCAAGTGGGTCCGCGCCCAGTTGAGCTCGACACAGCTGTCGACGTATTTCGTAGGCTACCAGGAACACTCGGACATGCGTGCCGAGGCGGAACGTCGCCAGGGCGCGAAGTTCGACCTCAAGGCCTACCACGACCGGGCGCTGTCGTATGGCTCACCGCCGGTGCGGCTGGTGCGTGCGCTGATGTTCGACGAGCCGATTCACTGACTTTGCCGCTCATGGACGGCTGAGCCTCAAGCCTTCTCGTTCAGATGAAAGCGATGCAGCGCCCGGTGCAGGACCGGCGTGATGACGAGCGCGGCGGTCACGATGAAAACCAGCCCGGCGTAGAGCGCGTATAGGCCGGCGAACAGTTTTCCCGCCAGCGTCAGCGGCGGGTTCACCGGACCCATGCCGCCGAGACAGCATCGCTGCATTCGGGAAGCCGTCGATCCAGGGCAGGCCCTCGAGGCCACGGTAACCCAAGCATGCCGCCAGCGAGGGCAACACACGACGAGAACGCCAGCGGCGAGGCCGAAATGATGCGCCAAGCGCCCGCAGGAAGCGCTGTCAGCGTCAGCAGCAGACTGGGCCTGGATCAAATGCATGTCACGTTCCTCCCGCGCTATCCGGGGCTGGCTCCACTTGTAACAAGGGGATGGCTGCAGCCGCAGCGGCTGCCGGTCGTGACCTCGAGACAGCGTCACCTGCGCGACGATGGCGCCAGCCGGCCAGGAACATGTCCCTGCGTATCCCGACGTCGCCTGCGTTCCGAGGAACGCGCCTGCCGCGTCGCCGCCGGCGATTGCAGCCCACCACTCGGTGAACTCGTAACAGGCGCCTGATAGCGAATGCTGGGCGTGACCAGCGCAAACAGCCACTTGCCCGGTCTTAACGGCGACGCGCAAGCAGCAACTCGCGCGCGATGATCGCAGGCCCGAAACCCTGCATCAGGTGACCGATGCGATCGTAGTGATTGCGCGTGAAGCCGGACACGTCCTGCAACCAGTCGCCGAACGGCGTCAGGCATACTGATGTAGTGACCGCCATACATGAGGATCAGCGCGTGCCCGGCGATCAGCACGTAAGCGAGCGGCGTCAGCGGAAAACTGCGTGCCGTCCACCAGCAGCGGCACGGCGACCAGCACCGATGACCTCGGGAAACCACGTCAGCCGGTCGTACGGTCCGATACCGGACCACAAGAGTCCGAGCAGCACGACGACGACGAGAACAGCGGCGTCGCGGACTGGTCGTCGGACGTTCATGGTGCCGATGCTAGGAGCCTAGCGGCGAGGAATTCCTGGACGAGCTGCGCAACCTCCGCGGAGCTGGTCGTGATGCACCATCGTGGCCCCGCGGCAGCGTCGATCCGGCTCCAGTTGCGGCACCGCGGCGAAGCGCACCTGCTCCGGGCGCCGCGCCGCAAGCGGGCGAGGAAATCCGACTCTCGCCCGCGACAACAGCAGTGCGGCGCACGCACCGGCCCAGCAGGCTTCGACCTCCGCGCCCGGTACAGGATGGGATTACCGCGCTTGTGCGCCGGATCGAAGCAGGGACGGACGCGGCCGTCGGGCAGCGGTTCGCTCCCAGGCACGCGCGACGAAATCGGCAGCGCGGCCGACAGGCGCGGATTGCGTTTGCGCAGCACGCCCGCAAACACGTCGACGCTCGCAAAGACTGTTGCGGGCTCCGGATCGCGCCATTGGTCGAGCCAGTCGCGGTAGCGGCCGGTGCGAGTTCCGGCGGTGCGCCGGGCAGGCCGAAGCCTTCGAGCGTCACAGCCGACGCACGCGCTCAGGCCTGAGTCCGCATGTAGATCATCGCGACGTTGCCACCCGTACCAAAGCCGCAAGGAGATCGACCGGCGGCGTTGCGGGCGCGGCCACTGGAGCGATGCGTCGAGATCCAGAAGTAATCGGGGAACCAGTAGCCCTGGGGTTCCAGCCGGAGCGGCCAAAACCGCGCCAGTCCGGTGCGATCAGGCTCCGTGGACGGCGCGGTGGGAGTCGGCGACGGACTGCGCACCGTCACGCCGCAATCCATGAAACCGTGCAGCAGTCGAGCGGCGGCGCATCGGCCCGGGTTCCAGGCCTCCAGCGGTGAAGTGATGCCGCAGGCCGCGGACATGCGCTGCAAAGCGATTCAGGCAGTCGGCGAGGCAGGTGAGCGCTCGCGTGCGCTCATACTGCATCATCCCTGGTGGTAGTCGTCCGACCTTCGGCCGGCCGTCTGAGGCTGCGTCGCCAGCTGCATTGAGCGCCCGCCGCATTGACGCGAGATAATGGTTTACCGCGTTTCGGTTCGCCAGGCCCTCGAAGAAAGCGCCCGCACATGTCGAACCAGCTCGTCTCCGAGCACGTCACCGAACCGCCTGGCCACCTCCGATCCGCTGCGTGCGTCGGGAATCCGCATCCGCTACGTGAGTTTCGGCCGCGAAGCGCAGGCCCAGCCGGACATTCGGCGGTGCTGACGGCCCATCGTGCCCGGTGGAACGACGAATGTCGACCAGGGGCAGCAGTTCCCTCACCTCAAGACCGAAATCGGAGCTCATCCGCGAGGCGGTGAACGCGGTAAAAGGCGTGCTGGGCATCTGCCTTTGTAAACAGCTGCCGGCGGCAGTGATGGGGGACGGGTACAGCCGAATGCCGTCTCGAAATTGGCTTGGTACCGCTTCGCACACCCGTCCGCGGGCCCATGGCGACCAGTTGTTCCGCCATTTCGAGCAGACGCCGCGCTGGCGTCTTCCAGTGGCACGCGTACGCGTTC
>JADIYJ010000034.1 GCA_016705325.1 Pseudomonadota bacterium | reverse complement strand
GCGCCTTTGCATTTCGCCAATCCGGCGTCCGCGATCAGCCATCTGCCCTCGCAGTGCGGCAAGGTCCACATCCACCTGGTTGCGCTGCACACGGATCTGTTCGTAGACCGGGTTAGCCGCCAGGCTGCCGCCCTCCGGGATACCCGTCACGCCCATGGCCGTCAATTCCTCGCGGCGCTTCGTGCGCATCTGCGCCAGCGACTGCTGCAGCGCGATCACTTCCGGATGCTTCGGAGTATAGACGAGCAGGAGTTCTTCGAGTCGCGACTCGGAGTCCCGGATTCGGGAATCGAGGTCGCTGCCACCCGCGGGCCGGGTCCCGGTCAGGCTGGCACTCACTGCGTCGCTAGGCACGTACTGCCGCTCGGCAGCCAACTGAGTGGTCAACTGGTGGCGGCGGCTCAGCAGCATGCTCTCCTGCGAACGCAGGTTCTGCAATTCCGACATTTCGACCTTGCAGACTGTCGACATAGCTGCCTTGCTCCGTCGGCAGACGCCCGATGTTGCGGCGCTTGAACTCAGCCAGCTTCTGCTCGGCTTCGGCGAGACGCTGCTCCTGCTGCCGAATCTGCTGCTGCAGGAAGTCGCGAGCGTCCTGGAAGCCCGAGCGGCGCTTCTTCAGTGTGTCCTCGATGAAGGAGTCGAGCATGATCTGCACTACTTTTACCGCGCGCGCGCGGTCCGAATCGCGGTAACTGATCTGGTAGTTGTGGTCCCGCTCGCGCGGATTGAGACGCGATTGACCGCCGCCAGTGACCATGATTCGCGCACGCAGGCTCTCGAGCAGAGCGTCGAGTTCGATGGGCGTGGTGGCCTGTATGTCGAGGTCGGTCTCTCGGGCCACCTTCAGCAGCGCCTCCCGCCCGACGATCAGCTGCTTCACGAGGTCGACCTGCTGATCGACGTCCATCTCCACGGACAGGTTGCGAACGAACGGGGCCAGCGCGGAAGAAGTGTCGACGTAGAACCGAGAACTCGCCTCGTACTTGTCGGGAGTGAAGTAGACAGCCAGCCACCCAAGAGTGCAGACGGCCCATGCCACCGCCAATGCGCGCCAGCGGTAGCGCCAGGCACCCCGCAGTTCGGATGACCCGAGCTTGACGACGTCTTGCATGCTGTTGCGGGCCTTCGGTCAGAATCGCGACTCGGGCACGACAAGCACGTCGCCTGGTTTCAGCGGCAGGTTCTGGCTGACGTCACCGTCGTTCACGAGGTCTTCGATTCGAACCTTGATGTCCTGCGACTTGCCGTTGACGACCCGCACGATCTTGCCGCGATTGCCTGCCGCAAACTCACCGAGGCCGCCGACCGCGAGTATTGCGTCGAGCACGGTCATGCCTTCGCGATAAGGAACCGCCTGGGGCGTGGTGACCTGCCCGAGCACCCTCACCTGGCTGAAGGTACTGACTGCGTTGGTGACGATAACGTTGACTTGCGGCGTGCGGATGTAAGCCGCAAGCACTGCTTCGATATCCCGTGCCAACTTCGATGGGGTCTTGCCCACGGCGACCATGTCCTCGACCAACGGGGTCGAGATCTTGCCGTCGGGTCGCACCGGCACGGTCACGGACAGCTCCGCATTGCGCCAGATGAACACCTGCAGGCTGTCGCCCGGCCCGATGATGTACTCACTTCCGCTCGCCGCATCGGCGCGCGGACCGGTCGGCGGGCATCGAGGGCACCTCTGCAGGACGCCCTGGGCGGATAGCGGTGCCGTCGCCAGTCCCGCCAGGAGAATCCAGGTCATTGCCATAACGGCGCGCCTGTTTGATCTTTGCATGTTTTCTCCCCTACCTGCCGCACGCTCGCGGGTCAGGGTCTCGAAATACTATCAACTTCAATCGCATATAGAGCGCGATTGAACTTAGTTCGCGCCCGCCGGAGCGCGGGAAGCCAGATCTTGGCGTAACTGTTCAGCAGCAACGCGGCTTGCAAAGGCCGACCTCGACTGCAACAACTCGTCCAGGAGGCTCAATGCGCGACGATCTGCGCCAGAAAGCGCCATTGCGGCGGCATGGTGGTATCGGATATCCGGATTGTCGGGGGCCAGTTTCACCGCTTTGGTGAGCGCTTGCAGGCCTTCGGCCACCTTGCCTTTCTCGGTAAGCACCCAGCCGTAGGTGTCGATCACCGCCGGATTGTCCGGCGCAAGGTCGTATGCGCGTCGAGCCATGGCCTCGGTCCGGTCGTCACCCAGCTCGTAATACAGCCAGGCGAGGTTATTCAGGTCCGCGAAACCAGCCGCCGGGAGCGCGATCAAGCGTTCGTACTGTTCGATGGCCAGCTCGCGTTGGCCCGCCAGCTGGTAAGCCTCGGCGAGCAATTGCCGGGCCCGCACATCGCCCGGCCGTCCGGCGACCCACAGGGCCAGTGGCGCCTCAGCATTGGCCATTTTGGCTGCGCGCATGGCGGCCACTTGCTTGACGGCGATCCGCAGGTCGGGACTCAACGCCATGGCACGCTGGTAGGCTTGGGCTGCTTCGCGCGGTCGTCCCATCGCGAGTTGCACGTCGCCTTCGAGGACCGCTGCGCGCGGGTCCGCTGGCCGGCGCGTCGCGAGGCTCTGCGCAAGATTCAGCGCCGACTCAGCTCGTTTCTCGCGCAAGTCGAGCATTGCCAACAGACCCACGGCCACGACCGAGTCAGGATCGAGGGTCACGGCTTTCTCAGCGCTTTGACGCGCCGGTTGCAACTGGTCGAGCGCCAACTGCATGCGTGCCATCTCTGCCCAGACTCCCGCTGCGTCGGGAGAGATCTCGGCGGCCTCACGCAGCTGGCGCATGGCATCGTCATAGCGGCCAAATTCGCCCAGCAGCGTTGCTACTTGCAGCCTGAGCGTCGCATCGCGTGGCGCGATGGCGACGACCTCCGCCAACACCGCCGCTGCCGGTGTGGCCTCAGACGCGGCCAGCATCACTCGCGCCAAAATCAAACGCGGCGCGACCGCGCCAGCCTCCTCCGCTCGAATCTGCTCGAGACCTTGGCGTGCCTCAACGGTGTCGCCACGCAGTTGGGCCACTTCCACCAGTCCAAGACGTGCAGTGGTGCGCGATCCAGGTATCTTGAGCAGGCGTCGCAAGGTCTTTTCCGCGGCGTCGAGACTGCCCGCGCGTATATCGGTACGGGCGAGTGCTTCAAGTAAGCCAGGGTTGACCGGATCGACCGCAAGTGCCCGCTCGAGGTAGTCCCTGGCTGCCGAGTAATCCGCCTGCGACAACGCGTGCGCCGCTGCCAGAGAAGGATGTTCACGTCCTGCGGGTGCTTCGCCACCAACCGCTGGATTTCGCGGCGCACCTCGACAGGGCCCTTGGCCGCGGCGAGGGCTGCGACCAGCAGGGTCTCCCGGCGGCGATCACCCGTGACATCCGGCAGGGAGCGAAGCAGGTCCACGGCCTCGACACTGCGTGCGGTGACGATGTATGCCGTGGCGAGGTCCAGCTTGATCCCGATATTGTCCGGGTCGCGCAAGGCAGCCTGTTCGAGAATCGCGACGGCCTCGCCCTGCGCACCTGCCTGCAGTTTTGCCTCGCTGAGCAGCGACGACAGCTCGGGGTCGAAGGTGTCCTCCTGCATGGCGGGCGTCAGCACCTGCATCGCAGCGTCGTAGCGTTGCAGTCGCAGCCTGGCCTTGGCCAGGAGCTTGCGCGCCTCGACGTTTTCCGGCGTCATCGCCACCAGTGCCGACAAGTGACTTTCGGCCTGTTCGTGGTTGCCCTGTGCCAGCAGTGCCGCACCGAGCAGGAAGCGTGCCGGTCCGAAATTCGGCATCGCAGTGACGACGGGCTGCAGCTCCGAGACTGCGCTGGCGTAGTCCTGGGCGATGAGCGCGAGACGCGCCGCGATCAAACGCGCCTGCGCTGTATCTCCAGCGAGCTTACGCATGCGCTGCAATGTCGACCGGACCATGTCGGTTGCACCACGCGCGATTTGCGCGTCGGCCAGCCCGGTCAACGCCGAGAGCTGCTGCGGCAGGGTCAGGGCACGACCCAGGTCCGAGCTCGCTTTCTCGAAGGCCCCCTCGGCCTCCGAGTAACGCGACGCGCGCGCGAGAATTTCGCCGCGCAATAGCCAGGCAGCGGCCGCGCCGGGTTGCGCGGTCAGGAAGCTGGCCAGGTAGTCCAATGCCTGCTGCTCCCGGCCTTGCCACGCCATCGTGAGTGCCAGGCCAACAGCTGCGCGCACGTTCCCCGGATTCGCTTCCAGCACCGACCGATAAAGCGCCTCGGCGGCGGCCGGGTCACCGACCGTCACCAGGGCATCGCCTTTCAGCAACGACCAGTCCGGCTCCTGCACCGGCAACGATCGATCGTTGAGCTTCTGCAGCAAATCGGCAGACTGGCCCAGCGCCAGCATCACGCGGCCCTGCAGCGCCGCCGCCCTTTCCGGCGGCAGCCCGGCTGCCATCGCCCGGCGAAGTTCCTTCTCTGCGGATTGCGCATCGCCCACTGCTAGCGAGGTCTCCGCCAGCGCGAGACGAGCATCGGCATTTTCCGGATCCGAATCGAGGACGCTCTTGAGCTGGATGCTCGCCGCACGAAAGTCACCGGCGGACAGCGCTTCCCGGGCCTCTTCGATGCGCGCTTCCTTGCTTCGGAAAGCGTCACACCCCGCGGCCAGCACCAGCAGTGCTGCGAGCAACGCGATGCCGATGTTGCGCGCGCGTGCCGACCGAATGGATTGCCTGCAAATCGCATGGTTCGCTACTCGTTCCGGGAGGCCGAAACGACCATTCGACCGGCCTCTGGCGATGAGAGCAAGACGGGCAATGCCTGGACGGCCACTACGTCAAGTGAGCGGCGAGCGCTGTCGCAGTCGGGCCGGCACTCCGCAGCGAAAGCAACGACACTTGCTGTCGGCGATTGCCGCAAGGAACGAATTCCGTAGGCCAGCTGGCTCGGAAATCCCATGGGGTCCGGACGGCCGTCCACCGCGAACAATGACCAGACCAGGAGGTCGTGTTGACCCGCGCCTGCGGCAAGCTGTTCGGTGACTGCGATCACGCCACCTGCCACGACCAGTTCGCGGCGATGAGTCTCCTTCGGCTGGTAATGTTTTCCCAATACGGAATTGCCATGACCACGAAGTTCTTTGCCTTGGCGTTGGGAACGATACACCGCGTGATACAGCGCCACTTCGTCTCCGGACTCGTCCTGGTAGGCGACGAGGAACTCCTCGTCCGGATTGGCGAACGCCGGGTGCCAGTCGGAAAGATTGAGCCCCGGCCCCGTCCAGCCTCGAAGTGACGGCGGTGTCGGCTCGGCGCGCTGTGCTGCCTCGCCAGCATCGGCAAGCGACCACACCGGTCCCAACGCCAGTGCCACCAGCGAAAGTAACGTCAAGACTACGACTCGGCCACGAGTGCTTGCGGCACTTGGCGGCATTGACGACTCCTTGCGGCTGCGACGCGGCACGCGCGACGACAGGTACAGGTAGAGCCCCAGCGCGAACACGAACAGGAACCAGCCGAAATAGTAGTGATCGACCTTGACCAGGAAATGCTGCATGTCGGTCAACTGGCCGGCAACGATGATGATGAATACCCGCAGCCAGTTGGTGACCAGCGCCAGCACACCCGCAATTCCCAACAACAGCCACCGCGTGCGCAAGTCGTCCCGATCGAGTTCACCCTGCAGCGCGGCAAGCGCGAGCGCCACGATGAAGAAGTGCAAGCCGCTGCAGCCGCCCGCGATCTCGAACGAACCTGCGGGAATCTGGATGACGTTCCCTTCCATCGTCACGGGAATGCCCGCGATACGAGTCAGCCAGACATTCACGAGGGCCGTCACCGATTGCAGCAACGGGTTGATCAGCTCCCACACCGGAAACGCGAAATAAAGGTAGAGCACCGGAAAGGCAACGCGCCGTGCGACGGCTTTCCCGGCCGCTGACCAGATCGTGGCAAGAACCAGCAACGGCATCGCCAGGGTGGTCACGGCCAACAACCCGGCATTCAAGCCGACGAGCCATCCGACGCTGCCGATGGCGACCACGCACCAGCCGAAGCTCGGCGGTGCCATTTCGATTGCGCGCAACCGGGCGCGGTCGCGCCAGATCAGCCACACGGCGATACCCAATACCAACCAGCCGTGGGTGTAGCGACGACGCACGGTGTCCTGCCAGAGATCCGCGATTTCGATCGACGTCGGCCAGAACAGTCCAGCGGTCAGGACGAGCGTACCCAACGCAATCGCCAGCGGCGCGTTCCATGGCAACGCACGCTGCTGAGTGGACTGACGTGTGAGTGAAATCAAGGGGATGCGCCCCGCAGGTCGCTGGACAACATTTGAGTCTAGTCAGACGTGGCGGCATGAAGTGCGACCCACGTCACGCTTCCCCGGACCCCGACGCTACAGGGTCCCAGCCGCAACGTCGGTGATTGGCGACATAATCTGGCTCGACCCGGCGTAAGATCGCTGCTAGATTAATTGACCATTCGGCCTTGGGACTGCTTCGCAATCCGGCCTGCCCGTCCGCTGGACCGGCGGCTTAGCCATCTCAACACAACTGCCTCACAGTTCTGGCGTAGAAAGCCGGGCAATTGTTGATCTGCGTGGCGCTGCAAGCATACTGAGCGTCGACTGGTTTTTGTAATGGCAAACCTGCCGAAAGGCAGGGACGCAAAGCCTCCGGTCCGAGGACGGATGTCCAGGATAGCGGGGTTGCCCAGTGCCGGCGTTCGTCGTGCTTTCGATGCGCACGTCGCCGCTATCTCTGAGCTTCCCGCCTTCCTATCCGATTTCCCCGCGCCTGAGCCTTGCGGACGCGAGTGCTTGATGGGAAATATGGCCATGTGGAAGCGGATTTCACTGTCGATCGCCTGCGGGTTCATCGCCGCCTGCGGCGGCGGCTCAGCCGGGACGGACCCGAGTTCGCCTTCGGCCAATAGTCCGCCGCAAATTGTCGGCCTGCCGGTTGCTGTCGCGCAGGTGGGCCAGACTTATGAGTTCGTGCCCTCGGCTTCGGACGCCGACGGCGACACGCTGACATTCCAGATCGAGAACCGGCCCGAATGGGCGACCTTCAGCCCGATCACTGGCAAGCTGGAGGGCACGCCTACGGCCACGGCCTTGCCGACCTACCAGCGCGTTCGGATCAGCGTCTCGGACGGCAAGTCAGTCAGCGAACTTCCGGCCTTCGACCTCACCGTCCAGGGTCTCCCGCCCACGAACACAGCGCCCATGATCGGCGGCACACCGACCGGCAGCGTCGTCGCGGGCAATTCCTACGAATTTATCCCGCAGGTTTCTGACCCGGATGGGCAGACCCTGGTCTTCTCCGTGACCGGCAGACCGTCGTGGGCGCAGTTCGACGCCGTCACCGGCCGGCTGTGGGGAACTCCCGCCGCGGGAGACGTGGGTACGCACAGCGGCATCGCGATCTCGGTGTCGGACGGCGTGGCCCAGACGGCCCTGCCAACGTTCGCTATCGCAGTCACCGCCGGAACCACCCCTGGACCGACCAACCGCACGCCGGTGATCACGGGCACCCCTGCTGCTGCAGTGGCAGCCGGCCAGGCGTATTCGTTCCTTCCACAGCCACGGATCCGGATGGACAGGCACTAACGTTCTCGATCAGCAACAGGCCTGCCTGGGCGAATTTCAACACCGCGACCGGCCTGCTGAGCGGAACACCGGCCGCCGGAACGTCGGCACGCACGCCAACATGGTGATCACGGTGTCGGACGGTGCGGCCAGCGCCCCCCTGCCGGCCTTCTCGATTACCGTCATCGCCAGCAACAACCCACCGGTGATCTCTGGTGCGCCGCCAACCACGGTCGAGGCGGGGCAAGCTTATGCGTTCCTGCCCAGCGCCACGGACCCGGACGGCCAGGCACTCACGTACTCAGTCGCCAACCGGCCTTCCTGGGCGAGCTTCAACACCTCGACGGGGCGCCTATCGGGGATACCCACTGCGGCGCAAGCCGGGTCGTACATCAACGTCTCAATCTCGGTCTCGGACGGCGCGGCGCAGGCCTCGCTGCCACCCTTTACGATCGTTGTCAGCGCACCGAACCAGCCGCCAGTCATCAGCGGCAGCCCCGCGACTTCGGTGAACGTCGGGCAGGCCTATGCCTTCACGCCGACGGCGTCCGACCCGGAGGGCCAGCCGCTCACCTTCTCTGTCGCCAACCGTCCCTCGTGGGCGAGTTTCAACACCAGCACCGGGCGGCTCAGCGGCACGCCTGCCGCCGCCAACGCCGGCAGCTATGCGGGCATCGTCATCTCGGTCTCGGACGGCAGCGTCAGCACTTCGTTGCCGAGCTTTACACTGGCGGTCCAGGCGGCCGCAAACCAGCCGCCGGTGATCAGCGGCACGCCTGCAACTTCTGTCACCGTCGGCCAGGCGTACAGCTTCACGCCGACCGCCTCTGATCCGGAAGGCCAGGCATTGACGTTCTCGATCGCCAACATGCCGTCCTGGGCGAGCTTCAGTACCGCCACGGGACGGCTGAGCGGCACGCCTGCCGCCGCCAATGTCGGCAGTTACGCGGGCATCGTCATCTCGGTGTCGGATGGCACGGCCAGCGCCCGTTGCCGAGCTCACGGTCACCCGCCGCCAGTGATCAGCGGCCGCCGCCTTCGTCCGGCCTCCAACCGCCTCTGATCCGGAAGGCCAGGCATTGACGTTCTCGATCGCCAACATGCCGTCCTGGGCGAACTTCAACACCGCCACGGGACGGCTGAGCGGTACACCTGCTGCCGCCAATGTCGGCAGCTACGCGGGCATCGTCATCTCGGTGTCAGATGGCACGGTCAGCGCCGCGTTGCCGAGCTTCACCCTCGTCGTGCAGCAGGTGCAGCTGGGTTCTGCGACCATCCGCTGGACTCCGCCGACCGAAGACACCACCGGCGCGCCGCTGACTGACCTGAGGGGTTACCGCATTCTCTACAGCACGAACTCGAGCAACCTGAACCAGATACTCGAGCTACCGAACCCGGGCCTGACCAGCGGCGTCGTCCAGGACCTCGGGCCGGGCACGTGGTACTTCGCGGTCAAGGCGTACACGACCAGCGGTGCCGAGAGCGCGCGCTCGAACATAGCGTCCAAGACGATCAGCGACGCGCCAGGGGAACGGCGGAACCGGGCACTGGGAGGTCGCGTCGCCGTTCGCCGACGTGCATCATCGCTATCCAATGCCAAACGCCCCCTCGTTGTTCGTCAGCCGATGCCTGCGCCTGCTGGTGCTGCTGCCGCTCTTTGCCGCCGCACGACCGGGCTTCGCCGCCGACGATGACTTCCTCCCCGTGCGCTCCGCGTACAAGGTGGCAACATCGGCAGCGCCGGATGAACTCGTCGTCCGCTTCGACATCGCTCCCGGCTATTACCTCTACCGCGACCGGCTCGGCTTCGAATCGGCCACGCCGGGCGTCACGCTCGGCACGGCGAGCCTGCCCGTCGGCCTCGACCACGAGGACGAGTTCTTCGGCAAGCAGGTCATCTATCGCGACAATGCGCAGGTTGGCGTACCGGTCACCTTCAGCGGCACACCCCGGGATTTCGACGTCAAGGTGAAACTGCAGGGCTGCGCCGATGCGGGCCTCTGCTACCCGCCGCAGACCTGGACAGTGCCGGTGACGTGGCCCATGGGCGTCGCCGGCACTCCGCCGGTTCCCGTCGCTGGTGCTACGCCCGCGAAAAGCAGCGGCTTCAACCTGCGTTCGCTGCTCGGCAGCGGCGCCAAGTCCGACGCGGATTTCCTGCCCGCCGACCAGGCCTTCGTGTTCTCGGCGGAGAGCACCTCGCGCGACCGCGTGCGACTGCGCTGGGACATCGCCGACGACTACTACCTCTATCGCGACAAGGTCACGGTCAAGTCGGCAGCAGCCGGCGTGCAACTCGGCAGCGTGTCGATCCCCGGCGGGGAACAGCAACACGACGAGTACTTCGGCGAACAGGTCGTCTTCCACGACCAGATGCTCGCCGACGTGCCGGTTGTCGCCGCAGCGGGTGTCGCCGAGGTGCCGCTCGAAATCACGTACCAGGGTTGTGCCGATGCCGGCCTCTGCTACCCGCCGATCAGGAAGACCGTGGTCGTGCCGCTTGCATCAACGACGGTCGCCGCTGCAGCGGCTGGCGCTCCGGAACCCATGCGCTCGGAGCAGGACCTGCTCGCCGACAAGATCCGCGACGGCAACCTGCTCGCCGTGCTGGCGACCTTTTTCGGCTTCGGCCTGCTGCTCGCCTTCACGCCCTGCGTGCTGCCGATGGTGCCGATCCTGTCCGGCATCATCGTCGGCGCCGGCGGCGGCAAGCCCGTCCCGCGCAGCCGCGCGTTCGCGTTGTCGCTGGCCTACGTGCTCGGCATGGCACTCACTTATACGGTTGCCGGCGCCGCGTTCGCGGCCGCCGGCCAGCAGGCGCAGGCGTTCTTCCAGAAGCCGTGGATGATCGTGCTGTTTGCCGCCCTGTTCGTGTGGCTGGCGCTCGGCATGTTCGGGCTCTTCAACCTGCAGGTGCCGGGTTGGCTGCAGGAGCGCGTCTCGCGCCTCAGCGACCGGCAGCAGCAGGGTACGTTGCTCGGCACCGCAATCATGGGCGCGCTGTCGTCGCTGATCGTGACGGCCTGCGTCGCGCCGCCGCTGGTCGCCTCGCTCGCCGTGATCGGCCAGAGCGGTGACGTGTTCCGCGGCGGTGCGGCGTTGTTCGCGATGAGTCTCGGCATGGGCGCACCGCTGCTGCTGGTGGGCGCCTCGGCCGGCGAACTGCTACCGCGCGCGGGTGCCTGGATGGACACCGTCAAGCAGGTGTTCGGCATCATGATGCTCGGCGTGGCGATCTGGATGCTGGGCCGCATCCTGCCCGGTCCCGTCACGCTGGCACTCTGGGCGGCGCTTGTCTTCGTCACGGGGTATTGGCTGCTGATGATGGGTGGCCGCGACAAGAACCGCGGCTCGACCGTGGTCCGGCGCGGGCTCGGCGTGCTCGCCGCGATTTACGGCGTGCTGATGCTGGTGGGCGCGCTGTCGGGTCGCAGCGATCCGCTGCAGCCGCTGGCCGGCGTGATCGGCACTCCTGCGGGGACTCCCGGTGCAACCGCCTCGGGCGCGGTCCAGGCCGGAGCGCACTTCAAGCGCATCAAGAGCCTCGCCGACCTCGATGCCGCGATCGCCGCCGCGAATGCTTCTGGCAAGACCGTGATGCTCGATTTCTACGCGGACTGGTGCGTGTCCTGCAAGGAGATGGAGAAGTACACGTTCCCCGAACCGTCCGTGCAGGCCGCGCTGGCGGGCAGCGTGCTGTTGCAGGCCGACGTCACGGCGAACGACGACCTCGACCAGGCACTGATGCAGCGCTTCGGCATCCTCGGACCGCCGTCGATCCTGTTCTTCGGCACGGACGGTGCCGAAAGGACGGCGTATCGCGTCGTGGGCTTCAAGCCGGCAGACGAATTTGCGCCGCACGTCCAGCAGGCGTTCGCAGTCCAGCCACGATGACAGGGCGCGCGCTCATTCTCATCGCAGCGCTGGCCGGTCTTGCCGGCGCGGCCGGCTATTACGTCGTCATCAGGCCGCGCACGACCGCTCCGGTCGCCGTCGAGGTCCCAACACCGGATCAGGCGACCACCGACCCCGCGGCCGCACCGAAGACGCAACTCGCCGCGGTCATTCCGGAGTTCAAGCTGGCCGACAGCGACGGCACCCTGCGCTCGCTGAAGGACGACTGGAAGGGCAAGGCGCTGATCGTCAATTTCTGGGCGACGTGGTGCGCGCCCTGCCGTCGCGAGATCCCCCTGCTCAAGCAGCTGGCTGCGGATCGTGCCAAGGACAACTTCCAGGTGGTCGGCATCGCCATCGACTTCCGTGACAAGGTCCTCGCCTACGCCAAGGAGATGCAGATCGACTACCCGATGCTGATCGGCGAGCAGGACGCGCTGGACGCGGCTGCCGCGTTCGGCGTCGACGCAGTGGGCCTCCCGTTCACGATCTTCACGGACACGAGCGGCCGGGTGATCGCCCTGCACATGGGTGAGTTGACCGCGGACGAAGCGGACCTCATCCTTGGCGCGGTCTCCGACGTGAACGCAGGCCGGACCGATCCCGCCCAGGCCCGCCGGGCCATCACCGCCGCCCTCGCGGCGCTGCCGCCCACGACAGAGCAGAAAAGCGCCGGATAAGCTTGGATACGGCGCTAACTCCGGCGAACCGGAGCAGAAAACCGTCGCCAATTGGCGACAGGTGGGGGTAGACTGCGCGCCCACCCACGCCTCCACCCAGCCCCAAGGCCATGGCGCACATCCTGCTTCTGAACGGACCCAACCTGAACCTGCTCGGCAGTCGCGAGCCTGGTGTCTACGGTCAGGTTACGCTCGAACAGATTCATGCGCAGGCCACGAAGCTGGCGGCGGAGTTTGGACATAAGTTGACTGCCAGGCAAAGCAACGCGGAAGCCGAGCTGATCGACTGCATCCACCAGGCGCCGGACAGCCACGTTGCCTTCATCGTCTTCAACCCGGCCGGCTTCACGCACACGAGCGTCGCACTCCGTGACGCGTTGCTGGCGGTCAGGATTCCTTTCATCGAGGTCCACCTGAGCAACGTGCACGCGCGCGAAACGTTCAGGCACCACACCTACTTCTCCGACATCGCGGTCGGGACCATCAGTGGTCTCGGCGCCGTCGGTTACGAACTGGCGCTGCGCGCCGCCAGCCACCAGCTCGCCGCTGACAAGCCTGGCAACGCACCGCCGCCCAACTGATTCGCGCTCCGGGGGACCACACCAAGATGGACATCCGCAAGGTCAAGAAGCTGATCGAGCTGCTCGACGAGACCGGCGTCGCCGAGATCGAGATCAAGGAAGGCGAAGAGTCGGTCCGCATCAGCCGGCACCCGACCGGCGCCACGTACGCGATGATGCCGCAGCACATGCTGTACGGCCCGCCCCCCGCACCGGCGGCCGCACCGGCGGCGCCTGCAGTGTCGGCCGCGCCGGCCGCCACACCAGCCCCGGCCGCTGCGTCCGCGGACCAGACGGTCACGGCACCGATGGTCGGCACGTTCTATTCGGCTCCGGCGCCTGGCGCCAAGCCTTTCGTCGACATCGGCTCGGAAGTGAAGCCGGGCGACGTGCTCTGCATCATCGAGGCCATGAAGATGATGAACCAGATCGAGTCGGACAAGGCCGGACGCATCGTGTCCGTGCTGGCGAAGAACGGCGATCCGGTCGAGTTCGGCCAGCCGCTCTTCGTCATCGAATAACCGAGCACCGCCCCGATGCTCGAGAAAGTCGTCATCGCCAACCGCGGCGAGATCGCACTTCGAATCCTCCGCGCCTGTCGCGAACTCGGCATCAAGACCGTGGCCGTGCATTCCACGGCCGACCGCAACCTCAAGCACGTGCTGCTTGCGGACGAGACCGTGTGCATCGGTCCGCCGAATTCACGCGACAGTTACCTCAGCATGCCCGCGATCATCAGCGCGGCCGAGGTCACCGATTCGGTCGCGGTCCATCCCGGCTACGGATTCCTGTCCGAGAACGCGGATTTCGCCGAGCGTGTCGAAAAGAGCGGGTTCAAGTTCATCGGCCCGCGCCCCGAGACCATCCGCCTCATGGGCGACAAGGTCTCGGCCATCAAGACGATGAAGGCCGCGGGCGTGCCCTGCGTGCCGGGGTCCGACGGCCCGCTCAGCCAGGATCCCGACGAGCTCTTCCGCATCGCGAACGACATCGGCTACCCGGTCATCATCAAGGCGTCGGGCGGCGGCGGCGGCCGCGGCATGCGCGTCGTGCACAGCGACGCGACGCTGCTGCATTCCGTGGGCGTGACCAAGGCGGAGGCGCTCGCGGCCTTCGGCAACGACCAGGTCTACATGGAAAAATTCCTGGAGAAGCCGCGGCACATCGAGTTCCAGGTGCTGGCCGACCACTACGGCAACGTGATCTGCCTGGGCGAGCGCGACTGCTCGATGCAGCGGCGCCACCAGAAGATCATCGAGGAAGCGCCCGCGCCCGGCCTCTCCGCCAAGCAGCGACGCTCGATGAGCGAACGCGTCGCCTCGGCCTGCGCCGAGATCGGTTACCGCAGCGCCGGCACGCTCGAGTTCCTGTACCAGGACGAAGAGTTCTACTTCATGGAGATGAACACCCGCATCCAGGTCGAGCACCCGGTGACCGAGCTGATCACGGGCATCGACCTGGTGAAGGCGCAGCTGCGGCTCGCGGACGGCGAGCGCCTGCCGTGGACACAGGACGACGTGCAGATTCGTGGCCACGCCATCGAGTGCCGCATCAACGCCGAGGACCCGAAGACGTTCACGCCGTCGCCGGGCCCGGTGAAGCTCTGGCACGCGCCGGGCGGTCCGGGCATCCGCGTCGACAGCCACCTCTACACCGGCTACAACGTGCCGCCGTATTACGACTCGCTGGTCGCCAAGGTCGTCGCCCACGGCGAGGATCGCGACACGGCGATTGCGCGCATGCGCAACGCGCTCAATGAAATCGTGGTGGAAGGCATCAAGACCAATACGCCGTTGCACCAGGAGATCTTCCAGCACGCGGCGTTCCGGGCGGGCGGCACGGACATCCACTACCTCGAGCGTCGGCTCGGACTCAAGTAGCTTCGCGGCGGTGGAGTCGCTGAAAGAAGGGGCAGCACAGGCGGTCGATCCAGTCGTTCTTCCCGAGCTTGGAAAGGCAGACACGCGCCCGTTGCGGGCAGCATCAGGTGGTGCAACCTCACCACCGGCAGACGCATTTGAGCCGAGCCAACGGAGGTGTGGATGCCAGTGCGTCGCCAGTGCAAGGGCCAGGACAACGATGCCCAACCGGCTGAATCGGCTCCCCGTGACGACTGGTACTGCCTCTGGTTCCCGGTGCCCTGCGTTCGGACGGTTTCGCTTGGCTCTTCGGCTGATCGGAAACTTCGGTTAACTCGTGCGGCCGCAGTCCTGCACGCCGCAGTCACTCGATTCCACCTGCAACGTGGAATGCTCGATTCCAAAGCCATCGTGCAGGGACTCATTGATGCGCCGTCGGAGCGCAGCCGCGTCCGTGCCGGCGTCCGCGATCACGTGCGCCGCCAGGACCGCCTGCCTGGACCCGAGCGCCCAGACGTGCAGGTCATGAACGCCGGTCACCCCGGGCTGACGGAGGATGGCAGTGCGAACCGCCGGCAGGTCCGTCCCATGCGGCACGCCTTCCAGCAGGACGTTGATGGCCTCGCGCGCCAGCGTCCAGGTGCGCGGCAGCACCCAGAGACCAATCAATACAGCCAGAATGGGATCAAGAATCAGCCAGTCGGTCAGCTTGATGAGCGCAGCCGCGATCAGCACGCCGAGTGAGCCCAGCATGTCGCTCCAGACTTCGAGGTAGGCGCCTTTGACGTTCAGGCTCTCGCCGCTGCCGGCCTTGAGCAAGCGCATTGCGATGAGATTGACGATCAGGCCGGCGACGGCCACCAGCAGCATGCCGGTCGCGGCCACGGGCGGGGGCGCGCGGAACCGGCCAACGGCCTCCCACAGGATGTAGGCTGCCACCCCGAGCAGCAGCGCGCCGTTCGCAAGCGCGCCTAACGCTTCGAGACGCGCATACCCAAACGTGCGCCGGGCATCCGGTGGCCGGCGAGCCAGGCGCACCGCGACCAGTGCAATGACGAGACCGGCCGTGTCGGTCGCCATGTGTGCGGCATCCGACAGCAGCGCCAGGCTGTTGGTCAGCAAGCCGCCAATGACCTCGGCGATGAGGAACGTGCCGGTGAGTCCCAGTGCCCACCACAGCGGCCGTTCGTGGCGTACCTCGCTGAGTCCGTGATCGTGGCCATGACCCATGTCAGTTGCCGTCGATCGCGTACGCGTGGTCAATGCTGGAGACGAACAGCCACCCCGACGTCGCCTGACCTGTTCTGCCATTGCGCTGGATCAGGTCCACGACGCTGGGCAGCTCGTCGTCCACGCAGTACACATCGAGCTGGATCTGCTGGGTGATGAGTTCGCCCAGCTCAACCGAATAGGTCTGCTCGCGGGTACTCAGGGCCTGCAACAGACCCAGGCCGTGGACCACGCTGAAGCGGCGGTGGCCTGCCGCCGCCAGCTCGTGCACGACTTCACCGATGCGGTTCGGGTGGAGCAGGGCAGTGATGCGCTTCATGATGGGGTCTCCTCGGTCGATGCGGCGGTGCGCGTTTCCAGCCATTCGTACAGCACGGGCAGCAACAACAGGGTGAGCAGGGTCGAACTCAGCAGGCCACCGACGACGACCGTGGCGAGCGGCCGCTGCGTTTCGGCACCGACGCCCGAGGACAGCAGCATGGGCACCAGGCCCAGGATCGCGACACTCGCGGTCATCAGCACCGGCCGCAGCCGCAGGGCCGTTCCCTCGGTCACCGCATCGCGCACACTCAACCCCTTGTCGCGCAGTTCGTTGAGGAAGCTGACCAGCACGATGCCGTTCAGCATGGCCACGCCAAACACGGCAATGAAGCCGATGGCCGACGGCACCGACAGGTACTGCCCGGTGATGAACAATGCCACGATGCCGCCCAGCGTCGCGAACGGCACGTTGGCGAGGATCAGGGCCGCGTACTTCACCGAGTTGAAAGCCGTGTAGAGCAGCAGGAAGATGAAGAAGATAGTCACCGGCACGATCACCGCGAGCTTCGCCAGCGCCCGCTGCTGGTTCTCGAACGCGCCGCCCCATTCGATCCAGTAACCCGGCGGCAATTCAACTGCGGCGTCGAGTGCGGCTCCAGCCTCTTTCACGAACCCATCGACATCGCGGCCGCGTACGTCCATCTGGATGACGGCGTAGCGCTGCAGCTGCTCGCGGCGTACGAACGAGTAGCCCTCCGCCACGCTCACTTCCGCGACTTCGGCCAATGGCAGCACGGCGCCGGTCGCGGTGCGCAACGGAATGCGGCGCAGGTCCTCGACCGAGGCCCGCGTGGCGTCGTCGAGCCGCACGGCGATGTCGAAGCGCTTCACGCCGTCGAGCAGCACGCTGACCGGCTCGCCGCCGAGGCCATTGCGGACCACCGTCAGGACCTCCTCGGCGTTCATGCCATGTCGGGCCAGCTCGGCGCGGTTCACCACGATGCGGATCTGCGGCTTGCCGACGTTCGCCTCCAGCGACAGGTCAGTGACGCCCGGGACCTTGGCCAGGACGTCCTTAAGCTGTGCACTCAGGCGATCGAGTTCGCCCAGGTCCTCGCCGTAGAGCTTCAGCGCCAACGTTGCCCGCACGCCTGAAATCAGCTCTTCGACCCGCATCTGGATCGGCTGCGTGTAACTCGGCACCGTGGTGGGCACGACTTCCTCGAGGGTCTCCTGCATGGCGTCCTCGAGGTCCTTGATCGTGCGTCCCGTGTCCCAGGTGTCCGGGTCCTTGAGCGCGGTGTAGATCTCCATGTAGTTCACGTCCGCCGTCTCGCCTTTCTCGGCGCGACCGATCATGGCGAGCGTCGTTTCGACTTCGGGGAAGCGCTTGAACGCCTCGGCGATCGTCTTCGATACGGCGATCGATTCGTCGAGCGAGGTCGAGGGAATCGAGGTCACGCGCCACATGATCGAGCCTTCCTGCAGCTGCGGCATGAACTCCTTGCCGAGGAACGGAAAGAGCGCGAGGCTGCCCGTGAGCGCCGCGAGCGCGATGCCGAGCACGAGATGCTTGCGCCCGAGTGCCCACTCGAGAATCGGACGGTAGCGACGCTTGAGCCAGGCCACGAAACGAGTGTCCTTCTCGGACTTCGGCTTCAGGATCAGCGAGGCCAGCACCGGGATCAGCGTGAGCGACAGGATCAGCAAGCGACCCATCGCGAACGCGATCGTGAACGCCATCGGCTTGAAGAGCTTGCCTTCGAGCCCTTCGAGCGCGAACAGCGGCAGGAAGACCACGATGATGATGCCGATGGCGAACGCGATCGGGTTCGCCACTTCCTTTGCAGCGGCCAGAACGGCCGAGGTGCGATTGACCCGTTCGCCGCGGGCTTGTCGTTCGGCCATGAGGCGGAACGCGTTCTCCACCATGACGACGGCACCGTCCACCATCATGCCGATACCGATCGCGAGTCCCGCGAGCGACATCAGGTTGGCCGAGAGGCCGAACTGCTGCATGCCGATGAAGGCGATCAGCATCGCGAGTGGCAAGGCCACGATCACAACGAGCGCGGAGCGCAGTTCGCCCAGGAACAGAAACAGCACGATGGCCACCAGCACGGAGCCCTCGACCAGCGCGGTCGTGGCGGTGCCGACGGCTTTGTTGACGAGGTCGGTGCGCTGGTAAATCGGCTTCAGCACCACGCCTTCGGGCAGCGCCGCGCTGACCGTGGCGAGCTTGGCAGTCACCTCGTCCACCACGTTCTTGGCATTCTCGCCAATGCGCGCGAGCGCCATGCCGAGGACGACTTCCTCGCCGTCGCGGGTCACGGCGCCAAAGCGCGGCGCCGGCGCCTCGACCACGGTGGCGACGTCGCGCAGGTACACCGGCACGCCGTGCTCCGCCTTGAGCACGATCGCACCGATGTCCTCGGCCGAACTCAGCAGCCCGAGGCCGCGCACCAGGTACTGCTCGCGACCAACGTCCATCACGTTGCCGCCCACCTGACCGTTGTTGGCGGGGATCGCATTCAGTACGTCGCTGAAACCGAGGCCGCGGGCGTACAGGCGCTGCGGGTCGATGCGCACCTGGTACTGACGTTCACCCCCGCCCCAGGACGTGACGTCGTCCACCCCGGGAGCGGTGCGCAGAATCAGCCGCACCGTCCAGTCGTGCAGCGTGCGCAGGTCCATGTCGCTCACCTGCTCCTCGGTCACACCGGGCGCGCGCTCGACGGTGTACCAGAGCACCTGCCCCAGGCCCGACGCGTTCGGCCCCATGCTCGGCTTGCCATAGCCCTCAGGCAGGCGATCGCCCACCTCCTGCAACCGCTCGTTGGTGAGCTGGCGCGCGAAGTAGATGTCCATGTCGTCTTCGAAGTAGACGGAGACGAAGGACAACCCAAACAGGCTGACCGAGCGGATCGCCTGCACTTTGGGCAGGCCGGCCATCGCCGACTCGACCGGGAACGTGAGCAGTTGCTCGACATCCTCGGCGGCGAGCCCCGGCGACTCGGTGTAGATGCTCACCTGCACCGGCGTCACGTCCGGGAACGCATCGATCGGCACCGTCTGGACGGCACGCAGACCGAGGAAAGCGATCACGGCGAAGATGATCAGCACCAGCACCTTGTAGCGCAGCGATAGTTCGACGAGGTGATTCAGCATGACGTGGCTCCGGTAACCGGGACCTGGCGCTCAGTGGCCATGGCCTTCTCCGAGCTGCGCCTTGAGCATCCGCGCCTTGAGGGCATAGGTGCCGGCGACGACGACACGGTCACCAGCCGTCACGCCATCAGTCACGATGGTATGGTCGGCGACCACGGCACCCACCTTGAGCGGCACCGGTTCGAACTCCTCCCCGGTTCGTGCGCGGAAGACGACCGTCTGGCCCTGCAGCTGCACGATGGCCTCAGTCGGCACGGCGAGCTGGTCGATGTCGGATCCGGCGGTCGAGAGACTGACCTCGACGAAGTCACCCGCGTGCAGCTGGTCGCCTTCGTTCGGCACTTCGACCCGGACGTGCGCATTGCGCGTGTCTTCGGCCGTCCGGTGCGCACTCTGCACGACCCGGCCGCGCAGGCTCACTCCGGCGGCAACGACGGTGGCGTCCTTGCCCACCACGACCCGGCGCGCAATCTCGGCCGGCAAGGTCGCGTCCACCCACACCGTCGATTCATCCACGAGACGGAACAGGGTGTCACCGGGCTCGATGCGCTGCCCGATCACAAAGTCGTCTTCGGTCAGCCGGCCGGCGTGCGGCGCGGACAGTGTGAATTCGCCATTCGCCGGTCCGGAGGCGTTGGGCGCCAGCCCGTAGGTGCGGGCCTTGGCGCGGGCCTGCTCCACGGCCACGGCCGCTTCGGTGTAACGGCGACCCGAAACCGCGTCGCGGCCGAGCGCAGCCACCCGTTTCCACTCCTGTTCGGCGATCCGCAGTTCGCCCTGCGCCTCGGCCACCTCCACGCTCGACAACGTGACGAGCGCGGCGCCGACCGCCACTTCGTCGCCGAGCTTCGCGTGTCGGCGCACCACCAACGCGGCCACGCGCGGTGTGATCAGCGTGACGCCGTAGGCGTTGTCGACCACCTCGCCCGGCGCCTGCAGCACTTCGCCGAGCCGCATTGGCGCCAGGGTCTCGACGCGCAGACCCGCCGATGCCTGTTCCGCCGCCGTCATACTGAGCGGCGCCCCGTTCTCGTCGGCATGCTCGCCGGCAGCCTCCGAGTACTCGTCCTCCGTTGCAGTGTCGGCAGACGGGTTCGATGCTTTGGGTGGCGAGCAACCGGCCAATGAGGTCAGCGCGGAAAGCAGCGCCAGCGCGGCCAGATGGATGGATCGATTCATGGGGTCACCTCGGAAACGGGGCGATCAAAGCCAACCCAGGCGTCGAGCTGGCCGGTCGAATACAGGGCATCCACGTAGCTTCGCCACAGGCGGCCACGCAGGCCGGCACCGGCCAGCGCGGTGTCGAGCGATTGCTTGAGCTGGATCAGGTAATCCGCGGTACTGATTTCACCGGCGCGCCACAACCGCTCAAGGAGATCGGCTCGCGTCGTGACATCCGTGCCCGAACTCTGCGACCAGCGAGTCCACGCGTCGCGCACGGCGGTGAACGTGCCGGCCGCGCGCTCGGCGCGGGCGCGCAGCTCCAGTGCGGCTCGGCGCTGTTCCGCGGTGGCTGCCGAGGCGTCCGCCCGCGCCGCCGCGAGTTCGGCACTCAGGTTGTTGCGTACGAACAGCGGTACGCTGACCGCGAGACCCACCACGCCTTCGGTCTCCGAGCCGGTGCCCAGGTCCTTGCGGCCGCCGTACAGGCTGAGCGTCGGATCCGGGCGACGGTCCCGTTCAGCAATCGCAATGCGTGTGGCCGCGCTGGCCGCAGTTGCAGCCACGATGCGTCCCTCGGGCGTGGCCGCGACTTGCCAGGACGGGTCGCCCGTCCACGCCGCGGGCACACCAAGTGCGGCGATGTCGGTGCGCAGGGATGGGTCGCCACCGACGGCGCGGTAGGCCTCGGTCGCGCTGGCCGCGTCCGCGAGCAGCGTCGCCTGCTCCGCCTGGGCCTCGTCCCGGGCCAGCAGCGCCAGATCGCGCTCCAGACTCGAGATGTCGCCCACTGTGAGTTGTCGCTCGGCCAGGTCGGCGAATCGCTGCATCAAGGCGAGCCGTTCCTCGCCGATGCGTACGCGCTCCCGCGCACTGCCGTGCTCCGTCCAGGCCTGCAGCCACTGCTGCGCAAATCCGCTGCGACGCAAGGCCGCTTCGGCCTCGGCGAGGACCAGGTCGGCCTGGCCCGCGTCGCTGCGCGCGCGCCTTTTGCCCGACAGGTCCAGCGTCAGCGCGATGCCGGCGGTCGTGGTCTGCTCGGAGCCTTCGTCGTCGTAGGCCAGTTCCAGGTCGGGGTTGTACAGGGGGCGCGAACTGGCCACGGTACGCGCCTCGGCAGCGACGAGCGTTTGTTCGGTGGCCTCGGCGGCGGGGTGACGGGCCCAGGCCTCGCGCACGGCGCTGCGCAGTGCCACGAGCGACGCATCCGAAGGCGACAAAGGGTCACCGGCGGCGGTGTTCGTCGCGAACGCCACAATCAGTGCGGCGGCGCACGCAACCGCAGGGGCGCGCGCCGAAAATAAGAACGGCATCGATGGAATCCTCTGAACGACAGACGGCAGCCCGTCGTGCGATCAGACGACGGGGCACGGCGATCCGCGGTTCAGACTATCGGTGGCCTCAGCTCCCGATCGGGAGCAACGCTGCCTCGGTGCGTCTGGAAATGCACCTGCATGTCCTGGCCCGTAAGCGCAGACATGGCGAGGATGGCCGCGGGCAACGCGGCCGAAAAGTGACAGGCGCAGTGCAGGCAGTGACCGGCACCGGTATTGGGTGATGACTCGTTGGATGTGCTGTCGTCGCCGACCTGCGCGACGACCACTTCGTGAGCACCGCCCGCCAGAGATTCGGCGATGTCATGCGGCGCACAGGCCATGACCATGCCGACCCGCATCAGGCACACCAGCAGCAGGAACCCCGCGAGCCACGTGGAGCGGCGCAGGGATTCCAGCCGGAAAGGCATTGACGGCACGGTCGACATCAGCATCAGTCTAGCGGTCGCCGCGCGCTGGGCACAAGTTCAGCGCCGGTTCGCATCGAGGATCGCCTGCAGATCGGGCGGCACGGGCATGGGACGCAAGACCCTGACATTGGCACCACCCGTGTTTCCGACGGGCACCCAAAGGCGCGAACAGAGCGCCGCTGCCACGATGCGTGCCAGCTGGCCGGCGAACCCAGGCACATCACTTCGCTGCCAGGCGATGCGCAGCATGCCGACGTGACTTCGCACGTGCCGTCGCGTGCTGCGCTGGCCGCGACTCGCAGCGACTGACAGTCGTTCGGCGGTCTCCCCGCAACCGCAGGCGGACGTGGACGAAGGGCTCATGGCGGAGCATCCTGGACCCTGTAGTAGCTGCAGGGTCAAGCCATGAAGATCGGCGCAGCGGCGGCGGCCAGCGGCGGCCACATCGAGACGATCGGCTACTACGAGCGCATCGGCTTGCTGCCGCATCCGGCACGCAACATCAGCGGCTATCGGGAATACCTGCCCGAGGAAGTGGAACGACTGCGATTCATCACGCGTGGTCGCGAGCTCGGCTTCAGCCTGGAGGAGATCCGTAGTCTCCTGACGCTGCCCGACGATCCCACGCTGTCCTGCCGCGAAGTCGAGCAGTTGGCTCGGCATCACCTTGCGGACGTCCAGCAGCGCCTGCATGAGCTGCGGCGTATCGCGCCGGAGCTCGAGCGGACAATCGCCCGTTGCGCAGGTGGCAAACGTGGGCAATGCGCGATTCTCGGGCCGCTGGGTCGGCGCTCAAAAGGGGACTGACGCGTCGCGATCGTCTCCCGCCATTTGGTCACACGCGAAGTCCGCGAATGTCCGCTCATGCGGATCGTGAAGGTCGCAGCTGGTCGCGATGCCCCGCTCCAGGTCCGCTGTGTGGCGGTCTCACGGAGGCAGCAAGCGAACTTGAACCTGCGCCCCCCGCGGCAGTACATTTTGACTACTTGCGGGAGCATGCCCAGTGTCCGCAACCAGTCTGAAGCTTCCAGACGACCTCAAGCGCCGCATTGCCAGGCTCGCCGCCAGCAGCGGGCAGACGCCTCATGCGTTCATGGTCGATGCGCTGGCACGCGAAGCGGAGCGGTCGGAACGGCGTCAGCGATTCGCGGCCGAAGCGGCTGAGTCGGAACGCGAGGCGTTCGACAGTGGCGAGGCCTACTCCCTGGCCGCGACTTTCGACTATTTGACCGATAGAGTTGCTGGCAAGAATCCACGACGCCCGCGGGCTCGTTCGTGGCACGCGTCGAAGTAAGCATCCAGGCGCTCCGCGATCTGGAGCGCTTGTTCGATGTCGTTGCCGAAATCGATCCCGATCGGGCGCTGGCGCAGGTCGCGAGCGTACGGGCGGCGTCGGCTTTTCCCCAGCAGCGTCCGCTCAAGGGAGGGTGACCCGGGCGTTGCGAGGGACTGCCGGATTGCGGACACGCCGAAGCCAGTGGAGTCGGCCAGGAGCGGGCGAGCAGCCGCACGAGGTGCGTGCCAATTGCAGGCGTTGCTCGAAAGTCGCGGCTCGTTCTCAGCCATCGCGCAGGCGCGCTGGTTCGGTCACGGTCAGCGACCTGTAGTTGAGCACCACCAGTCGCCGGCGCGAGAACTCTCCCACGACGCGGCTGAACGTGTTCCTGGACACGTTGCAGAGCATTGCGAGCTCCGCTTGCGAGGCCGGGATTTCGGAAGACGTGTCTGCTTCCGGACCTGACGCCCAACGCCTGCTCGCCAAGCGCAGCAGGACGGCCGCGCAGCTCGTCGCCGGGCACGCGCAGGAGGTGCACGTCGGTTCGCGCGACCGCGGTAATGCGCCGACCCCGCTCGAGCAGCGCCGACGCGGTGCCGAACCATTCTCCCGGCCGCATAGGACTTCGGACGGGCCAGCGCGAGGAGATCGCGCCTGAAGTGCGGATGGCTGTCCGCGAACCACCCGCGGATCGGAAAGCTGGCTGGAACGCTCGAGCCGCGGGCCTTGGTCATGTTCATTCCTCGCCACAGTCGGCTGGGCCACCGCTGTGATTGTGCCACCTGGGGAAATCTGCGCCACCTCGCCGTGCTAGAAACCGCGGCATGGACTGATGGATCGACTGGGCGGCACATGCCGACCCCCGGGGGATGAGCCATGAGCAACCGTGTTCCTGCGATCCCGACCTGTGCGTTCGTTGCATGGGTCCCGTTCCTCGGCGTCCGCGTAGTCGCGAGCGCGGCGCCCTGAGCGCCCGGCGACGCGGGGAGAATGCAGCGATGGTTGGAACCCACGACGTGGCTCCGGTAACGCCGGCCGATTACCGGCGCCTGGCCGAACGGCGGCTGCCGCGCTTCCTGTTCGACTACATCGATGGCGGGGCCAACGACGAGCTGACGATGGCGGCCAACCTGGCGGATTTCGCCTCGATGAAGCTGCGCCAGCGCGTGATGCGCGACGTCTCGGGCGTCGACACGTCAACCGTGCTTGCAGGCCGCAAGGTCGCGATGCCCGTTGCGCTCGCGCCGGTGGGCATGGCCGGGATGTTCTCGAGGCGTGGCGAGGTCACGGGCGTACGGGCAGCGGACCAGGCGGGCATCCCGTTCACGCTGTCCACGCTTGGCGTGTGCACCATGCAGGAACTGCAGGCCGCGTCGCCGTCGCCGTTCTGGTTCCAGCTGTACATGATGCGCGACCGCGCCGTGGTGCAGCGGCTGCTCGGCCGGGCTCGCGATGCCGGCTGCGATACGCTGCTGTTCACCGTGGACCTCGCGGTGACGGGCCTGCGCCATCGCGACGTGCGCAACGGCATGATCGGACGACCGACCCTGAAGGTCAGACTGAGCAAGCTCCGCCAGCTCCTCGCCCGACCGGGCTGGATCCGCGACGTCGGCGTGCTCGGCAAGCCGCACACGATCGGCAATCTGTCCGAGGTCGTGCCGGATCCCACGGATCTCAATGCCTACAAGGCCTGGATCGACGAGCAGTTCGATCCGTCGGTGACGTGGAAGGACATCGAATGGCTGCGGCGGATCTGGGACGGCAAGCTGCTAATCAAGGGCGTACTCGAGGCGGGCGACGCGCGCGGTGCAGTCGACGTCGGTGCCGATGGCGTGGTCGTCTCGAATCACGGCGGACGCCAGCTCGACGGCGTGGCCTCGTCAATAGCCAAGCTGCCGGGCGTGGTGGCGGCCGTCGGCGACCGGGTCGAAGTCCTGCTCGACGGCGGTGTTCGCAGCGGCGTCGACGTGCTGAAAGCCGTCGCGCTCGGCGCGCGCGGCGTGCTGATCGGGCGGCCCTGGGTGTGGGCGGTCGCCGGGGCGGGCCAGCAGGGGCTCATCGACCTGCTCGAGACGGTCCACAATGAATTGAGGACGGCGATGGCGCTCGCGGGCGTCTCACGAATCGCCGACGTCGGCCCGGAACTGATCGATGCCTGACCCGTGCCGACCGGCCTGTTTCGCAGCGGAGACACACCGATGAACCAGATCCCGGAAATGACGCGCCGGGTATTCCTTAACCAAACGCTACAGGCACTGGGCGCAGCGGCTGCAATACCGCTCGCGGCCTGCACAGTCGGGTCCGTGAAGTCTTCGACCGGGATGCTCGTCAAGACCGGATCTGCGGCTGAAATCCCCCCGCTCGATTTCCTGACCCCTGATCAGTACGTGGCCCTGGAATCGGTCACCGACACGATGATTCCGCGCGGCGGCGCGTTCGAGCTCGGTGCGCGAGATGTCGGATTGGCTGCGCGGATCGACAGTCATCTGCCGAGACTCGATCCGGCCGTGGCACAGGGCTTTCGGGGGGCGCTGGTCTTCGTCGAGCAGCAGGCGCCGTCGCTGGCCGGGAAGGCGGCGCCGTTCTCCGGCCTTTCGGAGGAGGAACGCACCGCGGTCTGCAACGCCATGCTGCAGGCGGGCGGTCTACCGGCAGGCGTCTTCATGGCCATGAAGTTCTTCAGCTTGAGTTACTTCTACACGCTCGACGCCACGTGGAAATACACGGGCTATGACGGCCCGATGCTGCTGGAGGATTCACGATGATCGTCCAGGGACACGACATCACGGGACCGCGCTCGCTGCGCACGCACACGCTGGTGGTCGGTTCCGGCTCGGGGGGCGGTGTTGCCGCCTACCACCTTGCCGAGGCTGGCGTGGACACCATCGTCGTCGAAGAAGGGGGCTACCACGTCGCGAGCGAGTTCAACCAGCGCGAGGAAGACATGTACCCGATGCTGTACCGCTCCGGCGGGCAGCAGATGACCAGCGACGGCATGATCAACGTCATGCAGGGGTCGTGCTATGGCGGGGGCACGGTCATCAACGTTTCGGACGCGTTCGACATCCCGTCGGAGGTCCTGGCGCATTGGCAACGCACCTACGGCACGTCGGAGTGGACAGAGAAGAGCCTGGAGGCGCCCTACCGCCGAGTCCACCGTAACGTGAACGTCAAGCGGATCAACAAGAGCCTGGTCAACCGCAACAACGGCCTGCTGCTCGAGACCGCGCAGAAGCTCGGCTGGTCGGCGGAGGTGATGCATTCGAACCGCAAGGGCTGCGTCGGCAGCGGCTACTGCCTGTTGGGCTGCGCGTACGATGCGCGGCTCGGAACGAACCTGACCTACCTGCCCTGGGCGGTGGAGAAAGGCGCCGACGTCTACACCGACGTGCGCTGCGATCGCCTCGAGAGAATCAACGGCTCCAGCTGGCGCGCGCATTGCACCGTCGTCCAGCGCGGACTGCGCACAGCTCGTCTCCCGTTGACGATCGACTGTGAGCGCGTCGTGCTTGCAGCGAGCGCCATCTTCACCCCGGCGATCCTGCTGCGCTCCGGCCTGGGCGACGGGCTGCCGCAGCTGGGCAGGAACCTCACGCTGCAGCCCCAGCTCGGCCTCGTCGGGCGATTCGACGAGGGCGACGAAATTGTCCACTGGCGCGGTGCGCCACAGTCCGTCGAGGTGGACGAGTTTGCCGACAACAGCGTGGAGCGCGGCCTGGGCGGATTTCGGCTCGAGGGAATCGGTGGCGCGATCGGTCCGGTCATGATCATGACGCCCGGATTCGGGCGGGAGCACAAGCGCTTCGGCAAGTACATGCGCAATCTGTCGGCAACGCTGCTGCTGGTCCCTGATCAGCCCTCGGGTGCGGTGAGTTACCAGTGGGCCGAGGATGGGCGTGTCACGCCGAAGATCGACTACGTCATGCAGGACGAGTGGAAACAGCGCCTCAAGGCCGGCATGCGTCGCGGAGCGGAGCTGCTGTTCGCGGCGGGCGCGCGGGAGGTCGCCTTTGCCAATCAGGCATTCCCGCCGCTCAGGAGCCCCGACGACCTGTCGCGGATCGCTGATTTCCGGATCGAGCCGGGTTTGGTGACCTTCAACTCCGCGCACAACCAGAGCACGTGCCGCATGGGCACCTCGCCGGCGAACAGCGTCGTCGACCAGAACCTGAAGGTGCATGGCCTCGAGAACGTGTACGTCATGGACGGTTCGATCATGCCGACCAGCGCGGCCACGCACACGATGATCCCGATCATGGCCGCGGCCGATTTCGCTGTTCACCGAATGCTCCAGTCCTGAGTCGGGAGGAAAAACCATGAACGCCATCACCCCGCTGAGCGATGTCACCACGCCGGAACCGTCCGTCCCGGCGGAATTCACGGACAGCTTCGAGCGCCAGCGCGGCGCGTTTCTCGCGCACCCTTGTCCGAGCTACGCCGAACGGATCGCGGATCTACGGGCCATGCACCGGTTGCTGGTCGAGAATCGCGCTGCGCTGGTCGAGGCCGTGCACCGCGACTACGGCAACCGCTCGCGGTTCGAAACCCTGTTCACCGAGTGCCTGCTCAACCAGGAGGGCATTCTCGACGCGATCAAGCACCTGCGCCGGTGGATGAAGCCGCAGAAGCGACGGCTCGACATCACGCAGTATCCGTTCGCCAGCGCGAGGGTGATCCCACAGCCGGTGGGCGTCGTCGGCGTGGTGGCGCCGTGGAACTTCCCGATCTCCATGGCGTTCGCTCCGCTCACGGGCATCGTCGCCGCCGGCAACCGCGCGATGGTGAAGATGTCCGAGAACTCGAGCCACCTGGCCCGGTTGCTGATGGAGATCTCGCCCCGCTACCTGCCCGAGGACAAACTCAGGTTCTTCGACGACGGCGGCGGACGCGGACCCGCGTTCACGACGCTGCCGTTCGATCACATCTTCTTCACGGGGTCGCCGCAGACGGGCAAGGCGGTGATGGCCAGCGCCGCCCGCAACCTGACGCCGGTCACGCTCGAGCTCGGCGGCAAGTCACCGACCGTGGTGGCGCCCGACTACCCGATCCGCACGGCCGTCGAGCGGATCATGTGGGTGAAGATGCTGAATGCCGGCCAGATCTGCACCAACGTCGACTACCTGTTCCTGCCCGAGGACAAGGTCGACGACTTCGTGCGCATCGCGCGCGAGATCATTGGCCAGCGCTACCCCGACATCAACGGCAACGACTACACGTCGATCATCGACGAGCGGTCCTACCGCAGGCTCGAGACGACGCTCGAGGACGCGCGGCGCAAGGGCGCCCGGCTGGTGAACCTCGTCGAGGGCCAGGTGCCGGACCGCGCACTGCGCAAGTTCCCGCCGCACCTCGTGCTGGATCCGACGGACGACATGGAGATCCTGCAGCGCGAGATCTTCGGGCCGCTGCTGCCGATCAAGACTTACCGGACGAAGGAAGAGATCCGCGACTACGTCCGGGCGCGCCCGCATCCGCTGGCCTTCTACATCTACACGAATGACCGGCAGCTGCAGGACTGGTACGTGACCCACATCATGTCGGGCGGCGTCAGCGTCAACGACGGCCTGATCCATGCCGGGCTGCACGCGCTGCCGTTCGGGGGCATCGGCAACAGCGGCATGGGCCACTACCACGGCTACGAGGGATTCACGACGTTCTCGAAGATGCGGCCGATCTTCCGGCAAGGACCGATCCGGCCGTTGAACCTGTTGCTGCCGCCCTACGACAAGGGGGCATTCAAGTTGCTCAACCTGATGCTGCGGCTCAAGTCCTGAGAGGAGTCACCCATGCCCACCCGACCCGTTGGCCGACTGATGATCGCAGCACTGGCATTCGCCGGCCTGCTGGCCGGCCCTGCCGAGGCGGCGCCATCGAAGAAGCCGAACATCGATCGCATTGCGAACGAAGGCGCGGTGTTCACCGACCACTACGCGCATCCGTCCTGCACCGCCGGGTGAGCCGCGTTCATCACGGGCATGTATCCCATCCGCACCGGCCTGACGTCGGTGGGCATGGTCGGTGGGCCGGTCGGCCTGCAGGCCCAGGACGCCACGCTTGCGGAAGTATTGAAGACGCAGGGCTACGCCACCGGGCAGTTCGGCAAGAACCACCTGGGTGACCGCAACGAGCACCTGCCGACGGTGCACGGATTCGACGAGTTCTTCGGCAACCTGTACCACCTGAACACCGAGGAGGAGCCTGAGGACGAGGACTACCCGCGCGATCCCGAGTTCAAGAAACGATTCGGACCTCGCGGGGTCTTGCACGCCTGGGCCACCGACACCGTGGATGAGACCATCGACCCCCGCTTCGGCAGGATCGGCAAGCAACGAATCGTCGACACCGGCCCGTTGACGCGCCAGCGCATGGAGAATGTCGATGGAGAATTCATCCAGGCGGGCATCAAGTTCATGGACAAGGCGCAAGCGGAGGCCAACCGTTCTTCGTCTGGTTCGCGACCAGCCGCATGCACGTCTTCACGCGGGTCCCAGAGCAGTACCGGAAGAAAGCACGCGAGTTCACGAGCTACCACGATCTCTACGGCGCCGGCATGATCCAGCACGACGCTGTCCGCGGCCGCCGGTGTGCCCGACATCCGTGAGCGGATCGCCGCAGGTGACAGGCTCGGCACCGACGTGGAGCACAGGAACTACATCGACGGGGTCGACAATCTCGACTACTGGACCGGCAAGACGGACGAATCCGCCCGGGACGAATACCTCTACTACGCAGAATCCCGGCTCCAGGCGATCCGCATCAACCAGTGGAAGGCCCGCTTCTTCGTGCGCGACGATCACGCAGCAGAAGACGTGACTGCACAACGATGTCATGGATCGGCTCGGACGACACATGGCGACCCTGCAGCAGTACCCGCCGAAGCAGAAGGGCAGCAGCCTGAGCCTCGCCAACCGAGCGGAACCGCCGGCGCCTGCAGCCCCGGCCGGTTACTCCGCCATCGTTTCCGATTCGACCGTCAGGTCCAGGACGAAGACCGCGCCGCTTTGGGCACCGGCAGGCTGGAAGCGCTTGACTCGCAGCACGTTGCGCGTGCCCGCTTGGTGTGTGTATCCCTCGATGATCCCGGAGAAGGCCTGGAACCCGCCGGGGCTCCCCACGCGCAGGCCCTTGTCGTCGAAGGCGATCTCGCGAACCTGCAGGCACAGGCCATCGCCGCTGGGGGAGTGGTCGCAGGCGAGCCGCTGCGGGCCGACTTCGAGGAAGACCGTGGTGGGCTGACCATACCGCGCTTCCGGCGTCAGCTGTCCGGTGAGCAGCAGGGTCTCGCCGGAGGCGGCCAGCACGGCGAGCGTCGGCTCCGGCCCCGCCACCAGCACCAGTTCCACCGGCGCCGCCAGCAGGCCGGCCAGGACCTTGTCGGCGGCCATCAGCGGCGGGTCGCAGGCCATCCGGGTACTGGCGACCTGGCCCAGGGTCAGCAGGCCGTCGGCGCCCAGCTGATAGCCGCCGCGCAGGCCGTTGCAGCCGCCCTCGACGTGGAGCCGCGACCCGGCGAAGCTGAAGACGAAGGGGCGGTCGGCCGAGGGAAACAGGCTGGCCATGGGCTTGTTGCCGACGCCCGTGGCGCTCGACAGGGTCCAGCGGTGATCCTCGAGCATCCCGGCCAGACCGGTTCGCGCATCCGGCTGGACCGACTCGAGCCGGAGCAGGGAGGCAGCGGCCGCATCGGGGCGCGAGCCATCGCTGTTGAGCACGATGACGCGTCCCTCGCCGACGGCGAAACGCTGGTCGCCGCCGTTGGCATCGAGGACGATGGTGTTGCCATCCGGCTGCCACGTGAACTGACCCTTCGCGGAGGCAGGTGCAGCGCCGCGGACCAGGGCGCGTCGGCCGAATTCGAAACGACCGTCCTGGCCGAGCGTGAGCCGCATCTGGGTTCCGGGGCAGTCCTGGCAGGCCACGATGCCCTCGTACACGCCGCTCCAGTCCAGGGAGTTCCGGCTGTTGTGCATGTCGACGACGTCTGCCTCAGGGGGCGGCTGGGGCTTCTCGCCAGAGCACGCGCCGAGCAGGGCGACGACGAGGAACAGTCCGGGGATTCGAAGCGTCATGAAGGTCTCCTGTCAGCAGCGTGCTGACTGATCTTGGTGCCTGGCGGACACGCGCCCGGTCACAGTGTCCAGTTGCCGTACACGGTCAGCACGACGGCCAGCGACTGGTCGTACGAGCCCACCAGATTGCCGCGCCCGCCGAGCACCGGGGGCAGCGCGCTGCGCTTGTCGACATCCATGTTACCGCCGTAGAGCAGCGCCGTCGTGAATCCCCACTTGAACGATTCGCTGGCCTGGCGCTCGCCGCCGATGCCGAATCGCCACGCGGAATTGACCGGGAACAGCGGCGAGACGTCGTTGCCGTCCTGGAAGCCCGAATCGTAGGCGAGGCCGACGTTCACCTTCCACTGATCGTTCGTGTGGTACTGCGCGCCCACTGCGACGTGCCAGGTGTCGTCGAACGAAAGCGGATTGGTGAGGCTGGTCGGGTTCTGCGCATTGTCGATGCCGATCTCTGTCTCGCCGAACTCCGACCAGTCCTGCCAGCCGACGTTGCCCATCAGGGCCCAACGGTCATCGATATCGGTGTACACGCTCCCCATCACCTGCTGCGGCACCTTGGCGCCAACATCCACGCGCGCATCGAGCAGGCCGCGCGACCGCAGCAGCGCGGTCAGGATCGGGCCGATCCCGGAGAACTTCGCTCGACCGCTGAAATCGAGGTCGATCGCCGAGGTGTAGGTGAGCCCGAGGCGCGTGCCTGGCGCCGGCTCGTACAGCACACCGACATTGCCACCCCAGCCCCAGGTGTCGTCGTCGATCTCGAGCTGACCATCGCCCAGCGACGGCAATGCGTTGTTGATCGCAACCCGCTGGTCGAACATGCCGTACATGCCGTTGATGCCCGCGCCGAGCGACAGCTTGTCATTCACGCGATACGCGATCGACGGCACGACGGAAACGCCGACGAGGTCGGCGTCCTGCACGCGGTAGCGACCCACCCAGTCGTCGTCGTAGTCCAGCATGGAGCCGAAGTTGCCCGCCACGGCGAAACCCAGCGCGAGATCGGGCGACACGCGGTGTGTCAGGAAGGCACCGCCGCCCGGGACGTGCCCGTCCGAGCCATACACGCGACCGCCGTCGCTGCTGCCGAGGCCCGGCGAGGTGGCGCCATCGACCGAGAACTGCGTGTTCAGCCACATCAGCTGGCCGCCCACGAGCACTTGCGTGCCGTCGAGTTGCGTCATGCCGGCCGGGTTGGTGAACGCTGTCGATGCGTCTTGCGCGCGTGCGGCATAGCCGGCCGCGGCGAGCCCGGGCTCGGCCGTGCCGAACTCGTAGAGCAGGAGCCCGCCGGCCTGTGCAGTGCCGGCGAACAGCGCGGTCGCCGCGAAGGTGGCCGTCACTGAGCCGACCAGTACTGCCTTGCGTACCTCGGTCATGATTGATCCTCTAGCGCGGGAACAGCAGCGTCATCGTGAAGCGCAGCCCGAAGCCTTCCGCGCCACTGTCCGGGCTGTCGACCCAGTACCGAACGCCGCCGCCCAGGCTGACCAGCTGCTTGCCGATCCGCGTCAGCTTCGAAGCGCTGACATTGACGGGCACCGACCACTGCTCGTTCTCCCAGTCGTAGCTCGACTCGGTATTGAGGGCGAAGGTCCACTGCGTCGGCGTCGTGAACGTGAGGAACGGTTGCATGAAAGTGGCATTGACGTCGGCACGATCGTCGCCGCCGGCGTACGACCAGATGTGATTGACCAGCATGCCACGCGTCCAGCCGTTCGACTGCTTGAGCACCACGGCCGTCGGACCCGCGCCCCACTTGTCGGTCGTCAGCAGGTCGTTCGAACCCGTCGGCAGCAGCAGCACCGGCCCGGCGCCCCAGATCCAGCCCGAGGCCGTCGGCGCCTTGGGCGAGAAGAAGAGGCTCTGCACGACGTCGCCGACCCCGGTCTGCGTGTCGGAGCCCGGGAAGATGTCCGACTGGCGCACGACCGGAAGGATCGTGCGCGAAATCAGATTCCAGTCATCGCTCAGGTCAAACGGAATGACGGGCTGAACATTGAGCAGCCAGCGATCCCCTTCATCCGCAGGCCCGATGTCCTGATCGTAGTTGAGCTGCAGCGGCACGCTGATCAGCGCCGCGACCGGATTGGACAGCTGCATCGCGAGGCTGGCCTCGTCCGCCTCGGCTGCTTCGTCCGCGGATGCCGGCGCGGCCGGCACGATGGCACACAGCAGGACGGCGCCGGTGCAGGCGATCCGGACGGTTGGACTTGCGTGACTCATGGCTTGGCTGGTCCTGTCCCCAGGTGGTTCAAGAAGCAACGTGCGTGTGGCGCCGAGCACCGGCCGAGCGCGGCTAGTGCTCGGCGTCGCCGCCCATCTTCATTCCCTTCATCACGGACTCCACCGCGCCGGGGGGCATGAGATGGCTTCGATCAAGCACGCGGTCGAGCTGAGTCAGTGCGTCCGCGGTCGACGGTGAGCGCGTGCCGAGCACGAACGCGGCGAGTTCCTGTCGCGTGAGCTGGAAGTGCGACGGCGCCGCTGCACTCGCATCCGCAATCACGAGCACGCCGTTGCGCAGATCGAGCCGCCGGATGCGCGGGTCGCCGTCGACGGCGAGCGTGAAGGACTGGCGCAGCCCCTCGGCCTTGCGCGGATCGACGAGGTAGCGCACGAACTGCAGGTTCTCGTCCACGGACGCCGCGGCGAGCGCCTGCGCTGTGGGCGTGCCTAGGAACCGACGGATCCCGTCGAGCGTCACCGGCTGACCCGCGGCCTTCATCCCGCCTTCGATCTGCAGTGCCTCCGTCAGGTAGAAGCCGCGCGCGTTGGCCGACGAGGTGCGCTGACCGAGCTGCCGCGCCGCCGCCGCGCGCAGCGTGCGTGCCTCGGCGTCGTTTGCGTCGAGGTCCAGCAGCAGCGAAGTCAGCCGGAGCGTCCACCGCCAGTTGGCGAGCCCGCCCTGCGCGTTGGCGTTGGCGGCGGCCTCATGGACCGCGGCCTGGCCGCCCATCATCTGCACGGTGCGCGCCGCTTCTTCATGCTCGGACAGCGGATTGATGTCGTAGACGTCGCCGCCGAACCAGCCGAGCGTGCCGTTGTAGACCTGCCGGACGTGACTCTCGACCTGGCCGTAGTTCTCCCAGTCCCCGCGCAGGTTGCCTGGCATGTATACCTGTTCGGCCGCCCGTCGCCCGTCCAGGCCATGCGAAATCAGGCGCAGCGTCTGGTCGTGGATCAGCTGCACGCCGTCCACGGAGCGTTGCACGGCGTCGCGCACGGCGTCCTCGCCCTTCAGCGTCGGGCCGTGGATGTCGAGCAGGATCTCGGCGTTCTTCGACTCAATCCAGCGCGCGTCCTCGATGAAGACCGACGGATTGCGATAGGGACCGCCGCGCAGCGTGTACACGTTGAAGATGCCGCCCGGCACCATGAAGTTGATCACGATCATGCGCTTGCGCGGAAAGTAAAAGCCGACGCTGTCGCTCGTGTCCGAGCGGGCAGGAGCGACCTGCACCGGCTCGCCGGCGACGACCACGTCTTCGACGCGCCCGTGCGGGAACAGCTGTGTCGGTGGCTGGTAGCTGGAGCCCGCCAGCAGCTTCTCCGGCGGGAAGCCGAGCTGGTTGGGGAACGCGTCGGGCCCGCTACGTGGGTGAAACACGCCGAACTGCGCGGCCGCACGCGCCTGGTAGATGCCGCTCAGCACGCTGATACCGCTCGAAGTATTGCGGTTGCGGTCCAGGTACTCGTGGCCCCAGACCTCGGTACCTTCGTCGAGCCAGGCACCGGTGCCGTTGCCGTAGTGCCAATGGGTCAGAAGGATAGCGGCCACCTTGACCTTGTGGCCGAGCGTCTGCTCGAGCATGGCGCGCATCTCCGCCGCGGCCTGCGTGTAGTCGCCGGTGTCGACGATGATCCAGCCGCCAGGGGCGTCGATCGCGAAGCTGCTGGCGATTCCCCAGCCGCGCATCGCGTAGACGCCGTCGGTCACTTGCTCGACGCGCTTTCGGTCGCCGATCCCCCACTTGTCATTGGCGAGCAGCGCCGTGCTCGTCGTGACCGCGCCGTTGGGCCCGACGACGGTTTCGTTGCGGAGCGACGGGCTGCTCCAGGACGCCGTCGACTGGGCGCGAGCGCCGACGGACGAGACAACTGCAATGGATGCACAGATCAGGATCGCAAGAACACGGCTACTCATGGCGGGTCCCTCGGGGTTCGGGATGTGGGGCGTCTCACTGCCCCATGGACGGCGGCACCATATAGCACGGCGCATCTGCGCCCTTTGCCCAAGATGGCACAATTGCGGTGGCGCCCAGTGACTTCGGGCGGTGAGTCAGCATGGCCAAGGCCCGTGTCACGAGCGTTCCAGCCGGTGTCCCGATCCGCGGGTGGTTCGCAGACAGCCATCCGCACTTCAGGCGCGACCTCCTCGCATTGGCCCGCCCGAAATCCCGTGCCGCCGGCAGCGTGCTCTTGCAGGCGAGCGATGTCGGGACTGACGTGTTTGGTGTCGCCTGCGGAGTGGTCTCCATGCAGTGCAGGTTCACCCACTCGGATGCGGTGCTGCTGCAGATGCTGTGGCCCGGAGACTGGTTTGGTACCTTTCCCAGGATTGTCGAACGGGGTCACCGTCGCATCAGCGCAGTCGCGAGGAGCGACACAGAACTGCGCCGCGTGCCCGGCGACGATCTGCGACAACTTCTGCGACGTCGCCTGGCCGGCCAGCGTTGGGCGTCGGGCCCATACGCAAATCTGTCGACCGAAATTCCCGCGTCGCAGGCCGAAATCGCGATGCTCTGCAACGTCTCCAGGAATACGTTCAGCCGTGTCTTGAAGGGATTCTCGAGCCGTCGCCTGGTTACCATCGGCTACAAATCGCTGACCGTGAATGACCCTGCCTGACTGCGTGACGTGGCGGATTCCGGCTGAGAACGAGCCGCCGATTCCTCAGGGGCGCTCCGGACTTCGTTGACGATTTACGCGCAGGTCACACGCCAGCGTGTTCGTGCTTGCTCGAGAGGTCTTTTCAGTTAAGGCCGTGTAGCGCCGATCACACCGGTTCGATGCCCGTGCCCTACCACTGCCCGCCGTGTCTGACGAAAGCACGCTGAGGCCATCGGCGCTCGTCTCGTTTGCACCTGTTGACGCCACTTGCGCCGTGCGATCTAGTAAAACGCAGACGGCGCGAGAGCGACGCTCTGCGTTTCCGAGATCGCTCAGGCGCGGCATGTCGAGCGCCGTGTCCGGTGTCCTTTCCGGCGAGCGTGTCTGCCTTTCCGCTCGCCGGAAAGGACACCGGACACGGCGCCTGCAGCCCGCTGTCTGCACCTCGAAAAACGCACTAGACTGATCGCATGCCCTTCCTGCAACTGAGCCTCGACGTCGGCACGCACGATCCCGAGCCGTACGAAGACGCGTTGTTCGAACTGGGCGCACTGTCCGTCACGCTGCTCGACGCAGCCGACGATCCGGTCCTCGAGCCAGCGCCCGGCGCCATGCCACTCTGGCCGACGATCGTCGTGCGAGCCGTCTTCGCGGCGGATGCCGACGCTGATCAACTGCGCGCTGCGCTCGGTTCGGTGCACGGTCTCGACCCCCTGCTCATCGCCCTGACGGCCCGGTTCGAGTCCCTCGCCGACCGCGTCTGGGAACGTGAGTGGCTCAAGGATTTCAAGCCGATGCGGTTCGGGCGGCGACTGTGGGTGTGTCCCGGCGGCCAGCGCCCAGATGCGGAGGCAATCGGGCCCAACGCCGACGTGGTCCTGCTCGAACTCGATCCGGGACTCGCCTTCGGCACCGGCACGCACGCGACCACCGCGCTCTGTCTCGAGTGGCTCGATTCTGGCGCCGCAACCGGTAACGACGGCGGCGGACCGTGGCTCGCCGGCGCGGACGTCATCGATTACGGCTGCGGTTCCGGCATCCTGGCGATCGCGGCATTGCGCCTGGGCGCCCGCCGGGCCGTCGCCATGGACATCGATCCCCAGGCCCTGCGGGCAACGCGGGAGAATGCCGAACGCAATGGCGTACCCGACCGCATCCGGGTCACGGCCGACCGGGAGGCCGGACAGGCCGAGGTCGACGTGCTGCTGGCCAATATCCTGGCCGGCCCACTGGTCGAACTGGCGCCCCTCCTGGCCGCGAGAACCCGCGTCGGTGGTCGAATCGCCCTCAGCGGACTGCTGGTCGAGCAGGCAGATGCCGTGACAGCCGCTTACCGGCCGTGGTTTGATGTCGGCCTGACCAGGGAACGCGATGGGTGGGGGCTGCTGACGGGTTGCCGGCGCGCACAAGACGCCGTCCGGAAATAGAATTACGACCGATGTATTCCCAGTGTCCCGAATGCCTTACGCGCTTTCGCGTGCCGGCGGCGGCATTGCGTGCCGCGCACGGCACCGTCCGTTGCGGCCGCTGCGGCAGCGCGTTCGACGCCTTGCCGCGACTCAGCGACACGCTGCCGGTCGACGGCCCTGACTCGACGCTGGGTGAGCCTGTTCCACCAGGCGCGATGAGTGCGGGTGGCCTGCCAGGCGCAACGGCTGTCGGTCTGCTCTCCGCTGGCGCAGGCAGCAGCGGTCCGGAGTTCCATTTCTCGGTCGACGACATCGAACAGGTTTTCGTCGACGTGCGCGACTGGCAGAACAGGTTCGGCGCGTCGTCCCCCGGAGATCGCGCCGGACTCAAGGGCGAGACCAGTTCGGCCGAACTGGTCGGATTCCTGCAGGAAGGCGAGACGGGCGAAGAAGCCGAACACGACGCGAACGATCCGCCGGTCTGGGTCCACGAACCCGAATCGGTCGAGGACATCACGCTCGAAGGCGAGCGCATCCAGATCGAGCGTGCCGAAGGCTTCGACGGGTTCGAGGAGGATTTTCTCGAGCGCGAGATCGAACGGGAAATCGAAGAGCAGCACCTTGCGGAGATCACCGGCTCGCACCGCCGCCTGTTCGGGACCGAAGCGGTGATGGCGCCCAGGCTCGTGGCTGCCGATGCCATCGAGCCAGTGGACGACGCCCGCGCGGACTCCACGCAGACCGCTGTCGCGGAACCGGTTGACCTCGAACCAGCCGTTGCCGAGCCGGCCGAACCGATTGCTCCCCTGGAGGAGATACCGCCCGCCGAGGCAGCGGCCGTGGCCACCATCGCCGTCGAGTCGACGGCAACCGTCGCGCCGTCGATTGGCAGCGCGCGGCCCGCCATCGCACCGGTGCCGGCACACTGGCGCCGTCCGCCCGAGCCTGAACAGGATGACTCGTTCGAGATCGGCGGCCACGATCGCGGACTCGTGGACGACCTGGCCGCAGCCGCCAACGACAGCAGGGTGCGCTGGGCCTGGGGCGTCGGCGCGCTGCTGCTGGCGCTGCTGCTCACCGTGCAGCTTGCGCATCACAACCGCCTGCGGCTGGCGCGCGGGGCGACGCTCGGCCCTGCGTTGCGCTCGGTTTACTCGAGTTTCGGCACGCCGCTGCCGCCGAACTGGAACCTCGCTGCGTTCGAGCTGCGCCAGTGGGGCGCCAACGAATCTGCACCCTCCTCCGCCGGCACGATGACCGTGCGTGCCAGCGTGAAGAACCGTGCGGCCTTCGCCCAGCCGATGCCGCTGCTGCGGCTCGAGCTCGAAGACCGCTTCGGCGGCACCGTCGCCCGGCGTGATTTCCGGCCTGCCGAATACCTGAGAGATCCCGCCCGGGCGACGCGACTGCTGCCCGCAGGCGCGACGACCGAGGCGGAACTCGCAATCGTCGGCACCGCGGCGGAAGCCGTCGGCTACCGGCTCGACGTCTGCCTGCGCGATGAGAACGGCGTGATCCGGTGCGCCGAACCCGTCGCTACAGCGCCGCCTTCGAGCCAGGCGCCGCAGTGAACGCGCCGACCGCAGCCGGGCGCGGGCCGTGGCTCGCGCCGCCCCCCATCGTCATTGGCCCTTTTCGGCTCGAGGGCCACGCGCTGCTGGCACCGATGGCGGGCGTGACGGACCTGCCCTTCCGCCGTCTCTGTCGCCGGCTCGGAGCCGCACTCGCCGCCAGCGAGATGATTGCTGCCGACCCTCGGCTCTGGGACACCGAACTGTCGCGACGGCGTCGGGATCACACCGATGAACCCGAACCGCGCGTGGTACAGATTGCCGGGGGCGACCCCGACTCCATGGCGGAGGCCGCGCGTCGCAATGTCGACGCCGGCGCGCAGGTCATCGACGTCAACATGGGTTGCCCGGCGAAGAAGGTGTGCAACCAGGATGCCGGTTCGGCGTTGTTGCGCGACGAACGCCACGTGGCAGCGATCCTGGCGGCGACGGTTGCGGCAGTGGACGTGCCGGTGACGCTCAAGATCCGCACCGGATGGGCGCCCGATCAACGCAATGCGGTGAACATCGCACGCATCGCCGCGCAGGCGGGCATCCAGGCCCTCGCCGTGCATGGCCGCACGCGTGCCTGCCGGTTCAATGGCGACGCCGAGTACGCGACCATTGCTGCGGTGAAACAAGCCGTGCGCATTCCCGTGTTCGCCAATGGCGACATCGACTCGCCCGCGAAGGCGATCGAAGTACTGCGGGCGACCGGCGCCGACGGGATCATGATCGGGCGCGCGGCGCAAGGCCGGCCGTGGATTTTCAGCGAGATCGACGCCTTGCTGCAGGGACGGATCAAGCCGCCTCCTGCCTTCCCTGAAGTGCGTGATATCATGCTCACGCACCTGCGCGATTTGTACGAATTCTACGGCCCCGAGCCCGGCGTCAGGATCGCGCGCAAGCACATCGGCTGGTATTGCTCAGGACGCCCGCAGGCGCAGGCGTTCCGTCAGTCCGTCATGCAGGCGGTGTCGGTCGAGACACAGCTCGCGCAGGTGCGTGACTACTTCGACGCACTGGAAGACTCTGCGGCCGCCGTGGCAGCCTGACGAATCTTCTCCCGCTTCGCGGCACGACGAACAGAACGAGAGGAAGCCCCGCGATGGCGGCGCGCAGCAAGCAAGCAAACACCCGACGCGAGCCGAAGCCGGCCGCTCACGCGAGCAACGGCCACGGCGTGCCGCTGCGGTCGCTCACCGAGCAGGCGCTCGGCAGTTACTTCGCCAGCCTCAATGGCCACGCCCCCGGTCACCTGTACGACCTGGTGCTGCGCGAAGTCGAGGAGCCGCTGTTCCGTGCGGTCCTCGATTTCTCCGCCGGCAACCAGAGCCGCGCTGCCGACATTCTCGGCATCAATCGCGGCACGCTGCGCAAGAAGCTGCGCGTCTACGGCATCGCAGGCTGACGCCCGTGAATCCGCCCGTGCAGCGCGCATTGATCAGCGTTTCCAACAAGGAAGGGCTGCTCGAATTCGCGCAGGAGCTGGCGCGCCGCGGCGTGCAGATCATTTCGACCGGCGGTACCGCGCGGCTGTTGCGCGGCGAAGGCATCGAGGCGATCGACGTGTCCGCGGTGACCGGCTTCCCGGAGATCATGGACGGGCGGGTCAAGACGCTGCACCCGAAGATCCACGGGGGCCTGCTCGGCCGCCGCGGAATCGACGACGCGGTGATGCGCGAGCACGGCATCGAGGCGATCGACCTCGTCGTCGTCAACCTGTACCCGTTCGCCGCGACGATCGCGGAGCCGGGTTGCGCGTTCGAGGACGCGGTCGAGAACATCGACATCGGCGGCCCGGCCATGGTGCGCGCCTCGGCGAAGAACCATGACCGCGTCGCCATCGTGGTCGATCCGCTCGATTACGGCTCGGTGCTCGCCGAGATGGATCGCGCCGACGGCAGCATCGGCGACGACACGCGGTTGCGGCTCGCCGCCAAGGCATTCGCACACACGGCGCAGTACGACGCCATGGTGGCTTCGTACCTGTCGCAGGCGGTTCGCTCCAACGGCGCCGGCGGGCCGGCGGCGGCCGACTTCCCCGACCTGCTGCCGTTGCAGTTCCGCAAGCGGCTCGACCTGCGCTACGGCGAAAACCCGCATCAGCAGGCCGCGTTCTACGTCGCCAGCGACGCGCAGGGCGCGAGCGTGGGTTCGGCCTCGCAACTGCAGGGCAAGGAACTCTCGTTCAACAACCTGGCGGACGCGGACACCGCGCTCGAATGCGTGCGGCAGTTCGAGGCGCCGGCGTGCGTCATCGTCAAGCATGCGAATCCGTGCGGTGTTGCAGTCGCGGCCACGATCCGCGCCGCGTACGACAACGCGTACCGCACCGATCCCACCTCGGCGTTCGGCGGCATCATCGCGTTCAATCGGCCGCTGGATGCCGGCACGGCGTCGGCGATCGTCGAGCGCCAGTTCGTCGAGGTGATCATCGCGCCGTCGGTCGAGCGCGAGGCGCGTGAAGTCTGCGCCATGAAGCAGAACGTGCGTCTGCTGGTGACGGGACCGTTCACGCCGAGCAACAGCCGCGTGGAACTGCGCAGCGTCAATGGCGGCCTGCTGCTGCAGACGCGCGATCTTGGCATGGTCGCGCCGTCGGACTTCAAGGTCGTCACCAGGCGCGCACCCACGGCGCAGGAGCTGCTCGACCTCACGTTCGCGTGGCAGGTCTGCAAGTACGTGAAGTCGAACGCGATCATCTTCGCGCGCGAGGGCATGACCATCGGCATCGGCGCCGGGCAGATGAGCCGCGTCTACAGCACCCGCATTGCCGCGATGAAGGCGCGCGACGGCGGCCTCGAACCGGCCGGCTCCGCCATGGCGTCCGATGCGTTCTTTCCGTTCCGCGACGGCCTCGACGCGGCCGCCGAGCATGGCATCAAGGCCGTGATCCAGCCGGGCGGATCGATGCGGGATGCTGAGGTCGTCGCCGCCGCGGACGAGCATGGCATCGCCATGGTGTTCACGGGGATGCGGCACTTCCGTCACTAGCGCGTTGCGGCGTCCCTGACCCGCGCCATGGGGTAAGCGAATGAAGGTCCTGATCATCGGCGGGGGTGGCCGCGAGCACGCCCTGGCGTGGAAGGTGTCACAGTCACCGCGCGTGACGCAGGTCTTCGTCGCACCGGGCAACGCGGGCACGCGGCTCGAGCCGAACACGACCAACGTCGACATCGCCGCGGACGACGTGCCTGCCCTGCTCGCCTTCGCCCAGCGCGAAAAGATCGGCCTCACCATCGTCGGCCCCGAGGCGCCGCTCGTCATCGGCCTCTGCGACACGTTCGCGGCCGCGGGACTGCGCTGCTTCGGGCCGAGCAAACTCGCTGCGCGGCTCGAAGGCTCGAAAGCCTTCACCAAGGATTTCCTCAAGCGCCACGGCATTCCCACCGCGGCGTACGCCAAGTTCACGCGCGACAACTTCGACGCGGCGTGGATTCGCGCACAGAAGGCGCCACTGGTGGTCAAGGCCGACGGCCTCGCCGCGGGCAAGGGCGTCGTGATCTGTTCGACCACCGACGAAGCGGTGCAGACCGCCGAAGACATGTTCGCCGGCCGTTTCGGCAATGCCGGCGACCTGGTCGTGGTCGAGGAGTTTCTCGAAGGCGAGGAAGCCAGCTTCATCGCGATGGTCGACGGCAGGACCGTGCTGCCGCTCGCCACTTCGCAGGACCACAAGCGCCTGCGCGATGGCGACGCAGGCCCGAACACGGGCGGCATGGGTGCCTATTCGCCGGCGCCGGTCGTCACGCCCGAGCTGCACGAGCGCATCATGCGTGAAGTGATGCTGCCCACCGTGGCTGCGCTCGCCCGGGAAGGCACGCCGTACCTCGGCTTCCTGTACGCCGGCGTGATGATTCACCCGGACGGCACGCCCAACGTGCTCGAGTTCAACTGCCGTTTTGGCGACCCGGAGACGCAACCGATCCTGGCGCGCATGCGTTCGGACCTCACCCCGCTGTGCGAGGCTGCGCTCGACGGCAAGCTCGAGGGCATCAAGGTCGACTGGGATCCGCGCGCAGCCGTGGGTGTCGTCATGGCTGCCGGTGGTTATCCGGACGATGTGCGCAAGGGCGACGAAATCCACGGCCTCGACGCGGCGGCGGCGATGCCGGGCAAGGTGTTCCACGCCGGCACGATGCTGGATGCCGCGGGCAAGGTGGTGACGAACGGCGGCCGGGTGCTCTGCGCCGTCGGTCTTGGCGACACCGTGCGCGCTGCGCAGCAGCAGGCGTACGAACTTGCAGGCGTCATCCGCTGGGAAGGCGTGCAGTACCGCAAGGACATCGGTTATCGCGCGATCGCGCGGGAGTCGTAGCGCCGGCGGGTTGCTCGGGGTTCGCCCGGAAAAGGCTCGGGTGTCGTAGCAGGCAGTCGATCCGGTGGTTCTTCCGGCTCGCGGAAAGGCAGACACGCGGGCCGGAAGAACCACCGGATCGACTGCTTGCGGTACGGCGCCTGAGCGAGTTCCCGGGCATGCCCGGGAACGTCGCACGGCGCATCGACATCCAGTCGAAGCGCGCGGAATTCCAACCGATCCCCCCCCCCCCCCCCCCCCCCCCCCCCCCCCCCCCCCCCCCCCCCCCCCCCCCCCCCCCCCCCCCCCCCCCCCCCCCCCCCCCCCCCCCCCCCCCCCCCCCCCCCCCCCCCCCCCCCCCCCCCCCCCCCCCCCCCCCCCCCCCCCCCCCCCCCCCCCCCCCCCCCCCCCCCCCCCCCCCCCCCCCCCCCCCCCCCCCCCCCCCTCCCCCCCCCCCCCCCCCCCCCCCCCCCCCCCCCCCCCCCTTTGCTCACCTGGCTGATCTCCCGCTTTGATTCTCTTGCAGGCAAACATTGCCGGTACAAGTGGCGCGTCCGGGCGCGCCTTGTTTCGGCGATGATGAATCAGGACCCCGTCGCGTGGAATACCGCGGCCCGGCTACGCCTGATCCGCCCGGCGACGGCTGCGCAAGCTGCTGCGGTGTGCGCACGGTGACGCTGCTGCGCCGTGCGATGTTTTCGGGCGTGCCCGAAAACTCGCCCAGGCGCCGTAACGCAAGCGGTCGATCCGGTACTTTCCCCCGAGCGCGTGTCTGCCTTTCCAAGCTCGGGGGAAAGTACCGGATCGACCGCTTGCAACCCGTGCGTGTCTGCCTTTCCAAGCTCGGGGGAAGGGACCGGATCAACCGCCGTCGCCCTCCGGCGTCCTCAGCAACGCCGCGGCGCGCAACGAACTAATGCTGTGTGGAGGCTTCCGTCGCAACAGCCGCCTGCCGCCGCTCGCGCTGGATCAGGTACAGCCCCGCGCCGATGACGACGGACGCGCCGATCAGCGTCAGCGCACTCGGGAAGACGCTCCAGATCGCAATGTCGAGCAGCACGCCCCACAGCATGGCGGTGTACTCGAAAGGCGCGACGACCGCCGCCGGCGCGCTGCGGAACGCCACCGTGATCAGGTTCTGGCCGATGGAACCCATGACGCCGACGCCCAGGATCAGCAGCAGATCCCTGCCCCAGTCGATCGTCTGCCAGCCCGGAATCGCCAGCAGGCCCGCACCGATCATCAGCAGCAGCGTGAACCCGAGCACCATGCTCTCGGTGGTATCCGTGCGCGACAGCAGGCGCAGCGAGACCACGGCAAGGGCGTACGTCCACAGCGCGACGATGGCCCACAGCGAGCCCGTCGACAGCCATTGGCCATTCACGGGCCCCAGCATCAGCAGCACGCCAGACAGGCCGACGGCAATGGCAAACCACTGACCGCTGACGACCTTTTCCTTCAGCATCGGCACGGACAGCGCCGCGACGAGCAGCGGCGCGCACATGAAGATGGAGTACGTGGTGGCGAGCGACGACTCGCGCACGGCGGTGATAAAGCTGTACAGCATCAGCACCGAAAGCGCGCCGCGCAGCAGATGCAGCCGGAGGTTGACCGGCCGGACGCGCCCGAGCCGCCCGCGGATGGCGATGACGGCAAGGACGAACGGCAGCGACGACGCCGCGCGCAGGAATGCGACCTGCAGCGAGGGGTAGTGCCCCGACAGGAGCTTGAGCATCGCGTCCATGACCGAAAAACAGGCCACGGACACGAGCATCGCGACGATGCCCCGGACGCGCTCCGAATGCGCGGTCAGCGTTTCATCGCCTCGAAGAACTCACCGTTGGTCTTGGTGTCCTTCATCTTGTCGATGAGGAATTCCGCGGCCGCCAGTTCGTCCATCGGGTGCAGGAGCTTGCGCAGGATCCAGATCTTCTGCAGTTCTTCCGACGAGGTGATCAACTCTTCGCGGCGCGTGCCGGAGCGGTTGATGTTGAACGCCGGGTAGACACGCTTTTCGGCAATGCGGCGATCGAGGTGGATTTCGCTGTTGCCCGTGCCCTTGAACTCTTCGTAGATCACGTCGTCCATGCGCGAACCGGTGTCGATCAGCGCGGTGGCGAGGATCGTCAGGCTGCCGCCTTCCTCGATGTTGCGCGCGGCGCCGAAGAAGCGCTTCGGCCGCTGCAGCGCGTTGGCGTCCACGCCGCCCGTCAGCACCTTGCCGGAACTCGGCACGACGGTGTTGTAGGCGCGCGCCAGGCGCGTGATCGAGTCGAGCAGGATGACCACGTCCTTCTTGTGCTCGACCAGGCGCTTGGCCTTCTCGATCACCATCTCGGCGACCTGCACGTGACGGCTGGCCGGCTCGTCGAACGTCGACGACACGACTTCGCCGCGCACGGTGCGCGTCATCTCGGTGACTTCCTCGGGCCGCTCGTCGATCAGCAGCACGATCAGGTACACCTCGGGGTGGTTGCCGGTGATCGAATTGGCGATGTTCTGCAGCAGCATCGTCTTGCCGGCCTTGGGCGGCGAGACGATCAGGCCGCGCTGGCCCTTACCGAGCGGCGCGATCAGGTCGATCATGCGCGCGGTGAGGTCTTCGGTGCTGCCCGTGCCGCGCTCGAGCTTGAAGCGCCGCGTCGGGTGCAGCGGCGTGAGGTTCTCGAACAGGACCTTGCTGCGGGCGTTCTCCGGCGAATCGAAGTTGATCTCGCCGACCTTCAGGAGCGCGAAATAACGCTCGCCGTCCTTCGGCGGGCGGATCAGGCCGGAAAGCGTGTCGCCGGTGCGCAGGTTGAAGCGGCGGATCTGCGACGGGCTGATGTAGATGTCGTCGGGTCCCGCCAGGTACGACTGTTCGGGCGAACGCAGGAAGCCGAAGCCGTCCTGCAGGATCTCGAGCACCCCGTCGCCGTAGATGCTTTCGCCGTTGCGCGAATGCGCCTTCAGGATCGAGAAGATGATGTCCTGCTTGCGCGAGCGGGCCAGGTTCTCAAGACCCATCGACTGGGCGAGTTCGAGCAGCTTCGGGATCGGCTTGTGCTTGAGCTCGCTCAGGTTCATCGACTTGCGGCTGGCTTCCAGCTCGGCCGGGCTGATGACGTCGAGGTCGTCGCCTTCCATCAGGTAATCGTCCGGCGGCAGTTCGTCCTGCCGCGGGCCACGATTTCCGTCCGGGCCACCGCCCCCGCGACCGCGCTTGTTGCCCTGGCGGTTGCGGTTCGGGTTGCCCAGGTAACCTCTCACAGGTTGCTGTCCAGAAAAGCCGCGACGTCGGCCTTGCGGACCGCGCCGATCTTCTGGCCTTGCAGCTGACCGTTCTTGAACAGGATCAGCGTTGGGATGCCTCTGACGCTGAATTTCATTGGGGTTCTGGGGTTCTCGTCCACGTTCATCTTCGCGACGAGGACCTTCCCCGCGTACTCCGCCGCTATCTGATCCAGAATCGGTGCGATCATCTTGCATGGTCCGCACCACTCAGCCCAGAAGTCCAGAAGGACGGGAACATTGGACTTCAATACGTCCTGCTCGAAGCTCGAGTCCGAGACGTGAACGATCTGCTGGCTCACCAGAGATTACCTCCGCTGGCTGAAAAGGGTATTTGGGCACTTGGTACTTTCTTGAGGGGTTTGTGTGCGTCCCCGGAATCGGGTGACGGCAGGGGTCTGCGTAGGGCAAACTATCGAGATTGCTGGCCGTTGACTGGAGTTCTTGAGGGGATTCCGTTGCGCCGGGTCCGCCGGTCGGGTTCACCGTTACGGTGGGACCGGGACCCAGGCCCGATCGGCCGGCGACATGCTCAGGCGGGAGCGGTTTGATCCGCGTTCTGTTATTTGAACCCGCTTTTCCGTAATTTGCAAGGCCACGTGCGCCGATCCGGGACCGATGTCAGACACTCACCTCAGCGACATTTCGTTTACTCACCTCCACTTGCCTGAGTCGCTCGCCCGCGGCATCGCCGATGCCGGCTTCGAGCGCTGCACCCCGATTCAGGCGCAAACCCTGCCGCGCGCGCTCGCCGGCTTCGACATCGCGGGACAGGCCCAGACCGGCACCGGCAAGACCGCCGCGTTCCTCGTCGCGATGTATTCGAACCTGCTGCGCAAGGAGGCTCCGGCCGATCGCCCGGTCAACGCCCCGCGGGCGTTGATCATCGCACCGACGCGCGAGCTGGCCGTGCAGATCCATCACGACGCAGAGATCCTCGGCCAGTACACGGGCCTGACGCTCGGCCTGGCCTTTGGCGGTGTCGACTACGAGAAGCAGCGCCGCATTCTCGAGGAAGGCGTCGACGTGCTGATCGGCACGCCCGGCCGCCTCATCGACTTCTACAAGCAGCGCGTATTCGACCTGCGCGCCGTCCAGGTCGTGATCCTCGACGAAGCCGACCGCATGTTCGACCTCGGCTTCATCACCGACATCCGTTACATCATGCGCCGCCTGCCGGCGCCGGATCAGCGGCTCAACCTGCTGTTTTCCGCGACGCTCGCGCAGCGCGTGCTCGAACTGGCGTTCGAGCACATGAACGACCCGGAACTCGTGCGCATCGAGCCCGACAAGATGACGGTCGATCGCGTGCGCCAGGTCGTCTACTACCCTTCGCTGGACGAGAAACCGCGCCTGCTGGTGGGCCTGCTGAAGCAGATGGACCCGCATCGCACGATGATCTTCGTCAACACGCGCCGTGGCGCCGACGAACTCGAGACGATGCTCAAGGCCAACGGCTTCAATGCCGAGGCGATCTCCGGCGACGTGCCGCAGAACAAGCGCCTGCGCATGATCCGCGACTTCCACAGCGGCGAACTCGCGATCCTGATCGGCACCGACGTGGCCTCGCGCGGCCTGCACATCCCGGACGTCAGCCACGTCTTCAACTACGACCTGCCGCAGGATCCGGAAGACTACGTGCATCGCATCGGCCGCACGGCGCGGGCGGGCGCCGAGGGCGACGCCATCAGCCTTGGCTGCGAAGACTACGTGCAGTCGTTGCCGGACATCGAGGACTACATCGGCCGCAAGATCCCGGTCGCCGCCGTGGCGCAGGAACTGCTCGCAGAGATCACCGTGCCGCGCTACGAGCGCGGGCGCTTCGCCGGTCCGGGCGGCGGTTCGCGCGGTGGCAGCGGTGGTGGTGGTCGCGGTGGTCGCAGCGGCCCTCCGCGCAGCGGTGGCGGTGGCGGACGCAGTCGCAGCGGCAGCGCGGGTGGCGGTCCGCGTCGGGACGGGCATTCGTCACCCAGCCGGCCGTCGCCAAGACCCTCGCCCCAACCGGCGCCCGCGGTCGCGGGAGACGGCGCCAGGGCGGAGCCTGCACCCCGGCAGTCCTCCCAGGCGGGCGCGGGCGAGGGAGAAAGCGGCGCTCCCCGCCCGCGTCGTCGTCGCGGCGGGCGCGGACGTTCGGGCGGCCCGCGGGGCGAAAGCTCCGGCGCGCCTCAGGGCGGCGGTGATTCCGGCCCCGCGCCTGCGGAGAGCTGATCGAGGACAGAATCGCGCAGGTCTGCCAGCCTGCGCACTCCGGCGATGCCATCGACCGGGGGATGCGGCGGACGCGTCGAGTCCGGCTGCAGCACCTGGTAGATCCAACCCACTTGCGCCCGTTGCGCCGCCTGCAGCACGGTCGCGCTGTCGTCCACGAACAATGTGCGGGCGAGCGGCACAGCGTGCCTGCGTGCAAGTTCCACCCAGAACTCCGGGCGCTCCTTCGGCACGCCGAATTCGTGCGATGAGACGAGTTCGTCGAAGTGCCGCGACAGCTGGGTCTGCGCATCCTTCACCTGCAGGCTGAGCGGGTGCGCGTTGGTCGTCAGCAGCACCCGCTTGCCGAGGCCCCGCAGCAGGTCAAGGAAGTCCGCGGCACCTTCGAGGTAGCGGATTTCGTCACGCAGTTCGTGCTTGAGCGCCGGGATGTCGAGCCCGAGTTCGTCGCTCCAGTGATCCACGCAGTACCAGTCGAGCGTGCCCCGCCTGGCGTCGAACCGCGGCCGCAGTTGCGCCATCGCCGCGTCGTAATCGAGGCCGCGTGCCTCGCCCCAGCGCCGCGGCAGCACCTCGAGCCAGAACAGGTTGTCGAAATGCAGGTCGAGCACGGTGCCGTCCATGTCTAGGCACACGACGTCGATGCGGGACCACTCGGGGATCGGAAAGAGGGACATAGGCGCGGGCCGTTCGGGTGACACAGGCGGGTAGGCGGGATCGGTATGATACGGCCGTCCATTACCGGGAGATGAGCTTGAACCATGCCGTGACCCGCGACCCGGCGTCGCTGCTGCCCGAAGTGCTGCGTATCGTCGAAGCCGCCGGCACCGCGATCCTGGAGGTCTACGCGTCCGGCCACGACGTCGAATACAAAGCGGACGATTCGCCGATCACGCGCGCAGACCGCGCCGCGCACGACATCCTGAGCGCCGGGCTGCGCCAGCTCACCCCGGACATCCCCGTGCTTTCGGAAGAGTCGGCGGCTGAGCACGCCCCGGACGTCAGGCACCGGTGGAACGATTTCTGGCTGATCGATCCGCTCGACGGCACCAAGGAATTCATCAACCGCAACGGCGAGTTCACGGTCAATGTCGCGCTGATCCGTAACCACAAGCCCATCCTCGGCGTCGTCGCGGCACCGGTGCTCAGCCTGGTCTTCTACGGCGTCGAAGATGCCGGCGCGTTCGTGACGCACGACGGTGGCACCGCGCAGCCCATCCACGTGCGTCACCCCGCCGCGGACCCACTCGTGATCGTCGGCAGTCGCTCGCATCGCGGCGACTCGCTCGACAGCGTGCTCGAGCGGATCGGGGCGCACGAAATGCGGCCGATGGGCAGTTCACTCAAGTTCTGCCTGGTCGCCCAGGGTACGGCCGACTTCTACCCGCGCCTGGGGCCGACCTGCGAATGGGACACCGCGGCCGCGCAGGCGGTGGTCGAGGCGGCCGGCGGGTCGGTCACGACGCTCGCTGGCCTGCCCCTGCGCTACAACGAGCGCGACACCCTGTTGAACCCGCATTTCCTGGCGTACGGCGACGCTTCCCGCCACTGGCACAAGCTGTTTTGAGCCCCGCCCACCGTGGAACTCTCGTGGAGCCTGCTGCTCCTGTGCATCGCCTTCAGCGGCTTCGCGCTGTTCTGGCACGACGCACTCGGGGCACGGGAACGAGCCAACGCCGCCGCCCGTGAAACCTGCGCTGCGACCGGCGGCATGCTGCTTGACGGGACCGTCGCATTCCGGTCGATCAAGGTCGTCCGGGCCGCCGGCGGGCGGCTGGCCTTCGAACGCACCTACGTCTTCGATTACACGCTGGACGGCAATACCCGGCAGCAGGGGTTCGTGGTGATGTTCGGGCAGCGCGTGGAGACCATCGGCCTGGACTAGCTCCCTTTTTGCGCGGCCGGGGGCTAAAGTATCTGCCCCGCACCGGACCACGAACAGCGCCCGCGATGGCTGAACAGACGGACAACGTCGACACCGAGACGTTCCAGAACCTGCACCGGTTGCGGGGCCTGCGCATCGAGCACCGCGACCTCGACGACGTGATCCATCGCCTGCAGCTCGACCTCTACGTGGACCAGGTGCAGCTGCGCCGGCTGAAGAAGCGCAAGCTGCTGCTGAAGGACCAGATCGCCCGCCTCGAGAGCCAGCTGATCCCGGACCTCAACGCGTGACAGGATGAGAAGCCAGCTGCAGGTCATCGGCGACGCGCTGGCAACCCTGCGACAGCCCGACAACTTCCTGCAGCTGGTCGTCATCACCGGCGCGCTGCTGCTCGGCTGGTGGGCCGCCAGGTTCGCCCGCTCGCACATCACGGTCTCGCCCGAGCCCGAGAACCTGCCGGACCGCTTACGCGAACTGCTCTTCATCGGCGCGCCACCGGCCTTGACCCTGGTAGCCCTGGCGGCAGTCGATGGCCTGCTGCATGCGGCCGGGCTGCGGGCCGACATCGTCGACGAGGCGGTGCAGCTGATCGGGCTGCTGCTGCTGATCCGGGTCGTCATCTACGTGCTGCGCGTGTCGCTCGGTACCCGTGCCCGGGTCAAGGGCTGGGGCGCCGCGATCACCGGCGTGATCTGGATCTTCCTCTCGCTGCACCTGCTGGGCTGGGGCGACGAGGTCATCCGCGCCCTCGACGGCATCGGTATGCAGGCGGGCAAGACGCGGATCTCCGTCTGGTCGGTGATGAAGCTGCTGGTCACGGTCAGCGTCTTCGTGCTGCTCGCGCTGTGGGTCTCGCGCTGGCTCGAGCGCCACGTGCTGAAGCTCGACGCGCTCGCCCCGACGATGCGCATCGGCATCGCGAAGTTCGTGCAGGCGTTCCTGGTCGGCCTCTCCGTGCTGGTCGGGCTGAATGCGGCAGGCCTCGACCTGACGACGTTGAACGTGCTCACGGGCGCCATCGGCATCGGCCTCGGTTTCGGCCTGCAGAGCATCGCGGCCAATTTCGTCAGTGGCTTCGTGCTGCTGATGGACCGCTCGATCAAGCCAGGCGACGTCATCAGCTTCACCGGCACCACGGGCACCGCGACCGAGGGCTTCGGCTGGGTCGAGGAACTGCGCGGCCGCTACGTCGTCGTGCGCGACCGCGATGGCGTCGAGACGCTGGTGCCGAACCAGAACCTGATCACCAACCCGGTGATCAACTGGAGCTACACGGACCCGCGCGTGCGCCTGAAGCTGCCGATCCGCGTGAGCTACAAGGACGATCCCGAAGTCGCGATGAAACTGCTGCTGCAGGCCACCCACGGACATCCCCGCATCCTGCACGAGCCCACGCCGGTTGCACGCCTGATGGGCTTCGGCGACCACGGCATCGAACTCGAGCTGCGCTTCTGGATTCCCGATCCGCAGGAAGGCGTCAACAACGTGCGATCCGACGTGAATCGGCGCATCTGGCGCTTATTCAAGGACAATGGCCTGACGATTCCGGTCGCGCAGCGCGAAATCCGCGTCCAGATGGCACCGGCTCCGCCCGTCGCGCCGCGCGACTGAGTGCCGGCGGTGCCGCTCGAAATCAACGAATCGATCTCGATTCCCGACGACCTGATCGAGTTCCGCGCCGTGCGTGCCTCGGGACCGGGCGGGCAGAACGTCAACAAGGTCTCCAACGCCGTCGAGCTGCGCTTCGATTCGGCCGCGTGGGACGGCCTGTGGCCGAATGCACGCGCGCGACTGCAACGCCTTGCGGGTCGCCGCATGACGGCTGCCGGCATGATCGTCATCGACGCACAGCGACTGCGTTCGCAGGAACAGAATCGTGCGGACGCGCTCGACCGGTTGCGCACGATGATCGTGGCGGCGCTGGTCGAACCCAAGCCGCGCCGCAAGACGAAGCCGACGCGGGCCTCGAAGGTGCAGCGCCTCGAGGGCAAGACGCAGCGCGGCAAGGTGAAGGTGCTGCGCCAGAAGAAGTTCGAGGACTGAGGCAGCCGTTCGGCGACCGCAGAAGCCCCGCGGGGCGACGCAGGGCCGTCCCCCGCAGGAACCTGCGCTCAGTTCAGCGGTGCACGACCTGCAGGATGGAGTTGCGGATCTGCTCGTGCAGCACGAACTGCGCGTCCGAGGCTACGGCCTCGAGCACCTTCGCATCGAAGACGAGCTTGTCCTCGGCGGCCTCGCTGACGACGTTGCGCGCGCGCAGGCGCCCGACGAAATTTCCGAACAGCGCACGATCGAAGAACTCGGGTGAATTGAGTTCGTACAGCATCGCCATGCGTTGCGCGGTCAGCTGACACTGCCGCTCGAGCGCTTCCTGCGTCAGGCGCCCGCTGCCCGCACGCAGCAGCAGGGAGATTGCCAGGTAATAGCGTTCGAGGATCGGCACGCTGATTCGTGCCAGCACCGACAGCTGCACGGCTTCGCTCGACTCGGCGGCCGGCCGCCGCCATTCGTTGCGGTCGTCGGAAGCCGTGAGCAGGCCGTGGTTCAGCAGGTCCTCGAGCAGTTCATCGACCACCGCCGGCAGTTCGTGCTCGCGCCAGTGCAGGAAGTACTCATCCGCGACGTACGGATAGACGCGGCCCGCCAGGCGCAGCAGGTCGACCCGCCGCACGGAAGTATTGTTGAGGAAAGTGCGCTCGCCAGCAACGAAGGCATCAGCAGCAGGTGCAGGACGTTGTTGCGATAGTAGCTCGACAGCACCGCCGTCGATTCGGACATGCCGACGATGTCGCCGAGCGGATGCGATTGCCGGTACAGCATGCGCAGCGAATCGCAGTGCCGGATCATCGACTGGCCATCGAGCGGCGTGACCCAGACGCGCGACGAATACGGCGCCTGCCGCATCAGCGACGCATACAGCTCGAGCTGGCGGGCCAGGTCGGCCTCGCCCATGCGCTGCCGCGGCGTCGCGAGCAGCACCGTGCCCATCAGGTTGACCGGCGTCACGCACGCGGCGGCGTTGATGCGCGCCATGATCTGGTGGGCCAGGTCGACGCAGAGCGGCGACAGCCAGGCGGGCTTTTCTTCCGTGACCGGCTGCTGCCGATCCCAGCCCGGCACGTGGCGCTCGAGCAGGCGGTCGAGCGGCAGTGGCTCGCCGAAGCTGACGTAGACCTTGCCGAAGCGGCTGCGCAGTTCGGGCAGCGCGCGCAGCATGCCGATGATCGATTCCTTCTCCTTCGGCCGCCCGGACAACTCGCCGATGTAGGTGCGGCCTTCGACCAGGCGCTCGTAGCCGAAATAGATGGGCACGAACACGACGGGGCGCACCGGCTTGCGCACGTAGGCGCGCACGGTCATCGCGAGCATGCCCGTCTTCGGCTGCAGCAGGCGCCCCGTGCGGCTGCGGCCGCCTTCGATGAAATACTCGATCGAGTGGCCGCGCGCCATCATCGCGCCCAGGTAGCGGGAGAACACGGCCGAGTACGTCGCGTTGCCGCCGAAACTGCGGCGCAGGAAAAACGCACCACCCCGTCGCAGCAACGAGCCGATGACCGGCATGTTGAGGTTGATGCCGGCCGCGATGTGCGGAACCGCATAGCCCTTGTGGTACACGACGTACGACAGCAGCAGGTAGTCCATGTGACTGCGGTGGCACGGCACGTAGACGATTTCGCTGCCCTCGTCGACGGACTGCAGGCTTGCGAAATTGGCGAGTTCGACGCCGTCGTAGAGCCGGTTCCACAGCCGGCCGAGAATTCCCGACGCAAACACGACGAACGCGTGCGAATAGTTCGCTGCGACTTCGTAGGCGTACCCGCGCGCAACCCTCAGCGCGTCGCGGCGCGAGATCTTCTTGTCCCGGGCTTCCTGGCGCACGGCATCGCGCACCGCATGCGTGCGCAGCACCTCGGTCACGATCGTGCGCCGATGCGAGAGATCGGGACCGATCGTCGCCGCGCGCTGGTTGCGGAACTGCATGCGCAGCTGGCGCCACATCCGGCGCGGGCCGCGCGGCATGCCCCGCGTCTCCGACATCGCGGACTGCACCGGCATGGCCTCGCCGAACAGCACGAGCAGGTTGCGGCCGTTGATGAGCAGCGAGAGGAACTTGCGGAAGCGCCCGCCAATGTCCCAGTCCTCGGCGATCAGCAGCCGGAACCACGTGCGCTCACGATCCGGGGCGCGGCCCCAGAACAGGCTCACCGGAATCAATTCGGGGTCGAACGAGAGATCCTCGCCCGCCGCGACCGTCAGCGCGCGCAGCGCCTCGGGCATGCGGCGATCGATGCGCTGCCCGAAGAAGCCGGTGCGGCGCTCGAGGAAGATCAACGAATCCGCCAGCACCGCCCTGGCGCCGACCGGCAGGTGTGGATCCGGCAGGTCCCGCTCGCGGCAGACGTACTCGAGCACCGCGAGGTCGATCACGCTGCGCTTTTCGAGCGCGTACACGGGAACGCGGCCGGGCCTGTGCTGCGACTTCGCGTCGTCCGGCAGCACCGACGGCCGCACCCACAGGGCGACCAGTCCGCGGATTATCGGCAGGGCAAGCCGCTCGAAGGCGGAGAAGTCGCTCATCGCGGTGGCAGGCGGCCCGTGATGAGCAGATGCCGGTCGGAGACGGTCCTGACGCTGAAACCGTCGAGACCGTGCGCCTGCAGTTGCGCGCGGATTTCGTCGGGCTCGAACGCGGCGCAGAGCGATGCGAGGAAGTCGAGGCGCAGCACCTCGGGCTCGTTCGCGGCGTACTGGTCGACGATGGCCTGCGCCGCCGCCGCAGACTCCGGCCGGAACAGGTCCATCACGAGCACAGCCGCGCCAGGCGCCCCCGCCTCGCGCACCGCACGCCAGAACACGTCCGGGTCGTGCAGGTGATGCAGCAGGCTGTTGCTGACGACGGCGTCGTAGCCCGGCAACGGCAGCGTGGCACCCGGCAGCAAGCCCTCGATGAACTGCACGCGGCCGCCGAGTTCCGGGGATTCGTGCAGGCTTTCGCTGGCAAACCGCAGCATCGCCGCCGAGCCATCGATGCCATGCACGGTAAGTCCGGCATGGCGGGTCGCCAGGCGCAGCACGATGTCGCCCGGACCGCAGCCGAGGTCGAGCACCGCGCCCGTCTGCAGTTCGGGAAACGCTGCCGCGAAATAGCCGACGAAGCGTTCGTTGGGCTCGGCGAAGTCGGCCATCGCATAGGCGTGCGCCTGCTCGGCCGCGTCCATGAGCTCGGGTTCGATGATGCGCTGCATGGACTCGCCCCGCCGCGGCCGCGGCGCGGAGCTAATTGCCGCCCGGCTCGTCGCTTGCGCCGTCCGTCTGGGCGTCGATCGCCTCGTCGAGATTGCGCTTGGCGTCCATGGTCACGTCTTCCACGGCCCGCGCCCTGTCTTCGGTCTGGATCATGTCGTCCAGCACCGTCTTGTCCGTGTCCCGGCCCAGTTCCCGGGCTTCCGCCTCGCTTGTGGCCTCGTCCCGCGGATCCGGCGCGGACGACCCGCACGCGACGAGCATCGACAGCGCAATGGCGGCGACAGGTAACCTGGCGGCAACGGACATGATGCTTCCCCCGGGGCAAGGGCCCGGGCGGGGATTCTAGCGCAAGAGGAGGGGGGGGAGAGGGAAGGAAGGAAGGAAGTGGGCCCTGCCTCTCCTTCCTCTCCTTCCTCCCCTTCCTATCCTTCCTCTCCTTCCTCTCCTTCCTCCCCTTCCTATCCTTCCTCTCCTTCCTCCCCTTCCCTCAATGGAACTCGTCAATCTGAAAGAGGAAGTATGCGAAGAAATGGTTGATCGCGCGGATCTGGTCGAGGAGCTGATGGTCTGAATCGACGACGTGCAACGTCGCCTTCTGCTCTTTCGCGAAACGGATGCTGTTGTCGACCGGGATCACCTCGTCGCGCCAGCCGTGGACGATGGTCGTCGGACAGTGCGCGGGTCGCGGGCTGAATTTCTCGTAGCCGGGCATGTAGAGCGCCGGCGCCAGCAGGAACATGCCACGCGCCTGCAGCAGCGAGGAACCCGCCACCGACACGTAACCGCCCATGCTCGAACCGACGAGCACCAGCGATCCACGCAAGTCCTTGCAGAATGCGAGCAGTCGCGTCACGCGCGCCTGCGGATCCTCGATGCCGCGATAGTCGACGGACTCGACGTGGAAGCCCTCCTCGCGCGCGATTTCGGCCATCGCTGCGATCTTGCTGCCCCACGGCTCGCTGTCCTTGCCGTGTGAAAAAACGACGTATCGCTCGGTCATCCGGGAAGCGCTCCAGTCCGCATGCCGTGCATGATAAGGCTTTCGCGCACCGCGTAACGCGGTCTGGGTCTCATTCGCCCGACCACAGTAACTGGTCCAGATCGCCCACGGCTGCGCCCCAGCCGTACCTGGCCAGGTCCACGCGTCCGCGCGCAGCTTCGATGCCTTCGGCGCGCAGCCGGGAAATCTGCCGCCCGCGCGCAGGCGAGCCTGCCGGAAAGGCGATGCGCCCACCGGCTGCGACCACTCGCTGCCACGGCACGCCGCTGTCCTGCGGCAGGCCGGCCAGCACCTTGCCGACGAGTCGGGCCTGGCGCGGGAGCCCGGCGCGAGCCGCAACGGCGCCGTACGTCGTCACCCGGCCGCGAGGAATCCTGCGCACGACCCCGATGATTGCTGCGATCCGGCGTGCGCGCTCCTCGACATCGGCGGGCGCGCGCGCGCCAGGCGCAGGACGTGCGGTCTTCGGCATGATGGCTCGCATCATGCCATGCGTCGCGTCGCAGACTGCCCGGCCGGCGCGACCGTGAGTTCCCGACAGGGCCCCGGCTGCGCAGGTCCGCGCGCGAGCAGCCGCCGATCTGACAGAATATTTGCAGGCCCGGATGAGATTTCCGGGAGCCGTGGTCCATCAATCGTTGACGCCGGACTGGAGCCGGTTGCGATTGCCGCACATTGCACAACGCGAAACGGTCGGTTGGGCGTTCGCCGTGGATCGCGGCGGCACGTTCACCGACGTGGTCGGCACCGCGCCGGATGGCTCGCTGCACACCTGCAAGGTCCTGTCGCGGGACCCGCATCGTCCGGCCGATCCGGCATTGCGCGGCATCGACCTGCTGCTCGAACGGCACGGCGCTGCCTGCGGCCGTCGCGTGACTTCAGTACGTCTCGGCACCACCGTCGCCACCAATGCATTGCTCGAGCGCACGGGCGCGCCGACACTGCTGGTCACCTCGCAGGGCATGCGCGACGCGCTGCTGATCGGGTACCAGGATCGGCCCGACATCTTCGCGCGCGCCATCCGTCGCCCTTCCCCGCTGTACCGGGACGTCGTCGAGATTCCAGAGCGCGTGGACGCCCAGGGGCAGGTGCTGCTGCCGCTGGACGAAACGCGCTGCGCCGCGCGCTCGTGGCGGCGCGAGCGGCGGGCATCGAAGCCGTGGCCGTCGCATTCCTGCACGGATTCCGGCATCCGGCCCACGAGATCCGCGCCGCGGAAATTGCACGCGCAGCGGGTTTCGGCGAAGTGATCGCGTCGCACGCTGCCGCACCGCTGCTCGGCTTCGTGGCGCGCGGCGACACGACCGTGGCCGACGCCTACCTCTCGCCCATTCTCCTGCGCTACACGCAAACTTTCCGTGCGAGCCTGCGCGCAGCGCACGGCGACGCGACCGTCGCCTTCATGCAGAGCAACGGCGGGCTCGTCGACGCCGAGGGTTTTCGCGGCGTGAACGGCATCCTGTCGGGTCCCGCCGGGGGCGTGGTCGGCATGATTGCCGCCGGCACCGCCGAAGGTCCGCGACGACTGATCGGCTTCGACATGGGAGGCACGTCGACGGACGTCAGCCTGTCCACTGGCGACATCCCGAGGCGGTTTGCCGCCGAGATCGACGGGGTGCGGTTGCAGACTCCCATGGTCGACATCACCACGATCGCGGCGGGCGGTGGTTCGGTGCTGCGGTTCGCCGACGGTCGCCTGCAGGTGGGTCCCGCCTCCGCCGGCGCCGACCCCGGGCCGGCGTGTTACCGCCGCAACGGCCCCGCCACGATCACCGATTGCAACGTCGTGCTGGGACGCATTCCAGTGGAGCATTTTCCGCACGTCTTCGGCCCGGCGGGCGATCAACCGATCGATCCGGCTGCCTCGCGCGCGCGACTCGCCGAGCTGGCCGCGGCGGCCCGCGACGAAGCGGGACTCGAGTACGGCGTGGAGGCGCTGGCCGAAGCCTTCCTGCAGGTCGCCTGCGCGCGCATGGCCAACGCGATCCGCGAACTCGCCCTGCACCACGGCGAAGACCCGGCTCGCTTCGGCCTGCTCTCGTTTGGTGGCGCGGCGGGGCAGCACGCGTGCGCCGTGGCCGGGCTGCTCGGTGCCGACGAAGTCTTGCTGCATCCGCTCGCGGGCGTGCTGTCCGCTTATGGCATCGGCTTGACCGGTCGTCGCGCAATACGCCGTCGCACAGTCGAAGCTGCGCTCGATGCGGCGGGGCACGCGGCTGGCAGGCAGGCATTACAGGGACTCGAAGCCGATGCGCGTGATGACCTGCTGCGCCAGGGCGTCGCCGATTCGCTCGTCGAGGTGCGTGGCAGCGCGCACGTGCGGCTCGCGGGCTCCGACACGACGCTCGAACTGCCCTGGCAGTCCGCCGACACGCTTCGCGTCGCATTCTTCGAGGCGCACCGCCAGCTCTACGGCTTTGCCGACGAATCGGCGAGCCTGGTCATCGGCTCGGTCATGGCCGAAGCCATCGAGCGCGTGGCGACGGCAGCACCGAACCTGGTCACCGGCAAGAAACCGTTGAGCGCCGACGCTGCAGCGCCGGCTGCGAGTGCCTCGGTATGGATCGAGGGGGTCTCGCGCACAGTGCCAGTCGTCGCACGCCGCGACCTCGCACCGGGCGACCAGCTGCACGGACCCTTGCTGCTCTGCGAAGACGGCGCAACGAGCTGGATCGCTCCCGGCTGGGCGGGCCGCGTCGCGCCGAGCGGCCTGGTGGTCCTGCAACGGTCGCAGGCTGCACGCGGCGTCACTCAGCCAGACGCAGCCGCCGCCGCGCCTGATCCGATGCGGCTCGAGGTGTTCAACGCGCTGTTCATGCACGTCGCGGAGCAGATGGGCGCCGTGCTGCGACACACGGCGAGTTCGGTCAACATCAAGGAGCGGCTCGACTTTTCGTGCGCGATCTTCGATGCCGCGGCGAACCTCGTCGCCAATGCACCGCACATGCCGGTGCACCTGGGATCGATGGGCGCAAGCGTGGCCGCCGTGCTCGACTCATTCGGTGACGAAATGCGCCCCGGCGATGCTTACCTGGTGAATTCGCCGTACGCCGGCGGCACCCACCTGCCCGACATGACGGTCGTCTCACCGGTCTTCGACACGGCAGGCGTCCACGTCGAATTCTTTACGGCGTCGCGTGCTCACCACGCCGACGTGGGAGGGATCTCGCCCGGCTCCATGCCGCCGGACAGCCGCACGATCGACGACGAAGGCGTGCTGGTAGCGCCGACGCGCATCATGCGGGAAGGAACGCTCGACGACGCTCGGCTGCGCCAGCTGTTCTGCGGCAACCCTGGCCGGCACGGAATTTCCCGCAGAACCTTGCGGATCTGCGGGCGCAGCTGGCGGCCAATTCCCGTGGCGAACGGGAACTGCGCCGCGCCGCGGCGGACCATGGCGGCGCCACGCTGCTCGCGTACATGCGCCACGTGCAGGACAACGCCGAACGCTGCGTGCGCCGCGCGATCCGCCGGCTGCGCGCCGGCAGCTTCCGCTACGAGATGGACAATGGCCAGGTGATTGCCGTGCGCATCGCCGTCGAGCCGCAAGCCGGCACGGCCGTCGTCGATTTCGCGGGCACATCGCCGCAACAGGCCAATAACTTCAACGCACCACTTGCCGTCACGACTGCGGCAGTGCTCTACGTCTTCCGCACGCTGATCGACGAGCCGATCCCGCTCAACGCGGGTTGCCTGCGACCGCTGACCATCGTCGTGCCGCACGGGTCGATGCTCGACCCGGTCGCGCCCGCGGCGGTGGTCGCGGGCAACGTCGAAACGTCGCAGTGCATCGTCGATGCGCTGTACGGAGCCCTGGGACTGCAGGCCGCCGCGCAAGGCACGATGAACAACTTCACGTTCGGCAACGAGCGCTATCAGTACTACGAGACCATTGCGGGCGGCGCAGGGGCAGGTCCGGATTTCGACGGCGCAAGCGGCGTGCAGACGCACATGACCAACTCGCGGCTCACCGATCCCGAACTCGAGGGAGGTGCGCCCGGGGTGCCCGGGCGTAACACGGTCAGGCGGCGCGGTCGCGTCGAATCAGAAACGGTCGCCGCGACGTTCGGGCTCGCCGTAGAGCCGGGCGATGAGATTCAGATCGAGACGCCGGGCGGCGGCGGCTTCGGGACGCAGGGTGCCTGAAGACACGGCGGGCCGCTGATCGGGCGTCGGCGCGAACAACTCCTGTGCCAGCGTCCGGCGTGGCGCGGTGTCTTCGAGCAAGCCGTCGGTCACGGGACGCGGCGGCTCGCGCACGGTAAAGCGCGTGCCTGGCGGCAACTGCCGCTGACTGACGGCCCGCACGGTGCTGCCCTCGAGGCGATGCGTGAGCATGAACGAGCGGTTCTCGCCAAGGCGCGGGGTAGGCAGCGAGACCAGGCAATGCACCACGCCATTCCTGAGGTCGTCGGGCGTGTTGACGCGCTCATCGCAGACGACTTCGCAGTGCTGCGCGTCCGCGCCTTTGCCAAAGGCGCCGCTGGCGGCAAGTCCGAGCAGGAAGGTGTGCACCTGCCGTGCGAGCCGTGGCCAGGTGTTGCGGTCGCGCCCTTCGAAGCGCGCCCAGCGTGTGCCGCTCTCGATGCTGTTGATGATCAGCAGCTGCCGTCGACGGAACGTCAGCAGCGAACTTTCAGGGCCGGCACCCGCTCCACGCGCAAGCGTCTTGAGCTGCGCCGTGCCGGCGACGCTGGCACGAACCGCATGCAGCGGGTTGACCCCCTGCGCCGTGAGCTTCTGGCAGTCGGCATCCGACAGCGCTTGCAGGGGGCGCGTGCCGGGACGCAGCAGGATCTGCTCGTCGGGCAGCCCGTCCCAGGGCGATCGATGCGAATCCATGCGCGCGAGCGCACCCGCGACCGCGCCGCAGTTGGCGAAAGGCTCGAAGCGGCCGCGCAACCGGTCGAATGCCTGCACGCGCGGGAAACAGATGAACGCGGAATCGCTCTGGAACGCGAGTTCACGCAGGCCCTGCAATGCCTCATCGGTCGTCTGCCACGCAGCCGGCGGATCGACGACGAGCAGCGCGCGGTGGTCGCGGCAGAACTGCGTTGCGACCAGCAGCACGCCGGGCCCGATGTCGCGATCGCGCGCCGGCGGCGGCACGCAGATGAAATGCAGGTCCTCGACATCGCGCAAGGCGAAGAGGCCGGTGCCGCGTTCAGCCGAGCCGATCAGGTCGTAATCGGTGAGCGGCGAGCCATCGTCACCGTCGGGATTCGAATCGACGTAACCGATCGGGTGGCGCGCGCCCGCACGGAACGTGCGGTCCGGACGCGCATTCGGCACGGCGCCGCGCACCCGCACCAGCAGGGATTCCTGCAGCGCCGAGGTGACGAATCGCGTGGTACCCGGCGCGGTCGACAGCCGCCGGAAAATTTCCTGATCTTCGATCTGCTCTGAGCCGAGCGTGCGCACGCGCTGCAGGACGAGGTTGAAGCGATCGTCCTCGCTGGGCGCGATGTTGTCGTAGTCGACGGAGGCTCGCAGGATTTCGCGCGTGCCTGGACTGAGTGCTTCGAGCACCAGCTGTTCGCCGCCGCAAGGCAGGCTGATGGTGACCGGCGCTCCGCCGTTGACGACGCGCACGATGACCGCTTCGCGGCCGCCGTTGTCGAAGTACTGCTCGACGGCGTACGACAGCATGCTCGGCTGCCAGAGCCCGCCGAACACCTGCTGGTACTCGGCGAAATCGCGCACACGCACGGGACGGTTCACGGGGCCACGCAACGCACGGCCGACGAAACCCGTCGTCGCCGTAGGCAATCGAACGATCGGCACGTCTGCGCCAACCGCTTCCGTCACCGTGATGCCAGTGTGGGCAATATCGCGCAAAGCCGCGCCCCGCCTCGAAAAACTGCTTTAAAGTACCATAAGTCATCGGCCTTCGAAGCGACCCCTGACCCACCAGATGGCAGCGCGGTCGTATTCAGGCTCTGGCAGACGGGGTCGACCTGCGGCGCTTGCCGCCGCCACTGGGGCGCGTACTGGACGCCGGTGCCGGCAGGCGCGCGCGACAGCGCTCGGCGAACCAGCGCAACCCGACCTCGCCGGTTGCGATCGGGCCCGTCCATCGGCGTCCAGCATCCCCCACCCCTGCTGCACGCGTGCGAGCAGGCGCGCGTCCGCGGCGGGAGTCTGGCGCCGCCCGCGCTGATGCGTGTAACGCAGCAGGCGCATCTCTCGACTCGCATCGGGTGCCGCATAGCGCAGCTCACGCCACGTGCTGTGCCCGGTCGCGCCCGGCAGGATCTGCAGGATGGACAGGCCATCAGGCGCGAGCTGCAGCAGCAGATTCGGCCAGAGGTAGACGTATTCGGCGCATGCCGGGCTCGACTTCCTGTCGCGCAGCAACTGGCGGTACATGCGCGACGACCATGTGTCGCCGAGGGCGCCCGTAGCGACTGCAGCTGTCGCATGCAGGGCGTCACCCTCGCCCCGGTCGAATACCAGAGGCGAGAACAACCGCGGCTTCAGGGCCGGTCGCGCAACGTCGACGTGCGCAGTATCGAGCGTGTGTTCGCACGCCAGCTTCCAGTCGGCCGCGCAGGGCGTTGCGCGCGGCTCGATCACGCGTCGCATCGACGTCAGGTCCGGCCAGGGACCGGCGACTGCGTCGAGCACAAGCTCGAGCGCTTGTCGCGGCGTCTGGAAGGCCGCGAAGACCAGGCCGCGCCACTGGGCGACGTGCAGCTGATGCAGCGAGTGCGCGTCCGCATCGAACGCATCGAAATGCTGGCCGGCGGGAATGCTGACGAGCGCGCCCGATTCGTCGTACGTCCAGCCGTGGTACGGGCAGCGCAAGCGGCCGTCGATGCAGAACGCGAGCCCGGTGTGTGCGTCGCCTTCGACGAGGCGCGCGCCCCGATGACGGCAGGCGTTGCGAAAGCCCTGCAGGCCGCCCGCCTTCGTCCGCAGCACCACCGCAGAACGCTCGCCACAGTCAAATCGCACTGCGGTGCCGGGCGCAGGCAGGTCCGAGACGTGGCAGACGAACTGCCAGCTCGGCGCGAATATTGCGGAGTCTTCGAGCAGTGCGCGGTCGGGGTCGAGGTACCAGCTGGCCGGGAGTCCTCGCACGGTCGCCTAACGTCCGCCGCTGGCAGCCACCGGAGCAACGACGGCCGCCTCATCGCGGATCGGCACGGGTCGATCGCTGCCGTCCCAGGTTGCGCCGTCCGGTATGCGATTCTCGACCAGCAGTGCCGACGCCAGGAACTGGTCGAGACCGACGGTCGGCTGGGACACGGGCACGGCCACGCCTTTCGCCGCGTTCACCACCTGCTCCACGAGCGCCCAGTCGACCGTGACGGCCGCCAGCTTCGCTCGCTGCGCCATCTTGTCCTGAACTTTCTTGTTGAAGCGCTGCCCCTTGGCCGCCGCTTTCGCTTCCGGATGCTCCTCGTGCGGAGGGAACGACTGCACGTAGAACTGGCCGTCCTGCACCTTGTACAGCAGCGGCTGGTTGACGACCGTGACCTTGGTGCCGATCGGCAACTGGGGAAACAGCGTCGCGATGTCTTCCGGATACAGCCGGATGCAACCATGACTCGCACGCATGCCGACACCGGCGGGCTTGTTGGTGCCATGCATCAGGTAGCTCGGCCAGCCAAGGTTCATCGCGAACGCGCCCAGTGGATTGTCGGGACCGGCGGGCACCCGCGCTGGCAGGATGTCGCCCTCGGCTGCATGTTCCTTGCGTACGGAAGCGGGTGGGGTCCACACCGGGTCCTTGCGCTTCGAGACGATCTTGGTGCCGCCGGTGGGCGTCGCCCAGCCGACCATGCCGATGCCGATCGGGTACCGTGACCACGACGCGCTGCTCGCCCTTCGCGGCCTTCGGGAAATAAAACATCCGCAACGCCGCAAGGTTGACGATCAGGCCTTCGCGCGGCGCGTCCGGCAGCAGGAACTGCGTGGGCAACACGATGCGGGTGCCCTCCTTCGGCAGCCATGGGTCGACGCCCGGATTGGCGTTGACGACTTCGTCGTAGCCGAGATTGAAGCGGCGCGCGATGTCAGGGAGCGTGTCTTCATGGGTCGCGATCGTCGCCTGCAACGACCCCACGACCGCCGTGGTCTGCGGGTCGAATGGGAACGTGTGGGTCGCGAGCGGCTCCGCGTACTGCGGCTTCGGCGGTTCTGGCGGGGGCGGTGGCTCCTCCGGCTGCGGTGCGAAGATGCTGCAGCCCGCAAGCGTTGCGAAAACGGCGACGAGCGCCACGCGGCGCGTCGACCGGATGCCTGGAAGATTCACGAATCCAATCACTTTCCACCTCTCGTCAGCGTCGGACGGCCCGTGGCCGTTCAGAGCACGGCGGGGCGGTTCGGCAGTTCGTCTTCGTCGCGCCCACCGGGCAACGGCGGGTAGTGTCGGGCCAGCAACCGGCCAGCCTCGTGCACTCCTTCCACCGCGCCCCGCTCATATTGCCCGGAGCGGAACTTCTCTTCCATCGTGTTGCAGACCGCGGCCCACTCCGCGGGGCTCACGCGACCGTTGAAGCCCCTGTCCGCCACGATCTCCACGTCGCGATCCGCCAGCAGCACGTAGATCAGAATGCCGTTGTTCGCTTCGGTATCCCAGACCCCCAGCGCAGCAAAGACCTGCAGTGCCCGGGCCCGCGGTGTCCTGGCTGCCCAGATATCGCCAGGCTCGAGCGACGCTTCGATCGCGAAGCGGATTTCGCCGCTGTGCAGGAGTTCCGATGCGGTGACCGCGCGTTCGATCGCCTCGAGGGCTTCGACCGGGAAAGCGCGCGCAAGTTTGCCACGCGTCGCAAACAGATGACGAAAAAGACGTGTCCAGTCCATGGCCATCACCAGCCGCCCGAGGCGCCGCCGCCACCGAAGCCGCCGCCCCCGCCGCCGAATCCACCGCCGCCAAATCCACCACCTCCACCGAGCCCGCCACCGAACCCGCCGCCGTAACCCCAGCCGCTGCCGTGACGTCGGCTGTACCAGCCGTTGCGGCCGGCACTGGGCCCGCCGCCTCCGCCCGTGCCGCCCAACAGCGCGAAGATGAAGGCGACGATGCCAGCCATCACCGAGATGCCGAGGATGCTGATCATCAACCAGGCCAGGAAACCGACCAGGCCGCCGGTGGCGAGTGCGCCACCGACGCGACCGAACAGGCGCCGGAAGATCGAGCTGCCGACCAGCGCGAAGATGAACAGGAACGGCAGGAGTTGGACGAGCCCGGGGATGCCGGCCGCAGGCGGACTGAACTCGGGCTCGGGCAGCGGCTCGCCCTCGATCACGCGCATGATGCGATCGACGCCGGTGTTGATGCCGTCGTAGTAATCGCCGCGCTTGAACGCGGGTGCAATGTCCTGCTGGATGATGCGGTTCGACGTGGCGTCGGGCAGCGCGCCTTCGAGGCCGTAGCCGACTTCGATGCGCACCTTGCGGTCGTTCAGAGCTATCAGCAACAGCACGCCGTCGTCGACCTTGCCCCGACCGAGCTGCCACTGGTCGACCACGCGGATCGAATACTGCTCGATTGCCTCGGGCTGTGTCGTCGGCACGATCAGGACCACGACCTGGCTGCCCTGCGATTGCTCGAATGCCGCCAGCTTCGCTTCGAGCGCAGAAGACTGGTCGGCCGCCAGGGTACCGGTGAGATCAGTGACCCGCGCCGTGAGCTGCGGAACGGCGACCAGGTCCTGCGCGAATGCCGGCGGGACGACTGCAGCCATGAGCCACAGCCATGCCGCGAGCAGCAGCCCTCGCAGCAGCGGACGGGAATCGAGCGGGGACGTCGCGACGACCATGGGATCACCCCGCGCCGCGCCCCCGGCTGAGGCGCGACGCGAGGAGTACCTCAGCTCGTCGCAGGGGCGGGTGCGGGCGTGGGCGCCGGGGTGGCCGACGGTGCGCTGAAGTCCACGGTCGGCGGCTGCGCGATCGCCGCTTCGTTCTCGACCGCAAAGTTCGGCTTCACCTTGTAGCCGAAGATCATGGCCGTCAGGTTGGTCGGGAACCTGCGGATCGTCACGTTGTAATCCTGCACCGCCTGGATGTAGCGATTGCGCGCCACGGTGATCCGGTTCTCGGTGCCTTCGAGCTGCGCCTGCAGGTCGCGGAAGTTCTGGTCCGACTTGAGTTCCGGGTACTTCTCGACCACGACCATCAGGCGCGAGAGCGCGCTCGACAACTCGCCCTGCGCAGCCTGGAACTGCTGCAACGAAGCGGGATCGTCGGCTTTCACCTGCACCTGCGTCGCCCTGGCGCGGGCCTCGGTGACACCGATGAGCACGGCCTGCTCCTGCGCAGCAAAACCCTTCACCGTGTTGACGAGGTTCGGGATCAGGTCGGCGCGGCGCTGGTACTGGTTGACGACTTCGGACCACGCCGACGTCGTCGCTTCGTCCTGTACCTGGATCGTGTTGTAACCGCAACCGGACAGCAGCATTGCCGCCGCCACCAGCAAGAGCGCTTGCAAAACTCGCATCGGGAAGTACTCCTTGATTGCCGTTCGGCCCACCCCGGACGACTGCGAATTTAACAGAATCCGGTCACCAGATACGGACGGCCTGTTCCGGTGCGAGGTACATCTTGTCGCCTTCCTTAACGTCGAACGCCTTGGCGAAGTCGGGCATATTGCGCAGGATGCCGTTGGCGCGGTACTCGCTCGGGCTGTGCGGGTCCGTCTTCAGGCGCTTGCGCAGTTCGTCGTCACGGTAGTTCCGGGCCCAGACCTGGCCCCAGCCGAGGTAGAACCGCTGCTCGCCGGTGAACCCGTCCAGCACGGGCGCGGTCTTGCCGTCGAGCGCGATCTGGTAGGCCTTGCGGGCCACCGCGAGACCCGAAAGGTCGCCGATATTCTCCCCGAGCGTGAGTTCGCCGTTGACGTTCATTCCGGGGATCGGGCTGAACGCGTTGTACTGCTGCACGAGCGCGTTCGCGCGCGCCATGAAGAGTTCGTTGTCCTTGTCGGTCCACCAGTCGCGCAGGACGCCTTTGCCGTCGAACTGGCGGCCCTGGTCGTCGAAGCCGTGGCTGATCTCGTGGCCGATCACGGCGCCGATCGCGCCGTAGTTGACCGCGTCGTCCGCCTCGGGTCGAAGAACGGCGGCTGCAGGATGGCCGCCGGGAACACGATCTCGTTGGCAAGCGGGTTGTAGTAGGCGTTGACCGTCTGCGGCGTCATGCCCCACTCGGTCTTGTCGACCGGCTGGCCGACCTTTTTCAACTCGCGCTGCACGTTCACTGCACGCGCGCGCAGCACGTTGCCGACCAGGTCGTCCTTGCTGGCGACCAGGCCGGTGTAATCCTTCCACTTGGTCGGGTAGCCGATCTTGACCGTGAAGTTGCGGGCCTTGTCGTGCGCTGCCTGCTTCGTTTCCGGTCCCATCCACGCGAGTTCGTCGATCGACACGTCGAACGCCTTGAGCAGGTTGCCGACCAGCACGTCCATGCGCTGCTTTGCTTCCGGCGGGAAGTGACGCTTGACGTATTCCTGGCCGAGCAGGTCGCCGGTCGAGCCTTCGAGTTCGGCGAGCGCGCGCTTCCAGCGCGGCTTGATCTGCGGCGTGCCGGAGAGCGTGCGCTGGTAGAAGTCGAAGTTCTCGTCGACGAACGCCTTGCTCAGGTACGGCGAGAACGCGTCGATCGTGCGCAGCGTGAGGTAGTCCCGCCACGTCGCGAGCGGCACGTCGTCGAGCGCCTTGCCGACTTCCTGGAAATAGTCCTTCTGCGTCAGGACCAGCTCGCCCGAGCCCGGCAGGGTCATGTCGGTGAGCCACGTCGACCAGTCGATGCCAGGCGTGGCCTGCTCGGCGCTTTCGACGGTCATCGGGTTGTAGAGCGCCTCGATGTCGCGCAGCTTCACCGCGGGCCAGGAGGCCTTGGCGAGGCGCGTCTCGAACGCCATCAGGTCCTGCGCGACCGCGGCGGAATCCTTGCGGCCGGTGAGCTTGAAGACGTTGTCGATGTGCTTCTCGTAGGCGCCGCGGATCTCCGTGAAGCGCTGGTCGGTCGAAAAGTAGTAGTCGCGCTCCGGCAGGCCGAAGCCGGACTGCGTCACCCACAGCGTGTTCAAGTCGGGGTTCTTCGCGTCGGCGAAGATCTGGGCACCGATCGGGTTGTCGATCATCAACAGCTGCGCGCGCGACAGGTACGAGAGCAGTTGCTTGCGGTCAATGATGGCCGCGATGCGGTCGAGTTCGGGCTGCAGCGGCTTCAGGCCGAGCTGCTCGATCTTCGCCTCGTCCATGAAGCTGGAGTAGAAGTCGCCGATCAGCTGCTGGGCAGAGCCGGACGCCGCCCTGGCCGCAGCCGCCTCCTCGACGATCACGCGCAGGTTCTTCTCGGCTTCGTCCGACAGCAGCATGAACGCGCCGTAGTTGGACTTGTCCGCAGGAATCTCGGTGTTCTTGAGCCAGGTGCCGTTGACGAAACGGTACAGGTCGTCCTGCGGCCGCACGGTGCGGTCGAAGTTCTGCAGGAACAGGCCGGACGTCGGCGCGGCCACGGCCGGCGCGGCGGCCATCGCTGTAGCGGCGGCGGGCGGCTCCGGCGCCTGCGGCGCAGCATGGGCGGCAAGCGTCGTCAGGGTCAGGGCGACGGGCAAGGACCAACGAAACTGCATCGTCAGGACTCCATGAATGTCGGGTGCGGCCGTGAAGGGCCACGAAGCGAGCGAGTATAGAGTAATCAGCTCCGGCCCAGCCGCAGGTGGATCGGCCACTTGAGACGAAGCGTGCCCGCCGCAGGCCAGAGCGTTGCAAGTTGTCCGGCAAGGGCCGGCAACGGGTCTTCGCCGGGGCGCTCGTCTTTGAAACGCTGTACCGCCGACCAGCTCGCGCAGTACCCGATGGCCTGCTCGAGCGACCACTCGGTGACCAGCTGGAACTCCGGCACCCGCTCGTCGGCCCAGGGGAACGGGAGCGTCCGGTAGGCCTCGTCGACGTAGCGGCGCTCCGGCGGCCAGTAGTCGCCCACGACCTCTGCATAGAACCGGTCCATGATGTTGTCGATCGCGGACCCGGCCTGGAATTTTTCATACGTCCAGACGGCGATGACCCCGCCCGGCTTGAGGACGCGGCGGCATTCCGCGTGGAACCGATCGAAGTCGAACCAGTGCACGGCCTGCGCGGCGGCTACCAGCGACACCGAGTGGTCCGGGACCGGCAGGTGCTCGGCCATCGCCAGTTCGTAGCGGACGTTCGGGTGCGCAGGTGCCCGCTCGAGTTGCGCAAGGCTGCCGTCGACGGCCAGGACCGCAGCGAAGTGCCCAGCCAGCGCAATCGCCGCCTGGCCATTGCCGGTGGCGCAATCGACTGCCAGTTCGCGATCCGGCGCACGGGACGCGACCCACGTGATCAGGTCGGGCGGATAGCCGGGACGGTAGCGGCTGTAGTCCCCGGATTGCCGTGAAAAATGATCCTTGAACGTCGCGGCTGTCGTCATACGCCGCGATGGTGCGCGTGAACTGCGACGCCTGGCAACCGCCGAGCCACTACAATCACGCATTGGAAAGTGCGAGGAACAGCGCCGTGGATGGAATCGAAGTCGTCGACATTGCCCACGCGATCGAGCTCGCGCTCGCACCGGTGTTCCTGCTGTCCGGCATCTGGGTTTTCCTGGGCGTGCTGGCGAGCCGCCTCGCGCGTATCGTCGACCGCGCACGCAACATGGAGAAGGAGTTGCGCGTGCCCGAGGCGCGCGACACCGATCGCATCCGCAGCCAGCTGCAGGCGCTGTCGAGACGCGCTCGCTACATCAACATCGCGATCACGCTCGGCACCGTCGCGGCCCTGCTGGTGGCCATCGTCATCGCCCTGCTGTTCTCCAGCACGTTCATGCCGCTCAATCTCGCCCCGCCGCTCGCGCTCCTGTTCGTGCTGGCGATGTGCGCGCTGGTCGCCGCGTTCGTGAGCTTCCTCGTCGAGGTGCGGGTCGCGATCGCGGTGCTCAGGATCGGCGACGTCTAGCGCCGTTCGCACACGACCTGCCGCCGACGAGCGTCGTCGACGTCGGCGTGATGGCCAGGACGGTCGCACGGCCCAGCACGAAGGTCGGCGAGCTTGCCCGCGACGTGCCCCGCTTCCAGCAACGCCCCGCGCCGTACGCGCAACGCTTCGCAGCGTCACGCCTCGCGGGAATCCAGAGGTTGACGCCCCTGCCCCAAGCCACCCCAGCCGCAGCGCACGCCGGCACCGGCCACCACCCAGACCGGCGGCCGAACGCACCCGGCCGAACACTTCGAACACGCCCCACGGACGCCCGCCCACGCGACACGCCACACGCCAGCCGCCCGCGCCCCGCGCGCCGCCCCGCCCCGCACGCGGCGCGCACCGCGCCGCCCCGAACCGCCCCCGCACCGACGCCCGACCAAACGGCCGGCCCGACCCCGCCGCGGGGTCAGGCCGCGACGCGCCCCACGTCCGACCCGTCACGAACGCCTGCGGCCCACCGCGCAGCGCGTCGTCGTTCCCGGCAGGACAGTACTGGCAGATGGCGCACGCTGCGCCCCGCGCCCCCGCGAGCCGAACGGACGCAGCGCCAGGCCGCCCACCGCCCCGTCGGCACCCTGTGGACGCGCGGAGGCGCCACGCACGAGCCACCTGCGCACGCCGTGCGCCCGCGCCCCAGCGCGCGGATGCACCGCGTGACGCCGGATTCGCCCGCGCGCCGCCCACCCAGTGGGAGCCGCCGCACGGCGCAAGCAGGCTGCCGCCCGCAAGGCGACCGCCCAACGTGCCGACGACCACTCACCCCCGCGAACTGCGGATGCGCCGCGCCAGCTTCAGCCCCGTCGAGCCGTCGTTGCCGCCCAGCATGCCAACCTGAAGCCCGGCAGCAGCGCCCCGCGCAGACCGACTCGGCCGACGTATTTTCGCGCAGTGTCACGGCGCCGACGTGGACGATGCCCTTGCGTATCGCCCCGCGCCCCTCAGCACGACCGAGACGGCCCCCGCGAAAACCTGTCGGCGCTGCCACGCGCACGCCGGACCCCGACGACCCCAGTTCCCCCCTATCCCCCGTCCGCATTATTGCGCACGACGAGACCCTTCGCAGCGGCTCGCCGACAAACGTGCGATAACTGTCGCTGCTTACACGGATCCGGGGGGACTGATCAGATGACCAACCTGCCCGCTCGCGCAGCTACGCTGCTGTTCGTGCTGTGCTGCACGACAACTGCACTCTCCCACGAGAAGACGCCGCCGGCCGCAGCCGTCCCGGTGGCTGGCAGTCTCGGCGAGACGAACTTTCCGAACTCCGGTGCCGCCGCGGCCCAGCCGGACTTCATGCGCGGCCTGTTGCTCCTGCACAGCTTCGAATTCGATGCGGCACGGGAGTCCTTCCGTGCGGCACAGGCGAAGGACCCGGGTTTCGTGATGGCGTACTGGGGCGAAGCGCTCAGTCACAACATGCCGATCTGGGGCGAGCAGGACCTCGAGGCCGCGCGCGTCGTCCTGCGGCGCCTCGGCCCGACGCGCGAGGCGCGCATGACCCAGGCCGCGACGGATCGTGAGCGCGGGTACCTGGCATCAGTCGAGGCGCTGTACGGCGATGGCACGAAAGTCGAGCGCGATGCCAGCTTCAACCGGGCACTCGGTGAACTGGCCAGGAAGTTTCCTGCAGACCTGGACGCCCGCTCGTTCTATGCCTTGTCTTGGCTGGGGCTCTCCGGTGCCACGCGCAACACCGCAAACTACATGCGCGCAGCCGCCGAGGCCGAAGCCGTCTACGAGATCGACCCGCGCCATCCGGGTGCGCTGCACTATCTCGTGCACGCCTATGACGATCCTGTGCATGCGCCCCTCGGCCTGCGAGCCGCGCGACGCTACGGCAAGGTCGCGCCGGCAGCGGCACATGCACAGCACATGCCTTCGCACATCTTCTTCGCGTTGGGGATGTGGGACGACGCGATCGCAGCCAATGTCGCATCACTCGCGACGGCGCGTAGCCAGGGACAAGGCGGCTATCACGCCCTCGAGTGGCTGGCCTACGCTTACCTGCAGCAGGGGATGCGTGATGATGCCGCGAAGCTGGTGCAGTCCGTGGCAGACGATGTCGCCAGGAATCCCACGCCTGGCAATCGCACGACCCTCGCGTACGCCCGCGCGATGTGGCTCGTCGAGACCGGCAGCGCCGACGCGATGGGGTGGGCAGACGTCGACGAGACGGGCATCAAGTCGATCTATGCGTTTTCGGCATACGATTTTGCGCGCGGCGTAGTCGCGGCCCGAAGCGGCAACGTGGCTGCCGCTGAAGCCCAGGCGCGACGCCTGCAAGCCCGGTCCGACGCGGCACGCGCGAACGCGGTTGGCGTCGTCGCGAGCCGTTACGACTCTGTCACGCCAGTAGAGCTGGAGCAGGGCCAGGTCCTCGCCACCGCGCTCGAAGGAGCGATCCTGTTCGCGCAGGGCAAACGGGACAACGGCCTCGACAGCGTGCGGGAGGCGATCGCCAGGGCCGACTCGATGGCATTCGAATACGGCCCGCCGTACTCGGTGAAACCCCTGGACGAATTGCTGGGCGACCTCCTGCTCACTGCCGGAAGGCCGGTCGAAGCCGCCGCGGCCTACCGGAAAACGCTGGCCGTGCACCCGGACCGCAGGCTGGCCGTTGCGGGTCTGAACGCAGCACTCGGCGCAGAGTCACCCGACGGCTGACTTGATGCAGCGTCGGACCGGAGGTAGCGATCGGAACGGCCGGTTGACCCGAGGCCATGAAAAAACCCCGGTCTTTTGGGGACCGGGGCTGGAGTGGGCGGACTTTGGTCGAAGGGAAGGGGAAAATCCGCCAGGGGAACCGTTGCGCCGCGACGCTCAGTGCAGCCGTGCCCACTGCAGGACCTTGACGTCCTGCTGCGCGCGGCCGAAGTTGCGTGCAATGATCCGAGTCGCTTCGTTCATGCCCTTGTTCGGGCGCGGTTGGCTGTCGAGCTCGACCACGCCACGGAACTCCTCGAGTCCCCGCGGCTGCGCCTGCTCGACGATGAAATGCGCGTAGAACTTGATGCTCACGGACGACAAGCTACTGTCCGCCCCCGGCCTTTTCCGTGACCTCGTGCACACAAATCCGGCGCCCGGCACACGCCTGCTGAAAACATGACGCGCTACCGAAAACCCGCCACGCCTGGCTCCAGGTATTCGACCCCCGCAGGTGAGTTCCGGCTGCGCGCCGAGCTCGACGAGCTGTGGCGCGTCTTGCGTCCGCAAGTCACCAAGGCGGTGCAGGAAGCAGCAGCGCAGGGTGACCGCTCGGAGAATGCGGAATACATCTACGGCAAGCGGCAACTGCGCGAGATCGATCGCCGGGTGCGGTTCCTGCGCCAGCGGCTCGAAGGCATGGTCGTGGTATCGCGACCACCGGACGATCGCAGCCGGATCTTCTTCGGCGCCTGGGTGCAGGTGGAGGACGACACCGGTACGGCAACGGAGTTCCGCATCGTCGGGCCCGGATGAACTCGACCCGGCGCGGCATTACGTCAGCATGGATTCGCCGCTCGTCCGTGCGCTGATGGGCAAGCGCGTCGATGACGAGGTGACGATCGAGATTCCCGGCGGACGACGCGCTTACGTCGTCGTCGGCATCCGTTACGAGGAACCGGACGCAGCGTGACGCGGCAGGCCGTCGTGGGTGTCTTCCACGGCAACGTGATCGCGCCCACCCGACGACGGGGCGGCGCGCGCGGCAGTCACACCACGCGGACGTTCTTGAACTGCCAGGGATCCGTTTCGTCGAGATCTTCGGGGAACATCCGGCCGCGATCGACCAGCGGGTGCCACTCAGAGTACTCGCCCACGACCAGGCCAAGGTAAGGCCGGCAGATTTCCAGGATGCGCTTGTAGTCGATGTCGTCGGGTTCGACGATGCCGCTGTTCGGATTCTCGATCGCCCAGATCAGGCCGGCCATCGCCGAAACCGTGACCTGCAGCGACGTCGCGCTGTTGTGCGGCGCGAGCTGGCGGGCTTCCTGCACCGAGAGCTGCGAGCCGTACCAGTAGGCATTCTTCTTGTGACCCGGCGAGCAGCACGCCGAGCTCGTCCACGCCCTTGACGATGTCGTCCATCATGATTCGCTTGCTGTCCTGCATCCGCCAGTTGCGGCCGGCGAGTTCGTGCACGGACAGCACGGCGGCGTCGCTCGGGTGATACGCGTAATGCACCGTCGGGCGATAGACGACCTGCTCACCCTTTTTCACGGTGAGGTAGTCGGAGATCGAGATGGCCTCGCCGTGCGTGATCAGGAAGCCGTGGAACGGTCCGGCCATCGGCGTCCAGGTACGGACACGCGTCGCCGCGCCGGGCTGCATCAGGTAGATGGCGCTGCCGCGTCCGAAATCGTGCTTCTTGCCGTCGCGCGGCCAGTTCTTTTCATGCGAGCCCCAGCCGAGCTCCGCGGGCTGGCAGCCTTCGCCGACGAATCCGTCCACCGACCAGGTGTTGACGAACTCGTTCGTCTCCTTCTGCCGGTCGCCCACCTGGGTGTCGCGCTCGGCAATGTGGATGACTTTCACGCCCAGCTTGTGCGCGAGCGCAGCCCAGTCGGCGCGCGTGCCCGGCTCTGCCGTTTCGACACCGGTGTCCGCAGCGATGTTGAGCAATGCCTGCTTCACGAGGTGCGAGACGAGCCCCGGATTGGCGCCGTGCGTGAGCACGGCCGTCGGCGCCCGCTGCTTCGAATCCTTGAGCGTCAGCGCTTCTTCGCGCAGCGCGTAGTTGGTGCGGCGCGCGGGTGAGATCGTCGGGTCGGTGTAGCCACCCGGCCACGGCTCGATGCAGGTGTCGAGGTAGAGCGACCCCTTTTCCCAGCAGAGCTTGACCAGCGCGAGCGAGGCGACCTCGACCGACAGGTTCAGCAGGAAGTCGCCGCGCCCCACGATCGGGTCGAGCACGTTCTTGAAGTTCTGGCGCGTCAGGCCGTGCTTGACGAAGCGCACGCCGTACTCCTGCGCGACCTTCGCGCCGTCGTCGTCGGCGGTGACGATCGTGACCTGGTCGGGCTGGATGCCGACATGCCGCAGGATCAGCGGCAACACGCCCTGGCCGATGCTGCCGAAGCCCACGAAGATCAGGCGGCCGGGGAAGACGACGTGAACGGGATAGCTGGTCATGATTTCTCTATCGGGAATCCTGTTTGGCCGACCCCTGAACGGGCGGCTGGTTGGCTAGTTTACCGCGAAAACTTCCGGTGCCGAATGCAGGCAATCCGCGCGCGCTCAGCTCCGATGGACCATGTCGCGCCAGTGCGGCGGAAAGGACCGGTCGTAGCCCGGCAACTGTTCCACACGCTCGATCCAGCGGGCGATTGCCGGGTAGGTCGACTCCATCGGCAGGAAACGCGACCGGAGGTCGCCGGCCTCGCGTTTTTCCATTGCACGGCGCAGCAGCATGATGCCCGGAAAGACGGTCAGGTCGGCCGCCGAAGGCTGCTCACCGACGAGCCAGTCCGACTTGCTGAGCCGACCCTCGATCGTGCGGGCCTCGCCCGCGACGAGGTGCATCGCCCTGGTGGTTTCTTCGGCCTGCTGGTCAAGCTGGTCGAGGAACACCGCGGACACGATCTGCGTCAGGAAGTGTTCGGCGTAAGCCTGGTACTCGCAAATGACACGCATGATCGTCCCGGCCTCCTCGGCCGACGTGCCGAAGAGCGGGTAATCCGGGTACTTCTGGTCGAGGTAAAGCAGGCAGGCCAGCGACTCGAACACGACGTAGTCGCCGTCCTTGAGCACGGGCACCCGACCGCGCGGATTCATCCGCAGCATCTGCGGCGACTTGTGCTCCTGCTTCGAGAACTGCAGCAGGTGCGAGTCGTAGGCGAGGCGCTTGTACTCGAGCGCGAGCAGCACGCGCCAGGAGTACGGGCTGCCGCTGCCCCAGTAGATTTCGATGGCCATGAATCCTCCGCCGCGCCCCTTGCGGCGCAGGTGCATCCGGATTGTACTGGCAGCTGCGGAGGAAGCGACGATGACCTGGCAGACACTCGTGAGCGCGGAACAGGTGGCCGACATGCTCGGAGATCCGCGCCTGCGGCTTTCGACTGCCGCTACGAACTGGCGCGTCCCGAGGCTGGCCGCGAGGCCTACCTGCGGGGCCATCTGCTGGGTGCCGTCCACGCCGACCTGCATCACGACCTCGCGGGGCCGACGTCGCCGACCAGCGGCCGGCATCCCCTGCCGGATCCACAGGTCTTCGCAGCACGTCTGCGGCGCTGGGGTGTCGATGACGATTCGTTGCTGCTCGCCTATGACGACGCCACCAGCATGTGGGCCTCGCGTTTCTGGTGGATGACGGCGAAATGGCTTGGCCATCGACACGTCGCGGTCATGGACGGCGGCATGCACCGCTGGCTGCAACTCGGACTGCCGACGACGACGGATCCGGCACCGCTGCGCCCGGCGGGTGACTTCGCGGCACGTCCCGATCCGGGCGCCTGCGCCGACGCGGATACGACGCAGGCCGCTGCACGCGATCCGCGGCGCAGAGTGCTCGATGCCCGCGCCGCGGAGCGCTATCGCGGCGAGGTCGAACCGATTGACCCGGTCGCGGGCCACGTGCCTGGCGCACTCAATCATCCATCGTCGGGTGTCGTCGCTGCAGACGGCCTGTTCCTGCCGCCCGTCGAGCTGGCCAGCAAGTTTTCCCAGTCGCTCGGGGCCGTCAATCCGGTCGACACGATCACGATGTGCGGGTCGGGCGTCACCGCCTGCCACCTGCTGCTGGCAATGGAACACGCCGGACTGCCTGGAGCGCGCCTCTACCCCGGCAGCTGGAGCGAGTGGTCGAGAGACCCCGCGCGCCCGGTGGCGCGTGGAAGGTGAGTAAGGGCAGGAAGGGCAGGAAGGGGAGGAAGGATGGGAAGGGCGGAAGGGAAGAGTCGCGGGTGATGCTGAGCCATCGAGCAGCCTACTCACCTCCCTCTGCCTTCCTCCCCCTTCCTGTCCCTTCAGCCCTTCCTCCCTTCCTCCCCCTTCCTCCCCTAGATTCCTATTTACGTGGCCCCCACAGTGACTATCGTGCGCGCCTCTTTTTCCCGGCCTGAACACCGGACACGGGTGGAACGACCAAGACAGTGGAAAATCCCGAACGCAAGACCGGCTACACCGGCCCGTGGAACGTCGAGGACTCGCTCGACCTCTACGGCGTCAACGCCTGGGGCAACGGCTACTTCGGCATCAATGCCGCTGGCCACGCCATCGTGCGTCCCGACTGGACCGAGGGCCGGGAGATCGACCTGCACGAGGTCGTCACCGGCCTGGCCGCGCGTGACCTGTCCACGCCCGTGGTCGTCCGCTTCTCGGACATCCTGCGTCACCGCCTGACGCGACTGCGCGACGCGTTCGCCACTGCGATTGCGGAAAACGAATACACGAGCCGCTATTGCGCGGTGTTCCCGATCAAGGTCAACCAGCAGCGGCTGGTGGTCGAGGAAATTTACGGCTACGGCCGCGAGTTCGGCTTCGGCCTCGAGGTGGGCTCCAAGCCCGAGCTGCTCGCCGTGATGGCGCTGACCGAAGGCGAGTCCGAGCGCCTCATCGTCTGCAACGGCTTCAAGGACGACAGCTACATCGAGGCCGTGATCCTGGCCGCGAAGCTCGGCCGCACGATCATTCCGGTCGTCGAGAATTTCAGCGAGCTGGCACTGATCCTCAAGCACGCGAAGAAGTACGACGTGCGACCGCGCCTCGGCGTGCGCGTGAAGCTCGCGAGCGAAGGCGCTGGACGCTGGCGCGAATCGTCCGGCGAGAAGAGCAAGTTCGGCCTGTTCGTCACCGAAATCCTCGATCTGGTCGGCGTGCTCAAGGAGCACGGCATGGAGGACTGCCTGCAGCTCGTGCACTGTCACCCGGGCAGCCAGCTGCAGGACATCCGCCGCGTGAAGGACGCCGTGACGGAACTCGCGCACGTCTACGCCGAACTCAAGCAGCTGGGCGCCGGCCTGCAGTACATCGACATCGGCGGTGGCCTCGGCGTCGACTACGACGGCAGCCGCACCAATTACGAATCGTCGATGAACTACACGCTGGCCGAATACGCCAGCGACGT
>JADIYJ010000032.1 GCA_016705325.1 Pseudomonadota bacterium | reverse complement strand
GGACGCCCGATTATACGTCAAGGTTCGGACCAGGAAATATGCGCGCGGCGCGGATCAAATTCAGTCAGATAGTCACCTGCCGCGGTGCGTCGGGTTCGCGCTCGAACTTTATCCATCGAGCTGCGGTGCGGCCCCTGTTGAGCCCGAGGCGCCGGCGAGCGCTGCGAACCGGGCCCCGACCATCGCCGCATAGGCACCTTCGCCACGCATGCGCTTGCCGAAGCGGGGATCGTTGAGACGGCCGCCCGCATCGCGCCACGTGGTTCAGCACGCGATCGGCGCGCGCGGGGGTAATGCACGCGCAGCCACTGCGTCCAGCGCCGCGACCTCGTGCGGCAGTCGCAACATCAGGAACCGCGCCGCACGCCGAGGCACCGTCCGCAGCCGCGGCCTCGGTACGTGCTCGACCTCTCGTGGTCCGTCAGGGCCGAGTATGACGGGGCCACCATCACCCCGACAGGTACGCCGGCCGACGTGAGTTCCTGACGACACGCAAACGCGCCTGCTAATGGCGAGCGGCGCGCGGTTCAGCGTCCGTTTGAGTTTCTCGTCGAGGCTCGTGACGCTGAGTGAAGAACCGAGACAAGCCGTCACTCGGCCAGCGCCTGCGGCAGGTCGAGGTCGCGCCGGATCCTTTCGCCCTTGGTGATGATCGACAGCGGATGCCGTCTTCCATGGCAGCAACTCGAGCACCGCGCGTTGACAAGCCGCGGGCTGTCGACCGGCTGGGAGGGATCGGTGTTGCCTTGCCGATGCAGCAACTTGCAGACGTATCGCGGCGACGGAATTTCCCGCTGCAGCAGTGCCGCAAGACCGGGCTTGTGGAAGATGCGCGTCTCGAAGTCGGAGTCTGGACTGAGATTGAGGTAGGCGTCGCCGGGCCGTGCGAAGCAGATGCGCCAGCCACCGTTTCACACCCCTGGTACGGGTTGAGCGACTGCTCGAAAGACGTCCGGCGAACGATTGGTGGTGATCGCGTGCCTGGGAAACTCGGGCGTCAGCGCGTCGTCGCCGGGTTCTGCAGCGGCTCGTCAGGCTGCCCCAGCCGTCATCCTCGGCGTCAGCGTGGCCGATTCAGGCGACCGGTCGGGTTGGTGACCGCACCGCGGCTTTCTCCACCTGCGCCGGTCTGCGCGCCCATTCGTCGAGACTACCTTTATCCATATCACGGTTGTCACTCTTCTTGGTCTGGAAACCGGTTCATGCGCTGCTCGGGGAACAAGCGCGTCCACGCCAGCGCAACGAACAGCGTCGCGCCGCCGCCGATGACCACCGCCGGGATCGCGCCGACCCACGCGGCTACGAATCCGGACTCGAATTCACCGAGTTCGTTCGAGGCACCGATGAACACCGCATTCACCGCGCTGACACGGCCCCGGATGTCGTCGGGCGTCTGCAGCTGCACCAGCAAGTGGCGGATGTAGACGCTCACCATGTCGCCGGCGCCGAGCACGGTGAGTGCGGCGAGCGAAATCAGAGCTCGTCGATACGCCGAACACAAGCGTGGCGAAGCCGAAGACGATCACGCCGCCAGGCATCCAGTGGCCGACACGCCGGGTCACGGGCAGCACGCCGAGCGACCCCATCAGCGCCGCCCCGACACCCGGAGCCGCACGCAGCCAGCCGAGCCCGCTCGGACCGACGTGCAGCACGTCGGCGGCATACACCGGCAACAGCGCCGTCGCACCGCCGAACAGCACCGCGAACAGGTCAAGCGAAATCGCTCCCAGCACCGGGACGCCGCCCACGCACGAACCGCAGCCCTTCGAGCAGCGCGTGGCGATCGAGCGGCGCCGTGCTGGCGGCCCGCTCGCGTCCCGCCCCGACGCAGCATGGCGAGCATCACCAGCGACACCGCGAGCGGGGTCGCCACGGTTGCGTATCCGGCAGTCGCGCCGCAGTACAACAGGCCACCGAGCGCGGGGCCGCGATCGTCGAGACCTGCCACAGCGAGGAATTGAAGGCGATCGCGGTGCCGAAATGCTCACGATCCACCCGGTTCGGCAGCAGGGCCTGGCTCGCCGGCATGGCGAAGGCGCGGGCGACGCCGAACAGCGTCATGATCGAACACGGGCCCATGCGCTGCGCCGAGGCGATGCCACGAGAACGCGAGCAGCAGCAGCGCGCAGAGCAAGCAACAGCGCGTAGCAGCCGGCGATGATGCGGCGACGGTCACGGGTGTCCGCGTAGTGCCTGCCGGCAGGATCAGCAGCACGAACGGCCGGAACTGCGACAAACCGATCAGGCCGAGATCGAGCGGCCTGCGCGTGATTTCGTATGCCTGCCAGCCGACAGCCACGGTCGGCATCTGCACGGCCAGCGAGCCGAGGAAGCGCGCGAGATGTAGCGCGTGAAATCCGCGTTGCGCAGCAGCGCACGACGCTCGTTCTCATGCGCGGCCGCAAGCGCGATGGCGTGAAAACTGGCGGTTCATCGGTGCGCGGCAGGATAGCCGATGCCAGCTCGGCGCGCGGCCAGCCAGTAGCATCGGCACGTGGATTCAAGTGACAATTGCGCACCTGCCACCCTCACGCGTGCCCGTCGCCAGGACCGGCCCGCATGCCATCCCCCGGGAGAAGTCATCGATGTGCCGAGCCCACGTCTTCGTCCGCTGGTCTTGCGCGCTGCTGCTGCTGGCGCTGTGCGTCGCGCTGCGGCCCATAGCCTTCCGCTTCCGCCAGCGCCAGTGCGGACGCGCGCTTTGACGCCCTCGGCAAGCGCTTCGTCGACGAGATTCGGCCGCTATTCGCCGGTGTCGGCGACGCAGCTCGGCGATCACCGATTTGACCGCGAGCTCGACGACCTCAGCGCCTCCGGCCGTGCCGCTGGCGTGGACCAAGGGGGTGCTCGGCGAACTACAGGCGATCGATCGTTCCAGGCTCTCGCGTGCGAACCAGGTCGACGCGGCGATGCTCGACAACCAGCTGCGCTACTCGATCTGGTCCGAGGAAAGTTACCGCGACTGGTCGTGGGACCCGCTCGTCTATACGCAGCTGGCCGGACGGTCGCTGTACGGACTGCTGGCGCGCGAGTTCGCGCCGTTGCCCGAACGCCTGCGCTCGGTGACGAGCCGGCTCGGGCAGCTGCCCGACCTGCTCGAACAGATGCGCGCCAACATCGTGCCTGCGCGCGTGCCTGCGATCCACGCCGAAACGGCGATCAAGCAGAACCCGGGTGTGCTGAGCCTGGTGGACGAACTCGTGGTGCCGGGCGTCGCGCGGCTGCCCGCTGCGGATCGCGGAGCGCCTGGAGCAGGCGATCGTGAACGCCCGTGCCGCCGTGAAAACCCACCGGGAATGGCTCGAAAGCGGTTGCTGCCGCAGGCTGGGGCGATTTCCGCATCGGCCGCGACCTGTACGACGAAGCTCCATTTCGCGCTGATGTCGCCCTCGACCGGGCCGGATCCGGCGTCGCGCCGCAAGCGAGGCCGTTGTCACGCGCGCGAGGATGCACGGAAGTGTCACGCAAGGTGCTGGCTGGCCGCGCCGACCTGCCCCCGACACCAGCCGAGCCGACGGCCGCCGAGCAGCAGGCCGCCATCCGGGCCGCGCTCGACATCGCAGGTGCCGAGCGGACGCCGCGCGACGTGTCGTGGACTTCGCGCGCGAGAAACTGCGCGAGACGACCGAGTTCGTCCGCGCGAAAGCTTCGTGACGGTACCCGACGAACCGCTCGAAATCATCCTGATGCCCGGTTCCAGCGCGGCGTCGCGGTTGCGTACTGCGACTCACCCGGCCCGCTCGACAAAGGCCAGCGCACGTTCTATGCGGTGTCGCCGATTCCTGCCGACTGGACCGAAGCGCAGGTCGGCTCATTCCTGAGCGAGTACAACACGCGCTCGATCGCGAACCTGACGATTCACGAAGCGATGCCGGGCCACTACCTGCAGATCGCGCATTCCAACCGCTATCCCTCGACCCTGCGCGCGATGCTCAGCTCGGGTCCCTTCGTCGAAGGCTGGGCGGTCGCGCAGCTATCGACGTATTTCGTGGGTTACCAGGAGCACTCGGACATGCGCGCCGAGGCGGAGCGTCGCCAGGGCGCGAAATTCGACCTCAAGGCCTACCACGACCAGGCGCTGTCGTATGGCTCACCGCCGGTGCCGGCTGGTGCGTGCGCTGATGTTCGATGAACCGATTCACTGACTTTGCCGCTCATGGACGGCTGAGCCTCAAGCCTTCTCGTTCAGATGAAAGCGATGCAGCGCCCGGTGCAGGACCGGCGTGATGACGAGCGCGGCGGTCACGATGAAAACCAGCCCGGCGTAGAGCGCGTATAGGCCGGCGAACAGTTTTCCCGCCAGCGTCAGGCGGCAGGTTCACCAGACCCATGCCGCCGAGCAGCATCGCTGCATTCAGGAAGCCGTCGATCCAGGGCAGGCCCTCGAAGACACGGTAACCAGCATGCCGCCGGCAATGGACACGGCGAGAACGCCAGCGGCGAGGCCGAAATGATGCGCCATGCGCCGCAGGAAGCGCTGTCGCGTCAGCAGCGACTGGTGCCTGGATTCGTACATGTCACGTTCCTCCCGCGCGCTCCGGGGCTGGCTCCCACTTGTATCGCAGGGATGGCTGCAGCCGCAGCAGCTGCCGGTCGTGACCTCGAGACAGCAACACCTGCGCGACGATGGCGCCACAGCCGGCCAGGAACATGTCCCACTGCGTATCCCAGACGTCGCCCTGCGTGCCGAGGAACGCGCCTGCCGCGTCGCCGCCGGCGATTGCAGCCCACCACTCGGTGAACTCGTAACAGGCGCTGATACCGAGAATGCTGAGCGTGACCAGCGCAAACAGCCACTTGCCCGGTCGCAACGGCGACGTGCGCAGCAGCAACTCGCGCGCGATGATCGCGGGCCCGAAGCCCTGCATCAGGTGACCGATGCGATCGTAGTGATTGCGCGTGAAGCCGAACACGTCCTGCAACCAGTCGCCGAACGGCGTCAGGGCATACGTGTAGTGACCGCCATACATGAGGATCAGCGCGTGCCCGGCGATCAGCACGTAAGCGAGCGGCGTCAGCGGAAAACTGCGTGCCGTCCACACCAGCAGCGGCACGGCGACCAGCACCGGGACGACCTCGAGAAACCACGTCAGCCGGTCGTACGGTCCGATGCCGGACCACACGAGTCCGAGCAACACGACGACGGCGAGGAACAGGGGCAGTCGCAGGCTGGCCTTCGTGTCGTTCATGGTGCCGATTATAGGAGCCTAGCGGCCGAGGAATTCCTGGACGAGCTGCGCAACCTCCGCGGGCTGGTCGTGATGCACCATGTGGCCCGCGGCAGCGACGATCCGTGGCTCCAGTTGCGGCACCAGCCGGCGCACCTGCTCCGGAGCGCCCGCGCCCTGCAAGCGGGCGAGGAAATCCGACTCCTCGCCCGCGACATACAGCAGTGGCGCACGCACCTCGGCCCAGCAGGCTTCGACCTCCGCGCGCCGGTACAGGATGGGATTGACGCGCTTGTGCGCCGGATCGAAGCAGGGACGGACGCGGCCGTCGGGCAGCGGTTCGCTCCAGGCACGCGCGACGAAATCGGCGCGCGCGGCCGACAGGCGCGGATTGCGTTTGCGCAGCACGCCCGCAAACACGTCGACGCTCGCAAAGACTGTTGCGGGCTCCGGATCGCGCCATTGGTCGAGCCAGTCGCGGTAGCGGCCGGGTGCGAGTTCCGGCGGTGCGCCGGGCAGGCCGAAGCCTTCGAGCGTCACCAGCCGACGCACGCGCTCAGGCCTGAGTCCCGCATAGATCATCGCGACGTTGCCACCCATGCTGTGGCCAACGAGATCGACCGGCGTTGCGGGCGCGAGCCACTCGAGCATTGCGTCGAGATCCGCGAAGTAATCGGGGAACCAGTAGCCCTGGGGGTTCCAGCCGGAGCGGCCAAAGCCGCGCCAGTCCGGTGCGATCAGGCTCCGTGACGGCGCGATGGAGTCGGCGACGAACTGGAACGTCACGCCGCAATCCATGAAACCGTGCAGCAGCACGAGCGGCGGCGCATCGGCCCGGGTTCCCGCCCAGCGGGTGAAGTGATGCCGCAGGCCGCGGATGTCACGCTGCAGCGATTCAGGCAGTCGGCGAGGCAGGTAGTGAGCGCTCATGTGCGCTCATACTGCATCAACCCTGCGGCAGTCGTCCGACCTTCGGCCGGCCGTTCGAGGCTGCGTCACAGCCGGCATTGAGCGCTCCGCCGCATTGACGCCAGAATGGTCACTGCAGCCCGGTTCGCCAGGCCCTCGAAGAAAGCGCCCGCACATGTCGAAACTGCTCGTCTTCCAGCACGTCGCCTCCGGAACCGCTCGGCCACCTCGATCCGCTGCTGCGTGCGTCGGGAATCCGCATCCGCTACGTGAATTTCGGCCGCGAAGCGCAGGCCCAGCCGGACATTCGGCGGTATGACGGCCTCATCGTGCTCGGTGGACCGATGAATGTCGACCAGGTGCAGCAGTTCCCTCACCTCAAGACCGAAATCGAGCTCATCCGCGAGGCGGTGAACGCGCAGAAGCCCGTGCTGGGCATCTGCCTCGGTGGCCAGCTGCTGGCGGCAGCGATGGGGGGACGGGTACAGCCGAATGCCGTTCCCGAAATTGGCTGGTACCGCCTGCACACCCGTCCGCGGGCCCATGGCGACCGGCTGTTCCGCCATTTCGAGCAGACGCCGCGCTACGTCTTCCAGTGGCACGCGTACGCGTTCGAGCCGCCGCCGGAGGCCGTGCCGCTCGCGTGGACCCGCAGCTGCCGGCAACAGGCCTATCGACTGGGCGATCACGCATGGGGACTGCAGTTTCACCTCGAAGCCGATGCCGCCCTGATCAGCCGCTGGCTGCACCTGCCGAGGGGGCGCCGCGAAATCGAGCGGCACTGGAGTCCCGCGCGGATCGCGCGGATCCAGGCGGCCACGCAACGCCACCTGCCCGTTGCCACACCGCTGAGCGAGCGGGTGTTCGGCGAATTCATCCGGCTGTTCTCACCGCGACGCTACGCGCACCTGCCCTCGCGCTGACGCGGGTCAGTCGCCCAGGAACATGCGGTAGGCAGGGTTATCGGTCTCTTCGGTGTAGACGTACCCGAGGTCACCGAGATGTTCGGCGAACCGCCCGGCATCGTCTGGCGCCACCTGCACACCGGCGAGCACACGCCCGTAGTCGGACCCGTGATTGCGGTAATGGAACAGGCTGATGTTCCAGTGCGCGCCCACGGCCTCCAGGAAACGCAGCAGCGCCCCCGGGCGCTCCGGAAATTCGAACCGGAACAGGCGCTCGTGCTGCAGCCCGTGCGCGTGGCCGCCCACCATGTAGCGCACGTGCAGCTTCGCCATTTCGTCGTCGCTCATGTCGATGACGCGGTAACCCGCGTCGGCAACGAGCTGCAGCAGCGCTTCCTTCTCGCGCTTGCCCTCGGCGAGCGAGATGCCAGCGAATATGCGGGCCGAACGCGAGTCGTCGTAGCGGTAGTTGAACTCGGTGACGCTGCGGCGCCCGAGCAGACGACAGAAGCGCAGGAAGCTGCCGGGTTCCTCGGGAATCTCCACTGCCAGCAGTGCTTCGCGCTGGGCGCCGATGTCGGCCCGCTCGGCGATGTGACGCAGGCGGTCGAAGTTGACGTTGGCGCCGCAATTGAGCGCGACGAACGCCTGGCCCGTGCATCGTTCGCGCGCGACGTAGCGCTTGATGCCGGCGACCGCGAGCGCGCCCGCGGGTTCGGCGATCGTGCGGTTGTCCTCGAAGATGTCCTGGATAGCCGCGCAGATCTCATCAGTGCTCACCAGCAGCACTTCGTCGACGTACTTGCGCGCGAGACGGAACGTCTCCGCGCCGACGCGCCGCACGGCGACGCCGTCGGCGAAGATGCCGACACGGTCGAGCGTGACGCGCTCACCGGCACGCAGCGAGTCGTGCATGCTCGCCGCGTCCTCGGGTTCGACACCGACGATGCGCACCTGCGGATAGAGCGACTTCACGTAAGTCGCGATACCGGCGATCAGTCCGCCGCCCCCGATCGGCACGAAGATCGCGTGCGGCGGCGAGGAACACTGCCGCAGGATTTCCATGCCGATGGTGCCCTGGCCGGCGATCACGTCCGGGTCATCGAACGGGTGGATGAAGGTGAGCCCGCGCGCGTGCGCCACGCCCGTCGCATGCTCGAACGCATGATCGAAATCGTCGCCCTCGAGCACGACTTCGCCGCCGAGGTCGAGCACTGCCTGCACCTTGATGTGCGGCGTCGTCCGCGGCATCACGATCACCGCCGTGATGCCGCGGCGTCGTGCCGCGAGCGCGACACCCTGCGCGTGGTTGCCGGCCGACGCACAGATCACGCCACGCGCCGCGGTGGCGTCATCGAGCGCGGAGATCTTGTTGTAGGCGCCACGCAGCTTGAACGAGAAGACCGGCTGCAGGTCCTCACGCTTGAACAGCACGTCGTTGCCGAGGCGCCGGCTCAGCCGGCGGGCCGGCTCGAGCGGGGATTCGATGGCGACGTCGTAGACGCGCGCCTTCAGGATGCGTTCGATGTAACTTTCTTGCATGGCCATGGCTCGCAGGATCACCTCGTACGTTAACATCCTTCGCTTCCGGAACCCGCACCCTGCACCAATGGCGAACCCGTCTTGCGCATCGAATTGATCATGACCGTGCTCGCCGGTTTCGCGGGCGGGCTCGCCGGCACGCTCTGGGCCGGCCTCGTCTCGGCGTCGCTCCTTGCACGGCGAGCCGAACTGAGTGCCGCGGGCTGGCGTCCCGACACCGCGTGGCGCGTCCTGCACACGGCCGTCGTATACGGTCTGTGTGGGGCAGCCGCGGGTCTCCTGTTCTGGCTGGGCTGGGGCCTGGTCGCGTTCGCCAACTGGCCCTGGTTCGTGGTCGGCGCCAGCTACGGACTGCTGCTCTGGTTTGCCGCAGCCTTGCCGGCCTTGCTGCTGCTGTCGCTCCGACTGCCCACCCTGCGGGCCGCCGGCGTCGTGATGGCCATCGAGGCGCTGGTCGCAGCGATCTCGGTCGGCCTCCTTTGCGCTTTCGTCTGGCGCCGCGCCTCGTAGCATAGAACGACGGTGGGGCGGCGGCTCGCGCCTCGTGCTGCGCCTGCGCGCGAGTGACGCGCCTCATGCAGACCTGTGCAGGGCTTCCCTAGCGCAGGGCCTGTCGCGCTTGCTGCGCCAGGCCCATGAGCGCCATGGCAATCGCACCGGCGACGAGCCCGACGAGCAGGCTGGCCAGCACCGGCGTCAGTGCCGACAGGGCAGATCCGACGCCGTTCACGCCGGCGACTTGCGCGGCGACGCCCTTGATGCCGTGTTCGAGCCACGGCATGCCGTGCGCAAGGATGCCGCCACCGACCAGAAACATCGCCGCCGTGCCGAGGACCGACAGCAGCTTCATCAGCCACGGCGCGAAGGCAAGCAGACCGCGCCCGGACAGGCGCTGCAGCTTCGTCAGCACGCCATCACCTTCGCGCTGGACGAGGTAGAGACCGGCATCGTCGATCTTCACGATGCCCGCGACGAGACCGTAGACACCCACGGTCATCAGCAGCGCGATACCGACCAGCACCGCGACACGCACGGCAAAAGTGGCCGCGCCCACGATACCGAGCGCGATGACGATGATCTCGGCGGAAAGGATGAAGTCGGTGCGGATGGCGCCCTTGATCTTGTCCTTCTCGACTGCGCGCAGGTCGACCGCGGGATCCACGATGGCTTCGTGCAGTTCCTGGCGATGTTCGTCCACTTGCGCGCGGTGCGCCAGCAGGTGCCAGATCTTCTCGAAGCCCTCGAAACACAGGAACAGGCCGCCGGCCATGAGCAGCGGCACGATCGCCCACGGCGCGATGGCGCTGATCGCGAGCGCCGCCGGCACGAGGATCGCCTTGTTGACGAGCGAACCCTTCGCGACTGCCCACACCACGGGCAGTTCGCGGTTCGCCCTGACCCCGGCGGCCTGCTGCGCGTTGAGCGCAAGATCGTCGCCCAGGACCCCCGCGGTCTTTTTCGCCGCAACTTTGGTCAGGACCGAGACATCGTCCAGCACGCTGGCGATGTCATCGAGCAGGGCAAGAAGGCTGGCGACTGCCATGGGGTCACTCGGACTGCCGGGACGCCCGCATGTTACGGCTCGCTGCAGGGTCGTGCGACTGCTCGCGCATCGCGTCGCTCCCGCCACTCCGGGGAGTGCTCGCACGACGGGAACTTGCGTGGCCGTGCATGGGTCCATGTTGGGCATCCACGGGCGAGCAGGCCGGGCAACGTCGCGCCGCATTCGACCAAGGCTTCTTGTACTGTACTCACCGCGCCGGTGCTCGACTCACGCTGCCTCGCCTGGAACGACCTTGAATTCACGCCTGCCCCTGCTGCTGCTCTCGGTCCTGGCGAGCGCGGGATGTACGGTCGGCCCGGAGCCGAGGACGCCGTCCCCGGAATCGCTCGGGGTGCCCGCCCGCTTCCAGTCGTCATCGGCGTCGCAGGCCGCGCACGCCGCTGATCTCGCGAACTGGTGGGACACCTTCGACGATCCGGTACTTGCCATCTCGTCGAGCAGGCGCTGGCCGCCAATTTCGAACATCGATGCGGCCGGCGCGCGAGTGCGGCAAGCCCGGTGCCGCGCTCAAGAGCACTCGCTCGGGGATCGTGGCCGACGCTCGATTTCGGCACCTCGGCGTCGCGACTCGCGGGCGTTGGGCCGGAAGCGCAGATACCGGACCGAACGACCTACGACGCCGGCTCGATGCCCGCTATGAACTCGATCTGTTCGGTGGACAACGCAGAGCGGTGCAGGCATCCACGGCCGACCTCGCGGCGGTCGAGGCGAACCTGCACTCGACGCAGCTCACGATCGCCGCCGAGGTCGCGCTCAACTACGTGGCTGCCCGGCTGGCGCAACGCCAGCTGGCGATCGCGCGTGCGAACCTGGGCTCCCAGGACGAGACGCTGCAGATCGTGCAATGGCGCGTGCAGGCCGGGCTGGTCGGCGCGCTCGATCTCGAGCAGTCGCGTCAGCTCCGCGCGCAGACGGCCGCGACGGTCCCGCTGCGCGAGCAGGCGCTGTCGTCCGCGCTGAACCGGCTCTCGGTGCTGACCGGCTCCGCGCCAGGAGCCGTCGACGCGCTGTTCGCGCCGGTAACCCCGATCCCGATGGCCGTCGCAGGCGAGGTTTCGGTCCCGGCCGAAATGCTGCGGCGGCGTCCGGACGTGACCGCCGCCGAACGCACGCTGATCGCCGAGACCGCCCGCATCGGTGTGCGCGAGGCCGACCTGTATCCCTCGCTGGGACTCGCAGGCTCCATCAGCGGCAACACGTCGAACTGGGGCGATCTGACGAACGCGTCGTTCGGCAGCCTCGCCGCGGGACTCACCGCGCCGATCTTCCAGGGTGGCCGACTGCGCGCGGCCGTGGAGCAACAGCGGGCGGCGGCGATCCAGGCGCTAGCCGTATACCGCGACACGGTGCTCGTGGCGCTCGAAGAGTCCGAGAACGCGCTGATCGCGATCTCGGTGACGGAGCAGCGCGAGAGGGAACTCGCCATCGCCGAGGAGGCCGCACGCAACGCGACCGTCCTGGCGCGCAGCCAGTACCAGGCCGGCATCATCGATTTCAACAGTCTGCTCGATTCGGAGCGCAGCCTGCTCACGACCGAGACCAGCCGCGCGGCCGCCCACGCCGACCGCGCAGCGGCGGCGGTGCAACTTTACAAAGCGCTCGGCGGCGGCTGGGAGCGCGCGCCCGCTCCGCGTTCTTTGACGTCTACCTTTCCGTGAAGGATCCAATGGAACCGCAGGCAAGCACGAGTCCGGAGCGTTCGACGCTCGATGAATTCCTCGGCCGGCAGCCGTCCTCGGAGCGCATGCGGCAGCTGCGCAGGTTCGCGCCCGTCGCCGCGCTGTTGCTGCTGGCAGGTCTCGCCGCCCTGTATTTCATGGGACGCGGCAACGACCAGCCGAACTACGCAACCACACCCGTGCAACGCGGCGACCTGCGCGTCACGGTGTCGGCCACCGGCAACCTGCAGCCAACGAACGAAGTCGAGGTGGGCTCGGAACTTTCAGGTCTCGTGACCGAAGTGAACGTGGATAACAACGACCGGGTAGCGCGCGGACAGGTCCTGGCGCGGATCGACACTGCGCGGTTGCAGGACTCCATCGCGCAGAGCCGGGCGTCGCTGCGGTCGGCCATCGCCGGCGTCGCGCAGGCCGGAGCCACGGCGCAGCAGACGCGGCGGCGCTGGCGCGCTTCCACGAAGTGCACGCGCTCTCGGCGGCAAAGGTGCCCTCGGCCGCGGAACTCGACACGGCCAGGGCCGAGTACGCACGGGCAGTCGCAGGGGTGCGCACCGCGGAGGCCGGCGTGGCGCAGGCGCGAGCGCAGCTGTCGTCCGACCAGACGCAGTTTTCCAAGGCGCTCATCCTCTCGCCCGTGACGGGAGTCGTGCTCTCACGCGAGATCGATCCCGGCCAGACCGTGGCCGCCTCCTTCAACGCACCGGTGCTGTTCCTGATCGCCGAGGACCTGAGCGCGATGCGGCTGGAGGTCAAGGTGGACGAAGCCGACGTGGGACAGGTGCCGCCGGGCAGCCGGCCACTTTCCAGGTCGATGCATTCCCTGGCCGCACGTTCCCGGCCCAGGTCGAGCGCGTGGATGTCGGTGCCAACGCCGGCACCGGTTCGACGACGTCGAGCACTGCGTCCAACACGGTGGTTGCGTACACCGCCGTGCTCACGGTGGACAACTCCGATTCGACGCTTCGCCCAGGCATGACGGCCACGGCGGAAATCGTCACGAGCGAGAAGCGCGGCGTACTGCTGGTGCCCAACGCGGCACTGCGCTTCTCGCCCGATGCCAGCGCGGCCGGTGGCGAGCGCAGCGGTGTCACCAAGGTATTGATGCCGGGTCCGCCGCGTGGAACCGCAGGTGCCAAGACTCGCGAGGTCAAGATCGGGCGTGGCGGCGCGCAGAGAGTCTACGTTCTCAATGCGCGAGCGAGCCGGAGGCCGTGGCAGTCACGACGGGCGACACCAACGGGCACGCTGACGGAGGTCACCGGGGACTCGTTGCACGAAGGGACGGCAGTGATCACGGGCAAGCTCGCGCTGGGGGACAAGAGTGGGTGATGACCCCGGTGCCCGCACGCGCGGACCGGGGCGATCCCATGATCCAGCTGCGCGGCGTGACCAGGACCTTCGGCTCCGGTGCCGCGAGCTTCCAGGCGCTGCGCGGCGTCGACCTCGACGTTGCGGCCGGCGACTTCATTGCGGTCATGGGGCCGTCGGGATCCGGCAAGTCGACGATGATGAACATCCTCGGCTGCCTCGACGTGCCGACTGCCGGCGAATTCCTGTTCAAGGGCTTCCACGTCGAGAAGCTGACCCGCGACGAACGCGCGCTGCTGCGTCGCCGCTACCTCGGCTTCGTGTTCCAGGGCTTCAACCTGCTGGCCCGGACCAACGCCCTCGAGAACGTCGAACTGCCCCTGCTCTACCGTGGCGAGAAGCCGCGCGCGCGGCACGCAGCCGCAATGGACGCGCTGGCGCAGGTGGGCCTTGCCGACTGGTGGGATCACACTCCCGCCGAGCTCTCGGGCGGCCAGCAGCAGCGCGTGGCCATCGCGCGCGCGATCGTCACTTCGCCGCAGGTGCTGCTCGCGGACGAGCCGACCGGCAACCTCGACACCGCGCGCGCACTGGAGATCATGGAACTCCTGACCCGCTTCAACCGACCGGAATCACCATTCTCATGGTCACCCACGAAGCCGAGATGGCCGCCTACGCGCATACGGTGGCGCATGTGCGCGACGGCCTCGTGCAGCAAAGCGAGGGGCGCGGGCCATGAGCATGCTCGGCCCCACGCTGGTCCTCGCCCTGCGGGAAATCCGGCGTCACGTCTTGCGCTCGTTCCTGACCGTGCTCGGCATCGTGATCGGCGTCGCAGCCGTCGTCACCATGGTGACGCTCGGCAACGGCGCGACGGCGGCGGTGCGCGAGCAGATCTCCGGGCTCGGCGTGAACATCCTGCAGATCCGCCCGGGGCAGGGTTTCGGTCGCGGCGGCGGTGGTCCGGCGCCCGCGGACTTCGACATGGACGACGTCGCGGCCATCCGCGACCAGGTCGCGGGCGTCGTCGTGGTCGCGCCCCTCTCGCAGTCGTCGGGTACGGCCGTGCGCAATGCCGCCAACTGGTCGACGACCGTGAACGGCACGACGTCCGACTATTTCACGGCACAGCAATGGGAGACGGCCTCCGACCCGGCCTACGACATGGCGGCCGTGACAGCCTCGATCCAGTCGTTGCTGCGTGAGCGCCGCAACATCCGCGGCGCGAAGCAGGACGACTTCAACATCTTCGACACCGCGCAGATCCCGCAGACGCTGCAGGGCACCACGCGCATCCTCACCTCGCTGCTGGGTGCCGTCGCCGCGGTCAGCCTGCTCGTCGGCGGCATCGGCATCATGAACATCATGCTGGTGTCCGTGACCGAGCGCACGCGCGAGATCGGCATTCGCCTCGCCATCGGCGCGGTCGGACGGGAGGTGCTGCTGCAGTTCCTGGTGGAAGCCACCGTGCTGGCCTGCCTCGGCGGAGTCGTCGGCCTGCTGCTGGCCCTGGTCGCCAGCTGGGCGCTGGCGCCGATGCTGCAGGTGCCGTTCCTGTTCGACGTCCGCATCAACGCCGTCGCCTTCGTTTTTTCGGCGCTGATCGGCGTGATCTTCGGCTACTTCCCGGCACGCCAGGCGGCGCAACTCAATCCGATCGACGCGCTGCGACACGAATGACCGTGTGCCGTGTGCCGTGTGCCGTGTGCCGTGCGCCTGCCGGCGCCGCGCGTGACGCCGCTCACGCGCTCACCGTGAACCGACAGCGCTAGCGATCGAAGAAGTCGCGCGCGTACCGCACGATTTTCCGCGTCCGCGTCGAGCACGTTGCCCGTGGGATCGGCAAGCTCGGCACGGCGCGCATCGCGCAGCAGCGCCTCGGTGCGACCCGTCGACTCCCAGAACTCGTCCCGGGCGCGCAGGATCATCACGGGCAGCTTGAGCAGCGGCAGGCGTTCGCCGACCTGGTAACCGCTGTCCGACGACGGCACACCGATCAGGATCAGTCGGCGCACCTGCTCGGGCCTCGCCAGCGCGAGTTCGATGGCTGCCAGCGCGCCTGCCTGATACCCGACCACGTCCACCTGCTTGAGGCGCAGCGAGTCGATCAGGTCGGCGAACGCGGCGGCGTGATCCGCCACGACCGGCGTTTGCTCGGGCGCGTCGGATTCGCCTGAGCCCGGCAGGTCCGGGGGCATAGACGCTGCGGTCACGGCCCAGGTCGCGCAGCAGCGGACGGAACGCCCGGCCCGACTGGCTCGGCGGCGTGACGCACAGCAGCGGTGTCAGTTCGTCGAAGCCGCCGCTCGAGGGAAACGCCGTGTGCAGGTGCAATTGCCCGGAAACGGCAGTCGACGTACATCTTGCGCAGGTGGATGGTCACGGCCGCGAACTCCTGCTCGAAAGTGCGGCGCTGCGGGCGATCGTGCGGGCAGAAATGCGGGTCACAGGCTGATCCTCGGCGGGCAATCGGCGTTCGTGCGGCGCATTCTCCGCGCGCCCACCCGGCCTCACGTTGATTCAGCTCTCACTCCAGTCGCGATCGGCATGACTTAATGCTGCACCGGGCATGCCGCGCGCGTCCGGCGCGATGGCGGCAAAGGTTATGTCGCGTCGCCCTCACGCCGTGTCGAGGTACCACTCGTAGTCGCGGTCGCTCACGAGGCGCAGCGAATTTCTCGCTTCCTGGCGCTTGATCGCGAGGAAGACGTCGAGGAACCCCGTGCCGAGTGTGTCGCGCAGGAACCTCGACGACGCGGCCGCTTCGAGCGCGTCGTGCCATTGCGTGGGCAGCGTGCCCTGTTGTGCCTGCGTGTAGCCGTTGCTCCGACCGGGGGCCCGGGATCGCAGCGGCTCGATGCGTGCAGCATGCCGCCGGGCACCAGCGCCGCGACGAGGTGGGGTTGGCGTCGGCCCCAGCCACGCGGTGCTCGACGTGCGGCTCGCGGGTGGTCCGGCCGGCACGCAGGCTGACGGAACGGTTGTTGATGCCCCAGGTGACGGCGACCGGTGCATAGCGCTACGACCGGAACCGCCGGTAGGAATTGGCGTTCGGCGCGTAGATCGCCATGCAGTCCGCCAGCGTCGACCGCAAGCCGCCGATCGCGTGGCGCAGCAGCGGACTGCCGGCGGGATCGTCCGCGGCGCAGGGCATTGTCGCCGTCGCGGTCGGCGAGACTGGCGTGCAGGTGCATCCCGGAGCCGGCTCGCTCCGCAAACGGCCCATGAGACACGCCACGCGCCCATGTCATGCGGCGACGCCACGCGGACGGCACGCTTGAACAGGATGGCTTCGTCGACCGCACGCATCGCGTCGGCCCGGTGCTCCAGCGTGATCTCGAACCGCCCCGGCGCGTACTCGGACATCAGCGTGCCACGGCAGCCGCCCAGTGTCTTCGCGGCCGCGTACACAGGGATCGTCGGACAATCTACAGACATGTCGTCGAGGCGGCCGAGGGCCGCATAGGCGTCGATGCGCCCGCGCCGCTCGCCGCTCAGCAGGCCAGCCGCGGGCACCAGCCGGCCGCCAGCGTCTCGCTCCGAGCAGGTAGAACTCGAGTTCGACGGCGACTACCGGTGTCAGTCCAGCGTCTTCACACCGCGCGACCACCCTGCCAGCGCGTGGCGCGGATCGGCCCCGACGGCCGCCCGTCCAGTTCGAACATCGTGCCGAGGACCTGTGCCGACGGCCGCTTGAGCCAGGGACGCGCGCCAGCGATCCCGCAACGGGTCGGCAGCACTGGTCGGCGTCACCGACGTCCCAGACCAGACTGCGGTGTGCTCGACGTCCTCCCCGGTGATGTCGAGGCCGAGGATGGAGCCGGCTACGTTGCGGGCCACTGCCGTACAGCCTGCGAGTTCCTCCTGTAGCCATGTTCTTGCCGCGGCACCCGCAGGCGTCGGTGATGCACCAGCTGCACCGCCTCGACGTCGGGGTTCGCGTCGAGGAACGCCTGCTTCCGCGGGCGTGCCGACGCCGCGCGGCGTTGAGTTCTTTGCAAGCATGTTGGAGCGGAAGCGGTGTGCTGCGGCCTCGCGAGCATAGTGACGGAAGCACTCGCGTGGTGGCAAGCTCACCGCCCTCCGCCGCACGCCCGGGACTGGCGCATGAACCGTCTGGTGTTCTGGGCTCACCCTATGTCGCCTGAGTC
>JADIYJ010000031.1 GCA_016705325.1 Pseudomonadota bacterium | reverse complement strand
GCGGCAACCCGCGTCGGCAACGAGCTGCAGCAGCGCTTCTTCCGCGCTTGCCCTCGGGCGAGCGAGATGCCGGCGAATATGCGGGCCGAACGCGAGTCGTCGTAGCGGTAGCTGAACCCGGTGATGCCAGAAGCCTGGAGCAGACGATGAAGCGCAGGAAGCTGCCCGGTTCCTCGGGAATCTCCACGCCAGCAGTGCTTCGCGCTGGCGCCGATGTCGGCCCGCTCGGCGATGTGACGCAGGCGGTCGAAGTTGACGTTGCGCCGCAATTGAGCGCGACGAACGCCGCCCTGCATCGTTCGCGCGCGACGTAGCGCTTGATGCCGGCGCCCGCGACGCGCCCGCGGTTCGGCGATCGTGCGGTTGTCCGAAGATGTCCTGGATAGCCGCGCAGATCTCATCAGTGCTCACCAGCAGCACTTCGTCGACGTACTTGCGCGCGGGACGGAACGTCTCCGCGCCGCGCGCCGTACACGGCGACGCCGTCGGCGAAGATGCCGACACGGTCGAGCGTGACGCGCCACCGGCACGCAGCGAGTCGTGCATGCTCGCCAAAGGTCCTCGGGTTCGACGCCGACGATGCGCACCTGCGGATAGAGCGACTTCGTAAGTCGCGATACCGGCGATCAGTCCGCCGCCCCGATCGGCATGAAGATCGCGTGCGGCGGCGAGGAACACTGCCGCAGGATTTCCATGCCGATGTTGCCCTGGCCGGCGGTCACGTCCGGGTCATCGAACGGGTGGATGAAGGTGAGCCCGCGCGCGTGCTACGCCCGTCGCATGCTCGAACGCATGATCGAAATCGTCGCCCTCGAGTACGACTTCGCCGCCGAGGCGGGCACTGCCTGCACCTTGTGTGCGGCGTCGTCCGCGGCATCACGATCACCGCCGTGATGCTGCCGCGGCGTCGTGCCGCGCGCGCGACACCTGCGCGCGGTTGCCGGCCGACCACAGATCACGCCACGCCCCGGTGGCGTCATCACGCGAGATCTGTTGTAGGCGCCACGCAGCCTGAACGGGACCGCCGCAGGTCCTCGCGCTTGAACAGCACGTCGTTGCGCCGGGGCGCCGGCTCAGCCGGCGGGCCGGCTCGAGCGGGGATTCGATGGCGACGTCGTAGACGCGCGCCTTCAGGATGCGTTCGATGTAACTTTCTTGCATGGCCAGCGGCTCGCAGGATCACCTCGTACGTTAACATCCTTCGCTTCCGGTACCCGCACCTCGCACCAATGGCGTACCTGTCTTGCGCATCGAGTTGATCATGACCGTGCTCGCCGGTTTCGCGGGCGGGCTCGCCGGCACGCTCTGGGCCGGCCTCGTCTCGGCGTCGCTCCTTGCACGGCGAGCCGAACTGAGTGCCGCGGGCTGGCGTCCCGACACCGCGTGGCGCGTCCTGCACGGCCAACGTCGCCAGTCCGGTGTGGGGCAGCCGCGGGTCTCTGTTCTGGCCGGGCTGGGGCCTGGTCGCGTTCGCCAACTGGCCCTGGTCCGTGGTCGGCGCCAGCTACGGACTGCCGCTTGGTTTGCCGCAGCCTTGCCGGCCTTGCTGCTGTCGCCCGACTGCCCACCCTGCGGGCCTGGCGTCGTGATGGCCATCGCAGGCGCTGGTCGCGGCGATCTCGGTCGGCCCCCCTTGCGCTTTCGTCTGGCGCCGCGCCCAACGCAGCCCAGGCACGACGGCGGGGCGGCGGCTCGCGCCTCGTGCTGCCCTGCGCGCGGGCGCCGGCGCCGCCTCATGCAGACCTGTGCAGGGCTTCTCATGCAGGGCCTGTCGCGCTGCTGCGCCAGGCCCATGAGCGCCATGGCAATCGCACCGGCGACGAGCCGACGAGCAGGCTCACCAGCACCGGCGTCAGTGCCGACAGGGCAGATCCGACGCCGATTCACGCCGGCGACTTGCGCGGCGACGCCCTTGATGCAATAAGTTCGAGCCACGGCATGCCGTTATCAAGGATGCCGCCACCGACCAGAAAACATCACCGCCATGCCGAGGACCGACAGCAGCTTCATCAGCCACGGCGCGAAGGCAGCAGACCGCGCCCGGACAGGCGCTGCAGCTTCGTCAGCACGCCATCACCTTCGCGCTGGACGAGGTGGAGACCGGCATCGTCGATCTTCACGATGCCCGCGACGAGACCGTAGACACCCACGGTCATCAGCAGCGCGATACCGACCAGCACCGCGACACGCACGGCAAAAAGTGGCCGCGCCCACGTATACCGAGCGCGATCACGACGATCTCGGCCGACAGGATGAAGTCGGTGCGGATGGCGCCCTTGATCTTGTCCTTCTCGACTGCGCGCAGGTCGACCGGGATCCACGGTGGCTTCGTGCAGTTCCTGGCGATGTTCGTCCACCTTGCGCGCGGTGCGCCAGCAGGTGCCATATCTTCTCCGCCGAAGCCCTCGGAAACACAGGAACAGGCCGCCGGCCGCGGGCAGCGGCACGATCGCCCACGGCGCGATGGCGCTGATCGCGGGCGCCAGCCGGCACCAGGATCGCCTTGTTGACGAGCCGAACCCTTCGCGACTGCCCACACCACGGGCAGTTCGCGGTTCGCCCTGTCCCGGCGGGCCTGCTCAGCGTTGAGCGCAAGATCGTCGCCCGGACCCCCGCGGTCTTTTCGCTGCAACTTTGGTCAGGACCGAGACATCGTCCAGCACGCTGGCGATGTCATCGAGCAGGGCAAGAAGGCTGGCGACTGCCATGGGGTCACTCGGACTGCCGGGACGCCCGCATGTTACGGCTCGCTGCAGGGTCGTGCGACTGCTCGCGCATCGCGTCGCTCCCGCCACTCGGGGAGTGCTCGCACGACGGGAACTTGCGTGGCCGTGCATGGGTCCATGTTGGGCATCCACGGGCGAGCAGGCCGGGCAACGTCGCGCCGCATTCGACCAAGGCTTCTTGTACTGTACTCACCGCGCCGGTGCTCGACTCCACGCTGCCTCGCCTGGAACGACCTTGAATTCACGCCTGCCCCTGCTCCCTTCGGTCCTGGCGAGCGCGGGATGTACGGTCGGCCCGGAGCCGAGGACGCCGTCCCCGGAATCGCTCAGGGTGCCCGCCCGCTTCCACTCGTCAGCGGCACCGCAGGCCCCGCACGCCGCTGACCTCGCGAACTGGTGGGACACCTTCGACGATCCGGTACTTACCCATCTCGTCGAGCAGGCGCTGGCCGCCAATTCGAACATCGATGCGGCCGGCGCGCGAGTGCGGCAAGCCCGTGCCGCGCTCAAGAGCACTCGCTCGGGATCGTGGCCGACGCTCGATTTCGGCACCTCGGCGTCGCGACTCATGGGCGTTGGGCCGGAAGCGCAGATACCGGACCGAACGACCTACGACGCCGGCTTCGATGCCCGCTATGAACTCGATCTGTTCGGTGGACAACGCAGAGCGGTGCAGGCATCCACGGCCGACCTCGCGGCGGTCGAGGCGAACCCGCACTCGACGCAGCTCACGATCGCCGCCGAGGTCGCGCTCAACTACGCGGGCTGCCCGGCTGGCGCAACGCCAGCTGGCGATCGCGCGTGCGAACCTGGGCTCCCAGGACGAGACGCTGCAGATCGTGCAATGGCGCGTGCAGGCCGGGCTGGTCGGCGCGCTCGATCTCGAGCAGTCGCGTCAGCTCCGCGCGCAGACGGCCGCGACGGTCCGGCTGCGCGAGCAGGCGCTGTCGTCCGCGCTGAACCGGCTCTCGGTGCTGACCGGCTCCGCGCCAGGAGCCGTCGACGCGCTGTTCGCGCCGGTAACCCCGATCCCGATGGCCGTCGCAGGCGAGGTTTCGGTCCCGGCCGAAATGCTGCGGCGGCGTCCGGACGTGACCGCCGCCGAACGCACGCTGATCGCCGAGACCGCCCGCATCGGTGTGCGCGAGGCCGACCTGTATCCCTCGCTGGGACTCACGCAGGCTCCATCAGCGGCAACACGTCGAACTGGGGCGATCTGACGAACGCGTCGTTCGGCAGCCTCGCCGCGGACTCACCGCGCCGATCTTCCAGGGTGGCCGACTGCGCGCGGCCGTGGAGCAACAGCGGGCGGCGGCGATCCAGGCGCTAGCCGTATACCGCGACACGGTGCTCGTGGCGCTCGAAGAGTCCGGAGAACGCGCTGATCGCGATCTCGGTGACGGAGCAGCGCGAGAGGGAACTCGCCATCGCCGAGGAGGCCGCACGCAACGCGACCGTCCTGGCGCGCAGCCAGTACCAGGCCGGCATCATCGATTTCAACAGTCTGCTCGATTCGGAGCGCAGCCTGCTCACGACCGAGACCAGCCGCGCGGCCGCCCACGCCGACCGCGCAGCGGCGGCGGTGCAACTTTACAAAGCGCTCGGCGGCGGCTGGGAGCGCGCGCCCGCTCCGCGTTCTTTGACGTCTACCTTTCCGTGAAGGATCCAATGGAACCGCAGGCAAGCACGAGTCCGGAGCGTTCGACGCTCGATGAATTCCTCGGCCGGCAGCCGTCCTCGGAGCGCATGCGGCAGCTGCGCAGGTTCGCGCCCGCCGCCGCGCTGTTGCTGCTGGCAGGTCTCGCCGCCCTGTATCTGACCGGACGCGGCAACGACCAGCCGAACTACGCAACCACACCCGTGCAACGCGGCGACCTGCGCGTCACGGTGTCGGCCACCGGCAACCTGCAGCCAACGAACGAAGTCGAGGTGGGCTCGGAACTTTCAGGTCTCGTGACCAAAGTGAACGTGGATAACAACGACCGGGTAGCGCGCGGACAGGTCCTGGCGCGGATCGACACTGCGCGGTTGCAGGACTCCATCGCGCAGAGCCGGGCGTCGCTGCAGTCGGCCATCGCCGGCGTCGCGCAGGCCGAAGCCACGGCGCAGCAGACGCAGGCGGCGCTGGCGCGCTTCCACGAAGTGCACGCGCTCTCGGGCGGCAAGGTGCCCTCGGCCGCGGAACTCGACACGGCCAGGGCCGAGTACGCACGGGCAGTCGCAGGGGTGCGCACCGCGGAGGCAAGCGTGGCGCAGGCTCGGGCGCAGCTGTCGTCCGACCAGACGCAGTTTTCCAAGGCCCTCATCCTTTCGCCGGTGACGGGAGTCGTGCTCTCGCGCCAGATCGATCCCGGCCAGACCGTGGCTGCTTCCTTCAATGCACCCGTGTTGTTCCTGATCGCCGAGGACCTGAGCGCGATGCGGCTGGAGGTCAAGGTGGACGAAGCCGACGTGGGACAGGTTGCCGCCGGGCAGCCGGCCACTTTCCAGGTCGATGCATTCCCTGGCCGCACGTTCCCGGCCCAGGTCGAGCGCGTGGATGTCGGTGCCAACGCCGGCACCGGTTCGACGACGTCGAGCACTGCGTCCAACACGGTGGTTGCGTACACCGCCGTGCTCACGGTGGACAACTCCGATTCGACGCTTCGCCCAGGCATGACGGCCACGGCGGAAATCGTCACGAGCGAGAAGCGCGGCGTACTGCTGGTGCCCAACGCGGCACTGCGCTTCTCGCCCGATGCCAGCGCGGCCGGTGGCGAGCGCAGCGGTGTCACCAAGGTATTGATGCCGGGTCCGCCGCGTGGAACCGCAGGTGCCAAGACTCGCGAGGTCAAGATCGGGCGTGGCAGCGCGCAGAGAGTCTACGTTCTCAATGCGCGAGGCGAGCCGGAGGCCGTGGCAGTCACGACGGGCGACACCAACGGCACGCTGACGGAGGTCACCGGGGACTCGTTGCACGAAGGGACGGCAGTGATCACGGGCAAGCTCGCGCTGGGGGACAAGAGTGGGTGATGACCCCGGTGCCGCACGCGCGGACCGGGGCGATCCCATGATCCAGCTGCGCGGCGTGACCAGGACCTTCGGCTCCGGTGCCGCGAGCTTCCAGGCGCTGCGCGGCGTCGACCTCGACGTTGCGGCCGGCGACTTCATTGCGGTCATGGGACCGTCGGGATCCGGCAAGTCGACGATGATGAACATCCTCGGCTGCCTCGACGTGCCGACTGCCGGCGAATTCCTGTTCAAGGGCTTCCACGTCGAGAAGCTGACCCGCGACGAACGCGCGCTGCTGCGTCGCCGCTACCTCGGCTTCGTGTTCCAGGGCTTCAACCTGCTGGCCCGGACCAACGCCCTCGAGAACGTCGAACTGCCCCTGCTCTACCGTGGCGAGAAGCCGCGCGCGCGGCACGCAGCCGCAATGGACGCGCTGGCGCAGGTGGGCCTTGCCGACTGGTGGGATCACACTCCGTCCGAGCTCTCGGGCGGCCAGCAGCAGCGCGTGGCCATCGCGCGCGCGATCGTCACTTCGCCGCAGGTGCTGCTCGCGGACGAGCCGACCGGCAACCTCGACACCGCGCGCGCACTGGAGATCATGGAACTCCTGACCCGCTTCAACCGGACCGGAATCACCATCCTCATGGTCACCCACGAAGCCGAGATGGCCGCCTACGCGCATACGGTGGCGCACGTGCGCGACGGCCTCGTGCAGCAAAGCGAGGCGCGCGGGCCATGAGCATGCTCGGCCCGACGCTGGTCCTCGCCCTGCGGGAAATCCGGCGCCACGTGTTGCGCTCGTTCCTGACCGTGCTCGGCATCGTGATCGGCGTCGCAGCCGTCGTCACCATGGTGACGCTCCGGCAACGGCGCGACGGCGGCGGTGCGCGAGCAGATCTCCGGGCTCGGCGTGAACATCCTGCAGATCCGCCCGGGGCAGGGTTTCGGTCGCGGCGGCGGTGGTCCGGCGCCCGCGGACTTCGAGATGGACGACGTCGCGGCCATCCGCGACCAGGTCGCGGGCGTCGTCGTGGTCGCGCCCCTCTCGCAGTCGTCGGGTACGGCCGTGCGCAATGCCGCCAACTGGTCGACGACCGTGAACGGCACGACGTCCGACTATTTCACGGCACAGCAATGGGAGACGGCCTCCGGGCGCACCTTCGCCGCGGCCGAGGAACAGGCCGGCAAGGCCGTGTGCGTGATCGGATCGACGGTGCAGCGCAACCTGTTCCGCGAGAAAGACCCGCTGGGGCAGCGCATCCGCCTGCGCAACCTGTCATGCGAGGTCATCGGCACGCTCGTGACGCGAGGCCAGGGCGGCTTCGGCAACGACCAGGACGATGTCGTGCTGATGCCGATCAAGACCGTGCAGCGGCGCATGACCGGCAACCGCAACATCCGGCTGATGATGGTGAAGGTCGACCCGGCCTACGACATGGCGGCCGTGACAGCCTCGATCCAGTCGTTGCTGCGTGAGCGCCGCAACATCCGCGGCGCGAAGCAGGACGACTTCAACATCTTCGACACCGCGCAGATCTCGCAGACGCTGCAGGGCACCACGCGCATCCTCACCTCGCTGCTGGGTGCCGTCGCCGCGGTCAGCCTGCTCGTCGGCGGCATCGGCATCATGAACATCATGCTGGTGTCCGTGACCGAGCGCACGCGCGAGATCGGCATTCGCCTCGCGATCGGCGCGGTCGGACGGGAGGTGCTGCTGCAGTTCCTGGTGGAAGCCACCGTGCTCGCCTGCCTCGGCGGAGTCGTCGGCCTGCTGCTGGCCCTGGTCGCCAGCTGGGCGCTGGCGCCGATGCTGCAGGTACCGTTCCTGTTCGACGTCCGCATCAACGCCGTCGCCTTCGCTTTTTCGGCGCTGATCGGCGTGATCTTCGGCTATTTCCCGGCACGCCAGGCGGCGCAACTCAATCCGATCGACGCGCTGCGGCACGAATGACCGTGTGCCGTGTGCCGTGTGCCGTGCGCCTGCCGGCGCCGCGCGTGACGCCGCTCACGCGCTCACCGTGAACCGACAGCGCTAGCGATCGAAGAAGTCGCGCGCGTACCGCACGATTTCTTCCGCGTCCGCGTCGAGCACGTTGCCCGTGGGATCGGCAAGCTCGGCACGGCGCGCATCGCGCAGCAGCGCCTCGGTGCGACCCGTCGACTCCCAGAACTCGTCCCGTGCGCGCAGGATCATCACGGGCAGCTTGAGCAGCGGCAGGCGTTCGCCGACCTGGTAACCGCTGTCCGACGACGGCACACCGATCAGGATCAGTCGGCGCACCTGCTCGGGCCTCGCCAGCGCGAGTTCGATGGCTGCCAGCGCGCCTGCCTGATACCCGACCACGTCCACCTGCTTGAGGCGCAGCGAGTCGATCAGGTCGGCGAACGCGGCGGCGTGATCCGCCACGACCGGCGTTTGCTCGGGCGCGTCGGACTCGCCTGAGCCCGGCAGGTCCGGGGCATAGACGCTGCGGTCACGGCCCAGGTCGCGCAGCAGCGGACGGAACGCCCGGCCCGACTGGCTCGGCGGCGTGACGCACAGCAGCGGTGTCAGTTCGTCGAAGCCGCCGCTCGAGGGAAACGCCGTGTGCAGGTGCAATTGCCCGAAACGGCAGTCGACGTACATCTTGCGCAGGTGGATGGTCACGGTTGCGGAACTCCTGCTCGAAAGTGCGGCGCTGCGGGCGATCGTGCGGGCAGAAATGCGGGTCACAGGCTGATCCTCGGTGGGCAATCGGCGTTCGTGCGGCGCATTCTCCGCGCGCCCAGCCGGCCTCACGTTGATTCAGCTCTCACTCCAGTGGCGATCGGCATGACTTAATGCTGCGCCGGGCATGTCGGGCGCGTCCGGCGCGATGGCGGCAAAATTATGTCGCGTCGCGCTCACGCCGTGTCGAGGTACCACTCGTAGTCGCGGTCGCTCACGAGCGCAGCGAATTTCCCGGCCTCCTGGCGCTTGATCGCGAGGAAGACGTCGAGGAACCCAGAGCCGAGCGCGTCGCGCAGGAACTCCGAGGACGCGGCCGTTGCGAGCGCGTCGTGCCATTGCGTGGGCAGCGTGCCCTGCTGCGCCTGCGCGTAGCCGTTGCCCGTGACCGGTGGCCCGGGATCCAGCTGGTTCTGGATGCCGTGCAGCATGCCGCCGAGCACCAGCGCGGCGACGAGGTAAGGGTTGGCGTCGGCGCCAGCCACGCGGTGCTCGACGTGCCGGCTCGCCGGCGGTCCGGCTGGCACACGCAGGCTGACGGAACGGTTGTTGATGCCCCAGGTGACGGCGACCGGCGCATAGCTCATCGACCGGAAGCGCCGATACGAATTGGCGTTCGGCGCATAGATCGCCATGCCGTCGGCGAGCGTCGAACGCAAGCCGCCGATCGCGTGGCGCAGCAGCGGACTGCCGGCGGGATCGTCCGCGGCGCAGGCATTGTCGCCGTCGTGGTCGGCGAGACTGGCGTGCAGGTGCATCCCGGAGCCGGCTCGCTCCGCAAACGGTTTGGCCATGAAACACGCGACGCGACCATGGCGCGCGGCGACGCCGCGGACGGCACGCTTGAACAGGATGGCCTCGTCGACCGCACGCATTGCGTCGGCCCGGTGCTCCAGCGTGATCTCGAACTGCCCCGGCGCATACTCGGACATCAGCGTGCGCACGGGCAGCCCCAGCGCCTTGGCGGACGCATAGAGATCGTCGAACAACGGCGACATGTCGTCGAGGCGGCCGAGGCCGTACGCGTCGATGCGCCCGCGACGCTCGCCGCTCAGCATGCCAGCCGCAGGCGCCAGCCGGCCGGCTGAGTCACGTTCGAGCAGGTAGAACTCGAGTTCGACGGCGACCACCGGCGTCAGTCCTGCGTCTTCACAGCGCGCGACCACCCCTGCCAGCGCGTGGCGCGGATCGGCCTTCGACGGCCGGCCGTCCAGTTCGTACATCGTGCCGAGGACCTGCGCCGAGGGCCGCTTGAGCCAGGACGCGCGGGCCAGTGATCCCGCAACTGGCCGGCAGCACTGATCGGCATCACCGACGTTCCACACCAGCCCGGTGCCCTCGACGTCCTCGCCGGTGATGTCGAGGCCGAGGATGGAGCCGGCGACGTTGCGGCCACTGCCGTACAGCGCTGCGAGTTCTTCCCGTGCCACGTTCTTGCCGCGGCCCACACCGCAGGCGTCGGTGATGACCAGCTGCACCGCCTCGATGTCGGGGTTTGCGTCGAGGAACGCCTGGGCTTCCGCGAGCGAGCCGACGCCGCGTGGCGCTGAGTTCTTTGCAAGCATGGTGGAGCGGGCCCTGCCGCATGCGGCCTTGCCATGCATAGTGACGGAAGCACGCGCGTGGTGGCAAGCTCACGGCCCTCCGCCGCACGCCCGGGAGGGCGCATGAAACTGTCCGGTGCCCTGGGCTCACCCTATGTCGCCCGAGTCGTCCTCTATGCCCGCCTCAAGGGGATCGAGCTTGCGCCGGTGCAACCGGAAGGCGGCATCAAGTCGTCTGCCTATCTCGCCGAGAATCCGCTCGGCAAAATGCCGGTACTCGAGCTTGACGGCACCTGCGTACCCGAATCCGCCGTGATCTGCGAACTGCTCGAGGATCTGCACCCCGACCTGCCGGGTCTCGAAGGCACGCCGCTCGAGCGGGCCCGGGCCCGCACGATCGCGCGCATTTTCGACCTGTACATGTCACCGCAGGCGTCGATCCTGTTCCGCAACATGAATCCGGCGACCAGGAACGTGGCGGCCGTCGAGGCAGCGCAGCTGGCGTTCGTGGCCAGCATCGCTTACCTGGAACATTACGTCGTGGCCGCGCCCTTTGCGGCGGGCCGCACCGTCACCGTCGCGGATTGCACGCTGCTGCCGGCCTTCGCGATCTTCCGCAAGACGATCGTGCCGCTGCTCGGTACCCCCGACCCCTCGCTCGGTTGCGGCAAACTGCCGGCATGGTGGGCGGCGATGACGCAGCACGCCGTCACCGGCCCATTCCTGCAGGAATACGACGTCGCGGTGGACGCGCTGCTGCAATCGTTCCGTAACCGCTGAACGCAGCGATGACCGCCGCATATTCGCTTGCCCGGGACGTGCCACTGCACGACTGGAACACGTTCCACCTCGACGCGCGCGCCGAACGCCTGGCAACCGTGCACGTCACGGCCGGGCTGCCTGCCCTGCTGGCCGAGCCGGCATTGCGGGCTCTGCCGTTGATGGTGCTGGGCGCAGGCAGCAACGTGCTCTTCGCCACCAACCGGTTCGAAGGCTGCCTGATTCACCTGCGGTGCGATTCGATCCGCATCGTGGACGATGCCGGCGGGCACGCGCTCGTGCAGGTCGATGCCGGGTGCGAATGGGACGCGCTCGTCGACTGGACGCTCGACCACGGCCTGCAGGGGCTGGAGAATCTGGCGTTGATCCCCGGTCAGGCGGGCGCCGCACCCATTCAGAACATCGGCGCCTACGGCGTCGAGGTCGGCAGGTTCATCGCGGCCGTGCACGTCTACGACCGCCAGGCCGGTGCTTTCGACCGGCTGCCGGCCGCACGCTGCGAGTTCGGTTATCGCGACAGCGTGTTCAAGCGCGAGCCCGACCGCCGCATCGTCACGGCCATCGAACTGCTGCTGCCGAAGGCCGGCGCGACCAACCTCTCGTATGCCGGACTGCGCGAGGAACTCGCTGCCATGGGTGGGTTGCAGCCGACGCCGCGCAACGTCGCCGCGGCGGTGCGGCGCATTCGCCGGCGCAAGCTGCCGGACCCCGCCGTTGCGGGCAACGCCGGCAGCTTCTTCAAGAACCCGGTTGTGACGCGTGCGGTGGCTGTCGAACTGCAGTCACGCTTCGCGGGCGTGCCGGTCTACCTGACGTCGACCGAGGCCGAGCGCAAGCTGTCGGCGGCCTGGCTGATCGAGCAGGCGGGCTGGCGCGGCGTCAGGGAGGGCGATGCCGCCATGTCGGCGCAGCACGCGCTGGTGCTGGTCAACCTCGGCCGGGCCACCGGCCCGCAGTTGCTGACGCTTGCGCGGCGCGTGGCGGCCTCGGTGCAGGAAAAATTCGGTGTCAGCCTGGAGCCCGAACCGCGCATCGTCGGTGCGACGTTCCAGCCCCGGCGAGCGTAGGAGTGACGCGTTACCACGCGCCGATGTTCGACATGCTCGTCCAGGGTTCGGCCGGCGGCAACGCGGCGCCCTTCTGCAACAACTCGATCGATATGTTGTCAGGTGAGCGGACGAACGCCATGCGGCCATCGCGCGGCGGACGGTTGATCGTGACGCCGTGCTCCATCAGGCGACGGCACGCCTCGTAGACGTCGTTGACCTCGTACGCAAGATGGCCGAAGGCGCGGCCGCTGCCGTACTCCTCGCGATCCCAGTTGCAGGTGAGTTCGACCTGCGCGTCGTCGTTCCCGGGCGCGGCCAGGAACACCAGGGTGAACCGGCCCTGCGGATACTCGTTACGGCGCAACTCGCGCAGTCCGAGCGCATCACAATAGAATCTGAGCGAGGCGTCGATGTCGGTGACGCGGACCATCGTGTGCAGGTACTTCATGCGCGGATGTTACCGCGCGCGTCACGGTCCGGGCAGTGGCACTTGCGGTCCTCCGCTTTCCGACGCAGGCTCTCGCCCCATGCACCGGAACGTCACTGCCACCCTGCCGGCACTGCTCGTGCCAGCCTTTATGGCACTGGCGGGCGCCGCCGGGTGCGCCTCGACTGCCCGCACGGCCGGGACCCCCGTCTCCGCACCTGCCGCGGCAAAGAACCCGGCGGTCGATCAGCGCATGCTGGGCTCCGCCGCGGCGCAGGTCATGATCATCGAATTCACGGACCTGCAGTGCCCATACTGTGCGCGGTTCGCTCGCGACACCTGGCCATTGCTGCGGCAACGCTACGTCGACACCGGCAAGGTCCGGTTCGCGACCCGCGACCTGCCGCTCCCGATGCACGAGTTCGCCCTGCCCGCGGCCGTGGCCGCACGCTGCGCCGGCCAGCAGGGCAAGTTCTGGGAGTATCGCGAGGCGCTGTTCCGCGACCAGTCGCTCCTGAGCCAGGGTCGCTACGCGGAGCTGGCGGCAGAGTTTGGACTCGACAGCGCCCGCTTCGAGAACTGCCGCGCCGACCCCACCGTACTGGCAGCCGTGCGCGCCGACGCGGCCCTGGCGGCCTCGAGCGGCATCGCGTCGACGCCGTCGTTCGTGATCGGCCGGGTGGTCAACGGTGAGTTCGAGGGCGACGTGATGTCCGGAGCCAAGCCGTTCGAGGTGTTCCAGCAGCGACTCGACTCACTGCTGCAGCAGTCGCAGCAATAACCCGCTCGCCGCGGCCGCGAGCAGCACGAGCCCGAGCGACCAGCGTGTGTGCTCCAGCAGGTACCACGCTGCAAGCGCGATCACTGCGGCATGCCAGTCCGGCGCGGCGCGCCACCCGGCCGGAAACAGCACGACCTGCACCAGCAGCAACACCAGCGTCGCTATGACGCCGACGACTGCCGCCGTGATGGCACCGAGCGCGCCGTCGATGCGCGCGTTGCGCGTGAGGCGCTCGACGTATGGCGCCCCGACCAGGATGAACAGGAAGGACGGCAGCAACGTCGCCCAGGACGCGAGCGCACCAGCGAGCAGTGCCGAGCCGAGCGGCGACAACGGTCCGGGCTGGTTCCAGCCGGCCATGAACCCCATGAACTGCAGCACGATGATCAGCGGACCCGGCGTGGTTTCCGCCAGCGCCAGTCCCGCGACCGACTGGTCCGTCGTGACCCAGGCGAGCTTGTCGACGAGCTGGTGCGTGACGTAACCGAGCACGGCGTAGGCGCCGCCGAAGGTGACCAGCGCGGCCTTGGTAAAGAACAGGTAGACGGTCGTCCACAGCGAAGCACCGCCCAGCGTGGCCACCACGACCAGCAGCGGAATCAGCCACAGCGCGAAACCGACGGCGGCCACCCTTGCAGTCATTGCCCTGCGCGCCGGATTCGCGGCGGCGACGGCGCCCTCGTCCGTTGCCGCATGGCGCGCCAGGTACGCACCCACTGCCGCCGCCACCAGCAACACGACCGGAAACGGCACGCGTGCGAATTCGAGCGCCACGAATGACGCAACCGCAAGCGCCACGTGCAGCGACGATTTCAAGGCACGGCGTGCGATGCGTGCGATTGCCTGCAGCACCAGCGCGACGACGGCGGCCTTCAAGCCGTAGAGCAGCGCGGAAACCCAGGACAACGAGCCGTGCGCCACGTAGACGTACGAGAGCACGAACAGCAGCAGCACGGCCGGCAGGATGAAGCCGAGCCCGGCAACGAGTCCGCCGCGGATGCCGTGCATCTTCCAGCCCAGGAAGATCGCGAGCTGCAGCGCCTCGGGCCCCGGCAGCAACATGCAGAAGTTCAGCGCACGCGTGAACTCGCGGTCGTCGAGCCAGCGGCGACGCTCGACGGTTTCACGGTGCAGGATGGCAATCTGGCCGGCGGGCCCGCCAAAGGAAACGAAGCCGAGTTTCGCCCAGAAGCGGGTGGCTGCGGCGAACGATGGCGTCCGGACGGGTGGAAGATCGGGGACGCTCACCAATTTCGTCAGAACATCTCGGATGCGCCGGGCTCGGCAGGCGTGCGGTGCGCCTCGCGCGATTCGATGTAATCGCCCGTGATCATTTCATCGTAGGCCTGGCCCGGGCCGACCATCGGGTACACACCCGCTTCCGTGTCGATGATCACCTCGAGGAAGGCCGGGCCCTTGAACTCGATGAATTCCTGCACCACCCGCGGCACGTCCGCCTTGCGGTCCAGCCGCACGGCGAACTGGTAGCCGTCGGCCTGCGCGGCCTTGACGAAGTCCTTCTTGTGCAGCGACTTGTCGCTGGCCGACAGGCGGCCCTTGAAGAACAGCTTCTGCCACTGCTTGACCATGCCGTCGCCGAAGTTGTTCAGCACGACGACCTTGATCGGCAGGTCGTAGGTGGTGACGGTCTCGAGTTCGCCGAGGTTCATGCGGATGCTGGCATCGCCGTCGATGTCGATCACGAGCTTGTCGCGACGCGCGAACTGCGCGCCGATGGCCGCGGGCAGGCCGAACCCCATCGTGCCCATGCTGCCCGACGTCAGCCACAGGCGCGGCTGGCGGAAATCGAAGTACTGCGCCGCCCACATCTGGTGCTGGCCGACGCCGGTCGCAATCACGGCTTCGCCACGCGTCAGCCGGTTGATCTCCTCGATCACGTAGTACGGCTGGATCAGCTCGCTGTCGCGATCGTAATTCATCGCATGACGGCGCTTCAGCTCGGCGACGTGCGCATGCCACGGCGACCAGTCGCGCATGAAGCCCGCGCCCTTGCCGTGCAGGCGCAACTTCGCGAGCGCCGGGCGCAGCAGGCCGACGTGACTCCACTGCACGCGCTTGACCTTGTTGATCTCCGACGCGTCGACGTCCATGTGCGCGATACGCTTCGCGTTGCGCGCGAACCTGGCCGGCACTGCCGCAACGCGGTCATCGAAGCGGGCGCCGAGGCAGAACAGGAAATCGCAGTCGTCCACCGCGTAGTTCGCGAACGCCGCGCCGTGCATGCCGAGCATGTGCAGGGCGAGCGGCTCCGTCGTGTCATACGTGCCGATGCCCATCAGCGTGGTGACGACGGGAATGCCGAACTCGTGCGCGAAGGCACGCAGCTCGTCGGCCGCCTCGCTGTGAATGACTCCGCCGCCGGCGTAGATCAGCGGGCGTTCGGCCGCGCCGAGCATCTGGAAGAATTTCGCCGCGTGTTCGTCTTCGAGCACGCGGGCGCGCAGAGCCTGCATGCGCGTGTGGTAGCCGCGCACCGGCAGCAGGCCGCTGCCCTGGTAGCTGCCGGACCAGTTCTGGACGTCCTTCGGGATGTCGATCACGACCGGGCCCGGTCGACCCGAGCGCGCGATCTCGAACGCGGTGCGCACGGTCGCCTCGAGCTTGGCCGGATCCGTGACGAGGAAGCAGTGCTTCGCGACGGAGCCCATGATGTTGGAGACCGGCGCTTCCTGGAACGCGTCGGTGCCGATCGCAGAAGTGCCGACCTGGCCGCAGATCACGACGATCGGGATCGAATCCGCCGTGCAGTCGCGCACCGGCGTGACCGTGTTGGTGGCGCCAGGCCCCGAGGTCACGACACAGACGCCAACCTTGCCACTCGCGCGGGCATAACCGGCCGCCATGAACCCCGCGCCCTGCTCGTTCGCCGGGACGATCAGCGGCATCGGGCGCGCGCCCGCAGCCAGCTTCGACTGCTCGTCGTTGTGGCGGAAGATCGCGTCGTACGTCGGCAGGATCGCGCCGCCGCTGTACCCGAAAATGATGTCGACACCTTCGTCCGCCAGCACCTGCACGATGATTTCCGCGCCGCTCATGGACTGGCCGGTCCGCGGGTGCGCGGACGGGGTGGTCGGCAATGGACTGGCGGCGATGCTGTTCACGGGCGCGCTCGTTGCGACGGGTGTGGAACGATTATGTTGCGATGCAAACAAGACTAACAGTCGCCGCGCCTGCACGTCCATCTAGGCGGCTCGCACTCGATCCCCTATTCTGGGGGTTCGAAACTCGGCGGCCTCTTTGCCGGTTTTCTCATTAGAATCAAAGAGATGTTGTTTTCGGGAGCCCGTCGTGCCAAGCCAGCGCCACATCATCGCCATCACCCTGCAGAATGAATCCGGCGCGCTGACCCGCGTGGCAAGCCTGTTCTCGACCCGCGGCTACAACATCGAATCGCTGAACGTAGCGGCGACGGACGATCCCACGGTCTCCCGCCTGACGCTGGTGACGACCGGCAACGACGCCGTCATCCACCAGATCACGCAGCAGTCGCTGAAGCTGGTCGACGTGGTCGACGTCGAGGATGTCACGCGCGAGGAACACTTCGAACGCGAGTTGCTGCTGATCAAGGTCAAGGCGAAGGCGACCCAGGTCGGATCGCTGTGGTCGGCCACGCAACGCGCCGGCGGGCGCGTGCTCTGGGATGCGGTGGACAGCTTCACCATCGAACTCACGAGCAGCGAGGCCGACATCAACCGCTTCATGGCGGAAGTCGCGAACTTCGGCGAGGTGCTCGAGGTGGTGCGCAGCGGTGCGCTGGCCATCCAGAAAGGTCGCCAGACGCTGGAGGGCTGAGCCTGGCCTGCGCTCCCGCCACGGTGGCAGTCGCACGCGCTGCTCGATGGTCAGCCACGGGGCTGAATCGGAACCCGTCGTCTGACTCGGCGATCCGTGTCGGACGCCGCAGCTCGGGCGCAGGCGTACGGCGGCTACGCGCTTTCCGCCCAGATGCAGGCACCATCGCCGAACGCCCGCCCGAGCAAGGCCCGCCGTGATTCGTGCGGTTCCTCCGCGCGAATCACGATGCGCGGGAGACCCGGAGCGCCGAGTCAGACGACGGGTTCCGATCCAGCGCCGCGGCGCAGTTTCGCACGGCGCCTGCCACAGCCACCGCGGCGGGGGCGCAGGTCAGGGCAGCGCCCCGAAGCCGACGTAACCATCGGCGAGCGTCTGCAACGCCGCGCGCACCTGTGGCGGAATCGGCACCGGACGCCGCCTCGCGCTGTCAACGTACACGTGCACGAAACGGCCGATCGCCGCGGGCTCGACTTCCTGGTTGCGGAACAGGCCGATCCGATAGATGACGCTCGAGTTGCCGAGCCGCTCGAGCGCGAGCCCGGCGTGGACAGTGTCCGGAAAGCTCAGTTCACTGATGAACTTGCAGCTGGTCTCGGCGACGATGCCGATGGCGGGCAACTGGCGCACGTCACAGCCGCTCGCTTCGATAAGGTAACCGTTCACGGCCGTGTCGAAGTAGGAGTAGTAGACGACATTGTTGACGTGCCCGTACTGGTCGTTGTCCATCCAGCGTGTGGTGATCGCGCGCAGGACGGGAAACTCCTCACGCTGCGTGGGCAGTGGCTTCGTACCCGCTGCGTCTCTGGTCATGCGATCCTGCTCCAACTGCGCGCCGGCCTGTCGGCGCACGCATTATTGCAGTGGAGCAGTGCCGCGCACATGGGCTACGCTCGGAACCATGAAGACCAAGGCTGCCGTGCTCCGTGAGCCGGGCCGACCTGGGCCATATGCCGAATCGAGGCCGCTCACGATCGAGGAGTTCGACCTTGCGCCGCCAGGCCCGGGCGAGGTGCTGGTCCGCGTGCGGGCCGCCGGGCTGTGCCACTCCGATCTCTCGGTAATCGACGGCAACCGGCCACGGCCACTGCCGATGGTGCTCGGCCACGAAATGGCGGGCGTGGTCGAGGAAACCGGCCATGGCGTGACCGACCTGCAACGCGGCGATCACGTCGTCGCCTCGTTCGTGCCGAGTTGCGGCGTGTGCGGCCCCTGCGTCGCCGGCCGTCCGGCCTTGTGCGAACCCGGTCTCGCCTCGAACACCGCGGGCACGCTGTTGTCGGGTGCGCGTCGGCTGTGCCAGCACGGCACGCCGGTCAATCATCACCTCGGCGTCTCGGGCTTTGCCGAGTGGGCAACGGTATCCCGACGTTCGCTGGTGCGGGTCGATCCGACACTGCCTTTCGCCGAGGCGGCGCTGTTCGGCTGCGCCGTGATCACCGGCGTGGGCGCCGTGGTGAACACGGCCGCCATGCCCAGGCATTCGTCGCTGGCGGTGATCGGCCTGGGCGGCGTCGGTCTCGCCGCGCTGCTCGCCGGGCGCATGCTCGAAGCCACCTCGATCGTCGCGATCGACCTCAATGCGGCCAAGCTGGCCAAGGCGCGCGAACTCGGCGCCACGCTGACCGTGAATGCCGCCGACGCGGACTGCGTGGACAAGGTGCGAGAAGCCACCGGCGGTGGCGTCGCCTGTGCGTTCGAAATGGCGGGCTCGGCCCGCGCACTGGAACTCGCGTATCGGGTCACCCGCCGCGGCGGCACCACGGTCTCGGCCGGACTGCCGCATCCGCAGCAGCAGGTTTCGTTCTCGCACGTCAGCCTGGTCGCCGAAGAGCGCACGCTGAAAGGCAGTTACCTCGGCAGCTGCGCGCCCGAACGCGACATTCCGCAATACATCGAGTGGTATCGCGCGGGCCGACTGCCGGTCGACAAGTTGTTGAGCGAGTGCATCCGGCTGGACGACATCAACGGCGCCTTCGACCGGCTGGCGGCGGGCGCGTCGATACGGCAGGTCGTCGAGATTGCCTGGCGGCGATAGCGCAGCCACGCGCCGATACGCTGCGTGACGGGCGCGACCCGGCACCAACCCTGTGTGCCTGCCTGGACCGGCCGGACGGATCGACGACGGCTAGAACCGCACCTTGGTCTCGACGACGAACTGCACGCTGTCGATGTCGTCGCCGCCATCGAGCGGAAATGCCAGGTCGATGTGCACGACGTTGCCGAATGCCGAACGACTCGACCCCAGCCGCAGACCGACGCCGACGTCCTTGAGCAGGCCATCGCTGGTCGCACCGGTCACGTCGGTGCCCCAGGTGCGGCCCATGTCGAAGAACGCGGCGCCGGCTACGTGGAACAGGCGGAAAGGATACCAGCCGGTGTAGTAACGCTGCTCGAGCGTCAGCAGCGCACGTGAGGTGCCGGCCTGGTAGCGCAGCGGATACCCGCGCAGGCCTTCTTCGCCACCGAGCAGCAACTGCTGGTTGGCATCGAGCGCTTCGGTCACGGCACCGTTGACGGTGGCGAAGAACTTGGTGTTGTCCGAGGTGCGCGCGTAGAACCGGGCTTCGGCCGACAGCACAGCATTGCGCAAGCCGTCGTCCTCGACGCGAGCGGTCGCGGCCGTGGTCACGAACAGCGAGCGCTCGCGGCCGTAGTCCCAGCCGTTCTGCGCGTGGGCACTCAACATCATTGCGTTGCGATCCGATCCCAGCGCGTCGGCCGCGTAACCGATTCGTCCGCCCGCGCGCAAGCCGAGCAGCACGTCTTCGGTACGCTCGATCTGGTCCTGGTTCGTGCGTTCCTCGTAGATGTCCTCGACCAGGTCGAATCCCAGCCAGGGGTAGGCCAGTTCCATGTCCGCGGGCAAGGGGCCGCCGAGCGGCGAGCCGGCGACGTCGGCGTACTGCTTGCGCGAATACGTCGCGCCCGCGGTCCAGCGCCGTACCCAGCCATCGGTCCAGCCACGCGACCAGCCGCCGTAGAGTTCCGCGAACTGTTCGTCCTGCTGGTACTCACCGACCTTGTGACCGTAGGCGTAGCGCGGCTCGTTGCGGATCGAGTCGAAGAGGTAGCCGCCACCGGCGCGGCGCGTGTCGAGGGCGTAGAACGGGCGGTCGATCCGCAGCGCCTTGGTGCTGCCATCGTCGGCGTCGCTGTAGACCACGCCGAGCCGTGTCCACGTGGAGTGGAAGTGCGGATCGAAGAACGCGAAGTCCAGCGAGGTGCGATCCACGTCGTTCGACCAGCCGAAGGAGAGTCGCTGCCCGTTGCCGAGCAGGTTCCTTTCCTCGAGCTCGACCGACGACGAATTCGCCCCGCCCTGCCGGCTGAAATTGATGCCCGGGTTCAGCGTCCAGGTGTCGCGCGTGCGGACTTCAAGATCGACCGTCTTGCCGTCATAGGCAACCGGCCGGATCCACGCGTCGTACATGTAGTCGTTGCTGCGCAGGATGCGCTCGCTCTCCTGCACCACGCGCTGCACGTACGGCTCGCCGCTCTTGAACAGCAGCTGGTTGCGAACGATGGGCTGGCGCGTATTGATGTGCAGCTTGTTCGCCGTGCGATACAGCCACTTGTCCTCGGCCGGAATAGACGGATCGAAGATGTCGCCGACCGTCACCTGGATCTGGCCAATGACCGCGCCGGCCGCCTCGAGCTCGGCACCGGACGGCAGGCCGGCCGGCCAGTCATGCGCGACCTCCTTGGCCGCCTGGGCCGGCGCGGCCGCAAGGACGGTCAGCAGCAGCAGGGCAAGTGCAGGACGGCGGAGGAACCGGGCGATCAGGGCAGCAGTACCGTCGAGCCGATCGTGCGTCGTCCGGCCAGGTCGCGATGCGCCTGCTGCACGTCGCGCAGCGGGCAGGTCTGGCCGATCTCGATGCGCACGACGCCGCGACCGATCACGTCGAACAGTTCGGCGGCTGAGCGCAGCAGGTCCGCACGTTTCGACAGGTAGGAGAACAGCACCGGCCGCGTCAGGAACAGTGATCCGCGCCTGGCAAGCTCGAGCGGTGCCACCGGGGGTACCGGCCCCGATGCATTGCCGTACGTCACCAGCAGCCCGAGCGGGCGCAACGAATCGAGCGAGGCGAAGAACGTGTCCTTGCCAACGGAATCGTAGACGACGTGCGCACCCTGCCCACCTGACAGTTCCTTGACCCGGGCCGCCAGGTCGTCGCGACCCTGGATCAGGATGTCCCTGCAACCCATCGTTCGCACGGTTGCGGCCTTGGCGTCGCTGCCGACGACGGCGATCACTCGCGCACCGAGGTGCAAAGCCCACTGCACGAGGATGCTGCCGACACCGCCCGCGGCAGCGTGCACGACGACGACCGTGCCCTTGCGCACCTTGTACGTCCGGCGCAGCAGCACCTGTGCCGTCATGCCCTTGAGCAGCGCCGCGGCGGCGAGCCGCTCGCTGACGCCTTCCGGCACCGGCACCAGACTGGCCGCGGACAGCACCCGCTCGTCGGCGTACGCCCCGGGCGCGGGCGACGCATAGGCGACCCGATCGCCGGCCTTGAGGTCGCGCACGCCGGGCCCGATGGCTTCGACCACACCCGCGGCTTCGCGACCGAGGCCCGTGGGCAGTGCGCCGCCATACAACCCGGTGCGCTCGTAGATGTCGATGAAATTGAGGCCCACCGCCGTCTGCCGGACCAGGACCTCGCCGCGTCCCGGGACGACGGACGCGAATTCTTCCCAGCGCATCACTTCTGGACCGCCGTAGGCATGGATGCGGATGGCATGAGGCATGGGTACACCCGGCGGACACCGAACAGGCGCCGATGATGACGGCCGGCGTGCCGATCAGGAAGTGGCCGTGCTGCGCGCGCGGTTCTTGGTGTCAGACGCTGCCAGTGGCGGAAATCAATCGCACCTGGGTCAGGGCGGCGGCAACGGCGCCTCGACGATGACGAGATCGGCGACTGGCCGGCCGCCGATCAGGTGCTGCTGGAGGATCCGTTCCAGGTTCTCAGGCGTGCACTTGCGGTACCAGATGCCGTCCGGATAGACGACCGCGATCGGGCCGCCGACACAGACACGCAGGCAGTGGGCCTTGGTCCGCAGCACGCCGCCGTCGACGTCGACCAGGCCCAGCTCGCGGCAACGGCGCTTCAGGTAGTCCCAGCTCTCCTCCGAGCGCGCGACAGGCGCGCATTTCTCCCCGGCCACGCACAGGAAGATGTGCCGCTGCTGCCGACCAAGGTGCAGCTTGGAAACGGCGCGCTCGAGCGCCTCGGCGGGAGAGAGATCGGTCATCGCAGCTCCGGTTCCGGTGGTCCGGAACCGATGCTAGCGCGAAGCCAGTCGCTGCGCTAAAGCGCCTGGTCGTCGGCCTCGCCCGTGCGGATGCGGATGGCGCGCTCGAGTTCGGAGATGAAGATCTTGCCGTCACCGACCTTGCCAGTGCGCGCGGCCGCGACGATCGCCTCGACCACCTGGTCGACCAGCGATTCCTTGACCGCGACCTCGATGCGCGTCTTCGGCACGAAATCGACGACGTATTCGGCACCACGGTACAGCTCGGTGTGGCCGCGCTGACGCCCGAAGCCCTTCACTTCAGTGACCGTCATGCCGGAGACGCCAAGTTCGGACAGGGCGGCGCGGACGTCGTCCAGCTTGAACGGTTTGATGATTGCGCTGATCAGCTTCATGGACTTCGGGCTCCTCGGTTCTCGTGTTCTATTGTCAGGCGGCCGGCCGCGGTCCCACGTCGTTGGAAACCGAAACGACCCACACCGCGCCGCCTCCCCTCGGGGGGACCTCGGACTGCTTATGCAGAATCCGTGCCTACCTTGGGTCAGGCCGAATTCTCGTCTATTCTGCAGGCCCGACGCACCACCATGGAGCGTTGAGGCCAGCGACCGCTCATGGCTGGTGCGCAAGGATAGCCACGGTTCTACCCGGACGCACCCCCGACCATGTTGCTTTGCGGCATCATAGGTCATCGGCAGGGTCCGCAGAGGTTGACATGACGGAGCAGACGGTGGTGATTGTCGGTGCGAGCCACGCGGCAGTGCAGGCGGTCGATACGCTGCGCCGCGAAGGGCACACCGGCCGCATCGTCCTGGTCGGCGACGAGCCGCACCTGCCCTATAACCGGCCGCCGTTGTCGAAGAAATACCTCGCGGGCGAAATGGAGCGCGAGCGGCTGCTGCTGCGCAGCGCCCAGTTCTACCAGCAGCACCTGGTGGAGGTGAAGCTTGGACTGCGGGTCACCGCAATCGACCGGGCGGACCAGCGGTTGCGCCTGAGCGACGGCGCGGAACTGCGCTACGACAAGCTGATCCTGTGCCTCGGCAGCCGCAACCGCCTGCTGGAAGTGCCGGGTTACGACCTCAAGGGCATCCACTACCTGCGCACGATGGCCGACGTGGACGGTATCCGTGCCGACCTGCCCGGGGCGAAGAAAGTCGTCATCGTGGGCGCGGGTTACATCGGGCTGGAGGCGGCCGCGTCCGCCAGACACCTTGGCCTCGACGTCACCGTGCTCGAGATGGCCGACCGACCGCTCCATCGGGTGACAACACCCGAAATGTCCGCTTTCTACCTGCATCGCCACGAGCGCGCAGGCGTGCGCGTGCTGTGCGGCATGTCGGTGTCCTCGTTCAAGGCGAGCGCGGCAGGCCACCGCGTGACGGACGTCGTTTGCGGCGAGCGTGAATTTGCTGCGGACTTCGTCATCGTCGGCGTGGGCATCCTGCCCGAGACGACGCTCGCCGCAGCCGCTGGACTGCGCTGCGAGAATGGCATCTGGGTCGACGAGCAGTGCCAGACGTCGGATCCGAACGTCTACGCCGCGGGTGATTGCACATCCCATCAGAGCGTGCGCTATGGTCGCCGGCTGCGGCTCGAGTCAGTGGACAACGCCGTCGAGCAGGCAAAGACAGCGGCATCGAACATCTGTGGCAAGGCGGTCCGCCACGAGCACGTGCCCTGGTTCTGGTCGGACCAGTACGACCTGAAGCTGCAGATCGCGGGACTGGCACAGGGGTACGACCAGACGGTCATGCGCGGTGATCCGGACTCGGGACGTTTCGCGCTGTATTACCTGGCCCAGGGCGAACTGCTGGCCGTGGATGCGATCAACAGCCCGAAGGACTTCATGCAGGGCAAGAAGTGGATCGCCGAGCGCAAACACCCGGACCCCGTGCAGCTCGCGGACCTGTCCGTCGATCTCAAATCACTGTAGCCACGTTTCGGAGGAGATTGCGATGAGCGCTGACAAAGGCGAGGCGGGACAGTCGCTGGTTTCGGACGAGGCGTCGCGCGAGCTGCTCGTGGCCCTCGGTCAGCTGACCGGCGGCATGTCACCGCAGGCGTTCGGCGGCGCCTGGTGGAACCTGCTCTCGCGGCTGGCGCTCGCCCCCGGACGGCAGGCGCAGATCGCGCAGACGGCGATCCAGCAGGCCATCGCCCTCGCCCAGTTTACCGGCAGCGCCATGACGGGCCAGGATGAAGCGGTCGCGCCGCAGGCCGCAGGCACGCCCTACGCCAATCGCTTTGCCGATCCGGCGTGGGCGAAGTTTCCGTTCAACGTGCTCGCACAGTCGTTCATCACGGCTGCGGAGCTGGCCCGTGAAGCGGTGAAAGGCGTTCCCGGAACCGATGCCGCCGCTGCCAACGTCGTCGGGTTCACCGTGCGCGAAGGCCTCGAACTGCTCGCCCCCGACAACTACCTGCCGACCAATCCGCAGTTGCTCGAACAGACGCGCGCGGAGGGCGGCAGGAACCTCGTGCGCGGCGTGAAGTACCTGATCGAGGACGTGCAACGCTCGCTCGAGGGCCTCGGCCCCGTCGGCGTCGAGGACTACCAGGTCGGCGAGCAGATCGCGGTGAGCAAGGGCAAGGTCATCCTGCGCAATTCGCTGATGGAGCTGATCCAGTACTCGCCCACGACGCCGAAAGTCTACGCTGAGCCGGTCCTGGTCGTGCCGGCGTGGATCATGAAGTACTACATCCTCGACCTGTCGCCGAAGAACTCGCTGGTGAAGTACCTCACCGACCTCGGCCACACGGTCTTCATGATTTCGTGGAAGAACCCGACGGCCGCAGACCGCGACCTCACCATGGACGACTACCTGTCGCTCGGCGTGCTCGCGGCGCTCGACGCGATCAACAAGGTGGTGCCGAAGCGCAAGGTGCACGGCGTCGGCTACTGCATCGGCGGCACGCTGCTCGCGATCGCTGCGGCGGCGATGGCGCAGAAGGAGGACGAGCGGCTGGCGACTGTCACGATGTTTGCCGCGCAGACCGACTTCAGCGAACCGGGCGAGCTGTCGGTGTTCATCAGTCCGGCGCAGCTCGCGATGCTCGAAGCGCTGATGTGGAAGAAGGGCGTGCTCGAGAGCAGGCAGATGGGCGGCGCGTTCCAGATGCTGCGCACGTACGACTTGCTGTGGAGTCCGTCGGTCGCGACGTACCTGAAGGGCGAGCGCACGGGCGTCAACGACCTGATGTCATGGAACGCCGACGGCACGCGCATGGCCTATCGCATGCACACCGATTACCTGCACCAGCTGTACCTCAACAACGATCTTGCCGAGGGGCGGTACGTCGCCCTGGGTGAGGCGCTCGATCTGGCGGCAGTGGAGGTCTCCATGTTCGTCGTCGGCACCGAGACGGACCATGTCGCGCCGTGGCAGTCGGTTTACAAGGTCGGCAAGCTCGTGCGCTCGAAGGACTACACCTTCTGCCTGACGAGCGGCGGCCACAACGCCGGCATCATCAGCGGGCCGGTGCATCCGAAGCGCCGGCATCGCGTGCTCACGACGAAGGCCGGTGCGCGCCTGCCCTCGCCGGCGCAGTACATGAAGAAAGTCGAACCCGCGCCGGGTTCGTGGTGGCCGACGTTTGCCGCCTGGCTCGCCGGGCACTCGACGCAGACGAAGGTGGCGCCGCCGAAAATGGGCGCGGCTGGCTACAAGCCGGTGTGCGATGCGCCGGGCGAGTACGTGCTGGCTCGGTGAGCGGCTTGGCTTCAGGGGTTCGTGGTGATGGACCGGGATCTGGTTCATTCCCCTGCGCGCCAGGAAACATGCGCGCGGGAAATGAACCAGATCCCGGTCTGACCGACGGCGCCTGAGTAACCGTGCTCGGCGACCGAGCAGGTTCGCACGGCGCAGCAACAACGAGCTTGAACTTCAGGAGTTTGCCGTCGCGGCCACAGCCCTGAGTTCGACTGCGTAACGGTGCGGCCCGGCGGTTACTGGGCCGGAATGGTCACGAGCGGCAGCCGCTCAGCGTTGCCGGTGTCAGACAACGTGAAGAAGAACATCACGGCGGTGAGCGCCCGTTTCGCCTGCAGGTCGCTGTCGTCCACCCAGAACCATTCGCCCCGATACGGAACCGCGATGTAGGCGCCGTCCGGCTTCTTTGGCCCGCCGCGGATCCGGCCGATGTCACGCTGCGCGGGCGAGTCGTGCTCGAAGGCTGCCGCGGCGAGCCCCGCGCGTAAGTGCTGCTCGGGCACCTCCACATAACTCGCGAAGGCCTGCAGGATCTGCAGCATGGAACGACTGTTCACGGCGAGTTCGCTTTCCGTGCCGCGCATCGGTGAATACGCCAACGCGAACTTGTGCTGGTCCGCCGGCAACTTGAGCAGTCGGCGGACCTCGGCCGACTTCTCCTGGATGTCGGCTGGCAGGTCGTCGCGCCGCAACAGCAGCACGGCCGTCGAGCCCTTCGCCTTGTCTTCCTCGACGCGCATGCCGACGCCGCCAGCGGCCTGCAGTTCACGCAGGAGCTTGAGTGCGCGCACGAAATCAGGATCTGCCTGGCGAACCACTCCGCCAGCTGCCCAGCGGTTGCGCACTCCGTTCAATGATTCGACCGCGAGACCGAGGATGAAGTCCGCCGGATAGCCGGCCTGCAGCATGAAGAAGATCTTGCGTGGGTCGATCGGCGTGATCAGACCGTGCAGGAATCTGTCGCCGGTCATCGGCACATACGTGATCGTCGGTCGATCGGTGTAGATCACCTGTCCACCGAGGGCTCCGTAGTTGCCCTGTACGGCCTTTTCCGAGGAGACGACGCCATTCGCGGTCACCCCGGTCTGCAACGAATAGCCGGCGACAATCGACGCCACGTCCACGAACACCGGCAGATCGTTGTAACGGATCTTGACGATGTTGAGCAGCGTCTGCTCTTTCCACGAGTCGGCAATGGCCGCGCTGTAGTCGAAGCGGTCGACGCTCACGCTGCGGGGGCCGATGCTTGCGCAGGCTGCCAGGACGAGCGTCAAGGCGGCAGCTGCGATGCGAGACGCTGTCCTCATGGGTAAGTAACCGTCGTTCAGTAGCGATTCCGTTGCGACCGGCCGGCCGAGCACAGGGACTGCCGGTCAGTTCAGGTCGGTATCCTTGTAATACCTTGTGCCCTTGGCGGTGAGTTCCAATGCCAGGCCGTCATCGGTGAGCTGGTACAGCCAGACTCCAGGCGTTACGGCTACCGCTCCGGACAGCACGTCCGCACCCTGGCCGGCCACCTTCGCGGAGGCCGTGCTCTGCGCACCGAGTTCCCAGCCGGAGCTGGTGAAACGATCCAGGTCCGCTTTTTTCTCGAACACCCACACCAGCCGGAATTTCTTCACGCCAAAGCCGAGACCTGCCTGGATCTCGGCCATCCTCATGAAGGTCTCTTTCTTCGTCTTGTTGTCGATTGCGAGGCCGGTGCCGCTGCCGCCGCCCGCCACCAGGACCTTGACGCCGAAGTTGCTGAAGACAGCGTAGCCCGCGGCTTTGCGGACGTGCCTTTCGGCCTCGGGTTGGACTCGATAGAGGTCCTTGAGCGTCTGGTCGCGCGTCTTGCGGATCCCGGCGCGCTGCTCATCCGGCGTCCTTTCCTTTGGGAAGACCGCGGCGCCGGCCATTCCGTGAAGCACGAAGCCACCGAGCAGCAACGATAGTGCGGCAACCACCAGCTTGCGTCGGGTCATGGTTCGCTCCTACTTGACCGTGTAGCCCTTCGGCTCGAGGCACGCCGCGAAGCCTTTCTTGAACAGGTCGAGCTGCTGCTGACTCGCGGCCTGCGACTGCTGCGCCGCCTGCTGCTGTTGCTGGGCGGCCTGCTCAGCGGCCGCCTGCTGGTTCTTGCGACTCTGGCGGCCACCGGCCACGACGCCCGCCGTGGCGCCGATCGCCGCACCCTTGCCGGCGTCGTCGTCCGCCACTTCGCCGATGACGGCACCCGCAGCAGCACCTCGCGCGGCTCCCCGCAAGCGCGAACCGTCGGCGGCAGGCGCCTTCTGCGCGGATTGCGCAGCGGGTTGCGCCGCCGCTGCTGGCGGAGCCATGGGATCCACGCCTGTCTGGCCCTTCGACCAGGCGTAGCACTCGCCTTCGTCCTGGGATTGCTGCTGGGGCGTTTGCCCTTTGGCAGGAAAGACCACCATGCCGAGCGAAGTGGAAATGGGTCTGGATGCGGGAGCCGGCGTCGCGGGAGCCTGCGCCACGGCCTGCAGGCTGCCGAACACCAGCGCCGTGACCACAAGCATCCTGTCGGTAACGTTCATTTCCGCACCTCGATGGTCACCTGGGGAATGTGGCCGTTGAACTTCGACTTGGCTTCCGAGCCAATCGCCTCGACGACCGGTGTGCCCAGATCGATGCCGACGTCCGCCGTCTCGTCCGCAGAGAAGATGCCTGCCTGGGTATGCTCGATCCGTCCCTCGCCAACCTTTTCGCCGTTGACGAAGAGCGTACCCAGGCCGCCCTTGCCCGGACCGCCACCGTCGTACGCGAAGTCGAACTTCACTGTCGACTTGCCCGGCGCGAGCGGCCTGTTGGCGACGATGCTCGACTGCTGCAGCCCGAGGAAATTGTAGCCGTAGGCCGGCACGCCGTCCTTGACGTACAGGGACCAGCCACCGAAACGGCCGCCCTGCGCGATGATCGTGCCGTTGGCTGCGCCCTGCTGCGGCACGTCAAGTTCCGCCGTGATGGTCTTGGAGCGGTTCTTCACGTTGACGATCACGCCTTCCATCATTCCCGTCATGCCTTCGGCCAGCGTCAGCGACGTACGGCCGGCCATGAGGTCGGGACGACCGACCGCGGCGCCATCCATGCGCTCGAACACACGATCGTCCATCGGCAGCACGTGGTGCTTCTCGGCTTCACGCAGGAACACCGCCTGGAGCTCCGCGAGCTTGCGCGGGTTCGTCGCCGCGAGGTCATTGGCCAGGCTGAAATCGGCGCGCGTGTCGTACAACTGCCATGCCGTGTTGTCTTCGAGCGTTCGACGCGGCTTGGCCTCCCACGGCGCCCGGTGGATCGTGCGAGCGAACCAGCCGTCGTGGTAGATGGCGCGGTTGCCGGCGATCTCGAAGTATTGTGTCGTGTGCCGTTCCTTCGCTGCAGCGTCGTCGAACGAGTACACGAGGCTGGTGCCTTCCATTGGAATCTGCGGCGTGCCGTCGACCACTTTCGGTTCCGGCAAACCGACCGCCTGCAGGATGGTCGGCGCAATGTCGATCACGTGGCTGAACTGCGTGCGAATGCCGCCATTCGCCTTGATGCCCTTGGGCCAGTGCATGACCATGCCGTTGCGCGTGCCGCCGAAGTCGGACGGCACCTGCTTCATCCAGCCGAAGGGTGCGTCGAAGCCGACGGCCCAGCCCGACGCCATGTGCGGATAGGTCTCGGATCCGCCCCACTGATCGAGCTTCGGCAGCATCTGCTCGACCTTTTCCTGCACACCGTTGAAGTAGGTGTACTCGTTGAACATGCCGTTCGCACCGCCTTCACCACTGGTGCCGTTGTCGCCGGCGATGTAGACGACCATGGTGTTTTCGGCCTGGCCGACCGCGTCGAAGGCCTTGAGCATGCGGCCGATTTCGTGGTCGGTGTATTCCGCGAAGGCGGCAAACACTTCCGCCTGGCGCGTGAACAGGCGCTTCTCGTCGGCCGAGAGCGTGTCCCAGTCGCGGATCGCCGGCGGCTTTGGCGCGAGCTGGGTGCCGGGCGGAACGATGCCCAGCTTGATCTGCCGGGCGAGGGTTTCCTCGCGCAACCTGTCCCAACCCTGGTCGAACTTGCCCTGCCAGCGTGCGATCCATTCCTTCGGCACGTGATGGGGTGCGTGCGTCGCACCCGGCGCGAAGTAGATGAACGACGGCTTCTGTGGCGTCAGCGCCTTCTGGTATTGGATCCAGGCGACCGCCTTGTCCGTCATGTCGGCCATGAAGTGGTAGTCCGGATCGTCAGGCAGTTCAACCACGGCCGTGCCGTCGTACAGGAACGGCGCCCACTGGTTCGTCTCGCCACCGATAAAGCCGTAGAACTTGTCGAAACCCTGGTGGGTCGGCCAGCGGTCGAACGGTCCGGCGACGCTGGCCTCCCACGCGGCCGTCTCGTGCCACTTGCCGAACGCTGCCGTGGCATAGCCATTGAGCCGCAACGTTTCGGCCAGCGGCGCGGTCGCGTTCGGAATCTGGCCGGTGGCTCCCGGCAGGCCGGTGGCCATCTCGGTGATGAAGGCCATGTTCACCGTGTGGTGGTTGCGTCCGGACTTGAGCGCAGCACGGGTCGGCGAACACAGCGCGGTGGTGTGGAAGTTGTTGTAGCGCAGGCCCTGCTGGGCCAGGGCGTCCAGCGTGGGCATGGAGACCGGCCCGCCGAACGCAGCTGGCACGCCGAAACCCAGGTCGTCGATCAGCACGATCACGACATTGGGTGCACCCGCGGGCGCCTTGACCTCGAAGCGTGGCGGCAGCGCCACCTTGCGCGCGTCGATTTCCTTATAGAGGGGCCGAGCCGGTTCCTGGATCGGCAGGATCGTCCGGTCGAGTTGCCCCGACTCCGCCGCGAACACCTGCGCGGCCATCAAACCAAAGGCGCAGCAACTCACCGCCCTGCCGAGAAGTGATCTGGTCATCGCTGGTCTCCCACCCGTTTAACCCGTTGAGGTTACTCGCTCCAGCGCGATCAAACTTCACATTTCCGGCGGTTCCCGTTAGTTTGGCCAGATGATCCCGGCAAAAGCCGCCCGCACGTCCACGCGAGCCTCCGCGCGCAGCGTGCTGCCAGCGTCCGCGGACATGTCGGTTGCGCCGCTGCAGGCCATCCCTTCCTTACTGCGTGAGTTCGGAGTGGAGCCCTGGTCGGTGCTCGAGCGCGCAGGAGTCGACCGGGGTGCGCTTGCTGACGCCTCCAGTCGTGTGCCGTTCGATCTCGTGGGTCGACTCATCGTCGAATGCGTGGCCGCCAGCGCGTGCCCCCACTTCGGCTTGCTCCTTGGCATCCGCTCGGGCCCCGCCGCAGCCGGCATCGCTGGCCATCTTTTCAGGCATGCGGAGTCGGTACATGCGGCACTGCGCCTGTTCATCGCACACCTGCACCTGCACGACCGTGGCGGTGTCGTCGCACTCAACCTGCACGGCGCCGAAGACGTCGAACTTTCGTACTTGATCCACCACCCGAATACGCCCGGCACAGCGCAGATCCTGGATGCGAGCATCGCCATCGCTTGTTCCGTCATGAGGTGCCTCTGCGGCGCCCGATGGGCCCCATCCGAGGTCATGTTGTCCCGCGACCGGCCGCGACTGGTGGCACCGTACCGCTCGTTCTTTCGGGCACCAATCAGGTTCGACGCCCCTCACTCAGCGTTGATCTTTCCCGCACGCTTTCTCGATCAGCCCGTCGCGGGCGCCGACCCGGCCACAAGAACCCGCTTGCTGGGGCTCGCGGCTGAACTCGATGCTGCTCGGCCTGCAACCATCACCGAACTGACGATCCGCGCCCTGACTCGCATGGTCATCGCAACATCGCCTTCAACCGACAAGGTCGCCAAGGTCCTCGGCATCAAGCCGCGCAGGCTGCGGGAGCGACTCGAGGCGGAGGGCAGCAGCGCCAAGGAACTGCTCGAAGACCTGCGCTGCGAGCTGGCGCGGCAACTGCTGGAGGATTCGCGCATGCCGATCGCGGATGTCGCGGCAACGCTGCATTACTCCAAACCTGGCGCGTTCTCGCGGGCTTTCAAGGGCTGGACCGGCCGGACTCCACGACAATGGCGTACGGCTGTCGACAGGCGCGCAAGAGCTGCCTGAGCCCGCGACCCTCCGCCGTCGCGGATCCAGACGTGCGACTGCCGCGACCCGACGCTACGCCTGCGCGACACGCGGCATGCGACATGCGGTCGATCCGGCGCTTGTCCCCGAGCGCGTGTCTGCCTTTCCAAGCTCGGGGACAAGCGCCGGATCAACCGCATGCCAGTGTCGAGTCTCTGTCATGCCAAGCTCGGGGACAAGCGCCGGATCGACCACACCGCGATGCCGCGTCTCTGCCTTGTCGCGCGCCTGGGGCAATGGCAGGGCCCAGGCGCAGGTCAGTCGAGCCGCTTGTGGAACCTGAGCGTCGCGATCGCGAGCGCGATGACCAGGAACGCCCCCAGCTTCATCGCCGGCACCTGCATCGCCGCCAGCGGCGCGCCGCGCAGCAGGATGGCGCGGATCATTTCCACGAAATGCGTGAGCGGCAGCGCCTGCGCGATCATGCGCGCCAGCGGCGGCATGCCGTCGAAGGGAAACATGAAGCCGGACAGCAGGATCGACGGCAGCAGCGTCAGGAACGACAGCTGGAATGCCTGGAATTGCGTGCGGGCGAACGTGGAGATGACGAGGCCGAGCGTGAGCGTGGCCGCGATGAACAGCGCCGCGGCGAGGTAGAGATCGAGCAGGCTGCCGTTGATCGGGACGTCGAAGATCCGCGCGCCGACCGTCAGGATCAGCGTCGTCTGTATGAGACCGATCAGCACGTAGGGAATCAGCTTGCCGGCCATCAGTTCCCACGAGCGGATCGGCGTCGCGATCAGCAGCTCGAGGTTGCCGCGTTCGCGTTCACGCACGATCGCTGCCGCCGTGAAGATCACCATGGTCATGTTGAGGATAACGCCGATCAAGGCTGGCACGATCTGCACCGCGGTGCGTCGTTCCGGATTGTATTCCGTGCGCACCTCGAAAACGGGCGTGCGCGACCTGTAATCCCCCGCCCGCACCGGCAACGGCACCGATGCCAGCCCGCGGGCGACCGCGTCGATCATCGGTTCCGAGCCGTTGACCAGGATCTGCGCGACGGCACGGTCGTTGCCCAGCCGCCGACGCTCGAAGTCGTTGGGAATCACGATGCCGACGCTGATCTCGCCGCTCTCCATCCGCCGGCGCAGGTCCGACAGGCCAGGACTGGGCGGACGCAGCACGATCACACCGGTTGCCTGCAGGTCTGCGACGAGCGCACGGGAGTGGCTCGTTCTCGCATCGTCGACGACTGCCGCATCCAGGTCACGGACGTCGAAATTGATGGCATAGCCGAACAGCAGTATCTGCATCAGCGGAATGCCGACGATCATGCCGAACGTGAGCCGGTCGCGGGCCAGTTGCCGCACTTCCTTGGACGTGATCGCAAAGAGCCGGAGCAGCATGACGGCCTCAGCCCTGCCGCTGGTCCGGCCGCACGGCCGAAGCCGGTGGCGGCGACGAAGACATCTTCGAGACTGGCTCGCACCAGCGTCGATTGCGCTGCGACCGACGCAGCGCGCAGCCGCTGCAGGACACGAGTTTCGGGTTCCGGTGTTGCCGGGTCGATCAGTACGTGCAGTCGCGTTCCGAGTTGCGCAACGCTGAGCACGCTCGCGTCCATGACGAGAGCGCGCCGGGCGGCGACCGTATCCGCCGCCTCGACCTCGACCACCGCCGCAGGAATTTCCGCCATCAGTTGCTGCGGCGGGCCCTGCGCGACGATCCGGCCGCTGGCGAGGATCGCGAGTTCGTGACAGCGCTCGGCTTCGTCCATGTAGTGCGTCGACACGAGGATCGTCACGCCACGCGCGACCAGGTCGAAGAGGCTTTCCCAGAAGTCACGGCGACTCTGCGGATCCACCGCGCTGGTCGGCTCGTCGAGCAGCAGCAGTTCGGGCTCGTGCAGCGTCGCTGCCGCGAGCGCGAGGCGCTGGCGCTGGCCGCCGCTCAGCGTCCCGGCGCGCTGTTTGAACAGTGACGCCAGGTCAAATTCTTCGACCACGACGGCAACGCGTGCCCGCCGGCGTTGCGCCGGCAACCCGAACACCTGCCCCATGAACTGCAGGTTCTCGCTCACGGTGAGGTCGTCCCAGAGTGAGAACTTCTGTGTCATGTAACCGAGCCGCGTTCGCAGTGGCTCGGCATCGCGGGGCATTTCGTGGCCGAGCACGTTGACGGTGCCGGCGCTCGGTTGCAGCAGGCCGCACAGCATGCGGATCGAGGTCGACTTGCCCGACCCGTTGGGACCGAGGAAGCCGTAGATGCGCGCCCGCGGAATGTCGAGGTCGATTCCGTCCACGGCCGTGACGTGCCCGAAGCGCCGCGTCAGGCCGCGCGCGCGGATCGCGTGCTCCGTCTCGCCCGCCGGTGCGATTGCCTGGGGCACGGCGTTCATGGGCGCACGGCCGGGACGAACACCTGGACCGGCAGGCCGGCGGGCAGTGCCTGCGCGGCCGGATCATCGAGCGTGATTTCCGCAAGGTACGCGAGCCGCGAGCGATCCTTCTGCGTGAGAGCGTAATACGGCGTGAACGCTGCCTCCGCCGAGACGTAGCGCACCGTGCCCTGGATGCGCTCCGCGTATCCATCGACCGTCGCTTCGACGCGTGCGCCGGCCGTGAAATTCGTGCGCAGCGGTTCGGGCACGTACACGCGTGCGTAAGGAACCCCGTCAGCGAGCAGAATCGCGACGGGTCGGCCGGCGGTGGGGCGCTCACCGAGTTTGTACGGCAAGGCCTCGACGAGGGCGGCGCGCGGCGCAGTCACGGTATGGCGCGAGGCAACCGTTTCGATTTCGGCCTGGGACGCAGTGGCACGTTCAACGGCGGCGCGGGCTGCAGCGACCTGTTCGGTCCGGGTCCCTTGCTGCAGCAGTTCGTAACCTGCGCGAGCCGCATCACGCACTGCTCGCGCGGAGTCGCGCCTGGCGCGCGCCTGGTCCAGGCTGGACTGGCTCAGCAGCTTGCGCTGCACCAGCGCCTGCACCCGCTCATATTCGCTCTGTGCCGTCTGCAGCTCGCTCTCGGCGCCGCCGAGCGTGGCGCGGGCTGCAACGATTTCGCGCTGGCGCGGACCTTGCTCCAGGTCCGCGAGATGCCGCTGTGCCTCGAGCACCGCGGCTCGCGACTGGTCGATGCGCGGTTGCGCGATGCCGGCCTCCTGCCGCACGAGGACGGTTCCGGCCTGCACGCGATCGCCTTCGTGCACGTCGATTTCGACGATTCGCTCGTTCGACTCCGCGATGATCTCCAGCCGGTCGCGTTCGACGGTGCCGTGCACCTCGACCGGTTGCTCCCTGGCGCAGCCGGCTGCGACCAGCAGCGTGGACAGTACAAGCCGGGCGAATCTGCTCATTTCCGGTCTCCGTGTGCCGCGACACCTTCGCGGAACAACTGCGCCGTGTGGCTGATGAAGCGGTCGAGTTCGTCACCCTCCGGGCGGAAGCCGAGCACCGGGCCCGTGATCGGCAGCGACACGAACGGGAAGACACAAAGACTGAGCAGCGAGACTGCGGCAAATTGCGGGTCGAGGTCGACGCGCAGTCGCCCCTGTTCACGTTCTCGCCGCAGCACCGCGACCAGCGCCGGCGCAGTCCTCCCGGCAAATCGCTCGATGAAATCGCCCCGCATCCGCCCGTTCTGATCCAGCACCTCCCGGATGAGCAGCGCAGGAAACCAGGGGTTGGCGGCGACCATCCGCATGTACGCGCGCATGACGGCGTCGAGGCCCGGCGCCTCATCGCCGGCGGCCTGCTCCAGTCGCCGGACACTGTCGATCAATGGCTGCACGGCACTCTCGATCATCGCCCGGTACAGGCCGAGCTTGTCGCCAAAGTAATAGTGAATCATCGCGGGCGTGGTGCCCGCCGCCGCCGCAATCCGGCGGGTGCTGACGTTGCCGAAGCCGTGCTGCAGCAGCAGTTCGCGGCCGTGCTCGAGCAGGGATTCACGGACGGCCGCATCCCCGCCGGTGGGCCGGCCCGGGCGGCGGGACGGGGTCTTGCGAGCCTGAGGATCTGGTGTTGCCACACCTGCAATATTAATCAAACATTTGATTAATACAATAGCCAAAAAAAATGGCCGCCCCGCAACCCCTTTTCCCTTCCCCTCTTCCTCCCCTTCCCCCCTTCCTCCCCCCTTCCCTTCCTCCCTCCTTCCCTCCTTCCTCCCTTCCCTTCCTCCCCTTCCTCCCCTCCCCGCGCTACGCGAGCAAGTCGGCCACCTGCACCGACCCGATCTCCTCGAGCGCCCTTGGCGCCCCGATCACGAAACCCTGCGCGTAGTCGACGCCGATCTCGCGCAGGTTCTGCAGCGCCGACTCGCTTTCGACCGACTCGGCGACGACCACCTTGCCCATCACGTGCCCGATCTCCTTGATCGAACGGACCATGGCGTAGTCGACGCGGTCCTGCGACATGTTGCCGATGAACATGCCGTCGATCTTGAGGTAATCGACGCCCAGCGCCTTGAGATAGGCAAAGGAAGACACGCCACTGCCGAAATCGTCGAGCGCGAACGAGCACCCGATGCGCCGCAGCGTCACGATCAGCGCATTGGCCTTGCCCAGATTGCCGATGGCGATGTTCTCGGCGGTCTCGAAGCCGACGCATCGCGGATCCACCCCGCTCGCCGCGAGGCTCTGGCGGATGAACTCGCCTGTTTCGGGATCGGCGACGCTGTCGCGCGACAGGTTGATGAAGATCCGCGAGATGCGCTTGAAGACCTCGGCGTGCGTCCGCGCCCATTCGATCGCCGTCGCGATCACCCAGCGATCGTAGCGAACCGACAGGTTGTAGCGTTCCACGGCCGGCAGGAAAGCGCCGGGCGGGACGGCGCGGCCGGACTCGTCGCGCATGCGCAGCAGCAGTTCGTAGTGGGGCAGGCGTGGCGCGGCGTCGGGAGGCTGGGTCAGCGGGCGGATTTCCTGCGCTTCGAGAAACAGCCGGTTCTCGACCAGCGCGCGCTTTGCACGCGCCACCCAGTCCATTTCACCGTGGCGCGGCTCGAGCAGCAGCGTGTCTTCCTGGTACACCGCCACCCGGTGCCGACCCGAGTCCTTGGCCGAGTAGCAGGCCGAGTCGGCCGCATTCATCACCTGCGTGAGGCGCTTGAAGTGCGAGTCGATCGCGACCAGGCCAATGCTGACGCCGAGCGTGAACTTGTTCGTGCCCCAGACGAACTCGAATTCATCGACGGTCCGCAGCAGGTTGGCGGCGATCTGCTGCGCATCCTCGGGCTTGCAGTTGTGCAGCAGCACGCCGAATTCGTCGCCGCCGAGGCGCGCCACGACGTCGTTGGTGCGGACCCGCTGCTGCAGCACCTCACCGAGCTGGCGCAGCAACTCGTCACCAGCGACGTGGCCGCTGGTGTCGTTCACCGTCTTGAAACGGTCGAGGTCGAGGTAGAGCATCGCGTGCTCCGCCCCCGTCGCCTGCGACAGCTCGAGCGCGCGCTGCAGCCGCAACTCGAATTCACGGCGGTTCGACAGACCCGTCAGTGCGTCGTGACTCGCTTCGTACGACAGCTGCAGCGAAAGTTCGTGGGAGGCCGTGATGTCGGTCAGGGTGCCTTCGTAGAACAGCGTGCGGCCGTCGGCATCGGTCACGGCACGGGAATTCTCCAGGACGACGATCTTCGAGCCGTCCTTGCGCTTCAATACGAGTTCGGCGTTGCGGACCTCGCCGGTCTCCTGCATCGTCCTGGTCCAGTTGCCGCGCTGTTCCGGGTCCATGTAGATGTCGCGGGTGACGTCGAGCTCGAGCAGCTCGTCCTCGGAGTCGTAGCCGAGCATGCGCACGAGGGCCGGATTCGCCGCCATGAACTTGCCGTCCGCGGTCGTCTGGAACACGCCGGCCGTCACGTTCTGGAACAGTTCGCGATAACGCTGCTCCGACGCCTTCAGGGCCAGCATCGTGTGCGTGCGCTCGGTCGCGTACCGCAGCACACGCTCGACCAGCGTCGCACTGAGATGGTCGCGCTGCAGTGAATCGAGCGCGCCGCGCGCAATGGCTTCGGCGCCGATTTCGTCCTCGCCCGGGCCGACGAGAACCACGATCGGCACGTGCGTCGCTTTCGGCTGCAGGCGCAGGAAGGTCGTGAGACCGTCGCTGTCGGGCAGCGTCAGCGCCAGCAGGATCGTGTCGACACGGCCGTGCTTGATGCGGCCGAGCGCTGCCGCGAGCGACGACACGACCTCGAGCCGGTACGGCTGACCGCGGATCGCGGCCAGCGCCCCGGCAAGATACGCCCGGTCGGCGGCCTCGGCGCTGATGAGCAGGACAGTGGCAGTGGACATGACCAGCCGAGTATACGGCCGGCCCGGGAGCCAGAACTGTGATATCCGGCCGCGTTGCGGCGGTGGCGGGTGACCTGAAATGCGAACCGGTACTAGAAAGGAAGCTTCTCGCGGTAGTCCGCCGAGCGCAGGACCAGCACGTCGCACGGCAGCCGGTCCAGCACGCGCTCGGCCGTGCTGCCGATGAACACCTCGCGCAGCCTGCTGCGCGACACGGCACCCATCACGACGAGATCGACCTGGCCCTCGGTAGCGACGCGCGGCAGTACTTCGGAGGCCGACCCCTGCAGCACGCGCACGGATTTCTCACCCAGACCATGCGCTCTGGTGATCTCCCGCGCCGCGGCAGCGACACGCGTGCGCTCGGACTCGAGCAGATCCGCGACGCTCAGTTCCTGGGCGAGCGGCACGCCGGCAAATCCCGTGGTTGCGGCCAGCAGTGCGGCAGGAAAGAAGGCGTGGACGGCTTCGACGGTCCCGCCGAGTTGTCGGGCCAGGAACTGCGCGGCGTCGAGGATGTCGTGATCGAGCGCAGCCGGCTTGTCGCCGTGATGACCCGGATCGAGTGCCGCAAGGATGCGCGGCCGCGCGGACCAGTCCGCCGTCCGGCTCAGCAGCAACGGCACCGGGCAGCGCCGGATCAGGTTCCAGTCCGTGTTGGTGAAGAGTGCGCGACGGAGCAGGGAATGGTAGTGCGTGTCCTTGACCATCAGGTCAGGCTCGAATTCCGCGACGCGGCGCAGGATGCCCTCGTGCAGCGGGTTGTCCCAGTGCACGTGGGTGGTCACATCGAGTCCACCGGCGCGTAACTCGTCGGCCAGGTCTTCGAGATACGCCGCACGGTCGGCAATGAATTCTTCCCGCAGCCGGCGCAGCTGGTCGGTGTCGAAAAACGGCTGCCCCGTCAGCGCGGGATCGAAATCGCAGGCGAACAGTTCGAGCGCGGCGCCGCTCAACCGGGCCAGTCGCGCCGCCTTTGCAGCACCAACCTGTACGTCCACCGTGGGATCGATCACGGCCAGGATGCGATCGAGGCGTTGCATGATGTGCCTCCCCGTGGCACTCGTTGCGGCGCATTTACTGTGCGACGACACCACGCGACCCGCAATGCGGGGAAGTCACCTCGGAAAATACGTAGGCATCCCGATTCGTGTCCCTACTGCCGCTGCGCATGTGTGATCTTTAGCATTCGCACGTCGTCCCGTGCCCGCGGGCCGGGACGACATCTGTTCTCATCCTCTGCAAGGCGACCGAAGAAAATGACGGCCACTCACTACAACGACAAGGTGGTCCGGCAGTTCGCAATCATGACCGTGGTCTGGGGAATCGTCGGCATGCTGGTCGGCGTCCTGATCGCGGCGCAACTGCTGTGGCCCGACCTGCTGCCCCCGTACTCTTTCCTGTCCTTCGCGCGGTTGCGCCCGCTGCACACCAACGCGGTGATCTTCGCGTTCGGCGGCTCGGCGCTGTTCGCGACCTCGTACTACATCGTGCAGCGCACCTGCCACACGCGGCTGTTCCTCGACAAGCTCGCGGCGTTCACGTTCTGGGGCTGGCAAGCGGTCATCCTGCTGGCGGCGATCACGCTGCCGCTCGGCATGACGACCTCGAAGGAATACGCCGAGCTCGAGTGGCCGATCGACATCCTGATCGCGGTCGTCTGGGTTGCGTACGCAATCGTGTTCTTCGGCACGATCGCGCTGCGCAAGGTCAAGCACATCTACGTCGCGAACTGGTTCTTCGCTGCCTACATCATCACGATCGCCGTGCTGCACATCGTCAACAGCCTCGCCATCCCGGTGACGCTGACCAAGTCGTACAGCGTCTATCCCGGCGTGGTGGATGCGATGGTGCAGTGGTGGTACGGCCACAACGCGGTGGGCTTTTTCCTGACCGCGGCTTTCCTCGGCATGATGTATTACTTCGTGCCGAAGCAGGCCGGCCGTCCGGTCTACTCCTACCGCCTGTCGGTCGTGCACTTCTGGGCGCTGATCTCCACCTACATGTGGGCCGGCCCGCACCACCTGCACTACACGACGCTGCCCGACTGGGCGCAGTCGCTCGGCATGGTGTTCTCGCTGATCCTGCTCGCGCCGTCGTGGGGCGGCATGATCAACGGCATGATGACCCTCTCCGGCGCCTGGCATAAGCTGCGCACCGACCCGATCCTGAAGTTCATGATCGTGTCGCTGTCGTTCTACGGCATGTCGACCTTCGAAGGGCCGATGATGTCGATCAAGACCGTCAACTCGCTGTCGCACTACACCGACTGGACGATCGGCCACGTGCACTCCGGCGCCCTCGGCTGGGTGGCGATGGTTTCGATCGGCACCATGTACGCGCTGATCCCGAAGCTCTACGGCCGCGAGCAGATGTACAGCGTCAAGCTCATCGACGTGCATTTCTGGACGACGACCGTCGGCGTCGTGCTCTACATCACCTCGATGTGGATCGCCGGCGTGATGCAGGGCCTGATGTGGCGCGCGACGAACGCCGACGGCACGCTCACCTACGCGTTCATCGAATCGATCAAGTCGACCTATCCGTACTACGCGGTCCGCCTCGCGGGCGGCACCCTGGTGTTCGCGGGCATGTTGCTCATGGCCTGGAACGTCTGGAAGACGATTGCGGGCCGGACGACGACCGCAGATTCGCCCGTCGTGCAGCCCGCCTGAAGGTAATCACGCATGAACCACGATGCAGTAGAAAAGAAAGTCGGCCTGCTCGGCGTGCTGATCGCGCTGGTGATCAGCGTGGGCGGCCTGGTCGAAATCGTCCCGCTGTTCTTCCAGGCGTCGGTCACCCAGCCGGCCCCGGGAATCAAGCCGTACGAGGCGCTGCGGCTCGAGGGCCGCGACATCTATGTGCGTGAGGGCTGCTATCTCTGCCACTCGCAGATGATCCGGCCGTTCCGTTCGGAGACCGAGCGCTACGGTCCGTACTCGCTGCCGGGCGAGTCGGTGTACGATCGCCCGTTCCAGTTCGGCTCGAAGCGCACGGGGCCCGACCTCGCCCGCGTCGGCGGCCGGTACTCGGACGACTGGCACCGCGTGCACCTGCTGAACCCGCGCGACGTCGTGCCGGAGTCGAACATGCCGCGCTTCCCGTGGCTGGCCGACGGCAGCATCGACGGCACGGTCACCGTGAAGAAGATGGAAGCGCTGCGCAAGCTCGGCGAGCCGTATACCGACGCGGACATTGCTGGCGCAGCGGCCGCGGTCGAGGGCAAGTCGGAGCTCGACGCGCTCATCGCCTACCTGCAGGGCCTCGGCACGAACCTCAAGGCGGGAACCTGAGGCATGGACATCGGCACGGTGCGCGGACTGATCACGGCTGCGTTGTTCATCGCGTTTCTCGCGCTGGTGTTCTGGGCCTACAGCAAGCGTCGCAAGGCGGACTTCGACGAGCTGGCACGCATGCCGCTCGAGGATGACCCGCCCGTCAAAGACTCAGGGAGCAAGACCCCATGACTACTGGTTGGAGCCTGTTCGTCATCATCCTGACGATCGCAAACATCCTGGCCTGCTTCTGGCTGCTGCGCTGGACGTCGAAGCCGCGCACCGCCAGCGAAAAGATCGGCGGCGGCGCCGACACCGGGCACGTCTGGGACAAGGACCTGCGCGAATACAACAACCCGCTGCCGAAGTGGTGGCTGTGGCTGTTCTACATCACCATCGCGTTCGGGCTTCTGTACCTGGCGTTCTATCCGGGCCTCGGCAATTTCGCCGGCCTCGGCGGCTGGACCCAGGCGGGCCAGTACGAGCGGGAAAGGGCCGCGGTCGAAGCGCGTGCTGCCACGCTGCTGGCTCCGCTCGCTGCGCTGCCGGTCGCCGAACTCGTGAACAACGAGCAGGCAATGTCCGCGGCGCACAACCTGTTCCAGCAGAACTGCGCGCAGTGCCACGGCTCGGATGGCGGCGGCGCCGTCGGCTTCCCGAACCTGCGCGACGCCGACTGGCAGTGGGGCAGCGACGCGGACTCCGTGGTCGCGACCATTGCCGGCGGCCGCGTCGCGGCGATGCCGCCCTGGTCCGCCGTGATCGGCGAGCCGGGCGTCGAGGACGTGGTCGCGTACGTGCAGACGCTGGGCGGCCAGCAGGCCGATGCGACGAAGGCAGCGGCCGGCCAGGTGCACTTCCAGACGCTCTGCTCCGCGTGCCACGGGATCGACGGCAAGGGCAATCCGCTGCTCGGCGCCCCCGACCTGACGGACCAGACCTGGCTGTACGGCGGCGACGCGGCGACGCTGAAACAGACAGTCATGAACGGCCGCAACGGCCAGATGCCGGCCTGGGGCGACAAGCTCGGCGAGCAGCGCGTGAAGCTGCTGGCCGCGTACGTCACGAAGCTGGCGGCGGGCAGGTAACGAGTGCGCAAGGCACCTGACGATTACCCGGGCAGGCTGCGGTGGCCGCGTCTCGGACAGGACGTGGCCATCGTGGCCTGGCCGTCGTTTCTGGTTGCCAGCGTGGCGACGATGGTGTGCTTTGGATTCATCGACCCGCTGCTGATCGGCAACGACGATTACCCGCCGCCGGCCTTCCAGACGCGCATGGCGGGCTACGCAGTCGGCTTCTTCTTTTTCTGGCTGATCGCGGCCCTGTCGAGCCTGATGACACTTTACCTGGTGCGAACGGCGCATCCCGAACCGGCGGACGAGAGGATTGACGACGGGACACGGAGTCCCGAATGAACGAAGCCCAGGCCCCCGTCGACGGCGCGCTGTACGCAGCCCGCCAGAAGATCTATCCGCGTGACATCAAGGGCCGCTTCCAGCGGCTGCGCGTCTATGCGGTCTTCGCGCTGCTTGGCCTCTACTACGTGCTGCCGTGGATTCGCTGGGGCGAACGCCAGGCCGTGCTGTTCGACCTGCCCGCGCGCAAGTTCCACATCTTCGGCCTGACGCTCTGGCCGCAGGACTTCTACTTCCTGACCTGGCTGCTGATCATCGCGGCCCTGGCGCTGTTCTTCTTCACGGCGCTCGCCGGGCGGCTGTTCTGCGGCTATGCCTGCCCGCAGACGGTCTGGACCGAGACTTTCGTCTGGATCGAACGCTGGGTGGAAGGCAGCCGCACGCAGCAGATGAAGCTGGCCAGGGCACCCCTGAGCGGCGAAAAGATCCTGCGCAAGGGCACGAAATACTTCCTCTGGTTCGCCTTCGCGCTGTGGACCGGCTTCACGTTCGTCGGCTACTTCACGCCGATCACCGAGCTCGCCGGCAAGATCGTGACTTTCTCGACCGGCCCCTGGGAGACCTTCTGGGTGCTGTTCTACGGCGGCGCCACCTACGTCAATGCCGGCTTCATGCGCGAGCAGGTCTGCAAGTACATGTGCCCGTACGCGCGCTTCCAGAGCGCCATGTTCGACCGGGACACGCTGATCATCACCTACGACGAAAAACGCGGCGAACCGCGCGGCGCGCGCAAGAAGGGCTCGGACTCGAGGGCGGCCGGGCTCGGCGACTGTGTCGACTGCACGGTGTGCGTGCAGGTCTGCCCGACCGGCATCGACATCCGCAAGGGCCTGCAGCACGAGTGCATCGCATGCGCGGCCTGCATCGACGCCTGCGACGAGGTCATGGAGAAGGTCGGCTACCCCAAGGGCCTGATCCGCTATGACACGCAGAGCGGCCTCGAGGGCAGGCCGAAGCACGTGCTGCGGCCGCGCACGATCGTCTACGGATCGCTGATCACCTTGTTGATCGCCGGCTTCGCCTACTCGATCACGCATCGCAACGTCGTCGCCGTCGACGTCATTCGCGACCGCAACGCGCTGTTCCGCGAGCTGCCGGGCGGCCTGATCGAGAACGTGTACAGCGTGAAGATCCTGAACAAGGACGCCGCCAGGCACCGGTTCTCGATCACCGCGGATGGCCTGCCCGGCCTGCAGGTCGATTACGGTACGGACGCCGTCGAGGTGGGTCCCGGCGACGTGCAGAGCGTCGCGGTCCGGCTGCGCGTGCCGCGCGGCGAACTCAAAGGCGGTTCGGACATTCATTTCACGATCCGCACGCAGGACGAGCGCGCGCTCGAAGCGACGGGCAAGGCCCGTTTCCTCGCGCCCACGAACTGATAGGCTTGAACCCATGAGCGACCAGACCGAGCGGCCCTGGTACCGCCAGTTCTATCCCTGGATGCTGATCGCGCTGCCCGCATCCGCCGTGATCGCCGGCTTCGTCACGCTGTACATCGCGATCTCGCATCCCGATGCGCTGGTCCGCAAGGACTGCGTGCGCGACGGCGCCACGATCGTCTGCGGCGAGGACGCCCCGCGGAGCCCATGACGGCGCGGCCGGGCTCGGCTTGCTTTCATTGCGGCGAGCCCATCCCGCCCGGCGTGCGTATTCACGCAAGAATCGACTCGCGTGAGGAACCCGTCTGCTGCCATGGCTGCAAGGCCGTCGCAGAATTCATCACGGGGGCCGGGCTCGACGACTACTACAAGTATCGCGACCGCTCGGGAGCGCGTGCCGACGAGTCGCCGCGCCCCGACCGCTGGTCCGCCTACGACCGCCCTGAACTGGTCGAGCGCCTGACCCGCGCCGAGGCCAATGGCGCGCGCTCGATCACCGTGCTGCTGGAAGGCCTGCGCTGCTCGGCCTGCAGCTGGCTCGCCGACAAGGCGCTGCACCTGCAGAGCGGCGTGCTCGAGGTCAGCGTGAATCCGGCCACGGCTCGCGCACGGCTGGTGTGGGAGCCGTCGAAGGTCAGGCTTGGCGACCTGCTGCGCGTGCTCGAGCACGTCGGGCTGCGGCCGCATCCACTCGCAGGCGAACCTGCCGAGCAGATCGCACTGCTCGAACGACGCAGCGCGCTGAAGCGGCTCGCGGTCGCGGGCTTCGGCATGATGCAGGTGATGATGTTCGCGCTGCCGCTCTACGTGGCGGACACGTCGGGCATGGAGCCCGGCATGCGTGAATTCTTCCGTCTCGTCAGTATGCTGGTTTCCATTCCGGTCGCCTTCTATGCGGGTTGGCCGTTCTACCAGGGCGCCTGGCACGCGCTGAGGGCCCGCAGCGTGAGCATGGACGTGCCCGTCACCCTCGGCATCGTCATCGCCTTCGTGGCGAGCGTGTGGAACGCGCTGACCGGTCACGGCGAGGTCTATTTCGATTCCGTCACGATGTTCGTGTTCTTCCTCTCGCTCGGCCGCTACGTCGAGATGGTGGCGCGCCATCGCGCCGGCAGCGTCGCCGATGCACTCGCCCGACTCGCTCCCGTCACCGCGCGGCGCGTGCGGGACGGCCTGGTCGAAGACGTGCAGGCGATCGAGCTGCAGCCGGGCGACGCGATGCTCGTGCGCACGGGTGAGGTATTTGCCGCCGACGGTGTCGTGGCCGAAGACGCTGAAGGCCGCGTCGACGAATCGATGCTCACCGGTGAATCGACGGCGATCCCGAAGCACCGGGGCTCGCCGGTGCACGCCGGCACGCAGAACCTGGGCGCGCCACTGCGCGTGCAGGTGTCAGCCGTCGCCGGTGATACCGTACTGGCCGGCATCGTCGCGCTGCTCGAGCGGGCACAGGCCGAGCGGCCACGGCTCGCCAAAGCCGCCGATCGCGCAGCCGCGTGGTTCCTGAGCCGCATCCTGGTCGGCTCGGCGCTGGTCTTCGTCGTGTGGTGGTTCGTCGAGCCGTCGCAGGCCATTCCCGCGACGCTTGCCGTGCTGGTGGTGACCTGTCCTTGCGCGCTGTCGCTCGCCACGCCCGCGGTGCTCGCCGCGGCCACCGCGGATCTCGCCCGGCGCGGCGTGCTGGTGGCACGCTCCGATGCGTTCGAATCGCTGGCGAAGGCCACGCACGTGCTGTGGGACAAGACCGGCACGCTCACGCACGGCCTCGTGCGCGTCGAGGAAGTCCGGTCGTTGCGCGACGAAGACGCTGAACGCAGCCTCGCGCTGGCGAATGCGCTGGAGCGAATGTCCGAGCACCCGATCGCCAGGGCGTTCCTGGCCGCAGGTGCGGCGACTTCCACCGCAACGGACGTGGTCGTGACTGCAGGTGCAGGTCTCGAGGGCCGCGTCGACGGTCGGCTGCTGCGTATCGGCACGCTGGACTTCGCACGCGGCTTGTCAGTGTCCGCCGCGCGCGCGCGGCACGCAGAAGCGGCGACTGCCGCGGAGAGCTGGGTCTACCTCGGCGACGAACGCGGGCTGCTGGCGGGCTTCCGCCTTGCGGACCCGCTGCGTGCGGAAGCGGTGGGCTGCGTGCAGCAACTCGCCCAGCTCGGCCTCGCTTCGGAGATCGTGAGCGGCGATGCGGCGGCGGCCGTCGCGCGCATTGCGGCGCGCAGCGGCATCGAGCGTTTCGAGGCGCGACTGACGCCACAGGCGAAGCTTGCGCGACTCAAGTCGCTGCAGGACACCGGTGCGGTCGTGGTCGGCGTCGGTGACGGCATCAACGATGCGCCGTTGCTGCAGGCGGCGAACGTCGCTGTCGCCATGGGCCGGGGCTCCGCCCTCGCGCAGACGAGCGCTGACCTGATCCTGGTGCGCGATTCGCTGGACCAGTTGCCGGAAATCGTGCGGATCGCGCGGCAGGCCCAGCGCATCGTCAAGCAGAACCTGGCCTGGTCGATCGCCTACAATCTGGCCGCGCTGCCGCTCGCCGCGCTCGGCCTGGTGCCGGCGTGGCTCGCGGCGATCGGCATGTCGCTGAGTTCAGTGTTCGTGGTGCTGAATGCGACGCGTGTCACGCGCCGAACGACGACGGGGGCAACCCCGCGCTGGACCGACGCACGACCGGCAGGAGCGTCCTAGATGGAGATCCTCTACCTGATGGTGCCGCTCGGCCTGGTGCTCGTCGGCGTCGGCCTGTGGGCGTTTTTCTGGGCCGTGGGCAGCGGGCAGTTCGACGATCTCGACAGTCCCGGCTGGTCGGTGCTCGACGATGAACACAGCCGCAAGGCCGCGAGTGACGGCGCCGGCGACGACTCCGCGAGGCCCGCAACGCAGGAACCACCCAGACCGTGAATGTCCTTGACGCCGGTTCGCTGAGCCTCGGTGCCGCGTTGCTCGCCGGACTCGCCGGCAGCGGCCATTGCCTGGCCATGTGCGGCGGCATCGCGGGTGCCCTGGCGCTGCGCGACAGCACGTCGGAGCGTGCGGAATCGCGCCTGGCGCTGGCCATCGCCTACAACCTCGCGCGCGTGGCCAGCTACATGCTCGCAGGCGCTGTGGCCGGCCTGCTGGGCCGGACGCTGCTGCGCGCGGTCGACGTCGCGCCGTTCTCGATCGCCTTGCGCGTGCTGGCCGGCGCCATCATGGTGGCGGCCGCGGGTCGCCTGCTGTTCGGCTGGCGATTGCTCGACCCGCTGGAGGCCGCGGGTGCCGGTCTGTGGCGCAGGGTTGTGCCGGCAGGAGGGCGTGTTGCGCAGCGGAGGGGCCTGTCCGGAGCGATCGGGCTGGGCCTGGCGTGGGGCTGGCTGCCTTGTGGACTCACGTATTCGATGCTGCTGCTGGCTGCCACCACGGCCAGCGCCTCCGACGGAGCGCTGGTGATGGCTGCGTTCGGCATCGGCACGTTGCCGGCGATGGTGTCGGCGACGGTCGCCTTCGAGCGCGCGGCAAAGCTCCTGGCCAGTCGCGCCACGCTGCGCAACGTAGCGGGCTCGCTGCTGCTCGCATTCGGCGCGTGGACCGCGGGCTCAGCCTTGTACCACCTGGTTGCCCATCGAGCACACGGCGGCGGCACTCGATCACGGCATGAGTTCGATGGGCGACCCTGCCGACCCGCCTGCCGGCCACGACACGGGTGCAGCCGGAACTGAACGCGACCGCAAGGCAGCGCCCGGCCCCCCCGCCCCGCCTGGCGACACGGGAAGGCGGCCGGACGCACCCGGCCTGGCGGGGACGCTCGACCACCCCTCCCGGGCTGATGCAGCTGCTCTCAGGGCCGACGACCGGCCCTTCGTCTATACCGCCTGGCCGTCGATCACTGGATCGTGATCGCCAGCGGACGCGGCTTCTGCACCGCAACGCGCGGCAGGCTGACCATCAGCACGCCATCCTTGGATTCGGCGTGGATTCCCTTCGGATCGACATCGTCGGGCAGCGCGAAACTGCGCTCGAACGCGCCGTAGAAACGCTCGGTGCGATGCACGGTCTCGCCCTTCGTCTCCTTTTCCACCTTGCGTTCGCCCTTGATCGTGAGCACGCCTTCGTCGAACAGGACCTTCACGTCCTCCTTTTTCACGTCCGGCAGGTCGACCTTGATCAGGTACTCCTTTTCCCGCTCGATCACGTCCGCCAGCGGCATGAATTCATAGCCGCCATCGGTCGGCCGGGCCAGGGTCGGCATCCGGCCGAACATCGGGCTGAACCCTTTCAGCAGGTCGTCCATCTCGCGGAACGGCTCCCATCTCATCAGTCTCATGGCGCCCTCCTTGGGTGTCCCCTTGCCAACAAAACCCGGAGACCGGCTCACATCCGGCCTCGTATTCATTATCCCGGCATGGCCGCGATCCCGCGATTCGCAGCGTTGCCTAGCCCGGATTCCAGCAATACCTAGTGCCGCGCCCCGCGTTCTTTTAGGATTCGCACTTTCAACGCAGTTCCCGCAGATCTTGCCCGAAGAACGCCAGCCCATTGCCGCCCAGCACGCCACGCCCGGCACCGCGCCCCGACGCTCGAACCAGGCCGAGCTCGAGTTCAGGTCGCTGCTGGACGCGGCGGTCGACGCGATCATCGTCATCGACCACCGGGGCCGGATCGAACAGTTCAGCCTCTCCGCGGAGCGGATCTTCGGTTACGCCGCGGCCGAGGTGATCGGCCAGAACGTCGACGTGCTCATGCCCGCGCCCTATCGCGCCGACCATGACGCGTACATGCAACATTACGAGCGGACCGGCGAAGCCAGGATCATCGGGGTCGGCCGCGAAGTGAAGGCGCGACGCAAGGACGGCTCCGTCTTCTCGTGCGAGCTCTCGGTCGGCAAGGTGCGGGGCGTCGAGCCGCCGCGGTTCATCGGCTTCATCCACGACATCACGCCGCGCAAGCTCACCGACGAGCGCCTGCGGCGCAGCGAATCCGAGCTGCGGCTGGCGCAGGAACTCGCGAATCTCGGCAACTACGTCGTCCACCTCGACCAGTCCGAACCCGATTACTACTCGCCGCAACTCTGCCGCATTCTCGGCATCGACGCTGCCGAAGTGACGCCGCCGCTCACGGCATTGCTCGAGCGCTGGGTGCACCCGGGCGACCGCGAGAAATTCGACCAGGCGTGCCGCGAACTGCAATCGCCCACGAACGCATTCGACTGCGAGTATTGCATTGTGCTCAACGACGGCACGACGCGGTACCTGCACCACATCGCGCAGGTCACGCGCGACGCGCAGGGCAGACCGCTCAAGCACATCGGCACGATCCACGACGTGTCCGATCGTCGCGCGACCGAGGACGAGGCCCGGCAGCTGCAGGAACGCCTCACGCATTTCAGCCGGCTGTCGACGATGGGCGAAATGGCCGCGGGCCTGGCCCATGAGATCAACCAGCCGCTGACCGCGATCGCGACGTACGCGCAGGCGTGCCAGCGCTTCATGCGTTCGCCGAACCGCGACGACGCGGACGTGCTCGAGGCGCTCGTGCAGATCAATGCGCAGGCACTGCGCGCGGGCGAGGTCATCCGGCGCCTGCGCAATTTCGTGAAGAACCGCGAAGTGAAGCGTGAGCCCGTCGACTGCAATCGCCTGCTCGACGACCTGCGCACGCTCGCCGAGACCGACGCCCGGCTGCACAACGTCCGCTTGCGCATCGACGCCGAGCCGTCGCTGCCGACGGTCTACGCCGATCCGATCCAGCTGCAGCAGGTCGTGCTGAACCTGGTTCGCAACGCGATCGACGCGATGTCGGACGCGCCCGAGACGCGCCGCGAGGTCCTGCTCAGCACGCGCCTGCTGCCGGAAGGCGAGATCGAAATCATCGTGGCGGATCATGGCAGCGGCCTGGCGCAGGAAGCCGCCGAGCACCTGTTCAACCCGTTCTTTACGACGAAATCGGGCGGCACGGGCCTCGGCCTCGCCATCAGCCGCTCGATCGTGCGCGCTCATGGCGGACGCCTGTGGCACACTCCCAACGAGGGAACCGGCGCACGTTTTCATTTCACGCTGCCGGCGTCGCCCGTGAAGCTGGCATCCACAGGGGAGTAGTTCCGAGTGATCAAGGAAATCAAGCCCACGGTGTTCGTGGTCGACGACGACACGGCCGTCCGCGACTCGCTACGGATGCTGCTCAAGTCGGTCGGCCTGCCGGTCGAGGTGTTCGAATCCGGACAGGAATTCCTCGACGCGGACCGTGACGACCGCCCGGGCTGCCTGGTGCTCGACATCCGCATGCCTGGCATGAGCGGCCTTGAACTGCAGGTGAAACTCAACGAGCGCCACTCGATCCTGCCGATCATCTTCATCACGGGCCACGGCGACGTGCCGATGGCGGTCGAAGCGATGCAGGCCGGCGCGGTCGATTTCATCCAGAAGCCGTTCCGCGACCAGGACCTGCTCGACCGCATCAACCAGGCGCTGGAAAAGGATGCCGGCAGCCGCCGCATGCTGGCCGAGCGCAACATGATTCGAAAGCGGCTGGAATCGCTGACGCCGCGCGAGAAGGAAGTGCTCGATCTCGTGGTCGCCGGCAAGGCCAACAAGGTGATCGCGGGCGACCTCAACCTGAGCCAGCGCACCGTGGAAATTCACCGCGCGCGCGTAATGGAAAAGATGGAGGCGCATTCGCTGGCCCACCTGGTCCGCATGGTGCTCGAGGTCGAACGGATCGAGGAATGAGCTCGCTGTTGCGGTGCAATACATGTTGCAAGCCGCTCGCATTTACGTATAAACCCGCAATTGCTGTGGACCGGGCGGCCATGAAAACTGCGCTGCATGCGACCCGATTGCGCAGCGCATTCCGTCCCGCCAGTTCGTCCCCGCGGCTCCTCGTGAGCTGCGTGGACGCAGTGGCCGCGCGCTCCCCCATGTCACCCGCCATCTCTGCCACGCAGGAGGCGCCACCGATCGTCGGCATCATCGACTCCGACCCGGTCGCACGCGCGGCATTGAAGACGCTGCTGCAGCCCGTAGGCGTCGACGTGGTGAGCTTCGACACGGCGGAGTCGTACCTGCTGTCGGGTTCGTCGCGCAGCCTCGCCTGTCTGATCGTCGACCTGCTCCTGCCCGGCATGTCCGGCCTGGAACTTCTGCGCCGGTTACGCAGCAACGGCAACGACGTGCCGGTGATCCTGCTCGCGGACGAATCGGACGTGCCCACCGCGGTCGCGGCGATGCGTGAGGGCGCCACGGATTTCATCGAAAAGCCGTACGTGAACGTCGCCATCCTGAGGCAGGTGCAGAAGCTGATCCGCGGGCAGAGCGGCGGCGTGATGCCCGCTTGAAATCGCGGGCGCCCGGCCCATGAGTTTCCTCGGCGGCTGGCACGAAGAAAAGCAGTCGGCGTGGCTCTATCGCGCGCTGGCGTCGTGTGAAACCGACGCGAAGATCGCAGAGCTGTTCCGCGCTCTCGCCGCCGCAGCCGATTGCCAGGCCGAAAAGTGGCTCGCCAGCGCCGGGCAGCCTGCGCCACCGGCATTTGCGCCGTCCGTGCGCGCACGCATCACGGCGGGGCTCGCGCGCGCGTTCGGCCCGCGGCGAGTGCGTCACATGCTTGCCGCGATGAAGGTGCGCGGTCTCTCGGTCTACGATTCGCAGCGCTCGCTCGCGGGTCACCTGATGCCCACCTCGGTGTCGGACGTGGGCGCACGACACAAAGGCCACGGCGGCGGCAACCTCCGCGCCGCGGTCTTCGGCGTCAACGACGGTCTCGTCTCCAACACGAGCCTGATCATGGGCGTTGCGGGCGCGGCGGCGGGCGCCGACTTCGTGCTGACCAGCGGCGTGGCGGGATTGCTCGCGGGCGCGCTTTCCATGGCGGCTGGCGAATACGTGTCGATGCGCTCGCAGCGCGAGATGTTCGAGTACCAGATCGGGCTGGAGCGCGACGAACTGCAGGAATACCCGGAAGAAGAAGCCGAGGAACTCGCCTTGATCTACCAGGCGCGCGGCATGCAGCTCGAGGAGGCGCGCCGCGTGACCCGCGAGCTGGTGAAGAACGAAGCGAACGCGCTCGACGCGCTCGCGCGTGAAGAACTCGGCCTCAATCCGGACGACCTCGGCTCGCCGTGGGGCGCCGCGATCTATTCGTTCCTCGCCTTCTCGCTCGGCGCGATCATCCCGCTGGTGCCGTTCCTGTTCGGGTTGCCGCTGCAGCGGTCAGTCATGGTCGCGGCGATCACCGCGGGCATTGCGCTGTTCGGGGTCGGTGCCGCGTTGAGCCTGTTCACGGGCCGCAGCGCGCTCGCGGGCGGACTGCGCATGGTCCTGATCGGCGGCGGCGCGGGCATCGCGACGTGGCTCATCGGCTCGCTGCTGGGAGCGGCGATCCAGTAGGGGAAGGGGCGGAAGGCCCGGAAGGGTTAGTCGGAATCCCTATCCCCTGCTGTGCAACTGCATCAGCAGCCTGCGCCGCTCCTCCGCCAGCTCCACGATGATCGCGGCGCCGGCGAGGTTCACGCCGAGGTCCGTCACCAGCCGCGTCATCGCCAGCACGCGCGGCAGCTGCCGCCGCGGAAAAGCCCAGTCCGAGGGTTCGCGCCCACCGCACGGATCCAGCGCACCGAGTTCCACCAGGTCGACGATCCATTGCTGCTCGACGCAAAGTCGACCACAGAGTTCGTCGATACACAGCCAGTCGTCGTCGAGGAATTGCGCACGCAGCACATCGTCATCGTCGTTGCGGATGCTCATGCGGACGCCCTCGTGCTGGCGGTGAGCTCGGCCCGCGGGTCGAAGGCCAGCTCCCGCTTCATGCGCGTGAAGAAGTCACGCGCCTGCGGACTGTCGGGCGGCAGCATGATCGACAGCATGACGTACTGGTCGCCGGGTGTGGGGCCGGGCAGGCCGCGGCCCCGCAATCGCAGCCGCTGTCCTGCGCGCGCGCCGGCCGGCAGCTTCATTTCGACGGGCCCACCGAGCGTCGGCACCGAAACCGATTCACCCAACGCGGCTTCCCAGGGCGCGACCGGCAACTGCACCGTCACGTCGCGGCCGTCGAGCTTGAACAGCGGGTGCGGCCGCAGATTCACCTCGAGATACAGGTCGCCGGCTGGACCACCGCCCATGCCCGCGCTGCCCTGCCCCGCGAGCCGGATCTGCTGGCCTTCGACGACACCCGCGGGAATCGATACGCGCAGGGTGCGCGGCCTCGACGTGACGTGGCCGTCCGGCGTGATCTCGGGCGTGCGCAGTTCGAGCGTGCGCGTGCCACCGCGGTACGCGTCCTCGAGGTCGATCTCGACGCGTGCGACGTGGTCCTGGCCGGCGGCCGCAAAGCCACGCCCGGCGCTGCCGCGGCCGGCGGACTCGAAACCGTGCGCGCCGCCGAACGGGCTCCGCGCGCCGAACAGCTCGGAAAAGAAGTCACTGAAGTCCGCGCCAGCCCCCGGACCGGCTGCGCGACCGCCTCGCTCGCCGCGCCCCGGCGTGAACTCGAAGCCCTTGCCCCAGTCGGGCGGCGGACGGAATTCCTGTCCCTGCCGCCAGTCGGATCCAAGCTGATCGTAGGCTGCACGTTTTTCCGCATCCTTGAGGACTTCGTACGCCTCCTGCAGTTCCTTGAACCGCTCCTCGGCATCCTTCTCCTTGCTGACGTCCGGATGGAACTTGCGCGCGAGCTTGCGGTAGGCGCGCTTGATCTCATCCTGGGTCGCGCTCCGCGGCACACCCATGACTGCGTAGTAATCCTTGAATCGCATGGACGGCGTTGCCTCCGGCGGTCGTGGCCCCGCTGATGTGGAGGCGGGAGAACCCCGATGCAAGGCCCGCGGGCCGCGAGTTGCGCTTGCTTCCGGCCCAGACGGCCCCATGGAGCCGGTCAGAGCCACCGGAGAAGGGATCGACATGAACGTTGCCAGTGCCACCGCCGCAACCACCCAGGTCGTCTGCCAGCGTTGCGACGGGATCGTCCGCATCCCGACGGCACGGATGCGGGATCAGCCGAAGTGCCCGCGCTGTCACGAAGCGCTGTTCCAGGGACGTCCCGTAACGCTGACGGCCGGCAATTTTGCCCGCCACGTCGCTCAATCCGGCGTCCCGGTGGTCGTCGACTTCTGGGCGCCGTGGTGCGGTCCCTGCCGGTCCATGGCGCCAGCCTTCGAACGGGTCGCTGCCGAGACCGAGCCAGCGGCACGGTTCGCCAAGCTCAACACGGACGAGGCCCAGGACATCGGCGCGCGCTACGGCATTCGCAGCATTCCGACCCTGATGGTGTTCAAGGACGGCAAGGAGGTGGCGCGGCAGGCCGGCGCCATGGATGCGGCGACGCTGCGGCGCTGGCTGGGAACTGCCGCTGGGGTTAGGGGTTAGGGGTCAGCCTTTCTTCGTCGAGCAGGTGCTGATGCCAAAGGGCAGATAGGCCGGGCACCAACGAAACGTTCCGGTGAGGATCGGCACGATGCCGATCAGGCCCCAGTAGCGCGCGTTACCGTCCAGCAGGAAGTACAGCGACAGCAATGCCAGGCCCACGACAATGCGCAAGGTCCGGTCCATTCCCCCAACGTTCGGTGTCATGAGTATTCTCCACTTCGCGACGATTGACCGCGGCCCAGTATCGGCCCGTTGCGGACTTCCGTCACGCACCCGGCGTCGCCATCAGGTTGCCGCGGGCAGCGGCGTGACCGGGCAACACGGTGCGCGTGCCGCCGTCGTGCAGGTCGCTGGTCGTGACGTAGCGGATGATCAGGCGCTTGCCCTTCTCGAGATCGACCGTGATCTCTTCACCCGCTTCCAGGCCGTAGAAGAGGGCGCGCGGCAGGTGCTCGCCCGGACGTGAGGTCGATGGCTGCGCGCCGACGAGGATCTTCCGCTGCAGTCCGCGCGGGAAGCCGCCGAACGGCTGGCCGATGTCGGCGCGGAACAACGCGACCACGGACTCCGGGAAGGCAACGTCGGTCCCCGGATCGGTGACGTCCTCGGCGGTGAGACCACCGGTCACCATCATGATCGCCATGTCGATCGCGAACGCCGCGTAGCCGTGACGCACCTGCTCCCAGTCGTTGGACAGCACCCGCAGGTTGTCGGGGTCGAGACCGGATTCCCGCGGCCCGTGGCGCAGCGCTTCGACGATCGATCCCAGGTTCGGTTGCGACGTCAGCCAGCTCATGGCGTCGAGCGCGCGCAGGCCGGCGCGATGGCGGCCAGGTCCCGGGTGCGAAAGCGCGTGGCCAGCAGCGACTGATGGGCATCGCGCAACGTCGTGTCCGTGAACAGCACCTGCGGCTGCTCGAGCAGCCACCGCGAGAATTTCCTCGCGCCCAGTTCGTCGAGACGCTGCTTCGTGCCGGGCGGCGGTGTACTGACGGGCAGCTTCGGCGGACGCACGTCCACGATGCGGCCAGGCCGCGCTCTGCACCCGAGACAATACGTGCCAGGGTGCTCTGCTATGTTTGATTCCTTCGACCGGCCTGCCCGCAAGGAATGACATGCCAGCGATCGCCGTCCATGGGGGGGCGGGGGACATCCCACCCGCCGAGCTCACGCCCGAACGGGAGGCCGCCTACCGCACCGGACTGGAGCAGGCGCTGCGTGCCGGGCAGCGGATACTCGCCGGGGGCGGCGCCAGCCTGGACGCGGTCGTCGCCGCGGTGCAGGTGCTCGAGGACAACCCGCTCTTCAACGCCGGCCGCGGTGCCGTGATCGCGGCCAACGGAATCTGCGAACTCGACGCCTCGCTGATGGACGGGCGCGACCTGCGCGCAGGTGCGGTCACGGGGCTGCGCCACGTGCGGAGCCCGATCGGCCTCGCCCGGCTGGTGATGGACGTGTCGCCACACGTGATGCTGTCCGGCCAGGGCGCCGAGGAATTCGCCCTCGAACAGGGACTCGAACCCGTGGCGAACCGCTATTTCGTCACGGAGCGACGGCAGCGTGAACTGGCAGTCGCACTCGATGCGAGCGCAGGCCGTTTTCGTGAATCGCTGATGGGAACCGTCGGCGCAGTGGCCCTGGACGACGCCGGCAACCTGGCCGCGGCGACGTCCACGGGCGGCATGACCGCCAAGCGCTGGGGCAGGGTCGGCGACTCACCGGTGATCGGCGCCGGCACCTACGCGGCCAACGACTGCTGCGCCGTTTCGGCGACGGGACACGGCGAATACTTCATCCGCGCGACCGTCGCGCACGAGATTGCCTCGCTGGTCCGGTACGCGGGCAAGAGCGTGCGTGAGGCGGCCGACATCGTGGTCCACGAGCAGCTGCAGCGGATGGGGGGCGAAGGCGGCGTGATCGTCGTCGGCCGCGACGGCACGCTTGCCCTGCCGTTCAACTCCCGCGGCATGCTGCGCGGCTCGATCGATGCGCAGGGCCGGATGACGACCGGAATACTCTGACTGCGCGCTGTTCACGCCGAAAAATAGCGGGCGAGATACTCGTCGAAATCGAGCGTGTCCGACGCTTCGATCCGCGCCTGCTGCTCGATCGACTCGGCCGCCTCGACGGCAAACTCTTCCTGCCTGGACGAGTTCGGAGAGAGCAGGTCCTTGAAGTAGGACTGGTGCACCTTCGACATGCGCAGCGCGAAATTGAAAAATGACTCCGCGTTCGTGCGCATTTCGTGCAATGAGCGTGCCGCCGGAGTCAACGCAACATCGCGGATTTTCTCCTCCTGCAGCTCGAGTGCAGTGAGGTACGGACGTTGCGCGTCGCCTTCGTCCAGCAGTTCGCAGAGGCCGCGCATCGAATCGATGATCTCGGCGGCCCAGTCACTCAACCTGACCTCGCGACCGTCGCGCCGCAGCAGCAGGCCGGGCCGGCGGCCTTCGCGCGCCACGATGGCGTGATTGCCGTCCAGTTCATCCTGCTCCGAGTTCTCGATCGGGTGGCTGTCGCGCAGGACACAGAAAGCCGCGAATGCCTCGAGGAACCGCAGCTTGTTCTGGTTGACGCCCACCGGGTCGAAGACGCTCACGTCGAGCGAGCGCATCTCGACGTACTGCACGCCCGCGCGCTGCAGCGCCTTCGTCGGGCGCTCGCCACTCCGGGTGATGCGCTTGGGACGGATGAAGCTGTAGTACTCGTTCTCGATCTGCAGGATGTTGGCGTTCAGCTGGCGAGTATTCGCCATCGACCTTCACGCCGATCTTCTCGTAATCTGGATTCGGCGTGCTGATCGCTGCCGTCAGGTCACGCACGTAATGATCGAGACTGTTGACCGAGACGTTGAGCCCGGCCTGGCTCTTGTTGCGGTAGCCGAGGTCGCTCATGCGGAGCGAGGTCGCATACGGAGCGTACAGGCTGCCCGGTTCCAGCGGCTCGAGACCGTCGACCTTGCGCCCCTGCAGGAAGGACGGACACAGCGCCGGGGAATTTCCGAACAGGTACAGCACGATCCAGCCGTGCCGCCGGTAATTGCGCAGCAGCGAGAAGTAAGACTCCGAGCGGAAGGCCTGCCCGGATGCCCTGGGCTGCAGTACGTCCGCCAGCACCGGCCAGAAGTGCTCCGGGAACGAGTAGTTGAAATGCACGCCCGCAATGGCCTGCATCACGCGGCCGTAGCGGTGGCCGAGGCCTTCGCGGTACACGGTTTTCATGCGCCCGACGTTCGACGAGCCGAACTGCGCGATCGGAATGCTTGCTTCGCCCTTGATGGCGCACGGCATGCTCGTGGCCCAGAGCAGTTCATCGTCGGGCAGGTTCGTGTAGACGAAGCGATGCAGGTCGGCGAGGTACTGCACCAGTTCCCAGGTGTGGGCGAACGGCGGCGTAACCACTTCGATCAGCGCTTCGGAGTAATCGGTCGTGACGTGCTCGTTCGTGAGCGCCGATCCCAGAGCCCGGGGATGCGGCGCCTGCGAGATCCGCCCCGTCGGCGTCACCCGCAACGATTCCCGCTCGACGCCCTTGAGTCCGCCCTGCAGCACACCACCCGCGCGGGCGTTGATGACGCCGGCGAGTCGCTTTTCGAAGGCTCGGTCGAGGGGCATCGTGGGTTCAGCCGCCATTTCGGGGTCGGTTAGGTTAGCAGAACGGCGTGCGGGTCCCGGCCACGCACCGGGCATGTCGATAGATGCAGATCGCTGGCCGCCGTGAACCCGGCCTGGCCGGTCGAAGCCCAGGCAGCGGCCCTTGGAAAGGAGCCTCGTATAGTTATTACCTTAATATATTCAATTAGTTACGGCAATTCAGGTGGAGCGGCAGCCAGCGGCACCGCCGGGCAACAGCTATGCTTGCACCGTGCGCTACTTGAGAATCCTCGTTCTTGCGACCGTGCTCGTCGGCACGCTCGGTGCTGCCCGCGCGCGCGCCGAGGACGCGATGCGCTGTGGCAGCAAGCTCATCACCGTCAGCGACGGCAAGGACAAGGTTCGCGCCCTGTGCGGCGAACCGTCGAGCGTCAGTTTCCAGGGCGTGATCCGTCGTGCGCCCCGCTACGAGTACGGATACGGTTACAACCGCTACGACTACTACGGTCCGGGTGTCATCGAAATGCCAGTGGAAGTGTGGACGTACAACTTCGGCTCGAGCAAGTTGCTGCGCAAGCTGCGCTTCGTGGGCGACGAACTCGACGAAATCCGCACCGACGGCTACGGCTACTGATGCAGCGCCGCGAGCGGCTCAACGGCGCGCTTCGATCCAGCGATTGATCCTGGTCTCGAGCACCGACAAAGGCAGTATGCCGCTGCCGATGACCTGTTCGTGGAATTCGCGCAGGTCGAAGCGCGCACCAAGCCGCTGCTCGGCGCGACGGCGCAGCTCGAGAATCTTCAGCTGCCCGATCTTGGCGGCGAGTGCCTCGCCCGGACAGGCAACGTAGCGATCGAGCGCGACAGCAATGTCCGCCGCTCCGAGCGCTGTGTTCGCGCGCAGGTACTCCTCCGCACGCTGACGGGTCCAGCCCTGCGCATGCAGACCCGTGTCGACGACGAGGGCTGCCGCACGTGACAGCTCGACGTTCAGCCCGCCGAACTGGCTGTACGGATCCGCATAGAGTCCCAGTTCGGCTCCGAGCAATTGCGCGTACAGCGCCCACCCGGCGACCATGGCCGCGTCGTCGCCGAAGCGGCGAAACCGCGGCAGATTCGGCGTTTCCTGCGCGATCGCCGCGAGGTAGATGTGACCGGGCACGGCCTCGCCCAGGTACAGTGCGTCCAGCGCATAGGACGGGCGTGATGCAAGTTCACTGGTATTCACGTAGAAGACGCCCGCGTGTCCGCCAGCGCCACTCTGCGGTGAGTACGACACCGCTGTCGCGGAGGCCGCACGAAAATCCTCGACCGGCCGGGTTTCGAAAGTCGCCTTCGGCCGGCGCAGGAACAACGTGGGCAATCGCGCATCGACGCGGTCGTGCAGCGCCGCATAACCCGCCAGCATCGACTGGGCATCGCCGAACTGGAATCGCGGGTCCGCACGCAGCGCATCGAACACGGTCCGCGGCTCGCCCGCGATGCCGAGCGCTCCCTGCAGACCCGCGAGACTCGCATGCAACCGCGCCACCTCGCGCAGGCCGAGCTCGTGCACCTGCGCCGGCGTCATGTCCGTCGAGGTGTAGTACCGCACGAGGTACGCATACCAGAGGTCCCCGCTCGGCAGGTCCGACCACGAGACGGTCGCGCGCGCCTTGGGCAGGTACTCCTGTGCCAGGTAATCGTGCAGGCGTCGATAGGCGGGCAGCACTTGCGTCCGCAGCTTTTCGTCGTAGGCCTGCAGCAGGCGCCGGCGATCGGCCACGCTTGGCCCGGCCGGGAAGTTCAGCAGTGGCTGCCAGAACACGGTCTGCCGCGGGTCCTCGAGCCGGCCGAACGCCTCGAGCTGCGGCAGCGTGCGCTCGACCACGACCTGTGGCAGTACCACGCCCTTGGTGACGCCGGCACGCAGGTTGTTGATGGCCTGGTCCACCCAGACGACGAAGCCATCCATGCGCGCGAGGAAGTTGTCGTAGTCGCGCGTTGTCCTGAATGGATGCGCGCCCTTGCCCGAACCCAACCGGGAGAAGGCGGCCGGCCAGTTGGAGCACGAGTTGATCGCCAGCAGTTCGCTCGGATACCGGTACCCGCCGATGCCCAGCTCGCGCTGGCGCTTGAAAGCCGCATAGGTGACGAGGTCCTCGCCGGCGAGCCGCTTCGGGTCGATCGCCGCCAGCTTCTCGAGCGACTCCTGTTCGATACCGAGCGAATCCGCCATCCAGCTCATGCTGAGGTAATCGCCGAAGCGGTCGTCGAACCGGTGGTCGCCGAGCTCACTGGCACGAATGGGGTTCAGCGCGAGGTACTGGTCGAAATAGGTTTCAACGATGCGATACAGCTCGGCCGCTTCCGCGTTGGACGCGCGCAGGGGGGCGGATAACTCCGACGGCTTTTCCTCGGGTCGCGTCGACGGCTCCGGCGCAAAATCGCATGCCGTCAATGCCAGCATGGCGACCAGCAACGGCAAGCGGAAATCGTTTCGCTGCATTCGTCCGGCTTCAGCGGCGAGCCGCGATCCAGCGCTCGACCTTCGCCTCGAGCACGTCCAGCGGCACGGCGCCGTCGCTCAGGACTTCACGGTGGAAGTCGCGGAGGTCGAACTTCGGCCCGAGCGCCTGCTCCGCCTTGTGGCGCAAACCCTGGATCCGCAGGTCCCCGACCTTGTAGCCGAGTGCCTGACCCGGCCAGGCAATGTAGCGTTCGACCTCGGAAACGACGTCCGACTCGGCCATCGTCGAGTTGTCGAGCATGAACTTGATGGCCTGCTCCCTGCTCCAGCCTTGCGCATGCAGGCCGGTGTCGACGACGAGGCGCATCGCACGCAACTGCTCGTCGTTCAGTCGCCCGAACCACTGGTAAGGGTCGGTGAAGAGGCCAAGTTCCGGCCCGAGCGACTCCGCGTAGAGCGCCCAGCCCTCGACGTAGGCCGTGTAATCGCCGCCGAAGCGGCGGAATCGCGGCACGCCTTCGAGTTCCTGCTGGATCGACACCTGGAAGTGGTGCCCCGGGGACGCCTCGTGCAGCGACAGCGTCTCCATGCCGAACTTCGGCTGCGCCTTCAGGTTGTAGGTGTTGACATAGAAGACGCCGGGACGCGAGCCGTCCGCCGAGGGTTGCTGGTAATACGCTCCCGCCGCGGATTGCGCGCGGAACGCCTCGACCTCGCGCACTTCGTAGTCCGCGCGCGGAAACACCGAGAACAGCTTCGGCAACGCGGCGTCGATCCGCGTCTTGAGCGCGCGGTAGCCGTCGAGCAGGTCCGCGCCCTGGGTGAAATAGAACTGCGGATCGGTTTCGAGGAACGTGAAGAACGCCTCCAGGTCGCCCTTGAACCCGACCTGCTGCCGGACGTTGTCCATTTCGCCCAGGATGCGCTTCACCTCGCCGAGACCCAGCGCGTGGATCTCGTCGGGCGTCAGGTTCGTCGTGGTGTGCTCCTGCACGTAGTAGGCGTACCACGCCTGCCCGTCAGGCAATGCCGTCCAGGCCACGCTGCTGCGCGATTGCGGCAGGTATTCGTCGCGCACGAAATCACGCAGTCGCCGGTAGGCGGGCAATAGCGTGGCGTCGAGCATCCTGGTGTATTCGGCAGTGAGCCGCTCACGGTCGGCCGCGGAGAAATCCGCCGGAAAGCGGCGGATCGGCGCAAAGTACTGGCTGTCCTGCGCCTGCGGCACGACCATTGCGTCGAGCTGAGCGAGCACCTTTTCCATCACGGCGCGCGGTTGCACGACACCTTTGGTTGCGCCTTCCCGCATGTTGAGCACCGCCTGGTCCATCCAGACCGCCAGCCCGTCCAGCCGCTGCAGCCAGCGCTCGTAGTCCGCGACCGTCTCGAACGGCTGCGCGTTGGTGCCCGAACCCAGCGCGGGCATCACGGTGAGCAGGCTGCCGGCCTGGTTGATCGGCAGCAGATGAAACGGAAACCGTTCACCCCGCGCTTCCCGTTCCCGCTCGTACAGGAAGATGTCGTACGAGATCCGCTCCGCCGGCGAGAGCGAATCCGGGTCGAGCGCGCGGATCGCCGCCAGGTACTTCTGGTTCAGGGCGCGCGAGGCGGCCAGGTACTGCGGACCGATCGAATTCGGCAACTGATCGTCGTAGCGATGGTCGCCGATGTAGGTCGCGAGCAAGGGGTTGGCGCGCAGGTTGTCCTCGAAATAATTCTCGAACAGCGCGTCGAGCCGCTGCCTGGTGTCGCTCGCCTTTGCCGGCGACTGCGCAGCCGGCGCCTGCGTGGCGGTCGGGGACGGGGGCGCCGAGACACAGCCCTGCAAGGCCAGGGCCACGGCGAATACGAGGATCGAGGTGTTGCTGCGGAAATACATCAGTGCGGATCCATGCCGGCGACGGGTCGGCGATTATAGGGTCTTCAGCGTTCGACGATCGCGGTGACGCCCATGCCACCGGCCGTGCAGATCGAGATGAGCCCACGGCCGCCACCGCGCTGATCGATCAACTTGGCGAGCGTGGCGAGGATGCGCGCCCCGGTCGCTGCAAACGGATGGCCCACGGCCAGGCTGCTGCCATTGACGTTGAGCTTCGCACGGTCGATCGAGCCGAGCGGCCGCTCGCGGCCCAGCCGGCCACGGCAGAACTCCGCCGACTCCCACGCCGCCAGCGTGCACAGCACCTGCGCCGCGAACGCTTCGTGAATCTCGTAGAAATCGAAGTCCTGCAGGGTGATGCCCGCGTCGTCCAGCATGCGCGGCACGGCGTAGGCCGGCGCCATCAGCAGCCCTTCGTCCTGCAGGAAGTCGACGGCCGCCACCTTGCCGAACGTCAGGTAAGCCTGCACCGGCAGGCCCCTGGCACGCGCCCAGTCTTCGCTCGCCAGCAGCACTGCCGCGGCGCCGTCCGTCATCGGCGTCGAGTTGCCTGCGGTCAGCGTGGCGCTGCCATCGACCGGGAACGCGGGCTTCAGCCTGGCCAGCCTTTCCAGCGAGGTGTCGCGTCGCAGGTTGTCGTCGCGCTGCACACCCTCGAACTCGAACACGAGGTCGTCGAAGAAGCCGGCGTCGTACGCGGCGGCTGCCCGGATGTGGCTGGCGAGTGCGAGTTCATCCTGCGCCTCGCGCCGGATACCCCAGCGCCGGGCCATCAACTCGGTGCCCTGTCCCATGGTCAGCCCGGTCCGCGGCTCGACGACCGCAGGAAAGCTCGGCTTCCAATGGCCTGGGCGCAGCGAAGTCCACGGCGCGAGCCGCTGACCCAGGGAACGGCCCCGCGCGCTGCGCAACAGGATGCGGCGCAGGTTCTCGTTGATGCCGATCGGGGCGTCGCTCGCCGTGTCGACGCCTGCCGCAATTGCGCTGTCGATCTGGCCTGCCGCGATTTTCAGGCCGAGCAGGATCGCCGTTTCGAGGCTCGTGCCACAGGCACGTTGCAGGTCGAAAGCCGGCGTGTGCGCGTCGAGCGTCGTGCCGAGGACCGATTCACGCGTCAGGTTGAAATCGCGTGGACTCTTCAGCACCGCCCCGGCGCCGACGTCGCCCAGTCGCTCGCCGGCAAGACGGTACTTGTCCGCCAGCGCCTGCAACGCCGCGGTCAGCATCTGCTGGTTGCTGCATTCCGCGTATGCGCCCATCGAGCGCACGAACGGGATCCTGGCGCCGCCGACGATGGCGACACGGTGCAGGTTGCTTCCGACGAGCATGGAGCGTCCCCGACAGTTCCTTGAGGACGCCAAGGGTACCCCTGGGCGGCCCGATCCTCACCCCGGGCCGCGCCGCCCTGATATCCTTGATCCCCTCCCCCCAAGCGAAAAGCCTGTCCCCAGAGGCGCAGATCGCACCATGAGCCACCTGCAGCTGAGAGCGGCCGACGGCCACACATTCTCGTCTTACCTGGCCCGGCCGGAAGGCCTTGCACACGGCAGCATCGTCGTGGTGCAGGAAATCTTCGGCGTCACCGGACACATCGAACGCGTGGCCGAGCAGTTCGCCGCCGCGGGCTACCTGGCAATTGCGCCGGCCGTGTTCGACCGCCAGGAACGCGGCGTCAACCTGGCTTACGACGAGGCTGGAACTGCGCAGGGTGCCGGCTACGTGCAACGAGCGGACTTCGGCCAGGTCATGACCGACCTCCAGGCGGCGATCGACGCAGTGGCCCACGCCGGCCCCGTCGGCATGGTCGGTTACTGCTGGGGCGGACTCGTTACCTACCTGGCCGGCAGCCGCACCAGCATCGCGGCGGGTGTGGCCTACTACGGCGGGGGCATCACCCGCTTCCTCGAGCCCGTGCCACGCTGCCCGATGCAGTTCCATTTTGGCGAGCGGGACGCACAGGTCCCCTTGAGCGACGTGGCAAAGATCCGCGCCGCGTTCCCGCAGGGCGAATACCACACCTACGCCGCGGGCCATGGATTCAACTGCACGGACCGCGCCAGTCACGACGCGGCCGCCGCGCACCTCGCCTTCGCGCGGACGCAGGAATTTTTCAGCAAGCACCTGCGCTGACACAGAGAAAACTCATGACGCTCAATCTCAGGGATCCCACCCTGCTGCGGCAGCGGTGCTACATCGACGGCCAGTGGCTGGACGCGCGCACCGGCGGCAGCAAGCCGGTCACCAACCCGGCGAATGGTGCGGTGCTCGGCACGGTGCCATTCATGGGTGCCGAAGAAACGCGCGTGGCGATTGACGCGGCAGCGGCGGCCTTCCCCGCCTGGGCCGCGCGCGCGGCCAGGGACCGCGCGACGCTGCTGCGCCGCTGGCACGACCTGATGCTCGCCAACGCCGACGATCTCGCCACGCTGATGACCGCCGAGCAGGGCAAGCCGCTCGCCGAAGCCAAAGGCGAGATCGCCTACGCGGCTTCGTTCATCGAGTGGTTCGCGGAGGAAGCCAAGCGCGTCTACGGCGACGTGATCCCGGGCCATCAGCCCGACAAGCGCATCCTCGTGCTGCGCCAGCCGGTCGGCGTCGTCGCGGCGATCACGCCGTGGAATTTCCCGGCGGCGATGATCACGCGCAAGGCCGGGCCTGCGCTCGCGGCCGGTTGCACCTTCGTCTGCAAGCCGGCAATGCAGACACCCTACTCCGCGCTCGCCATGGCCGAACTGGCGCATCGCGCCGGCATCCCAAGGGGCGTGTTCAGCGTGGTCACCGGCTCGGCCACCGCCATCGGCGGCGAGATGACGTCGAACCCGATCGTGCGCAAGCTCACGTTCACGGGCTCGACCGAGATCGGCAAGAAGCTGATGGTGCAGTGCGCCGGCACCCTCAAGAAGCTCTCGCTCGAGCTCGGCGGCAACGCGCCATTCATCGTCTTCGACGACGCCGACCTCGACCTGGCCGTGCAGGGCGCGATCGCGAGCAAGTACCGCAACACCGGACAGACCTGCGTCTGCGCCAACCGCCTGCTGGTGCAGGAAGGCGTCTACGACGCATTCGTCGCGAAGCTGGTCGAGGCCGTGCGCAAGCTGCGGGTCGGCAACGGCCTGCAGGGCGCAACGGAGCAGGGCCCGCTGATCGACGCCAACGCCGTGGCGAAGGTGGAGGAACACGTCGCGGATGCACTGGCCAGGGGCGGCAGGATCGTCCTCGGCGGCAAGCGCCACGCGCTGGGCGGCACATTCTTCGAGCCGACGATCATCACCGGCGTGCAGCCGACGATGCTGGTTGCGCGCGAGGAAACGTTCGGCCCGGTCGCCCCCGTGTTCTCGTTCAAGGACGAGAAGGAGGCCATCCGCATGGCCAACGACACCGAGTTCGGCCTGGCCTCCTATTTCTACACGCGTGACCTGGCGCGCTCGCTGCGCGTCGCCGAAGCGCTCGAGTACGGCATCGTGGGCCTCAACACCGGGATCATCTCGACCGAGGTCGCGCCGTTCGGCGGCGTCAAGCAATCGGGCTTTGGCCGCGAGGGTTCGAAGTACGGGATCCTCGACTACACCGAGCTCAAGTACCTCTGCATCGGCGGCATCGAGGCTTGAACCAGCGGTCGCTCATCTACCTGCTGGCGTTCATCGTCACGATCGGGTCGGTTCCCACCAACATCTACATTCCGGCGCTGCCGGTCGTCCGCGAGCACTTCGACTCGACGGTGGCGCAGGCCCAGGCCACGTTCTCGATCGCGCTGCTGACGTTCGCGATCGGCATGCTGTTCTGGGGTCCGTTCGCGGATCGCTACGGGCGGCGCCTGGCGATCCTCGCCGGCGTCGGCCTGATGGCGGCGGGTTCGGTCGTCTGCCTGTTCGCGCCAAGCCTGGCCTGGCTGATCGCCGGCCGCGGCGTGCTTGCGTTCGGCACGGCCACCGGCATTGCCGTCTCGCGCACGATCGTGAGCGACCTCTACCCGGACAGCATGGCGCGCATGCTCGCGCAGCTCGCGATCTTCGCGGTGGTGTCGACTGCGGCAGCCCCCGTCATCGGCGGCTTCCTGACGTCGTGGTTTGGCTGGCGCGCCGTCTTCCTGGCGCAGGTGATGATGGCCGCGGCGGTGGCCTGGCTCACCTGGAAGCACCTGCCCGAGACCCGCCCGGCGACGAAGCAGCCTCCGGCCGTGCGCGAGATGGCTCGCGTGGCGGGCTCGCTGCTGGCCAGACCCGGTTACCTGAGCTGCGTATTGCAGTCGTCGGCCGCCTACTCGATGTTCGTGGTTTTCATCTCGCTCGCGCCGTACGTGATGGTGACGGCGCTGGGCCGCCCGGCCACGGAATACGGCCTGTACTACCCGCTCATCTCGTTCGGTTACGTCGCCGGCAACTGGGCCCTCGGCCGGTTCTCGGCCCGCGGGCAGCACTGGATGATCGCCTTTGGCGTCAGCCTGCAGCTGGCCGCCGCGCTCTGCGCACTCGTGTTCGCGGCGCTGGGGTTCCAGCACCCGTTGTGGATCTTCGTGCCCATGGGCGTGCTGTATTTCGGCCAGGGCCTGTTCATGCCTCACCTGACCGCGATCGCCGTGAGCCTGGCCCCGCCGCATGCGACCGGCGTGGGTTCGAGCACGCTCGGCTTCCTCAACCAGCTCGTTTCGGCAGTCTGCGTGCAGGTCATGGGCCTGGTGGGAGCCGCGACCGCGATGCCGATGCTCCTGTTCTGCGCCGGCGCGGCCCTTTTCCAGCTGGTCGTGCTGCGACTGTCGCCGCGCATGGAAGCCCGGGTCCGTGTCACCTGAACCTGTCCTGGTTGCGGAAACCGTGGCTTGCGCGGCCGCAATCCGTCGCCGTGATATCGTTCACCGCCCCGACCCGTCTCGCGATTTCCAGCATGACCTTTCTCGGCACCCCGGATTTTGTCCACGGTTCGCGCCCGCGCATCGGCGTCCTGCTCGTGAACCTGGGCACGCCTGCGGACCCTTCGCCCCGCTCGGTGCGCAAGTACCTGGCCGAGTTCCTCTCGGACCCGCGCGTGATCGAGGCGCCGCGCCTGCTCTGGTGGCTGGTCCTGCACGGCGTCATCCTGCGCACGCGCCCGCAGCGCAGCGCCCACGCTTACCAGAAGATCTGGACGCCGGAGGGTTCGCCGCTCCTGGTCGAATCGCGCAAGCTGGTTGCAGGCCTCGCCGCCCGGTTGCAGCAGCGCTTCGGCGACGACGTCATGGTCGATCTTGCGATGACGTACGGCCAGCCGTCGATTCGGTCGGTGCTCGAACGATTCCGCGAACAGAACCTGCAGCGACTGCTGGTGCTGCCGCTCTACCCGCAGTATTCCTCGACCACGACCGGCAGCATCTTCGAGTTCGTCACGCGCGAGCTGTCGCAGTGGCGCTGGATGCCGGAGCTGCGTTTCGTCAACCAGTACTGGGACCGCGAGTCGTACCTGCGTGGCGTGGCGGACAGCATCGCGCAGCACTGGCAAGCGCACGGCCGCAAGCACCTGCTGTTCTCCTTTCACTCGATCCCGCAGCGCTATTTCCTCGCCGGCGATCCATACCACTGCTTCTGCCTCGGCACGGCCCGCGGCGTCGCGCAGCGGCTCGGCCTGGCCGAGGACGAATGGTCGCTGGGATTCCAGTCGCGGTTCGGCCGCGAAGAATGGCTGAAGCCGTACGTGGACAGGATGCTGCAGGACTACGCGAAGTCGGGTCCAAAGCGCGTCACGGTCGTATGCCCGGGATTCGCGACCGACTGCCTCGAGACGCTCGAGGAAATCAGCATGCAGAACCGCGACCTGTTCCTCGGGCAGGGCGGCGAGGCGTTCGACTACGTGCCGTGCCTGAACTCGAGTGCGGCACACGTCGACGTGATGGAAGACGTCGTGCTCCAGCACGCAGGCGGCTGGCCCGGGCTCGGCACCGACCGGCCCGACGACGCGGCGCTGGCCGCACAGCGCGAACGCGCACTGGCCCGCGGCGCGGACGGCTCACCCGCCCGCCCATGCCCTCGGCGTTTTCTCGAAATCAGCCCCCCCCCCCCCCCCCGCTGGTGTCCGGGCAGCCCGCTGCCTCCGGACGGTCGCGTCAGCCTGGCTCGGCGCCTTCTCGACATCAGTCGGCGACGGGCGACCGACGTCGATGCACAGGCGCTGCTCGCGACCCTAGGCGCCGCTCGGCTGCTCGAGGCGGACGTTCTCGCCCCCGCGTCGGCGCATTCGAGCCGCCACCTGCGCTATGCCGGCAGCTGGTGCGAACGCCTGGGGTTCGTGGCCTTCGAGCCGGTCCTGGAGCCGTTGCCGAAGGTCGTCGCCGCCAGCCGCGATCTCAATGTCGGGCTCTATGCGATCGACCTGCAGGCGCCGGTGCTGGTGTCCCAGGCGGCAGGCGGGGCGCGCCGAACGAGCGCGATGCTCGTGGCGCCGGAAGGCACGCAGCTGCTGTTGCTCAAGGAACTCGCGGCAGGCTGATCGCGCCGGGCGAAGCGGCCGCAATCTCGAAGCGGATCTCGAGCGTGTCGGCGACCCGGATGGCACCGCCAGCGACCGAGAACGGCGTGATGCCGAAATCGGTCTGGTTCAACCGCAACTCACCTCGCGCGGTCAGGCCGTCTGCATCGAGCTCGACCACGACCGGAATCTCCTGCTCGCGCTCGACCCCCTTCAGCGTCACGGCCACACGCACGATGGGTTGCGGCCAGGCACCGGACGCCGCCGAGGATCGCAGCGTGATGGCGGGAAAATGTTCCGCGTCGAGCACCTCGGCGCGCAGCATGTTGTGGCGCGTGCCAGCCCGCGCGTCGTCCGGACCGGACGCAGCGAACTCCATGCCCGCCGCGGCACGCGCTGCAGGCAGGTCCACCTCGAGGCGGTCGACCGGCAGGGTCAGCTCAAAGGAAGAATCCGCCGGCGTGTGCCGAGCCAGACCGAGCCGGCTTCGTCCTGCCGAAGTGATCACGTGGTCGTGGCCCAGCTTGGCGAGCGGGCCTGCCCGGCGGACGAAGACGGTGACGACGGTCCGCTCGGGGTCGATCTGCAACCTGCGCGCCCTGGCAGCGTCGTCGCAGCGGGACCCCTGGACTGCGACTGCGAGGCATTCGCGGGTGGCGTTGGTGGTGTCGTGGTCGAACGACAACTGGCCAGCATTGCGAGCGCTGCAAGAACGACGCATCGGCTTGCGCGTGCCGCGTCTTGCCGCGCGTTTGCTAACATGGATGGATCATCCCACAGGAAGTCGCTCCATGCCCCTGCGCAATACCGCGGAAACCTACGGCAGTCTCGCCAGGTTCCTGCACTGGGCCATCGTGCTGTTGATCGTGCCGCAGTACTTCATCGCGGAAGCGGCCGATGAACTGCCCAAAGGGATCGAAAAGCTGCAGCTCATGGACTGGCACAAGTCGCTCGGCATGCTGGTCCTGCTGCTGACCCTGGCGCGCATCGGCTGGAAAGTCATGAACCGCGGCCTGCCGGGCCCCATCGGCAACCCGTGGCAGCGCAAGGCCGCGGCGGCCGGCCACGGCCTGCTCTACCTGCTGGTGCTCGCCCAGCCGATTTCCGGCTGGGCCATGTCCTCGGCCGCCAATTACCCGGTGACCCTCTTCGGCTGGTTCCAGTTCCCCGCGCTGGTCGCCGAAAGTCATGACCTGCACGAAGCACTGGAAGAAGTGCACGAGGTGCTCTTCTTCCTGCTGCTCGCGGTGGCGGTTGTGCACATCCTCGCGGCCCTGTATCACCACTTCGTGCTGAAGGACAGCGTGCTCCGGCGCATGTCGCCGTTCTCCCGGCCATAGGCGTGAACCCGCGCCACCGCGCAGGCGTCATGGCGCTGCTGGCGGCCCTCGCATTGGGGCCCGCAGCAGTCGACGCGCGTGCGGCAGCGATGGCATGGACGGTCGATCCAGCGCACAGCCAGCTGACGTTTCGCCCCCGGCTCGCCGGCGGCGAGTTCGCGGGCCGCTTCGAGCGTTTTGACGCGACGATCCGCTTCGACCCGGCCGATCTCTCCCATTCCAGCCTGCAGGTCGTCGTCGACCTGCTCAGCGCCCGAACCGGCGACACCGATCGCGATACTGCATTGCAAGGCAGCGACTTTTTCCAGACCACGCGCTGGCCCAAGGGCACGTTCACCAGCACCGGGATCCGGTCGTTGGGTGACGGCCGTTTCGAGGCCACGGGCAAGCTGACGCTGCGCGACGTCACGCGCGACGTTCGCGTCCAGTTCCGCTTCGACCCGGCCGCACCGTCCGGGGCGCGGCGCGCATGATTGGCTCATCCAACCTCCGTCGCCTCGAGTTCGGCGTGGGCCAGGGCGACTGGCGCAGCACCGAATGGCTCGACGATGCGGTGCGCATCGAATTCGACCTGGCGCTGCGCGCCGCACGTTGACGCGGTACGCGCCACTTGGCAGGCGGCGCAGGGGAAACGGGCATAGAATTCCTGCTCGCTGCGGGAGCTGGCAGCGGCTTCATTACCAAACGAAACGGGGGGTTCCCTATGTCATTGCATTCCAATGCGGTTGCTGCGCGCCTGGTGCTGGCCCTCGCCGTCGGACTCGCGCTCGCCGGATGCCAGAAGAAGGAAGAGCAGGCTGCCGCGCCCGCCGCCGCTCCTGCTGCAACGACGGCGGCGGAGGCCCTCGAAGGCCAGGTCGACATCGTCGCGTGGCCCGGCTACATCGAGCGCGGCGAGACCGACAAGAACTACGACTGGGTGACCCCGTTCGAGCAGGACACCGGTTGCAAGGTCAACGCCAAGACGGCCGGCACGTCGGACGAAATGGTCTCGCTGATGACGCAGGGCGGTTACGACCTCGTCACGGCTTCGGGCGACGCGTCGCTGCGCCTGATCCGCGGCGGCACCGTGCAGCCGATCGACCTCGCGCGCGTTCCGAGCTTTGCCAACGTGGACGAGCGCCTCAAGCAGGGCGCCTGGCATTTCGTCGACGGCAAGAACTACGGCACGCCCTATCAGTGGGGCCCGAACGTGCTGATGTACAACACCAAGGCATTCCCGACCGCGCCGAAGTCCTGGTCGGTCGTCTTCGAGGAGCAGAAGCTCGGCGACGGCAAGTCCAACAAGGGCCGCGTGCAGGCCTATGACGGGCCGATCCACATTGCCGACGCCGCGCTGTACCTGATGGCGCACAAGCCCGAGCTTGGCATCAAGGACCCCTACGAGCTCAACGAGGAGCAGTACGCCGCCGTGCTCGACGTCCTGCGCAGGCAGCATCCGCTGGTGCACCGCTACTGGCACGACGCGAACGTCGCCGTGCAGGACTTCACGAATGAGGGCGTGGTGGCGTCGGGTTCGTGGCCGTTCCAGGTCAACACGCTCGTCGCGAACAAGCAGCCGATCGCGAGCGTCATACCGGCCGAAGGCGCGACGGGCTGGGCGGACACCACCATGCTCGCCGCGAACGCGAAGCACCCCAACTGTGCGTACAAGTGGATGGAGTGGTCGCTCAACGCCAAGGTGCAGGGCGACGTCGCCGCCTGGTTCGGCTCGGTGCCGGCCGTGCCGGCCGCGTGCAAGGGCAATGCGCTGCTGACCGACACGGGTTGCGCCACCAACGGCTTCGACAACTTCGACAAGATCCACTTCTGGCGCACGCCGGAAGCAGCGTGCAGCACCGGCACGTGCGTGCCTTACAGCCGCTGGGCGACCGATTACGTCGCGGTGATGGGCGGCCGCTGACCGGAGGAACGGGTCTCGAGCGCGCGGCATGCCACGGGGGATGCCGCGCGCCGAACCCACAGTCGACATGACCCCAGCGATCGAACTGCGCGCAATGCGCCGCGCCTTCGGAGCCGTCGTTGCGCTCGATTCGGTGTCGCTTGCGATCGCACCCGGCGAATTCTTCGCCCTGCTCGGCCCCTCGGGCTCGGGCAAGACCACGTGCCTGCGACTGATCGCGGGCTTCGACCAGCCGGACAGCGGCACCATCCTGCTCGACGGCGAAGACGTGACGAACACGCCGCCGTTCGCGCGCAACGTCAACACGGTGTTCCAGGATTACGCGCTGTTTCCGCACATGACCGTGGCGGAGAACGTCGCGTATGGATTGCGGGTGCGCGGCATCGGCGCGGTCGAGCGCGCGAAGCAGGCCGCCGCCATGCTCGACCTCGTGCGACTCGGCGAGTTCGGTGCGCGTCGGCCGCACCAGCTCTCCGGTGGCCAGCGTCAGCGCGTGGCACTGGCCCGCGCCCTGATCAACCGCCCGCAGGTGCTGCTGCTCGATGAGCCGCTCGGCGCGCTCGACCTCAAGCTGCGCGAAGAGATGCAGGTGGAACTCAAGGGCCTGCAGCAGCGCCTGGGCATCACGTTCGTGTTCGTCACGCACGACCAGGGCGAGGCCTTGAGCATGGCGGATCGCGTCGCCGTGTTCAGCCAGGGCCGCATCGAGCAGCTCGACACGCCGCGCGAACTCTACAACCGGCCGCAAACCGCTTTCGTCGCGAGTTTCGTCGGCAGCGCCAACGTGGTCGAGCGTGCAGCCGCGCAGAAGCTGACCGGTCAGGACCGCGCCTTTGCGATCCGTCCCGAACTGATCGACCTGCTCGCGGCGGGTGAGCCGGCTGCGGACGGGTACGTCCAGTGCGCCGGCGAGATCGTCGACGTGCTCTATCACGGCGCGAGCAGCCGGTTGCGCGTGCAGGTGGACGAGCGCACGACGCTGGCCGTGGCCCGGTCCGAGTCCGCCGGCGGCGGTGTCCAGGGCCTCACGACGGGCGCACGCGTGCGTCTTGCCTGGCGACCCGATCACGCCGTCCCGCTGCAGGACTGACCATGGCCGGTCGCGCGGAGTTTTCGCTGCAGGGACGCCGGTCGTTCTACTTCGCGTTGCTGCTCGCCCCACCGCTGCTGTGGCTCGGCATCGTCTACCTCGGCTCGCTGTTCACGCTGCTGCTGCAGAGCTTCTATGCGATCGATGAGTTCACGGCCGCATCGTGCCGAGTTCACGCTGGCGACTTACCGGCAGCTGCTCACGCAACCGGCGCACATCGACATCATCGTGCGCACGCTGCTGATGGCGGTCGCCGTCACCCTGACTGCAGCGGTCATTGCGTTTCCGGTGGCGCTGTACATGGCGCGCTACGCGGGGCCGCGGACCAAGGCGCTGTTCTATGTCGGCGTGATGCTGCCGATGTGGACCAGTTACCTCGTCAAGGTCTATGCATGGCGCTTGATCCTCGCCAAGCAGGGCATCGCGAGCTGGGGCTTCGAGCACCTCGGCCTCATGGGTGCGCTGGACCAGGCGCTGGCGGTGCCGATCGTCGGCGGACCGTCGCTGGCCTCGTCGTACATCGGCATGTTCGTCGTCTTCGTCTACATGTGGTTGCCGTTCATGATCCTGCCGCTGGCGGCGGCCCTCGAGCGGGTACCCGCGTCGCTGCTGCAGGCCTCGGCCGATCTCGGCGCCAGGCCGGGCCAGACGTTCCGCAACGTCGTGCTGCCGCTCGCACTGCCCGGACTCGCCGCGGGCTCGATCTTCACGTTCTCGCTCACGCTCGGCGACTACATCATTCCGAGCGTGGTCGGCGCGCCGGGCTACTTCATCGGCATGATGGTCTACCAGCAGCAAGGCACCGCCGGGAACCTGCCGCTTGCCGCCGCATTTTCGGTGGTGCCGATCGTGCTGATCGGCCTGTACCTGATGCTGGCCAGGCGGCTGGGGGCGTTCGATGCGCTCTGAGCAACCGCGCCGCCCGTCCTGGGAACGCCCTTCGCTGTTCACCCGGGTGATGGCGGCGGCCGGCCTGGTGTTCCTGCACGCGCCCGTCTGGGTGATCGCGCTGTATGCGTTCACCACGGAAGACCGCACGTACCAGTTCCCGCCACCCGGGTTGACGCTGCACTGGTTCGACGTGGCCTTCGCCCGCGACGACATCTGGGAGTCGATGCGGCTCTCGCTGCTCGTCGCCTCCGCGGCCACGCTGCTCGCGATCATCCTCGGCACGCTGGCGGCATTCGCGCTCGCCCGCCGCAACTTCAGCGGCAAGGAGTCGATCACGCTGCTGTTCGTGCTGCCGATCGCGCTGCCCGGCATCCTCACCGGCCTCGCCTTGCTCGCGGGTATGCGGACGATCGGACTCGAGCCCGGCTTCTGGACCATCGTCGCGGGTCACGCGACGTTCTGCCTGGTCATCGTCTACAACAACGTCGTCGCGCGCCTGCGCCGCATCCCGCCGAGCTGGGTCGAGGCCTCGATGGACCTCGGCGCGCGCGGTCACCAGACCTTCCGCTACGTGCTGCTGCCGCAGATTGCCACGGCGCTGCTGGCGGGCGGCATGCTGGCTTTCGCGCTGTCGTTCGACGAAATCATCGTCACGCTGTTCACGGCCGGGCACGAACGCACGCTGCCGATCTGGTTCTACAGCGAATTGTTCCGGCCGCGCGAGCGGCCCGTCACCAACGTCGTCGCGGTCGTCGTGATCCTCGTCACGCCTGGTTCCGATCCTGCTCGCGTACTACCTGACGCGGCCCGACGAGAGGAAGTGAGTAGAGAGTCGGAGGTGCCGCCGCACCGGATGCCGCCCATCTCCACTCCCAGGAACGCCCTTCGCCCGGAGCGAACCCATGCAGACCAGACTCCTGATCAACGGCAAGCTCGTCGCAGGCGAAGGCAAGGTCGAAGACGTGTTGAACCCGGCGACCGGCAAGGTGCTGGCCCGCGTTGCCGAGGCGTCGCGCGCCCAGATCGACGCGGCGGTGAAAGCGGCTGATGCGGCGTTCGGGGGCTGGGCTCGCACCGCGCCGAAGGACCGCGCGTACCTGCTGCTGAAGCTGGCCGATCGCATCGAGGCCGACGGCGCTGCGTTCGCGAAGGTCGAATCGCAGAACTGCGGCAAGCCGCTCGCGGCCGCGCTCAACGACGAGATCCCGGCGATCGCCGACGTGTTCCGTTTCTTCGCGGGCGCCTGCCGGACGCTGACAGGTGCCGTGGCGGGCGAATACCTTGCCGGGTTCACCAGCATGATCCGCCGCGACCCGATCGGCGTCGTGGCGTCGATCGCGCCGTGGAACTACCCGCTGATGATGGCGGCCTGGAAGCTCGGCCCGGCGCTCGCGGCCGGCAACACGGTCGTGCTGAAGCCTTCCGAGCAGACGCCGCTCACCGCGCTGAAGCTCGGCGAGCTGCTCGCGGAGATTTTCCCGGCCGGCGTCGTGAACATCGTCTGCGGCCGCGGCCCAGCGTCGGCGCGCCACTCAGGAAGCACCCGCAGGTGCGGATGATTTCGCTGACGGGCGATGTCGCAACGGGCGAGAAGATCCTCGCGCAGGCGGCGGACGGCATCAAGCGCACGCATCTGGAACTCGGCGGCAAGGCGCCGGTGATCGTGTTCGATGACGCGGACGTGCAGAGCGTCGTGGAGGGCGTGCGCACGTTCGGCTACTACAACGCAGGCCAGGACTGCACGGCCGCCTGCCGCATCTATGCCGGGGCGAAGATCTACGACAGGCTCGTCGCGGATCTCTCGAGCGCCGTGAGCACGATCAAGACCGGGCTGCAGACGGCGCAGGGCGTTGAGATGGGCCCATTGATCAGCGCCGAGCAGCGCGATCGCGTCGCAGGTTTCGTGCGGCGCGCGCAACGGCAGAAGCACATCGAGATCACCGCGGGCGGCAATGCTGGCACTGGCGGCGGCTTTTTCTTCGAGCCGACCGTGATCGCGAATGCACGGCAGAGCGACGAGATCGTGCAGCGCGAAGTGTTCGGCCCCGTCGTTTCGGTCACGCGTTTCAAGGACGCGGACGATGCCGTGAAGTGGGCCAACGATTCGGAGTACGGCCTGGCGTCGTCGGTGTGGACACAGGACGTCGGCAAGGCGCTGGCCGTCGCGTCACGCCTGCAGTACGGCTGCACCTGGATCAACACGCACTTCATGCTGGTGAGCGAGATGCCGCACGGCGGCTTGAAGCGCTCCGGCTACGGCAAGGATCTTTCGGCGTATGCGCTCGAGGATTACTCGGTGGTGCGGGCACGTCATGGCGAAGCTTCAGGCCGCGCTCACAGTGGGTTAGGTGACGAACCTCGCAAGGTCCGCACGACCTGCAATGTCAAAGCAACGAATCTGTCACAGCACCGAACTCACGGGAGGCGCACGATGCTTGCGTCAGGTCAGCCGCTCCCCCAGGGCGAGCCTGACTCAGGCCGAGAGGCAGCATCAGCCAATAGATGGCAGCAGGGACGGATGCATTAAGTCCTCGACGCCGACCGCACACCGGAGCAGGAATCCCCCTCCTGCTCCGGTTTTTTTGCTCAATCACCAGATCATGCTGGTCTGGTGCGGAACTGGTCAGTAGTGTCCGGACGTTAGAGGAACAAATTCAACTGGTTGGGCGCATGGGCATCGTTGTGACGGCTGCGGATTTGCGAAAGCAGCGTATCCAAAGGGGTTTGCTCGAACATGGTCAGGCTTAGGATTTGTAGCATTTCGTAGAGGCTGGCTTGGATCTTCAATCGCTTTTTGACGATGGCGACGAGTACGTAGGTCGAGACGGCGGTCCAGATCTGCGTCTTCACAGCGTTCTCGGTCGTGCCATAGAACTGCTTGATCCGAAGATGCTGCTTGATCCACTTGAAGAACAGTTCGACCTGCCATCGGCAGCGGTACAACTCCGTGATCGTCAGTGCCGGCAAAACGAAGTTGTTCGTCAGGAACACCAGCCGCTTGCCGCTCTTCGGGTCGTTGAATCGGATGCGACGGAGCGGTGTGTCGAAGTTCTGGCTGGAGTAGAAGCCCGTCAGGACGATCGTCTGATCGCAGATGAGGCCGGTACTGCGATCCACGGGCCGCGAATAGCGACGCTGAGCCTTGAGGTTCGACTTGCCGCGGGTCACGAAGAAGCTGCCGGCCGAATGAAGCCTAAAGAGTCTCTCGAAATCCAGATATCCCCGGTCCATGACGTAGAAGGCGCCGGCCTCCGGCAGCAGTCGGTCGAGGACGTTGACGTCGTGCATCTTGCCGTCGCTGATATGGATAAATGCCGGGATATTGCCGCGCAGATCGAGCAGCGTGTGCAGCTTCACGGCCGCCTTCGTCGTGCGAAACGGCGCCCAGGGAAAGACCGAGAGGCAAAGATCGATGGTCGTGGCGTCCAGCGCGTAGACCGTCTCGTTGAGATCTACGCCGAACGGCTCGTCGATATACAGCTTCCGAGCCATCGTGATCAGGCGCTGAGCGAACGCGGCGTAGATACGCCAGTCGCGCACCTCGTTCGCGTCCGCAAGGGTGCTGCGCGAGATCCGACTGCGTATCCCCATGTGATACAGCTTGTCGCTCTGCGCCCGCAGACACGCCTCGATGTCCCGAAGGCTCTCGCGATAGGTGAGTTGCGCGAAGGCCAGGCAGAGAAACTGCTCGAGGCACGAGAAGCTTTTGACCTTGTGCTCGCCGCCGTACGCCGTCACGCAGCGACGAAACGTCGAGAGCGGCAGATGGCTCGTCAACTGAGCGAAAACCAGCTTGCCGGAGTGCATTGGATACGTCCGCGAACAGGGTCTTCGCAGGGTCGCACCGGCGCTTGCCGAAGTCGAAATCGAGACCAGAGAAAATCACGATTTATCCCACTTTCCGTCGAATAATTCATTCAGCGCCGTCGTTACGATGTAGACAACCTCTCCGGCCACCTTGGCACAGCGCTCGATCTTCGCCTGGTCATGCAGATCCGTGACACCGGCGGCCAGCGACCACTTCGACACCGAGGTATGGCACAACGGGGACATGGCCTTCACCTTGATTTGCTTCGGCAACGGTGAGAGGTCGTCAAACCGCTCGGTCGGAAAATCCTGCTCTGCATACCACCAGAACAAGCGATCCACGATCGCATTGTTCTGCAGATATTCGTCGCGCTTTTCGCCATAGGTGACCATGTTGATGATCACGGACGCGCCGGCAAGTGCGCCGCAAAGCGTCCCGTGACCGCCGAAGCCTGCTGCGGCGTGCACCATCAGCATGTCGGGCATAGTTGTCCACGGATGACCGACCTGCTCTTTCAATAGGCTGAGCAGCGAGAGGTAGCTGGCCGAACCACAGCCACCCTTTTCTTTGTAGAAACGATAGCCACGCCGCCCGGCCTCGAGCGGGTCGAGCTTCACCCATTTCCAGGGCAATGGGGCGCGCTCACTGGAGTCGCGGGAGCCGCAGCAGGTGCCGCTATTCCGGATCCGACGCCGCCGCTTGCCAGCAGTGCTGCGGATCCGGCAATAAGGGTGCGACGGGAGACGGCGCCGCCGTCGCTATCACGGATCTCCATGATGACCTCCGATCGTTGTGTCTGGCTTGACTGCTATTGCTGGCAGTCACTGATTCGGCATGTCCAGGAGGATTATCGCGCCGACATCGATGCTCCATTCTCAGGTAATACCACTACCCAACAGTGCCGCCCGTCTCCGGCTGGGCCTACTTCGAGGACTTGCCCTTTATCTCATCGAGTCGCACACGCAGCTCGTGAGCCCAGTCGCCCAGAATGCGATCGGCGGCCTGCGTGTTCGTCACGCGATTCGCCTGCCTTGCGAACGCGTCAGCCGTTCAAGACCGAAGGGGCCGGTCACTGGTTTGCGCCCTTGGCACGCCAGACGGCCGGCGTCGTGCCGCTCCACCGCCTGAAGGCCCGCGTAAACGCACTGGCGCCGGTGTACCCAATCGCCTCGGCAATCTGGTCAACCGAAAGCGCCGTTTTCTCCAGCATCTGCCGCGCGATCTCAAAACGGCTTTCATCCACGAGTTGCTGGAAGCCGGTGCCAAACTCTTCGAGTCGTCGACTCAGCGTACGACTGTGCATCGAGAACAGGGCAGCGACCTGATCGAGGCTTCCGTGACCCGTCAATAGCGCAGAGCACAACACGCCGCGCACGATTTCGGGAAGCTCCCCGCCGTGCTTGGTCTCGAGTGCGTCGATGTGTTTTCTGCAGCAGGCGTTCTAGTTCCGGATCCGTGCCTTGCACCTCCCGATCCAGCCAGTCGCTTGAGAAAAGCAGCGCGTAGTGTTCTGCGTCGAAACGAAGCGGAACCTGGAAGAACTTGCGGTGCGGTCGGACATCGTCTGGCCTGCGACAGGAAAAACGCGCTTCGATGGCCTGAATTGGGGTCCGCAGAGCGTCCGCATCACGTTGACCATCATCGCGACCGCGGCGCTCCCGGTCTGATCGGTGGCGGGCACGTTCGGTTGATAGGCAGCGTAAGTCAACATCGCCAGGGTGTGGTCGACTTTCAACTGCATCACCGCGCCGCGAGCGTGCAGGTGCAGGTAGTTGACGATGATGCGCAACGCTGCTTCTACGTCCGGCGCGTTTCTCGCCAACAGGCCGACGAGCCCCAGTGCTTGCAGGTTCATGCGCTGGCCAACCAGCAGTCCGAAATGTTGGCAATCGGTTCTGGCCACTGCGCGGGCCATCATGCGGCCGCGCGCCGCATACGTGATGAGGTTGTCGGGATCGTCGAACGTCCGCGGCGCGATTCCGGCCTCGCGCAGCACCTCATCGGGATCGATGCCGAAGTCCCGCAGGACATCGATTATCCCTAAGGCGCCTCCGACTCGGAGTGTCGCCTGGTCCTGCTTCTTCTTCTGTTTAGGTGCCATTTCAAGGGATTGGTCGGCTGGAGGATCCGCACAAATACTAATCCAGCCTGTCAGAAAATGTATAGCCGATGTCGGCATATGTGCATAGCGACGCACCGCTGAATGTTGCAATCCCACCCAGTCGCAGACGTCAGGCCGCCGCGCCTGGAGTGAGTAACTACGCCGAGCGCAGTTGCGTCTGGACACATCCGATCGTCGCCGCCAAGCCGGTGATGAGCCACCGAGTCAATCGAGGATCTAAAAATGGCCACCGACCCGAAGCAACCGACGCCTGTGAAACTCAACGTCACAAAGCTGGACTGGAAAGAGGTGTACTACACCAACTGTCCGCTCGTATCCGCCAGCAATGTCGACCAGGAACTCGGCTGGACCCGTGAGGAGTACAAGAAGATCGGCGTCAAGTACGCCTTCCTACGGTCCACCCGCGAGAACGACTGGTACCCGCACTACATCCACAACCTCGACAACCTGATTCGTTTCGGCGGCCTGTTCCCGCCCGTTCACGTTCATGCGGACATCCGCAGGACCAAGCTTCTCGGCGTCACACACGCCCCGCACGAGGGCGGTTGCATGCTCGTGCGTGCCCGGGACGACATCTACCGGATGTCCGAACTGAAGGGTAAGAAGATCGGCCTGTCGAAGAGCCTGAACACCATCAAGAACGACTGGTGGCGCATCCAGGAGGAGCAGGGCATCGAGTTGATGCTGCGGATGAACGGCATGACCCGCAAGGACGTCGAGATCGTCGAGTTCCCGTACCCGGACGACTGGTACAACAAGCCCGAGATGCTCGACCCGATGGAGAACCCGTCGGAGTTGTGGCTCAAGCGCGACCACAAGCACGACCTGGCCTTCCGGCCGCTCGAGACCGCGTTGTTGACCGGTGTCGTGGATGCGATCTACACGCAGAGCAAGCCGTTTCAGCATCTCCAGGAAGCCACGGGCAAGCTCAAGGCGATCGAGGACCTGTCCCGCTATCCGGACTGGACCCTGCAGGTGGCCAACATTCCCGCCGCCATCACCTGCACCACCGAGATGGCCGACAAGCATCCTGAACTCGTGGTCACCTTCATGAAGGGCATGATCAAGGTCGGGCGCTGGGCCAACGAGCACAAGCACGCGGCCGCGGCGATCCTCGACAAGCAGACGTTTTACATGGACGTCGAGGACACGTACGAAGGCATCAAGCACATCGACATGGTGCCGAACCTGTCGGCGCAGAACCTGGCTTCGGTCGAGATCGGCAAGGACTTCATGCTGAGCCACGGCTACATCAAGAACGACTTCGACGTGCAGAAGTGGGCGGCGCCGGAGTTCCTCGAGCAGGCCGCGAAGGAGTTGCTGGAGGAGCGCTGGAAGAAAGTGACTGGAGACAAGGTTCCGACCTTGCCTGCGGCACGGATCGGGTAATCGTTCGATCGCCCGGATGCCGGCGCGTACCCATTCCCGGGGCCGCGCCGGCGTCGCAAGGCCTGCAGTCAGTGCGCGGGAGCAGCGCCGTTCCGGGCCGATAGACGGCTGCGGGAACACGCCAGCGACTTGCGCCCGACGTGGATACGGAGCACTTATGGCAGACAACAGCGATACGCGGATGCATCAGCTCGGTTACCGCACACCCGCGGATGTCCCGGAGCCTGATCAACTCGTTCTTCTCGAGTACGATTCCGGCGGGCAAGTGGCGATAATCACGCTCAACCGCCCGCACGCCGACAACGCCATCACCACAGAACTGGCGGCACAACTGATCGAGGTCCTCGAGACGATCGCGGCCCGTACGGCCGTGCGCGTTGCCATCATCACCGGGGCCGGTGACCGCGCGTTTTCTGTCGGCGGCGACCTCTACCAGCGCAAGAACATGACCAAGGAGCAATGGCTGCGCCAGCGCCAGGTCTTTGATCGCGTCCTATACACGCTGCGCCTGCTGCGCAGACCGATCATCGCCGCAGTCCAGGGCATGGCCTATGGCGGCGGTTGTGAGATCGCCAGCAGCACGGACTTCATCATCGCTGCCGACGACGCCCGATTCGGACAGCCGGAGGCGATGGTCGGCTTGTCGGCAGGCGGTGGCGCGCCCGTATTCCTGCCACGGGTGCTCCCGCCTGGCCTGGCCTTGCAGATGCTGATGACCGGCCAGCCGATCACTGCGCAGGAGGCACATCGGCTCGGCATGGTCAACGAGGTGCATCCGCGCACCGAACTGATGAATGCAGCGATGCGAATCGCGAAGCAGATAGCGAGTAACTCACCGACGGCGGTACAGGCGGTCAAGCGCGCGGTGCAGATGGGACAAGGCGAGCCTGTCGAGCAGGCCGTCGCGATCATGATGGAGGGCCACTGGCGGTCGGTGGTTCATCCGGATCGCGTCGAAGGCATCCGTGCGTTCACAGAAAACCGGGAGCCGACTTTCCCGGACCCCGACTTCTGAGGCGCAAGACGGCCTGTCTGGAGACTTCTTCATGAACAACATTCGACGGATCTCGATCTCGATGGCTTGCCTGGCGCTGACGGCCGCAGTGGCGGCGCACGGCCAAACTGCGGCGCCAGCCGCATCGAAGCCACTTTCCACGTCGCTCGGGATCGTCGTGTTTCCGGCAAAGGGCCAGACGCCGCAGAAGCAAGCCCAGGACGAAGGCGAGTGCTACGCCTGGGCGAAGGGCCAGACCGGCGTGGATCCGATGGCGCCGGCGCCGGCAGCCGCCCAGCCTGCAGCGTCGTCGGCAGTCCAACCGGCCCCCGCCGCGGATGGATCGCGACTCCGGGGCGCGGCACGCGGGGCGCCGCGGGCGCCGTGATCGGTGAGGTCGCCAACAATGATGCCGGTCAAGGCGCGGCAGTCGGCGCCACGGTCGGCGTCGTGGCCGGCGGTCGGCAAAGCCGCAAGAACCAGCAGCAGGCCGCCCAGCAGACGACGCAGCAGCAACAGCAGGCCACCCAGCAGCAGCAGCAGGGCGTACAGCAGCAACAGGTGGACCTCTTCCGGAAAGGCTTCGCGGCCTGCCTGGAACCGAAGGGCTACACAGTCAAGTGAGCAACATGAGCAACCCCAGATTCTTATTCACGACCGCAGCGCTGCTGTGCTTGTTCGCAGGCGTCGCAGACGCGCAGGACCAGGCGGCGGCGGGCGACGTCGCCCAGGCCAACAATCCGCTGGCGAACTTCACGGCGTTCAACCTGCATAACTACTACATCGGTGAACTCACCGATCCGGACAAAGACGCCAACCAGTTCTGGGCGCGGTTCGCCAAGCCGTTCTCAATCGGCCCGACCAACTGGCTCATGCGCGCGTCGCTGCCGGTCAACACCTTCCCGGTGGCTCCTGATTTCGACCATCAGACCGGGCTTGGAGACCTCAACGTCTTCGCGGCCTACCTGATCGATACCGGCAACCCAGCGCTCAGTGTCGGCATCGGCCCGCAGATCACCGCGCCGACCGCCAGCAAGGACGCCTTGGGCAGCGAGCAGTGGTCCGCTGGACTCGTGCACACGCTGTTCAACGCGAGTTCGCCCAAGATCCAGTACGGCTATCTGCTGTCCTGGCAGGCGAGCTTCACGGGCGCTGACGACCGCAACGATGTGAACCTCGGCGCCTTCCAGCCGTTCGTCTTCTACCAGCTCGGTGGGGGCACGTACCTGCGCTCGACGGCGGTCATGGCGTACGACTTCGAGCACAGCAGCTACAGCGTGCCGATCGGGCTCGGGATCGGTCAGGTGGTTCCACGCGAGAAGGTCGTCTTCAACGTGTTCATCGAACCGCAGGTTTCCGTGGCTGACGACGGCGCCGGCTGGCCAAAGTGGCAGGTTTTCGTCGGTTTGAACACGCAGTTCAAGTGACGTTCGCCAGTTGACACTGAATTCAAATGGAACACCGAACATGACTGAACCCAGCACGAACCTTCCCCAGGCAAAGCAGACGGTCCTGGGTCTCTACGTAACCGCGAAGGAAGCTTTCGGGATGTGGAAGAACGCGTCCGACAAGGTCAGGATCCTCGACGTCCGCACGCCGGAGGAGTACCTGTTCGTCGGGCACCCGGACATGGCCTGGAAGATCCCCGTCGCCGCACAGTCGTACGTGTGGGACGCCGACAAGGCGCAGTTCCCCATGCGGCCGTATGCGGACTTCGTCGACCGGGTGAAGCAAGTGGCCACGCCTGACAGCACGCTCCTGGTCATGTGCCGCTCCGGCGGGCGCAGCGCCATTGCCGTCAACATGCTCGCCAAAGCCGGGTTCAACAACGTCTACCAGATCACTGACGGCATGGAGGGCGATCCGGTGAAAGAACCCGACAGCGTCTTCCTGGGCCAGCGGCTGAAGAACGGCTGGAAGAACTCGGGCTGCCCGTGGACCTACAAGCTCACGCCCGATCGGATGCTGCTTCCCTCGCCGCCGACCTGAGACCGATGACAGAGGAGACGGCGGATGTTGTCGATCTTGTGCAAGAAGGCTAGTAGCCCGTACCGGCGGCGGCACGCGCCTTTCGTCCAGAGCGTTATAGTGGGTTTTGGCTGCCTGTTCGTTGCAGGTATCGCATCCGCCATTGAGGTCACACCGCACGCGCTGCCACTCAAGAACTTTCCCGTCGCACAGATCTTCACGTTTCTGTTTCTGATGCTCGGGCCGTTTAAGATCATCGGCCCCTTCGCAAAGATCACGAAGGGAGCGGACGCCGCGTTCAAGCGCCAGGTCGCCGTGCGGGCGAGCCTTTTTGCGAGTCTCGCCATCCTGCTGGCTGCCTTCCTCGGCGAAACGTTCCTCAGCAAGTACGGCATTCCACTGCCCATTCTGTCTCTTGCCGCCGGGATCATCGTTTTTCTCGTGGCACTGCAGAACATCCTGCAAGAGTTCGCGCTGCACATCGAGGCAACGTCGGAACCGGCTCCGACACCGTCATTGAATATGGCGTTGACGCCGTTGGCATTCCCGACAATCGTCACGCCGTACGGCATCGCCGCGATCGTCGTGTTCCTTGCACTCAGCCCGGATCTGCACGGTCGACTGGTCATCGGCGCAATCCTGTTGGCAATCATGCTGTTGAACTTGATTGTCATGATCATGACCAGGCACATCGGACCCGTCCTCGGAATATTGCTGCAGATCCTGGGTGCCGTTCTTGGCGTTATTCAGGTCGCGTTGGGGCTCCTGATCATCCACAACTCATTGCAGTTGCTGTGGACATAGTACGAACGCAATCAGGCGGACCCTGAAGGACAGAACATGTCATCCAGCAGCAAGGCAGTGTCTTTGAAGGCATTGAGCGACTTCTCGCTCGTGGCCGGCGGCCCCCTCTACCAGATCTGGCGGCGAGCTCACCTGTCCGGCGACGAAATGCAGATGACCGTCCGACGTATGGTCGTGTTGGCGTTGCTGGCATGGCTGCCACTCCTGCTGCTTTCGCTGCTTGACGGTCACGCTTGGGGCACCAGCATCGCGCTGCCGTTCCTGAAGGACGTGGAAACCCACGCGAAGCTGCTGGTCGCCATACCGCTGCTGATCGCAGCGGAGCTCACGGCGCACCAACGGCTGTCAAAGGTCGTGCGGCAGTTCCTGAAGCAGGAATTGATCCGCGATGTCGACCGTCAGCGGTTCGAGACGGCCATCGCCTCGGCGATGCGTCTCCGCAGTTCGGTCGTGGCCGAACTGTTGCTGATCGCATTCGTATATGTCGTGGGTATTGCGTTCATCTGGCGCACCCAGTCGACGCTCGACATTTCCAGCTGGCACAGCGACTCGACCGGCGGAAGCCTGCGGCTTTCGCGCGCCGGCTGGTGGGCGGCTTGCGTCAGCTTACCGTTGGCCCAGTTTCTGCTGGTGCGCTGGTATTTCCGGCTATTCGTCTGGGGGCGCTTCCTTTGGCAGGTATCGCGCATCAGGTTGAACCTCGTGCCGACCCATCCGGACGGCGTGGCCGGACTGCACTTCCTGTCGATGTCGCGTCGCGCCTATACGCAACTGCTGCTGGCGCAGGGTGCGACGTTGGCAGGCATGATCGCGAACCGAATCTTCTACACGGGTGCGAACCTGATGTCCTTCAAGGTGGAGCTCGTCGGCATGGCCCTGTTCATGGCGTTTGCCGTCCTGGGACCGCTGCTCGCATTCACGCCGCAGCTCCGGCGGACGCGACGTAAGGGTCTTGATGAATGTGGTGTGCTGGGCCAGCGCTACGCGTGCGAGTTCGAAGAAAAGTGGTTCCGCGGTGGCGCTCCGGCCGGGGAATCTCTATTGGGCAGCGCGGACATTCAATCACTGGCCGACCTGCGCAACAGCGTGCTGGTGGTCCGGGGTCTGGAGTACGTGCCATTTACCTTCAAGCACGTGATCAGCCTGGCGCTGACGGTGCTGTTGCCAGTGGCGCCTCTGTTGCTGACCACGTTTTCGGTGGAGCAACTCGTCGATCGCCTGCTGAAGGTGGTCCTGTAGACGTGATCTCCGGGAAATATCCGTCGTGTCGGCGTCGGCCCACGACCCGTTGATGATTCCCGCGTCCGGTAACAACGATGCGAACCATGAAGCCGGCGTTTGCCGCAAGACTCTTCGCGTTCGTCGCGCTCAGCGTCGCACTGAACTTCGCGGGCGCCGCACGTGCCGCGGATTCCACGGAGATCTGGCCCGAGGCCAGTCTGTTCTATCGTCTGAATCCGCGGACCCGGGTCTACCTCAGTGGAGCCTACGCAGAAGGTAAGGAGTCGGACACCAATTCTCTGGATCTCGCTGCCTACCTCGACATCTCCCTCAAGCCGGTGCTCCCGGGGAAACTCCTGACGGACGACTGGCAGCGCAGTCGGCGTCTCTGGGCGAGGATTGGCTATGCCCGCATATTCAAGGCGACCGCCGAGACAGGCCCGGACGTCGCCGAGGACCGCGCTATCGTCTCGTTCTTCGGCAAGGCTCCCCTACCGGCCGAAACCTGGTTGGAGGCGCGCGTTCGCGCGGACTTGCGCTGGATCGGCGACGAGGACTCAGCCCGTTACCGCTTTCGGGTGGAGGCCACGCGTGAATTCACCGTGCGCGATCACACGATCGTTCCCTACTTTAATGTCGAGTGGTTCTACGACACACGCTACAACGGCTGGGCGCGAGTTCTCTATCAGATCGGACCTGAGTTCACCGTGAATGAACACTTCCGGTATGAGATCTACCTGGCGCGGCAGGAGGACCGCCTGCCGGAACATGAGACTCTCGACGCAATAGGGTTCGTCGCCAAGTGGTACTACTGACCCCGGGGGCGACCAACACCGTTTGCCCGATATGCGCACCCCGGGCGCGAACGACGGCGGATGACCGCGTTGAGAGATTCAGCAACGGCTGCTTTTTGAGGTGCCCGGGGGCCGCTCCGGGTCGTTATTCTCCGCTGTCCGTCTGCTTTTGGAATGCAAGCAAAGGCGAATGCGTATCCGACTTAGCGCTGAGACGCGAGCGCGCGCTCGAGTAGCTGGCGGATGAAGCGCTGGTACGGTACGCCGCTTTCGACGGCAGCTTCCTTGACGGCCATCAGCAAGTCTTCAGGCAAGCGCATGTTGAGGCGCGCGGACTTGGGGGCGAACTCGAAGCGAACTGGCTTGAGTCCCGCAAGATCGTAGCGGGTGAGATCGCCGTCCGCGACCATGGACGCCGCCGCCCGGTCAGTCCTGACGACGGGCAACTTCTGCCTGGTAGTGCCTGACTTCTTTGGCATGCATGTACCTCGCGCTGATTGGCCGGAGCCACCGTTCCCCACCGCGCATCCGAATGGTAAAGGCCAGAAAGACGTGCCGCCCGGCGGCGGTTCGACCGATTCCTAACCATCGGGTTTCGCGGGTTGAGTGGGCGACGTCGGGAAGCGTCCAGACCTCTCCCTGAAACACACACTCAATCTCAGCGATCGAGACGCCGTGCCCAGTGCACTTTTCCGGGTTGCTGCCGTCCCAGTCGAATCCGGCGACCCGCTCGACCATGGCATGAGTATAGCCGAATGTGTGTACAAACGTCTACATTGCATGCACCGTGCGATTTCCTGTGCTTTGACCAGAATTCGCACAGGCGCGGTCGATCATCGCTTGCGCCAGCCGTGCGTCGACTCAGGCCGCATGCCGCGAATGCAACCGACGCGCCTGGTCGCGCAGCAGCCGGCCGAAATTCTGCGTCTCGCAGAAGGTATCGAGCGTGGCGAGATCCGGCGGCAGCAGGCGCAGCTCGCTCATGCGGCTGACCGGCAGCGGCATGTCGCAAGCGATTGCGGTCAGTCGGCGCGACAGCAGCGCGGTCTCGCGATGTTCGCGCAGGCTTGCGGCGACGAACGTGGCATTGCGGAATTTGAGCTTGCCGACCTGGTCGATGCTGTCGAGCACGCCATCGAGCGTGTGGAAATGCTTGAGCAGCGTCTGCGCCGTCTTGCGGCCCACGCCCGGCACGCCCGGGATGTTGTCCACGGCGTCGCCCATGAGCGCGAGGAAGTCCGCCATGCGCTCCGGCACCGCGCCGAATCGCTCGGCGATGTCTTCGTACCCGTAGCGGACGTCGGCCACCGCGTCCCAGTACACATCGACGGATGAGAGGAGTTGCGTCAGGTCCTTGTCGCGGCTGACGATCGTCACAGGCAGGCCTGCCGCGCGCGCGCGAGTCGCCAGGGTCCCGATGATGTCGTCGGCCTCGTAGCGGGAGCTGCTGTACCGCGCCACGCCGAGCGCGGCGCAGATTTCCTGGCACAGCGCGAACTGCCGCTTCAGTTCGAGCGGTGCGGGTTCGCGGTTGGCCTTGTAGGCCGGATAGATTTCGTTGCGATACCCCTGCTCCAGGCTTTCGTCGAAGGCGACGGCGATGTGCCGCGGGGACTCCTTTTCGAGCAGCTCGGCGAGGAAACGCGCGAAGCCGAGCACGGCGTTGACGGGATTGCCGTCGCGATCGGCAACGTCGACGGGCACCGAGAACCAGGCGCGGAAAATGAAGACACTGGCGTCGATGAGGTAAAGCATTGCGCGGCGGGACCTAGATACTCCACGCGGGCTTCTGGCCGGTGAACGCATCGATACCTTCGAAGAGCGTCGACACCCAGCGATTTTCCTCGTCAGTCAGCTCGGGGTCGCGCAATGTCGAACAGCAGGATGACCCGTGTCTGGTCGCTGTCGTTCCACGCCTCGTGGTCGATCGAGTCGTCGAACACCCAGGCCCTGCCCTCCTGCCACTCGCGCACCTCGTTGCCGACGCGAAGGCGGCATTTGCCGGGTACGAGCAGCGGCAGATGCACGATCAGGCGAGTGTTGATCAGTCCGTTGTGTGGCGGGATGTGCGCACCCGCCTGCGGCATGCGCGAGAACAGCACCGACGGCGAGTGGCCGGGAATCCTTGCGAGCGGCGCAGCGGCCAGTGCGGCCAGGGTCTGCGGGCAAAGCGCGGCGTTCGCCTCGTTCAGTTCGCCGTTCTGCCAGAGGTAGACGGCGTCGCCCGTCCCGACGGCCTGCCATTCCGCGCGGATGGCGTCGGTCGCCGCCTCGACCGCATCGAGCCACGGGAAGTCCGCGCGGTCGTAGAACTGCTTCTGCGGCAGCTGCGGGAAATAGAAATATCGCGGCTCCTGCAGGTGGATGCGCTTGCGCCCGACCAGGATGTCGAGTGCCTGGCCAAAGCGACTGCTGGCCCGCGATTCATCGAAGCCACGCGCCTTGAGCCACGCGCGCATGTGGTCTTCATAGCGCCTGGAGAACAGGTCACTGGCCTGCTGCGCGCGGCGCAGCTCCTGCAGCAGGTCGGGCGGTAACCGGTCGACCGGCGGGGCTGACCGCAGTGCCGCGAGGTAATAGGCTGACGCTGCCTTGGTGTCTCCCGCCTGCTCGAGACTGTCGCCCTTCATCACCAGCGCGCGCAGGTTGCGCGGGTCGAACGCGAGCACGCGATCGACGGAGGCGCCCATCCCGGCCCAGTCCTGCAACGAGCGGCACGCGTAGGCCAGCCCCAGCATGACGGCGACATCGACCTGCCCGGCCTGGGCGGCCTGCAGGAAAAGATCACGGGCGGCACGGGCATCGCCGCGGCGGAGAGCATCTGCGGCAGCGCGCGCCAGCGCGGGGCCGTCGTTCAGGGGTGCATTCATGGTGCGCGAAGGATAAGAGATCGCGCGGCCCCTTGGCAGCTTGTCGTACGACATGGCGGCGGGGCGATCCATGCGAGGATTCGCGCATGAGCAGCGCGTCCCGGTCCACGGCAGCGCGTTCGCCGCCGGCAAACCTCCAGATCGTGCCCATCGACCGCATGCACCTCGCCGGCTTTCACTCGGCCGTAGACGACATCGCGAAGGAGCGACGCTACCTCGCAATGCTCGAGGCACCGTCGTTCACGCGCACGCGCCGGTTGGTGCTCGACAGCCTGCGGGCTGGCGCGGTGCACGTGGTGGCGGTGGCCGACGACGAAGTGATTGGCTGGTGCGACCTGCGACCGAAAGCTGCCGTCACCCTGCGGCATGGCGCGGTGCTCGGCATGGGGATCGTCGCGGCTTACCGCGGCCACGGCATCGGCAGCCGCATGCTGGCAGTTACGCTCGAGCTGGCCTGGGCAGCCGGGATTCGCAGGGCCGAACTGCACGTGCGCTCGGACAACGCGCCAGCCATTGCGCTCTATCGACGCTTCGGCTTCGTCGAGGAAGGCACCTGCCGCAACTTCATCTGCATCGACGGTGTCGATTACGACGCGCTGCTGATGGCGCGCCTGGCACCGTGACCACGACGGTGCGCGGTTCGGTGCAGGTCGCCGGTCCACCAGCGCTATAATCGTGCGTCCGGGGCCTGGTGCGCGCGACGAAGCCTGCCGGTGCCAACGTATCCCTTTGTTTGCATTAACTTTCAGTCGTGTCGTTCCGACTGGCACGCAAGTTGCTTGCCCCAGGCTGAATGAACGGAACGGACATGGTTGCACAGATCAGGACGCCGCCTTTGCGGCTGCTGCGAGCTTTCTGCGTTGCGGCTCGACATTCGAGCTTCAAGGATGCGGCGGAACGTCTGTCGCTGACGCCCTCGGCCGTCAGCCATCAGGTCAAGGAGCTCGAGGAACAACTCGGCGTCACGCTGTTCCAGCGACGAACGCGGTCCGTCGTGCTGACTCCCGCTGGCCGGCAACTGCTGGAGGACCTCGAGCCGGCCCTGGACGCCCTGAGCACGGCCATCGAACGAACGCGGAATACCTCCGGCGCCAGGCGCCAGCTGACGGTTGTGATGCCGCCGTTCTTCGCCAGCGAACTGTTCGCGCCACGCTTGCCCGACTTCCACGCCCACCATCCAGGCATCGACATCCAGGTCGACACGCACGACCCGCGCCCTGGCCAGCATTCGGGTTTCACGGATGTCTCGATCGTCCTGGCCGGCACCCCGCCGGCCGACGGCGATATCGAGGCCGTGCGTCTGCTGCCCTTGCGGCTGGTGGCGGCGGCGTCCCCGAAAGTTGCCAGTTCCATGGCCGGCAAGCTGAACGCCCGCGCGTTCGATGGCCAGACCCTGATCATGCATCGCAGTTTCCGCAGCGACGTCTGGGATCTCTGGCTCAACCAGGTCGGACTCGATCTGCGCCGGATCCGCAACGTAGTCGAATTCGACAACATGGTCGCCGTCACCCGCGCCGCGGAGCGCGATGGCGGGATCGCGCTGGTGCCCGCGATCGTCTGCCAGCCCTGGTTCGAACGTGGGGCGCTGGTGCACATCGAGGGGTTCGACCTGCAGGGCGACGAGGCGTATTACCTCGTGGCCCGGCGTGGCGATTTCGAACGTTCGGAAGTCCGCGCGCTGGTCGCCTGGTCGATCGAACAGTTCCAGGTTCCGGCGTGACGCGCAGACGGCGGAGGGTGACGAAAGGTCAATCATCGATTGATGAAACTTCGTTTGTCGCACTGCAGCATCAGACGTAGCCTCGGAACTGTCCAGCGGCTTCACCTATGCGGCTCTGGGGTGCACTCCCCCTGCGACCCCCGTCACATGAACCCGCCGGAACTTGCCGGGTGGCCTGGGACGCACTCCCCCTGCTCCCCCAGGCCATCCAGGCAAGGTGTTTAGTTGAAGGAAGGTGAGGAAGGTGAGGAAGGGGTGAGTCGGAAGACCGGTTTGCCACTCGGCCATGTCGCTGACCTGTAACGTCCAAAGGCGCCATCGGCGCCTTTTTTGTTGGACCGATCGCTGGTGAGCCGGCGCCCTGAGCGGATTCTCGCCAGAGCCCGAGAATCCGCACGGCGCATGCAGCCTGCCAGCGGCAGCCACGATCACCGATGGCGGCACCCCGGTGCGGCAGAGCGGCGGGCGCGATTCCAGCCGCACTCGACGCCGGATCCGGTGGGCGCTGCGTGCACCGTGCAAGTTTTCCGGCTCGGCGGAAAACTTGCTCAGGTGCCGCCTACTACAAGCGACTGATCCGGGACCTTCCCCCGAGCGCGTGTCTGCCTTTCCAAGCTCGGGGGAAGGTCCCGGATCAGTCGCTTGCCGCGAGCGCCACCTTAGTTCCGCGCCGCCGCACCTTGGCGCAATCGCGCGTGCAAGGGGCTGGATCGCGGGAAATGCGCGAGCAGGTACTCCATCTGGTCGGCCAGCACGCGCCGGCCCTTCAGGTAGATGTACTCCGCGTAGCTGGGCGTGAACGGCACGGCGATCAGCTGCAGCTTGGCCTGCTCGGGGGTCCGCCAGGCCTTGAGGTTGTTGCAGCGCCGGCAGGCGGTGACGACGTTGTTCCAGGTGTCCTGTCCACCCCGTGAAATCGGGGTAACGTGGTCGCGCGAGAGCTGGGCCGCAGGAAAGCGCTGCGCGCAGTACAGGCAGAGGTAGGCGTCGCGGCGGAACAGCGTTTCGTTGTTCAGCGGCGGCACGTAGCCATGATGCCGGTCGCCGGGATTGTGGCGGTGGCCGATCGTCGCGACGATCGAACTGACCTTGACGACGGTGCGCTCACCGGTGCGCGCGTTCACGCCGCCCCGCAGCGAGAAGAGGGTCTGGCCGAACGCATAGGCGACCTGTCCCATGAAGTGCAACCGGACCGCATCCCGGTAGTCGATCCACTCCAGGGGCATTCCCGAGACGTCCGTCCGCAGGACTTCCTGCGAAAGTGCGTACTGCGAAAGCGCGCGCATGCCGTGAAGATACGGCACTGCTGTGCAATAATCCACGGCTGTTTTGCTGCCGTGCCAATCCAGAATATCCCTTTCACGGCAGCGGTTTAGCCGCGTCCGGGTTGCGGGGAGGATGACCGAACCATGTCGCTGACGATCGCTGTGCCGCGCGAGATCTACGCCGGCGAAAAACGTGTTGCCACCGTCCCGGAAGTGGTCGAGAAGCTGCTCAAGCTCGGCTTCGCCGTCCGCGTCGAAAGCGGGGCCGGGGCAGCAGCCAACTTCAGCGACGAGTCCTATCAGGCCGCAGGCGCGCGGATCTCCGGCAATGCCGCGGAGCTGATGGACGGTGCGGACATCGTCTTCAAGGTGCGCGGACCGACCGCGGACGAGATCGCGCTGATGAAGCCGGGCACGACGCTCGTCAGCTTCATCTGGCCGGCGCAGAACCCCGAACTCATGCAACGGCTGGCCGCGCGCAAGCTGACCGTGCTGGCCATCGATTCCCTGCCGCGCCAGCTCTCCCGCGCGCAGAAGATGGACGCGCTCACCTCCATGGCCAGCATCAGCGGCTACCGCGCCGTGATCGAGGCCGCCAACGCCTTCGGCCGGTTCTTCAACGGCCAGGTCACGGCGGCAGGCAAGATTCCGCCGGCCAAGGTCTTCGTCGCCGGCGCCGGTGTCGCCGGCCTGGCCGCCATCGGTACCGCTGCCAACCTGGGCGCCATCGTGCGCGCCAACGACACGCGCGCCGAAGTCGCCGACCAGGTCGTGTCGCTGGGCGGCGAATTCGTCAAGGTCGACTACGAGGAAGAAGGCTCCGGCGGTGGCGGCTACGCCAAGGTGATGAGTGAGGGCTTTCAGCAGGCCCAGCGCGCGATGTATGCCAGCCAGGCCAGGGAAGCGGACATCATCATCACGACTGCCCTGATCCCGGGCAAGCCGGCTCCCAGGCTCATCACCGCCGAGATGGTGCAGAGCATGAAGCCCGGCAGCGTCATCGTCGACATGGCGGGCGAACAAGGCGGCAACTGCGAACTCACCGTTCCCGGCGAGGCCGTGGTCAGGCACGGCGTCACCATCATCGGCTACACCGACCTCGTCAGCCGCCTGGCCAAGCAGTCCTCGACGCTCTACTCGACCAACCTGCTGCGCGTGACCGAGGAACTCTGCAAGACCAAGGACGGCGTCATCAACGTCAACATGGACGACGATGCCATCCGCGGCCTGACCGTCGTCAAGGACGGCACCATCACCTGGCCGCCGCCACCGCCCAAGCTGCCGGCCGCGCCACCGCAGGCCAAGCCCGCCGCCGCTGCAATGCCGGCGAAGAAATCGGGGCATGGCCACGGCGCCGGCGAACCCGCCTCGGCGAAGAGCCTCGCGATCCTGTTCGGCGTGGGCGCGCTGCTGTTCTGGCTGGTTGGTGCCTTTGCGCCGGCCTCGTTCCTCTCGCACTTCACCGTCTTCGTGCTGGCCTGCTTCGTCGGCTACATGGTCGTGTGGAACGTCACGCCTGCGTTGCACACGCCGCTGATGAGCGTGACCAACGCCATCTCCAGCATCATCGCGATCGGCGCGCTCGTCCAGGTGGCACCGCCACTCGGCGCGGAGACAGTAGGCCGACCCGGCGCGCTGATCCTCGGCCTGGCGGTCGCAGCGCTCACGCTCACCGCGATCAACATGTTCGGCGGCTTCGCCGTCACGCGTCGCATGCTTGCGATGTTCCGGAAATAAGGGGGCGCGAGCATGTCCGCCAATCTAGCCTCGGTGGCCTACATCGCCGCCACCATCCTGTTCATCCTGAGCCTGGGCGGTCTCTCCAATCCGGAGACTTCGCGGCGCGGCAACTTCTACGGCATCGTCGGCATGACGATTGCCGTGCTCGCGACCGTGTTCGGCCCGCGCGTCACCGCGGCTGGCATTCCGTGGATCGTCGGTGCACTGCTCGTCGGCGGTAGCCTCGGCCTGTATGCCGCACGCAAGGTGCAGATGACGCAGATGCCCGAGCTCGTTGCAATCATGCACAGCCTCGTCGGCCTGGCGGCTTGCCTCGTCGGCTTCGCGAGCTACGTCGACACCTCGATCGTCCTGGCCGGCGCCGAGAAGGCCATCCACGAAGTCGAGATCTACATCGGCATTCTGATCGGTGCCGTCACGTTCTCGGGTTCGGTCATCGCCTTCGGCAAGCTCTCGGGCAAGATCGGCGGCAAGCCACTGCTGCTGCCCGCCCGGCACTGGCTCAACCTCGCCGGGCTGCTCGGTGTTATCTGGTTCGGCGTGCAGTTCCTGAATGCGCACGACATCAACTCGGGGATGCTGCCGCTCGCCGTCATGACGGTGATCGCGCTGCTTTTCGGCGTGCACATGGTGATGGCGATCGGCGGCGCGGACATGCCGGTCGTGGTCTCGCTGCTCAACAGCTACTCGGGCTGGGCCGCTGCGGCCGCCGGCCTCATGCTCTCGAACGATCTGCTCATCGTCACCGGCGCGCTCGTCGGGTCCTCGGGCGCGATCCTGTCCTACATCATGTGTCGCGCGATGAATCGCAATTTCCTGAGCGTCATCGCGGGCGGCTTCGGCACCGGCGAAGGTGCGGCACCCGCCGCAGCAGGCGCGCAACCCGCGGGCGAGGTCACGGCCATCAGCGCCGTCGAGACGGCGGAGCTACTGCGCGAGGCGAAGAACGTGATCATCGTGCCGGGCTACGGCATGGCCGTCGCCCAGGCGCAGCACACCGTGTACGAAATCACGAAGCACTTGCGCGAGAAGGGCGTGAACGTGCGCTTCGGCATTCATCCGGTCGCAGGCCGCATGCCTGGACACATGAACGTGCTGCTGGCCGAGGCCAAGGTGCCTTACGACATCGTGTTCGAGATGGACGAACTGAATGAAGACTTCCCGGACACCGACGTCTCGATGGTGATCGGCGCCAACGACATCGTGAACCCCGCGGCCGAGGACGACCCGACCAGCCCGATCGCCGGCATGCCGGTGCTGCAGGTGTGGAAGGCGAAGACCTCGATCGTGATGAAGCGCTCGATGGCCTCGGGCTACGCCGGCGTCGACAATCCGCTGTTCTACAAAGAGAACAACCGGATGCTGTTCGGCGACGCGAAGAAGATGCTGGACGAGGTGCTGGTGGCGCTCAAAAGCTGAGGCCGTTCCCCGGTGCCGCTGGGAGATACTCGCCGATCATTCGCAGTGGAGCGGGTCGCAGGTGCCGGCTGCTTTCGCCGTCGAGAGCGGTGACTTGCTGCGGACACCGGGGTCTCACGCGCTTCGACACGGCGCCCGCAGCAAGTCACCGCTCTCGACGGCGAAAGCAGCGCCATCGTAGCCGCGCTCCGCTGTGATCGATGAGGAACGCGCCGCGCTTAGGTCGCGCCGCGCTCCTGCCTCGTCTGCACGCGCTTGCGCATCTTCTCGCGCTGTTCCGGCGTCGCGTCCTTCCAGCGCTCCTTCATCTTCTGTCGTTGCTCGGGCGTCATGTCCTGCCAGCGTTCGCGCAGTTGCTCGCGCTGTTCGGGTGGCAACGAGTGGTACTTGTGGAACCCCTCGCGCAGTCGCTGCTGGTCTTCCGGTGAAAGTTCGCGGAACTGCTGGTAACGCTGGCGCGCCTTCTGCCGCTCCTCCGGCGGCAGGCTCTGCCACTGCTGGAATCGCTGTTGCGCCTGCTGCTGCTGTTCTGGCGTCATCTGCCGCCAGCGTTCGGCGCCCCGCGCGATGGCCTGCTGCCGCTCCGGCGGCAACTGATTCCAGTGCTCGCGGTACGGCTCGAGCACACGCTGCTGTTCCGGGGCGAGTTGTGACCAGGGCACACCGGCCGCTGGCGCCGCATCCTTGGCAGACGCTGCCGTCGGCGCGTTCGCCGCAGAGCTGACGACCGGCGCCAGGCACAGCAGGCTCGCGGACATGAGCAGTGCCGTAATGGTTCGGGTGGGCGAGATGTTCATGGCTTGCGCTCCGTCGTCGCGGGCGCCTGAACGGCACCGCGCTGTTCGATCGTCGTCGGGCTCGGCGGCTTCGAGGCCGCACTGCTTGCAGCGGGCATGGACGCGTCCGCGGCGACTGCCGCGCCGCCCGCGGTCAACGCGGCGAGCAGCGGGACCGGCCTGGACTGAGTGCGAAGTCGATGCCGCTTCCGCATTTCAGCCCACCCCGTCGTCGGCCGTTTCGAGCTCGACCCAGACATAGAACTCGAGATCCGCCTCGGTCGCGAGCTCGATGTCCTCGCCCGCTGCCAGCAGTTCGAGTGGGTCCTGCCGGAGGTCGGCAGTCGTCGGAGTCACAGCGATCTGCGCAGGTGCGTCCGTCTCCGATGGCGAGCGCAGCAACAGCACCGCAGCCAGCACACTGGCGGCGAGCGCGCCGACAGGCGCCCAGGCTGTCCAGCGCCAGCCGCTGCGTTTGCGACCTGCAGCCGCGTCGAGCGCCTGCCGCCGCGACCGGTGCAGGCGCGAGAGCGTGGCCGCATCGAGGTCGTCGACGCTGGCCTGGAACACGTTCCGCACCTGCCGCTCCAGCTCGGCAGCGGCGCGTTCGTCGGGATGCTCTCTCATGTACGTACCTCGGCAAGTTCAGCGCGCAGCGCCTGCATTGCGCGGAAATAGTGTGTCTTTACGCTGCCTTCGCTGCAGTCCATCGCGGCGGCCGTTGCCGCCACGTCGAGGCCCTCCAGGCAGCGCAACGAGAACGCCTCGAGCTGGCGGGCCGGCAAGCGGCGCAGGGCCTGGTCCAGATGCCGCATCGCCTCGTCCGTGGCGAGCTGTTGCAGGGGTTCGGGTGCGGAATCCGGCACCCGCTCGAGCGGGTCCTCGCCACAGCTTTCGTCGTGGCTCGCCGCGCCGGGCAGCAGGCCGAAGAACCGTCGCCGCACTCCGTGGCGCCGTTGCAGGTCGCGGATACCGTTGTAGAGAATGCGATAGAACAGCGGCTTCCATTCTGCGCTGGGACGCGACCCATAGCTCTGCGCCAGACGCAGCATCGCAACCTGCACCACGTCGTGGGCGTCGTCGGTGTCGCGCAGCGCGCTCTGCGCGATCCGGAAGGCACGGCGCTCGACGCCGGCCAGGAATCGGTCAAGCTCACGTACCTGCGCTGCGTCCAGTCGATCCTCCCCGGGTGCGCACCATGCGGTCTCCACCGCACGAGCGGCGCCTGCCTCGAGCCTAGCAAAGCCTTGCATGTCGTAGACTCGCGTTCCCCGCGGTTGCATCGTCGTCCGGCCCGAACAACGCTTTGCAGAACAAATGGTTGACGTGGCGCACTGCAAAAAGCTGTGCACTTCGCCAGCGCTGTTGCAGACGGACCGTTGCATCGGATCAACGGATTGCGCGACGAGGCTGCGAACAGCTGTGGCATTTCCGCATATGCAATTGAATTATTTGATATTTTTTTTGACGGCGATTTTGTGATCAGTGTCTAGGACTCCTCGACAGAACCGGCACTTGGGCGCGATTCACGCAAGCCATCCACAGAGTTTTCCACAGGGTCTGTGGACAACTGCGGGGGGTCGCTGCCGATGACCCGCCCGATCCTGGGCGTGGCCATCGATGCCCCCCTCCGGCGGCTGTTCGACTACCGGGCACCGGCGTCCATTGAGCCCGCAAGACTGCAACCAGGCCAGCGAGTCTGGGTGCCGTTCGGGAGGCGCAAGGCAGTCGGCGTCATCGTTGAATTGCGCCAGCGATCGGAGGTGCCGGACACACGCCTGAAGAGCGCGCTCGCGCTCATCGACGAAATCCCGGTGCTCGACGCGATCCTGCTCGACCTGCTGCGCTGGTCGGCGGAGTACTACCGTCATCCCCCCGGCGAAGTGATCGCGGCCGCGCTCCCGGTCGCGCTGCGCAATGGCGCCGACGCCGTGGCCTCTGCCGAACGCTGGACGCTCAGTGCGGCAGCCCGAACCGGGGATGCCGCGCCCATCGGCACGCGCGCCACCAGGCTGCGCGGGCTGGTCGACTACCTGGCAGCTCACGGCCCTGGCGGCGCGGCGGAACTCGGCGCGCTGTCGCCCCGCTGGCGCGACCACGTGCGCGAACTGGAGCAACGCGGCTGGGTGCTGCGTGTGCGCGAGGGCGTCGTCGCAACCGGCACGACGACCACTGCCGTGGCACGCGAACCGGGCCCGGAATTGACGCCGGAACAGGACGCGGCAGTCGGCGCGATCGTTGCCGCCCACGGCTGCTATACGCCGTTCGTGCTGCACGGCGTGACCGGCAGCGGCAAGACCGAGGTCTACCTGCGCGCGATTGGCGCAGTCGTCGCGCACGGCGAACAGGCGCTGGTGCTGGTGCCGGAAATCTCGCTGACTCCGCAACTCGTCGCGCGCTTCGCGGCACGGATACCTGGGCCGCTGGCGGTGCTGCATTCAGGACTCACCGACACCGATCGCCTGCAGGCCTGGCGCGCAGCCCGTGCGGGTTCGGCAGCAGTGGTGATCGGCACCCGTTCGGCCGTCTTCGCGCCGCTCGCACGCCCCGGCTTGATCGTGATCGACGAAGAGCACGACGCGTCGTACAAGCAGCAGGACGGCTTCCGCTACTCCGCGCGTGACCTGGCGCTGGCCCGGGCGCAGCGTCACGGTATCCCGATCGTGCTTGGCTCGGCGACGCCCTCGCTCGAAAGCCTCGAGCGCATTCGCGCCGGGCGCGCGCAACGTCTCGACCTGCCCAAGCGCACGGCAGGCGCCAGGCCGCCGAGCCTGCACCTGATCGATTTGCGCGCTCATGCCGACACGCAGGGCTTTGCGACGCCGACGCTGCTGACCATCCGCCGCCACCTCGACGCGGGCGGCCAGGTGCTGATCTACCTGAACCGCCGTGGCTACGCGCCGACGCTGTTCTGCCCCGGCTGTGGCTGGGTGGCGCCGTGCCCGCGCTGCGACGCGCGGCTCACCGTGCACCAGCGCGAACGTTCGCTCGATTGCCACCATTGCGGCACGCATCGGCCAATCCCCGAGACCTGTCCTGATTGCGGCGAAGCGGTCAAGCCCGTGGGCCAGGGCACGGAGCGCATCGAAGAAACGCTGGCCGGCTTCTTCCCCGAATTCGCGCTGGCCCGCATCGACCGCGATGCCGTGCGCAAGCGCGGCTCGCTCGAGCAAACGCTCGAGCGCGTTCACAGCGGCGAGGTACGACTGCTGGTCGGCACGCAGATGCTGACCAAAGGCCACCATTTTCCGCTGGTCACGCTGGTGGTCGTGCTGAACGCGGACCAGGGCTTGTTCGGCACGGACTTCCGCGCAGCCGAGCGACTGGCGCAAACGATCGTGCAAGTGTCGGGACGCGCGGGGCGCGCGGAGAAACCCGGTGAGGTACTGATCCAGACGGAATACCCGGAGCATCCTCTGCTGCAGCAGCTGGTGCACGGCGGCTACGACGCATTCGCTGCAGCCGCGCTGGTCGAGCGCGAGCAGGCGCATTGGCCGCCGTTCGCCCGCGTCGCCGTGTTGCGCGCGGAAGCGCCGGGACGCGAGGCGCCGCTCGCATTTCTCGAGCATGCGAAAGAACTGGTCGCGACGTGCGCGGTTGCAGGCGTCGAGGTGCTCGGCCCGGCGGCTGCGCCGATGGAACGCCGCGCCGGCCATTACCGCGCGCAGCTGCTGCTGCATGCGGCGACGCATTCACCGTTGCAGCGGCTGCTGGCGCGCTGGGTGCCGCTGCTGGAAGAAGCGCCGGGTGCACGCAAGGTGCGCTGGGCGCTCGATGTCGATCCGCTGGAGCTGTTCTAATGTCGCGGCCGGCATATTTTCACCTCGCTTCGGCTGCCGGAATTCCCTAGACTCTCGGCAGCCTCCGCTGGTTGACGGCAACACCTTGAAATACCTGATAGAAAAGCTCGTGCGGGACGCTCTGGGCGCCCTGCCGGAAGCACTGCGTCCGACAGAGTCCGCCACGGGCATCGTGGTCGAGCGTGCGCGCGACCCGGTCCACGGCGACTTCGCCACCAACGTCGCGCTGCAACTCGCCAGGACGGCCAAGCGCAAGCCGCGCGAGCTCGCGCAGGCGATCGTCGCGGCACTGCCGCCGAGCGAACTCGTGTCCCGCGTCGAGATTGCGGGGCCCGGGTTCATCAATTTCTTTCTCGCACCCGCCGCCTGCCAGGCTGAACTCGCGCGGGTGATCGACGACGGTCGCCGCTACGGCCGCACCGCGATCGGTGCCGGCAGGAAGGTGATGGTGGAGTTCGTCTCCGCGAATCCCACGGGACCACTGCACGTCGGCCACGGCCGGCACGCGGCATTCGGCGCGTCGCTCGCGAACCTGCTCGACGCTGCCGGCTTCGACGTCTACCGCGAGTACTACATCAACGATGCCGGGCGGCAGATGGAGATCCTCGCCGCAAGCGTCTGGCTGCGGTACCTGGAGAGCTTCGGCGAGCAGTTCCCGTTTCCCTCCAATGGCTATCGCGGCGATTACCTCCGGCCGATCGCCAACAAGCTGATCGAGCGCGCGGGACGCTCGCTGCTCAAGCCCGCCGCGGTCGTGTTCGCGGACCTGCCGCCGGATGCGCCCGAGGGCGACAAGGACACGTACATCGACGCGGTCATCGAGCGCGCCAAGCAGCTGCTCGGCAGCGGTGGCTTCCACCAGGCGTTCGACCTCGCCCTCGCCGACATCCTCGCCGACATCCGCGACGACCTCGAGGAGTTCGGCGTTCGCTACGACAGCTGGTTCAGCGAGCGCAGCCTCGAGGACGGCGGCGCGATCGACCACGCGCTCGACCTGCTGCGCAGGAACGGCGTCGTCTACCAGAAGGATGGCGCGGAGTGGTTTCGCGCGACCGACTTCGGCGACGAAAAGGACCGCGTCGTCGTGCGCGAAAACGGCGTCAAGACCTACTTCGCGTCCGACATCGCCTATCACCTGAACAAGCGCGAACGCGGTTTCGAGCAGCTCGTCGACGTGCTCGGCTCCGACCATCACGGCTACATCGCGCGCGTGCGCGCGGGCCTCGTCGCCATGGGCCAGCCGGTTGATTGCCTGGACGTGCGGTTGATGCAGTTCGTCACGCTGTACCGTGGCGGCGAGAAGGTGCAGATGTCGACGCGATCCGGCGAGTTCATCACGCTGCGCGAACTGCGCCACGAGGTGGGCAACGACGCCGCGCGCTTCTTCTACGTGCTCCGCAGCAACGAACAGCACCTCGATTTCGACATGCAGCTTGCGACGTCGCGGTCGAACGAGAACCCCGTTTATTACATTCAGTACGCGCACGCGCGCGTCTGCAGCGTGCTGCGGCAGATGCGGGAGAAGGGCTTCGAGCACGACGAGGCGCGCGGGCGCGCGAGCCTGGATCGCCTGGTCGAGCCGCACGAACAGGCGTTGCTCGCGACGATCAGCCGCTACCCGGAAGTGCTCGAGCTGGCCGCGCTCGCGCGGGCGCCGCACGCGCTCGTGCATTACCTGCGCGAGCTCGCGACCGACTTCCATGCGTACTACAACGCGCACCAGTTCCTGGTCGCCGACGAGGCCGTGCGCGATGCCCGCATCACGCTGATCCGCGGCGTGCGCCAGGTCGTCTGCAACGGCCTGTGCCTGCTCGGCGTGTCGGCGCCGGAGGCCATGTAGTGGCCGGATCCCGTGGCGGCAGCCGCACGCTCAGTCGCGATTACAAGGATGTCCGGCGCCACGTGCCGGGCCAGCCGTTCGGCGGCGGCTGGGCGGGTTTCGTCGCCGGCCTGGGAGCAGGCCTTGTCGTCGCGCTCGGGGTGCATCTCTACGACCGCAACCAGGTTCCCGTCCCGGCCGAACCCATGCCGGCCGCCGCCCAGTCGCCAGCGTCCGCGTCGGCGTCGGACGATGGCGCGATGACCGCAACGGAGACGCCGGCCGCGCCTGAGCTCGACTTCTACGACATGCTGCCGAAGCAGGAAGTGGAGGTGCCGGGCAAGTCCGCCAGGGCTCCGGCACCGACCGCGAAGACACCCCTGCCGACCGGCGGCGCGATCCTGCAGGCTGGATCCTTCAAGCAGTCGACAGAAGCCGAGAAGATGCAGGCACAACTCGCGCTCGTGGGAATCTCGGCGAAGATCCAGCGGGCCTCGTTGGACGACGAAACCTGGTACCGCGTGCGCATCGGCCCGATCGCCACGGTCGACGAACTGCACGGGATCCAGTCGAAGCTGCGCGAGGCCGAGATTTCTGCCACCGCGGTAACGCCGGACGAGTCCCAGCTGCCCTGACGAGCGGGAGCCTGCAGCCGGATCGCACGACGCATCCCTGCGTGCAACTTCATCACAGCGTAATCCCTGCGGCGACTCACCCGATGCAGGCTCCCGGCGTCAATCGTCCACCAGCGGGCCAGGATCGGACGCATCGATTAAACGCGACGATCAGCCAGAAACGGCAGCTCCCCGCCCGGACACGCCGGCCGGGCGGTCGAGCTGGCGCAACGTGATCGCCTCCGCGACGTGTTCGGCGCAGACACCAGGACTGCCTGCAAGATCGGCGATGGTGCGCGCGACGCGCAACACCCGGTGGTACGCGCGAGCCGACAGCCCAAGCTGGCGCATTGCGCGTGCCAGCAGTGCCAGCGCCGCAGTGTCCGCGCCGCACTGGACGGCGAGGTCATTGCCTTCGAGCCGGGCGTTGGTGCGCGCCTGCCGGCGGCGCTGCAACAAGCGCGCCTCGGCGACCCTGGCTGCAACGGCGGCCGAGCATTCGGGGAGTTCCGTCGCGGCAATCTCCTCCAGCGCGACCCGCCCCACTTCCACCTGCAGGTCGATCCGGTCGAGCAACGGGCCCGAGATGCGGCCGCGGTAGGCGGCAATGCGCTCGGGCGGACAATGACAGCTCCCGCGCGGGTCGCCGAAGTGCCCGCAAGGACAAGGGTTCATCGCGGCCACCAGCTGGAACCGCGCCGGGTATTCGGCTTGTCGCGCTGCCCGCGACAGCACGATATGGCCGCTCTCCAGCGGTTCGCGCAGCACCTCGAGCACGGTGCGATCGAACTCCGGCAGCTCGTCCAGGAAGAGCACGCCGTTGTGCGCCAGCGAAATCTCGCCCGGTCGCGGACGTCCGCCGCCGCCGACCAGAGCGACGGCCGACGCCGTGTGATGTGGCGCGCGAAACGGTCGCCGCCGCCAGCCCTCGAGCCGAAAGCCATGCAGCGACAGGGAACGGATCGCCGCCGACTCGATGGCTTCGTCCTCGTCGAGTTCCGGCAGCAGCCCGGGCAGCCGCTGCGCCAGCATGCTCTTGCCGCTGCCCGGAGGACCCATCAGCAGCAGGCTGTGCTCGCCGGCGGCCGCAATCTCGAGGGCGCGCCGTGCCCCCGCCTGCCCCCGCACATCGACCAGGTCGGGACCGCGCGGGTCTGTGCCGAGCGCTCGTGCAACCACTGCAGCTTCGAGCGCCAGTGCCTGCTGTCCGGCAGCATGCCGGCAGACGTCCCGCAGGTGCGGAGCGACGAACACGCGGGCGCCCTGCGCGAGCGCCGCTTCACGGCCATTGGCCAGCGGCACGATCAGGTCGTGACCGACCCGCGCGGCCTGCAGCGCGCTGGGCAGCATTCCACGCGTGCCGTGCAGTTCGCCGCCGAGCGACAACTCGCCATAGAGTTCGGCGCCCGCGAATGGCCCCGCCGGCAAATGCCCCGACGCGACGAGAATGCCGACCGCGATGGCCAGGTCGAACCGGCCTCCTTCCTTGGGCAGGTCGGCCGGCGCGAGATTGACCGTGACGCGACCTGCCGGAAAGTCGTAGCCGCAATTGGCCAGCGCCGCGCGCACCCGGTCCTTGCTCTCCTTGACCGCGGTTTCGAGCAACCCGACCACCGAGAAGGATGGCAGGCCCGCCCCGACGTCGGCTTCGACCCGCACCAGCGGCGCCTCCAGACCCTGCGGCGTGCGACTGAAAAGTGTGGCGAGCGTCATGACGGATTCGCTGGCAACGAATGGTGCTTTCGATATGCCGCGATGGCATGGCGCGCTCAAGCGGCGAATCGTTCGCTTTCGCATAGAATGCCGGCATGAAACTGCACCAGTTGCGCTATCTCGCCGCGGTGGCCCAGACCGGGCTCAACATCACGGCCGCTGCCGAGAAGCTGCATACCTCGCAGCCGGGCGTGAGCAAGCAGATCAAGCTGCTCGAGGACGAACTCGGCTTCCAGATCTTCGTCCGCGACGGCCGCAACCTGACGCGCGTCACGCCGGCGGGACAGCAGGTCATCGATCGCGCGGTCAGGATCCTGCGCGAAGTGCAGAACATCAAGCGCCTCTCGGACGACCTGAAGGACGAGGAACGCGGCTCGCTCTCGATCGCGACCACGCATACGCAGGCACGCTACGTGCTGCCCGAGGTCATCAGGCAGTTCCGCGAGCGGTATCCGGAGGTGCGCCTGCACCTGCACCAGGGCACCTCGGAGCAGATCGCGGAGATGGCGGCGCTCGATCGCATCGATTTCGCCATCGCCACCGGCTCGGAATCGCTCTTCGACGGCTATTCGCTGCTGCCTTGCTATCGCTGGCACCGGCACGTCGTCGTGCCGCGCAATCATCCACTGGCTCGCCTGAAGAAGGAGCTCACGCTGAAGCAGCTGGCGTCGTACCCCATCGTGACGTACGTCTTCAGCTTCACCGGCCCGTCGTCGCTGCACGGTATCTTCGCGAAGGAAGGCCTGGTGCCGAACGTCGTGCTGACGGCGCGCGATGCCGACGTGATCAAGACCTACGTGCGCCTCGGCCTCGGCGTCGGCATCGTCGCCAGCATGGCAGTCGAGCAGAAGGGCGACGAAGACCTGGTGCACATCGACGCGTCCGACCTGTTCCCTGCGCACACGACGTGGATCGGCTTCCGGCGCGGCGGCCTGCTGCGCAAGTACCAGCTCGACTTCATCCAGCTGTTCGCGCCGCACCTCACCCGCCGGCTCATCGAGCGCGCGGCGGGTGCCTCGACCCAGGCCGACGTCGAGCAGCTCACGGCCGGGATCGAAGTGCCCTTGCGCTGAGCCGGGTCGCCCCGCGGCGATGCGTCTGCGGTTGTCGCGGATCTGCCGCACTTGCGCGTTATCGCATCAGCATCCGCGGTTATGCGTTGTCACCGTTTTTTAACCGGCCGGCGACTGACCCTGTAACCACCGGTTCTTAGTATCGCGCTCATCCCTTACACGGAGAGCGAGTGATGCAACCCGCAAGTTCGACCAGCCGGTTCCTGGCGGCGGCCATCGCCGCGGCGCTGCTGCCGGCCGTCGTCCAGGCCGACCCGACCAACGCCGAGCTGCTGCAGAAGATCGAGGAACTGAGCCAGAAGGTGCTCGTACTCGAGCGCAGGCTCGAGGTCCAGGACGAAGCGACGAAGACGGCTGCCACCACGGTGCCGGTGGTGAAAGCCAGTCCGCGCGGCTTCAGCCTCGCGTCTGCCGACAGCCAGAACCAGATCAAGCTGCGCGGCGTGATCCACACCGACGGTCGCTTCTTCGGGAGCGACGACCCTGAGGGCCTGAAGGACACCTGGCAAGCCACGCGCGTGCGCCCGTTCGTCGAGGGCACGCTCGGCGGCATCTACGATTTCCGCATCACGCCGGACTTCGGCCAGGGCCGCACCGTGATCCAGGACGCCTATGTCACCGGTCGTTTCAATCCTGCGTTCCAGGTCACGGCCGGCAAGTTCAAGGCGCCGGTCGGCCTCGAGCGCATCCAGTCGGCGAACGACATCCGCATGGTCGCGCGCGGCTTCCCGACGCAGCTCGCGCCGAACCGCGACATCGGGCTGCAGGTAACCGGCGGCTTCGGCGGCGATCGCCTCAGTTACGCCGTCGCCTGGCTGAACGGCTCGAACGACGGCGGCAGCAGCGAAGCGTTCGCCGACGTCGACCTGAACGACGACAAGGAGTATGCGGCGCGCGTCTTCGCGCACCCGTTCGGCGACAGCGAGAGCTTCGCGCTGCGCGGGCTCGGCCTCGGCATCGCCGGCACCTACACGTCGCAGACGGGCACGACCGCGCAGCCGCTGCTTCCCGTCTTGCGTACGCCGGCGCAATCGACGTTCTTCCGCTACCGCACCGGCACGACGCCGACGCTCGCCGATGGCGAACGCACACGCCTCGCGCCACAGCTCTACTACTATGTCGGCCGCTTCGGGCTGCTCGGCGAATACACCACCGTGTCGCAGGACGTCTCGCGCACCACGACTGCCGGGCGGCGCGAGGACACGCTGGACACGACGGCCTGGCAGGTCCAGGCCTCCTGGTTCCTGACTGGCGAAGAGGAGAGCTTCCGTGGCTTCAAACCCAACAACGTCTTCTCCCTGGTCGACAACACCTGGGGAGCATTCGAACTGGTCGCGCGTTACCAGGTGCTGGATCCCGACGACGATGCCTTCGTGGGCGGTGCGGCCTCTTTCGCGGATCCAGTCAACGCGGCGAGCAAGGCCACGGCTTACGGCCTGGGCCTCAACTGGTACCTCAACGAAAACCTGAAGTGGGTCCTGAACTACGATCGCACCCGCTTCGACGGCGGCGCCGCGGGCGGTGCCGACCGGGACGACGAAAGCGTTTTCCTGACCCGCTTCGCCCTCGGCTTCTGAACGGAGAACCAACCATGTCGAGCCATCGATTCATGAAGGCGATCGCCGCGCCGGTCCTGCTGGCAGCGATGCTGCTGGCGGGCCCCGCCCTGCACGCGGAGACGAAGACCCTGCTGAACGTGTCCTACGACCCGACGCGCGAGCTGTACGACGACTACAACAAGGCGTTCAAGCAGTACTGGAAGCAGAAGTCGGGCAAGGACATCGGCATCCGCCAGTCGCACGGCGGCTCGGGCAAGCAGGCGCGCACGGTCATCGACGGGCTGCCCGCGGACGTGGTCACGCTGGCGCTCGCCTACGACATCGACGCGCTCGCGACGCAGGGCAAGCTGCTGCCGGCCAACTGGCAGACGCGGCTGCCGCACAACAGCTCGCCCTACACCTCGACGATCGTGTTCCTGGTGCGCAAGGGCAACCCGAAGAAGATCAAGGACTGGGGCGATCTCGCTCGTCCAGGCATCGCCGTGATCACTCCCAACCCGAAGACGTCGGGAGGGGCGCGCTGGAACTACCTGGCGGCGTGGGCCTGGGCCCTGCAGCAGCCAGGCGGCAGCGCGGCCACTGCCGAGGAATATCTCGGCAAGCTGTTCAAGAACGTGCCGGTGCTCGACACCGGCGCGCGCGGCTCGCTCACGACGTTCGCGCAGCGGGGCATCGGCGACGTGATGATTTCGTGGGAGAACGAGGCGGCCCTTGCCAGCCGCGAGCTGGACAAGGACAAGTTCGAAATCGTGGTGCCGACGATCAGCATCCTGGCGGAACCACCGGTGGCGGTGGTCGACAAGGTCGCCATCCGTCGTGGCACCACGGCGGAGGCCCGCGCCTACCTCGAGTACCTCTATTCGAAGGAGGGCCAGGAGATCGTCGCGAAGCATTACTACCGCCCGCGTGACCCCGAAGTGGCCGCGAAGTACGCCAGCACCTTCCCCAGGATCAACCTGGTGACCATCGCCGACTTCGGCGGCTGGGCGAAGGCTCAAGCCGCGCACTTCGCCGACGGCGGCTCGTTCGACAGGATCTACGCCCGCTGACGGACCACGACAGGAATTGCCGGCGGTGACTCAGGGGCGAGTTGCCGGCGGCGGCACCGCCGGGCGCGCTACCATGTCTGCATGCTGGAGACGCGCGCATGAATTTCCCCGGTTCCCTGTCCCGGCTGGCGTACGTCGCCGCCCTTCTCGCCTCCCTGATCGGCGCCACCGTGCATGCCGAGGTGACGCTGCTCAACGTGTCGTACGACCCGACGCGTGAATTCTACGATGCGTACAACCGCGAGTTCGCGCAGTTCTGGAAACAGAAGACTGGCGAGGACGTCGCGATCCGACAGTCGCACGGCGGCTCGGGCAAACAGGCGCGCACGGTCATCGATGGCCTGCCGGCCGACGTGGTCACGCTCGCCCTCGCCTATGACATCGACGCGCTGGCCAGCAAAGGCAAGCTGCTGCCGGCCAACTGGCAGGGTCGGCTGCCCCACAACAGCTCGCCCTACACCTCGACGATCGTGTTCCTCGTGCGCAAGGGCAACCCGAAGGGCATCCGCGACTGGGGCGACCTGATCAAGCCGGGCGTCGAGGTGATCACGCCGAATCCCAAGACGTCGGGCGGCGCACGCTGGAACTACCTGGCCGCATGGGCGTGGGCGCTGCTCCAGCCGGGCGGCAGCGAGGCCACGGCCGCGGACTTCATCGGCAGGCTCTACCGGAACGTGCCGGTGCTCGATACGGGCGCCCGCGCCTCGCTCACGACGTTCGCGCAGCGGGGCATCGGCGACGTCATCATCACCTGGGAGAACGAGGCTTTCATGGCCTCGAAGCGGCTGCCGAAGCAGGAATTCGAGACGGTCGTGCCGTCGATCAGCATCCTCGCGGAGCCACCCGTCGCCGTGGTGGACAAAGTTGCCATCAGGCGCGGGACCATTGCAGTCGCGCGTGCCTACGTCGAGCACCTGTATTCGCGGGAAGCGCAGGAGATCGCCGCCCAGCACCATTACCGGCCGCGCGATCCGGCAGTCGCGGCGCGGCACGCGGCGGAGTTTCCCGACGTCCGCATGCTGACCATCGCGGACTTCGGCGGCTGGCACGCAGCCAACGCAAGGCATTTTGCAGCGGGTGCCGCATTCGACCGGATCTACGCGCGCAAATGACCAGGGCGCCGTTGATCGCAAGGTGCCGGGCACATGGTCGTCGGTCGTAAACTGCAGACGTCATCGACACCGGGCGCACGGTCGCCCCCCGCCGAAGGTGCGTTCGCCAGCCTCAAGGGACTCGGCGACGTCTTCCGCTACACGCGACATGCGCTCGAACTGGTCTGGTCGACGAGCAGGCCGCTGACCGTCGCGCTCGCTGCACTCACGCTGCTGGCCGGCGTGCTGCCCGCCGGCATCGCGTTGGTCGGCGCGAAGATCGTCGATGCGGTCGTAACCGCGGTCGGTCTCCACCAGGCCACGGGCGGGACCGAGCTCTCCACGGTGCTCAGTTACGTCGTGCTCGAAGGCGTGCTGGTGGCCGCGCTGGCGGCGGTGCAGCGCGGACTGTCGACCTGCCAGTCACTGCTGCGTGCCCAGCTCGGCCAGCGCGTGAACGAGATGATCCTCGAGAAGGCGCTCACTCTCGACCTGCGTCATTTCGAGGACTCCGAGTTCTACGACAAGCTGACGCGAGCGCGGCGGGAGGCGTCGACGCGACCGCTGGCCCTCGTGATGAGCAGCTTCGGCCTGGTGCAGAATGCGATTGCGCTGCTCAGTTTCGGCACGCTGCTGGCGCAGTTCTCGCCATGGGCCGTCGCGGTGCTGCTGCTCGCGGGCCTGCCCTCGTTCGTCGCCGAGGCCAAGTTCTCCGGCGACGCCTTCCGTCTCTTCCGCTGGCGCTCACCCGAAACGCGCATGCAGATGTACCTGGAGACGGTCATTGCGCGTGAAGATCACGCCAAGGAAGTGAAGCTGTTCGAGCTGGGGCCGCGCCTGCTCGACCGCTACCGGCGGATTTTCCAGAAGGTGTTCCGCGAGGACCGCGCACTCACGATCCGCCGCGACACCTGGGGCTTCTTCCTCGGTCTCGTCAGCACCGGTGCGTTCTACGCAGCGTACGCCTGGGTCGCCGTCAGCGCGGTGCGGGGCCAGATCACGCTCGGCCAGATGACGATGTACGTGCTGCTGTTCCGGCAGGGCCAGTCGGCCGTGTCCTCGATCCTCTCGGCGATCGGCGGCATGTACGAGGACAACCTGTACCTGTCGACGCTGTACGACTACCTCGACACGCCAGTGGCCGCTGCGACGGGAACACTGACGGCGGGCGCCACACCGGGCACCGGCCTGCAGTTCAAGCAGGTCAGCTTCACCTATCCGGGCGCGACCGAACCCGCGGTCCGTGACGTGAGCTTCACGCTGCGGCCGGGCGAAAGCCTGGCACTGGTCGGCGAAAACGGCTCCGGCAAGACGACGCTGATCAAGCTGCTGACGCGTCTCTACACACCGGACAGCGGACGCATCCTGCTCGACGGCACGAATCTCGACGACTGGCAGCCGGCAGCACTGCGGCGACGCGTCGGCGTGATCTTCCAGGACTTCGCGCGCTACCAGCTCAAGGTCGGCGAGAACATCGGCGCGGGCGACGTCGCGCACTTCGAGGACGAAGCACGCTGGCGCGCAGCGGCCGGGCTCGGCATGGCGGCGCCGTTCATCGAGGAGCTGCCGGGCGGCTACGCGGCGCAACTCGGCAAGTGGTTCAAGGACGGCCGCGAGCTGTCGGGCGGCCAGTGGCAGAAGGTCGCGCTGTCACGCGCCTTCATGCGCGAGGACGCCGACATCCTCGTGCTCGACGAGCCGACGGCGGCGATGGATGCGCGCGCCGAGGCGCAGGTCTTCGAGCAGTTCCAGGCCCTCGCCCGCTCGCGCATGGTGATCCTGATCTCGCACCGCTTTTCGACGGTACGCATGGCCGACCAGATCCTCGTCATCGAGGGCGGTCGCATCCTGGAGCGCGGCAGCCACGAGGCGCTGATGCAGCTCGGCGGACATTACGCCGGGTTGTTCGCGTTGCAGGCGCGGGGGTACAGGTGAGGAAGGGGCAGGAAGGGGAGGAAGGATAGGAAGGATAGGAAGGATAGGAAGGATAGGAAGGATCGGAAGGACAGGAAGGGGAGGAAGGCCAGAACTGCGGAGACGACTGCCCGCATCGGCCGAGTGATCACCGTGAGCGACGCAGTGAGCGAATGCCCGTGGAGATTGCCCGCTACGGTTAGCAACGCAGCGCAATCAAGGTATCCGCCACCGCGCGCATGACACACGCAAGAACGATCATCGCTGGAGCGCTGCTACTCGTGACCGGTGCGATCGGCGCGGCCTTCATCGCCTGGCGCATTCCCGACCAACCGGTCTCGGCGCTGCAGGCCAGGTGGGCGCCGCCGCGTCGCAATTCATCGCGGTGCGTGGCATGCAGGTGCACCTGCGCGAGGAAGGTCCGCGCGACGATCCGGTGCCCATCGTTCTGCTGCACGGGACTGGCGCCTCGCTCCATACCTGGGACGGATGGACCCGGGAGCTGACCCGCGAGCGTCGCGTGATCCGCTTCGACCTGCCCGGCTTCGGACTGACGGGTCCCTCGCCCGACGGCAACTACACCGTTGAGAGCTACGTCGACACCGTGCTTACCCTGGCCGACACGCTCGGCGTGCAGCGCTTCGTCCTCGCTGGCATCGTCGACGCGACACGATTCACGGCGAGCGCAAGTTCGGACGCCGCCAGCAACGCATCCCGCCGGCGATTCATCGGCGTCGTGCCGGCGTAGTTTGCCATTCCCTCGACCGTGACGTCTCACCAGCGAATGCCAACGATGCCCTCAACGACGCCGATGTCGGTGCCAGTCTCGTCGAGGACTGCGCCTTGCTCGATGTGCAGTTCGACGACAGCCGCGAGGGTGCCCGGCGCGCGATGTGCCTCGGCAAGGCGTGCAGGATCACCACCCACGGTGCGGATCCCGTCGCGGACCGTGAGTCCGCTGTGGCTGACGACGTCGAGCGTTCCTGGACCGACCCGGCCGGCCATGGCCTGGCTGCCGACGACCCCGCCTTCCTCGTCGGTGAAGACAACGAACTCGAACGGATGTCGCGTCGCGATGCCGTGCTCGCGCAGCAACTCCGCAACCTCGATCGCACCAATGACACCAACGTCGCCGTCGAAATTGCCACCTTGCGGGACGGAGTCGATGTGCGAGCCGGTCATGATCACGGGCAGCCCCGGATCCGTGCCGGCGCGGCGACCGATGATGTTGCCAGCCGCGTCGATGCGCACTTCGAGCCCGGCCTCGCGCATCAGCGACATGACGTACTCGCGGCCGGCGAGGTCCGCCTCGCTGAACGCTACGCGGCTGACGCCGCCCGCGGGATCGGCGCCGAAGCGCCCGAGTGCCTGAAGGCGTTGCTCGAGCCGTTGCGCAGACGACCGCGGGCCGTTACCGCGGGTCGTCGCCGTCGGTGTCGGCGGCCGTCGCCGTGACGGTCGCTGCCAGCAGCAGCAGGCTCCAGACACCGCTGCGAAGGGTGGTCATGTGCGTGTCCCACGAACGTTGTTGATTCTTTCCCCAGGGCGGGCCGGTCACGCCGCCGGTCGCAGGGGACGACAGCCTGCCCGACTATACTCGACCATGGGCCATGGACGGCGTCGGGCACGTGCGGTCACGGATTTCAGATCCACTCCGGGCCATTACGATGAACGCCGGTTGCCGTGGGTCGTCGACAATCGACCTCAACCGCATCAAGTTCCTTTTTCGAATTCGCTTCCCGAAATCCATGGACCGGTTGCTTCTGTCGACAGCAGTCGGTGAAGACTCCGCTGTTGTGTCGCATCCCGGCTCACTCTCCTCAAGCTCCATCGCCCTCACCGCGACGGCAGCAAGCGCAACTTCTGCAGACACTCGCGCACCGCGGGTCGTGCCGCGTCCGTGATCGTGTCCATCATGACCTCGTAGTTGCCGAGTCCGACCTCGAGCACGAGTTCTCCGGGCTGGACCTCGGGTTCGGCGTACTCGAACGGCGACCTGTCCCGATCGAACCAGTCCTTCACCGGCTGGTACCAGTTGTGCATCGTGAACGTCCGCTCGCGATTCTCGGCGCCCTGCAGCGCACGCACCTGCGCCGCCACGGAAGCCACTGCGTCGGCAGCGGGCAGCACCGCCAGCATCAGCATTGCCAGTGCTGACAGGCGAACCCCGGCCGCCGCTGCGAACTTCATGGCGCTCTCCCCGACCCCTCATTGCCCACCGTGCACGATTGACGCTAGCACTCGGCGGCGCGGGCGCCATTCGGGGTCTTGCAAAACCGGACAGGTATTTCTGGCAGGAGAGTTCGCCCAGTGGGGTCAAACGTCCGCTCCGGTCCAGAGCAGTTGCCGCACGCTAGCGCTTTGCGATCTGACTCCCCTCCCGTCGGGCGGATTCTCATCGGCAAACCATCCCTTCGGAGACACTGCTCCGCCGCGCGAGCGTCCCCTCCTCCAGACTCCGCACCCGACGGCGGACCTTGTAGGACCGCGAACGACCCGAACCAGTCACGTGATTCACATCCGCAAGTCCGGGTCAGCGGTTCCAGCCGATGTCCAGGAGATGATTCAGGAACAAAGCGGCCGAGACCGCAATCGCCAGGACGAGTGCCACCACCAACGGGCGCGCTTCTGAGTCGAGTTGCTTGAGCATGTTCATAACGTGTCCTCGTGGGCGCATCAGGAAAACGCGAAGTCCCCGTTGCCCATCTGCATCAGGGAACGCGTCGGTGCCAGTGCGCTCTTGCGGTGGGCATCGGCACGCGGCAGCAGCCGGTCGAAGTAGAACTCGGCGGTTTGAATCTTGGCGCGGTAAAACTCCGCCGATTCGGCTCCCTTGCCGTTGCGCAGAAACGTCTGGGCGACCGCGGCTTGCCGGGCCCAGAAATGAGCCATCATCACGTAGCCGGAATACATCAGATAGTCCACGCTTGCCGAGCCGACGAGATCGCGATCCTTGCCAACGCGCCGCATGATTCGCAGCGTGAGCAGGTTCCACTCGATGGCGCGCTTTGCCGTCGAGCGCGCCATGCGGCCGATGGACCCGTGCGCGAGCCAATGGGCCTTCGCCGAACGCAGCATGATGCGGCTGAAGTCGCGCACGCATTTTCCGCGCGTCCCCAGCAGGACCTTGCGGCCGAGCAGGTCGAGCGCCTGGATACCCGTGGTGCCTTCGTACAGCGTTGCGATGCGTGCGTCGCGCGCGATCTGCTCCATGCCGTGCTCGTGGATGTAGCCGTGGCCGCCGAAGACCTGCATGCCGAGGTTGGCGGCTTCCAGTCCCATCTCGGTCAGGAAACCCTTCAGGATGGGCGTGTAGAAACCTAGCGTGTCGTCGTGCTTGTCCTGGGTCGCGCGGTCCTGTCTCCGTGCCGCATCGACCATGAGGTCGGCGGTCTGGGCCGCCGCGTAAATCATGGCGCGACCGCCTTCCGCAATGGCTTTTTGGGTAAGCAGCATGCGACGCACGTCGGCATGCCAGATCAGCGCATCGGCGTTCGCGTCCGGCTCCTTCTTCCCCGTCACGGCACGCATCGAGCGGCGCTCCCGGGCGTAGGCCAGGGCACCCTGAAACGAGGCTTCCGCATGTGCGATGCCCTGAATGGCGGTGCCGATGCGCGCGGTGTTCATGAACGTGAACATGGCTTCGAGGCCTTTGTTCGGCTCGAAGATCAGGTGGCCGACGGCCGCGTCGAAGTTCAGCACGGCGGTTGCGGAGCCGCGGATACCCATCTTGTGTTCGATGGAGCCGCACCTCACTGCGTTGCGCGTACGTGTCGACCCGTCTTCGCCGACCAGGAACTTGGGCACGACGAACAGCGAAATGCCGCGAGTTCCCGCTGGTGCGCCGGGCAGCCGGGCGAGAACGATGTGCACGATGTTCGGGGCCAGATCGTGCTCGCCTGCAGAGATGAACATCTTCGTGCCGCTGAGCCTGTAGCTGCCGTCTGCTTGTGGCTCTGCCACAGTTCGCACCTGGCCGAGATCGGTGCCGCACTGCGGCTCGGTCAGGCACATGGTGCCGGTCCACTCGCCGCTGACGAGTGGTGGCAGGTACATCGCCCTCTGCGCCTCGGTGCCGTAGCGCAAAAGGGTTTCGATGCAACCGAGGCTCAGCCCCGGATACATGTTGAACGACCAGTTGGCCGCACCCATCATTTCAGTCTTAAAGATGCCGAGCGACGTCGGCAAACCCTGGCCGCCATATTCGCCGGGGAAGGAAAGGCCCTGCCATCCGCCCTCGACGAACTCGCGATAGGCTTCCTTGAAGCCGCCGGGGGTGCTGACATGGCCCGCCTCGAAATGGCAACCCTCGCTGTCACCCGAGAGATTGAGCGGTGCGAGCACCTCTTCGCACAGCGTGGCGGCACCCCGGAGAATGGCCTCGACCATGTCGGGAGTCGCCTCGCCACCGCTGGACAGGCGGGCATAGTGCGACGGAAAGTCCAGGACCTCGTTGATCAGGAAGTTCATGTCGCGCAACGGTGCCTTGTAGGTCGGCATGGTGAACGTCTCGTGACAACGGCAAATGCGAATTCGAACGGGTGACAACAACGATGGGGCTGGCGTCGAGCGTCTCAGCCCAGTTCGCGAATGTGTCGCGCGACGACCAGAAGCTGCGCGCTGCCCATCCGCTCGATGTACTTACAGCTCATCGAGTTGATGAGCGTGACCGCCCCCGACATGCCGACGCGCGCCGTTTGCTCGGCCACGAAGCCGACATCGGCCTGCCTCAGTGCGCGCATGAAGTAGTAGTCCATGCCGGCTTCGACGAGTTCGCTCACCACTTGCGCCATGGCTTGCGCATGACGGGGGTGCTCGGGCGCTGCTTCCAGGGCCTCGAGCACGGCGTCCGTTTTTTCGCGCAACGACTCCGGGTAGTGGAAGCGCAGCGACGGCTGCGCTGCGGCTGCAGCCCGCGCGGGGCGCTTGGCGGGGCTGCTCGTCCAGCGTGCGTCGGCAGCGTGCGGGGCCGGTCGCATCACCGCGGGCTTTCGTGCCGCTTTGGCAATCACCTTCTGAGCCGTTGCCGCTGGGAATCCGGCGGCAGCCTTGCGGGCCGTCCTGACACTGGTTGTAGCACTCTTGGTCATTGCTAACCGGGCTCCTCGCCCGCTCGATCGACCCGGTGATTCGGGTTGACTGCATTGTGTACACTTGTCCACTAAAAGTCAACTATTAGTAATTCGCTGAGCACGGCTATCCTTAAAGGACTGCTGCTGTATGCCAGTCCCTTATGTCATGCTTGCGCTGCGATCGGCTCGATAAGGTAAGATACACATGTACACCGGCACTCCCGGTGCACTGTTCCGCTTCTTCCGCCACACGAGGACCGCTCATGGCGTCCGCAACGCACGTCGCCAAGCGCGAGGATTCGCTGACGCGCGGCGAGCGCAAGAACCTGACGCGCAACGGCCTGTTGCAAGCGGCGCTCAACCTGATCGGCGAGGGGCGCAGCTTCACCAGCCTCGGCATCCGCGAGATCGCGCGCGAGGCGGGAATCGTGCCGAACGCGTTCTATCGCCACTTTCGCAACACCGACGAACTCGGCCTGGCGCTGGTCGAAGAGGTGGGCATCACGCTGCGCCGGCTCCTGCGAGAGGCGCGCCAGGTGGGCGAGGAAGAGAGCGAAATGGTTCGCCGCTCGGTGCTCGTCTATCAGCACTACGTGAAGCAGAACCGGCTCCTGTTCCTGTTCATTTCCAGTGAGCGTGCCGGCGGCAGCCGCATCCTGCGTCTTGCGATCCGCAACGAGGTGAGCCACTTCACCCACGAGATGGCGCAGGACTTCCGCCGCCTCGGTGCCTACGAGGGGCTGTCGACCTCGAGCCTGCAGATGATCTGCGGACTGGTCGTCACGGCGATGCTGGGTGCGGCGCCGGAAATACTGGATCTTCCGGCGGAACAACCGCTGCTGGAAGCCGAGATGACCGAAGACTTCGTCCGGCAGTTGCAGTTGATCCTGCTCGGCGCTTCGTGCTGGAGGGACCAGCCGCCGGCATTACTCACTTCTTCCAGGAAGCGACCGAAGCAGCTTTAGCCCCGGCGCGAGGCGCGAGGCAGCACTCGCCCGCTGCAATGCGGGTCAGCGGCGTTCGACTGATTTGACGACGCCGTCGACTGCCATTGGCGCACGTTAACAGTCGGCGATACGCTCGCTATTTCGCGATATGAAGTCCAGATCCGACCGGCCGCTGGCCGATATTACCAATTCGCCAACGCCCGCTTTACCGTGGCCGGCCCGTCAGAAATCGACGGCCTTCAACTCGATCACCTGTGCAATGGTCGCGCCGTCCCAGAGGTAGTCGTAGTGCGTGCGCTGCGTGCAGGCGCCAACGCAATCGGGCCAGAACGCGGCAACGCACTGACCGCCGCTCCTCCTGACACTGTCGTAGACGACGCCGTCCGACTTTGCACTGCGCCGGTCACGCGCAAACCGCTGACTCACGGCGTAGCTGTTCGGGTCGTGCAGCGCCGGGTACCCGCCGCGGATGTCGTCGAAGCAGCGCTGGATCGAGGTGACATAGCAGCGCATCTGGACCCGCTGCGGCGGCTCCTCGGTGCGCGCCAGGAACCGCTCGCGGTGGTACGCGGTTTCGCGGATCGCGGTCTCGACCTCACGCGCGGCGTAGAACACGCCATACGTTCCGTCCGAGAACCGCGAGCCTTCCGGGTTCAGGTGCGTGAACGCCGCCATGATCGAGGTCGTGCCGGGCCCGCTCACCCAGCGTTCGCGCGGCACCGTGCCCAGCACGCCCAGTTCTTCGCGCAGGCGCGGGTTGGTGAGACCTGCGAGCTCCGCCAGCGCCTCGAAATCTCCCGGCGGCGCGAGCCGCTCCCAGGCGCCGACCGGTGGATACCGGCTGGGCACGATCCGGAACGCCCGCCAATCGATCTCGCTCGCGCCGACCGGCATCGCGCCGCGCCGCATCAACCGCCGCCGCGCTGCGCGTCGAGGTACTGCCGCACCACGAACAGGTCGCTGACGTTACCGCTCAGCAGGCGATCGAGGGCCCGCTGACCCGCAAACAGCGGGGCGCTGTTGGCCCGTTTGATCCAGGCGTCGGCCCGGACCGGATCGGGAAACAGGATCTGCAGTGCCTTGTAGATGCCGAGCACGTAGCTGATCCGCTCCAGCACGTCGCGCGACAGAGTACCGTCCTGCTCCTTCTTCCACTTGAAGAAGGTCGACTCCGGCGGCTGGCCGAGCAGTACGCGCTCCTCGGCCGACTTCAGCCCCCAGGCGGCGGAGATGCGGAAAAACGCCCGCAGGGCCGGACCGGACAGGTTCCGGGCCGGCAGTGCCGCGGCCACGGGATGTTCGACCGCTCGCTGGGTCATGCTGCCCTCCAACGACTACCCTACTCTTCACATGGAGTTTATCCATTAATACTCCATTGGTGCAGGATACGCGCCCCTGCCCTGGCGGGCAAACCATCCCCTCGGAGGCGTGCTCCGCAGCGCGAGCGTCCCTTTCTCGAGACTCCGCACCCGATAGCGGACCTTGTAGGACCGCGAACGACCCCGCGCAGAAGTTCGTGGCGCTGCAAAGCGCACGGCTGACGTCTGCGTTGACGCGCGGCGACCGGTAGTCCGCGCGCTCACGTCACGGTGACCGCCGCCCAGCGGGACGCGAACTCGTAGTGCGCTCGGAATATTTGTCGGCGTAACTGTCGAGCAAGGTGCGGATCATCCGTTGGTATGGAACCTTCGACCGCGCGGCATGCGCCTTGAAGAAGTCGACGCTCTTCTTACTGAGAGAGATGGTGACCTTGACACCGTCCTCCCTCAAGACGAGCTGATCCGGCGGTGGAAGGAAGTCTTCCACCATCTCTACGCGACCGAGCGGCTCATTTGTGTACTTTCGAGTGTGCTTCATAGTGTTTCTTGCCTCTGCGCCAGTATCCGGCACCGATGATGCGAATGACATTTCCGCGATAGTGAATCGGACAGTAAGAACGCCGTCGGCCACACGGCCGAAACAATAAAAGCGCGGCTCTGTGCGGCTATGCTCCAGGTCCCGGGCAATAACACGAGCAGAATCGAGGAAGACCGCCTGGGCTTCCGCGAACGATACACCGTGCTTGCGCTGGTTCTCCGCGTCCTTGTCGGGGTCCCATTCAAAGCTCGCAACCATCGGCTTCTTTTACCATGAATATGGTTATTACGCCATATATGTATATGGCTTTGATAATGGGCGCCTCGTCTTCAGGCCCCACGCCGAACCACACATGGGCGCGACCGCACGGGCCGCGCGGACAGCCGCCGCGTCCGAGTCCCGTCCATTCGACCTCCCCAAACTCGACCCCTAAGCGGCCCTTCGATGGCAGGCGCTCCGCAGCAACGTCACTACTGGTCTTCTGTGTATCCCGCTTCCCGCTGATGCCTGACAGCCAGGATCAGCACGACATCCTCGGCCGGCAACCAACGATACTTTGCAATGTAGCCATACTTGCCACGAGACAGCACGAGCTCGCGTCGACCATCCTCCGCTACCCGACCGAGCAGCGGGTGATCCGCCAGAACTTCGAAAGCTGCCCGTACGCTCGAGACCTGCGCCAGCGCCCGATCGGGATCGAATTCGGCAACGAAATCGAACAAGCGCTCCAGATCGCGGAGCGCCCGGGTGCTTACTTCGACGCGCGCCACGAACGAGCCCGCGGGCGCCGTGGGTTCTTGCCAGCAACTCTCCCGGCCAAATACTCGAACGTCGCGGCCAGAGAATGAGCCTTGCCGCTGCCGAGCGCCTCGCGTTCCGACTCGGCCGCCTCGGCTGCGAATCGCTGTCGCAGCTCAGACCGCTCCGCTTCACGGGCCAGCGCATCGACCATGAACGCGTGAGGCGTCTGCCCGCTGCTAGCGGCAAGCCTGGCAATGCGTCGCTTGAGGTCGTCTGGAAGCTTAAGGCTGGTTGCGGACATCACCGATCCTCGCGAAGGTAGTCAGAATGTACTACCACGGCGACGCGGATTCAACTTCGCGCTGCTTCCGTGAGGCGGCCCAATAGCAGACCAAGAGCGGGGCATACCGACCCAGAAGTTCCCGCTTCAAAAGCGGAGTCCAGACCCCTAGGGTCAAGTAGGGCGCCCTAAGGACCCTTTGCGCCCAGGCGGAAGGGTAACCGTTGTTTTCCTTGATCGGACGCCCCCCCCCGGCCGCTTCTGGCTCGTCGGGCTTCGCCGAGCCATCCCGTCCCGTGTCCCGAGGTAGACGTAGCCCGGGTGGGTCCTGACCCGTGGCGACCGGAGCGCCGCACCGCTGGTGTCCTTTTCACCATAAGTTGTCCAACGCCCCCCGACGGGAAATTTCCCCCGGTGCGTGGGGGGCGCCGGCCCGCTGCAGCGGTTGAAGCCACTGGAACCGGCCGGCGGGAAGCGATGATCGTGCGGTTCTTGTTTGGCGTTGACTCTCGCGGTCGTGTGGCCCGCTGCGGCCCCGCGATTTCCGATGTATTTGATCCAGTCCGTGCTGCTGACGTAATTTCGATATCCATGTTCCTGATGCGGCGGATCCAGTCTGTGCCGCTGATGTATTCGACGTCGTAGGGGGTCCGATCCGTTTGACCCAGTTCGTGCTGCCGATGTATTGACGTCGTGTGATCCGATCCGCTGGATCCAGTTCGTGCTCCTGAGGTATTCCACGTCCATGTTCCTGATGCGCCGGATCCATTCCGGAATTGTCGATGTACTTTCGACCTCTCCCCAATCCGAATTCGACGGCATTGCCGGTCGGCATCGGCCAGCGCGCTGGCAGCACCCAAGGAGGTCAGTAGGGCCTTATCATCACGCAAGTGACTACGTGGCGTCGCCGCATGTCAAATCCTCCACCGTTGATTGGGGCTGTAGACGCCAATTGTCTATTGGGGCAAGCACCAGCGTGCCGGGCTCCGCCGCGCAACGAACCTGTTCAGGTACGACCGACCGCGCCGGGCGGCGACGCAATGGGGCCGGTTATGGCCGGCTTTACGCATTCGCGAACGTCCGCTGCTGTCGATAGCAAACACCACCAGCACCGTCACCGCGCCACCGTTCGACTCCACCCTCCCAACTTCGCAAACACCCCCAGCAGTGGCTCGAGCACATCGACCCGGTATACCGCTTCGGCCGGCAGCACGCTTAAGGCCGTGCTTTGGCCCTGTATGATCGTCTCTGCGCAATCGACGTCGTCGAATCCGAATCCCCGTCGATTCGCCGCCACCTCGATCGCATCAACAAGACTCGTCGCAGTCGCCGCCGTGTGCAGACTCCACTTCGCGAGCGCCCCGTCCTCGACCCAACCCCGGCTAACGCTCGCCGGTGGTCGGCCGACGCGCCTCAGTCGTCGAAGACTCGCCAGCGCCGGAACTAACCTGCGGGTCCGCGATTGGTCGCGGGCGTTCCAGCGACCGCTCTGCGTTCGACGCCTGTCGAGGTACGACTGCTGGATCGCTACACATTCAGTGGCACGCCATCCTGCGCCGCTTGCACCTGCGCGATCGCCGCCACCGGTGTCGCACTGAACTCGATCAGCAACCGCGCCGCGACTGACCGCGCCCGCTGCGGGCTCAGGGCGCCTGGGGCGCGCGGCTGTAAACGACGCGCCCGGCCAGTATCGTGCAGCGACGCGCCGAGGCAAGCTCGGCGCCCGGCACGCGCAGGATGTCGCGATCGAGCGAAACCGGCCAGCTTGGTCGGCGCGAGGCCGGCCCTTGAGGTCCTCCTCGAAGCCGGCGTAGGCGTTGTTCCAGGTGTAGCTGGCGAGCGCTTCCTGGCGCGACATGTTCCGTTTCGGGGTGAAAGCGCTGGCTATTTACTATTTCGCGCGTGACCGAGGCGGCGGAAGCTCGCCAGCGGGTCGATGCCTTCGACCGGCATCGTCCGGTGCCGTTGCTCACCAGCGCGCCGGAACGATCGTTGAGCGCCACAGTCGGCATGCTCGCCTGCCGGCGCGTGTTTGCTGAGGCTTGGCACCTACGGTCCGTCCGAGCTCGCGTGGACCCCTTGCATGGACGCAATACGCTGAGCCTGGCGAAGGGCACGTCCGTCGTGGTGGCAGACGCTGCGCGTGCTCGATGCGCCAGCGCAGCGCACGGTTGTCGTCCGCGTTGCACGCGTTCGTACAGATCCAGGATCCCGTGATGGCGCGGGTCGCCTATCGCGCGGGTGTTCAGCTGGTACCCATTGGCGAGCGCGAGTTCCGCGGTGCGCCTGATCGTCTCCCCAGGCTGTCGACCACGAGCCCCGGTGCTGTCGGGCGTCCGCGGTACGGTTCTAAAGCAGCCAGGCGCTGGTGAGCGGCCGCGCCGTCCACCATGCGCTTTCTGATCGCACGTTGGTCAGAAAGTGATTCGCATGCCGACCAGGCCGGTATCGCGGGCAGTTCGTGCGCCAGGCGCCTGTTGCTTCCGCCACCCACCATCGCGCAAAGCCGGACCGGCAACTCGCCGGCCTCCGCCAGCCTCGCGATAGACTGATCGTCGCGAACGACGCACCTGCATCGTGGAACGTGGTGACGCCCTTGCTCAGCGCTTCCTGCCCGGCCCGGCGAACCTGCTCGACCCGCAACTGACGCCGTTCGCAACGGGCAGCGCGGCCAGCGCGCGTTGCTGTGCCGCGTACACTGGGTCGGCGGTCCGTATCGACCAGCTAACCGGTCGGCGTGCCGTTCGTGTCGCGCACGACCCGTCCACCGGTGGGATCGGTCGCCTTAGTCGATGCCGGGCCAGCGCCAGCCCGCCGCGTTCACGATCACGCCGTGACCGCTCGCGTGCTCGAGGGCCACGGATTGCGGCGCCATTGCGTTCACCGCCGCGTTGGTCGGCACGCCCCACCGTCATCGGCTGGGCAACCCGCGCCATTTCTCCCGGTGCCAGCCACGGCCGACGATCCAGGTACCCGGCGCAGCGGTGGCCGCCGCCTTGACCTGCGCCGGACGATGTCCTCCCACCGCTGCGCACTGCGCAAGTCGAGCGTGCCGAGCGACCCACTGAGGGACATGAAGCGCCCGTGGCTTTCTCTGATGAACCCCCGGCACGACGCGGCGCCCGCCGGCCTCGAGGCGCGTGGCGGGTCCAACTAACCCAGTAATCTTGGCATCGCCGCCGACGGCCACGATGTGGTCGCCGCCACGGCTAGTGCCGTGGCCTCCGGACGGGCTGGATCCAGCGTCGCGATCGCCGCACCGACCACGACCAGGTCAGCCGCTGGTTCCGCTGCACGGGCGATGCCCGTGGCCAGCCACAGTGTCATGGCGGCGATTTCTGACTGCCGCGTGTTCATGAAGTCCTGGCTGAAAGGCAGCCAGCCGTACCTATGCTTTTTCAGGAAGTTAGGTCTTGAGGACGACGGTGTTGCGGCCCCTGCCCGGCACTCGATCGCTTCCGCGTCGTCGGTGAGGCGAATGTTCTTCAACACCGTGCCGCGCTTCCAGCGTCTCCGACGATCCTTTCACCTTCAGGTCCTTGATGACCTGTACCGAATCTCCCTCGCTAGCGCGTTGCCGTTGCCGTCTCTCACTGTCATGTCGAGGATTCCGCGTGACTGGCCGGGCAAGGATGAACCTGGGTCACTTCGTCCGGCAATCCCGCGCGTTTTCCTTCGGGTGCTATTTGCGTACTGCGTCCTGGCGTCGAACTCGTCGAGGTCGAGCCGACGCTCTTGCCGCCATAGACGCTATCGCGCAACCACGCCAGTTCTTCCTGCACGGCCTCCCGCGACCGCACTCGACGAACCAGCAGCGCGGCGGCCGGCGTCCCACCAGTACCCGCGTTGCTTGAGCACGTCCTTGGTCTCGACCATGGTTGTTCGCCCACAAACGGAATGACGGACTGCGCGCGGAGTCCAGCAGCATTCCAGCGCGGTGCCTCGGTCGCGCCGAATGGCTGCGAGAGCAATTTCAGCAGCGCGTGGCACCGGCTTCGGCGCGG
>JADIYJ010000030.1:5000-148264 GCA_016705325.1 Pseudomonadota bacterium | reverse complement strand
GGTCATTGACGCTCCTGAGCGGCGCGCGGCCACGGGCGTTCGCGTCGGCACGGACGGATGCAACGCCGGCGATGCAATTAGGGGCTGCTGAGCGACCCATGCTCATGAGCGCGATCCGAAGCCGGTGGCCCGCGGATGTGGCGGGACGCGTGCGAGGGTCTCGAGGATGAGCATCGGTGCGCCGCAGTGTCGGCAACGGAACGTCGGCTGCGGGTGGCCCGTGCCGGTGGGCGCCTCGCTCGAGTGGGCAACGGCCGGGGCCGGTTGGTGCAGGAGCGTGCGTGCGGTCGCAAGGTTGCACTTGCGGCGCGCGTTGGCGAGCAGTCCGTAGTGGCGGATGCGATGGAACCCGCCCGGCAGCACGTGCAACAGGAACCGGCGCATGAACTCTGCGCTGCTCAGGCTCATGGTCTTGTGGCGCGTGCGACCCTCCGCGCGGTAGTCCTTCCAGCGGAACGTAACGCCGCGCTCGTCCAAGGCCAGCAGCCGGCGGTTGGGATGGCGACACGGTGGGGTAGCGCGACAGACAGGCGAGTACGGCGGCGGTCCGGCGAACGGGCGCTGATGTAGACAACTCCACTTCGCACTGGCGCAGCGGTGCGGATGCAGTCGGCGAAGGTGGTCCGGATCAGCCAGGTCCGCGTGCTCACCGAAGAGTGTAGCTGTCCGCGGCTACGGGCCGCGGACAGCTTTTCGAGAAAGCGCCGCCGGAACAGCCGCGAGAGCACGCGCACCGGCAGGAAGAACCCCGGCCTGCAGGGTACCCAGCGTTCGGCATCGAGCGCGAGGCCGCCGCCGGGCACGATGCCGTGGACATGGGGATGGTAGGGGTCAGTGCCGACCCCTAGGTGTGCAGCACCAGGGTGAAACCGGATGCGGTACCGGAGGTGTCTGGGGTCGGCGGCGATCGTGCGTAGCGTCTCGGCGGCGAGATCGAACAGCAGGCCATACACGAGCTCCTTGTTGGTGGAAGCGATAGCGCTGATGGGCGCGGCAGCGTGAACACCACGTGGTAGTAGTCGACCGGCAGCAGGTCGGCCTTGACGTGCGTCGAGCCAGCGCGTTGCGCGGCGCTCGACTGGCACTTGGGACAGTGCCGGTTGCGGCAGGAGTTATAGGCGATCCGGTGGTTGCGCGCAGGCCGAGCAGCGCAGCGCATGGCCGCCGAGGGCCGCGCTGCGACAGCGTTTCGATCGCCGACATGACCTTGAGCTGGCCGAGACCGGGCCGCCCTGGTCGCGCCGCCAGCTCGGCGTGGCCGCGGAAGATATCCGCCACCTCCAGCACGAGCCTGCCTTACGCCGGTCGGGAGCCTCAGCGGACTGATCACCGCGCAGCGTCTCCGTGGCCACCTGCGTATACAGCGGGTGGTCTCGAGCTTCTTGTGCCCGAGCAGCACCTGATCACCCGGATATCTTCCTTCGTTCTCGAGCAGGTGAGTCGCGAAGCAGAGCCGGGATGTGTGTATCGAGACGCGCTTGTCGATGCGCGCGCAGGGCAGCCGTCTCGTGCACGAGACGCGGTTCAGCTGCCGCGTCGCCGGGATCGAGGGGATCGCGGCCCGGGAACAGCCAGCCGTTCGGCAGCAGCTTGCCCTCGGCGCCGGCATTCGTCACGCCAAGCCCGCCCGCGGTGAGAATTACGAGTCCCAGCGCCGTCAAGGCGATGACGCAGAGCGCATTGATCCAATGAAACCACCGGGTGCTCACATCCCACACGGCATAAGATTTCAGCTCAGGCATACCGGTGCACCAGGGTTCGCTTGCCTCGGGCATGACGCCCGATCTCGAATTGAACGACAGAAACGTCGGTTGAATCTGGCATCTTTGCACGCAAGCTCACGGTGTGCACTATTGGAAGGCAACTGCGCCAGGGAGTCGATATGCATTTCTCTTAGGTGACTCGTGGACCGCGATGCGTTGATCGCCTTTCCGAAGGCCCCACAGGACCCACGAGTGAGGACAGTCGCGGGTCACGTTGGAGGTGGTTTCGTTAGGGCACGGAGCCGCGAGGGGCCGCTATCGGGCCAAGGTGCCAGTGGCCGCTCCTGGCCGAGAGTGCGCATACGCGAACGTCTGCTTTCCAATCCCAAAGTCACTGATCGGTCTAACTCGGACGCAGACCCCGGGCCGGGCGATCCGGCAGGCGGTCCTGGCCATCGAACCTCTCGCCTGGCTGCGCTTTGTCTCCCGACCCGAATCCGGCGTATTTCCCTCCGTAATGCCGCTTGAGTTCGAGAAGTCGACCGCCAGGCGCTGTGCGCCCTTGTCCGGCCTTGCGGGAAAAGGCGCTGCATCGCAAGCGGTCGATCCGTTCTTCTTTCGGCAACGCGTGTCTGCCTTTCCGCGTTGCAGAAAGAAGAACGGATTGACCGCCCGCCACCAGCGCGTGTCTGCCTTTCCAGGCGCGACGGGACAAGTCGGATTGCATGCCAGGACGTTCGTCCGGGTTTGCGGCCGACCATTACCGCTGAAGCCGGAGAGGAAGCCTCAGTCCCCGGCGATCGTCATCTCTTCGATGAGGATCGAGCCGGTGCGGATGCCGCCGCGTACGTCGATGTCGGACCCGACGTCGACGATCTTCTGGAACATGTCCTTGAGGTTGCCGGCGATGGTGACTTCGTGCACCGGGTACTGGATACGGCCGTTCTCGACCCAGAAGCCGCCCGCGCCGCGCGAATAGTCACCGGTCACGCCGTTGACGCCCTGCCCCATCAGTTCCGTGACGTACAGGCCACGGTCCATTAGAGCCAGCATCTGCTCGAAATCACGGCCACGACCGTGCACCAGCAGGTTGTGAGTGCCGCCGGCATTGCCGGTGGTGCGCAGCCCGAGCTTGCGCGCCGAGTACGTGCTCAGCACGTAACCCAGCAGCACGCCGGCCTCCACGAGTTCGCGATCGCGCGTCGTGACGCCTTCGTGATCGAACGGCGCGCTGGCCAGTGCCTTCAACAGATGTGGCCGCTCCGAGAGCGCGAACCAGTCGGGAAAGACGCGCTGGCCGGCGGCTTCGAGCAGGAACGATGCGCGGCGGTACTGACTGCCGCCACGGATCGCGCCAATGAAATGCCCGATGAGTCCGCGCGCAACGTCCGGTGAGTACAGCACCGGCGCCTTCATGGTCGCCAGTTTGCGCGCGCCGAGCCGGCCGATGGTGCGCTCGCCGGCGCGGCGACCGACACTGGCCGCCGATTCCAGCTCGTGCCAGTCGCGGACCGTGCTGTACCAGTAGTCGCGTTCCATCTGCTCGCCTTCGGTGCCGAGCACCGAGCAGCTGATGCTGTGCACCGTGCCAGGATAGGCCGCGAGGAAGCCGAGCGAGTTGCCGTACGCTCGCAGGCCGCGATGCGTGCTGACCGCAGCGCCTTCCGAATTGGTGATGCGCCTGTTGTCGACCGCCATCGCGGCGGCTTCGCATGCGATTGCCATGTCGCATGCGCGTTCCGGCGATATCTCCCACGGGTGCGAGAGATCGAGCCCGGGCACGTCCCGCGCGAGATCTTGCTCATCGGGCAGGCCCGCGCACGGATCCTCAGCCGTAAACTTCGCGATCGTGCAGGCCTTGGCCACGGTCTCACGCAGCGCCGCCGCACCGAGGTCCCCCGTACTCGCGCTGCCTTTGCGCGTGCCGAAATACACGGTGACAGCCATGCCACGGTCGCGCTGGTACTCGATCGTCTCGACTTCACCGAGGCGCGCACTGACGTTCAGGCCGACGTCCATGCTGATGGCCGCTTCGGCCTGGCCCGCTCCCAGGGTGCGTGCCTCGGCCAGCGCAAGTTCGACCAGCGCCAGCAGGTCGGCACCGTCGGCGGTCAGCATCGGGGAATGGTTCTTGAGGGCGACAGTCGTGCTCATCGTGCGGCAGCGTCCGTGGTCGGGGCCTGTTGGCAGGCCTGCGATTCTAGCAGCGGTCCGGGCCTGCGCCCTGCGTGCTAGCATCCGGAACAAGGCGGATTCATGGCGCGCAAGCAGGCATTTCCAGGTAGATACGACGGACAGCAGGACGACGAGGCCGCTCGCGAAGGCTTCGACGCGGGTCCGAGCAAGAGCGAACTCAAGCGACAGGACCAGGAGCTGCGCGCGATCGGCGTCGAACTGGTCGAGTTGCCGCTGGCCGAGCTCGAGGCCATGAACCTGCCGGAGAGCCTCTACGACGCGGTCATGGCATGCCGCAGGATCACGGCCCACGGCGCCCGTCTCCGGCAGGAAATGTTCATTGCCAAGGTCATGCGCGGCGTGGACGTCGAACCCATCCGCGCCACCCTCGAACGACGCGGCGAAATCGACCGCCAGCGGACCCGCCGCGAGCACGCGATCGAACAGTGGCGTGAGCGCCTGATCGCGGACGAGCCCGCCGCCTGGACCGAACTCGCCGCGCAGATCGACCCGACGGGCCTGCAGCAGATCCGTTCGCTGGCCCGGCAGGCACGAGCCGAGCAGGCCGGTGCCCACCCGCCCGCCGCCGCCAGGCAATTGTTCCGCCGCCTGCGGGATGCCCTCGAAAAGCCGGCGATTTAGCGTTTTTCGCGGCCGTCTGTACAATGTCCCGGTGAAACCGCGCGTTGGCATCATCATGGGGTCCACGTCCGACTGGGACACCCTGAAGTCCGCTGCCGAGATGCTGGAGCGTCTGGGCGTCCCGCACGAGGTGCGTGTCGTCTCCGCGCACCGCACGCCCGATCTGCTCTTCGACTACGCTTCCACCGCGCGCGCACGTGGCCTCGAGGTCATCATCGCGGGCGCCGGCGGTGCTGCGCACCTGCCGGGCATGTGCGCCGCCAAGACGTCGCTGCCCGTGCTCGGCGTGCCGGTTCAGTCCAAGGCACTGAACGGACTCGACTCGCTGCTCTCGATCGTGCAGATGCCCGCTGGCATCCCGGTCGCCACGCTCGCAATCGGCGCAGCCGGCGCGACCAACGCCGCGCTCCTGGCCGCATCGATCCTTGCCAACGGGGACGCGAAGATTCGCGCGGCCGTCGATGCTTACCGCGCCGCACAGACCGACAAAGTCCTCGCCCAACCCGACCCTCGCAACCCGACCATCGCAACGTGAAGATCGGCATCATCGGTGCGGGCCAGCTCGGACGCATGCTGGCCCTCGCGGGCTATCCGCTGGCACAGCAGTTCCGCTTTCTCGACACCAGCGCGGATTCGCCCGGCGGCCAGGTTGCGCCGATCATCACGGGTGCGTTCGACGATCCGCACAGTCTCGAGCGGCTGGCCGCCGATGTCGACCTGGTCACGTACGAATTCGAAAACGTTCCCGTGGCCGCGCTGCAGCAGGTAGCGGCAACGCATCCCGTGTGGCCGCCGGTCGAGGCACTGCGCGTGTCGCAGGATCGCCTGCTCGAGAAGCAGCTGTTCTCGACGCTGAAGATTCCGACGCCGCCCTTCCGCGCCGTGGACTCGCTCGAGGAACTGCGCGCCGCGGTCAAGGAGCTTGGCCTGCCAGGCGTGCTGAAAACGCGCCGGCTCGGCTACGACGGCAAGGGCCAGCGCTACTTGCGCAAACCCGCCGATCTCGAACCCGCCTGGAATGCGATCGGCAACGTGCCGCTGATTCTCGAAGGCTTCGTCGACTTCGAACGCGAAGTGTCGATCGTCGGCGTGCGCAGCACGACGGGCGAGGTGCGCGCGTATCCGATCGTCGCCAATACGCACAAGAACGGCATCCTGCGCTTGACGCTGGCGCCGCACCGTCACCCCGTCCTGCAGAAAGCGGCGGAGATCTGCCTCAAGCGCATGCTGCGGCACTTCGAATACGCCGGCGTGCTGACACTCGAGTTCTTCGTCCGCAAGGGCAGACTGGTCGCCAACGAAATGGCGCCGCGCGTGCACAACTCCGGACACTGGACCATCGAAGGCGCAGTCACGTCGCAGTTCGAGAACCACCTGCGCGCGATCCTCGGACTGCCGCTCGGCGACACGAGCCCGGCAGGCCATTGCGCCATGATCAATTTCATCGGTACCCTGCCGGAGCGTGATGCCATCCTGGCCCTGCCCGGCGTGCACTGGCACGATTACGGCAAGGAGCCGCGACCGGGACGCAAGATCGGCCACTGCACGGTCGTGGCCGCCAGTGCGGTCGAGCGCGACCGGCTGGTGCGGAAGGTCCTGCGGAAAATGCCGCCACGCTGAAGCAAGGCTTTCCGGCGCCGCGGCAATGGGTCGCCGGGGTTATGTGACGGACCGCGCAGTTTGAGGCCTGCCCGGCTCCCGTATACTCAACGAAGGGGAATCGAGCACACGATGTACCTGGAACACTTCAAGCTCAAGGAACTTCCGTTCCGGCTCAGCCCGGACCCGGCGTTTCTCTTTCTGAGCCAGATCCACTCCCGCGCCAAGGCGTACATGGAGTCCACGATCTGGTTCACGGACGGCTTCGTCGTGATCACGGGCGAGATCGGTTCCGGCAAGACCACGCTGATCGAGTCGTTCCTCAAGGAAATCGACCAGGACGTCGTCGTCGCCCAGATCAACCAGACGCAGGTCTCGCCGATCGAGTTCCTGCAGGGCCTGCTCGCGCAGTTCGGCTTCAGCCCGTTCCGCATGCGCAAGGCAGAACTCCTCGACACGCTCAACAACTTCCTGATCGAGCAGCACGCGAACGGCCGCAGGGTGCTGCTGATCATCGACGAAGCGCAGAACCTCAGCAACAAGGTGCTGGAGGAAGTGCGCCTGCTCTCGGGCGTCGAAACGACCAAGGAGAAGGTGCTGCGCATCATCCTGGCGGGCCAGCCCGAACTGCATGCCAAGCTCGACTCGGACGAGCTCATCCAGTTGCGCCAGCGCGTGCGGCTGCGCTTCCACCTGAGCGCGCTGACCGAGTCGGAGATGGGCGCCTATATCCTCCATCGCCTCAGGGTGGCCGGTTCCGAGGACCGCGAGATCTTCGAGCCAGACACGTTCCCGCTGATTTTCCGCTACACGGGCGGTATCCCCCGCCTCACCAACACGCTGTGCGACACGTGCCTGCTCTCTGCCTTCGGCAGCGACGTGGAAAAAGTCGACGTCGAGATCTTACGAAAGGTTCTGCGCGAACTGCAGTGGCAGGAGTACGCCGGGCGCACGCACACCGACCTGCCGGCAACCCGCATCGACGATACCTCGCCGCAACCGCGGCCGCCGGTGGGGCGGGTCGTGCTCTCCAAGCGGGGCGTTACGATCGATCACGCGCTGCTCGTGCCTGGCCGCTTCATCGTCGGCCGCACCACCGACAACGACATGCAGATCGACAGCAAATTCGTGAGCCGCCACCACATGCAGCTCGTCACGTCCGTCGACAACTGCTACGTGGAAGACCTGAACAGCACGAACGGCGTATTCCTGAACGGCAAGCGTGTGCGCCGGCACAAGCTGCAGGCGGGCGACGTGATCAAGCTGGGGATGCACGAAATCACGTATTCACCGGTGGACCTGCCAGTCGAGCCGGGCGATGAAACCCACGCAACCCGGACGACGGTGCTGCCGGATTCCGATTCCGATCAGGGATGCCGACGACGACGAGTCGGAGAACGAGGACGACGAACAGGACGAGTCGTCCTATTCGTCGATTGCGCGCGGATCGTAACCCGACTGTGTGGCGCGGTAATCGCGTCGCTTCATCCACAGCAACGCCCCGACGGTAACCAGCGCGCCGCCAGCGATGAACAGCAGGCTTTGCGGCGCATGCTCGACCCACCAGGCCACCGCGAAGCACCCGAGCCCGGCGCCGGCCGCCAGGTAAGGCAGGGCTTCGTACAGCGGTCGCGGCAGCCACACGGCGGAATCAGCCTGTGCCGCCGACCGTCAGCGCGTCCACGCGCAGGGTGGGCTGGCCAACGCCTACCGGAATTTCCTGCCCCTCCTTGCCACAGGTGCCCACGCCGTCGTCGAGCTTGAGGTCATTGCCGATCATCGAGACACGGGTCATGACTTCGGGGCCGTTGCCGATCAGCGTGGCGCCTTTCACCGGGCGCGTGATCCTGCCGTTCTCGATCAGGTAGGCCTCGCTCGCCGAGAACACGAACTTGCCCGACGTGATGTCGACCTGGCCGCCGCCGAAATTGCGGCAGTAGAGGCCCTTGTCGACCGAGGCGATGATCTCTTCCGGCGCATGCTGGCCGGGCAGCATGTAGGTGTTGGTCATGCGCGGCAGCGTGAGCGCGGCAAAGCTCTCGCGACGGCCGTTGCCCGTCGGCTTCACGCCCATGAGGCGCGCGTTGAGCTTGTCCTGCAGGTAGCCGCGGAGGCAGCCGTCCTCGATCAGCGTGGTGCATTGCGTGGGCGTGCCTTCGTCGTCGACGTTGAGCGAGCCGCGGCGTGCCGCGAGCGTGCCGTCGTCGACGATCGTGATGCCCCTGGCCGCAACCTGCTGCCCGATGCGTCCGCTGAACGCGGAAGTGCCCTTGCGGTTGAAATCGCCTTCGAGACCGTGGCCCACGGCTTCGTGCAGCAGCACTCCGGGCCAGCCTGCGCCGAGCACGACGGTCATCGTGCCGGCCGGTGCCGGCACCGCGTCGAGATTGACCTGGGCCGTGCGCACGGCTTCCTTGACGAGCGCACGCCAGCGCCCCGAGGCCAGGAACTCCGTATAGGCGAAACGCCCGCCGCCGCCGGCGTAGCCCTGCTCGCGCCGACCGTCCTGTTCGATGATGACGCTGACGTTGAGCCGCACCAGCGGCCGCACGTCGCCGGCGAGCGTGCCGTCGCTCGCCATGACGAGCACGATGTCGTGCGATGCCGAGAGACTTGCCATCACCTGCGTGATGCGCGAATCGAGCGAGCGCGCCTCGCGGTCGATCTGCTCGAGCAGCTTGACCTTGTCGTCGTCGGCCATCGTCTCGACCGGATCGACGGCCGGGTAGAGGCCGCGTCCGCCGGTGGCATGCCAGGCCTGCACGCTGCCCCCCGCACCGGAACGCGAGATGGCGCGCGCGGCGTGTGCGGCCTCGAGCAGCGCGGGCAGCATCACCTCGTCGGAATAGGCAAAGCCGGTCTTCTCACCGGCCAGTGCGCGCACACCCACGCCCTGCTCGATGCTGTGGGCGCCGTCCTTGACGATGCCGTCCTCGAGCGCCCACGATTCTTCGCGCGTGAGCTGAAAATAGATGTCGGTGTAATCGACGGCGTGACCCATCACGTCGCCGAGCACCCTCGCGATACCGTTCTCGTCGAGTTCGGCCGGGCCGAGCAGCGCGGCACGTGCGACGTCGAGCGGATCACGGGCGGTGACGCCTGCCATGAGCGGGGCGGGCTGGGGCGCGAATAGCGGTGGCGGAATGTGCGGTTTCATGATTCCTGGCGAGGCGCGGCCACGGCCAGCCGGCGGTGCCGGACGGAAGGGAAATCCTGCCGCAAACGGCGCTGCCGCGCGAGGTCCAATTCTGCCGTGATCACGCCGGTTCCGCGCGGCAATCGGGCCAGGACCCGGCCCCACGGCTCGACGATCATCGAGTCGCCGTGGGTTTCGCGCCCGTTCTCGTGGAATCCGGACTGCGCAGGCGCCACCAGGTAACAGAGGTTTTCGACCGCACGCGCGCGCAGCAGCAGTTCCCAATGGGCACGGCCGGTGGGCACCGTGAATGCCGACGGCAAAGTGAACCATTCGGCGCCCTGCTGCAGCAGTTCGCGGAAGAGCTCGGGAAAACGGACGTCGTAGCAGACGGCGAGGCCAAGCCGGCCGGCCGGCGTGTCGACCGTGACGACCCGCGTACCGGGTCGCACCGCCTTCGATTCACGGTGGCTCTCGAGCTTGCCAGGCACATCCACGTCGAACAGGTGGATCTTGTCATAGCGCGCGACCTCGCGACCCGCGTCGTCGAAGACGAGACACGCCGCCGCAACACGCGGCTCGTCCGGCAGCTTGAGCGGGATCGTGCCGCCGACGATCCAGAGGCGGTGCATGCGCGCCTGCTCGGCAAGATGTGTCTGGATCGGGCCGGACCCGTGCGTCTCGGCGACCGCAAGCTTGTCGGCTTCGCCGCGTCCCATGAACGCGAAGTTTTCCGGCAGCACGGCGACCACTGCACCCTGCGCCCTGGCCTGGCGGAGCAGTTCGCCGGCGACAGCGAGATTGCGCGCCACGCTGGCGCAGGAAGTCATCTGGATGGCGGCGACTTGCGTCACGGTGAGTTTTCCCTTTGCTTTTCAGCCGTCCCGGCCGCCGCGCCGTCACCGGCAGGCGCGGCGATGCGTTGTACGACCGGAGCGGCCCACGAACCGGTCACATGGTAATAGGCCCGGGTGAGTCCTTGCAGTTGGTCCTTGAACAGCTGTGACAGCACCAGCACTCCAGCGCCAATCACCGGCCCAGCCGCGAGCGCGCCGGCGACAGCCAGCGGTCCGCTGGGGTTGCCGCTCACGACGATCGTCTGGTCGTAGTCTTCGGTCGCAAGGCCGGTGCGTCCCACGATTCCCATGTCGACTGCTGCGCCCTTGAGCAGCAGGTTCTGCGTGAACGCATTGCCCGCGCGCACCTCGAAATCGCCCCGCACGCTGTTGAAGGCGAGGCCCTCGTCGGTGACGTCACGGAAATCGAGCGCAAGTCGTCGCGGCAACTGGGCCACGCTCAACAGCCCGAGCATGCGGCCCGCGCCCGGCTCGATGTCGCGCAGGCGGCCGTCCTCGAGCGACACGTGGAGCGTGCCGTTGAGGGTCTTGAGCACGTCCATCGACGGACCGCCGGGCCACCAGAGATTCGCTGCGAACCTGGCCTTGCTGGCGTCGATCGCGTCGCGGAAGGCAAGCGCTTTCGCAGCGGCGCTGAAGTCGGTGCTGGTCAGCAGCACCTCGATACGCATGCGTGGCGCACCCTGCTCCATCCACCAGCTGCCGTTGGCGAGCAGATCGAAAGCCGGCGACGTCGTCGCGATCGAATCGATGTTGAGACCGCGCGGATCCCGCGAAATCGCGGCGACCAGGCGGCCGAAGTGCCGTGACTGCCAGGTGAAATCTTCGGCAACGGCGCTGATGGCAGGCAGAGTGCGCGGGTCGATCTGCACGTCTGCCGTTGCTTTTGCCACCGCAGCGGGGCTCGATTCCTCACGGGTGAGCTGCAGCCGCTTCATGTCGAGCACGATCGGCCGGCCGCGCGTGAGATTGTCGGGCACGGCCACCTGCCCTTCGGCCTGCGGTCCCGTCACCGCGACCCGCCAGAGGTCACCCTCGCTGCGCAGCTTCGCGATCACATCGCGGAACTCGAAGCCGAAGATCGTCGCACGATCGAGGTGGACGTCGACGGGACCGAGCCAGTCCATCAGGCGCTGGCCGCCGATGCTCGTCGAACCCCCGGCAGGCCTGTTCGAGAGTGCGAGCCACTCACCCAGGTCGAACTGCGGCCACTCCCCGCTCACCAGCAAGCCGGGCTGTGCCGGCAGCACCACGGGTTGCGCGTCGAAGCGCGCCGCGCCGCGGTCGAGACGCCAGACGTCGTCCCGCACGGCGAAACGCAGCTTCGCGCGGGCGCTGCCAGACTCCAGCGTCACCTCGTTCACGCGCGGACGGGGAATCTCGATCTGTACGCGCGTCGGCCGCGTCTCGGGCGCGGCCTTGGCAAACGGCCGGGGCGCCTGGATGACGAGTCCGTCCAGGTTGCTCGCGACGTCGAACTGCAGGGACCAGGCACCGCCGGCTCGTCGTTTTTCGATATGGCCTTGCAGGTCCCAGTCCGTCGCACCGCTCATCGCGATGGTTGCCGGCAGGCCGATGAATGCGGGTAGCCTGGCGCCGCCCGCGCGGCCCTTGGCCGTGAGTTCCACCGCGGCTTCGACCTCGCGGGAGGCGCGGCCAGGGCCTGCCGAAAGCTCGAACGGGCCGTCGAGGATCGTGCCGCGCAGGCCCGCGATCTTCACCTCGTAGTTGTGCAGCTCGAAAGTGCCTTCGACGCGCTGGGCAGGCGCCCGCAGCGCCGGCAATGCGACGGTGACACCGCCGAGCATCGCGCGCACGGTGTAGTCGCGCGGCGGCGGCGGTGCCGGCATCGCCGCCAGCACCTCAGCCGAAATCACCGGCAACGACAGCTTGACCTGGTACTGCGCAGGGCCGCTGCCGGCGAGGCCCATGAACTGCTCGCCGATGATCGGCCCCAGCGGACTCGCCTGCACATACGCAAGCGCCTGCTGCAGGTCCCCGCCAGCCTTGCCGTCGATCTCGAGGATCGGCGCCTTGTAATCCGCCATCCGGAACCGGGCCTGCGACAGTTTCAGCCCGCCGAGTTCGCCGCTCGCGACGTCCGCTTCGATCGATGCGTTGTGAAATCTCGCCGTGCCCGAGGCATTGGCGAGCGGCGCGAACCCGGGGTAGTAGTCGAGCGTCACGTTGGTCGCGTCGGCGGAGGCGGTGAAATCACCTTCGCCGTCGCGGAACGGAAACTTCCGCACCGGCCCGCGGTAACTCAACCTGCCGTTCGTGGCCGTACCGCGGACGAAAGCACGATCAAGCCACGCGATCGTGCGCTCGCGCAAGCGGCCGACCGGCACGACTTTCGGCACCAGTGAGATGTCGACCTCGGGCACTGCGGCGGTCAGCAGCAGGATCGGCGAGACGCCGGGCTTTTCGAAGCTGAACTCGACGTCCACCTGCGCGCGGCCCTGGCGGTGCAGTACCTGTGCGCCCTTGACGTTCGCAACCCAGACCGCGCCCTCGCGGCGCCAGCCGCCGTCCGCAGTGACGCGCTCGAGCGCAAGCGGCTCCCGGAACATCCGCGGCCACTCGAACACGGGTTGGTCCGCGCGCAGCTGCAACTTGCCCCGCTGGTCGCTGCCATCGAGCCTGAGCGAGACACCCGAAAAACCCGGGAAGCGTCCGATGGGTTGAACGCCGATGCCGACAAGATCTGCCTGCACCGTGAACGTCGACGGGATGCCGGCCCGCTCGCGCTGCACGCTGGCTCGCAGTGTCTCCACTCGTCCGCGCGGCGCCAATCCCGCAAAACGATCGAAGGTCGCGGGCGCAAATGCGAGTACCAGCGGCCAGGTCGAGGTCAAGTCGAGCCCGTCGACGTTCAGCTCGAACCCGAAGCGCGTCACCGGCTTCCCGGTCCAGCGTCCCCAGGCCCGCGTCTCGTCCGCCGCGCGTGGAGTGCCGGCCCGCACGCGCAGGCCCTCGATCCGGAAGACCCAGGCCTCGCCTTCTCGACGCAGACGCGCATCGCCTTCGAGGGCGCCGTAGTGAGCCACTGCGGGCAACGGCGGCGGCGCACGCTCGACCATCTCCCGGGTCACCGTCGGGAATTCAACGTGGCTGCCCGGCGCGAGTTCGAGCCGCGGGTCCGTGATGCGCACGGCCTCGATCGGCGGCACGGCACGACGCGGCAATTGCAGCGCAACGTCACGCAACTCAAAGCCGAGTCGTACGCTCGAAACGTTGCCTTGCTCGAGTGCCAACACGCCGCGCAGATGGCCGGATCCCGCGAGCGGCCTGGCGACCTGTGGTGGCAGGAAGTCATCAAGACCGGCCAGCCGCACCGTGTCCGCATCGATCTCGACCCGCGCATCGAGGTGCTCACGCTCGTCGAGCGTGCCCTTGAGGCGCACGTCGAAGTCGGCGCGCGTGCCGAGTTCGTCGGGCAACGTGGCGTTGCCTTCCATCACGACGAAATCGCGGTCGCGGCGCAACTGGACGTCGAGATCGATGAGCTCGAGCGGCGCGCGACCCGTTTTCAGGTCGCGATAGACGACGGTCGCATCGTCGACGATGACGCGTCCTGCCGGGAGACGGTCGAAATCGAATGGCGGTCGGTCGGCGGGACGCTCGCGCAGGCCCAGCAGCCGGATGCGGCCGTCGGCGAGACGCACGACCGTCACGCGCGGCTCGAGGATGCGGATGCGGCCCGCCACGAACTGACCCGTGCGGAGGAAGTTCCAGAGGTCGAGGCCGATGCTGCCTTCGCGCGTGGCAAACAGAGTCTGCGAGCCGTCCTCGGCCACCACGCGCAGATCGCGCAGCACGACTTCCGGCCCATACCAGCGCAGCCGCGCGTCGAGCCGCGAGTACTCGAACTTCATGTGCGTCTGGCGTTCGATCCACGTGCGCAGCTTCTGCTCGTTGTGCGGCACGTAGGCGATCGCAATGCGCAGCGCCGTCAGCAGCAGCGCGACCACGACGAGCAGTCCGGCCGCGGTGCCTGCGACCAGGCGCCACCACCGGGTGGCAATCACATGAGCACCACGTCGTACTGGTCGTGCAGGTAGAGCGCCTCGGTCTGCAGGCGGATCGGCTTGCCGACCAGCACTTCGAGTTCGCCGAGCGCGGCAGACTCCTCGTCGAGCAGGCGCTCGATGACGTCCGAGTGCGCGAGCACCATGAGCTGCTGGAAGTCGAACTGGCCCGCCTGGCGCAGCACCTCGCGGAAGATCTCGTAACAGACGGTTTCCGGCGTCTTGACGAAACCACGGCCCTCGCAGGCCGGGCAAGGCGAGCACAACTGGTGTGCGAGGCTTTCACGTGTGCGCTTGCGGGTCATCTCGACCAGGCCGAGCGGGGACACTGCGGACACGTGCGTCTTGGCGTGATCCGCCGCCAGCGCCTTCTCCAGTGCCTGCAGCACCTGCTTGCGGTGCTCCTCCTCCTCCATGTCGATAAAGTCGATGATGATGATGCCGCCGAGATTGCGCAGCCGCAGCTGCCGCGCGATCGCCACCGCCGCTTCGAGGTTCGTGCGGTAAATCGTCTCCTCGAGGTTGCGGTGGCCTACGTACGCGCCCGTGTTGACGTCGATGGTCGTGAGCGCCTCGGTCTGGTCGATGATCAGGTAGCCGCCGGACTTGAGCGGCACCTTGCGCTCGAGCGAGCGCTGGACCTCCTCTTCCACGCCGTGCAGGTCGAACAGCGGCCGGTTGCCGGTGTAACGCTCGACGCGGGCGCCGTGCGCGGGCATGAACGTCGTCGCGAATTCCAGCATCCGCTCGCAGGTGCGTTCGTGATCGACCAGCACCCGGTCGACACCCTCACCGACGAGGTCCCGCATCAGGCGCAGCGGCAGCGGCAGGTCTTCGTGCACCAGCGTGCCCGCGCGCGTACTCGCCGCCTTGGTCGAGAGGACTTCCCACAACTTGCGCAGGAACAGCATGTCGGCACGCAGCGCCGCGTCCGTCGCGCCTTCCGCCGCGGTGCGCACGATGTAGCCGCCCGCCTCGCCCGGCGACACGAACGACTGCATCAGCTCGCGCAGCCGCAACCTCTCTTCCTCCGTCTCGATGCGGGCGGAGATGCCGACGCCGTGACCGAAAGGCATGTAGACGAGGTAACGCGAAGGAATCGTGATGAACGTCGTGAGGCGCGCGCCCTTCGTGCCGAGCGGATCCTTCAGCACCTGCACCAGGATGTCGCCGCCCTCGCTGACGAGTTCGCGGATGTTCTCGGTGCGCGTTTCCTCGCCCGAGCCTTCGGCGTCCGCCGGCTGCACGATGTCGGAGACGTGCAGGAACGCCGTGCGCTCGAGGCCGATGTCGATGAAGGCCGCCTGCATGCCTGGCAGGACCCGCGACACGCGCCCCTTGTACAGGTTGCCGGTGAGGCCCATGCGACTCGCCCGCTCGACGAAGAGCTCCTGCAGCACTCCGTTCTCGAGCAGGGCCGCGCGGGTCTCGCGCGGGCTGACGTTGACGATCATTTCCGTGGTCATGGTGCCTGGGTGTTCCATCCGATCAGACCGAGCGCCGGAGTCAGCAGTTCCCAGGTCTCGTAAAGCGGCAGTCCCATCACGCCGGAATAGCTGCCAGAAAGGTGACGAATGAAAATGGCGGCGTGGCCCTGCACTCCGTACGCACCGGCCTTGTCTGCCGGCTCGCCCGTGCGCCAGTACCAGTCGATCTCGGCGCGGGTCAGCCGGCGGAACTCGACGGTGCTGGTGCTGACACGAGCGTTCGCGCCGCCGGCGTGCAGCACCGCAACGGCCGTATGCACCTCGTGCGTCCGTCCCGACAGTCGGGCGAGGATACGGGCCGCGTCCTCCTGGTTGGCTGGTTTACCAAGGATTTCGTCACCAAGCGCCACGGTGGTGTCCGCTGCGAGCACCGGGCGACGTTGCGCAGGCGGCAGCCGTTCCCACAGCGCGCGCGCCTTTACCTCGGCGAGCCGCAGCGCGTAGTGCGCAGGCTTCTCGCCGGGCCTCGGCGATTCGTCGATATCCACCGGACGCACTTCGTGGGTCACGTCGATCTGCCGCAGCAATTCACTGCGCCGCGGCGAGGCGGACGCCAGGTAAATGGCGGGTGCGTCGCCGGCCATCCGGACTCAGCCCGCGATGACGGTCGGTTCGAGGCGGCGCTGTGCCACCAGCGAATTGCTGACCAGGCAGACGTGCTCGGACTTCTCCAGCAGCTTGGTCGCGCGATCCCGGTCCGTGCCGGCCGGCACTCGCAGCGTCGCGTGCACGACGACCTCGGTGAAATACGTGCGGCCTTCGACGCGGTCGAGCTTGGCTTCGGCGCGGGCGTCGAGCGAAATCCATTCGAGCTTCGAGGCACGGGCCACCGCCCGGAAGCTGAGCACGAAGCAGTCGGCCACGGCCGCGCAAAGCAGGGTTTCGGGCGACCAGCGATCGCCCGGGCCGTCGAACTCGGCGGGCGGCGCGGTAGGGAGGGCAGGCAACCCCGGGGAATTCAATGGAACGTCGCCCGTCGGTTCGGCGGTGGCGTGGACGGTGTACAGGTGCGGATAGGGGTGCATTGAGCTGCCTCGCGGCCGGGAGTCCGGATGTCAAAAGGAGAATTGAATCGTGCCGGGAGGCCCCTGTCCATCGAGGGGATCGCAGATGTCTCAGGCGCGGTGATACGGCAGCCCCTTGAGCAGGCTGACGGCCCGGTAGAGGGCCTCCGCGACCACGACCCGGGCCAGGCCATGGGGCAGTGTCAGTGCCGACAGGGACCAGCGCAGACGGGCCTGGGCGTCGATTGCAGGGGCCAGGCCATCCGGCCCGCCGATGCAGAAGCACGGGGCCTCCCCCTCCCGCGCCCGATCCTCGAGCCAGCGCGCAAGCTGCTCGGTGGTCAGGGCCTTGCCGCCAACCTGCAAGGCGACGAGATAGGGTCTTTCGCCTGCCGCCGCCAGCATGCGCTTGCCCTCGGCCTCGACAGCCCGGCGCACGTCACCGCTGCCGCGGTCGCCCAGGGCGATCTCAACCAGTTCGAGACGGTAGTCTCCCCGCAGACGCGTAACGTAGTCGTCGCAACCCGCCTCGACCCAGTCTGGCATCCGGGTGCCTGCGGCCAGCAGTCGCATGCGCATGCGGGAGGTTCCAGCGATCCAGGACCGGGGCCGCGCGTTCTCAGGAGCCCCTTGCGGCGCCTTTTTCCCAGAGCTTCTCGAGCGCGTAGAACTCACGCACTCGTGGCAACATCACGTGCAGCACGACGTCGTTCAGGTCCAGCAGCACCCACTCGCCATCACGCTCGCCTTCGATGCCATAGGGCCGGTAACCGGCTTCCTTGCAGCGCTGCACGACACGGTCCGCAATCGACTTCACGTGCCGGTCCGACGTGCCGCTCGCCACCACCATCATGTCGGTGATGTCGGTGATGCCGCGGACATCCATCGCCTTTACGTTCACGGCCTTCATGTCCTCGAGCGCGGCGAGCACGACCTGTGCCAGCGCCGGCGGTGCCTTGGCCCTGGTCTTGGCCCTGCTCAGCTTCGTCGTCGCAGGCTTGGTGCCGGCCGCGACCTTACGCGGCGCCTTCGCTCGAGCCTTGGCAGGGACCCTTGGCGGCGGTCCTGGCGGGCGCCTTGCTGGCGGCGCGGGCGGCAGGACGGACAGAGGATGCGGAAGACGATCGCGACGGGCGCTTGGCTGCCATGCTCACCTCGTGGGTTGGGAAACGGAATAGCTGTGGGTCGCGCGGATCAGCGCGCGCACGGGATCGGGGACCAGGTAGCGGGGATCGCGGCCGGCGGCGAGCAGGTCGCGCAATTCCGTGGATGAAATTTCGAGTTGCGTCACGGGCTGGATCAGGATGCGCCCGGCGCGCGCGTTGTGCAAAGTCCCGGCCGCATCGACGCCGCGATCGGCCAGCAGGTCGCCCAGCACGCCGGAGTTCGGCGCCATCCAGCCCGGGCGCGGTGCGACGACGACGTGCGCGAGTTCGAGCAGCTCCGTCCACCGGTGCCACGTCGGCAAGCCAAGAAATGCGTCCATGCCGACGATGAGGCACAACGGCGTATCCGGCAGTTCCGCTCGCAGTTCGGCCAGCGTCAGCACGCTGTACGAACGACCCGCGCGTCGAATCTCACGATCATCGACGTCGAACCCCGGTTGGTCGGCCACGGCCGCGCGCACGAATTCGAGGCGCCGGGCGGCGTCGACCTGCGGCGGATCGCGATGCGGTGGATCACCGGCAGGAACGAAGCGCACTGCCTGCAGACGGACCGTCTGCAGGATCTCGAACGCGGTGCGCAGGTGACCGAAGTGGATCGGGTCGAACGTACCGCCGAAGACGCCGAGCGGTGCGCTGAAAGATCTTTTCGTCATGCGGCCGCGAGTTTCACGCCGGCAATGCGTGCGACCAGTCCGGTGATCTCGACCCAGGGTTCGCCGCGCAGGCTGCCTTTCGCGATACGATCGGCACGCGCTGCCGCGGTGAGCAGCGCATCGATGTCGGCGCGGCGCATTCGCTTAAGGGCGACCTTGATCGGCCCCTGCCGACTGCCCCAGACCTGCTCGGCGCGGAAAATGCCGTCGATATTGCGATCGTTCGGTTCGCGTTGCAGCACTCGCGAGACCGCGCGCAGGTCGTTGAGCAAGGCCCAGAGAATCAGCGGCGGTTCACGGCCTTCGCTGCGCAGGCCGTCGAGGATGCGCAGCGCCCGTGGCGCATTGCCCAGGAATGCCGCAGTGGACAACTCGAACACGTCGTAGCGGGCGTTGTCGGCGACCAGCTCCGCAACAGCGTCGGCGCCGAGTGTCGAACCTGGCTTCAACAAGGCGATGCGCTCGATCTCCTGCTGCGCGGCGAGCAGGTTGCCTTCGACCCGGTCAGCGAGCAGCTGCGCGGCTGCCGACTCGAGCGTGACGCCGTGCTGCTGCAGACGGCGCGTGATCCATTCGGGCAGGCGCTCGCGCGTCATCGCCGGCGCGACGACCACCGTGCCCTGGCGCTCGAACTCGTTGACCCACGCCGACTTCTGCTGCTTGGGCTCAAGTTCGCCGGTGACGAGCAGCACGGTGTCGGCCGGGGGCGCGGCCGCCAACTTGACCAGGTTCTTCGACGCGCTGGCATCCGGCGCGTTGCGCAGCTTGAGTTCGATCAGCCGCAGGTTGGCGAAGAGCGCGAGGCTGTTTGCATCCATCAGCAGCGCGTCCCAATCGAACCCGCGCTCGATGAAATGGACCTCGCGATCGCCGTAGCCGGCCGCACGCGCCCTGGCCCGCAGCGCTGTCGCTGCTTCGTCGATCAGCAGCGGTTCGACACCCGTGATGAGGCACGCGCGCGGCAGCTGGCCTTTAGCCAGCGCCGTCTGAAACGAGTCGGGAGTCGTCCTCACGGGGCGGAGCGGCCTGCAGCGCGAATCCGCGGTGGTTGGGGTGCCTGGGTGTGACTCGGCATGTGCCGGGGATTATAGAGGGGAAGGGGGAGGGGGGGAAGGGCAGGAAGGGGAGGAAGGGCGGAAGGTCAAGACACTCAGCGGGAAAGCACTTCCTACCCTTCCTGCCCTTCCTACCCTTCCTCTCTTCCTCCCTTCCTCCCTTCCTGCCCTTCCTACCCTTCCTCCCTTCCTACCCTTCCTACCCTTCCTGCCCTTCCCGCCCTTCCCTACCCCCCTCTCCGCTATATTCCCCGCACTGACCGCCCGCACGGTATCGACCCATGGCCTCCTCCGCCCGCCGCACCCTGTATCCCGCCATCAAGCCGTACCGCAGCGGCTGGCTGCGCGTCTCGTCGGAACACGAGATCTACTGGGAAGAATGCGGCAATCCGCAGGGGAAGCCGGCGGTGTTCGTGCACGGCGGACCGGGGGCCGGCGCGGGCGAGTCGTCCCGTCGCTTCTTCGACCCGCGCAGGTACCGGATCGTGCTGTTCGACCAGCGCGGTTGCGGCCGCAGCAAGCCGCACGCGAGCCTGGTCGACAACACGACGCAGCATCTCGTCGCGGACATGGAGGCATTGCGCCAGCACCTGGGCGTCGAGCGCTGGCTCGTGTTCGGCGGCTCGTGGGGCTCGACGTTGTCGCTCGCCTACGCGCAGGCGCACCCGAAGCGCGTGACCGAACTCGTGCTGCGCGGCATCTTCATGCTGCGCGACTGGGAGATTCACTGGTTTTACCAGCACGGCGCGAGCGCGATCTTCCCGGATCACTGGGCCAATTACGTCGCAGCGATTCCACCAGCGGAACGGGGCGACCTGGTCGGCGCGTTCTACAAGCGGCTGACCAGCCGCAGTCGTGCGGTGCAGCTCAAGGCCGCAAAGGCGTGGGCCGAGTGGGAGGCCGCGACGAGTTACCTGCTCGTCAACCAGCAGAATATCGCGGCGTGGAATTCCGACGACTTCGCCATCGCCGTGGCCCGCATCGAATGCCACTACTTCGTCAACCAGGGGTTCTTCGACGACGAAAGCCAGTTGCTGCGGGGCGTGCGCAGGATCCGCAAGATCCCGGCCGTGATCGTGCAGGGCCGCTACGACGTCGTGTGCCCGATGCGCAGCGCGTGGGACCTGCACAAGGCGTGGCCGGAAGCCGACTTCCGCGTGGTTCCCGACGCGGGACATTCGGCGCTGGAGGCCGGCAACACGCACGAGCTCGTGTCGGCGACCGATCGATTCGCGCGGTGACAGCGTGCCTGGATCGATCTGAAGCAGTCAGAGCGACTCGAGCCGGCGCGTCACCAGCACGGCGAGATCGCGCGCCATCGCCTCGCGGATGATGACCTCCTCGCGGTCTTTCGCGAGCAGCTGCGTCTCGTCGAAGCTCAGGTTGCGGATCATCTCGAGCGGCTGCAACTCGAGCACTTCCTTGCCGCCGCGGTCCACCGAGTACTCGATCAGGTAGAAGATCTCGAATTCCTGCGGCGTGTTGCGCGTGGAGACCGAGAGCACACGCCGCCCGCTGCGATCGCGCTGGATACGCACGACCGTGTCCGCTTCCGCCGCTGTGCTCGTCAGCTGGCCGCCTGAACGCTCGATGGCCCGGCGCAGCTCCACCGCAAAGGGCGTGACCTGGTCGGCCGTGATCACGTAGAACTTGCGCATTCCCTCCGGCAGCGAGCCGCTTCCCTGCAGGTGGAAACCGCAACCCGCCAGCAGGAATGCGGCGACGAGCAACACCAGCGTCGCGCGCAGGGCGTTCATACGACCACGTTCGCCAGCTTGCCGCGCACGTACACGAACTTGCGGATCGGCTTGCCTTCGATGTACCTGAGCACGCCCACGTCGGCCAGGGCCGCTTCACGCACGGTCGCCTCGTCGGCGCCCGCCGCCACCGTGACGCGCCCGCGCAGCTTGCCGTTCACCTGCACCACGACTTCGATGGCATCGCGCACCAGCGCCGCAGTGTCGACTTGCGGCCAGCGCTCGTCGATGACGGCACCGGCGTGGCCAAGCTCGCGCCACAAGGCATGGCAGGCGTGTGGCACTACCGGCGCCAGGCCCAGCACCACGATCTCGAGCGCTTCCTGCATGACAGCGCGGCCCTGGCTGCTGCGGTCGTCGAACTTCGCCAGCGCGTTCATGAGCTCCATCACCGCGGCGATTGCGGTGTTGAACGTGCGCCGGGTGCCGATGTCGTGCGTGATCTTGCGCAGGGTCTCGTGCACCTGGCGTCGAATGTCGCGCTGCGCAGGCGATAGCGCCGCCCGGTCGAGCGCCGCCGCTGACGAGCCGCCCTGCACGTGCTGGTGCACGGCCTTCCACAGCCGCTTCATGAAACGGAACGCGCCTTCGACGCCCTCGTCGCTCCATTCGAGCGACTGCTCCGGCGGCGCCGCGAACATCATGAACAGGCGCGCGGTATCCGCGCCGTAGGTCTCGACCAGCGACTGCGGATCGACGCCGTTGTTCTTCGACTTCGACATCGTGCCGATGCCGGACGCCTCGACCGGCTGGCCGTCGGCCCGCAACACGGCTCCGACCGGCGCGCCCTTGTCGTCGAGCACCACGTCCACGTCGGCCGGGTTGTAGTAGACGATGCGGCCTTCCGCCGGCTTGCGGAAATAGATCTGGTTCAACACCATGCCCTGCGTGAGCAGGTTGGCGAACGGCTCCTCGACCTGCGTCAGGCCGAGCTCGCGCATCACGCGCGTCCAGAAGCGCGAATACAGCAGGTGCAGGATCGCGTGCTCGATGCCGCCGATGTACTGGTCGACGGGCATCCAGTACCTCGCACGCTCGTCGACCATGGCGCCGTCATTGTTCGCGCTCGCGTAGCGGAAGTAGTACCAGGACGAATCGACGAACGTGTCCATCGTGTCCGTTTCGCGACGCGCCGGCTTGCCACACTTCGGGCATTGGCACTCGAGGAACTTTGCGTCCTTGCCGAGCGGATTGCCGCTGCCGTCGGGCACCCGACCCTGCGCCTCGAACAGCTTCGCGAACGCGTCAAATGCCTCGTCGAAGTCGAGGCCGTCGAACTGCCCGGAATTGATCAGCGTGCCGTGCTCGAGGTACGCCTCCTCGTCGATGCGGGCGAGCGAGCCGTCGGCCGGCCGCACGACTTGATGGATGCGCAGGCCGTAACGACGCGCAAACTCGTAGTCGCGCTGGTCGTGCGCCGGGACGGCCATCACCGCGCCGGTGCCGTAACCCATCAGCACGAAATTGGCGACCCACACCGGGATGCGCTCGCCGCTGATCGGGTGGATGGCGTGGATGCCGAGCGGCATGCCGCGCTTTTCCATCGTCTCGAGCGCGGCTTCGGTGACGCCGTTGCGCTGGCACTCGGCGATGAACTGCTGCAGGTCGGGGTTGTCCTGCGCGGCACGCTGCGCGAGCGGATGCTCGGCGGCGACGGCCATGTAGGTAACGCCGAGCAGCGTATCCGGACGCGTCGTGTAGATGCCGAGCGTGCCGCCGCCTTCGACGTCGAACTCGATCTCGAGGCCCTCGGAGCGGCCGATCCAGTTCTCCTGCATCAGCCGCACGCGCTCGGGCCAGCCCGGCATGTCGTCCAGCGCGCCGAGCAGGTCGTCGGCGTACTTCGTGATGCCGAGGTAGTACATCGGGATCTCGCGCTTCTCGACCAGCGCGCCGGAGCGCCAGCCGCGGCCGTCGATCACCTGCTCGTTGGCGAGCACGGTCTGGTCCACCGGGTCCCAGTTGACCGTGCCGGTCTTGCGGTAGGCGATGCCCTTCTCGAGCATCCGCAGGAACAGCCACTGGTTCCAGCGGTAGTAGTCGGGCTTGCAGGTGGCGACTTCACGCGACCAGTCGATGCCGAACCCGAGCGACTTCAGCTGTCGCTTCATGTACGCGATGTTGTCGTACGTCCACTTCGCAGGCGGCACGCCGTTCGCCATCGCGGCGTTCTCGGCGGGCAGGCCGAACGCGTCCCAGCCCATCGGCTGCAGCACGTTGTAACCCTGCATGCGCATGTAGCGCGTGATCACGTCGCCGATCGTGTAGTTGCGAACGTGTCCCATGTGCAGGCGCCCGCTCGGGTACGGGAACATGCAGAGACAGTAGTACTTCGGGCGGGACGGGTCCTCGGCGACGGCAAAGCTGCCATTGCCGTCCCAGAAGGCCTGGGCTTGCGGCTCGAGGACGGACGGTTCGTAACGTTCCTGCATGGTCGACCGGATGAGGCGGGTGGCGGACTGCACAGGATACTGGACCGGTGAAGTCAGGGGTTAGGAGGGGTGCGGAAGGGGGAGGAAGGGGAGGAAGGGGAGGAAGGGGGAAGGACTGAAGGCCGACAGGAAAGACAGGAAGGAAGGAGGGGGACAGGAAGGACAGGAACAGGAAGGACAGGAAGGACAGGAAGGACAGGAAGGACAGGAAGGACAGGAAGGACAGGAAGGACAGGAAGGATAGGAAGGATAGGAAGGATAGGAAGGATAGGAAGGATAGGAAGGATAGGAAGGATCGGCGCTTCCGGCCCTTCCTCCCCTTCCGCCCCTTCCTCCCCTTCCGCCCTTCCGCCCTTCCTCCCCTTCCTACCCCTTCTTCATCAGCGCCATCGCGGTGCCAATCAGCGCCGAAACCTCGGTCATGTTGCCCGGCACGATCATGGTGTTGTTCTTCTGTGCCAGCTGGCCATAGGCCTCCACGGCCTTCTCGGCCACCTTGAGCTGCACCGCCTGCACGCCGCCCGGCGACTGGATCGCCTGGGCCACCTTGCGGATCGCATCCGCCGTCGCATCCGCCACGGCCACGATCGCCGCCGCCTCGCCCTGGGCCTTGTTGATCTCGGCCTGGCGTTCGCCCTCGGAACGCGCGATGGAGGCCTCGCGCTCGCCGGTGGCGATGTTGATCTGTTCCTGCTTGCGCCCTTCCGAGGCCGCGATCAGCGCACGCTTCTCGCGCTCGGCCGTGATCTGCGCCTGCATCGAGCGCAGGATCTCCTGTGGCGGCGTGAGGTCCTTGATTTCGTAGCGCAGCACCTTGACGCCCCAGTTGGCCGCGGCCTCGTCCAGCGCGCTGACGACCGAGGCGTTGATCGCGTCGCGCTCCTCGAAGGTCTTGTCGAGTTCCATCTTGCCGATCACCGAACGCAGCAGCGTCTGCGCCAGCTGGGTGATCGCAAGCACGTAATTGCTCGAACCGTAACTGGCCCGCATCGGGTCCGTAACCTGGAAGTAGATGATGCCGTCGACCTGCAGCTGCGTGTTGTCCTTGGTGATGCAGACCTGGCTCGGCACGTCGAGCGGAACTTCCTTGAGCGAGTGCCTGTAGGCGACGCGCTCGATGAACGGGACCACGAAGCTGAGCCCGGGCGTCAGCGTTCGATCGTACTTGCCGAGCCGCTCGACGACCCAGGCGTGCTGCTGCGGCACGATCTTGATCGTCTTCATGACGAATATGATCGCGATGACTGCGAGTACGAGTGCGATTTCCATTGATCAGTCCGCCCCTTTCCTGAAGTCGATTGCGTTGCCGGTCATTGCCGCGGAGCAGCGGGCTCGAGCACGAGCCAGTTGCCTTCCACTGCGCTCACGAGATGCTCGCCGGCCGCGGCTGGCGCGCCCGGCGCCAGCCGTGCTTCCCAGGGCGAGCCTCGATACTGTACCCGCGCCGTCCGATTCGGGGACCATTCGTGCACGAACACGCGCTCACCGATATCGAGATTGACGTCGCGATTGCTTGCTGCAGGCAGCGCTGGCGCCTCGCGCGTGCGGCGCCAGCGCCAGAACGCAGTCCCGCCACCGGCGACCGCAGCCGCGGCGACGATCTGCAGCGGCACGCCGAAGCCGACGTGGCTCGCGATCGCTCCGGCCGCGAGGCCGAGCGCCAGCATCAACATGTAGAAGGTGCCGGTGGACAGTTCCACTGCGACCGCGATTCCTGCCAGCACCCACCAGACCGTCGCTGCGGACAATTCCATGCCAGTTCCCTCAGCCAGCCGAGAAATGGATACGGCCGGCGTCGTCCACGGTACGCTCGAGATCGCCTGCGTGCCAAAGGCAATTCAGGTGCGCGACGGCTTCGCCGAGCGCCAGGAAGCGGTGATTGCCGCGCAGCGGACGCCCGTACATGACCGGCAGCAGCCCGTAGGCCACTTGCGGCTCACGGCAGACCCGTCGCAGGCTCTCCAGTTGCTGGAGATGGTGCGAGCGCAGCACCTCGATGCGCCGGTGCAGCCCCCGGAACGGCCGGCCATGGGACGGCAGCACGAGCGTGTCCGGCGCGCAGTGCTCGAGCCGCGCGAGCGATTCCAGGAATTCACGCAGCGGATTCGCATCCGGCCGCGACGGCAGCACGCTCACGTTGGGTGAGATCGTGGGCAGGACCTGATCGCCGGCGATCAGAACATGGTTCTGCGCGTCATACAGGCAAAGGTGCCCGCGGCAATGGCCGCCGGTCTCGATGATGTCCCAGTCGCGGCCGGCGGCATGCACTCGCTCACCGCCGGCGGATGCCTGCGCCAGGGGCGGCAGGCCGCCAAACCAGGCGCCGTGTTCCATGCGCGATGTTCGGCGCAACGTCTCGAGTTCTACCTCCATGCCGTGCGCCCTGACAAATGCAAGCTGCCGCTCACGCCAGGCGTCTGGCGACGCAGCAAGAAAGTCGCCAGTCGAACGGTGGCCGATCTCGGCCATCCACACTGGCGCGCCGTGGCGCTCATGCAGCCAGCGCGAGAGACCCATGTGATCCGGATGATCGTGCGTGACGAAGATCCGACGCAGTGCGCGACCCTCGAGATCGTGCGCCTCGAGGTTGTGCCACGCCGCGCGGCAGACATCGTGAGCGAGGCCCGTGTCCACCAGCATCCAGCCGTCTTCGTGCCGCAGCAGCCACACGTTGATGTGGTTCAACTCCATCGGCAGCGGAATGCGCGCCCAGCGCAGCCCGGCGCCGATCTCGATGGCGCGGCCGGGTTCCGGCGGAACGGTCTCCAGGTAATCGAGCGCGCGGCGTGGCGACGGGTACAGCTCGCCTTCGGCGGTCAACGCACCGCGGTGTTCGCTCATCGTCGGCTGCTCCGACGGCACGACACCACGATGACAGCGAGTGCGAGCCAGAGCACGGCAAGGATGGGCCAGTTGCCGAATCGCACGTAAGGCGTGCGACCCGTTCGCGGCTGCACTTCGCCCGTGAGCACGCCAGGCCGGAACTGCGGCAGCGTTCCGAGCAGCGAACCGTCGTGCTCGATCAGTGCAGTGACGCCGTCGTTGGTCGCGCGCAGCATCGCGCGCCCGCTCTCGAGCGCGCGCATGCGGCTGATGTCGAGGTGCTGATGCGGCGCGGTCGAGTTGCCGAACCAGGCGTCGTTGGTGACGTTGACGAGCAGTGTCGACTGACGGGCCAGCCCGAGTTGCTCGGAACCGTAGGCATCTTCGTAGCAGATGGTCGGCGCGAACGTTTCGCCCGCGGCCCGCAGCGACGCAGGATCGGCACGTCCCGGCTCGAAATCGGAATACGGCAGGTTCATGAGCCGCAACCACTCGCGCACGGCCTGCGGCACCGGGAAGAATTCGCCGAAGGGGACAAGTCGACGCTTGTCGTACCACTGCACCGGCTGTTCCAGCGCCCAGGCCGCGACCGAGTTGTAGTACGCACCCGTCGCTGCGTCACGCCGCAGCAGGCCCATCAGCAGCGATGAGCCGCTTTCGTTTGCAAGCGCGGACATCTGTGCGAGAAACGGGCGCACGTTTGCCTCGAGCGCTGGAATCGCCGATTCCGGCCAGACGATGACGTCTGCGCCGAGGTGCGGCACCATCATGTCCGCGTACAACTGCATCGTATGCGCGCGCTGGTCTGCCGCCCATTTCATCGACTGTGGCACGGCACCCTGCAGCAGCGCGGCGCGGATCGGTGCCCCACGCGGCACCGTCCATTCGATGCGTGTCAATGCGCTGCCGGTGCCCCACACGCACAGGACGATGACGGCAGCGACGATTCGGTCACGGCGCTCGCCGAGCAGCAAAGCGGCCAGTGCACCCGCGGTAACCGCGGCGGCGAGGCTCACGCCGTACACACCGAGCAGCGGCGCAAAGCCACGGAGCGGTGTCGCAAGCTGCGAGTACCCGAGCGCGAGCCAAGGAAATCCACTCAGGAACCAGCCGCGAATCCACTCCGAGAGCACCCACAGCGCGGGCAGCAGCAACAGCCAGCGCAGCGCCCCGCCGGCCGGTGCCCAGCGCGCGCCGACGTAACCGACGATCGCGGTGTAGACGCCCATGATCGCAACGAGCCCGAGCATGAGCAGCAGAGCTACCCAGACGGGCGCCTGCCCGACCAGATGGATGCTGTGGTACAGCCAGTACGTGCCCGCCAGGAACGTGCCGACCGTGAACAGGAATCCGCGCCACGCCGCTTCGCGCGGACTCGCGCCATGCCAGAGCACGAACAAGGCGGCCGGGCACGCGAAGGCCAGCAGGTAATGAGAGCGGGGAGCAAAGGCGAGCGCGAGCAGGCCGCCGAGCGGCGGCGCCAGCCAGCGCCCCCAGCCGTGGAGGCCGCGCAGGCGGGCAGCGACGTCCATCCGGCTAGCCGCCATCTGCCGGGCGTATGTCGAGGTCGCGCGGCGAAGTCACACGCAGGGTCTCGATGCGGCGCCGGTCCGCGCGGGTCACTTTCAGTTCGAGCCCGCCGATCTGCACGGCTTCGCCGCGGCGCGGCATCCGCCCCAGTTCCTGCAGGATCAGGCCGCCGATGGTGTCGCATTCCTCGTCGGAGAACCGCGTGCCGAACGCCTGGTTGAAGTCCTCGATGCGCGTGAGCGCAGGCACCGTCCAGCTGCGGTCGGCTTCCTTGCGGATGCCCTCACTCTCGTCGACATCGTATTCGTCGCCGATGTCGCCCACGATCTGCTCGAGCACGTCTTCGATCGTGAGCAGGCCCGACACGCCGCCGTATTCGTCGACGACGATCGCCATGTGGTTGTGTGTGACGCGGAATTCCTTGAGCAGCACGTTGAGACGCTTGCTCTCCGGAATGAACACCGCGGGACGCAGGCATTCCTTGATGTCGAAGTCATCGCGCTGGTCCTCGACGAAGAACCGCAGCAGGTCCTTGGCGAGCAGGATGCCCTGCACCTCGTCGCGATCCTCGCCGACGACGGGAAAGCGCGAGTGCCCCGATTCGATGACGACCGGCAGGATCTTTTCGACCGGCTCGTCGCGGTTGATCACGACCATCTGCGAACGCGGCACCATGATGTCGCGCACCTGGATCTCGGATACTTCCAGGACGGACTCCAGCATCTGCAGGACGTCGGCGTCGATCAGCCCGCGTTCCCGGGCCTCGACCAGGATGGCTGCGAGTTCGTCGAGATCGCGCGGCTCGCCCGTGATCGAGTTGGCCAGTCGCCTGAGCCAGCTGCCAGTCGCACCCGTTTGTCCGCTACTACTCATACAGCCTGTTCGGTGAGCGGGCGATACGGGTCATGAAACCCCAATCCGCGCAGGATTTCCACCTCGAGCGCCTCCATCGTGCGGGCATCGCGCGCGCCCCCGTGGTCATAGTCCAGCAGGTGCAGCATGCCGTGCACCACCATGTGGGCCCAGTGGGCGCGCAGCGTCTTGCGCTGCTCGCGGGCTTCGCGCGCCACGACCGGGGCGCAGATCACGAGATCCCCGAGCATGCCGGTGGCGACACGCTCCTCGGGCGACGAGGGGAACGACAGCACGTTGGTCGGCTGGTCTTTGCCGCGGTACTCGCGGTCCAGGCGCCGGCTCTCGGCGCTGCCCACGATGCGCAGGCAGGCGGCGGCGCCCTGCCCGGCCGCTGCGTGCATCCGGCGCTTTCGCACCGGCAAGGACTCGAGTCCTCCCGCATGGGCGGCACGCGCCCAGCGGCGCAGGGTGACGGTGCCCGGCGCCCAGGGCCGGCGCGTGGCGAGCTGCACCTCGACCTGCAGGAGCGACAGCGCATTGGCGGCGGCGCGGGTGGACTGGCTGCGCATCAACGGTCCCTGGCGTCGTCGGCGTCCGAATTGCGCTCGTACGCCTGCACGATCCGCTGCACCAGCGGGTGACGCACGACGTCAAGCGCGTTGAAGAACGTGAAGGCGACGCCATCGACGCCGCGCAGCACTTCGATTGCGTGACGGAGTCCCGAACGCTGCTGCCGCGGGAGGTCCACCTGCGTGATGTCGCCGGTGACGACGGCCTTCGAGCCGAAGCCGAGGCGCGTCAGGAACATCTTCATCTGCTCGACCGAGGTGTTCTGCGCTTCGTCGAGGATGATGAACGAGTCATTGAGCGAACGGCCGCGCATGAACGCGAGCGGCGCCACTTCGATGACCTGCCGCTCGATGTTGCGGGCAACACGGTCGAAACCCATCATCTCGTAGAGCGCGTCGTACATCGGCCGCAGGTACGGATCGACTTTCTGCGCCATGTCGCCCGGCAGGAAACCGAGCCGTTCGCCGGCCTCGACCGCCGGCCGCACGAGCACGATGCGACGCACGCTGCCGGAATGCAGCGCTTCGACGGCGCTGGCAACCGCGAGATAGGTCTTGCCCGTGCCGGCGGGACCGATGCCGAACGTGAGGTCATGCACGCGAATCTGGTCGAGATACTGGCGCTGGTTCGGCCCGCGGCCGCGGATGCCGCCGCGCTGCGTGTGCACCACCGTTTCACTGCCGCCCGTCGCCTGCTCCGTGACGGCACGCGGGAAACCGAACTCCTGCACGCAGAGATGCACACGGTCCGGCGAGAGGGTTTCCTGCGCCGACAGTTCGTACATCCGGGCGAGCACCGCAGTCGCATTGGTCACCGCCGCGGCGGGTCCAAGCACCTGCAGGTCATGGCCGCGCCGGCGCACTTCGACGCCGAGGCGTTCCTCGACGTGACGCAGGTTCTGCTCCGTCGGTCCCGCAAAATTTGCGAGTCGCGAATTGTCGGCGCCAGCGAGCGAGAACTCGCGCGATTCGACCTGTGCGTTCAAGCGCTGCTCCGGGCAGGCTCTGCGGCGACCAGCCGGCCCCGCAGCGAATTCGGCATCGCCTCGGTGATGACGACGTCGGTGAAGCGGTTGATGAGCGCAGCCGGGCCATCGAAATTGACCCAGCGGTTGTTCTCGGTGCGGCCCGCGAGCTGGCGCGTGTCGCGCTTCGACGGCCGCTCGACCAGCACCCGCTGGGTGGTGCCGACCATCCGTTGGCTGATCGCCCGCGCCTGCGCATTGAGCTGGGCCTGCAGCCGTTCGAGGCGCGCCTGTTTTTCGGCGTGCGTCACCTCGTCCGGCAGCGACGACGCGGGCGTGCCGGGCCGCTGGCTGTAGATGAAGCTGAAGCTCTGGTCGAAGCCGATGTCGCGCACCAGCTCGAGTGTGGCCGCGAAATCACGCTCCGTCTCGCCCGGAAAGCCGACGATGATGTCCGTCGTCAGGCTGATGTCGGGCCGGACATCGCGCAGACGGCGCAGCTTCTGCTTGTATTCGAGCACGGTGTGGCCGCGCTTCATCAGCGCGAGCACACGGTCCGAACCGCTCTGCACCGGCAGGTGCAGGTAGTTGGCAAGCTGCGGCACGTCCCGGTAGGCCTCGATCAGGCTGTCGGTGAACTCGACCGGGTGCGAGGTCGTGAAGCGAATGCGCTCGATGCCGGGCACGGCCGCGACGAGGTAGCTGAGGGCGGCGAGGTCCGCCTGGCCGCCCGCCGCCATCGGGCCGCGATAGGCGTTTACGTTCTGGCCCAGCAGCGTGATCTCGACCACGCCCTGCTGCGCCAGTGCACGAACTTCGGCCAGCACCTGCTCGAGTGGGCGGCTGACTTCTTCGCCGCGCGTGTATGGCACCACGCAGAACGTGCAGTACTTGCTGCAGCCTTCCATGATCGAGACGAAGGCCGTCACGCCTTCGGCTCGCGGCGCGGGCAACCGGTCGAACTTCTCGATCTCAGGGAAGCTGATGTCGACCACCGCGCGTCCCTGGCTGCGCAACTGCGCGAGCATGTCGGGCAGGCGGTGGATCGTCTGCGGGCCGAACACGAGATCGACGAACGGCGCCCGCTCGGTGATGCCCTCGCCTTCCTGGCTCGCCACGCAACCTCCCACGCCGATGATGACGTGCGGGCGCGCGGCCTTCAGGTCGCGCCAGCGGCCAAGCTGCGAGAACACTTTCTCCTGCGCCTTCTCGCGCACGGAGCACGTGTTGAGCAGCAGCAGGTCGGCCTCTTCCGGATTCTCGGTGGGTTCGTAACCGCCGCAATCGCGCAGCACGTCCGCCATCCTGGCGGAGTCGTACTCGTTCATCTGGCAGCCGAAGGTCTTGAGGTGAACGCGCAGCATGGGGCGGCAAGTATACGGAACGTCGCGACCACACAGGCCCGGCCCCGGTTTCGGCGGCCGGCCCCCGGCTGGAGCCGCGATTTCGCGCCGCGATTCAGAACGGGATGTCGTCGTCGAACGGCGATTCTTCCGGACCCTGCGCCGGCGCGCGCCCACTGCTGCCAGCGCTCGCTGGCGCCGGACGGCCTTCCCCGCGCGACTCGTCGCCGCCCATGCCACCACCACCGCCACCCGCGCGTCCGCCAAGCATCTGCATCTCGTTGGCGTTGATCTCGGTGGTGTAGCGATCGCGGCCTTCCTTGTCCTGCCACTTGCGCGTGCGCAGCTTGCCTTCGACGTAGACCTGCGAGCCCTTTTTCAGGTACTCGGCCGCGATCTCGGCGAGGCGGTCGTACATGACGATGTTGTGCCACTCCGTCTGTTCGCGCTGTTCGCCGGTCTGCTTGTCCTTCCAGCTCTCGGAAGTGGCGATGCTGAAATTGGTGACGGCCTTGCCGTTCGGCATGTAGCGCGTCTCGGGATCCTTGCCGAGGTTGCCGACGAGGATGACTTTGTTGATGCCACGTGCCATTCGGGGAAGCCTGCGCAGGAGTGGGGAAAGTGGTGGGATTTTACGGCAACCGGGGGATCGGCGCGTAAGCATGCAAAACGGCCGGATTCAGCTGGAAACGACCTCGGGGGTGACCAGGGACGGCCGGAACACCAGCAGCGCCCAGACGAAGGCCAAGACGGCACAGCCCCAGAACACGCCGGAGATGCCGAACCGGCCCAGCAGGATGCCACCCATCACGCCGCCGAAGAACGCGCCCAGGAACTGGGAGGTCGCGAAGACACCGAGGGCGGCGCCGCGGTCGGCGGCCGGGGCCATCAGGGTCAGCAAGGCCGGCAGGCGGGCTTCGAGGAAATTGAAGACTGCAAAGAACAGGGTCAGCGCCGCCATCACGACCCAGTAGTCGGCGTGATCGAATCCCAGCAGGGCCTGCGCCACGCCGACCAGCACGACCGACAGAAGGAACAGCCCTGCTCCTCTGGTGCTGGTCCTTTCGGTTCGCAGGATCAACGGCACGGTACCGACCAGCGAGGCGACGAACACACACAGGTAAACGGCCCAGTGCGACGCCCGGGCGACCCCCAGTGTCTGCTCCAGTACCTGCGGCACCGAAATGAACGTTGCGGTCATGATCGCGTGCAGCGCGAACATGCCGAAATACAGCGGGCGCAGCGGCGGCCGGCTGACGATTTCCAGCATGCCCGACAGCTTGCGGCTTTCGGCCCCGCCCGTCCGCTCCGGCTCGGCCGGGACCGCGAGATGCAGCAGCAGCAGTCCCAGGATCGCCATCGCCAGCATGATGCCGAAGATACCCGGCACGCCCACGGCGGCATCCAGCACCGGCGCGACAATCAACGCTGCGACGAAGGACAGCCCGATGCTGATGCCGATCACGGCCATCGCGCGGGTGCGGACCTCGCTGCGGGTCAGGTCGGCCATCAACGCCGTGACCGAAGCCGAGACGGCGCCGGCACCCTGGACGCCGCGGGCCAGCACCAGCAGCCACGTGGTGTGCGCGAACATGCCGAGCACGGACCCGGCTGCATAGAACAACAACCCGATAGTAATCAGCGGCTTGCGGCCGAAGCGGTCCGACCAGCGCCCGAACGGGATCTGCAGCACCGCCTGCGTCAGGCCGTACGCACCCATCGCCAGGCCCAGCATCTCGGGGGAGTAGTCGGGCAGCGTGTGGGCGTACAGGGCCAGCACCGGCAGCATCAGGAACATGCCGAGCATGCGCGACGCGTAGACAGCCGCCAGCGCGCCGACAGACCGGCGCTCGCTGGACGTCATTGCCAGCCGCGGGGGCGACTCACGGGGTCGGATGGTCTTTGCCTCGGATCGGAAGAGCCGCATATATTAGCAGGCTGCCTCCCGGCAGCCTGCAAGCTGAGCTGAATGGACGTCATCCGCATCCGCGGCGCGCGCACCCACAACCTGCGCAACATCGACCTCGACCTGCCCCGCGACCGCCTGATCGTCATCACCGGACTGTCGGGCTCGGGCAAGTCGTCGCTTGCGTTCGACACGATCTACGCGGAGGGACAGCGCCGCTACGTCGAGTCGCTCTCGGCCTACGCGCGCCAGTTCCTCTCCGTCATGGAGAAGCCGGACGTAGACCACATCGAAGGCCTGTCACCTGCCATCGCCATCGAACAGAAAGCGACGTCGCACAATCCGCGCTCGACCGTCGGCACGGTCACCGAAATCTACGACTACCTGCGCGTACTGTTCGCGCGGGCCGGCGTGCCGCGCTGCCCCGAGCACGGGCAGGACCTGGCCGCGCAGACCGTCACGCAGATGGTCGACCACGTGCTCGCGCTGCCGGAAGGCACGGGCGTGCTGCTGCTCGCGCCGATCGTGCATGACCGCAAGGGCGAACACGCCGAAGTGTTCGATCACCTGCGCAGCCAGGGCTACGTGCGCGCGCGTATCGACGGCAAGCTGGTCGAACTCGACGTCAAGCCGGAACTCGACGGGCGGCGACGCCACACGATCGAAGCGGTCATCGACCGCCTCAAGGTGCGTCCCGACGCAGCGCAACGACTGGCCGAATCGTTCGAGACGGCCCTCGGACTGGCGCATGGCGCGGCGCGCCTCGCGTTCCACGACGAGCCCGACCGCGAGCCGCTCGTGTTCTCGAACCGCTTCGCCTGCACGGTGTGCGGCTACAGCCTCACGGAACTCGAGCCGCGGCTCTTCTCGTTCAACAACCCGAACGGTGCATGCGGCACGTGCGGCGGCCTCGGCGTGCAGGAGTTCTTCGATCCGGCGCGCGTGGTCGTCAATCCGAGCCTCTCGCTCGCGGGCGGGGCGGTGCGCGGCTGGGACCGTCGCAACGCGTATTACTTCCAGCTGATCCAGTCGCTCGCCAGGCACTTCCGTTTCGACATCGAGGCGCCGTGGAACGACCTGCCCGAAGCCGTGCGCCACGCGCTGCTCTGGGGCGGCGGCGAGGAGAAGATCCAGTTCCGCTACGTCGACGCGAAAGGCGCCGCCACGAAGCGCTCGCACGCGTGGGAAGGCATCCTGCCGAACCTCGAGCGGCGCTATCGCGAGACCGAGTCGACGACGGTACGCGAGGAACTCGCGAAGTACCGCGGCGTGCGCGCGTGCGCGGATTGCGGGGGCAGCCGCCTGAACCTGGCGGCACGGCACGTATTCGTCGCGGACCGCGCCCTGCCGCAGATTGCCGCGATGTCGATCGCCGAGGCGCGACGCTTCTTCGGCGACATGCGCATCGAAGGCTGGCGCGGCGAAATCGCCTCCCGCCTCGTCCGCGAAATTTCGGACCGCCTCACGTTCCTGAGCGACGTCGGCCTCGACTACCTCTCGCTCGACCGCAGCGCGGAAACGCTTTCGGGCGGCGAAGCCCAGCGCATCCGGCTCGCCAGCCAGATCGGCTCGGGCCTGGTCGGCGTGATGTACATCCTCGACGAACCATCGATCGGCCTGCACCAGCGCGACAATCAGCGCCTGCTCGACACGCTGGTGCGCCTGCGCGACCTCGGCAACACCGTGATCGTCGTCGAACATGACGAGGACGCGATCCGGCAGGCGGATTACGTCGTCGACCTGGGCCCCGGCGCAGGTCTGCACGGCGGCATCGTCGTCGCGCAAGGCACGCCGCAGGCCGTCGCCGACAATACCGATTCGCTGACGGGCGCATTCCTCAGCGGACGGCGCCGCATCGCATACCCGAAGGAGCGTCGCGTGGCGCAACCCGGCAAGGTGCTGCGCATCGTCGAAGCCACCGGCAACAACCTGCGCGGAGTCACCGCGACTTTCCCGATCGGACTCATGACGTGCGTCACCGGCGTCTCGGGCTCAGGCAAGTCGACACTCGTGATTGACACGTTGTATCGCCACGCCGCGGACGCGCTGACGGATTCGGGCGGGGAAGCCGCTCCCTGCCGCGCGATCGAAGGGCTCGCGCAGGTCGATCGCGTGATCGACATCGACCAGAGCCCCATCGGCCGCACACCGCGGTCGAACCCGGCCACCTACACGGGCATCTTCGGCCCCGTACGCGAACTGTTCGCTGAAGTGCCCGAGGCCCGCGCGCGCGGTTACGACCCTGGCCGCTTCAGTTTCAACGTGCGTGGCGGCCGCTGCGAGGCCTGCGAAGGCGACGGCTTGATCCGCGTGGAAATGCATTTCCTGCCCGATGCGTACGTGACCTGCGATGCGTGCCGCGGCATGCGCTACAACCGCGAGACCCTCGAAATCCGCTACAAGGGCCGCAACGTCCACGACGTGCTCGAGATGACGATCGAGGACGCCGCGGTGTTCTTCCGCAACGTGCCGGCGCTACAGGGCAGGCTGCAGACTCTGCTCGACGTGGGCCTGTCGTACGTGCGGCTGGGACAGAACGCGACGACGCTTTCGGGCGGCGAAGCGCAGCGCATCAAGCTCGCGCGTGAACTCGCGAAGCGGGCCACGGGCCGTACGCTCTACATCCTGGACGAGCCGACCACGGGCCTGCACTTCCACGACATCGAACAGCTGCTCGGCGTGCTGCACCGGCTGCGCGACGACGGCAACACCATCGTCGTCATTGAGCACAACCTCGACGTGATCAAGACGGCGGACTGGATCGTCGACCTGGGACCGGAGGGGGGCGACGGCGGCGGCGCACTCGTCGTCGAAGGCACGCCCGAGCAGGTGGCGGCCACGCCGCAGTCACACACCGGCCGGTATCTCGCTCGCGTGCTGCGCTGACTGCGTCGCGGCGCCCGGGGCCCGGCGTACGGCGTCGCGGTGAAGTTCGCACTGTCGGCGCACGGTCCGGCCTGTCCTTTCGTGCCTGCCTTATCGCGAGTGCGTGTCTGCCTTTCCAAGTGAGGGATAAGGCTCGGGATCAACGCCTCGCGGGGATGTCGACTTGTCGAGGTGAGGCAGTCAGCTGGCGCCGCGCACCGAGGGGCGCGCTTCCGTGCGGAAGCGATGGCGCACTTCCCCGCCAGCGCGCGTCTCCGAGAACTGGCCAGATGTCTGGCGCGCTATCACGCGGCGCCAGAACTGCAGCGCGGGGCGGTTCTGCTCGTCCTCGAGGACTTCCCAGTCGCCGGCAAAGCGGTTGAACAGCAGCGAGGCGGCGAACGCGCCAACGCCGCGGCGGCGCGCAGCGCCCACGATGAAGAATTCAGCCATCCGGTAGTTGACCGACGTGCGCGGAAACGCAGGCGGACGCGATACGAGGGCGAAGCCGGCGCGGTGGCCCTCGTCGAGAATCACGAACGGATTGGCACCGGAATCGGCGAACCAACCGGCCAGGAACTCGCTTTCGCGCGCATCCCACTCGCCAAGCGCCGGGAACAATCCGGTCTTGGACGCGGAAAGTTCGGACAGATAGTCACGGTAGACCGCCCGGATCCATTCGCGGTCTTCGGTCGAGCTGCGAGCGTCGCGTACCGTTACTGGCACTGCTCGACCCGCCTCCAGCGGGTGTCTCGATCACCGGGCCACTGGAGCGCCGGGGCTGGTCTCCTGCGGCGGGAATGGAGCGGACCCCAGCCGGGATCCGCCCCATCTTTTCGTCAACCCGCGAAGGGCCGGCGAACAGTCCGCGCCAATTACTTGGTCGCTTCCTGGACGGCAGCGCCAGCGTCCTGCGCGGCTTCGCCAGCAGCGGCAGCGGCGTCGCCAGCGGCGGCGGCGGCATCGCCAGCAGCAGCGGCGGCGTCGCCAGCGGCGGCGGCAGTGGCGTCGCCAGCGGCGGCGGCGGCGTCCGTCGCAGCAGCGGCGGCGTCCGTGGCGGCGTCAGCAGCCTGGCCAGCGGCAGCGGCGGCGTCAGCAGCAGCTTCCTGCGTGGCTTCGACGGCTTCTTCCTTCTTGGCGCAGCCGGCGAGGGCCAGGGCGGCGAGGGCGGCGGCGAGAGCGATCTTCGCGTTCATTGAATAAATACCCCAAAAATTGCAGTCTGATGATGTCGAACACCTTGCACCTTCAACCGCCCCGCTTGCGGCGGGCCTGCTTGATGCGCGGATGCGATTCTAGGACCCCGCTCGGCAATCGTAAGCCGATAAACTGTCTCTATCTGGCGACAGTCGGCAGGGTCGGAGCGCTCGACAGACCGCCCGTCGGGGCCCGGTTCTCCTATGATCATGGATTCCTGACCCACGGGCGCAGACCATGACGGATGCCATCGACCAGTTGTTTCCTGCCCACCTGCAGCACGTGCAGGCGCTTGCGGACCGTGCCTTGGAGCGAGAAGGCTACGACGGCCTCGTCGTCTATTCGGGCCGCCCGGGGCTGCATTTCCTGGACGACCACGGGCCCGCCTTCAAGGCGAACCCGCATTTCCTGCATTGGGCACCCCTGCAGGAAGCACCGGATTGCTTCGTCCGCTACCTGCCCGGCCGCCGGCCGCAGTTGCTGTTTCACCAGCCTGCCGACTACTGGCACAAGCCGCCGGCGGTCCCGACCGCAGCCTGGACCCGCGAATTCGACCTCACCGTGATCCGGGAGCCCGCCGACGCGCGCGGTCTGCTCGACGCCGGCAATCGTCGCCTGGCCTGCATCGGCGAACTGCCCGCCGAGTTTGCCGAGTGGGGCTTCAGCGCGACGAACCCAGCCGGTCTGCTGTCGTATCTCCATTACCACCGTGCGGCGAAGACGCCCTACGAGCTCGCGTGCATGCGCCAGGCGTCGCGGCTCGGGGCAGTCGGTCACGTTGCGGCGGAAAAGGCCTACCGTGCGGGGGCCTCGGAGTTCGAGGTGCACCAGGCGTACTGCTCAGCGGTCGGATTGCGGGAACAGGAGCTGCCCTACGGCAACATCATCGCGTTTGGCGAGGGGGCCGCCATCCTGCACTACACGACGCTGGGCCGCCGGCGCGACGTGCCGCGCCCCACGTTCCTGATCGACGCGGGCGCGCAGTTCCGCGGCTACGCGAGCGACATCACGCGCACGCACATTGCGGATGCGGCCGGCACCGACCCGACCTTCCTGCAACTGATGGCGTCGATGGAGCAGCTGCAGCTCGAGCTGTGCGCCGCCGTACGACCGGGATTCGATTACCGCCAGATTCACCTGCTCGCTCATCGCCTGATCGCCGGCGCGCTGCTGCGGTCGGGTGTCGTGACCGGATGCACGGCCGAACAGGCGGCGGAAAACGGCGTGTCCGGCGTGTTCTTCCCGCATGGCATCGGGCACCTGCTCGGCATCCAGGTGCATGACGTGGCGGGTCTCGCCGCGGACGATTCGGGACGCACGGAAATTCCCCGGCCGGCCGGCCATCGGTACCTGCGCCTGACGCGCCGGCTCGAACCGGGCATGGTCGTCACCATCGAGCCGGGCCTGTACTTCATCGACCTGCTGCTCGAAGAGGCGCAGAGGAACGGTCTCGGTCGTTACATCGCCTGGGATGTCGTGCGGCGCCTGCAGCCGTACGGCGGCATCCGCATCGAGGATGACGTGGCCTGCACGGCGTCGGGCACGCCGGAGAACCTCACGCGGGATGCCTTCGCTCGCGTCGCCTGAACGCGAGTCGACGGATCAGCCGCGGGTGGCAATGGCATCGGCCTGCCCGGGCGGCGCAATCCCCTGCCGTGACCGCACGGCGCTGACCATCGATCGCGCGGCGTGCCCCAAACAGCTCGCGTGGGTTCGATTCCCATCACCCGCTCATTTTCCCGCGCATCAATTGATACTGCGTTCCAGGATCGTTTCGCCGTTGATGCGGAACGCGCATTTCTCGAATCCGTGGTGTCGCAGATCGGATTCCGCGGCCGCGAGGTCCACACGATTTTCGACGGATGCGCGCAACCGGGCGATCTGCCCGGCGTTCAGTTCGCGAGGCATGGCCCTCGAAAAATCGATGAGCAGCACGCGTGGACGGTGTGGGTCGATGGAGTGTCGTGAATCGGGCGGCCCCCGCTCGTCAAGCGACGCCACGAACCGCTCGCGCGCGGCCTGCTCGGCGCGGCGTACACGCGCGCGGCGGCGGATCCAGGCCGTCATCAGGCCCGCGACGAAACCCGGGGCGAGTCCCATGGTGCCGATGGCAACTGCGCCAACCAGTGCGGGCTCGCCGATCGACGGGCCGAACCATAGTCCAATCACCGCGCCTGCAGCGGCGCAGGCGAGCGTTGCCAGCCAGAGCCAGGGATCGCGCAGCACATTGCCGATGGGTTCACGACTCTGGCCGCCGGAATCAACCACCGTCGTTTCCTTCAGCCGGGCGAGGGTCAGCCTCGAGGGCGACTACGCCCCCGGGATCGCTTTCGACCAGGTCGGCGACCTGGTCGTAGATCGCGGCGTTGTCGTTCAACTGTTCCCGCAGGGGTTCGTTCTGCATGGCAACATTGCGGAAGAATGTCGCGGCATCGCGCAGCAACCGTGCGGCGATCTGTGCGTGGGTGGCCATCACGCGATCCTCTGTCATTCGGCAGAACCCGGGAACCCGGGCATGATGGAGTGGCTGCGAAGGACTGGCAAATGAACGTCAAAGCACGGGGCAGGCGCCGCACGAAAGAAAAATCAGCGACCCTTGTGTCGCGGCTCGTGCGTCGGCTGCGGGTCACGCTGGGCTTCAGCACGGACCCGCGCAGTGACGCCATCCGCGCCACCACGCTGGCAGGGCTGGTCGCTGTCACTTTCGCGTTGCTGGGCACCTCGCAGCACAACCGCGTGGCCGATTGGCTGGCTGACGCTCCGTTCAATCCCGACACGGCGCTGCGCGCGCTCTCGCGAGGCTGGTTCGAGTCGCACCGCACCGTGCCGGTCACCATCGTCGACATCGACGACGAGACCCACCGGGGCTGGGGGGCACCGCCGATCACGCCCCGCGATCAATTGGTGCGGTTGCTGCATGTGGTCACGCAGGCGGCTCCGAGTGCTGTCGTCGTGGACATCGACTTGTCGGGCGGCGAGATGCCGGGCGCCAGCGGTGACGCGGGCTCACTCGCGCTGCATGAATATCTCGCCCGCTACGCGGGCCCAGCCCTGATCGTTTTGCCGAAGCGTGTCGAGACGGCGCAGGACGGTACCCGGCGTACGACGACAAGCCCGTTCGATGCGGTGATCGCGAAGAACCCGCACCTTGCGTGGGCGCACGCCGGTTTTGAAACGGGGGGCGGCGGGGCGGTACGCAGCTGGCAACGCTGGCTGCCGATCTGTTCGGCAGGCGGGTTGCAGTGGCTGCCCTCCGTGGCAATGAGCCTGGCGGCCAGCCTGGCCAAACCGCTGCCTGGACTCGATCACGTCATGGCGCCGGCTGCACAGAATCAATCGTGCCGGGTCGCGGAATCGCCGGATGGCAATGCGCAACGCCTGCTGATCGGGCCGCGGCTGACCGGCGAAGCGCGGGCCACTCCGCGAACCGATGCGCAAGCTGTCTCAGCGACGCTGCTGCTCGATCCGGAGATCGCCCGTGACGACGCGCGCTTGTTCCGCGACCGCGTCGTGTTCATCGGCGCGACCCATCCGAGCTCCGGCGACTTCTGGATGACACCGAGCGGCGTGCTGCCGGGCGTCGAGTTGCTGGCCAACACCGTTCGCTACACCCCGCTGCAGGCCGAGAGACACGGTTGGTCGGCGAACCTGGCCTATCATGTCGTCGCGCTGCTGCTGTTCGCGCTGTTCGTGTTCGTGGCGTGGTGGCTGCGCGGGTTCGGCGCAGTCATCCTGATCACGACCGGCGTCCTGACCATCGTTGCCGTGCTGCTTGCGCTGTTCGACAGCCTGCTCGTGTTCGACGCGCTCGAAGCAGCTATCTTGCTGTCGATTGCTTACAAGGCATTGGAAACGGCGGGCAGGTCTGTCGAGGAACTGAACGAGCGGCGCCCACGATTTCCCGCCGGTCCCGCCGGCTGGTGGCGTGCGCTAGGTGCGGGCTGGCGCCGCGAACACAAATCACCTGGTGGGCAAGGAGAGTGACGTGGGCATCAAGCGATACCGCTACACCTTGGCCTTGGCGGCCCTGCTTGCCGCGGGTCTCCCATCACTGCTCCTGGACGGCGCAGAGGCTGCCAGCGACACCGGCGTCGGCGTCGGCGTCGGCGTGATCAGCAACTACCGGCCTGCGGCGGCGCGCTATACGCTGATGCGATCGCCAAAGGGCGAGCAAGTCCCGGTGCAGATCGGCGCCGTCGTGATGGCCGGCGACCGGCTGGCGCTACCGGCCAGTGCTTCGGTGACCGTGCAGTTGGCGAACAACGAGACGCTCAACCTCAAGGGGCCCGGCGATTTCGTCATCCCCGCTGCCAAGCCGCTTGGCAAGCTCGCGGTGATTTTCCAGTCATTGCGCCCGATCCTGCTCGATGACGAGTATCGACTCGACGGAACCGCCGCTTCGCGAGGCGGCGACTCGTGCGGCAAGGACGGCAGCGCCGTGCGGGCGATTGCCGTGCCGATCCTGGTCCCGGGTGCCCGCATCGTCACGGGGCAGCGCGACCTGCCGCTCGCCTGGCGTGGCGGCTGTCCGCCTTTCGAGGTGCGTGTGCTGTCGGGGCGCGACAGTCTCGTCTACCGCGAATCCATCGAAGGTTGGCAAGTGCGACTGGACGATGTGCCGCTCGATCCGGGCCAGTACACCATCACCGTCACTGACGCAGCCAATCGCCGCTATGCAGGCACGCTCGAGGCCGTCGGGAGCGGCCCTGTCGTGCCAGAAGAACTTGCGACCGACACGACCAGTCTCGGGGTCACGGCCCAGGCCGTGTGGCTCGCGCGACTCGAAGACGGCCGCTGGAAGCTGGAGAGTTTCGAACGCTTGCGGCCTCTGATCCGTGCCGGCGATACACTGGCTGGTTCGATCGGCGACTGGGTGCTCTGGGGTCCGTCTCCGCGCTAGCGACCGTCGCCCACGATCACGAACGGGCCCCAGAACGACGGGTGGGCCTCGATCGGGCTGGCCGCGCCCGCCTTGCGTGCGGCCTGCATCGCCACCTGCAGGCTCTTCGACAGCGATGCGCTCGGCATTCGCGAGCGGTCCACCGTGCCCACCGAGAGTTGCACGGCCGCGCCCGACATGACGGGCCAGTGGCTCACCATCAGTGAGCGCGCCCCGACGTTGAAGAACGCCTGCGTGAGACCGGTGAACGTCTCGCCGCGCGGCCGCCCGTCTGCGCTTGCCGTGTTGCAGGCCGACAGGATCACGAGCGGCGCGTCGAGTTGCAGCGATGCAATCTCGCGGCTCGTCAGCAGTCCGTCAAAACGATCCTGGCGCTCGGGCGCCAAGGCCAGCATCAGCGACGGCTCCGGCACGTCGCGCACTTCACCGGGCAGGAATCCATGCGTGGCGAGCGCGATGAGTCCATAGCCACGCAAAGCATCGCCGACGAACCGCTGCTCGCTTGCCGCGGGACCCAGCCACAGCGTCGCGTTTGCTTCACCGACGATGCCGGCGAGCCCGCGCATCTCGTCGACCGATTCGGCGAGCTTGGGCAAAGCGGACAGCGCCTTGCCGTCGAGCCCGCCCGCCAGTTCATACGACCGTGACCGTGGGCCGCCCGCAACCTCATCGGACGTCAGCAAGGGCGCAGCCACGCCGAGGAAGCGTTGCTCGCTGCGCGATAACCGTGGCTGGTCACGATGCCATGCAAACAGCGACAAGTCCGCGAGCGCCGCGAACGCGTAGCGGTCGACGAGGAATGCAGCCTGGTTGAATTCGGCCGGTGTGCGCAGCAGCGGCTTGGCCGGGGGCGTGCTGACGAGAACGGCCGGCGGCACGGCGCCGAGCGGCCCGTGACCGTACCAGCTGACTTCCGTGACCCCCTGCAGCGTCTTCGCGACCGGCTCGAACACCAGCCGATACAGTTCGTGGGCCGCCGCCGCATCGAAAGGCGGCATCGCGCCGCCGTTGCCCGGCGTCAGTCCGGCGCGCAGACGCTGGATTTTCGCGCGCAGCTCGCGCTCGGTCACACGCCGCCGGGTCATGACGGCCTTGTCCGACGTAATCGCCCAGACGTAGAGGTCGAGCGGCGTCACCAGCGTGGCGACGATCGCCTCACCGGGACGCAGCCGGCGCTGGAAGTCGCGCAGCGCCAGCGGATGCGGTGTCGCGAGGTCCGCGATACCCGGTGCCTTCTGCCGGACGAACGCAGCGTAGCGCTCGAACTCGCGACTCGTCTCGTTGTAGAAGATATCGAGCGCGAAGAACGCCTTCCACAGTGTTTCGCCATCGGGCAGCGCCGCATCCGCCGGCACGCGCAGCGTGCCCAGCAGGGCGCGCAGCCAGACGGCTGTCTGCGTCGCCAGCGAAAAATAACGTTCGACGCTGACTCTTGCTTGCGGGTCGAGCCGCGTACGCGAAAGTTCCCCCGCCAATGTCGCGAGCGTCAGCCGGCCGTAGGACCGCATCTGGGCCAAGCGAAATGCGGTGTCGGTGATCTCCGAAGCCGAGCGCGGCATCGTCGGCGAGAGCTCGGCAAGCGCATGCAGGCTGCTGTCGATCTTGTACTGGAAAAACAGCTGTTCGCGCGCATCGGCGACGAACTGCGTCTGCGCCTGTGCCAGCAGCCTGTCGTACAGCCCCGTGTAGGTCGCGAGCGTGCGGGACGCAAAGGCAGGGTCGCGCCGAGCGAGCGTGCCGATGTCCGCGTCGCGCTCGAGGGCCAATTGCTCGAGCGCGTGACGGTAGAAGGGCATCGGGTAGCGTTCGAGGCCGCGTTGCTGCGCAAGTTCGCGGGCAGCGACCTGCTGCAAGCGGGCCATGTCGTCGAACTGTTGATTCGCTTCGGCGACATCGGACAAGCGCAACAGCGAGTCGAACACAGCCTGGTGATCGCTGAGCGAAGCCGGTGGTGTCGGCGAGGAGAGCAAAGCGTTCAGGTTGGGGACATCGACTGCACGCCCGAGCTTCGCCGCCGCGTCGTAGACGGTCGGCAACGCCCGCCACACCGCATTTGCATCGGGTGACTTGCCGGTCACGGCCATCGATCGCACCGCGAGCTGCTGCGCGCGGTCTGCCGCGCCGAGCGCTAGCGTTCCAGCGGCCGCAGCCGCCAGCCATCGGCTCGCGCGATCCGCTTGCCCAGCGTCGACCGCGCCTTCCCCGTAACGAGTCGAGCGCGCCGTGAGTTCTTCGATGCCTGCTCGTGCGCCGGGCTCCAGGCGCAGTTCACGCAACGCGAGCATCAACGGCCAGTCCTCGACGGGCTGGGCTGCGGGCGTCGATGGATACAGTGCCGCCAGCTGCCGCGCCAGTTCTTCGGCGGCCTGTGGCCTTTCGAGTTCGATCTGCGTGCTGATCAGGTGAGTGCGCGCGCATCGCGCGATCTGCCGGAACAGCAGGCCGCCGCTCGCGGCCGCATGGCGATCCGCCATCGAGCCGATCGTCAAGTAAACGTCTTGTCGCAGCGCCTGGTCGTTGACGAGATCGGCCCACCAACCCACGGCGGCGAGCAGCGTCAGGTGACGGAATTTTGCCTGTCGCGGGTTCTGGGGTTTGCCGCGAAAATAGGCGGTGACAGTTTTCGCATCGACGGGCGCCGGCAGCCACGGGGCGTCGAGGGCGAGTCGCTCCGACGCATCGGCCTGTCCCGTGCACGTCAGGTCGGCTTGCGCCTGTTCGATCCAGGTCGCGGCCTGCACAGGCGGCAGCCACGCCAGCATCATCCCGGCCAGGAGCACGGTTTGCAGCAACTTGGCGCGCGGTGTCGAACAGTACCGAAAGTCCACCCCGTCCCGCCTCGTGCCCGGCCAGCCCGCAGCATCGCAGAACAGGCGCCGAAACGACAGCGCCGCAGGCTGCGTGCTAGCTTGTGCGCACCCTCGGTGTGCCGGTCCAATGAATCATGCGCGCATGGACGATCCAGACTCCCGACGTGCTGGCAGTCCTGCGTTCTGGGCAGACCTGGCGCGCGCGCGCATGCAACGTCCCGCACGATTGGACTCGCGCGTACCAATGGATGTCCGGCGAGATGCGCGCTCGTCTCGGGCAGCCTGCGAACGCCTGGCAGTCGCCCATCTGGGTCTGGTGCCAGTGGCGCGGTGCAACACGAGCCCAGCCGGATCTGCGGGCGCGAGGCCACCTGCCCACCGGCACCTGCGGCGTGCGCATCGAACTCGACTTGGACGACGCGCGACTGCTGCTTTCCGACTTCGAGCTGTGGCATTACGTCCTGAACGGTTGGTACCTGCCGACGTCGCTGGCCGACGAAGGGCCGTTCAATGCGCGTCCCGACCGGCGTCGGATTGCGGCCAGCTGGAAGCGCGTTTTCGATCTCGATTGGCTCAACCGTCGCAACACGGCGGCACGCAGTGCGTCGTCGATTCAGGGCGTGACGTGGGAACTTAGGCCCGGCGATGTGCGCGGCGCGACGACGTTTACTGCACGCTGAGCTAAGTTCGTGCCAGTCAATCGAGCGTGATGAACTCGATCATAGCGCCCGCCACGAACGTCATTCCAAAGGCGAGCGCGAGACCGACGGACAGCAGTGTGACCCATCCCAGGCTGAGCAAGCTGCGCGTACCCGCGGTTTGCCAGGGATTCAACGTCACGAGCGCCAGGAACGCCGCGACGATGCCGGGCACTTGCCAGGCCAGGTACCGGAGCCACGCCGCGCTGCCCGAGCCGACGACGGTCCGGTAATAGTCGTTGACGGTTCGAATCCCGGATTTCATTTCTGCCGCCGGCGTCCATGAAAAGCAGTACGGAGCGCACTGCGCTTTGTTGAGCACCGGCAGGACCGCCATCAGCGAATGCCGGGTGCCGGTGAGTCCGTCCATGCCGGCCGCAAGGGCAAGGTGCGCCATCAGGGCCCAGAAGACCGCGCGACGAACTGCTCTGAAGGTGGGTTCGCCGTCCCACTGCCGGGCGCGTGCCAGCGCCTTCAGCACCAGTCCGCCGGGCCAGGCGACGAGCCAGCTGCACGCCGCCCCGATCGTGAAAAAGAGCAGCGGCACGACTTCCAGGCCGATCATCGCGTTCCCCCCTGTCCGGCTGGTCGTCACGGCCGTCGTTGCTCAGGTATTGCTTGCTTATACCGTGGGACGCCGGAACCTGAAAGCAGGAGTGTCTTGCTGCACCGGCCTGCCAACCGCTACTGTCGGGACAATCAGCCTGATCGGAGATGCGGTGGTGGAACGAACGTTGGGGCCGAGCATCTCCTGGGAACCCTGCGAGGCCGGCGTCGCAGAGGACATCCTGACGGAACTGGCCAGGACACGGCCCACGGCATTTGCCGGCGCGCGCCTGTTGCACGCTCGCTTTGCGCGGCTGCCGTTCTATGCGAATCACGATCTCGTCGACGTCCGGATTCTCGGCGTCGCGGGGGTCGAGCGAGCACTGCTGCTGCACGGTCCGGCCGACACGCATTGGCTCGACGGCCAGTCGACGCCGGTGCACGTCGTCAATGCCCTCGAAACGCTGGCGCTGACCACGGCCACGGTACTCGACTACGTTCGGTTCTTTCTCTTTGCGATTCGCGGTGAGCACGGCGCCTTTGTCGTGATCGAAGCACCGGAGGAAATCGGGCTCGCCGCGGCCGCAGACGCCGACGTGGCCGTTGCGGGTCAGGTTGCGTCGCTGCGGCAGCTCTGGACACCCTTGCGCCAGGAGGCCACGTCGACGGATGGCAGGTTCCGTGCGCAGGCGACGGTGGCCTATTCGGACGTGCTGTACGCGTCGACGTTCCTGGTCAAGCCGGACGGCGAGATCGAAATGGTCGATGACACGCCGTTGGCAGCGCTCGGCGGCGTTCCCACCCCGGTGTGCCCGACCCTCCAGCCGCCGCCGGAAGAAGACGAGGTGGTTCCGCCTGCCACCAAAAAGTCGATCATCGAGATTACGCGCGAGGCGAAGGTGCGCCTCGCCGAATCAGACGCACAGGTGAAGGCCGGTAGCGATCTGTCCGTCACGGAGGCGTTCGTTTCCGTTCTGCTGGTCGACGCGATTCGCGGCGCCCTTGGCCATCGCTTGCTGCAGCGCTTCAACACGCAGTCGCATCCCGCCGGCCCGATCGGTCAGCTCGCGCGTTTCGTGCAGGAGTCCGCGCCGATCATCGTGATCGAATCGGATATCGCCTTCGTGGAAGACATCGTGGTGGGCCTGCTCGATCCGACACGTGCCGAGTTTCCCGAAGAACACACGCGACACGCGGCCGCCGTGACGGGAGACGACACACGGTGCTGGGTCGATACCCGAGTGCCCGCGCCCGCACTGCACGTGATTTCGTTCCATGCCTACCGAACCCTGTGGGACGCCGAGTGGACGGCACACCAGCTGGCAGTCGGCGCACCACCGGTGTTGATCGGGTGCGCACGCCGCGCGGACGTCCCGGAGCCCCTGCGGCGCGCCACGGACCTGATTCTGACGTTGCCGCGCATCGATACTCGGCTGTTCGCCGAGATCTTCCGCCAGGTGATCGGCGCACCGCCCCCGCCACGTTGGCGGACGGGCGGTGCGGATTGGGTGCGCTACGTGGTGCACTCGGACTTTCACGCACCGCTGCGGCTCAAGCTGGACCCGGCGGAGTCGCTCGACTACCTGCGGGAGCGCTGCCAGGCGCGCATCGCCCAAGTGTCGGCCGCCGACTCGCTGGCGCTCAAGGACCTGCACGGCCTTGGCGAGGCGCGCCAGGTGGCCGAGGATCTCATCGCCGACATCGCCGCGGCGCGCGCGGGACGCATCCCCTGGCAGGCGGTCGACCGCGGCCTGCTGCTGGTGGGAGCGCCCGGCACCGGCAAGACGACGCTCGCACGCGCAATCGCACGCGCGTGCGACGTGAAGTTCATCCATGCCAGCGCGACGCAGTGGCAATCGTCGGGAGGGCTCGATCTCCATCTGCGGGCGATGCGCGAGACGTTTTCGGAGGCGAGGCGTTATGCGCCCGCGATCGTCTTTATCGACGAAATCGACAGCATCGGCAACCGGGAATTGTTCGCCGGCTCGAACGGCGTTTACCAGACCGAGGTGGTGAATGCGCTGCTCGAGCAGGTCCAGGGGCTCGACCCGAACGAGCCCGTCATCGTGATCGGTGCGACCAATTACCTCGAGAAAATCGATCCGGCTCTGCGCCGTGCCGGCCGACTGGACCAGGTGATCCAGTTGCCGCGTCCCAACGTCGCGGCGCTCGAACAGATCTTTACGCACTACCTGCAGCCGCACCGCAAGCGGAACAACGTTGGCCGCGACGTGCGGGTAAAGGGCCTGGCGCAGCTCGCGTATGGCCTCACCGGCGCCGACGTCGAGTTCTTCGTGCGCGGCGCGGCGCGGCGTGCACGCAAGGATGGCCGCAAGATCGCTCAGGCAGATCTGCTCGCGGAGGTGACCCGTCGGCCGCGTCGAGCGGACACCGCGCGACGCCTAACCGCGGAAGACATGCGTCGCGTCGCGGTCCATGAGGCGGGCCATGCACTTTCGGCGCTCGGCAGCACGGACGGTGCGCCGGAACTCACTTTCGTCTCGATCATCCCGCGCATGGACGGCTCCCTCGGCTTCACCGCCTCCATGCCGCCCGAACGCGGCGTCATGACTCGGATGGAGGTGCTGGAGCGCATGCGCACGATCCTCGCGGGCCGCGCGGCGGAGGAGGTGGTCTATGGCAAGGACGACATCAGTCTGAATTCCGGCGGCGGCCCGACCAGCGATCTCGCCGTCGCCACGCGGGTCGCCACCAGCGTCGTCTGCTCGTCCGGCTTCGGTTCCGACGGGAATCTGAACTGGACTTCGGCACCCACGCCAGCGCAGGCGAGGCAGGTCGATGCGCTGTTGCGCAGCTCCTATCGCGATGCCGTGACGTTCCTGCGTGCCCGCCGCCAGGTGCTGGTTTGCATCGCCGATGCGCTCGTCGAGAAGCAGGAACTGGACGGTGTCGCCGTGCGTTCGCTGGCCGCGACTTCGCGCCCCGCGAGTTCCGTTACTCGATCATCTTGACGGTCGATACCGGCGCGAATTCAAACTTGTTCGTCGCGCCTTGCCACACGAGGGAGCGGTCGCAGAATTTTTCACTCGCGAAGTCGACGGCCGGCTTCTTGCCGCATTCCTCGCCCAGCACCGTCAGCCAGAGCTTCGTCGCGATCCCCTTGCCTTCGAATCGGATCCCGTACGACATATCGCTGAACGCCTCCACGGCGCCACCCGCGCCGTCGCCGACGTACACCGTCACTTTCTTGCTGCGATCGCCATAGATGCTGGCAGCGCCGTCGCACTGGATCGCGCCGACGTCCAAAACGTAGTCTTCCTTGCCGTCGCCGTTCAGGTCCGCGCGCTTGATCGCTTCATCAGTGAGTGCCTTGCCCCCGACCTCCACGCATTCCGCGGCGACGGCCTGCAAGTCGGCAGTGACGACGGCGGGCAGCGTCGGCCTGGCCGCATGCGACGAACCCGCGGACGTGACGAAGCCAATCGTGATAGCGACGACGATTCCAGTGCGCATGACTACCCCCCAATCTCCGGAGGTCGACGCTACGCCCGGTGCACGCGTGCGTCAACGCGCTACTGTCTGGGCTTGTGCACATCCCAATCACACGCAGCACCCTTGGCGTTCGTAGGCGGTTGATCTGGCGACCGGGGTAGCGACGCTCGCGTGGGTTCGATTCCCATCACCCGCTCATGTTCCGGAGACCGGCACTTTGAGCGTCTGCTTCTCGCATGCGGGACGGACGGCGCACGCCGCTGGATCAAGTCCAGGCAGACGAGCTGAGGCGACTACTGCTTCTTCAGCAAGTCGCGAATCTCACCGAGCAGCACCACGTCAGGCGCCGGCGCCGGATCCGCAGCCGGCGGCGGCGGCGTCTTCAGCTTGTTGATCGCCCTGAGCGCCATGAAGATCGCGGCAGCGATGATCACGAAGTCGAAGATGTTCTGCAGGAACATGCCGTACTTGACCAGGATCGGCGCGCCGGCCGGGTCCGTGCCGAGGCTGAACGCCAGGTCCTTGAAGTTCACGCCGCCGACGGCCTTGCCGATCATCGGCGTGACCACGTCGCCCACCAGCGACGAGACGATCTTGCCGAACGCGCCACCGATCACGACGCCGACCGCCATGTCGAGCACGTTGCCCTTCATGGCGAATTCCTTGAATTCAGTGAAGATGCTCATGTGCTTGCTGCTCCGTGGTGCCTATTGGATCCGATGCACGGTATGGGAGGACCCGGAAAAAGAAAAGCCGGACGCGGGTCCGGCTTCATCCTTCCTGCGGCAGGACGGTTGTAACTGAACCGTTCGGGCCGCGACAACCGTCAAATCGATCAGGCGGCTGCGGCCGCCTTCTTCTTGCGGGCCTGCGGCTTCTTCTCGCCTGCGTCCGCGGCCGCTGCTTCGACGGTCGGAGCGGCGCGATCGACCAGCGCCATCAGCGCCATGTCGGCATTGTCGCCGGCACGGACCGCCATGTGCAGGATGCGCGTATAGCCGCCCGGACGCGCCGCGAAGCGCGGGCCCAGCTCGGCAAACAGCTTGGCCACGACTTCCGCATCGCGCAGCCGCGAGAACGCCAGGCGACGGTTCGCTGCGCTGTCCTTCTTGCCGAGCGTGATGAGCGGCTCGACGAAACGGCGCAGTTCCTTCGCCTTCGGGACCGTCGTCTTGATGGTCTCGTGACGCAGCAACGATGCCGCCATGTTGCGCAGCATCGCCGAGCGGTGCGTCGCATTGCGGCTCAGCTGCCGCCCGGTTAGTCCGTGTCGCATGTCTTGTCTCTTTTCCGACTAATCACCAGTCACCAGTCACTAATCACTAATCACTGTTCTTACAGGACGTCGCGCTCGTCGTCGCGCTTCAGGCCCGAGGGCGGCCAGTTGTCGAGGCGCATGCCGAGCGAGAGGCCGTGGCTTTCCAGCACTTCCTTGATCTCGGTGAGCGACTTCTTGCCGAGGTTCGGCGTGCGCAGCAGCTCGACTTCGGTCTTCTGCACGAGGTCGCCGATGTAGTGGATGTTCTCCGCCTTGAGGCAGTTCGCACTGCGCACGGTGAGTTCCAGTTCGTCGACGGGGCGCAGCAGCAGCGGGTCGAAGTGGTGGTCGGCCGGGCGCGACTGCTCTTCGTCCTGGCCCTGCAGGTCGACGAACACCGACAGCTGGTCCTTCAGGATCGAGCCGGCACGGCGAATCGCTTCTTCAGCGTCGATAGTGCCGTTGGTCTCGATGTCGATGATCAGCTTGTCGAGGTCGGTGCGCTGTTCGACGCGGGCCGCTTCGACGTTGTAGGTGACCTTGCGGATCGGGCTGAACGACGCGTCGAGCAGCAGGCGGCCGATCGGGCGGCTGGCTTCTTCGAACGCGAGGCGCTGCAGGGCCGGGCGATAGCCGCGGCCTTTCTCGACCTTGAGCGTCATGTTGAGTTCACCGGCCTTGGTCAGGTTGGCGATCACGAGCTCGGGGTTCAGGATCTCCACGTCGTGGTCGGTCTGGATATCGCCCGCGCGGACCGGACCCGGACCCTTCTTCGAGAGGCGCAACTCCGACTCATCGCGCGCGTTCAGGCGGATCGCGACGAGCTTGAGGTTGAGCAGGATGTCGACGACGTCTTCCTGCACGCCTTCGATGCTGGTGTACTCGTGGAGCACCCCATCGATCTCGGCTTCGGTGATCGCGCTGCCCGGCATCGACGACAGCAGCACGCGCCGCAGCGCGTTGCCGAGCGTGTGGCCGAAGCCTCGCTCGAACGGTTCGATGACGATCTTGGCGTGACGCGGTGACGTCGGCGTCACCTTCACCACGCGCGGACGGAGGAATTCCGCAACGGCTGACTGCATTTGAAGTGCCCTTGCCTTGCAAGGCCCGGTTCGACCGGGCCGGATGGTTACTTGGAGTACAACTCGACGACGAGGCTTTCGTTGATGTCCGGCAGGATGTCGCCGCGCTCGGGCAACGACTTCAGGACACCCGAGAACTTCTTCTCGTCGACCTCGACCCAGTCCGGGAAACCGGTCTGGGCACGGATCTGCAGGGCCTGCGCCACACGCGCCTGCTTCTGCGCTTTGTCGCCAAGACCGACGACAACGCCGGCCTTGCACTGGTAGGACGGAATGTTGACGCGCACGCCGTTCACGACGATCGCGCCGTGGCTCACCAGCTGGCGCGCTTCGAGCGCGTCGCGGCGAAACCCATGCGGTAGACGACGTTGTCGAGGCGCGCTCCAGGATCTGCAGCAGCGTCTCGCCCGTGGCGCCCGGACGGCCAGCCGCCTGCTGGTAGTAGCCGCGGAACTGGCGCTCGAGCACGCCGTACATGCGGCGCAGCTTCTGCTTTTCACGCAGCTGCAGGCCGTAGCCCGACACGCGCGCGCGGCGCTCGCCCTTGATGCCGCCCGGCGGCACTTCGAGCTTGCACTTCGACTCGAGCGACTTGACGCCGCTCTTCAGGAACAGGTCGGTGCCCTCGCGGCGCGAGAGCTTGCACTTGGGACCAAGATACCTTGCCATGTTGTCTTATCCTCGGCCGCGGCGCGTCAGACGCGACGCTTCTTGGGCGGACGGCACCCGTTGTGCGGGATCGGCGTCACGTCCTCGATGCTGGTGACTTTCAGGCCGGCAGCGTTCAGCGCGCGCACGGCAGACTCGCGACCCGGGCCCGGACCCCGGACCTTCACGTCGACGGTGCGGACACCGTATTCCTGTGCGGCGACGCCGGCCTTTTCGGCGGCGACCTGCGCGGCGAACGGCGTGCTCTTGCGCGAACCGCGGAAACCGCAGCCGCCCGAAGTCGCCCACGACAAGGTGTTGCCCTGGCGGTCCGTGATCGTGATGATCGTGTTGTTGAACGAGGCATGCACGTGAGCAACCGCGTCGGTAACGACGCGCTTGATCTTCTTGCGAGGCTTGCCTGCGGACTTCTTGTCGTCAGCCATTCGAGTACAACCTTAAGTGTTCGACCGGGCGGGGGCGGCTTACGCCTTGCCCGGAGGTGCGTTCAGCTTGACCGCCGCCTTGCGCGGACCCTTGCGCGTGCGCGCATTGGTGCGCGTGCGCTGACCCCGCATCGGCAGGCCCTTGCGGTGCCGCATGCCACGGTAGGAACCGAGGTCCATGAGGCGCTTGATGTTCATCGACACTTCACGGCGAAGGTCGCCTTCGACCGGGAGTTTCGCGATCGCCGAACGCAGCGCGGTGACCTCGGCTTCCGTCAGGTCCTTCACTTTCGTGTTGGTCTTGACGCCAGCGGCTTCACAGGCGGCCAGCGCCTGGCTGCGACCGACGCCGAAAATTGCAGTCAGCCCGATGCAGACGTGCTTGTTCATCGGGATGTTGATGCCGGCTATACGGGCCATTTTAGGCTCACTTCGGGGCGCGAAAAGCGCGAAATTATATCAGAAAAACCAGTGTTGCTCAATGCAAGGACCGGGCCGTCAGCCCTGTCGCTGCTTGTGGCGCTTGTCGCTGCTGCAGATCACGTAGACCACGCCGCGACGCCGGACCACTTTGCAGTTCTTGCAGATACGCTTCACCGAGGGACGAACTTTCATGAATCTTTCTCCAAAACAGCCGGGGCGCTCAGCGCACCTGGCCGGGCCGGCCGTAGCCGCGCAGGTTGGCCTTCTTCATGAGCCCTTCGTACTGGTGCGACATCAGGTGCGCCTGCAGCTGGGCCATGAAGTCCATGATCACCACGACGATGATCATGAGCGAGGTGCCGCCGAAATAGAACGGCACCCGGAACTGGGAAATCAGGATCTCGGGCAGCAGGCAGACCAGGGCCACGTACAGGGCGCCCCAGACTGTCAGCCGGGTCAGGACCTTGTCGATGTACTCGGCCGTCTGCTGGCCCGGGCGAATGCCGGGGATGAATGCCCCGGACTTCTTCAGGTTCTCCGCCGTCTCGCGCGCGTTGAAGACCAGCGCGGTGTAGAAGAAGCAGAAGAAGATGATCAGCGACGCGTAGATGACCATGTGCACCGGCTGGCCGACCCCGAGGCTCGCCGCCACGTTCTGCAGCCAGCCCAGGTTCTCGCTGGTGCCGAACCAGCTGGCGATCGTCGCGGGGAAAAGCAGCAGGCTCGAGGCGAAGATCGGCGGGATCACGCCCGACATGTTGAGCTTGAACGGCAGGTGCGTCGAGGTGCCGGCAAACACGCGGCGGCCCTGCTGGCGCTTGGCGTAGTTGACCGGGATGCGGCGCTGGCCGCGCTCGACGAACACCACGAAGTACGTGACTGCCGCGACCATGATCACGAGGATCAGCGCCAGTGCCGGGTTGATTTCGCCGTTGCGGACAAGTTCGAGCGTGCCGCCGATGGCTGCCGGCAGGCCCGCGACGATGCCCGCGAGGATGATCATCGAGATGCCGTTGCCGAGGCCGCGTTCCGTGATCTGCTCACCGAGCCACATCAGGAACATGGTGCCGGCCGTGAGCGTTGCCGTGGCGAGGAACACGAACTGGAAGCCGGGATTGATCACGACGCCCTGGTTCTGGAACGCGACCGCCGCGCCGCCGCCCTGGAACACCGCGAGTCCCACCGTGCCCCAGCGCGTGTAGTTGGTCAGCTTGCGGCGGCCGGCCTCGCCTTCCTTGCGCAGGGCCTGCAGCTGCGGTACGACCACCGCCATCATCTGCACGATGATCGAAGCCGAGATGTAAGGCATGACGCCCAGCGCGAGGATCGACAGGCGCTGCAGCGCACCGCCCGAGAACATGTTGAACATGCTCAGGATCGTGCCCTGCTGGTCCTGGAAGAACCGCGCGAGCGCAACCGGGTCGATGCCCGGCACGGGAATGAACGTGCCGACGCGATAGACGATCAGGCCGCCGATCAGGAACAGGAACCTGTTCCTGAGTTCGGTCAACCGGGTCGCTTCGCCAAGGGCTGCGACTGGGTTGTTGGACTGGTTGGCCACTGCTTGTCCTTACGCTTGCGTAGTGTGCAGACCCGAGCCGGAGCTCAGGCCGACGCCTCGACGACCTTGCCGCCGGCCTTCTCGATGGCATCGCGGGCGCCCTTCGTGACGCCGACACCAGACACCGTAAACGCCGACTTCACGTCGCCCGACAGCACGATCTTGGCCTGCAGCGTGTTCGCCGGGACCAGGTTCGCGCTCTTGAGGATCGCAAGGTCGATGTTGCCGCCTTCGATCTTGTGCAGCTCGCTCAGGCGCACCTCGGCCGTGCGGCGGCCAAGCGCCGAGCGGAAGCCGATCTTCGGCAGGCGGCGCTGCAGCGGCATCTGGCCGCCTTCGAAGCCGACCTTGTGATAGCCGCCCTTGCGGGCGCGCTGGCCCTTGACGCCGCGGCCGCAGGTCTTGCCCTGGCCGGCAGACGCGCCGCGACCGACGCGAGTGCGCGTCTTCTTGCTGCCCGGTGCCGGGCTGATGGTGTTGAGCTTCATGATCTGGTCACGCCTCTTCGACGCGGAGCAGGTGCCGCGACGCGTTGAGCATGCCGCGGATCTCTGGAGTGTCGGCCACGACGACCGTCTGGTTCATGCGGCGCAGGCCGAGCCCGCGCACGGTGGCGCGATGACGGTGAATCTGGCCGAAGGTGCTCTTCACCAGGGTCACCTTGACGTTCCTGGCCGCGGTGTCTTTCTTGGTTGCCATGGCGCTGTCAGCCCGTGATTTCGGCAATGGTCTTGCCGCGCTTGGCCGCGATGCGCTCCGGCGCCGGCATGCCGGTCAGGGCGTTCATCGTGGCGCGCACGACGTTGATCGGGTTGCGCGAGCCGTACGACTTCGCGAGCACGTTGCGCACGCCGGCGCACTCGAACACCGCGCGCATGCTGCCGCCCGCGATGACGCCAGTACCGTCGGCGGCCGGCTGCATGTACACCTTGGCGGTGCCGTGCTTGCCGACGACCGCGAAGTGCAGCGTCGAATTGCGCAGCGGCACGTTGACCAGGTTCTTGCGCGCCTGCTGCATCGCCTTCTGGATCGCGACCGGCACTTCACGCGCCTTGCCGTAACCGAAGCCGACGCGGCCGTTGCCGTCGCCCACCACCGTGAGCGCGGTGAAGCCGAACTGCTTGCCGCCCTTCACGGTCTTGGACACGCGGTTGACGGTCACCAGCTTTTCGATGAACTCGTCCGCCGCCGCCACTTTTTCGATTCTAGCCATTGCTGCTCCTGGAACCTTGTGCGGCTCAGAACTCGAGGCCGGCTTCGCGCGCGGCTTCGGCAAGCGCCTTGATGCGCCCGTGATACTTGAAGCCCGAACGGTCGAAGGCGACCTGGGTCACGCCCTTGGCCTTGGCACGCTCGGCGATCGCCTTGCCGACGGCTTTCGCCGCCTCGATGTTGCCGGTGCCCTTCAGGCCCTCGGCGACATCCTTCTGCAGGGTCGACGCGGACACGATGACCTTCGACTGGGGGTCGAAGATCTGCGCGTAGATGTGCTGCGCGGTGCGATGCACGCTCAGGCGGGTGGCGCGAAGTTCCAGGATCTTCGCGCGACTGCGGCGGGCTCTCTTCAGACGACTGACTTTCTTTTCCATCGCGGCACCCATTACTTCTTCTTCGTTTCCTTGAGCTCGATGCGCTCACCGGAATAACGAACGCCCTTGCCCTTGTAGGGCTCGGGGGGACGGTAGGAGCGGATTTCCGCAGCCACCTGGCCAACCCGCTGCTTGTCAGCGCCCTTGACGACGATTTCCGTCTGCGTCGGCGTCTCGATCGTGATGCCTTCCGGCACCTCGTACTCGACGGGATGGGAAAAGCCGAGCGTCAGGTTCAGCTTCCTGCCCTGGGCCGCGGCACGGTAGCCGACGCCCACGAGTTCGAGCTTCTTCTCGTAGCCCTGCGACACGCCCTGCACCACGTTCGCGAGGTGCGAACGGAGCGAGCCGGCGTGCATCAGCGACTCCTTGTTGCGCTCCGCAATTTCGATGCGGATGTCGCTGCCTTCCTGCACCAGGCTCAGGCCCGGACGCAGCGGCAGCTTGAGCGCGCCCTTGGCGCCCTTGACGGTGACGGTGCTGCCGTCGACCGCGTGGGTGACGCCCTTGGGCAGCGTGACCGGCCTTTTTGCAACTCGTGACATGGTCTTGGTCCTGTTCCTTGCGCCGTGCCTTACGACACGATGCAGAGCACTTCGCCGCCGTGTCCGCCGGCGCGGGCTTCACGGTCGGTCATCACGCCCTTGGAGGTCGAGATGATCGCCACGCCCATGCCGCCGAGAATCTTCGGCAACTCGTCCTTCGCCTTGTAGATGCGCAGGCCGGGACGGCTCACGCGCTCGATGCGTTCGATGACCGGGCGGCCCTGGTAATACTTCAGGCGCACCTTGACGGTCGGCTTGCTGGCCTCGCCGTCGATGGCGAAGTCTTCGATGTAGCCTTCGTCCTTCAACACCTTGGCCAAAGCCAGCTTGACTCGCGACGACGGCGCGGCGATCTCGGGCTTGCCCGAGAGCTGGCCGTTGCGAATGCGGGTGAGGAAGTCCGCGATGGGATCCGACATGCTCATGCTGTTACTCCAGTACCCGGCTTACCAGCTGGCCTTGCCGAGGCCCGGGACGTCACCGCGCATCGTGGCTTCGCGCAGCTTCTGGCGCCCGAGGCCGAACTTACGGTAGACGCCGCGGGAGCGGCCGGTGATCGCGCAGCGGTTGCGCACCCGCGAGGGGCTGGAGTCGCGCGGCATGGCATTCAGCTTGCGCTGCGCCTCTTCCCGCTCGGCATCCGTGGACTTCGGGCTGCGGATGGCTTCCTTGAGCTGGGCCCGTTTGGCAGCGTGCTGCTTCACGAGCTTCTCGCGGCGCTTCTCGCGCATGATCATGCTGGTCTTCGCCATGTTTCCTGTCCTACTTGCGGAACGGGAAGTTGAAGGATTCGAGCAACGCCCGGCCTTCCCGGTCGTCGCGTGCCGTCGTCGTGATCGTGATGTCCATCCCGCGGATCGCGTCGACCTGGTCGTAGGCGATTTCCGGGAAGATGATCTGTTCCTTGACGCCGAACGTGTAGTTGCCACGGCCGTCGAACGAGCGGGCCGACACGCCGCGGAAGTCGCGGATGCGCGGCATCGCCACGTTGATCAGGCGGTCGAGGAACTCGTACATGCGGGCGCCGCGCAGCGTCACGCGCGCAGCCGACCGGCACGCCCGCGCGCAGCTTGAACGCCGCGATCGCCTTGCGCGACTTCGTCACCACCGGCTTCTGGCCGGTGAGCGCCGTCAGGTCGTTCACGGCGCCGTCCATTGCCTTCTTGTCGGCAACGGCTTCGCCCACGCCCATGTTCACCGAGATCTTGGTGATCTTCGGCACCTGCATGGGATTGGTCACCGTCAGGCTCGTCATGAGCTTGGCGACGATCTCGTCCCGGTAGATTTTCTGCAGCCTTGCCATCTCATCCGACCTCGATTCAGGCGTCCACGACTTCGTCGTTGGACTTGAAAAAACGCACCCGACGTCCGTCGGCGAGCGTGCGGATGCCCACGCGGTCGCCCTTCTTCGCAACCGGGTTCCAGAGCTGCACGTTCGAGAGGTGGAGGTAGGCCTCCTTCTCGACGATGCCGCCCTGCGTGCCCTTCTGCGGATTGGGACGCGTATGGCGCTTGACCATGTTCACGTTCTCGACCAGCACCTTTTCACCCAGCACGCGGATGACGGTGCCGCGCCGGCCCTTGTCGCGGCCGGTGATGACGACGACTTCGTCGCCCTTGCGGATCTTGTTCATACCCTTTGTCCTCGAACCTTGCGCGCGCCGTGCTTACAGCACTTCGGGCGCGAGCGAGATGATCTTCATGAACTGCGTCGTGCGCAGTTCGCGTGTGACCGGTCCGAAAATACGGGTGCCGATCGGCTCGAGCTTGTTCGTGAGCAGCACGGCGGCGTTGCCGTCGAAGCGGATCAGCGAACCGTCCGGCCGGCGCACGCCGAACGCGGTGCGTACCACCACGGCGTCGTAAACTTCGCCCTTCTTGACCTTGCCGCGCGGGATGGCGTCCTTGACGCTCACCTTGATCACGTCGCCCACGGTGGCATAGCGGCGCTTGGAGCCGCCGAGCACCTTGATGCACATGAGCCGCTTGGCGCCGCTGTTGTCGGCGGCCGCGAGCATTGTCCGCATCTGGATCATTTCAGTAGTCCTTCTGCTGCAGCTCAGACGGCGCCGGCGCGCTTGACGACGCGCACGACCTTCCAGGCCTTGCGGGCCGAAAGGCGGCGGCATTCGGCGATGTCGACGACGTCGCCTTCCCTGCACTCCGAGTTCTCGTCGTGCGCGAGGAGCTTGGTGGTGCGGCGGATGAACTTGCTGTAACGCCCGTGCTTGACGAGGCGCTCGACCGTGACCGCAATGGTCTTGGTCATCTTGGCGCTGACGACCGTGCCCGTCAGCGTGTGCTGGGCACCGGCTTCGCTCGCCGCCTGGGGCTGGGCCTGCTGCTGCTCGCTCATCACTTGCTCCTGTTGGCGCGGGACTGTTCGCCCTGCACCGTCTTCACGCGCGCGATGTTGCGGCGCACCTTGCCGGCCTGGTCCGGCTTCGCAGCCTGACCGGACGCCTGCGCCATGCGCAGGTTGAACTGCTCGCGGCGCAGCTTGAGGAGTTCCTCGCGCAGTTCCGCGGAGCCCTTGACCCGAAGTTCTTTCGCCTTCATCAGCGCACCTGTCGCTTGACGAACATCGTCTCGACCGAGAGCTTGCTGGCGGCAAGGCGGAACGCCTCGCGCGCGATCTCTTCGGTCACGCCTTCCATCTCGAAGAGCACCTTGCCGGGCTGCACGCGCGCGACGTAGTACTCGACGTTGCCCTTGCCGGAGCCCATGCGGACTTCGAGCGGCTTCTTGCTGACCGGCACGTCCGGGAACACCCGGATCCAGACCTGGCCGCCGCGCTTCACGTAGCGCGTCATCGCGCGACGGGCGGCTTCGATCTCGCGCGCAGTCATGCGGGCGCGGCTCGTCGCCTTCAGCCCGTAGTCGCCGAACGAGACGCTCGACCCGCGATGGGCGAGGCCTGCGTTGCGGCCCTTGAACTGCTTGCGATACTTGGTTCGCTTCGGTTGCATCATGGCGTTGTCACTCCGTCCGTCGCACAGGCTCCAAGGCTCGGGGCCTCAGGCCGTCTGCTCCGCGGCTGGGGTCGCCTCGACGCTCGCGCCCATCGGCGTCGGCTGGTCGAAGACTTCGCCCTTGAAAATCCAGACCTTCACGCCGATGACGCCATACGTCGTGCGGGCTTCGGCCGTGCCGTAGTCAATGTCGGCGCGGAACGTGTGCAGCGGGATGCGGCCCTCGCGGGTCCACTCCGTGCGTGCGATTTCCGAGCCGTTCAGGCGGCCCGACAGGCGCACCTTCACGCCGAGCGAACCGCTGCGCATCGTGTTCATCACCGCGCGCTTCATGGCGCGGCGGAACATCACGCGACGCTCGACCTGCTGGGCAATGCCCTCGGCCACCAGCTGCGCGTCGAGTTCCGGCTTGCGGATCTCGGCGATGTTGAGGCGGACGTCGTTGAAGCCCATCTTCATCAGCTTCGCGACTTCCTGGCGCAGACGCTCGATGTCTTCGCCCTTCTTGCCGATCACCACGCCCGGGCGGGCCGTGTGGATCGTGATGTTGGCCTTGCGCGCGGCGCGTTCGATGTGAATGCGGCTCACCGATGCTTCCGACAGCTTCTTCTTCAGGAAGTCGCGGACCTGCCAGTCCTGCAGGATGTAGATCGGGAACGTGCGCTTGTTCGCGTACCACCGCGACGTCCAGTCGCGCGTGATGCCGAGACGAATGCCGACCGGATTGACCTTCTGACCCATGAGCTCTGGCTCCCTCAGTCTTTGCGGCCGTCGCCGACGAGGATCGTGATGTGGCTGTTGCGCTTGACGATGCGGTTGCCGCGGCCCTTGGCGCGCGCGTGGAACCGCTTCAGGCTCGGAGCCTCGTCGATGTAGATGAGGTCGACCTTCAGCGCGTCGATGTCCGCGTTGTGGTTGTTCTCGGCGTTGGCAATCGCCGACTCCAGCACCTTGCGGACCAGGTCGGCGCCTTTCTTCGGCGTGAAGCGCAACGTCGAGAGCGCCTGGCCCACGGGCTTGCCGCGGACCATGTCGGCGACCAGGCGGCACTTCTGCGCCGAGATGCGCGCGTACTTGAGCTTTGCTGCGACTTGCATGGCTTACTCCGAGGACGCCTTTCTGTCGCCCGAGTGACCCCTGAAGGTGCGCGTCGGGGCGAACTCGCCCAGCTTGTGGCCGACCATGTTCTCGGAGACCAGCACGGGGATGTGCTGCTTGCCGTTGTGGACGGCGATCGTCAGGCCGACCATGTCCGGGAGGACCATGGAACGGCGCGACCACGTCTTGATCGGACGGCGATCGTTCTTTTCCGACGCGACAGCCACCTTTCTGGCGAGGTGGGCGTCGATGAACGGGCCTTTCTTGACTGAACGGGGCACTGGCAGCTCCTCTCAGGCTCAGTTACGGCGCCGGATGATGAGTCCGGACGTGCGCTTGTTGGTGCGGGTCTTCTTGCCCTTCGTCTTCCAGCCCCACGGCGAAACCGGGTGCGGGTTGCCCTGGCCGGACTTGCCCTCACCACCGCCGTGCGGATGGTCGACGGGGTTCATGACCACGCCGCGGACCGTCGGACGAATGCCGCGCCAGCGCTTCGCGCCAGCCTTGCCGTAGACGATCAGGTTGTTTTCTTCGTTGCCGACCTCGCCGATCGTGGCGCGGCAGTCGACGTGCACCTTGCGCATCTCGGTCGAGCGCAGGCGGATCGTCGCGTACAGGCCTTCGCGCGCGACCAGCTGCACCGAGGCGCCGGCGCTGCGGCCGAGCTGGCCGCCACGGCCGGGCTTCAGCTCGACGTTGTGCACGAGCGAGCCGATCGGGATGTTGCGCAGCGGCAGCGCGTTGCCCGACTTGATCGGGGCATCGACGCCCGAGACGATCGCATCGCCCGCACCGACGCCCTTCGGGGCGAGGATGTAGCGGCGCTCGCCGTCGGCGTAGAGCACCAGGGCGAGATGCGCGTTGCGGTTCGGGTCGTACTCGAGATGCTCGACCTTGCCCGGCACGCCGTCCTTGTTGCGCACGAAGTCGACGACGCGATAGCGCCTGGCATGACCGCCGCCCTTGTGGCGCGTCGTCTGCCGGCCCATGTTGTTGCGGGCGCCCGTGCGCTGCTTCGCAGCCGTGAGCGCGTGCACCGGCTCGCCCTTGTGCAGGTGCGAGCGGTCCGCCTTCACGACGAAGCGGCGGCCCGGCGACGTCGGTTTGGTCTTGATGAGAGCCATTGGTTAGCTTCCGTCTGCTTTGCCGGTGCCGACTACTTTTCGGCGCCGGCGAAATCGATCGTCTGGCCCTGCGCGAGCTTCACGTAGGCCTTCTTCCAGTCCGAACGCTTGCCCGGCCGACCGCCAAAGCGCTTCGCCTTGCCCATCACGTTCACGACCTGCACGGCGTCGACCTTGACTTCGAACATCAGCTCGACGGCCGCCTTGATCTCGGGCTTGGTGGCATCGCGCGCGACGCGGAACACCATCTGGTTGCCCTGCTCGGATGCGCGCGCGGCCTTTTCGGACACGTGCGGCGCAACCAGCACCTGCATCAAACGCTCTTTGCTGCTCATGCCAGCTTCTCCTCGAGCATGCGAACGGCACCGACCGTCGCGAGCACGCGCTCGTGGCGGAGCAGGCTCACCGGGTCGACCGCCGTAACCGGCAGGACCGTGACGCCGTGCAGATTGCGCGACGCCAGCTCGAGCTTCTCGTCATAGGCTTCGACGACGATCAGCACGTCATCGAGACCCAGCTCCTTGAGCTTCGCGGCGAGCATCCTGGTCTTCGGCGCTTCGAGCGCGAACGATTCGACGACCGTCAGGCGCTCGAGGCGAGCCAGCTCGGACAGCAGCGCAGCGATGGCGCCGCGGTACATCTTGCGGTTGACCTTCTGCGAGAAATCGCGCGGGCGGGCTGCAAAGGCGCGGCCACCGCCGACCCAGATCGGGCTGCGGATGGAGCCGGCACGGGCGCGACCGCCGCCCTTCTGCTTCCACGGCTTGATGCCGCCGCCGCGGACTTCAGCCTTGCTCTTCTGGCGCTTGGTGCCGGCGCGACCCGCTGCCATGTAGGCAGTGACGACCTGGTGCACGAGGGCCTCGTTGTATTCGCGGCCGAAGGTCTTCTCGGACACTTCGATGCTGTTGCCGCCCTGCTGGAGCTTGAGTTGGGTTGCCATGTCAGTTTCCCGTCATTTTTCCGGGGCGGGCTACTTCTTCGTCTTGGCGGCCGGCTGCTTCGGCGCCAGCATCTTGCGCTTCGCCAGGCGAGCCGCCTTCAAGGAAGGACGCACGATCACTTCGCCGCCCGCCGATCCCGGCACGGCGCCACGGATCAGCAGCAGGTTGCGCACAGCGTCGATCTCGACGATCTGCAGCTTTTCGATGGTGCGGCGGATGTTGCCCATGTGGCCGGACATGCGCTTGCCCTGGAACACGCGTCCCGGCGTCTGGCGCTGGCCGATCGAGCCCGGCGTGCGGTGGAACAACGAGGCGCCGTGCGAGGCAGGACCGCCGGCGAAGTTGTGCCGCTTGATGGTGCCGGCGAAGCCTTTACCGATGGTGGTGCCGGTGACGTCGACGACCTGGCCCTTGGCGAACATGTCGACCTTGAGCTCGGAACCCGCGGCGAGTTCGGCGCCTTCGCCGTCGGCGAGGCGAAATTCGACGAGCGCCTCACCCGGCTCAACCTTCGCCTTGGCGAAGTGACCCGCAGCGGCACGCGTCAGGCGCGACGGCTTCTTGCTGCCGAACGTCACCTGGATGGCGCGATAGCCGTCGCCCTCGACACCCTTGACCTGGGTGACGCGGTTGGGCAGAGCTTCGATCACCGTCACCGGGATCGACTCGCCCGCGTCCGTGAAGACGCGCGTCATGCCGGCCTTGCGGCCAATCAGACCGATCGTCATCTCTGTGTCCTCGTACACCGCCACAGCTTCGATTGGCTGCGGCTGATAAAAACTGGTTCCGGGCGCCAAAACCAGGCGTCAGGCTCGTCAAGGAAACCGTTTGAGTGGAGCGACCCGCCAGACCAGGCAGTCGCGCCGCTCGAGCGGTACCGGCAAAGCCGGCCAGGCCTCGGCGAGGAGAGCCGCGCACTATAGGCGACTCCAGGAGGCTTCGCAAGCCCTTTGGAAAGCGAGGAAGGACCCGCCCCCCCCCCCCCCCCCCCCCCCCCCCCCCCCCCCCCCCCCCCCCCCCCCCCCCCCCCCCCCCCCCCCCCCCCCCGCTCAGTTCAGCTTGATCTGGACGTCCACGCCGGCCGGCAGTTCGAGCTTCATCAGCGCGTCCACCGTCTTGTCGGTCGGGTTCAGGATGTCCATGAGGCGCTTGTGGGTGCGCATCTCGTACTGGTCCCGCGCGTCCTTGTCGGCGTGCGGGGCGATCAGGATAGTGAAGCGTTCCATCTTCACCGGCAGCGGAATCGGCCCACGAACCGTGGCGCCGGTGCGCTTGGCAGTCTCGACGATCTCGCGGGCCGAGTTGTCGATGAGACGGTGGTCGAACGCCTTGAGGCGGATACGGATGTTCTGGCGTGCCATTGCGTTGGACCTTTACTTCAGAATCTTGGAGACGACGCCGGCGCCGACGGTGCGGCCGCCCTCGCGGATGGCGAAGCGCAGGCCTTCCTCCATCGCGATCGGGCGATCAGCTCGATCGTCATCTTGATGTTGTCGCCCGGCATCACCATCTCGACGCCCTCCGGCAACTCCACCGAACCCGTCACGTCCGTCGTGCGGAAGTAGAACTGCGGACGATAGCCCTTGAAGAACGGCGTGTGACGGCCGCCCTCCTCCTTCGTCAGCACGTACACTTCGCCTTCAAACTTCGTGTGCGGCGTGATCGAGCCCGGCGCCGCACAGCACCTGGCCGCGCTCCACGTCCTCGCGCTTCGTGCCGCGCAGCAGCGCGCCGACGTTGTCGCCCGCCTGGCCCTGGTCCAGCAGCTTGCGGAACATCTCCACGCCCGTGCACGATCGTCTTCGTCGTGTCCTTCAGGCCCACGATCTCGACTTCGTCGTTCACCTTGACGATGCCGCGCTCGATGCGCCCCGTCACCACCGTGCCGCGGCCCGAGATCGAGAACACGTCTTCGATCGGCATCAGGAACGGCTTGTCGATCGCCCGCTCCGGCACCGGAATGTAGCGGTCCATCTCCTCCACCAGCTTCACCACCGAGGGCACACCGATCTCGCTCGTGTCGCCTTCCAGCGCCTTCAGCGCCGAGCCACGAATGATCGGCGTGTCGTCGCCAGGGAAGCTGTACTTCGACAGCAGCTCGCGGACTTCCATCTCGACGAGCTCGAGCAGCTCGGCGTCGTCCACCATGTCGCACTTGTTCAGGTACACCACGATGTACGGCACGCCCACCTGGCGCGCCAGCAGGATGTGCTCGCGCGTCTGCGGCATCGGGCCGTCCGCGGCCGAGCACCAGGATCGCGCCGTCCATCTGCGCCGCGCCCGTGATCATGTTCTTCACGTAGTCGGCGTGCCCCGGGCAGTCGACGTGCGCGTAGTGACGGTTCGGCGACTGATACTCGACGTGCGCCGTCGAAATCGTGATGCCGCGCGCCTTCTCCTCCGGCGCCTTGTCTATCTGGTCGTACGCCATGAACTTCCCGCCATTGGTCTCCGCCATCACCTTCGTCAGCGCCGCCGTCAGCGTCGTCTTACCGTGATCCACGTGACCAATCGTCCCCACGTTAACGTGCGGCTTCGTACGCGCAAATTTTCCTTGGCCACGACCGATTACCTCTAGACTTCTGCCGAGCGTGGGTGGCCTTCTTCATCACCGCTTCGGCGACGTTGTTCGGCACTTCCAGGTACTTGGCGAATTCCATCGTGAACGTGGCGCGGCCCTGGCTCATCGAGCGGACCGACGTCGCGTAGCCGAACATCTCGGCGAGCGGCACCTCGGCCGTCACGACCTTGCCGGACACGGAGTCTTCCATGCCCTGGATCTGGCCGCGGCGGCGGTTCAGGTCGCCGATCACGTCGCCGGAATAATCTTCCGGCGTCACGACCTCGACCTTCATGATCGGCTCGAGCAGGACCGGCTTCGCCTTGCGCACGCCGTCCTTGAACGCCATCGAGCCGGCGATCTTGAACGCCATTTCGTTCGAGTCGACGTCGTGGTACGAGCCGTCGAAAATCGTGACCTTGACGTCCACGACCGGGAAGCCGGCGATCACGCCGCCTTCCAGCGCTTCCTTGACGCCCTTGTCCACGGCCGGGATGTATTCGCGCGGCACGGTGCCGCCGACGATGCCGTTGACGAACTCGTAGCCCTTGCCTTCCGGCTGCGGCTCGATCTTGAGCCAGACGTGGCCGTACTGGCCGCGGCCGCCGGACTGGCGCACGAACTTGCCTTCCTGCTCGACCTTGCCGCGGATCGTTTCACGGTAGGCGACCTGCGGCTTGCCGACGTTCGCCTCGACCTTGAACTCGCGGCGCATGCGATCGACGATGATGTCGAGATGCAGTTCGCCCATGCCGGAGATGATCGTCTGGCCCGATTCCTGGTCCGTGCTGACACGGAACGACGGGTCTTCCTTCGCGAGGCGCTGCAGCGCGAGACCCATCTTTTCCTGGTCCGACCTTGGTCTTCGGCTCGACGGCGACCGAGATCACCGGCTCCGGGAACTCCATCTTCTCGAGCGTGATGATGCTGTCCGGATCGCACAGCGTGTCGCCCGTCGTGACGTCCTTGAGGCCCACGGCCGCGGCGATGTCGCCGGTGCGGACCTCCTCGATGTCCTCGCGCTTGTTGGCGTGCATCTGCAGCAGGCGGCCGATGCGCTCTTTCCTGCTCTTGGCCGGGACGTACACCTGGTCGCCCGAGTTGAGCACGCCGGAGTAGACGCGGAAGAAGGTCAGGTTGCCCACGAACGGGTCGTTGAGGATCTTGAAGGCGAGCGCGGAGAACTTCGCGTCGTCGGAAGCCTGGCGCGTGTCTTCGTTGCCGTTTTCGTCGATGCCCTTGACCGACGTCACTTCGTTCGGCGACGGCATGTATTCGATGACGGCGTCGAGCATCGCCTGGACGCCCTTGTTCTTGAACGCCGAGCCGCACAGCATGATGCAGATTTCGACGCGGCGCGAACGCTCGCGCAGGCCGGCCTTGATCTCCTCGATCGTCAGCTCGCCGGTCTCGAGGTACTTGTGCATCAAGTCGTCGTTGGCCTCGGCCGCGGCCTCGACCAGCTTCTCGCGCCATTCCTCGCAGGCGGCCTGCATGTCGGCCGGGATGTCGCGGTACTCGAACTTCATGCCTTCGGTGCTGTCGTCCCAGTAGATCGACTTCATCTGGATGAGGTCGACGACGCCCTCGAAGCTGTCCTCGGCCCCGATCGGCAGCTGCAGCGGCACGGGATTGCCGCGCAGGCGGGTCTTGATCTGCTCCACGCAGCGCAGGAAGTTGGCGCCGGCGCGGTCCATCTTGTTGACGAACGCGAGGCGCGGCACCGCGTACTTGTTCATCTGGCGCCAGACGGTCTCGGACTGCGGCTGCACGCCGCTCACGGCGCAGAACACGGCGCAGGCGCTGTCGAGCACCTTCAGGCTGCGCTCGACTTCGATGGTGAAGTCGACGTGTCCCGGGGTGTCGATGATGTTGAAGCGGTGCTCGGGGAACTGGTTCTCCATCCCCTTCCAGAAGGCCGTGGTCGCAGCCGCGGTGATCGTGATGCCGCGCTCCTGCTCCTGCTCCATGTAGTCCATGACGGCGGCGCCGTCGTGCACTTCGCCGATCTTGTGCGAAACGCCGGTGTAGAAAAGGATGCGCTCGGTCGTCGTCGTCTTGCCGGCGTCGATGTGCGCCGAGATACCGATGTTACGGTAGCGCTCGATCGGAGTAGTGCGTGGCACGGTGGGAGTCCTTCAGTCTTGCGGGCGGGCCAGCGGCCTCACCAGCGGTAATGCGCGAAAGCCTTGTTGGCGTCGGCCATGCGGTGCGTGTCTTCGCGCTTGCGCACGGCGGCGCCGCGGTTCTCCGAGGCTTCGAGCAGTTCGTGCGCGAGGCGCTGCGCCATCGACTTCTCGCTGCGGGCGGTCGCGGCCTCGATGACCCAGCGCATGGCGAGGGTCTGGCGGCGCTGGGCGCGGACTTCGATCGGCACCTGGTAGGTGGCGCCGCCGACGCGGCGGGACTTCACCTCGACCATCGGCTTCACGTTGTCGAGCGCCTGGGTCAGCAGGTCGAGCGTCTGCTCGGCCGGGCGGCCGGTCTTCTCGGCCATGCGGTCGATCGCGCCGTAAACGATGCGCTCGGCGACGGACTTCTTGCCGCGCTCCATGACCATGTTCATGAACTTCGCCAGCAGGACGCTGTTGAACTTCGGGTCCGGCAGGATGGTGCGGGTGGGGGCTTGGCTTCTACGAGACATGGTTGAATTCCGCTTCGCTGGTGGTGGCTCCTTCGGGCGCTTGGCGCCGTACTTGGACCGGCTCTGCTTGCGATCGGAGACGCCGGCGCAATCGAGCGTGCCGCGCACCGTGTGGTAGCGCACGCCCGGCAGGTCCTTGACGCGGCCGCCGCGGATCAGCACCACCGAGTGCTCCTGCAGGTTGTGGCCTTCGCCGCCGATGTAGCTGATCACCTCGTAGCCGTTGGTCAGGCGCACCTTGGCGACCTTGCGCAGCGCCGAGTTCGGCTTCTTCGGCGTGGTGGTGTAGACGCGCGTGCAGACACCGCGCTTCTGCGGCGAATTGCCGAGCGCGGGGACCTTGCTCTTGGCGGCGGCTTCGCCGCGCGGCGCACGGATCAGCTGATTGACAGTTGACATGGTAAGGACCGACTCCAGGTTGGCGGACGCTCAGGCGCCCACCGCGTTACATCAAGCAAGAACCACCAGGCCGCCCTGCGGCGGCCCGGTATGGTTCAAACGAATGCCGCACGGGAGAATCGCCGGCAGCATCCCAAACAAGGGGCCGAAATTCTAGGGAGGGGGGCCTACCGTGTCAACTTGACACTGTACGTACCCCCGCCCCGGCCCCTTCAGCCCACGGGGGCCTCCGACTCGTCGGACGTCGCGGAATCGAAATCCGCCGACGCCCCGCCCGTCGCCAGGTCGCCGAAGCCGCCGGCTGCCCGGTCGCCTTCCGCCAGCCTGCGCCGGGTCTGGTGGTAGAACGAGCCCGTGCCGGCCGGGATCAGGCGGCCGACGATCACGTTCTCCTTCAGGCCGCGCAGGTCGTCCTTCATGCCCCGGACCGCCGCCTCGGTGAGGACGCGGGTGGTCTCCTGGAAGGAGGCCGCCGAGATGAAGGATTCCGTCGCCAGCGATGCCTTGGTGATGCCGAGCAGGATCGGGTCGGCGATGGCCGGGAGCTTCCCTTCCTTCGTGACCTTGTCGTTGGCATCGAGCACGCGGGCTCGATCCATCTGCTCGCCGCGCAGGAACGGGGTCGCGCCGACTTCGACGATCTCGATCTTGCGCAGCATCTGCCGAATGATCACCTCGATGTGCTTGTCGTTGATCTTCACGCCCTGCAGGCGGTAGACGTCCTGGATTTCGCGGACCAGGTAGTTCGCCAGCGGCTCGATACCCTGCAGGCGCAGGATGTCGTGCGGGTTCGGCTCGCCGTCCGCGATCGTCTCGCCACGCTCGACGTGCTCGCCTTCGAACACGGTGAGATGGCGCCACTTCGGGATCAGTTCCTCGTGCTTCTCGCCACTCTCGTCCTGGATCACCAGGCGGCGCTTGCCCTTGGTTTCCTTGCCGAAGCTGACCGTGCCCGAGTACTCGGCGAGGATCGCCGAGTCCTTCGGCTTGCGGGCTTCGAACAGGTCGGCCACGCGCGGCAGACCGCCCGTGATGTCGCGGGTCTTCGAGGATTCCTGCGGGATGCGCGCGATGACGTCGCCGACCGACACCTGGGCGCCGTCGCTCAGGTTCACGAGCGCGCCCGCGGGCAGCGCGTAGCTGGCCGGAATGTCCGTGTTGGCGAAGCAGACTTCCTTGCCCTTGGCGTTCAGCAGCTTGATGACCGGACGCAGGTCCTTGCCACCGGCTCCGCGCTCCTTCGGATTCAGGACGACGGTGCTCGTCAGGCCGGTGATTTCGTCCACCTGGCTCTGCACGGTGATGCCGTCGATGAAATCCTGGAACCGGATCGAACCGGCGACTTCCGTGACCACCGGGTGGGTGTGCGGATCCCAGCTCGCGATGACCTGGCCCGAGACCACCGGCTGGCCTTCGCTCACCGTGATGACCGAGCCGTACGGCACGCGGTAACGCTCACGCTCGCGGCCGAAATCGTCGATGACGCCGACCTCGCCCGAACGCGACACGGCGACCCAGTGGCCCTTCTCGTGGTGCACGGCCTTCAGGTTGTGCCAGCGCAGCGTGCCCTTGCTCTTGATCTCGATCGAGTTGACCGCCGCGGCCCGCGATGCCGCACCACCGATGTGGAACGTGCGCATCGTGAGCTGCGTGCCCGGTTCGCCGATCGACTGCGCCGCGATGACGCCGACCGCTTCACCGATGTTGATGCGGTGACCGCGCGCAAGGTCACGGCCGTAGCACTGGGCGCAGACGCCGTAGCGCGTCTCGCAGCTGATCGGCGAGCGGACCGAGATCTGGTCCACGCCGGCCTGCTCGAGCGTGCGGACGCCCTTTTCGTCGAGCAGCGTGCCTGCTGCCACCAGCACCTCGTCGGTGCCCGGGCGGAAAATGTCCGCCGCGACCACGCGGCCGAGCACGCGCTCGCCGAGGCCTTCGACGACGTCGCCGCCTTCCACGATCGGCATCATCGCGATGCCGTGCGAGGTGCCGCAGTCGATCTCCGTGACCACGAGATCCTGCGCGACGTCGACCAGGCGGCGCGTGAGGTAACCCGAGTTCGCGGTCTTCAACGCGGTGTCGGCCAGGCCCTTGCGGGCGCCGTGCGTCGAGATGAAGTACTGCAGGACGTTCAGGCCTTCACGGAAGTTCGCGGTGATGGGCGTCTCGATGATCGAGCCGTCCGGCTTGGCCATGAGGCCGCGCATGCCCGCGAGCTGACGGATCTGGGCGGGCGAACCGCGCGCGCCGGAGTCCGACATCATGAAAATTGAGTTGAACGACTTCTGGCGCACCTTCACGCCGCGTGAGTTCTCGACATCCTCGCCGCCGAGCTTTTCCATCATCGCCTTGGCGACCTGGTCGTTGGTGCGCGACCAGATGTCGACGACCTTGTTGTAGCGTTCGCCGTTGGTGACGAGGCCCGAGGAGTACTGCTCCTGGATCTCCTTCACCTCGCGCTCCGCCGCGGCCAGGATGCGATCTTTCTGCTCGGGGACGATCATGTCGTCCACGCCGATGGAGACGCCCGAACGGGTCGCATAGTGGAAGCCCATGTACATGAGCTGGTCGGCGAAGATCACCGTTTCCTTCAGGCCGAGCTGGCGGTAGCAGGCGTTGATCACGCCAGAAATCGCCTTCTTGGTCATGTCGACGTTGATCAGGTCGAACGAGAGGCCCTTCGGCAGGATCTCGACCAGCAGCGCGCGGCCGACGGTCGTGTCGGCAAGCCGAACCTTCGGAACCAGTTCTCCATTCGCTCCCTTGACGTGCTCGACGACGCGCACCTTCACGCGCGCCTGCAGGTCGCATTTGCGGCTCTCGTAGGCGCGGTGGACTTCGGCCACGTCTGCGAAGTACATGCCCTCGCCCGGCGCATTGACGCGCTCGCGGGTCATGAAGTACAGGCCGAGCACGACGTCCTGCGACGGGACGATGATCGGATCACCGTTGGCCGGGGACAGGATGTTGTTGGAGGACAGCATCAGCGCGCGCGCTTCGAGCTGGGCTTCGAGCGACAGCGGCACGTGCACGGCCATCTGGTCGCCGTCGAAGTCGGCGTTGAACGCCGTGCAGACGAGCGGGTGCAGCTGGATCGCCTTGCCCTCGATCAGCACCGGCTCGAACGCCTGGATGCCGAGCCGGTGCAGAGTCGGTGCGCGGTTCAGCAGCACCGGATGCTCGCGGATCACCTCTTCCAGGATGTCCCACACCTCCGGGCCTTCACGCTCCACCATGCGCTTGGCGGCCTTGATGGTCGAGGCTTCACCGCGCAGCTGCAGCTTCTGGAAGATGAACGGCTTGAACAGCTCGAGCGCCATCTTCTTCGGCAGGCCGCACTGGTGCAGGCGCAGCGTCGGGCCGACCACGATGACCGAGCGGCCGGAGTAGTCGACGCGCTTGCCGAGCAGGTTCTGGCGGAAGCGACCCTGCTTGCCCTTGATCATGTCGGCGAGCGACTTGAGCGGGCGCTTGTTGGTGCCGGTGATCGCACGGCCGCGGCGGCCGTTGTCGAGCAGCGCGTCGACCGCCTCCTGCAGCATGCGCTTCTCGTTGCGCACGATGATGTCCGGCGCGTTCAGCTCGAGCAGGCGGCGCAGGCGGTTGTTGCGGTTGATGACGCGGCGGTAGAGGTCGTTCAGGTCCGAGGTCGCGAACCGGCCGCCGTCGAGCGGCACCAGCGGACGCAGGTCCGGCGGCAGCACCGGCAGCACGGTCAGGACCATCCACTCCGGACGGTTGTTGGACTCGATGAACGACTCGATCAGCTTCAAGCGCTTGGTGAGGCGCTTGATCTTGGTCTCCGAGCTGGTCGCCGCGATGTCCTCGCGGACCTTGAGCATTTCAGCCGGCAGGTCGAGGCTCTTCAGCATCTGGTGGACCGCCTCGGCGCCCATGCGGGCGTCGAACTCGTCACCGTGCTTCTCGATCGCGTCCAGGTACATTTCGTTGGTCAGCAGCATGCCGCGCTGCAGCGGGGTCATGCCCGGATCGACGACCACGAAGGCCTCGAAGTACAGCACGCGCTCGATCTCGCGCAGCGTCATGTCCAGCATGAGGCCGATGCGCGACGGCAGCGACTTCAGGAACCAGATGTGCGCGGTCGGGCTCGCGAGCTCGATGTGGCCCATGCGCTCGCGGCGCACCTTGGCCTGCGTCACTTCGACGCCGCACTTCTCGCAGACGACGCCGCGGTGCTTCAGCCGCTTGTACTTGCCGCAAAGGCACTCGTAGTCCTTCACCGGCCCGAAGATCTTGGCGCAGAACAGGCCGTCGCGTTCCGGCTTGAACGTGCGGTAGTTGATCGTTTCGGGCTTCTTCACCTCGCCGAACGACCAGGACCGGATCATGTCCGGCGACGCCAGCGCGATGCGGATCGAGTCGAAGTCCTCGGTCGTCGGCTGCTGCTTGAACAACTTCAGGAGATCTTTCATTGGGTCACCTGCGCAGTGGTGGCGGCCTCGGGGCCGCTCACCGCTTTTCCTGGTGGAGTTCGATGTTGATGCCGAGCGAGCGGATTTCCTTCACCAGCACGTTGAAGGATTCCGGCATGCCGGCGTCCATCTGGTGATTGCCGTCCACGATGTTCTTGTACATCTTGGTGCGGCCGGTCACGTCGTCGGACTTGACGGTCAGCATCTCCTGCAGCGTGTAGGAAGCGCCGTAGGCCTCGAGCGCCCACACTTCCATCTCGCCGAACCGCTGGCCGCCGAACTGCGCCTTGCCGCCGAGCGGCTGCTGCGTGACCAGGCTGTACGGGCCCGTGGATCGCGCGTGCATCTTGTCGTCGACCAGGTGGTTGAGCTTCAGCATGTACATGTAGCCGACCGTGACGTCGCGCTCGAAGCGCTCGCCCGTGCGGCCGTCGTACAGCGTCGTCTGGCCGCTCTCCGGGAGGTCGGCCAGGCGCAGCATGTACTTGATCTCGCTTTCCGCCGCACCGTCGAACACCGGCGTCGCCATCGGCACGCCGCGTCGCAGGTTCTGGCCCAGCGCGATGACTTCGTCATCGCTCAGCGAGCCGAGGTCCTCGTGCTTGCCGCCGCTCTTGTTGTAGATCGCGTCGAGCAGCGTCCGCACTTCGCCAGCCTGGCGGCCCGCGTCGAGCATGTTGCCGATCTTGATCCCCAGGCCCTTCGCGGCCCAGCCAAGATGCGTCTCGAGGATCTGGCCGATGTTCATGCGCGAGGGCACGCCCAGCGGGTTCAGCACGATGTCGACCGGCGTGCCGTCCGCAGCGAACGGCATGTCTTCGACCGGAACGATCGTCGAGATGACGCCCTTGTTGCCGTGACGGCCGGCCATCTTGTCGCCCGGCTGCACGCGGCGCTTCACCGCCAGGTAGACCTTGACCATCTTGAGCACGCCCGGGGCGAGGTCGTCGCCCTGCGTGATCTTCTGGCGCTTCTCCTCGAGGCGGCGCTCGAACTCCTTGCGCTGCTCTCGCATGCGCTCGGCGGTGAGCTCAAGGCTCGTGTTGGCGTCGTCGTCCTCCAGCCGCACCTCGAGCCAGTGCTCGCGCGGCAGGTCGGCCAGGTAGTCAGCCGTAACCTTGCTGCCTGGCTTCAGCTTGCGCGGACCGCCCGTGGCGACCTTGCCAAGCAGCATTGCCTGCACGCGCGAGAAAAGATCCTCCTCGAGGATGCGCTGCTGGTCAGCGAGATCCTTGCGGACCTTCTCGATCTCGGACTTCTCGATCGACAGCGCACGGCTGTCCTTCTCGACGCCGTCACGCGTGAACACGCGCACGTCGATCACGGTACCGTCCATGCCCGGGGGCACGCGCAGCGAGGTGTCCTTCACGTCCGACGCCTTCTCGCCGAAGATCGCGCGCAGCAGCTTCTCTTCCGGCGTGAGCTGCGTCTCGCCCTTCGGCGTGACCTTGCCCACGAGGATGTCGCCTGCCTTGACCTCGGCGCCGATGAAGGCGATGCCGGCCTCGTCGAGCTTCGCCAGCGCGGATTCGCCGACGTTCGGGATGTCCGCGGTGATTTCCTCCGGTCCGAGCTTGGTGTCGCGCGCGACGCAGGTGAGCTCTTCGATGTGGATCGTCGTGAAGCGGTCTTCCTGGACGACGCGCTCCGAGATCAGGATCGAGTCCTCGAAGTTGTAGCCGTTCCAGGGCATGAACGCGACCAGCAGGTTCTGGCCGAGCGCGAGCTCGCCCAGGTCCGTGGACGGGCCGTCGGCCAGCACGTCGCCGCGCGCGATCGCGTCACCGGCATGCACCAGCGGACGCTGGTTGATGCAGGTGTTCTGGTTCGAGCGCGTGTACTTCGTCAGGTTGTAGATGTCGACGCCGGCTTCGCCCGCCGTCGTCTCCGCGTCGTTGACGCGGACCACGATGCGCGAGGCGTCGACCGAGTCGACCATGCCGCCGCGGCGCGCGATGACGGTGACGCCCGAGTCGATCGCGACCGGGCGCTCCATGCCGGTGCCGACCAGCGGCGTCTCGGAGCGGAGCGTCGGCACGGCCTGGCGCTGCATGTTCGAGCCCATCAACGCGCGGTTCGCGTCGTCGTGCTCGAGGAACGGGATCAGCGAGGCGGCCACCGAGACGATCTGCTTCGGCGACACGTCCATGAACTGGAGCTTGTCGGTCGTCGAGAGCATGAACTCGTTCTGGTACCGGCTCGAGACGAGGTCGTCGGTGAACTCGCCCTTCCTGTTCAGCGTCGCGTTCGCCTGTGCGATCACGAACTGGGCCTCGTCGATGGCCGAGAGGTACACGATGTCGTCGGTGACGCGGCCGTGCTCGACCTTGCGGTACGGCGTCTCGAGGAAGCCGTAGTCGTTGGTGCGGGCGTAGACCGAGAGCGAGTTGATCAGGCCGATGTTCGGGCCTTCCGGCGTCTCGATCGGGCACACGCGGCCGTAGTGGGTCGGGTGCACGTCACGGACTTCGAAGCCCGCGCGCTCGCGCGTCAGGCCGCCCGGGCCGAGCGCCGAAACGCGACGCTTGTGCGTCACTTCGGAGAGCGGGTTGTTCTGGTCCATGAACTGCGAGAGCTGCGAGGACCCGAAGAACTCCTTCACCGCGGCCGCGACCGGCTTCGCGTTGATCATGTCCTGCGGCATCAGGCCTTCGCTTTCGGCAATGGTCAGGCGCTCCTTGACGGCGCGCTCGACGCGGACGAGGCCCACGCGGAACGCGTTCTCGGCCATCTCGCCGACCGAGCGCACGCGACGGTTGCCGAGGTGGTCGATGTCGTCGACCACGCCGTTGCCGTTGCGGATGTCGATCAGCGTGCGCAGCACGTCGATGATGTCCGATGTCTCGCCGTTGGCCTCGATCAGCGACCTGGCGAAATCATCGCCGCGGCGCCCGAAGTGCAGCTGGTCATAGAGGATGCCCGCGCCCTTCACTTCCTGGCGGCCGACGCGGCGGTTGAACTTCATCCGGCCGACCGCCGACAGGTCGTAGCGCTCGGGGTTGAAGAACAGGTTCTGGAACAGGTTCTCGGCCGCGTCGCGCGTGGGCGGTTCGCCCGGGCGCATCATGCGGTAGATCTCGACCAGCGCTTCCATGCGGTTCTTGGTCGGGTCGATGCGCAGCGTGTCCGAGATGAACGGGCCGCGGTCGAGGTCGTTGACGTAGAGCACGCGAATCTCGGAGATTCCGGCCTGTACGAGTTTGAGCATCGTCGGGGCGGAGAGGATCTCGTTGGCCTTGGCCAGGATCTCGCCGGTCTCGGTATTGACGACGTCGTGCGCCAGCACCTTGCCGAACATGTAGTCGGCCGGCACGGCCAGGCGCTCGATGCCGGCGTCTTCCATCTGGCGGACGTGGCGCGCAGTGATGCGGCGGCCTTCCTCGACGATGACCTTGCCGTTCGCCTTGATCTCGAACGCCGCGGTCTCACCGCGCAGGCGGCTCGGCACCAGCACCATCTCGATGCCGTCGGCCGACAGGTTGAACGCGTTCTTCTCGAAGAACATGTCGAGCATCTGCTCGTCGCTGTAGCCGAGCGCGCGCAGCAGGATGGTGACCGCCAGCTTGCGGCGGCGGTCGATGCGCGCGTAGACGCAGTCCTTGGCGTCGAACTCGAAGTCGAGCCACGAGCCGCGGTAGGGAATGACGCGCGCGTTGAACAGCAGCTTGCCCGAGCTGTGCGTCTTGCCGCGGTCGTGATCGAAGAACACGCCCGGGCTGCGGTGCAGCTGGGAGACGATGACGCGCTCGGTGCCGTTGACGACGAACGTGCCGTTGTCGGTCATCAGCGGCAGTTCGCCCAGGTAGACCTCCTGCTCGCGGATGTCCTTCACCGGCTTCTTGGCGCCGGGGGCTTCCTTGTCGAGCACGACCAGGCGCACCTTGACGCGCAGCGGTGCCGCGTAGGTGAGGCCGCGGAGCTGGCACTCCTTGACGTCGAACACCGGCTCGCCGAGCCGGTAGCTGACGTACTCGAGCAGCGCGTTGCCCGAATAGCTGATGATCGGAAACACGCTCCTGAAGGCGGCGTGCAGGCCGATTTCGTCGCGCTTTTCCTCGGCCGTGTCGGCCTGCAGGAACTTGCGGTACGAATCGAGCTGGATGGCGAGCAGGTACGGCACCTCGAGGATGCTGGACCGCTTGCCGAAATCCTTGCGGATGCGCTTCTTTTCGGTGAAGGAATAAGCCATTGCGATCACCCTCTCTAGGCTGCCGATGCCGGCGCCTGAGCGCGACGGAAATTACCGGACGAAAAAACGACGAACAGGGGCCGCCGGACGGTGCTGTTGCGCCGCCCGGCTCCCCTTGCTGCAACGGGCACGGGCCCGTGCATCGCGGTTACTTGATCTCCGCGGCCGCGCCGGCGTCTTCGAGCTTCTTCTTGATGGCGTCGGCGTCGGCCTTCGGCACGGAATCCTTGACCAGCGAGGGCACGCCCTCGACCAGGTCCTTGGCTTCCTTGAGGCCGAGGCCGGTCAGTTCGCGGATCACCTTGATCACGCCGACCTTGTTCGCGCCGAAGCTCGTCATCGTGACGGCGAACTCGGTCTGCTCTTCCACGGCCGCGGCCGGGGCTGCAGCAGCGCCACCGCCGGCCATCATGGCCATCGGGGCAGCGGCGGTGACGCCGAACTTGTCTTCCATCATCTTGACGAGGTCAACGATCTCCATGACGGTCATGTTCGAGATCGCGGTGAGGATGTCTTCTTTAGTCGCAGCCATGTCAGTTGCTCCTGTAAAAGCTGTTGCCTGAATACCCGTAAATCAACGTGTGCGACCGCCTCAGGCGGCCGCGCTCTTCTGGTCCTTGACCGCTGCAATCGTGCGCACGAGCTTCGCGTGAGGCTCTGCCAGCGTGCGAACGAACTTGCCGATCGGGGCCTTGATGACTCCGAGCAGCTGCGCCAAAGCCTGGTCCTTGGTAGGAAGGCTTGCGACGCGCTCGAGGTCACTACCCGGCAGAACCGTGCCGCCCAGGGACACCAGCGTCGGCACGAGCTTGTCGTTGTCCTTCGCGAATGCCTTGATCAGCCGTGCTGCCGCACCCGGATCGTCCTGCGAGAAGGCGAGGATCAGCGGACCCTTGAGCTTGTCACCGACGCACTCGAACTGAGTGCCGGCGATGGCTCGACGGGCCAGCGTGTTCTTCACCACACGCATGTAGACGCGGTTGGCGCGGGCCTTGGCACGGAGCTCGGTGAGCTTCGCAACCGGCAGCCCCCGGTACTCCGCAGCGACCACGGACAGCGCGGACTGCGCGACCGTTGCCACTTCGGCGACCAGTGCCTTCTTGTCGTCAAATCTAAGCGCCATGTCTTCCTCCTGGCCTGAAGATCAAACTTCGAACACCCATCCGTAGGCGTTCGCCCTTCGTAAGAAGGCGGACCTTCGGCAGTGAGACACTGACTCGGGTACCACCATCTGCGCAGGCTGCGCGATTAAGGGAGCGGCTCCGAGGAGTTCTCCCGCCTGCGGTCTTCGATGATGACCGTCCCCCGCTTTACACCACCGAGGTGGTGCCAGCGCCACTCGCGTGGGCTGGGGCGATGGACGGCCCTGCATCAAAACCTTGAATTCAAAAAGCTTCGTCCCGGCTCAACCCGCAGTCGACGTGAGCGACGACTGGTCGACCGGCACGCCGGGACCCATCGTCGACGACACGGTGACCTTGCGCAGGTAGACGCCCTTCGACGACGCCGGCTTGGACTTCTGCAGGTCGCCCAGCAGGGCCTGCAGGTTTTCCTTCAGCTTCGACGTGTCGAAACTCGCCTTGCCGATCGTGCAATGGATCACGCCGCCCTTGTCGGTGCGGAAACGAACCTGGCCGGCCTTCGCGTTGCGGACGGCGCCCGCGACGTCCGGCGTGACCGTGCCGACTTTCGGGTTCGGCATCAGGCCGCGCGGACCGAGGATCTGGCCGAGCTGGCCGACGACGCGCATGGCGTCCGGGCTGGCGACCACCACGTCGAAGTTGAGCTCGCCCGCCTTGACCTTTTCGGCGAGGTCCTCCATGCCGACGATGTCGGCGCCGGCTTCACGCGCGAGATCGGCATTCTTGCCCTGCGTGAACACCGCGACGCGGACGGTCTTGCCCGTGCCGTGCGGTAGCACGGTCGAGCCGCGGACCTGCTGGTCCGACTTGGACGCGTCCACGCCCAGGTTGACCGAGACGTCGACGGCTTCGTCGAACTTGGCGGTGGCGAACTGCTTGACGATGCCGATGGCATCCTCGATCGGGTACTGCTTGCCCGGGACGATCTTCTCGGCCCACGGCTTCATACGCTTGGCGACGGCAACCATGATCAGACCTCCAGCCCTTCGACGTCGACACCCATGCTGCGGGCACTGCCCGCGATGGTCCTCACGGCCGCTTCGAGATCGGCGGCGGTCAGGTCCGGGGTCTTCGTCCTGGCAATGTCTTCGAGCTGCTTGCGCGTGATCTTGCCGACCTTGGCGGTGTTCGGCGTGCCGCTGCCCTTCTCGATGCCGATCGCCTTGCGGATCAGCACGGACGCGGGCGGCGTCTTCATGATGAAGGTGAAGCTGCGGTCGCTGTAGACCGTGATCACCACCGGAATCGGCAGGCCCTTCTCGACCTGCTGCGTCTGCGCATTGAACTGCTTGCAGAACTCCATGATGTTGACGCCCTGCTGGCCGAGCGCCGGACCGATCGGCGGGCTCGGGTTCGCCTGGCCTGCAGGCACCTGCAGCTTGACGTAGCCGTTGACTTTCTTTGCCATCTCTCTCTACCTCTGTTGGGTGCGAACGCCCTCGCGGGCTCCCCGTTGAACCCGAGGACCTTCGGCGTCTCGCGCACGAGGTGCCAGGTGTCTTCGTTCATCTCCATCTGCACGAGCACGTAGCCCGGGAAGAACTTGCGCTCGCTCTTGCGGCGCTGCCCGTCCCGCATCTCGACCACTTCTTCGGTCGGGACCAGGATCTCGCCGAACTTGTCGTCGAGCCCGTGGAGCTTGACGCGGTCCCTCAGGCTCGCCGAGACCTTGTGCTCGAAGTTCGAGTAGGCGTGAACGACATACCAGCGCAGCGCCACGGTCAGCCCCCTTGCCCGGTGAGGGCGCGCGTGATCGCGCCCAGCATCATGTCGAGCAGCCAGAAAAAAAGCCCCATCACGAGGATTGCCGCGACGACGACGAGCGTCATCTTGGTGGTGTCCTCGCGCGTGGGCCAGACGACCTTGCGCAGTTCGACGCGCGAACCCTGCACGAACTGCCACAGCTCGCGACCCTGCGCCGACTGCAGCGCGACGAAGATGCCGGCTGCCACCGCGACCAGCACGACCAGCCAGCGCACCGCGGCCGGGTACTGGTCGAACACGTAGAAGGACGCGACGCCCGCCACGAGGATCGCGACTGCTGCGACGAGCTTTGCTGTGTCCAGCGCGCTTGCGCCGCTGGCTTGTGCCTGTTCGGTCATTCGCTCACGCCGGGCCCGACCCGTCCTGTTCCGCTGTTTGCCTGCACGCGCCGCCGCTGTCCGCTCATCGACTGGCAGGCCAGGAGGGAATCGAACCCCCAACCTGCGGTTTTGGAGACCGCCGCTCTGCCAATTGAGCTACTGGCCTGTGCTGCACAAACTTCGTTGAAGGACTGAACGAACCCTCTTGGAAACTAGTGGATAGTGAATAGTGGCTAGTGACTAGTGAAGAGCGCCGCGCCGCGGCGCCCCATCACTAATCACTATTCATTCATCACTTCAGGATTTTGGAAACGACGCCGGCGCCGACCGTACGGCCGCCCTCGCGGATGGCGAAGCGCAGGCCTTCCTCCATCGCGATCGGCACGATCAGCTCGATCGTCATCTTGATGTTGTCGCCCGGCATCACCATCTCGACGCCTTCCGGCAACTCCACCGAACCCGTCACGTCCGTCGTGCGGAAGTAGAACTGCGGACGATAGCCCTTGAAGAACGGCGTGTGACGGCCACCCTCCTCCTTCGTCAGCACGTACACTTCGCCTTCAAACTTCGTGTGCGGCTTGATCGAACCCGGCTTGCACAGCACCTGCCCGCGCTCCACGTCCTCGCGCTTCGTGCCGCGCAGCAGCACGCCCACGTTGTCGCCCGCCTGCCCCTGGTCGAGCAGCTTGCGGAACATCTCCACCCCCGTGCAGATCGTCTTCACCGTGTCCTTCAGGCCCACGATCTCCACTTCGTCGTTGATCTTGACGATGCCGCGCTCGATGCGCCCCGTCACCACCGTGCCGCGGCCCGAGATCGAGAACACGTCTTCCACCGGCATCAGGAACGCGCCGTCAATCGCCCGCTCCGGCACCGGGATGTAGCGGTCCATCTCCTCGACCAGCTTGACCACCGAGGGCACGCCAATCTCGCTCTGGTCGCCCTCGAGCGCCTTCAGCGCCGAACCCTTCACGATCGGCGTGTCGTCGCCCGGAAAGTCGTACTTCGACAGCAGCTCGCGAACTTCCATCTCCACCAGCTCGAGCAGCTCCGCGTCGTCCACCATGTCGGCCTTGTTCAGGTACACCACGATGTAGGGAACGCCCACCTGCCGCGCCAGCAGGATGTGCTCGCGCGTCTGCGGCATCGGCCCGTCCGCCGCCGAGCACACCAGGATCGCGCCGTCCATCTGCGCCGCGCCCGTGATCATGTTCTTCACGTAGTCGGCGTGCCCCGGGCAGTCAACGTGCGCGTAGTGACGGTTCGGCGACTGGTACTCCACGTGCGCCGTCGAAATCGTGATGCCGCGAGCCTTCTCCTCCGGCGCCTTGTCAATCTGGTCGTAGGCCATGAAGGTGCCGCCGTGCGTCTCCGCCATCACCTTCGTCAGCGCTGCCGTCAGCGTCGTCTTGCCATGGTCCACGTGCCCAATCGTGCCCACGTTCACGTGCGGCTTCGTACGCGCAAATTTTTCCTTAGCCACGACCGATTACCTCTAATACATAAAACAAGTGACTAGTGATTAGTGATTAGTGATTAGTGCCAAGCGAAGAGCGAAGGGCTACCCAGGGAGCATGTCTTCACTGATCGCTAATCACTGATCACTAATCACTTCCTAAACTGGAGCCCACGACCGGAATCGAACCGGTGACCTCGTCCTTACCAAGGACGTGCTCTACCGACTGAGCTACGTGGGCCGTCTCTGCAAACTCAAGAACCCGTTCCTCGGCATTCCGGTTGGAGCGGGTGATGGGAATCGAACCCACGTACTCAGCTTGGAAGGCTGAGGTTCTACCATTGAACTACACCCGCATGCGCTCGCCGGTTTCAGGCCGCCCAGTCCGGTCGCGAAGACCCACGCCACCCCGCTACTCTCTGGTACTGGTGGAGGGGGAAGGATTCGAACCTTCGAAGGCATAAGCCGGCAGATTTACAGTCTGCTCCCGTTGGCCGCTTGGGTACCCCTCCGCGAACAGAGAGCCGCGTATTCTCGGGGGACCGGGCGGCTGTGTCAATCCAAAAGCGTAGCCGCCCTACTGGAGAACCGGATGGAATCCCGCAGGCGGGCAGGACCTGGAAGTTGCCACCCCCGATCTCGGCTGCATGGGGATGAGACGCGGTTCGGCACCGCCGAGATCTACGGGCCGTTCCCGAACGAGGAGCTGCTCGGGCGGGTCCTCGGCGACTCGCGGCGCGACAAGGTCGTGCTGGCCACCAGGTTCGGCTTCGACCTGACCCGGCCCACCGGCTCCGACCTTGCGCTGGACCGCCGCCCAGAGCACACCCGCGAGGTCGTCGGCGCCATGGCGGAGTTCCGTCCGGACCGGCAAGGTGCGGCTCCTGGGGCTGTCCGAGGCCAGCGGACCCAGGCCGCGGAATATCCGGAGGGGGATTACCGACGCAGCCACCCGCGGCCGCAGGAAGGCAATTTTGACGCCAACCTGCGGCTGCTGGCAAAGCTGGACGGCGTGGCGACCCTCGACCGCGACCCCTGACCGCAGGCGTTGCACGAAACCTCAGGTGCCTGGCGGTACCGGCACGAATGCGAGGTCGACGATCTCGACGTCCGTCGGCGCCAGTGGCCGGCCGAGAAACACCGCCCCGACGCGGGCAAAGCGTTCAGGGCCATCGGTTGCGAGCAGCGTGACGGTGCCAGCGACCTGGCCATGACGCAGTGCGCGGCGCTGGGCCAGGACGTCTGCCAGCGCAATCGCCGTCGTCGCCGCCGAATCGACGATCGCGACAGCGGGCCCCAGCACCTGGCGCAGCGTGGGCGCCAGCACCGGGAAGTGCGTGCAGCCGAGCAGCAGCGTGTCGGGATGTGCAGCCGCCGCACCCGCGACGAAGATCTCGTCCAGATAGCGGTGAATCACGCCTTCGACGATCGGGCCGTCCGTCCAGCCCTATTCCGCCAGCGCGACGAACAAGGGGCAGGCGCGGGCAGTGACGACGGCTTCGGGCCGCCTGCGCGTGATCGCGGCCTGGTAGGCACCCCCGCGCACCGTGCTCTCAGTCGCGAGCACCGCGATGCGCCCGGCACGCGTCGCCCGGCACGCGGCCGCAGCGCCAGGCTCGAGCACACCGATGACCGGCACCGGGTCGAATTCGTGCGTGAGCGCGTCGAGTGCGATGGCCGACGCGGTGTTGCAGGCGACGACGAGGCATTTCACGCCGCGTTCGTACAACAGGCGCGCCGCCTGCAGCGAGTACTGACGGATCGATGCGGGACTCCTGGTGCCGTACGGCAGCCGCGCCGTGTCGCCGAGATAGACGAAGTCTTCGCCGGGCAGCCGGTCGAGCAAGGCGCGCAGCACGGTCAACCCGCCGACGCCGGAGTCGAACACGCCGATCGGCGCGGTCTGAGAAATCGCCTGATCGCTCTTCAGTTTGCTGCGCATCGGGGTCTGCATCTACCGTCAGTTCGCAGCATAGCCGACGTTGCAATAGACATAACGTCCAGGCCTGCGCCAGGGCCCTTCCCTCCTGACCCGGGCCGTGCATAATGTCGCGGCAGGAGTCCAACGCAACGCATAGAAAAAGAGCAGACGCGGAGCCGTGGAAAGAAGACTGACAACGCGCCACCGAGCGCGCACCACCGTGTACGTGCTCCTGCCGGGGAGTCACCGCCGTCTCTGCCGCGCGCGCAACCTGAGCGCCACCGGCGTGTTCGTCGAGACCGGCGACATGGGCCTGCGCAAGGGCCAGACCGTCGAACTCGCGTTCGCCATCAGCCTCGGCACCATCACCAAGCTGCATCGCCGCACCGCAGTCGTCGCGCACGTTTCGCGCGGCGGCACGGGCCTGATGATGCAGAACCACGGCAGCTGAGCGCACCCCGGCCGGCGCGCCTGCAGCTGGCTTTGCGGCAGTTACGCAACGCGCAGTGCCGTAAGCACTACCCCCGATTCAACGCATCCGCACCGGGCTTAATGTCAGGTTTCGGACCTGTTTCGCTCGGACGAGCGTGAGGCTCACCCGCGCTGCCGCTGCGATGCGTTCGTGCGGCGATGACAACAACGACACCAGACCGAACCGTTGCCGATGCGATCGATCGCGTGCTCGAAGCCGAGCACGCTGCCGCGCTGGCGATCATCGCAGCAGAGACCGCGGCCCGGTCGACCATCGACGCGGCGCGCGAAAAACGGCGCGCGATTCTCGAGACGGCACGCCAGCGCGTGATGCGGCTGCACGAGCGGGCGCAGCGGCGCCTGGCAGGACGACTCGCGCAACTGGAGGCGAATGCCTCCATCGAGACGCTTGACGCGGCTGCACTGGGCGCGGTGGCGGCAGATGCGCTCGCGGCGGTCGCCGAGCGACTGACCACGGATGAGTCAGCGTGAGTGCGGGCAGCGGCCATTTCGCGTATTCCCAGGCCCGTCTGCAGGCGCGTTTCGGCCAAGCCGCCGATCCCGCCGCCCTGCAGAGCGCGAACGCTGCCCGCGATCTCGCGGGCTTCCTCGGTGCAATCCGTGCCACTTCGCAGCGACGCTACACGACGCGACTGGCACCCGGCATGGATCCCCATGAACTGGAGCGGCACCTGCGCTTCGAGTGGTCAACGCTCGTCGACGAGGTGGCCCGCTGGCAACCCACGCCCTGGCAGGAAGCCATCCGCTGGATGCGCTGGCTGCCTTACCTGCCGGCGCTGCAGAAACTCAGCCGCGGCGGCCGGCCTCCCGCCTGGACTCGAGCGGATCCGGTGCTGGGTCACATCGTCGCGCTCGATCCCGCGCTGCGTGGCACGGCACTCGCCGCGTCACCGTTGCAGCCATTTCGCCCTGCGCTCGAAGCAGGCGCTGGCGACGTCACGGCGGCCTGGCTTGGCCACTGGCGCACACTGTGGGCCCGGGGTAGTCGCCACGAACGCGCGCTGGAACGGATCGCGCGTGATGTCGCGTCGCTCGATGCGAAGCTGCGGGCAGCGGCCGGCGGCGAAAGCCGGGGGTTGCACCAGGCGTTGTCGTGCCGGTTGGTGCGCACCTTCCGCCGTCACCCGCTCTCCCCGGCGGCAGCCGTCGCGTACCTGGGTCTCGAGGGACTCGGACTGCTCGGATTGCGCGGTGGCGTGATGCGTCGCGCCGTCGTCGTGCCGGGGCCCGCATGAGCCTGCGCTCCGCCACTGCCCGCTGGTTCGAACTGCTCACTTCGCGCGAAGAACTCGGCGCAGCCCTTGATTGCCTGGCGCGGACGCGGTCGGTCGAGCTGCAAGCCTACAGCCGTGCCGAATCGCGCCTGCCGCTCGGCGACCTGAAGCGCGTGCTCGACGAGTTCGAATCGCTCGCGCGCCGCTTCCGGCCATGGTGGCCAGCTGCGCTGCCCTGCACGGTGAATGCAGAGCATGCACTCCTCGATGCACCGCAGACCGCGCTTGGTCGACTGCGCACCTGGGCGACTGCGGCGGAGCCGGTCGTCGCCGAGCTCGAAGCGCTCGCGCTCGAACGGACTGAAATCGACACGCTCGAGCGCTTGTCTGCGATCGCCGGGCCGGCGTTGCCGCGGCTTGATCGCATGGCGTCGGCGGGACCCGTGCTCGCGAGCCGCATCTACGTGCTGCCGCCCGACACGCCGGCGCTGTCGTTGCCGCCGGCATTGATCCACCAGTTATGGACCCCGGAATCCGGCCGCGAAACCTATCTCCTTGCCGTCGGCCCCGGCGAAGACATGAGCGAACTCGACGCCGCACTGGCGGCGCGCAAGGTGCATCGCGTCGCGATCCCGGCGGACCTGCCGCAGGATCCGGGCGAATTGCGCGCCAGCCTGCAACAACGACGCACAGCGCTCGAAGCGCGGGAATTGTCGGCACGCAGCGCGCTGGCCCGGCTCGACGTGGAGCACGCGGTGCCGGCGGCCCTTGGCGACATCGCGCTGGCCGCGTGGGTCGTGACGCACGTGCCGGAACTGCCGGTGACGGAGCATTTCGCGTGGATCACCGGTTGGTGCGCGGCGCGTGACGATTGCGGACTGCGCGCAGCACTCGACCAGCAAGGCCTGCACTACCTGTTGCGCATGACGGACGCGCCGGCCGGTACGGTGGCTCCTTCCGTCCTGCGCAACCCGCGCTGGGCGCGTCCGTTCGAAACCATGACTGGCATGATGGGCGTGCCAGCCGCGGGGGACGCGGATCCGAGCCTGCTGGTCGCGATCCTCGCGCCGCTGATGTTCGGCTTCATGTTCGGCGACGTGGCGCAGGGCGCGATCGTCGCGCTCGCGGGTTACTTCCTGGGCAAACGCATGCCTGCGCTGCGGCTGCTGTTGCCGGGCGGACTGGTCGCCATCGTGTTCGGTTTCGCCTTCGGCAGCGTGTTTGCGCGCGAAGACGTGGTGCCTGCGCTCTGGCTGCACCCCTTGTCACAGCCGCTGCCGGTCCTGGCCGTGGCGCTCGGCTTCGGCGTCGTGACGCTCGTGCTCGGTCTCGCGCTCGATGCGCTGCAGTACTTCTGGCGTGGACAGCTGCGGCACTGGTTGCTCTGCGATGCAGGTTTGCTCGTCGCCTACGTCGGACTGGTCGGCGCCGCCATTGACCTGAGCGCCCTGTGGCTGCTGCCGCTCGGCATCGCGTGGTCGTTGTCCGGTGCCGCTGTCACCACTCCGACGGAACGGATCGCGGCAGTGGGGCGCTCGGCGGGTGAATTCGTGGAGCGACTGCTGCAGCTCGGCGTCAACACGGTTTCCTTCGTGCGCGTCGGCGCGTTTGCGCTGGCGCACGCGGGGCTGTGCTCGGCCATCGTCGGCATGGCTGAAGCCGCGGGCCCGGGGTACTGGCCGGTACTGATCATCGGCAACGCCGCAATCATTGCGCTCGAAGGCCTCGTCGTCAGCATCCAGACGACACGCCTCGTGCTGTTCGAATTCTTCATCCGCTTCCTGACGGCGCGCGGCCGACCCTTCCAGCCGCTCACGCCGCCGTCGGCTTCGCTTCCCGGAGGCTCGCCATGAAACTGCCCGCACGCTGGATCCTTGCCCTCGCCACCCTGACGACGGCAACCGTCGCGGTGGCTACGTTCACACTCATTGCCGCGTGGCCTGCGCTCGCAGCGGAGACGGCTGCCGTCGTGCCACCCGATCCCGACGTACTCCGCTGGGGCTTTGCCTCCGCTGCACTCGCTGCGGGACTCGCGGCCCTTGGCGCGGGCTACGCCGTGGCGCAGGTCGGCACCGCCGCCCTCGGCGCACTCGCCGAGAAACCCGACCTCTTCGGCCGGGTACTGGTGATGGTCGGACTCGCGGAGGGCATCGCGATCTACGGCCTGATCGTCTCGATCCTGATCCTCAACCGGCTGGGCTGACGTGGCACAAGTCGTCTACATCGGCGGCGAGGCCACGGCGGCGGGCTTCCGGCTCGCCGGCGTCGATACTCGCGTTGCGTCGGCAGGCGACGCCGCCGCAATGCTGCGACAGGCATTTGCCGAGCGTCCTGACTGCGTGCTGTTCGATGGCACGCTGGTCGACTACGTGCCGGTCGCGGAACTCGAGCACGCCCTGGTCGGGCTCTCGCCGCTGTTCGCCGTCATCCCGGACGTCCGCGCACGAGGCACTCCTCCCAATCTCGCGCGCCTGGTGCGCAACGCGCTGGGAATCGACTGATGAATGACGTCGAAAGCCTGCTCGAAGCACAGACCACCGCGCTGCTGCGCCGGCTGGGGCGCGAGCAGGAGTCGCGCACCCGGCATATTCGCGACGAAGCCGGGACGCAGGCGGCCGACATCGTGCGCAGGGCAAGAGCCGAGGCCAGGACGCGCGTGCACCAGGCCGTCGTAGATACCCGGCGTGAGGACGAAATGGCGCTGGCACGGCGGCGCGCGGCACTGGACACGGAAGCGCGACGCAGCCGGCAAGCCACATTGCGCGAGTTGCTCGACCGGGCATGGCGGGGCCTGCCCGATGCATTGCAGTCGCGCTGGCTCGACGCCACCGCGCGTGAGCGCTGGTGCGACGCGGCCTGCGTGTCGGCGAGTCGCAGCCTGCGACACCTGGATCGGCTGCAGGTGGAAGTCGATCCACAGTGGCTGACCCATGTCGGCCCGCTCGTGCGGAGCCGGCTCGGAGGCTCGTCGAAGGTCGACATCCTGGCAACGGACGGCCTGGGCACCGGCCTCCGCGTCCGCGCGGGCGACGCCTGCATCGATGCCACGGTCGCGGGCCTGCTGGCTGCCCGCGAGCGCATTGCTTCCGATCTCCTCGCCGAGTTCGAGCGACAAGCCGCGGCACGACGGGCGGAGCGCGCGCCATGAGCGAAGCTCGGATCACCTGGGTCGGCGGCCCGGTGCTCAAAGCCTGTGCCACAGGGCCTTTCAGCATCTTCGAGGCGCTCGCCGTGGGCGAACGCCGACTGCTCGGCGAAGTCATCCAGTTGCGCGGCGACGAGCTGGTCGCGCAGGTGTACGAAGACACGACGGGACTCGAGCCCGGCGTGACCGTGGTCGGGCTGGAACGACCCCTGTCCGTAACGCTGGGCCCGAACCTGTTGGGCGGCATCTTCGACGGCCTGCTGCGGCCGTTGTCGCGCGCCACGGATTATCAGATCCAGCCGGGTGCGGCCGAACGCAGCGTCGCGCGGCATCGCCTCGAATTCGCCGTACGGAACGGTGACGTATTGAGCGCAGGTGCCGTATTCGCCAGGACCGTCGCGCCGCGACCGCAGTCGTTGCTGGTGCCGCCGTGGGCCAGCGGGCGCGTGGAAGCGCTGGTAGAACCCGGGGAGCATCGCGACGACGAGACGCTGCTCGTGCTGGTCGACGACGCCGGCCACAGGCACGAACTGACGATGCAGCACGACTGGCCCGTGCGCCGGTCACGACCGGTGCGTGAACGGCTGGGCGTCAACGCGCCGATGATCACCGGCCAGCGCATACTCGACACGCTTTTCCCCGTGGCACGCGGCGGACGCGCGGCCCTGCCCGGCGGCTTCGGCACCGGCAAGACGGTGCTGCAGGAGGCGCTCGCCAAGTGGTGTGACGCGGACGTCATCGTGTACGTCGGTTGCGGCGAACGCGGCAACGAAATGGCCGAGGTGCTCGACGAGTTTCCGCAGCTCGAGGATCCGCGCAGCGGACGGCCGCTGGCCGAACGCACGGTCATCATCGCGAACACGTCGAACATGCCGGTCGCGGCGCGCGAAGCGAGCATCTACACCGCGATCACCGTCGCCGAATACTTCCGTGACCAGGGCCTCAACGTCGCGCTGATGGCGGACTCGACCAGCCGCTGGGCCGAAGCGCTGCGCGAGGTGTCAGGTCGCCTCGGCGAGTTGCCGGGCGAGGCCGGTTATCCCGCGTACCTCAGCTCGCGCCTCGCTGAATTCTACGAGCGCGCAGCGCGTGTCACCTCGCTGGCCGGCGCCGAGGGCTCGGTCACGATCATCGGTGCGATCAGCCCGCCGTCCGGCGACTTCTCCGAACCCGTGACGCTGCACACCAAGCGCTACGTGCGTTGTTTCTGGGCCCTCGACCGCCAGCGTGCGCAGGCCCGCTTCTACCCCGCCATTCATCCCCTGCAGTCCTACGGCTCGGACGTGCAGGAACTCGCCGACTGGTGGAAGCGCTCCGGCAACCCCGACTGGCTCGTGCAACGGCAGCGCGTGCTGGAGCTGCTCGAAGCGCAGGCACACCTCGAGCGCATGGCCCGCATCGTCGGCCGCGACGCGCTGCCGGCACAGCAGCAGGTGCGCTTGCTTTGCGCGGACCTCGTCAACGAGGGGTTCCTGCGGCAGTCGTCCTTCTCGAAGGTCGACCGTTTCTGCTCGCCTGCGCGACAGGTCGCCATGCTCTCGGTGCTGCTGCACTTCGCCGATCGCGCCGACGCCGCCGTGGCGGCCGGCGTACCACCGGCCCGGCTCGCGGCACTGCCGATGCTGCGGCAATTGCAGCGGCTTGGCGAAGAGTTCAGCGAGGACGACCTGCTGCGACTGCGGCAACTGCCACGCCAGATCGATTACGAGTTCGACCAGCTGCAAACGGTGGCCAGTCATGCAGGCTGACCTGCTGCTCGAAAATGCAGTGACCCGCATCGAGGGCCCGTTGCTCTTTGCGCGGCGCGAAGCGCGCGTAGGCCTCAACTCCGCGGTCGAAGTGCTGGCCGGGGCTGGCGCACCCCGGCTGGGGCGCGTGGCTGCGCTCGACGAGACCTCGATGGTGATCGAGGTGCTGGAGTCGACGTCGGGGCTCGCGCTGCGCGGCACGCGCATTCGCCTGCATCCGGAGCCGCTGCTGTTCGGCGTCGGCCCGCATCTGCTCGGCCGCGTGTTCGACAGCGTGGGCCGGCCGCTCGACGGTGGCCCGCCCGTGGCGGCACGGTCACGACGCCGCATCGAAGGTCTCGCGATCAATCCGGCCTGGCGCGCCCTGCCGCGGGATTTCATCGAAACCGGCATCGCCACCATCGACGTGATGAACAGCCTCGTGCGCGGACAGAAGCTGCCGCTGTTCTCCGCGGGCGGCTTGCCGCACGACCGGTTGGCCGCAGAGATCGCCCAACGGGCACGACTGCGCGGCACCCAGGGCGAAGAGAGTTTCGCGGTCGTCTTTGCGGGCATCGGCGTACCGCACGACACGGCCGAACAGTTCCGCCTCGCAATGGAATCGAGTGGCGCGCTGGGTCACACGGCCATGTTCCTCAATCTCGCGGACGAACCGGGCATGCAGCGCCTGCTCGCCCCGCGCTACGCGCTGACCGCTGCCGAATACCTCGCGTTCGAGGAAGGACGGCACGTGCTGGTCATCCTCACCGACATGACCAACTACTGCGAGGCCCTGCGGGAGGTGTCCGCGAGCCACGGCGAGATCCCGGGGCGCAAGGGCTATCCGGGCTACATGTATTCCGACCTCGCGTCGCTCTACGAACGGGCTGGCTGCATCCGCGGCCGACCGGGCACCTTGACGCAATTGCCGATCCTCACCATGCCCGGCGACGACATCGGGCATCCGATTCCAGACCTCACGGGGTACATCACCGAAGGCCAGATCGTGCTGGACCGCGAACTCGACCGTCGCGGCATCTATCCACCGGTGCGCGTGTTGCCGAGCCTGTCGCGCCTGATGGATGCCGGCATCGGCGAAGGCTTCACGGACCCGGACCATCCGGCGCTGGCGCACCAGTTGTTCGCCGCCTACGCGCGTGCGTTGCGTGTGCGCGTGCTCGCGAGCGTGATGGGTGAGCAGGGCCTGCCCGAATCCGACCGCAAATTCCTGGCGTTCGGCGAGCGCTTCGAGCGTCAGTTCGTCCACCAGGCCAATGCGCGTACGCTCGAAGAAAGCCTCGAGGCCGGTTGGAACGTCCTGCAGGGCCTGCCCCACGGCGAACTCACGCGCTTGTCCAATGCGCAGATCGGCCGTCACCTGGGCGCCGAAGCACATGCCTGACATCGGCGAAGTTGCGGCAACGCGGGTGGCGCTGCTCGAGCTGCGCGACGAGCGCCGGCTGGTGCAGGAAGGGTACGAACTGCTCGACGAGAAGCGCGTAATGCTCGCGACCGAGATCCTGCGCGACCTGCGGGCGCATGAAGTCGCGCAGACCGCGCTCGACCGGCTCTGGCTCGAAGCCCGCGAGGCCCTGGCAGGCGCGGTCGAAGTCCACGGCTTCGAGGACCTTACGGTCGAACCCCCGTGTCCGCTCGACACCGTGCTGCTGCGACAGGCCGAGCGCAGCTTCCTCGGCCTGCGCCTGGCCGAGGCCTCGCTCGACGCGGCGCCCTGCGTACCTGCCTCCCCCCCGGTCCGCAGCACCCCGGAACTCAAGCGCTGCGCCGACGCCTTTCGCCAGCTGACAGGCGAACTCGTCGCACAAGCGGCCCGGGCCGCGAACCTGCGCCGGCTGATCGACGAGTACCGCCGGACGGAGCGGCGCGCACGTGCGCTGGAAAACGTGCTGCTGCCGGAAATCGACCATTCCCTGAGGTTCATCGAGGAACAACTCGACGCCGTGGACCAGGAGGAAGCGGTCCGCGTCCGCAACGCCGCGCGCGGGCGCTGACCCGGCCCGTACGTTACCGGGCTTGACCTGTGGGGCAGCGGGTCGCTAGCTTGCGGCCTGACCCCGGGAGGACACGCATGATCAAGGACGCCGTTTCACCGCTCGAACCTCGTTACGAGGACCTGGCAGGCGACGGCTTCGGTCGCAAGGCACGCCGGCATTTCCTGGCCACGCGGCCCAAGTTCCTGACGGCCTCCGTCCTGCCCGTGCTGGTCGGCACAGCCTGGGGCGCCACGGTCGCCGGCGGACTCGAACTGGGCGTCGCCTTCATCGCCCTGCTGGCCACCGCCCTCGTTCATTGCGCCAGTAACGTCATCAACGACGTCGGCGACGACATCACCGGCACGGACCGCGACAACGTCGAATACATCCATCCCTACACGGGCGGCTCGCGGTTCATCACCAACGGCATCATGTCCGTCCAGGAGATGCACCGCTGGGGCTGGATCCTGATCGGCATGGCGTCCTTGCTCGGCCTCCTCCTGGCGCTGCTGAAAGGCCCGATCGTCATCGCGCTCGGGCTGGCGGGCATCGCCATCGCCTGGCTGTATTCCGCGCCCGCAGTGCAGCTGAGCGGCAAGGGCGTCGGGGAGTTCTTCCTGATGATCGCGTTCGGCGTGCTGCCCGTCTGCGGCGCCGCCTGGCTGCAGAGCGGAGTGTTCGACCTGGGCAGCCTGCTGATCGCGATTCCGGTCGGCATCTGGGTGATGCTGATCCTGTGGATCAACGAAGTGCCGGATCGCAAGGCCGACGCGGCGAACGGCAAGTTGACGCTTGTGGTGCGCCTCGGGCTCGACCGCGCGCGCCTCGGCTACCGGCTGCTGCACGTCGCCGCGTTCGCCTCGATCGTCACGCTGGTCGCAATGAGCTCGCTGCCGTGGTGGACCGCGGTCGGAGCAGCCGCCATCCTGGCAGGAGGCTTCAAGGCGGCCGCGGGCATCGGCGAGCAGGTCACGCGCCCCGTGCTGACCAGGAGCATCGAAATGACCATTGGCCTGCAGGCCGTGGGTTCGATCCTGCTGTTCGTCGCTGCCATTTTCTCGCACTGACCGAGGGATACCCGCCGCGGAAGCGGCTCACTGCAGCTCGTCTTCGGCGCGAGTGGTCGAATCGGCTTGCCGCCCCGGCGCGGGAGCGGCGGCCTTGCATCATTCCGCTGCCGCCTCAGCCGCCTTGGGACCGCCGAACCGGTAACTCATCGACAGCGTCACGTAGTTGACGTCGTAGTTGTAGGGATCGACGCCCAGGCCCAGTACCGTCGGCATGGCTGCCGGCTGCGCCTCGTACGACCAGTCGCTCGTCTCGAGCGTTTCATACCACCACGTGAGCCTCAGATCGGCGCGCTCGCTGAACCCGTAGGTCACCGCGGCCTTGAACGAGCTGAGTTCACTCTTTACGACCGGGAAGATGCCGGCGCCGGCACCGGTGATGCGGGTGCGCGAATTGCCCGCGCCGTACGAGTAATCGAGGTTGACGCCGATCTTGTCCGTGAACTGCGCGTTGACGCCCGCGCCGTACGTCTCGAAGTCGTCCTGCACGTGCCCCATCCAGTCGGCCGTGGTGAAGGTGCTGCTGCCCCTCGTGCGCGAATCGATTTTTTCGCGCCCGAGCGTCGCGTAGGCCGCGATCTTCTCGTTGACCGTCCAGTTCAGGTCGACGCCATAACGGCGATCGAGCCCCGAGTCCAGGCCCAGGTCCGACTGCAGGTAACTGTCGTCGCCGTAAAACACGCTGGCGCCGAGCGACAGCGGCAGCGATCCGACCGCGACGTTCGTGAGCAACTCGCCGTAGGAACGGTAGCGATACGCCTGGTTGAACTTGCGCATGAGCGGGTTCTGGCCGAAACCGGCCGCGACGTTCACGTCGTACCGGTCCGGATCGCGCTCCTCGACACCGCCTTTCGCGACGATGCCGAGGTATCCGCTCGGGCGGAACTGCACGCGGCCCCAGCCGTCGAGCACTTCCTCGCCCGACACCTCGAGCGCCGAGCCCGTGCGGTCGGTATTGCGCCACTCGCCGCCGACGCCGATCGCGAGGTCGTCGTACACGTCGAAGTCCGCCGAGCCGTTCAGGCGCGTGCGCTCATGGCCGTAAACCGCATTCACGCGGTCGTCCACGATCGGGAACAGGTCCGTGTGCACGATCGAGGTGAACGTGCCCTGACGACTGTCGTTGTCACGCTCGTCGTAGGCTGCCGATCCGCGCAGGCGCAGCCGGTCCAGCGGGCGGGCGCTGACCGCGAGGTCCGCGCGCGTCACACTGATGTCGCCGTCGAGGTCGCCAAACGGCAGCGCGTCGACCGCGACGTTCGGATTGATCGTGTACGGGTTGAAACCTGTTTCCTGCGAGCCTTGCCCCATGGCGGCCGACACGGTGACGGCCATGTTCCAGGGCAGGCCGAACCAGCCGAACGACACCGCCACCTCGTTGTAGAGGTTGTCGGGCTCGAGCGACATCCGCCCCGCGTCGCCCCCTGCGACTGCGGCATTAAACGGATTCTCGAACTGGAAGCCGGCGGCCTTGGTGTCGTAGATCGAGGCGAAGTAGCCGAGCTGCGCGAACCAGTGCTTGCCCTGGTAGCGCACATCGGCATTGATGCGATCGGTGGTGTCGTCGATCGGCCGCAGCATCTCGGTCGAGACGCTGCCGAACGAGCCGTAGCGCGGGCGCGTGCCGCTGCGCTCGTCGCGCTTGTAGTCGAGCCCGAACGTCCATTGGTCGCCGAGGAAGAAGCGGCCGTTCGCGCCGTAGCGGTCGCGATCGTAGCCGACGTCCACGGGACGCAGGCTCGTGCCGAGCGCCGTCATGCCCGTCGTGCTGCCGGCGCGCACCCAGCCGCCGGGCAGCGACAGGGCGTCGCCGCCGGAGAAAATCGTCTCGCCCGTATCCGAGAGGCGGCGCGGGATGCGGTCGTACGACAACCCGAACTCGTAGGCGCCCTGCTTGCCGCCCGCGATCGAAGCCGCGCGCGAATCGAGGCCGAGGTCGAGCAGCTCGTAATCGAGGTGATACCCGGACTCGAGCACGACGCCGCCTTCGGCGTTCGCCACGACGTACGCGCCGTCTTCATCGAGGCCGGTGTAGTCGCCGAACTTTGCGCTCGACTCGTCGAGCCAGCCGGCGCCGATCTCGGCGTCTGACGTATAGCCCTGCGCGAACGTGCATTTCTTGCAGGCCCAGGCCGAGGTGTCAGATGCCGCCGATTCTTCGGCCTGCACGCCCGAGCCCGCCGCCAGCAGGACGGTGGCAACCGCGATCGAAAGTTGATGGCTGCGTTGTTTCATGGCGGTCACCGTGTCAGCGACGAACCCGAGGGGTGGTTCGATCCGTGCACTTGCGAGTGGCAGTTCATGCAGTTTCCGAGCGCGAGCGCCGTGGCCGGCGCAGCGTTGCCGGGCAGGCCGGAAGGCCCGTAACCGAAGCTCGGGTGTCCCTGCTGCGAATGGCACGACTGACAGAGCAGCGGGCCGCGCTGCTTGACCATGCCGGGGTTGCTCGAGCCGTGCGGCGCGTGGCAGGTCGAGCAGTCCTCGGTGACCGGCTGGTGTTCCCACAGCAGCGGGCCGCGCTTCTCGGCATGACATTCGTAGCAGGTGTCGTTTACCGTCGCGCGCACCAGCTGCTTCTGCGCCACCGTGCCGTGCGGAGCATGACAGTCGCTGCAGGCGAGCTTGCCCTGGCGCACCGGATGCGCATAGACCTTCTGGAACTGGCTGCGCTCGGCGACGTGGCAGGTATAGCAGACGTCGGGCTGCGTGGCCCTGGCCAGCACGGCGTCCTTCGCCTTGTGGCTGTCGTGACATGCGGCGCACGAGACGTTGTTCACGTCGTGCGGACCCATGTGCCAGTTCGCCACCGCCGTCTGTTCGTGACAACCCAGGCACATCGCGTTCTGCACGCCGACGGGCGTAGCGGCGGTGCGGCCAAACTTGATCATCGACGGGCGCGACTCGCCCTTCTTGACGCGCTTCGCGTGATTGCCGCCGGGACCGTGGCAGGCCTCGCACTGCAAGCCGCCCTTGCCGAACGGCGTGCGCGCGTCATTTGGCTGCGCGTGCGCAGTGTGGAAGACGTCCACCACTTCCGGGTCATCGTGGCAGCTCAGGCAGGTGTCGGCACCCTTCGCGCTGTATGGCGCGCCGGCGTTCGGCGCCTTCTCCGGCACCCCGGCGAACGCGAGCATGGGTCCCAGGCCCAGGCCAATGAGCAGCAGTCCTCGCGGCAACGCTTGCGGTAACTTCATGTCGGTGCGTCCGTCTGTATTGGGGTTGCGCGTCAGTTGCTGTTCTGGAACTGGCCGACGCCGTGCGTGACCTTCACGTCGACCGACTTACCGGGGCCGTGACAGTTGACACAGGCCTCAGCCGGTGCAGCGGGCGTCGCGCTGCTGGCGTCCTTCACCGCACTGAACGAGCCGCCGTTCAATTCCATGTGCTGCCTCGCCGTGACGTCGCTGTGGCACGCGGAGCAGGCCGCGCTGGCGGGCGTGATCGCGACGTCGCCGACCGGAGTCGAGCGGTCAGGGCCGGCGTCGATCGTGGTCGCAATGGCCGTCGCGGAACTCGGCGGGTAGTAAGTATCGGGCAGATGGCAGCCTTCGCAGTTATTGAGCTTGCCGGGATATGCCACGGCGCCGAAGTCGTAACCGGTGTTGTTGTAACCGCAGACTTGGTAATCGGCTGCGTGGATCGCGTGAACCATGTACTTCAGGTCGATCGACTGGTCATCCAGCGTCCCGGTGACCACTTCGCAATTCGACCCCGCGACGCGGCGATTGATGTCCGTCGCGTTCGGGTTATGGCAGGTCGCGCAGAGGTCGGCGTTGCCGGTACGGCTGTCGCCGTGCAGCGTGAGTTCCCGATGGCAGTCGTTGCAGCGGGCGATGTCCACGATCCTGCGGTACGCGACAGGCGTAGCGTCGGTGATCGAGAACGCCTTGCCGACCGACGTGACGGCGAGGCGCTCGAGCGTACCGTCGCCGTTAACGTCAACGGCCGGACGGCCTTCGACGAGCGCCTCACCCGATCCCTTCGCGTCCGCGGGAATCGCCACGGTCGCCGTCGCGGTGAAACCGCCCGCGAATGCAGGGTCGGCCACGCCGTTTGCCTTGAAATCGATGCGAATCGGCTGGGCCGGCGTGCCGGTCGTGGCCGTGGCCGACAGGCTTCCAGTGTTGGTGAAGTCGGGCTGAGTCGAGTAAGCGACCTCGACGGCCAGCGAGGCCGATGAATTCTGGAACGGGCCGTTGGCCGCCTTGATGTCGTATGGCGTATTGCCATTGGTCGGATCGACGACGCGGATGGTCACCGCCGGCTTCTGGCCCGGCGCGGTGCTGGTGACGTTGAGGACTTCGTACTTGAACTTCGCCGCGGCCACCTGCTCCGGGATCACGTGGGCATTGGAGACTCGCAGGTTGCCCACGGCGGAATTCGGACCGTGGCAGGAGGTGCAGGTGTCGTCCGTCGCGGCGACGCCGCCGTGGTTCTCACCCGTGACGAAATTGACGTTGTCGTGACAGGCGCTGCAGGTCGCCGTGTTGACGGTGTACCGCCAGTTGCCGGCCTGCGGCGTGTCGGCGTCGTTCTCCTCGTGGCAGGTCGTGCAGTTGCGCTTGTCCTGCGGGTACACGACTTCGCTGAAGTCCGTGAACGTGTTGCCGAAGCCGAAGATGCCGTAGAAACCGCCGGCCTCGACACTCGGCAGCGTCTCGCCCGAGTGGATCTTGTGGATCATCACCTTGAGATCGATCGAGTTGCCGGACTGCGCGTCGAACGAATACGACTCGTGGCACATCGCGCAGTACTGCAGGTCGAAGCGCGCGCCGCCGTGGAACGACAGGTTGTCGTGGCAGGCATTGCAGGTGTCGTTGTCGACGATCTCGCGGCCCGACTCATTGACCGGGAGGTTGGTCGCCGGCGTGAACGTGTACACGGCGTTGTTGGACGGGATCGCCGGTGACAGCCGGATCTCGAGACCGACACGATGCGGCAGCGAACCGTCGTACGGAATCCCGGCGTCGCCTTTCACGCTCTTGGCAAAGGTGTAGGTATAGACGCCGTTCTGCTTGTCGGTCCAGGTGCCTGCCGTCGCGGTCTCGGTGTAGGCCTGGTTGGCCGGCCCGGTGCCCGTGACCCGGTCGGCCGGGGTCGGCGCCGGCGTGCCGGGAAAGGCCTCCGTGCGTCGGGTAATCGCATGCCAGGTGCTCGAGGCGCCGTTGGCCGCCGGCTCCAGCCGCGCCAGCACGAAGCGAATGTTGGCGGCGGGCAGGCCCTGCAGGGAGAAGTTGTTCTCGTCCCGCAGATAGATCTCTACCACCGCCTTGCCATCGTCCGGCATCGTGACGCGCGTGATCGAGGCCACGATGCTCGTCGCCGAGGTGATTGGAATGGCGGCGCCGGTGCCCGGGCCCGGCGGGAACACCGGATCCGGCGGCGTGGACGTGTCATCCGGCCCGTTGTCGCCGCTGCAGCCGGCCAGCCCGATCGCGAAGGCACCCAGGCCTGCGAACAGGAGCGTCGTGAAAGGCGTCATGGAACGTCGTGTCATTGTGATTCTTCCGGTCACTGGGTGCACTGGCCGTAAGGCAGCGTGTCGCAGTGCAGCTTCTCGGTGTCAAAGGTTCGGCCCGGGCCGTGGCAGAACGCACAACCTTCCACGGCCGAGGACGGCGCCAGCGCCTTGGCAACGCCGAAGCTGCCGCCCTGCGACCGCATGTGGGTCGCCGCCGAGGCCGACGCGTGGCAACCCTTGCAGGTACCCGCCGTCGCCGAGTCGGCGAGGTCGTCCTTCCACGCGAACGCCGCTGCATCGTTGGTGAGGGTTGTCCCCGCGTCGACGGTAATGGGCAGTGCAGTGGTTCGGGCCATGTTGGCCTTGCCGTCCACGTGACAGCCGGTGCAGCGCGCGAGGCTCTGCGGGTAGGTGACCGCACCAAACGGCGCCACGTTGCTCGCGTGCAGGTTGTGGATGAAGGCACCGAGGGCCAGCGGACCGAAGTTGTCCGCAGCGAACGTGCCGCCGACGCTGGAGTTGTGGCAAACGGTGCAGATGATCGGGTCGCCTGCGCGACTGCCGCCATGCAACGCGAGGCGCTTGTGGCAGGTCTCGCACTTGGCCTGGTCGACGATTTTTCGCGGGCTGCGCCGCCGCCGAAGCATAGGCGCTGTTCGGGTAGGCGTTGGAACCGTCCGGCATCTGGCGCCGGCCCTCGAGCACGACCATCAGGCCCTTGCCGAGGGTTGCGTCGTCAAAGCCGGCTGGCAGCACCTGGGCGAGCGTGTAGCTGAAGGTGCCGTTGCCGTTGTCGACGACACTGGCCATGTTGGCGATCAGGTCGATGACCGTGGCCTCGCCACGACCGGCCTGGTACAGATCCCCCGCGACGTCTGCAACGTTGTGGATGTCGGCCGTCGACCAGGCAAAGTCGAGGCGCAGCCGGCCCGTGGTGATCGCTTTCACGTTCATCGGCTGGCCGTCCGTGCCGAGGATCTGGAAGGTCACTTTCGGCGCCTGGCCAGCAAGGGCGTTGTCGACGCTCAGGACCTTGTAGGTGAACAGGCTGCCATTCTCGATCGCCTTGCGGTCCGCATCCCGCTTGTGCGCGTCGAGAATGCCGCCGGCCGCACCGTCTGCCCGGTGGCAGCCCGCGCACGAGCCGTCAGCGGGGGTGAAATCCGGCGGTAGCAGCGGTGTGCTGGAATGCGTGTAGGTGTACGTGTAGAGGCCCGTCGTGGCGCTGGGGCCGGTCTTGTTCAGGCCGGCGTCATGGCAGCCACCGCAGGCGGCCGCACCGGGATTCGTTTGCCAGTCGTCGCCCTGCGGCATCGACGCGGACTTGGCGTGGCAGGTCTCGCAGAAGGAGATCGGCTGCGGGTAGGTGACTTCGCCCGCATCGAACAGCGTGCCGTTGAAGCCATACACGATGAACGGATTGCTGCGGTTCTCACCGCGATGGATCGAGTGCGCCAGGTAGGCGAGGTCGACCGATTCGCCGGAATCGGGGTCAATCGTGGCCGGGTTGTGGCAGACCGCACAGTATTCGTTGCTGCGGCGTGAACCGCCGTGTTCGCCGAACCGGACGTGGCAGGCCTGGCAGTTCTCGGTCGCCGCAATGAGCTTGCTCGAGACGGCGCCGCCGCTCGGCACGAAGTCCTTGAAAGGATTGTCCGGCGCGAGTGCGCGCGCGCTGCCCGTCAGGTCAATCGCAACGCTGATGCGGTGCGTCAGGCTCGGCTCGTAGGCCACGGCAATTGGCAGCGTGACAGTGCTCAGGTCGACCGCCGAGGTATAGCGGTACTTGCCCGCTCCCAGTTCCTGCCAACCGGCGGCCACACCGCTCTCGGTGTTCGCCTGCACCGCGTTGGGCAGGACCGGGGTCGGGATGCTGGGCGCAGCGCTGCGGTTGACGTAGCTCTGCCAGCGCGACGGGAAGCCGTTCGCGGCCGGCACGAGTTTGGCCACGCCCAGCCGCAAAGTGGTCGCTGCCAGGCCGAGCACGGCACCACCCTTGTCCGTCTTGACCGTGATTTCGATGACGGGTTTATTGCCGGCAATAGCCGCGCTGTCGAGCGTCGCGACCAGCGTGCCGATGTCGGCGATCTGCTGCGCCGTCAGGGTCGAACCGGTTCCCACGTTGCTGACGTCGCCACCCTGCGAAATGGGAGCATCTGCCGGTCCGGTAGGGCCGGTCGGTCCCGTCTGTCCGGTGTCGCCGCCACCCGGTCCAGCCGGGCCGGCGCCGCCGTCGTTCTCGCAACCCGCAATCCCCATCGAGGCCGTGAGCGCCAGCATGGCGATCAGGGGCAGACGCGACCGCGCATGGGAACGAGCGCTGGAGAATTTCATCACTGGCACCTGACTGTTCTGGAGAACTCCATGGCCCCAAGGGTCGGGTTCCCGCCGGAGCGGGCCGAATCCAGGGTCGTGCCGATAGTATGCAGTCGCGATTTAGACTCGTACTCGTATATCTCCGTATCACCCGCAGCTTGCCTCGCGGCGATACCACAGATAGCGACGGCAGATGTCTATTAGCAAGCCGCATTTTGTCCTTTAGACTCCTGCGCCCAACGAGTCCCCCCGATCCGTCATCCAACTGGAGAATTGCAGTGCTCAAGGCATCCATTGCCAGCGTGCTCGCCCTCGCCGCCGCCGTGTCCGTTTCCGGCTGCAACGGCAAACCGCAGGAAGCAGCCAGGACCGACACCGTCCCGACAGCCGCCGCCCCCGCCGACACGGCCGCCATGCCGGCGAACCACCCGCAGGCCCGGCCAACCGGCGAAGTCGACCTGACCGGCATTTTGAAGGCCGAAGGCGGCAAGTCCGTTGCGGACGTGTTCACGGAGAAGTCCGCACTCGCGAACCAGAAAGTCGTCGTCCGCGGCAAGGTCGTGAAGACCAACGCCGGCATCATGAACAAGGACTGGGTGCACATCCGGGACGGTTCGGGCGAAGAAGGCACCAACGACCTGACGGTGACGACGACGTCGCAGCCGCTGCCGAACGTCGGCGACACGGTGCTCGTCTCCGGCACGGTGATCCTCGACAAGGACTTCGGCATGGGCTACCAGTACCCCGTGCTGATCGAAGATGCCAACGTGAAGATCGAAATCACGGCAGCGAAGTAAATGCGCTGACGGGATGGCTGGATTTCCGGCCGTCTCGATGCAGTCAGATAGGCCGGGCAGCTCGGACCGTATCAAGACGGCCGGTGATGCCAAGGTCATCAGGACGCCCCGCGCTGCGGGGCGTTCTCTTTTGTGCGCCCTGCCGGGCGCACCAAAAAAAAGGTGGGCCCACAGGCCCACCTCGTCAGAGTTTCCTTGAGCGATTGGGGTGGACCCGAAGGCCCACCCCGCTCACCCGGAGCTCAGTCGAACATCAGCTCACTTCGTATCGATAATGGTCTGACGTCCGTTCTCGAAGGTCTGCGGCGTCCAGCCATTCTGGTACGCATGACCCCTCGCGTCGGTCGTCTGGTGGCAGCTCGTGCAGGCGGCCGCCGAGGCACCCTGCAGCGTGTCGTCGAGCTGGTTCTTCCAGACCGTGCTCGTGCCCGTGCCCGAGTCGATCGCACCGGCGTCGAGCGTGGTGGCCACGGCCTTGCCCTGGTCGGGGATCAGGTCGAAGGTGTCTTTGTGGCACGCCGCGCAGTCGTTGAACGCCCGCGGATAGGTCGGGTGGTACAGGTTGTGCGTCTGGCACGACTGCGCCACCGCAGGATCCGCCCCGAACACGGTGAAGCCCGTCATCGGCGCAGGGGCCGCCGCGTCCACTGAACTGCGGCACGTCGGCGCGCCGGTCGGCCAGTTCGGGAGGGTCGCCCTTCGGCCGTCCAGGCATAGATGCCGCGGGTCCGATAGATCGTGGTCGTCGCCAGACCCAGCCCGCCGAGTGAATGGCGTGCAGCATGGTCTTCAGCTCGTACGTCTGGCCAACCTTGCCGTCGTACGCTTCGGACGCGTTCACGCCCATCAACGTGCGGTTGTTCTGGTCGCTCGAGGCCGAGTTGTGGCAGATGATGCACATCGTCACGTTGTCAACGCGGGTATTGCCGTGCTGATAGAGCGAGCCGACATGGCACTTCAGGCACTGCTCGGTGTCGGCGATTTCACGACGCGGCGTGGTCGCCTTGGCACCCGTGCCCACGACGAACTCGTAGGTCGGGGTCGGGACGCGGACGAACATCAAGGGCTCCGCCCAGTGCTCAGTCGACATGCCTGCCGGGACCGGCAGCTGCGGCTTGCCCTGCAGGGCCACGATGCCCCGTGTGCCGGCCGGGATGGCGGCGTCCACCGGGATGGTCGTGGTCGCCACGTTGCCGGCGCAGACCGTGTTGGTGGTCGACAGGTTCACGGCCGCTGGCCTGACCCGGCGCGTTCGCCTGGCCGAGGACGTAGTCATCGCCCTGCGCGTAGCTGCGCAGCATGCTCAATGTGCCCTCGTTCGCGGTATTCGGCGCAAACGGGAAGAACCCCGGCGCATCCGCGGTCGCCGTGATGTTGCACGGATTCACGGGGTTGCCTTTGTAGGTCGCCGACCAGCTGATCTTCAGGTTGGTCTTGTCGTCGACCACGCTGTCGATCTGCCAGGTGAAGTTCTTGCCCCAGCTAACGGAGAGGTCTTCGCCGCCATAGATGATGCCGACGCGTTCGGTCTCGAGCCCGTTGTGGAAGTCCGTGACGACGACCTTGCCCGATGCAACGCCGGAAGCGTTGTGGCAGACCGTGCAGTCCTCGGTCGGCGCGAAGGCATTGTGGAAAGTCAGGCCGGAGGCCGTGAAGTCCCAGCTGTCCATTGACTCGTGGCAACTGAAGCAGTTGTCGCCGGTGACCGTCATCGCGTTCGCCGCCGCCAGCGTCTCAGTGCTGTCGTGGCAGACGCTGCAGTTGGTCATGTAGGTCGGGTAGCTGACCTCGAAATCAATTGGCGGGCCGCCAAAAGGCGGTACGAACTCGTACGAACCACTTGGCCTGTTGTGCGAATTGTGGATGCCGTGCACCAGACCCTTAAAGCTGTCCGGTATCCACGCGTATTCGCTGCCTTCGTGGCACACCACGCACTCCGACGCAACCATCGATGCGTAGGCGTACTGATCTGACGGCTTATCCCCAGCGTGGGGAGCTATGCCCTGATCGCCGTGGCAGTTGTTGCAGGACTGATTGCTGACGACGGCGTCACGCGGGGCGGCAGGATAGTCGCCCGACACGCTGATGTTCTTCGTCACGGGGTCGTCCGCGATGCGGAACAGGTACCGCGAGTCAGGATTCGCCCCGGCACCCAGGATCGTCATTTTGTAGGTGCCATTGCCGTTGTCGGCCACCACGGGCGGGGCCGGCTCGAGCAGGTCGGACTGCGCACCGCCCGCGGCCAGCCGATAGGCAGTACGCACCTTGGTGAAGCCGATTGCGGGTTGACCGTCAATGCTGACGCTGTACTCGACCTCCAGGTCGGCGCCGTTCACCGTGAATACGGGTGTACTGACCGTCACCTGACCGGTGAGGGCGTGCGCTGTGTCGACAGCCGCCAGCGAGCCGACGTCATGACAGACGCCGCAGGACTCCCGCGGCTCGATCTTGGCAACGCCCGCGGGACCGGTGGGGCCCGTGGCGCCCGTCGCGCCTGAGGCGCCCGGTGTACCCGGCGTGCCGGCAGGACCAGCTGGGCCGGTTGCCCCGTTCTTGCCATCGTCGCCGGAACAACCGGCCATGCCGGCACCCAACGCCAACAGCGCGATGAGTGGCACGAATCCACGTGCGCCTCGAAGCCTTGCAAGTCTCATTTTTGACTCCCTCACTCGGCTTGCGCCGAAACGAAAGAACTGGGCGGTGCGTCCAGTCCGGAATTTGTCGGGAGCCATAGTAGGACGGCGAACGCAGGGCAATTACTACGGATTACCGAAGTTCTGCTGCGAGTTAGGGAACTTTTTCGGCGGCACAGGCGCCATGGGCGGCGAGATGAATCCTGTTCGCATCCAGCACGAGCGAAGGCAATTCGAGCGATGCATTGCCATTGGGTAGAGTACCTACGCATCACGTCGAAATACGGATACAGACCGACTGGTCTATTGATCAGCCGCGCAGCGCGCCAGCCGCTGACTCATTCCGCACTGCATGGCAAGATTCCACGTCACGGCCATCCCGGCCGCTCGAGGATCACGACGCATGCCGAGCAGAGACTGGTGGAGTTCGCTGTTTGCCACGATCGACGGCAAGCGCGCGCAGGAATTCGCCCGGTTCCTGACACCCGACGGTGAATTCCGCTTTGGCAGCCAGCCTGCCGTGCACGGGCAGGCCAACGTCGCCGCGTACGTCGATGCGTTCTTCGGCATGATCGGGAGCAGCCGGCACGAACTGCTGCGGACCTGGGAGGCCGAGGGCTCGACCGTGTGCGAAGGACTCGTCACCTACACGCGACTCGACGGCTCGCAGGTCACGATTCCGTTCGTCAACGTGTTCTACCTGCGCGGCGACCGGATCGCCCGCTATCTCATCTACATCGACAACGGACCGCTCTTCGCCGGCTAGCAGATGCGCGGCAGCGGATCGTCCTCGAGTTCCTCGATCACGCGCTCGCCGCCCAGCGGCGTGCGCAGGATCAAGCGCCGCGGCTGCTCCTGGACGCGGCCGATGATGGTCGCGTCACGGCCGGAGGGCAGTCTCCGCAGGGCCGCAAGCGCCGCCGCCGCCTCGTCTGCGGCAATGACCGCGACGACACGGCCTTCACAGGCCAGGAAATACGGGTCGTAGCCGAGCATCTCGCACACCGAGCGCACGGAATCGCGCACCGGCACCTGCGTCTCGTCGAGAGACACGCCGAGCCCCGCCGCGTGCACGATCTCGTGCATCACGGTGGCGATCCCGCCGCGGGTCGGATCGCGCATGAAGCGCAGCCCTCTGCAGCGGGCGAGTTCGAGCGTGATGGGCAGCACGCTCGCCGCGTCGGACTGCAGGTCGCCGCGCAGGCCGAACTGCTCGCGGGCGAGCATGACCGCAATGCCGTGATCACCGACCGGACCGCTCACCAGGATGGCGTCACCCGCGCGGATCTCGCGCATGCCGAGCCGCAGGTGCGGATTGCGCACCCCGATGCCGCTCGTGTTCAGGTAGATGCCGCCGCCTTCGCCGCGACGCACGACCTTGGTGTCGCCGGCCGCCACCACGACGCCGATCTCCCTGGCGGCCTGCGCGATCCCCGCGACGACGCGCTCGAGCACGGCGAACTCGAGACCTTCTTCGAGCAGCACGCCGAGACTGAGATACTTCGGCACCGCGCCGGCCACGGCCAGATCGTTGGTCGTGCCGTGCACCGCGAGCGAGCCGATGTTGCCGCCCGGGAACTCGATGGGTTGCACGGTGAAACTGTCAGTCGTAAAGGCAAGCTCGCCATCGGCAGCGTTCCACGGCAGCACCGCCGCGTCGGATTCCGTGTCGAGCAGCGGATTGGCGAGGTGGCGCGCAAAGATCTCGTGGATCAGTTCACGCATGTAGCGGCCGCCGTTGCCGTGCGCCAGGGAAACGTGTGTGTCCTGCATCGTCATCGTCCAACCTCGCGCGCGGGCGTGCGGCCGATGGCCGACAAAGGCACCTTCGCTTCTTCGTTCCAGGTCTCGAGTTCGGCGCGGATGTGCTCGCGCATCTGCTCGCGCACCGAGTTCACCGAGTTGAAGAACTCGGCCATCATCAGCACCCAGCAGTACATGCCGCGCTGGGTCAGGCGGATCGCGTCGGCGTCGTGGCGCGTCGCGCCGATTGCCCGCATCGCGAGCAATTCGGGCGCCAGGCGCAACCAGAAGGCCTTGCCATAGCGCCGCTCGACGTAGTCGCGCCGCAGTTCGCCGCCGAAGAGCCGTACCAGGTAGTCGTAGCGCATCTGCTCCCTGATACCGACCGGCCGGCGCTGCGTGATGCCGCTCTGCCCGCCCTCGATGCGGCGGCAGTAATGATTCAGCGAGAACGTCGTCGAGTAGTAGGCGCCGCCCACGTAGCTGAACGCACCGCTGCCGACGCCGACATAGTCGTTCTGGTCGATGATGTACTCGTCGAACATGCCCTGGTTGCGCGAGAAGCACCAGGCCGACGACGCCTGGTACTCGCCGAGCAGCCGCTGCAGGATCCGCTCGTACATCGGGTGGCGCAGCTGCGGGTCGCTCAGCCCCATGCTCCTTTCCATCTTGTGCCGTGCGGTGGGCGCGGTCATCAGGGGATAGAAAGAAACCTGGTCGGCCTGCAGCGCCTGCAGCACGTCCAGATCGTGCTCGAGCATGGCCAGCGTCTGCCCGGGCAGGTTGAAGATCATGTCGACGTTGAGCGTCGGGAAGATACCCTGCACGGCGGCGAGACGGCTGCGGATCACCGCACTGCTGCCGTACTTCTCCAGCCGGTCCATGCCCGCGAGCAAGCCGTCGTCGAAACTCTGCACGCCAACGGAAAGGCGCGTGACGCCCGCGTCGCGATAGCGCCGCAGGTCGTCCGGGTCGAGGTGGTTCGGGTTGGTCTCGATCGAAACCGCGCGGACCGGCGACAGCGAGCGCACAAGTTCGAGCGTGGCGATGAGTTCGTCGGCATTGACCGTCGGCGTGCCGCCGCCGACGTACAGGTCGCTGAAGCGGAAACCCCGGTCGTGGTAGAGCCGGATCTCCCGCCGCAGCGCTTCGAAATAGCGGCCCGTCTTGGACGGGTTGTAGCGGACGCGATGGAACGAGCAGAACGGGCACAGCACTTCGCAGAAAGGCACGTGCACGTAGAGCTGGCACGGCGCTGCCGGCGCAACAGGCATCACCTCGGCCGCCTCGTCTTCCGTGAAGCGCATCGCCTGCGAATACTCGTGTCGCAGGACGGCAAGGAACGGGCGTTCGAACCAGAGCATGAGACGGAGTCTAGTCGTTTCGGCCGACGAAGTCGGCGACCTGCCCATAGCTCAGGCCACCGTCGTTGCACGGCAGTTGCACGGGCAGCAGGACCTCGAAACCGCGTGTCGACAAACCGGCAAGCGCGGCTGCCGTCAGGCGTCGATTCTGGAACACGCCACCGGTCAGACCCACGATCGCCGTGCCGGACTGGTCGCGAACCCGTTCCGCGACCTGCACGATGCCATCGGCAAGCGACGCGTGTACCGCGCCGGCGCGGTCTGCCCTGTCGGCAACGGTGGTCCGGGGAACCTGCAGCAGCCAATCGACAAGTGGCGCCCAATCGAGATCGAGTCGCCCCTCCGCGGCCGAGCGGAGCTCCAGGCGCGGAAACGCTACGGGATCAAGTGCGATGGCCTCAAGCCACATCGGCCCCTGCCCTTCGAAGCTCGTCTCGCCCAGGCCGAGGATGATGGCCGAGGCGGCGTCGAAGAGACGGCCGGCAGCACTCGACTGCGGCGAATTCATTCGTCGTTCCCAGGCAGTGCGGACCATCGGATCTGGAACGCCGATGGGACAATCGCGGCCCAGTTCCCAGCAGACCGCAGCCGCGCTGCGCCACGGTGCGCGGCCGGCGCGGTCGCCGCCCGGCAGGCGGAATGGCCGCAGACTTGCGGCACGCTGCCATTGTCCTGGCGTGCCGACAAAGGTTTCCCCGCCCCAGAGCGTGCCGTCGTCGCCGAGCCCGACTCCGTCCCAGGCGAACACGATCGCAGGTGCGTCCATCCTGCCGTGTTCGACGGCCAGTGCGGACGCGTGCGCACGATGGTGCTGCACCCGCTCGTGCACGAGACCGCTGGCGCGTGCCCAGCGCGTCGTCGCGTAGTCGGGGTGCGCGTCGCTCAGGACGATTTCCGCGCGCACGTCGTAGAGGTGCTGCAGGTCCGCCGCCACTTGCGCGAACACCTGCTCGCTGCGCAGCGTGCCCATGTCACCGACGTGCGGCGAGACGACGATGCGACTGCCCCAGGCCAGCGCCACCGTCGTCTTCAGGTGGCCACCGACGGCCAGCACGGGTCGTGGCACGGGACGCGGCAGTTCGAGTTCCAGCGGCGCAATGCCGCGCCCCAGGCGGATGGGACGGGCACGGCCCGCAATGACGCGCACCACGGAGTCGTCGGCGGGCCGGGCGATCAGGCGATCGTGGTGCAGAAAGGCGTCGGCAACCCCGGCCAGACGCTCCCGTGCTTCCGTCGCCGACGTCAGCACGGGTTCACCGCTGACGTTGCCGGAGGTCGCGACCAGGGGTCCGCCGAAGTCGCCCAGCAACAACTGGTGCAGCGGACTGTACGGCAGGAAGACACCGACCTCAGCGAGACCTGGTGCGACGTTTGGCGCAAGTCCTCCTGGCGAACCAGCACCCAACAGCACGATCGAACGCGCCGGATCGAGCAGTGCGTCACGCGCGGCAGGCTCCGGATCGAAGTCGTCGCGGACGTCATCCAGTCCGTCCGGGCCGCGCCACGGATACATCACCGCCAGTGGCTTGTCCGGGCGGTGCTTGCGCTCGCGCAATCGCGCCACGGCCGCCTCGCTGCGCGCGTCGCACAGCAGGTGATAGCCACCGATTCCCTTCACGGCCAGCACGCGACCGTCACGCAATACCGCCACGGCGGCGGCGAGCGCGCTGTCATCGCCTTCCCCGGGATTCTCTGCATCGGGGCCCACGAACTCCAGGTGCGGCCCGCAGACGGGGCAGGCCACGGGCTCGGCATGGAAGCGGCGATCGAGCGGGTCTTCGTATTCATTACGACACGCGTCGCACAACGGGAACGCGCGCATCGTCGTGTTGGGGCGGTCGTACGGCAGCGCCTCGATCAGCGTGTACCGCGGCCCGCACTGCGTGCAGTTGATGAAGGCGTACCGATGCCGGCGATCACCCGGGTCGTGCCAGCTCCGCGAGGCAATCGGGACAGCAGAAGAAATCCGGCGGCACCGAAATCTGCGGATGCAGCGCTGCACTGCTGGTGGCGATGTGAAAGCCGGGTTCGGCAGGCGCATCGACCGCGGCCTGTCCGACAAGCATCGGACGTGCGAGTGGCGGCGCCCGGTCGATCACTTCACGCGCAAAGCGCTCGATGGTCGCGACCGGACCGTGCAGCACGACTTCGACCTCGCCACGCAGGTTGCGCACGAAGCCGTCGAGGCCGAGCTCATGCGCGAGCCGGTAGACAAACGGACGGAAGCCCACGCCCTGCACGCGGCCCGACAGCAGCAGCCGTCGCGTGACTGCGGCCGGTGCCGGTTGCGCCATCCTGCGGTGCCGCCGTGCGCCGTCAGGCGTCTTGAGCCTTGCGGCCAGCCCAGACGTTCTCGCGGACGCCGTCGGCCCACCAGATGCGGCACGCGCCTTCGTCGGACACCATGCACGGCCCGATCGGATGTCGCGGCGTGCACGCGGCGCCATACAACCGGCACTCGTTTGGATAGATGCGTCCCAGCACGACCCTGGCGCAGTCGCAGCCCGGTGGCATTTCACCGGCGCGCTTGCGCGACATTTCCGTGTACGAAGGCAGCTGCACGCGCGAATCGTGCACCGCGTACTGCGGCTTGAGCACGTAGCCCGACGCCGGGATCGGCCCGATGCCGCGCCAGTTGCCGTCGTTGATGTCCATCGTCTGGTCGATATAACGCTTCGCGGTGGCGTTGCCGCCCGGCCGCACTACCTGTGGATAGCAGTTGTCGAGGAAGCACTTGCCCTCGAGCTTCTGCCGCAGCACCGAATACAGGGCGGCGAGCAGCGACTCCGGCGCAAAGCCCGCGACTGCGGTCGGAATGCCGTGCTGCTGCGGGACGAACTCCCATTCCTCGGGACCCATCACCGTGGAGACATGACCGGGTGCGATCAGCGCCTCGAAGCCCGGCTGCCCGGAACCGAGCAGCATCTCGACCGCGGGCCAGGTGCGGCGCCCGGACATCAGGAACAGCAGGTTCGCAGGCGCACCCTGCGCCAGCAGCGCCGCTGCCGGAGCCGTCGTCGTCTCGAAACCCGCGGCCAGGAACACGACCTTGCGCGTTGGATTCTCGCGCGCAATCTTCGCGGCCTCGAGCGGGCTCGCGATCGCGCGCACGTCGGCACCCGCCGCCTTGGCCTGTTCGAGCGAGCGCGGCTCGCTTTTCGGCGCGTTGACCGGGACGCGCAGCATGTCGCCGTAGGCCACGAGGATCACGCCCTCGTGCAGGGCCAGCTGGATCGCCTCGTAGATGTCCTCTTCAGGGCAGATGCAGACCGGACAACCCGGGCCGGGCACGAGTTCGATGTTCGACGGGATTGCCTTGCGCAGGCCCGCGGTCGTGATCGAGCGCTCGTGACCCCCACAGACGTTCATGACCTTGATGGTCGGCGGCAACGGCAGCGCGCGGATGCGCTCGAGCCATTCGGCGGCAGTGGACATCTTCTCCCCCTTGCGGCTCAGGCCGCGGCTGCACGGCGCGCGGTAACCTCACCGCGCAGCCAGCCGAGCCAGGCTTCGAAACCCGGCCCGCCACGTCGCGTGAGTTCGATGATGTCGCCACGGAATCCCACCTGGCGCAGCGAGTCACGCGCGCGCTCGACGCTGAATTCCTCGATGTGAGGCAGCAGGTCGACCTTGGTGATCAGCGCGAGGTCCGCACCGCGGAACATCACCGGGTACTTGGCCGGCTTGTCGTCGCCCTCGGGCACCGACAGCAGCGTGAGGTTGCGGTGCACGCCGAGGTCGAAGCTCGCGGGGCACACCAGGTTGCCGACGTTCTCGACGAACAGCACGTCGAGGCCGTCGAGCGGCAGGTCCTGCAGCGCATCGTGCACCATCTGCGCGTCGAGGTGGCACGCGTTGCCGGTCGTGATCTGGACGGCGGGAACGCCGCAGGCACGGATGCGCGCCGCGTCGTTCTCGGTCGCCAGGTCGCCTTCGATCACGGCGAGCCGGAGCTCGCCCTGCAGCGCCCGGATGGTCGCCTCGAGCAGCGAGGTCTTGCCGGAGCCCGGCGAGGACATCAGGTTGACCGCGAGCACGCCGTGACCGTCGAAGTGGGTGCGGTTGTGCGCCGCGATCCTGTCGTTCGCGTCGAGGATCGCCGTGATGACCTCGATCGATTCGATGTGGCCCTTGGTCGCCGGCTGCGCCGCAAAGGGCGCGCGGGCGGCCGCAGGACCGAGTGAACATCCGCAATCACGACACATCAGCGTGACCTCGTCTTCATGCTTTGACCGTCTTCAATGGACGGGTTCGTCGGCCGTTTCGATCTCGACCCGCTGCAGCAGCATTTCTTCGCCAGCGATCACGTCCACGTGCCAGTCGTTGCAGCTGCCGCAGAGCAGGCGGTTCGACGCAGCCTCGGTCTCGGCCCTGCAGCTGCGGCAACGCACGCGCACGGGCACGGTCACGACCACCAGCCTTGCCTCCTCCGCCACCGTGCCGGCAGCCGCGAGCGGATAGGCGTGTTCAAGCAGCTTGGCTTCGATGCCCGACAACGGCCCGACCGACACGGTGATCGACAGGATCCGGCGCGCCGCATTGTCGCGGGCCACGCGCTCGACCTGTTCGATCAGGGCCTGGCAGACCGCGAGCTCATGCATGCTCGAGTATCTCGTCGAACAGGTCCCAGGTGGACCGGGCCTCCTCTTCGCTGATCTTCTGGATGGCATAGCCGACGTGGATGAGCACGTGGTCACCGACAGCGACGGGCTCGCCCTGGAGCATGAACAGGCTCACTTCGCGCTGGATGCCCTTGGCTTCGCAGGTGGCGTTGAAACCGTCGATGCCCGTGATTTTCATTGGAACGGCCAGGCACATGTCGACTCACCCCGTGCTGCGGACCCGACGACGGGTACGAGAGGCTCGCAAACGTCGCACGCCTATAAGAATAGGTATTTGCACTGACAGCGGCGGCGCCGCATCAGAACGGCCGCCGAGCGGCGCGTCACGCGGAGCATAGACCAACCCTGCCGGGCCGGTCGATTCCGACCGCCGCCGGAGCGGAGCGCTCTGGGGAGCGGATGGCAGCGCCCCGCCCCCGGTCTGGGAAATCCGCGATCGCATTTCGCCCGCCTTGTGACATTCTTCGCCAGCCCCGCACCGGGGTCACAGCATGAGTGTGCGTAGTGATGACGAACCGAACAGCGTGGTTGGGATTGGTTGTGCTGGCCTTGCTGGCAGCGTGCTCGAAGCAGGCGCCCCCGCCGGCATCGACCGCTGCGGACGATGAAGAGTCGACGCCGGCCGCCGTGGCCCCACCGCCGCCGGCCCCAACCTACGACAGTGCCAAGGTGGCCGAGATGGCGGCTGGCATGCTGGTCATGATCGACGACGCGCCGCAATGCCAGGCCTTCCGCGACCAGCTGCAGGCCCTCGCCAACGCGCCTGCGGGTGCCCCGCCGTCGGTCGCGCCGAGCGCAATCGTCGCGCAGGCGAACGCGGCGGGTTGCGCGAAGAAGTACGGGAAGTAGCGACCGCTCGACTCAACGCCCGCCTGGCGTGGCGACGTCCACCGCCAGGGTGAACGTGCGGGATTCGGTGCTGCGCAGGGCGCCAACGCCGACGACCTGCCGCGAGATCTCCTCGCCGCGTTCGTTGCGGATCGAGAGCACCACCGAGTATTCCCAGTCGCCGCCGCGCGCCGAATGCCGCAGCGTGCCTTCGACGTTCAGCGCTGAAAACTTCGGTGTGGCATCGGACGCGGCCTTGGAGGCCGCGCCAAACTGCAGGTGATGGCGGCACTGCGGGCAGATCAGGGCGCTTTCCAGGATCGTTGCCTTGCAGTGCGGACAAGAACGCGTCCTGCCCACACTGCCAGACAATCCCGTACGTCCCGTGATCATCCGCTGGCCGCGCAGCGCGCGGCTACTTTGCCGATTCCGGCCAGCCGAAGTCGGCGTTGCCGCGCATGCGCGAGCCCGCCGCAACGGTCAGCACGGCCGCCTTCACGTCGCCGTTGATGACGCCCGTCTCGAGCAGTTCGACGCGCGAGCTGGCCTGGATGTTGCCGTGCACCTCGCCGCTCACCATGACGGTGGCGGCAGCGATCTGGCCGGTGACGTGCGCACCCTGCTCGATCGTCACGTTGCCCTGCACGTTGACGTCGCCCTTGAAGCGGCCGGCGATGCGGACGTGGCCGGCGCCTTCGATCTTGCCTTCGATGGTGACGTCGGCCGCGATCAGCGATTCCTTCGCGCTGCCCACGGCAGCCGGCGCCGCGCGCTCGGCACGCCGCGAGGGTTCACCCGCGGCAGATGAAGCGGGGGCCGGAGTCGCCACGGCACGCATGGCCGGTTCGGCGGCCAGCGTGGCTGCCCCATCGGAACCGGGCAGCGACGGATCTTTAGTCGGGTCTTTCCAGAGCGCCATGGCCTTTCCTCGTGTGTGTCTGCTCGATGTGGTGCCGGCTGAGGGATTCGAACCCCCGACCCCCTGATTACAAATCAGGTGCACTACCAGCTGTGCTAAGCCGGCCCGGTCCGCCAGGGGAACGGGATTCTACCTTAACCGGCGCCGCCTGCTCCGGCCGGCACACCTGCCGGGATTGCGGCGGGCGTCACGTCGCCAGCCGGGCCGGTGACCGGGCACGCCCGCATGTCGTACGGCAGGCCGCCCTCCGGCTGCGTGCCCAGCGCCTCGAGCGACGGCAGGCCGCCGTTCGCCTGCCGGTCGATGTCGAGCCAAAGTACTTCCAGCTTGCGCAAGCGATCGCTGGTTGCCGGAGTGAAACCAGCTTTCAGCACCAGGGCGGAGACCTCCGCCGCACGACGCGGGTCGGAGAACACGCCCACCGAAACCGTATTGTCCGGCTCGCCCTCTGCCAGGACGTAGGCGTCGCCGAAACCGGCAGCTCGCAACGTGGCCAGCGCATTGGTCGCATCGGCGGGAGTGGCCAGGTTCGGCACGCGCACCCAGTAGCCGACTCGTACTTCGTCCTGCGACACGCGTCGGCGGCTCGTGAACCCGAGCCGCTCGAGTTGTGCGTTGGCCGCTGCCGCGTGCGCTGGATCGACGAAGGGACCCACGCTGACGCAGTCGGCGCGCACGCCGGCGCTGGACGATTCAGCGGCGGGAGTGGTCGTCGCATTCGGCGCTTCGGCGCGCAGACGGATGGGCTGCAGTTCGCGCCCGCCGGGTACCGGCACGCCGATCGTCGCGGGCGTCTGCGGCACGACCCAGCGGGTCCAGGCCAGGAACAGCACGTTGGCAAGCAGCAGGACCAGGAACAGAACGCGCACAGGACCGCCGGTTGGATTCGATTGCGGCGGATGTTAGCAAATCAATCAGAAGGCCCGGCCACACGGCGACCGGGCCCGCGTTCGTGTGCCCCGCGCGTTACTTACCGGCGGCCATGTAGGCGGCGAGATCGGCGACCTCCGCGTCGGTCAGTTTCAACGCCTCCTTGTGCTTCTGCGTGCCGGCCACGATCTTCTTGAGCGATTCGGTCAACGCCGCAGCGCTCTCACCCTCGAAATCCGCCACTTCGTGGCATTCGGCACAGGCGGCCGCGAACTTCGCCTTGCCTGCCGCAGCGTCGGCACTCGCGGTCGTGCTGAAGCCGGCAACGGCAAAGGTGGCGACGGACAAGGCAAGAGTACGCAGAATTTTCATCGGATCCTCCTCTGGAAGCACCGGGAATCGGGGCTGGATGACGCAGAAATGATAGCGGTCCGGGGACGAAAATCAGACCGTGTATACCGCAATGCAACAAATGAGAAGCCCGGCCTCCGACTGGGACGACAGGACCTCCTGTCACCCCGATTGGACAACAGCCACGGGTCACCGTTCAAGCGTTGCCTCCACGATACGCGCCAGGCCACGCAGGACGAGGTCCGGCACCCGCTGGTAAGTGGCAAGTACGTATGGCAGCACCTCGTCCACCGCCCCTCCGGTGCAATACAGGCGCGGCGCGGTTTGCGTTCGTCGAGCCAGCTCCGCGCAGGTGCGATCGACGAGCGCCGCCAGCGCAATGCGGCAGCCGCGCTCGATGGCATCGCGGGTATTGTCGGCGAACAGTCGGGCGCCGGCGGCAGGGCTGGCGGCCGTGAACGCAGCCAGGTTGTTTGTCCCGGCATGCAGCGATCGCACCATCAACTGCGGCCCGGGCACGATGAATCCGCCGAGATGCTGGCCGGAGGCGTCGACGGTGTCGAGCGTGGCGGCGGTACCGACGTCCACGACGCAGCACGCGCCCTGTGCGAGGTGATAGGCGCCAATGACTGCGACCCAGCGATCGACGCCGAGCAGCCCAGGGTCGGGATACGCATTGCGCACTCCCGCCAGCGCCGCCGTCGACGCGACGAAATCCACGCGCGTCGTGCCGGCCATGCGGGCAGCCGCTTCGAGCGCGCGCCGGCTGTCGTTGCCAGCGACGGTCGCCGCGAGCACACGCGCGACGGGCGGTCCGTCGAACAACTCGTGCCGCCAATCCACCGCTGACCACTGCGCGTACCCGGCCGCACGTTGCGGCGACAGCCGGCCGTCGACCTGCGTCGCCCACTTCACGCGCGTGTTGCCGATGTCGACGAGCAGGATCATTCGAACCCCGCCTGTGCCGGCAGCAACCGGCGCAGGCTGACGTCACCCGCGTGCACTCGCTCGATGGCACCGCCCAGGACTTCAACTCGCAGCGCACCTTCGGCATCTGCTCCGCGGGCGATGCCTGCCAGCGGGCCGTCGTGGCGCAGCACCGTGACCGGCGCATCACGCAACGAATCGAAGGCCGTCCAGTCGCCGGCGAACGACGCGAAGCCCGACCGCGAGAATTCGGCCAGGCCCGCGAGCATGCGGCCGGAGACGCGCGCCGCTGTGTCGACGCGAGGCGGCGGATTGCCGCCGCAGGCCGACGCCAGGTCAGTGACTGGCGTCGCGCAGGGACTCTGGATCACCGCGCGAGCGGATTCTGGCAGCGCCAGGTTCAACCCCAGGCCGGCGACCACGTACGCCGGCCCGCCCGCTTCGGAGCGCATCTGCAGCAGCAGGCCGCCGAGCTTGGCGTGGCGATGCACGATGTCATTGGGCCATTTCAGCTGCACGTCTGCCGCCCCGAGTGCGCGCAGCACGCGCACTGTGCAGACGCCCAGCGCGAGACTGAGCGCCGACAGGTCCGCCGGCATTTCCGCAAACGTCCAACCGATCGAGAATGTGAGTCCGGATCCGAACGGCGCAAGCCACTCGCGGCCGCGCCGCCCGCGTCCCGCCGTCTGCAGTTCCGCGAACACGAGGCGCGGCGCCATGGGCGGTGGCGCCACGGCCGCATGCAGGAATTCGTTGGTCGAACCGAGTTCGAAGAACACTGCGGTGGCCGCCGGCAGTTCGATGCCTGCGGCAGCTGCACTCCGCCGCAGCGACTGCAGATCGAGCAATTCAACGGACTGTTCGAGCTGATAACCGCGGCGCTCGTGGCTCGCGACGGCGATGCCACGTTCGCGCAGTTCAGCCACAATTTTCCAGACTGCCGCGCGGGTGACGCCGAGGTCGGCCGCGAGCCGCTCGCCCGAGTGCATCTCGCCATCCGCGAGCAGGCGCACCAGGCGCTCGGCGCTTGCGCTCATCGCGGCCGCAGCAGCCAGAGACGGCGCGCGCGGTCTCGTTCCCGTCGCGCATCCGCTGCACGTTCGAGCGATGGGTGAAGACGATGAACGCCGCCATCATCAGACCGAACACCACCAGCGGCGCGCTGCGCGGCGCGACGTATGAAAAATACAATGGCAGCGTTGCCGTGCCGAGCATCGTGCCCAGACCCACGTAGCCCGTGAGCAGCACGGTCGCGAGCCACACCAGCAGCACCGGTGCCAGCGCCATCGGCGCCAGCACGGCCACGGCGCCGAGCAACGTTGCCGCGCCCTTGCCACCGCGAAACTCGTACCACACCGGATAGACGTGGCCGAACACCACGGCCGCCGCGCAAACCACCGCCAGCCATGCACGGTCCACGGCCGGATCGATGCCGATGCCCGGCAGTTCGAGACCGGGCAACCAGCCGACGGCCAGCAGCGCCTTGCCCACATCAACGACGATTACGCCGAGCGCGAACGCCCAGCCCTGGGTACGCAGCGCATTGGTGCCGCCGGCGTTGCCGCTGCCCTGGGTGCGGATGTCGACGCCACGCAGGGTGCCCAGCAGCAGACTGCCGATCACCGACCCCAGCAGGTAAGCGCCGAGGGCCTTGAAACCAAGTTCGAGCACGTTGCGTCCCCTCCGCGCGACGCCGTGATTCTAGCATCCGGTCCCGCACGGTCGCGGGTCAGTACGGCAGAAACACCTCGGCGAGCATGCAACGGACGGACCCGCCGCCGAGCGTCTCGATGGTCGGGATCGGTGCCACCACGATGCGATTCACCGTCGAGGCAAGTCGTTCGATCGCCGCCGGTCCGAACGCGGCATGCGCGGTCGCAGACATCGCCAGCACCCTGCTGGAATCCGTTGCGTGCAGTTCGAGCACGTTGCCCGCGAACCCGGCCATCTGCCGGGTATCGATGGTTTCGACGTTGCGGCCCGAGGCCGCGAGGCTCGACAGGACCCGCTCGCGATCCCGTGCGTCGATGGCGCTCGCGCCGACCACGCAGCAGCGCGAACCGACGGCCAGCATCACGTTGGTGTGATAGATCGGGATACCTGCCGCGTCGGTGGCCGTGAACGTGCACGGCTCGTAGCCGAGTTCGTCGCACAGTTCGGCCAGGGGCTCCCGATGCGTGCGCGGCGACAGGCAGGCGTAGGCAATGCGCCGCGCGTGATCGAAGACGATGCTGCCCGTGCCCTCGAGGAACCGGCCGTGCAACTCGTGCTGCGTCAGGTCGAGCAGGCGGTGGATCCTGCGTCCGCTCCCGGTGGCGAGCGCCGTAATCAGTTCCAGGCGACGTTCCAGTCGTCGGTTGCGCGCCAGCATCGGATACAGCACGACGGTGCCGTCGGCGTGCAGGCTCACCCAGTTGTTCGGAAAAATGGCGTCCGGGCACACCGGTGTCGGGAGGTCCGCGGCAACCGAAACGGCCACGCCTGCCGCATGCAGCTGCAGCGCGAGGGCATCAAATTCCGCGCGGGCACGCTCGTTCGAGTCGCTGGCCAGGCCGGGCTCGTCACGCTGGAAGCGATTGCTCGCCTGCGTCTGCGGATTCCAGCCGAAGCTGGCCGGCCGCACCATCAGCACGGCGTCGGCTGGCAGCGTTTCCGCAGTCGAATGGCCGGGTACCGGCACGACGAACATTCCCCGGATAGTGACTTTTCGCCACCCATCATCGCATTCACGCGGCCGCCAGCAATGCGAGGGGTCCCATCGGCGAGACGCGGGGCCTATTGCGGGTTTCCCTTGTTGCGAACGAATCTCATTAAGGAGAAACTGCAGTCCTTCGAATCAGGTACCCCATCCACCAATGTCTCCCGTCAGTCTGGCCACGCTGCGCAAAGGCGCCCGGGGCGTGGTCATCGACGTGCGCGACGACGCACAGAGCCTCGGGGACGAGGCTCAGTCCACCGTGAGCCGGCGCCTGCTCGAACTCGGCTTCGTGCCGGGGGAGTCGTTCGAAGTGATCGGGGAAATCTGGCCCGGCGGCGACCCCATTGCCGTGCGCCTCGGCAACACGACGTTCGCGCTGCGACGGCGCGAGGCGACCGCCGTGATGGTCGAGCCCGCGGTCGTCGGGGTCACCCCAGAACAGCCAGACCACAACGCTCGATCCCATGCGGCTTGCACTCGTAGGCGTGCCTAACTGCGGCAAGACGGCGCTGTTCAACCGCCTGACCGGCAGCCGTCAGCGTGTGGCGAACTACGCGGGTGTGACGGTCGAGCGCAAGGAAGGTTCCTTCACCGGCCCGGCCCGGCAGCGCCTGTACAAGGTGCTCGACCTGCCTGGCGCGTACAGCCTCACGCCGACGACGCTGGACGAAGCGATCACGCGCGATTTCCTGCTGGGGCGACTCGCGGACGAACCGCCGCCGGAATTCGTGGTGTGCGTGGTCGACGCCACCAACCTGCGGCTCAACCTGCGCCTGGTGCTCGAACTGAAAGAACTGGGCGTGCCGATGGTCGTCGCCCTCAACATGAGCGACCTCGCGGCGAATCGCGGTTACCAGCTCGATCGCGCGCAGCTCGAGCAGGAACTCGGCGTGCCGGTCGTCGAAACCGTTGCCGTGGACCACGACGGCGTGCGCCTGCTGGTCGACAAGCTCGAGACGTTGCCGCACCCGGGCGCACGCGGGCCCGTCACCTGGCGCGAGTCGACTTTCGACGAGATCCAGCGTACGCAGCGCCATGTGCGTCGCATCCTGCAGGCGATCGGTTACACGGAACCCCTGCGCAAGCGGGCGCTCATGCGCCTCGATGCGCTCGTCATGCACCCGGTCGCCGGCCCCGCGATCCTGGCAACGATTCTCTTCTTCGTGTTCCAGGCGGTCTTCAGCTGGGCCGCCGTGCCGATGGACATCATCGATGGCGGCGTGGGTGCGCTGGGGACGTGGCTGCAGCAGTCATTGCCCGATGGCGCGCTGCGCAGCCTGCTCGTCGACGGCGTCGTTGCGGGCGTCGGCAGCGTGCTGGTGTTCCTGCCGCAGATCCTGATCCTGTTCCTCTTCATCCTCGCGCTCGAGGACAGCGGTTACCTGCCGCGCGCGGCGTTCCTGCTCGACCGGCTGATGGGTTCCGTCGGTCTCTCCGGTCGCGTTCATTCCGCTGCTGTCGAGCTTTGCCTGCGCGGGTGCCGGGATCATGGCGACGCGCACCATCCAGAACCCGCGCGAGCGCATCGTGACGATCATGATCGCGCCGCTGATGACGTGCTCGGCCCGGCTGCCGGTGTACGCGCTGATGATCGCGGCCTTCATGCCCGAGCGCGAAGTGCTGGGCTGGTTCAACCTGCAGGGCCTGGTGCTGTTCGCGCTGTACCTGGCGGGCATCATCGCCGCGATGGCGGTGGCGTACCTGCTCAAGCGCACGGCACTCAAGACCGCGTATCACCCGCTGCTGCTCGAACTGCCCGAGTACCACTGGCCGCACCTCAACAACCTCGCCATCGGGCTGTGGGAGCGCACCAAGGTGTTCCTGCAGCGCGTGGGCACCATCATCCTGGCCATGATGATCGTGCTCTGGTTCCTGAGCACCTACCCGGCCCCGCCGCCCGGCGCCGAAGGTCCGCGATCGCCCACAGTTTCGCCGGCATGATCGGACGCGCGCTCGAAGTCGTGTTTGCGCCAATCGGCTTAACTGGCAGATTTCGCTGGCGTTGGTCCCCGGTCTCGCCGCGCGCGAAGTCGCGGTGGGTGCGCTCGGCACCGTGTACTCGCTGTCGAACGATGGCGACGTCTCAGGGACGCTCGTGCCGATGATTGCGCAGACCTGGAGCATGGCAACGGCGCTGTCGCTGCTCGCGTGGTACGTTTCGCGCCGCAGTGCCTGTCGACGCTGGTCGTGGTCAAGCGCGAGACGAATTCCTGGCGGTACCCGATCGCGATGGCCGCTTACCTGTTCGCGCTGGCCTATCTCGCATCGTTCGTGACCTACCGCGTCGCGAGCGCGCCTGCTGGGTTGAACGGGAGGACGTCCCGATGCTCGAATCGATTCTCGTGGGACTGATCGTCGCGGCCGCGACCGCCTACGCGGCCTGGGCGCTGACGCCAGCCGTATCACGCAACCGCTTTGCAGCGCGGCTCGCACAGGGCCTGGGCGGTCCAGCGGCCGCGGGTGTGCGCGGTCGGGTGGCAAGCTGGCTGCAGCGGGGCTGGCAGGCGCCCGTGGGCGGCTGCAGCGACTGCCCCGCCAATACGCTGACTCCGGCCGAACGGGTGCAACAGAAGAAGCCGGGAAAGTAGGCATCCGTCTGGCGGCAAGCAGGGGTGCTGCAACCGGCCCTGCCGGCCTGGCTGTCGCCGCAACTTCGGTAAATGCGTGCAGCCCCTTCGGGCCCTTATAAGGTGAAATTCGCGCGTGTCCGCGTTTCGCGGTGCACGACGCACGGGCAAGCGCAGAAACGCCCCATGCGCCGTCCCTGAATGGGAGCTTCAGCATGTCCGGAATCCGCCGCCTCGCCTCCGCGCTCGCGCTTTCCACGTTGTTGGTCGCACTGGCAGGCCCACTGACCGCCGGCGCACAGGAAGCCGCGGCGGCACCGCCCACCACAGCAGCGGACGCGGCTGCGGTCGAGCGGGCGATCCCGAATTCGAAGTGTTTCAACTGCCACGACGACGCCGAGATGAAGGACGAGGCTGGCAAGTCAGTGGCCGTGCACGAGGCGCAGTTCGCGGTCTCGGCGCACAAGAAGCTCGATTGCGTCGGGTGCCATACGGCAGCCCTGGGCGTGAAGCACAAAGGCAAGCGCCAACCGCTCGGTCCGGTGTCTTTCGACGTGTGCATGGAATGCCACGAGGACGAGATCACGCCGTTCCAGGACAGCGTCCATGCCCGGATCAAGGGTGGCAAGCCCGCGACGTGCGAGGGATGTCACGGCAACGTGCACACCTTCGTACGCAGCAACAACCCGGCTGCGGCGATGGCGCCGCTCAACCAGGTTCGCAACTGCGGCGTCTGTCACGAAGACATGATGGAGGGCTATCTCTCCAGCGTGCACGCCAGGTCCTTGTTCGTCTCGGGCCTTACGGATGCCGCGCCCTCGTGCAGCGACTGCCACGGCAGCCACGACATCCAGCGGCACGACGCCGCCGGCGCACGCACCTCCGCACAAGATGAGCCCGAGACCTGCGGCGCTTGCCAGCAAGGGCATCCTCAAGGAGTGGGACGAGAGCGCGCACGGCGCGTTGTGGCGGGACGGCAAGGACGGCCCGGTCTGCAGCACCTGCCACGAGGCGCACGCAATCCAGGATCCGACGACCGTCGCGATGCGGACGCACATGCCAAGCGACTGCGGCAATTGCCACGAGGAACTCTACAAGTCGTTCCACGACAGCTTTCATGGCAAAGCCTCGGCCGTCGGCCACGGCTCGGCGGCCATGTGCTCGGACTGCCACACGCCGCACCACAACCTGCCGGCGAGCGACCCGCGCTCGACCATCCACCCGGGACAACCTGGCGGAGACCTGCGGGCGAGCAGTTTGCCACGCCGGCCACGAGGTCAACGCCTCGTTCCTGACCTTCATCCCGCACAGCGATCCGATGGACGCTGAGCAGAACCCGTGGGTGCACTACATCTACCTGTTCATGACGCTGCTGCTGCTCGGCGTGTTCGGGTTCTTCGGCCTGCATGCACTGCTCTGGCTGCAACGCACGCTGGTCGGCCGCCTGCGCGGCGAGTTCAAGGTCGAGCATTTCGGGCCTGGGCCGTACGTGCGACGGTTCACGACTACGCAGATGTGGCTGCACGTGTCGATCATCCTGAGCTTCCTGCTGCTCTCGGTGACCGGCCTGCCACTCAAGTTCTCGGCGGCTCCCTGGGCACCCGGCCTGATGACAGCTCTCGGCGGGCCTGAGATCGCGAGCTTCCTGCATCGCTTCGCGGCGATCGTCACTTTCGGTTATTTCGCCGTGCACCTGGGGATGCTGTTCCGCGACGTCGTGTTGAAGAAGCAGCGGGGCTTCTTCTGGGGCTGGCGCTCCATGACGCCAAACCTCAAGGACGTCCAGGACCTGTGGGCGAACGTGAAGTACTTCCTGTACCTCGGACCGCGCCCGGCGCTCGATCGCTGGGCGTACTGGGAAAAGTTCGACTACCTCGCGGTCTTCTGGGGCGTCGGCATGATCGGCGTCTCGGGCCTGATCCTGTGGTTCCCGGGCTTCTTCACGCAGATCCTGCCGGGCTGGGCGCTGAATGCCGCCTACCTGATCCACAGCGACGAGGCCCTGCTCGCCACGGGCTTCATCTTCCTGTTCCACTTCTTCCACACGCACCTGCGGCCGGAAGCTTCCCGATGGATCCGGTGATCTTCACGGGCCGCATGCCGCTGCATCGCTTCCAGGAAGAACGGCCGATCGAGTACCAGCGCCTGGTGGACAGCAACACGCTCGAGCAGTACTTCGTACCGCCGCCGTCCAAGGGGTACATCCAGCTTGCGCACGTGTTCGGCTTCACCGCCGTCGCGATCGGCGTGTGGCTGGCGGTCCTGATCTTCAGGGCGCTCGCCAGCGGTGCTATGCATCTGTTCTAGGTGCGCGAGCCAGCGAGAGCGGCCGGTCCGGGAAATTTGCCTGGGTCGGCCGCGACCGTTTTCGAATGGAGCGTGACGGCCCCCAGCGGTATCCTGTCACGCGCCGGAGGCCTGGGCTGCGGGCCACGCCGGTGAATTACTACATCAGCAGGCGCAACATCGGGGTCATTCGATGATCAAGCATTTTTTCAGGGCCATTACCGGCAACATCGTCAGCCTGGTCGGCACCCTGCTGATCCTGGTGAGCCTCCTGCTCATCGCCGTGCTGCTGTTCATGCAGGGCGTGGGCTTCGAGGGCGGTGCCTATCTCGGCATCGTCACCTTCGTCCTGCTGCCGATGGCGTTCCTGTTCGGCCTCGCGCTGGTTCCGATCGGCTTGTGGTGGCGCAAGCGCACGGATGCGAAGCTCGCTGCGCAGGGCCAGAAGACAGGACACCTGCCCATCTTCGATCTCAATCAGGAACGCACGCGTGGCGTGCTGATCGGGCTCGTAGCGCTTGCAGTCCCCCTTGTTCGCGCTGGCCGCCGGCCTGACCTTCAAGGCCGTCCACTACATGGACTCGACGAATTCTGCGGCATGGCCTGCCACAAGGTCATGGAACCGGAGTACACGGCCTTCCAGCGCTCGCCGCACGCGCGGGTCGGCTGCGCCGGCTGCCACGTCGGCCCGGGCGCGGAATGGTTCGTCAAAGCCAAAATCTCGGGCTCGTGGCAGCTGATCGCGGTCGCTTTCGACCTGTACCCGCGGCCGATCCCGACGCCGGTGCACTCGCTGCGCCCGGCCAACGGCACCTGCGAGCAGTGCCACTGGCCGACCAAGTTCGTCGGCGAGCGGCTCAAGGTCCGCACGCATTACGCGGAGGACGAAGCCAACACGGAAGTGAAGACGGCGCTGATGGTCAAGGTCGGTGGCAAGCAGGCGGGCCAGTCGCAGGGAATCCACTGGCACGTCGACCCCAACCATCAGGTCCGCTACCGCGCCGACCCGACCCGCGAAATCATGTACGAGGTCGAGTTGACGGACCTGGCCGAGGGAGGCGCCAAGACGCTGTTCAAGGGCGCGGAGCCGGCTCCCGAGGGCACGGAATGGCGCACCATGGATTGCGTCGACTGCCACAACCGCGCCTCGCACATTTATCGCAGCCCGGAGTTCGAGGTCGAGCTCGCACTGGAGGAGGGCCGCATCGATCGCTCGCTGCCGTACATCCGGCGGGAAGGCCTGCGTATCATCACGGCGAAAGAGTATGCGTCACACGCCGAGGCACGCGACGGCATTGCGGCCGCCGTGAAGGCGTTCTACGCGCAGAGCTATCCCGACCTTGCTGGCACACCGGCGGTCGAACAGGCCGGCAAGGCGCTCGGCGACGCCTACGCGTGGAACAATTTCCCGCACATGAAGGTCAAGTGGAACACCTACCCGAACCACGTCGGGCACCAGGAATCGCCAGGCTGCTTCCGCTGTCACGACAATAAGCACAAGACGGACGACGGCGCGAAGATCGGCAAGAAGTGCAGCACCTGCCACAACATCGTGGCCGAGGAAGAGAGCGACTCCCAGCTGTGGCAGGAACTCGGCCTGCAGGAGGCGCCGCCAGAGCCTGCCGCGAGCCTACTTGATCGTTGCGTAATAGGCTGCCAGGTCGGCGACCTGTGCGGCACTGACCTTTTTCGCCTCCTTGGTCATCTTGGTGCTCTTGGTGCGGGTACCGTTCTGGTATTCCTGCATCGCCTTGGTAAATTTTTCCACGGACATGCCGGTAATGGCCGGATAGTCGTCGTCACCCGCGCCGTCGTCTCCATGACAGTCGATGCAGCTCTCTTCCGCCAGCGCTTTGCCCGCGGCAACATCCGCGGCATGAACCGGGGCGGCAAGCAGGGCCAGGGCAGCCAGCATCGCCGGCAGCAGCGTCGTGTTCATCGCGCAAGTCCTCCAGTGGGTCGAGCAGCCTTGAGTGTTCGTCCGGGTTCAGCTCGCGGCCAGCCCGCGCAGCTCCTGCCGCTACCGGATCACAACATCGTGCGGCGCAACAATTCATGAGGATTTGCGCGTAGCAATGGCTGCGGCCGCGCAACCACCGAGACGAGCGGGAAGGGAGCGGACGCGGTCGGTGCCTGGCCTGTCCGGACGTGCGGCACTGTGCGATGCTCGCGCGCCTCATGCCACTGCTCACCCTGCTTCGCGCCGAACTCGCGTTCGGCAGCCACCCCTCCTCGACCGCGCCGAGTTCAGTCTCGAACCGGGCGAACGCATCGGGCTGATTGGCCGCAACGGCACCGGCAAGTCGTCGCTGCTGGAAGTGATCGCGGGCCGGATCGCACTCGATGACGGCGAGCTGCAGACGTCCGGTGGAGTGCGCGTGGTATCGATCCGTCAGGAACCCGAGCTGCCGGCCGCCCCGAGCCTGCGGGAATCCCTCGCGCTCTGGGCCGAGCTGGACTCGATCGAAGACGACCGTGTGCGTTGGCGTGTAGACGCTCGCATCGTCGAGTACCTGCATCGCTTCGGACTTGAAGGCACGGCGACCACCGCCGGCCTGTCAGGGGGTGAACGCAAACGTGCCGCGCTGGCGGGCGCCTTCGCCCTCGAGCCCGACGTGCTGCTGCTGGACGAACCCACGAATCACCTCGACATCGACGGCATCGAACGGCTGGAGGACCTGATCATCGCGGGCAGCCCGGCCGTCATCGTCGTTACGCACGACCGCTCGTTCCTCGACCGCGTCGCTACCCGCATCGTCGAGCTCGATCGCGGGATGCTGCGTTCGTACCCTGGGAACTACGCCGCTTACGAGCGGCGCAAGGCGGAGCAACTGGCTGAGGAAGCCGTGCTCAACCGCAAGTTCGACAAGTTCTGGGCGCAGGAAGAAGTCTGGATCCGCAAGGGCGTCGAGGCCCGCCGCACCCGCAACGAAGGCCGCGTGAAGCGCCTGGAGCAGCTGCGGTGCGAGCGCGATTCGAGGCGCGCGCGGTTGGGCAACGTGAAGCTCAACGTGGATTCCGGCGAGCGCTCAGGCAAGCTGGTCGCTGAATTACGCAACGTCACTAAGGTCTTCGACGGTCGAGCCGTGGTGCGCGACCTCGACCTGCGCGTGATGCGCGGCGACCGCCTCGGACTCATCGGCCCGAACGGCGCAGGCAAGTCGACGCTGCTCAAGCTCATTCTGGGCACGCTGGAACCCGACACCGGCGCGGTCCGGTTCGGCTCGCAGGTCAGCGTCGCCTACTTCGACCAGCTGCGCGCGCAGCTCGATCTCGATGCCACGGTGGCCGGCACCATCAACCCCAACTCCGACTGGGTCGGCGAAGGCGAATCGCGCCGTCACGTCGTAAGCTACCTGGCCGACTTCCTGTTCCCTGCGCAAAGGGCGGAGTCACCGGTGCGCATGCTCTCCGGTGGCGAGCGCAACCGGTTATTGCTGGCACGACTCTTCGCACGGCCGGCCAACGTGCTGGTCATGGACGAACCCACCAATGACCTGGACATCGAATCGCTGGAACTGCTGGAGCAGACGTTGCAGGACTACAACGGCACGCTGCTGCTGGTAAGCCACGACCGGACGTTCCTCGACAACGTGGTGACCCAGGTACTTGCGCCGCTGGGCGACGGCCGCTGGCGCGAATACGTGGGCGGCTACAGTGACTGGCTGCGGCAACGGCCGGCAGCGAAGCCCTCGACCCCGACCTCGTCCGCGCCGCTTCCCGCTGCTGCCCTGGCGGGAGAGGGCAGCAGGAAGCTGCCGGCAAGGATGAGCTACAAGGAAACGCGGGAGCTGGAGCAGTTGCCGCTGCAGATCGAGGCGCTCGAAGCCGAACAGCGCGCGTTGACGGAGGCGATGAGCGGGCCCGAGTACCACAAGCGAGGCGGCGAGCAGATGCGCAGGGACGCCACTCGTGCGACGGCAATCGAGCAGGCGCTGGAGGTGGCGTTCGAGCGATGGGCGGAACTCGACGCGAAGAAAAACGCCAGCGGCCGCGGGTGAACCGGCCGTCGGGCACTGGCGCTGGTCGTTGTCAGCGTAGCGCAGTCAATGCTGCAGCCACTGCAGCTGCCAGAGATCCTTGCCCGTCGCCATGAGAATGGGACGCAGCGCGAGCTGCCCGGATTTCCCGAGGCTGCGCTCGAGATAGCGCAACTCCTCGATCTGCGCCTTCACTTCGTCGTCGAGCGGCGGCTCTTCGAAGCCGCTCTCCCGCAGCATCAGCACGCCCTTGGCGCGCAAGGCGAGTTCGCAGTGCAGGCGCAGGTAACACAGCATGTCCGCGAGAATCGGGCCGTCGAACTTGTCCTGCAGCGAGTGCACGTAGCGCCCGGCGTGCGAATCGAGGAATTCGCCGGCATGGATCGTCTCGATCAGCTGCACGTCGGAATCGAGGTCCGATTCGAGCCAGTCCCGCAGCGTTCTTTCGCTGTTCTCGAACGCAAAGTAGATCAGCGGGGGCAGCAGCATGAGCACGCCCAGGGTCGCGAACACCGGACGCACCAGCAGCGTGTTGTAGACGCCGTGCAGGATGACGGCGGCGACCAGTCCGGGCAGGAAGACGCGCAGCCACTTGTCGGGGAAGCGTTCGGCCTGTGACACCGCGACGATGGCGAAGACCGCGGTGGCGCCGCCGTGCATGATCGCCGTGCCGAAACCGCGGATGACCTGTACCGCAGGATGCGTCTCGGGCCGCATCATCAGGAAGTACAGGTTCTCGAACAGGGCGAACCCCGTCCCGACGGCGAACCCGTAGATCGCCGCGTCGACGAGCATGCCGACGCGCCGGGTGCGGATCAGGTAGACGATCAGCGCCGCCTTGAGCGATTCCTCGAGCCACGGCGAGATCCAGCGCGAGTACGGCACGTAGCCGATGTCGCTGTGGTCGAGCAGGAAACCGTTGATCCAGTAGCCGGCGACCGCGGCGAGCATGCCGGCCGCGGCGGCGATCATGATCGCCTTGGCGCGCACGACCTTGAAGCTGTCGAAATAGATCAGGGCGCCCAGGAACACGAGCACGGGTAGCAGCGCCATGGTACTGCGAAAGATCCAGTGCAGGATCATGCGCGGCGACCCCGAGCCGTGGCCTGCGCCTCAGAGCACCTTGAGCGACAGCATGATCTCGTCCTCACCCTTGCCGTCACCTTCGAATCCCTGGCATAGCCCAGGGACAGCATCATCGGCAGTCGATTGAGGACGTGCAACTGCAGGTCGAACTGCAGGCCGACATTGAACGCTTCGACCTTGTCGCGCGGGGAATCCGGGTTGGTCACGAGCGCGGTGGTGAACAGGGCCGAACGGATCCAGCTGCCATAGAAGCCGGGGCTGCCCAGGGCTTCGAACCGGATCGGGGGCAGGTTCAGCTCGAGCATGCCCTTGACGAAGGAGCGGCCGCTCAGCGCATCGATCTCGAACCCCGGCATGCTGAGCAGGTCACGATAGCGCTGGGCCTCGCCATTGTCGACGTAGTTGTTGCGGAACCCGCCGAAGAACGCGTTGGCCAGGGGATCTTCGACGTCGCCCGACGCCACGCCGCCGCCCGTGCGGATCCAGATCGAGGTGTGGTCGAAGGGCAGTGGCCAGCCAACGTCGAAGGTGCCGAACACGCTCGGCGTGATGTCGCTTTCGGCATGGTAGGCGTGGGCAAGTACGGACCACAGGATGCCGGTCTCGTCATCGACGCTGCCGACGGAGGATCGCGGGAACCGGTAGACCAGCCCGATCTCCGCCTCGCCGAGCTGGTCAGTCGGGGACTCGACGTTCTGGAAGCCGGGCAGTGTGTCGAGCTCACCAAAATAGGCGACCTTGGCGACGAGGCTCAGCGTCTCCGGCGGCTCGTAGAGCAGCGGATGCTCGTAGGAGACGAAGCCGCTGTATCCCTTGTGACTGCGCTTGGTCGGACCGAACAGGTCGAAGAAATCGGCCGGATTCCAGCGCAGGCCCGCGGTCCACAGGTAGTGCCTGTAGATCAGCGACGCGTGCAGACGCTCATCGGACTCCAGCTCGTCGTCCGGGCTGTAGCTGGCCGTGAGGTTCAGGTTGTCGAAGCCGATCGGATCGCTGAATCGCGCGAAGGCGCCGAAGGCCACCGAGTCCTTGTAACCCTCGACGATCGGAATCAGCGATTCAAGCGACATCTCGCGCTGCGGATGGTACGGCGCATCGCGACGGACGCTGGTCTGATAATCCACCTGGCTCGGCGGGCCCGCGCCCCACAATTGCACGATGGGGTGCGTGGTGGCGATCGCTTCGCCGAGGAAGCGGATCGCACTGAGGTCCTCGGTGGGCTGGGGCTCGATCGTTGCCGGCACGAACCCCTCGGCCGCGTAGTGGAAGACGACCAGCCGCTTGTCGTCGAGCTGCATCGGCCTGAAAAAGCCGACTTCCGCGTTGCTCAAGGCCTCGAGCTTCTTGGTTGCGAGTTCGTACCGGTAGATGTTAGAGACGCCCGTGTAATACGAGCTGCCGTACAGGTAGCGGCTGTCTGGCGAAAACGTGAAGCCTTCCGGCAACGCCGTGCCGAGTTCGAATTTGTGCAATGGCGTCGGGTCGCCCGCCAGCAGCTTTTCTGCGCTCATCACGCGCAGTTGCATCACCTGCACGCCGGAACGTTCGACGTCGGGCGCCGCCATCGACAGGGACACCAGCTTGCCATCCGGCGAGACGTCCAGATCAAACGGCACTTCACCGAACGGGTAGACGTGGAGGGTCTGCCATTCCCGGTAGGGATACGGGATGCGCACGACCATCACGAAGCCATTGTTGGTGCGCAGGCCCCACAGCGAACGGTCCACCGGGTTGTAGGCGAGATCGCCGATACGCGCGGCTGGGAACAGTTCGCGCGTGGCGCCGGTCTTGAGGTCGTACTCGTTGAGGTTGCGGTAGGTGAGGTTGTCGGTCGTGTAGAACAGCTTCTCGCCCTGCGGATCGTAGCCGAGTGACGACACGCGATACGCAACGGCCCCTTCGATTTCGACGAGTTCGGTGACCGCGCCCGTCGCGACGTCGATGCTGACCAGGTGCGGCACACGGCCGGCGTAGCGAACCGCTGCATACAGCCTGGCCTGGTCCTTGCTCAGGTACGAACGCGAGATCGCGCCGAGCCCGCGGCGCGCTATTTCCTTGTACGGCGTGATCGGGTGCTCGCGCACCGACTTCAGGTTGGCCTCCTGGAACTCGTGCTCCCACCGGATCCAGTCCTGCCAGGCCTCCGACAGCGGCTTGCCGTAAACACGCTCGAAATCGCGCGCATAATAACTTTCGGTGCCATCCGCGCGTCGCAGCCAGTCGATCAATTTCTCCGGCGTGTACTGCAGCGCGAGGTAACTCATGAAGCGCGTGCCGTAGAGATACGCATTCGCGCCAGACTGGAAATCCACTTCGGTGCCCTTGGACACGAGACCCAGCGGGTCATAGAACGCGGCCTTGTCACGCACCATCGCGCGGAAGACCATTTCGTCGTAGCCACCCTGCGCACGACCAAGTCCACCGCCGTACCAGGTCTCCATGAAGACGGCGCTGCCTTCCTGATACCAGCGCGGCGTGGAGGCCCGCGGGTTGGTGAGGTAGTTGTAGAGAATGGTTTCAGGGTGTTCGGCAGCGGGCGCGACTTTGCCGCCCAGCCAGCGGCGCGCCGTCTTGTCCGCGTCACTCGCCTGGTCGCCGACGACGGTGTGCACCAGCTCGTGGTTCGACAGCGTGTAGACGCGCTCACCCGGGCTGAAAGTTTCGAACGACAGCACGGGCGGTGCCACGTCGATGAAGATGCGATTGCGGGGCGCGCCCAGGATTGCTGGTTGCGTTGCCGCGGTCGCCGAAGTCCTGCAGCAGGACGGCCACCTTGCCGTCCGGCTGATAGCCGAACAGTCTCTTCTGCGCGTTCAGGCTGTTCAGAAAACTCTGGGTGACGTAGGGAGCGAGATACGCGCCCGACGGATCGAAGTAGACGACCTGGAGGTCGTCGGTCTCGACGATCCTGAGGTCTTGTGCGAACGTCTGCCCCCCACAGGCGAGAGCCGCAATGAGGACCGAGGCAGCTCGCGCGAGATGTCCCCGCAACCGGCGCGTTATTGTTCTCATGATCGCCGCCCCCATTGCGAGCCGACCCCGCGCGCCCACCCCGGAAATGGAAAAGCGGACCCTTCCCGAAGAAGGGCCCGCTCTCGATCAAGTCACCCCTGCCGAATGCGGGGCACCAGGCTACACGGTTGGCCGCATCGACGCACCGGCAGGCGGCACCCCCGAGCAGCGGCCTGCGCGGCACCCGCCAGCCAGCGCCAGACGCGGCGCCCCGCGCCCGCACCCGCCGCGGCACCGGCAGCGGCACCCTGAGCGCCAGCCGCACCCGCCGCCCCAGCAGCACCCGCACGGCGGCACCCGCCCCCAGCGGCACCGGCCGCGGCACCAGCGGCGCCCTTAGGCACCGGGGGCACCCGCGGCGCCGGAGCGGCACCCCGGCGGCGCCCGCGGCACCAGCGGCGCCCTTGGCACCAGCGGCACCCGCGGCGCCGAAGCGGCACCGGCCGCCCCAGCGGCGCCCAGCGGCCCTGGCCCGACGCGGCACCCCGAGGCGCCAGCCCAGCGCAGCGCCCGCGGCGCCAGCAGCGCCAGAGCACCGCCGCGCCAGCGGCACCAGCGAGCGGCGCCGCGCCGCAGCGCCAGAGCGCCGCCCGACGCCGGCACCCCCTGAAGCACCGGCCGCCCGACGCGGCGCCATGAGCGGCGCCCGCGCGCCGCGCCAGACGCGGCCGCCCCAGCCGCACCCGGCCGCACCGGCCGCACCAGCAGCGCCGCTAACTCCGCTCGCGATGTTCACGCCCGACTGCGTCGCCGTCGAATCACCGATGATCGTCGCGCCACCACCGTCCGCACGGAAACGCTTGGCCGGGACGATCGTTCCCGACGCGTCTTCGCTGGCGGGCGGGTAGTCAAGGGCAATCATGCCCACGACGCCGATTACGGCGAGCGCGCCGCCGGCAACCCAGAACTTCCGCGAATTCCCTTGATTGGCCATGAGTCTCTTCCCCTGCAGTAGCCCGGAAGTCCGGGCGTTGTTTGTTGAACTACAACTTGAAGTACCGCGGTCGCCGCCCAAAGTTGGCGACGGCCCCAAAAAGATCAGCTCCCCGATCAGTGCTCCGCACCGATGCGCAGATTGCCGCGCTGCAACACTTTTTCCGTCGCGTCGTCGATGACCAGCACTTCTACCAGGCCGTCTTCATGCAAGCGAGTGACGATAGAAACCGGCTGACTGGACTCGAGCGACGACACGACCTGCGGAGCCTCGGCCGCGCCCGTGAGCGTGATCGAGCCACGAACCTGGTCGAGGTTCACGATCATTCGCGCCTCGGCATGCGTGGCATCGGCGATCGTGCCAGCAAGCTGCCCGGCGCCGAGCTCCGTTGAGTCGAGTTTGCCGAACTGGAAGGCCAGCGCACTGACCAGCAGGCCGCCGCCAAGGCAGCGGCATAGCGCAGCAACGGACGACCGGTGAACGCAGCACGGCGGTATCCGTGTGACTTTGGCGCGGCCACGGGCCAGCCCGTCACGATAGCTTCGTGCAGGCCCGCAGGGATTTCCGCCCGCGGCATCTCATCGAGTGTGCGGCAGGTCCGCGTCAGGCCGTCGCGCAGTGCACGCACGGATGGATCAGCAAGCAGCAAGCGGTTGAGTTCGGCCCGCTGCGGACCGGTGAGCACGCCGTCGATTTCGGCATTGATCAGCTCGAGCGTGGTGTCCTGGCTGGTCATTCCGACGCCCATCCCCTGGTTTCCATCGCCGTCTTGAGCAGCTGGCGGGCGCTGAACAGGCGCGATTTGACAGTTTTCTCAGGCAGTTCGAGGATGGCAGCCATGTCCTCGTAGCTGCAGTCCATGAAGTGCCGCAGCACGATCACCGCGCGGTATTCGGTACGCAGACTCATGATCGCAGCTGCCATGCCGTCGCTGAGCTGGCGCTGGTCGAAGGCACTCTCAGGGCCGGGCGTGCCATCGGGCGTCTCGAAATCGAGAGCCGCGGTGGGCTTCCGGCGCTGCAGGGACTTGATCGATTCATTGAGCGCAATCCGGTAGATCCAGCTGTAGAACTTGTGCGACGGGTCGTACTCGCCAAGGTGTTCGTACACCTTGAGAAACACGGTCTGGACGACGTCCCGGGCTTCTTCACGATCGTGCAGCATGCGCAACGCCGCGTTGAAAACCGTCTTTTCGTGCCGCCGGACCAGGGCTTCGAAGGCCCGGGGTTCCCCGCTGCACGTACGTCTGACCAGTGCTCCGTCGCTCTCGTCGTTCATAAATACCGGCGGACGCCCAGAAAGTTGGTCGGGGTACCGGTCCATCGGCCGTCAACTGCCGGCCGGGACGATTTCGAAGATCCGGTCGAACCCCGCGTACTTGAAGATGTCGCGGATATGCTTGTTGGCGTTGACGAGCCGCAGACCCTGCCCGGACGCCATCCCGCGCTTCTGCGACTTGAGCCGCACGCCAAGACCGGCGCTGGACACGTAGTCGAGCCCGGCCAGGTCGACCACGCGCGGCGCGGGGACGCCGTCCATGAACTGCAGCGCCTTGTCGCACTGGGCCGCATCCAGCCGCCCGGTCATGATGATTTCGCCCTGCTCGCCCATTCGAATCTCGAACATCCAGTCTCACCCTGCCTCGAGTGCCTTGGTAAACGTGATCGTGCTGCGACGCTCCGCATACTCGTACTGAAGCGTGTCCGCCATCTGCTGCACCAGGTGCAGTCCGAGCCCGCCCGCCTGTCGTTCGGAGAGCGGCTTGGTCGTGTCCACCGTGGGTGCGTGCGTGACATCGAACGAGTCGACGTCGAAAGCAGTGATCCGCACGGTGAGCTGCTCGGGCGTGTGGCCCAGGCTCAGGGAAATGTCGTGCGTGCTCTCCGCGTTGTACTTCATGAAGTTAGTGAACAACTCCTCGATGATGAAGCACACCGGCATGTGCAGTTCGGCGTCGAGCGAGCGCGCCGAGATGAAATCCCCGACGAACCTGAAAATGCCCTCGAGCGACTCCAGCGAGCGCGGGAAATAGCGCTGGATCGTGGTGCGGCCGGCAGTTTCGCCGCGGCGCGCGAGCAGTACGATCGTGATGTCGTCCCCCTGCGGATGGCCGTCGGCGAACACGTGCACTGCCTGCAGGAGTCGCGCGAGCAGGTCGGACATCGAGCCTTCATGGCGCGTGCGCAGCACCTGCTCGACGCCTGCCGTGCCGAACATCGTGCCCGCCGGGTTCTCGCATTCGAACACGCCGTCGGTGATCAGGCCGAGTATGTCGCCCGGCGCGAGTTCGATCCGGTGCGGCGGATCGATCCCTGGAAACTTCATGAACCCGAGCGGAAATGTCGTCGGCGACAGCCAGCGGCAGGCGCCGGTCGCGGCCTGGAAATGCAGCAGCGGTCCCTGGCCCGCCGCGTGGTAATCAACCCTGTGCGTGTCCGTGTCGAGCACACCAAAGAACGCCGTAACGAAGTGCTCCTCCGGCAGATCCTCGACCAGCTGGTTGTTGACCTGGGCGAAAATCGCGTCGAGATCGGCGCCGAGCCGCAATGCGACGCGCAACATCCCCGTCATCTGCGTTGCACTGAGCGCGGGCCCGATGCCGTGGCCGCTGGCGTCGCCGAGCAGAAGAAAGAGCCGCCGCTCGTCGAGCGGCACGAGGTCGAAGGTGTCGCCGCCGGTCTCGTCTGCCGGGCAGAACTGGCCAGCCATGTCGTACTCCGCCAATTGCGGCATTTCCGACGGCAGCGTGCTCATCTGGATCTCGCGCGCGAGCTTGATCTCGCGGTCGAGCTTTTCGGCCTGAGCCAGCGAGCGCGACATGCGCTCGCGCTGGATGAAGACGACGCATTGCGCCGCGAGCGTCTCCGCCACGCGTTCGTCTTCGGTCGAGAAGGCGCCTTGCTCGCTGTCGACGACCTGCAGCACGCCCACGAGCTGCGCGCGTTCGATGAGTGGCACCGACAGCATGCAGCGGACGTCGTTGTCGACGTCGAGATCGACGGCCGGATCGAACAGCGGTTCGCGCTTGCAGTCGGGCACGTTGATGACCTGGCGTGACCGAGCCGTCAGCCCGAGCACGCCTTGCGAGAGATTGGCGCGAATGGGCGGGACGCCCGGCGGCCCGCCGGTGAGAACCAGCGCGCCCTGCTCGGGTTCGAACAGCCAGACGGTTGCCCGCTCTCCCCGCAACACGCTGCGCGCTGCCTCGCCGATTTCGGCCAGCACTTCGGCCAATTCGAACGGAGCGGCGAGCCTGCGCGTGACCTCGAGGATCTGCAGCAGCGCTTCCGCACGTAGTCCGACGGACGCCGTCGCTTCTGGGTGCACCGGCTCCCCTCGTTGTTCCCCAAGCCTGTTACCCGAGGCCGGAGTTTGCCTGCGATGCATTTGATCTGCACGTTTATGGCGCTGCAACACGGTCGGCGACACCACGCGGCCATGCGACGACCCTTGCGTCGCTCGTACTGGAGATGGGAAACACAGGTCATGGCGCCGGCAACCACGGCTCGCGGTGCAAAAAGCGATTCGGGCCGGCAGCGCGAGCGCGCTGGCCCGAACGGCGCCCACGACATGCGTATCGTGGGCGCAAGGCGTCATGGTCGACGCCAGGGGGAGTCAATCAGGGCAGCGTCTGCGTTCCTCCCGTGGCCGGGTCCTTCGTCCAACCCAGCGCCGTCCAGTCAATCTGGTCGGCGAAGTGGCAGTCGGCGCAGCCGTTGTCCTTGCCGTAGGCCTGCTCTTTCGGCGCGACTTCATGATCGACCTTGAGCAGCATTACGGTTTCCACGAACTCGAAGGCGCCAGTGAACCCGGGCCCCGCGTTGTAGGCCGGCAGGTAGTTGGCGGCGTCCGTCAGCGAGGCGGCCCAGTCGAACTTCGCCCAGTAGGGGTTCGGACCGGTCACCGTGCCGTACAGGTGCGGGACCATCATGGTCTTGTTGTTGGCGTCAGCGACCTGGTTACCCGTCATCTTCTTGAACGGATAGATCTTCGCGGACGCATCCAGGTAGCTGGCCGACGGCGAACCGAGGTCGACCGGCTGCGTGGTCCACTTGTCGTTGAAGCCGACGATCATGCGGTTCCACTTGCCGTCGTAGTACCGCAGCGACGGCCTGACGTTGGTGGCCCAGGTGAAGCAACCCTTGTTCTTCACGTAGGTGGTGCGCTGAGTCACGCCGTCCGCGGCGACGCCGGTCGGGGCGGCGGCGCAGGATGCTGGGCGGGCGTCGAGACCGGCGACGCCCCAGCGCCAGTCGACGTAGGTGGCGACTTTGCGCGAGAACGTCGGGATGTGGCAGACCTGGCAGGCGAGACGCTCGTGCGTCCGCACGGTGTTCTCGACCGACGTGCCAACGTGGATGCTGGTGGCTGCGCCGTGGCAGTCCTCGCATTCCTTCATCACGCCCTCGTCCGTCGAGTGGTACGCCATGCCGCCGATGCCGTGGTCGATCAGGGTTGCCCGACGCATCCTTCTTCACCGGTGGCAGGCCACGCACTTAAAATTCCCGCCCTTCTTCGCCACCGGGTCGTAACCCATGTGCACGTCTTCACTGCGGTTCAGGTACTTGGCCGGGTCCGCTGCCGGGTCAGTCACCTTCGCGAAGCCCATGCGCGACGAGATGTCGCCGTGCTTGACGTTGTCGTCGCCGCCCGCACGGCTGTGGCAGAACACGCAGGTGGAGCGCGGCGGTACGCCGAGGTTCGTGCCGACGCTCTGCGCAACCTTCAGCAGCGCCTCCGCTGTCATGTCGGGGCCGCCGACGATCGGCTGCGTTGCGGTCGGGGCCTGCACCTTCTTGTACGTGCCGGTCTGGTCGTGGCAGGCGAGGCAGTCGATGTTCTTCGGGTCGCCGAAGTTGAAGGCCTTGCTGCCCCAGCCGTAGCCGATGTGGCACTGCGCGCAACGGCCTTCATTGGTCGGCACGGCGAGGCAGAAGTTGTTGATCAGGTCCTTCTTGCCGTGGGTCGTGCCTTCGAAGCCCTTGATGCCGGAGACCGTGCCTTCCCATTTCCAGTGGGCGGTCTTCATCACGTCGTCGCCGCTCCTGCCGTGGCAGTACAGGCACGGCGACGTACCCGTGTACGGATTCTCGGTGAAGTAGCCCTTGTGCAGGCCGGCCGGATCGTAGGCGCCGGAAGGTGCGCGGCAATCGTTCACGTCGACCGTGCCGTTCTCGTCCGTGTCCTCCGTGGCCAGGTCGGCCACGCCGTTCTGGTTCAGGTCCCAGCAGTTGAGGCCGTTGGTTCCGTCGGTCCCGTCCGTGCCGGCGGTGCCGGGAACTCCGGGCGCGCCGGGGGTTCCAGCTGCACCGTCCTTGCCATCATCACCTGAGCACCCTCCCAGGCAGAGGAATGCCGCCGTCAGCAAAGTGGAAAACACCAAACTTGGTCTACGCATGATCGCGACTCCCGGTCGTCGGCTTTTTGTACCGGAAGCAATGCATGGGTCGTGCCACGCGGGAGGGCACGTCGCCGATCGCCCTTATGGTCGACTTTTCAGTCACCTGGGCACGTCGCTGCGGCAATCCACGGCAGCCGGGAGGCTGCCAGGAACGACATACTGCCGACTCTCCACTGCCATATCTGACAGGTCGCGCGATGAACCAGACTGCTCCTGCACCCGCCCAACTCGTGGCCCTGCTCGAGCAATTGCCCGGCTGCCGGATCCTGATGGGTCGGACTACCGGATAGTCGCGGCCAATCGCACCTATCGGACACATTGCGGACGGGGTGCGGACATCGACGTCGTCGGTCGCCATTGCTACGAGGTATCGCATGGCTACGACAAGCCTTGCGACCAGGCGGGGGAATCCTGTCCGCGACAAGCGGCGCTCGCTTCCGGTCAGCCCGAACATTGCGTGCACGTGCATCACTCGTCGCGCGGAGCCGAGCACGTGCAGGTCGAGATCACGCCGTTGCACGACGCCCGCGGGCGAATCACGCTCTTTGCCGAGCACATGCAACCGCTGCGGGGCGTGTGCGCCATTCGCCCCGACGAGGAGCCTGGTCGGCCAGGATCCTGCATTCCTCAAGATGCTCAACCTGGTCATGCGTGTCGCGCCGACGGACACCTCGGTGCTGCTGCTGGGCGAAACCGGCACCGGCAAGGAGATGATCGCGCGCGCGATCCATGAAGCCAGCCTGCGGACGAGCGCGCCGTTCGTCGCGGTCGACTGCTCCGGTCTGACGGAAACCCTGTTCGAAAGCGAATTGTTCGGTCACGAGAAGGGCTCGTTCACCGGCGCCATCGCGCGCCGCACCGGCCTGGTCGAGTCCGCGACGGGTGGCACTTTGTTCCTGGACGAGGTCGGCGACATTCCGCTGACGCTGCAGGTCAAGCTGCTGCGCCTGCTCGAGACCGGCGTCTACCGGCGGGTCGGCGGCACCGAGGCGCGGCACGCCGATTGCCGACTCGTCGCGGCCACGCATCGCGACTTGTCCCAGCTCGTGCGCGAGGAGAAGTTCCGCAGCGACCTTTATTACCGCATCAACGCGTTTCCAATCGCCCTGCCGCCGCTGCGCGACCGCCCGACCGACATCGACCCGCTTGCCCGGTCCCTGTTGCAGGCGTGTACGGCCGGGCCATTCGCAGTCGATCGACGAACGCGCGATGAGGCTGCTCGAGGCGTATGACTTTCCGAAACGTGCGCGAACTGCGCAACATCGTCGAACGCGCGAGCCTGCTGGCCGAGAACGGTTCGATCGAAGCCCGGCACTTGCCCGACTCGGTGCGGCGTGCAAGCGATGCGCCGGCGCACGGCCTGGGCAGAGTACGAGATCGGAAGCCGCTGCAGGACGCCGAGAGCGCGGCGCTGCGCGAGGCCGTGCGCGTGCACGGGGGCAGCCGGCGTGAGCTCGCCGCGGCGCTCGGCATGAGCGAGCGCACGCTTTACCGCAAGCTCCGCGCCCTCGAGGCCTGAAGGACTTGCCGGCCGACGCGGCCTGAAAAAGAAAAACCCCCGGCAGGTTTCCCTGTCGGGGGTTTTGTTTGAGAGCCTGGCAGTGACCTACTCTTGCATGGTCGAAGACCAAACTACCATTGGCGCAGAGCGTTTTCACTTCCGAGTTCGGAAAGGGATCGGGTGGTTCCCGCTCGCTATGGCCGCCAGGCAAACCGGCTCATGCACCGCGCTTGCGCGCGGGCACAGAATTCGAATCGGGGTATGACGCGAGCGTGTCGCTTTCGAAGCGATAACAGTCGCTGATGATCTTCAGTCACACGCCAAGGGTTTGGAACCGGGTTCCAGACCGATTGGGTGTTATATGGTCAAGCCGCACGGGCAATTAGTACTGGTTAGCTAAATGCATTACTGCACTTACACACCCAGCCTATCAACGTCGTAGTCTTCGACGGCCCTTTAGAGACTTCAAGAGTCTAGGGAGAACTAATCTTGGGGGGGGCTTCCCGCTTAGATGCTTTCAGCGGTTATCCCGTCCGTATATAGCTACCCGGCAGTGCCACTGGCGTGACAACCGGTACACCAGAGGTACGTCCACTCCGGTCCTCTCGTACTAGGAGCAGCTCACCCTCAATTCTCCAACGCCCACGGCAGATAGGGACCGAACTGTCTCACGACGTTCTGAACCCAGCTCGCGTACCACTTTAAATGGCGAACAGCCATACCCTTGGGACCTGCTACAGCCCCAGGATGTGATGAGCCGACATCGAGGTGCCAAACTCCTCCGTCGATGTGGACTCTTGGGAGGAATAAGCCTGTTATCCCCGGAGTACCTTTTATCCGTTAAGCGATGGCCCTTCCATACAGAACCACCGGATCACTAAGACCTACTTTCGTATCTGCTCGACCTGTCCGTCTCGCAGTTAAGCACGCTTATGCCTTTGCACTCTAGAGCGCGATGACCGACCGCGCTGAGCGTACCTTTGCACTCCTCCGTTACTCTTTGGGAGGAGACCGCCCCAGTCAAACTACCCACCATACACGGTCCCCGACCCGGATTACGGGCCTAGGTTAGAAGTCCGAACATTTCAGGGTGGTATTTCAAGGTTGGCTCCATGCGAACTAGCGTCCACACTTCGCAGCCTCCCACCTATCCTACACAGAAAGGTTCAAAGTTCAGTGTAAAGCTATAGTAAAGGTTCACGGGGTCTTTCCGTCTTGCCGCGGGTACGCCGCATCTTCACAGCGATTTCAACTTCACTGAGTCTCGGGTCGAGACAGTGTGGCTATCATTACTCCATTCGTGCAGGTCGGAACTTACCCGACAAGGAATTTCGCTACCTTAGGACCGTTATAGTTACGGCCGCCGTTTACCGGGGCTTCGATCAAGAGCTTCGCCTTGCGGCTGACCCCATCATTAACCTTCCGGCACCGGGCAGGAGTCACACCTATACATCCACTTTCGTGTTAGCAGAGTGCTGTGTTTTGATAAACAGTTGCAGCCACCGATTACCTGCGACCTTCATTCGCTCCAGGAGCAAGTCCTTTCACGATCGAAGGCATACCTTCTTCCGAAGTTACGGTATCAATTTGCAGAGTTCCTTAACCCGAGTTCTCTCAAGCGCCTTAGCAGATTATCTGCCCACCCACCAGTGTCGGTTTGCGGTACGGTCTGTTGTTGCCTGAAGCAAGGCTTTCTGGAAGCGTGGCATCGAGCACTTCGGTCCACGTGGGACCTCGTCATCACATCTCGGAATTGAACCACCGGATTTGCCTGGCGGTCCTTCCTACTTGCTTAAACCGGACTTCTCCGGCTGCTGTAGCCTTCTCCGTCACCCCATCGCAGCAACACCAGGTACGGGAATATTGACCCGTTTTCCATCGACTACGCCTTTCGGCCTCGCCTTAGGTACCGACTCACCCTGCTCCGATTAACGTTGAGCAGGAAACCTTGGGTTTACGGCGTGCGAGTTTTTCACTCGCATTAACGTTACTCATGTCAGCATTCGCACTTCTGATACCTCCAGCACACCTCGCAGTGCACCTTCGCAGGCTTACAGAACGCTCCCCTACCACCCACCCTTACGGATGGATCCGCAGCTTCGGCTCATGGCTTGAGCCCCGTTATATCTTCCGCGCAGGCCGACTAGACCAGTGAGCTATTACGCTTTCTTTAAAGGATGGCTGCTTCTAAGCCAACCTCCTGGCTGTCTATGCCTTCCCACATCGTTCACCACTTAGCCATGAATTGGGGGCCTTAGCTGGCGGTCTGGGTTATTTCCTCTTCACGACGGACGTTAGCACCCGCCGTGTGTCTCCCGTGCGTTGACTTCACGGTATTCGGAGTTTGCATGGGTTTGCTAAAGCCGGGATGGCCCGCTAGCCTAAACAGTGCTCTACCCCGGGAGTCCTACAAGGCACTACCTAAATATCTTTCGGGGAGAACCAGCTATCGCCGGCCTTGATTGGCCTTTCACCCCTATCCACACCTCATCGCCTACTTTTGCAACAGTAGAGCGTTCGGGCCTCCAGTAGGTATTACCCTGCCTTCACCTGGACATGGATAGATCGACCGGCTTCGGGTCTATTCCCAGCGACTAAAACGCCCATTTAGGACTCGGTTTCCCTACGCCTCCCCTATTCGGTTGGGCTCGCCACTG
>JADIYJ010000029.1 GCA_016705325.1 Pseudomonadota bacterium | reverse complement strand
GTCCAATATTCTACTGCTGCCTCCCGTAAAGAGTCCTGACCCGTGTCTCAGTTCCGTGTGGTCGATCGTCCTCTCTGCGACCAGCTACGGATCGTCGCCTTGGTGGGCCGTTACTTCCGCCACCAGTTAATCCGATCAGCTCATCCATCAGTGCCAGGCCTTGCGGTCCCCGGCTTTCCTCCGTAGAGCGTATGCGTATTAGCCCGAGTTTCCCGGGTTGTCCTCGCTGATGAGCAGATTCCCAAATATCCTCACCCGTCCGCCTCTGTCAGCATGTATTGCTAAGCACCTGTTACCGATCGACTTGCATGAGCTAAGGCCACGCCGCCAAAGCGTTCAATCTGAGCCAGGATCAAACTCTTCAATTGAAGTCTTTGTGACTTTTGTTCGGAGAAAGTCCTAACTAACTTTCAGTAATTAACTGGCTATCAATTGGGCCGTTCCGATGTTTGCACTCACAAACGATCGACGCGAGTCCCCTACACAAATTACCTGATTCGATTTTTAAAAGAGCGACCTCGGAACCAGCTGGAGGTGAGCCGCCTTTCATTATGCGGTTGTTTCCGTTGCTGTCAACACCTTCGAAATGTTTTTCGTCGGGGTTTTTCAGCTGGCCACCGATGCCCTGAGGCGGGTGACTGCGGAGGGGCGCGAAGTATAGCTCTGATCGAAGGGTCGTCAACACTTCGCGGAAAATATTTTTCTGGAAAGGGGCTGAGAAGAGAGCTGGTTGCCGTTACGGTCGGGACTGCGACCGTAACAGCAACCGGAAGCCGTAACACCGGCACCTTATTCGGAGCGTGACGCGCGAGGCGACGCCTGCCGACCTGGAAAACATGCGTATTTCCTGCAGTAACCTGCGCGCCGCGTCTTCCACGCGCTCGCCGTCCACGCGCACGGCACCCCCGTTTGGACTTGCCGCATGGCTTCACTTGTGCTCGGCACCAGCTGCGCGCCTTCAGCACGTGCGCGAGACCCATGCCCTCGGCGCCGACCTGCAGCGTAACCTCGGTTACGTCCTCGGGCAGCGCACCCTGCTGGAAGCGTGCGATGAATTCGTCGCGGGCCCGGTTGCCGGCGCCTGATCCGTGGAACCGATCGACGATTTCCACGCCCAGCTCGAACTTGCAGTCCCGCGGGTTGGCGCCACCTGCGCACGCCTCTGAGCCGCCCGATCTCAGCATTGGTGCGGAACGACAGCAGGTCGAACCAGCGCCACATCAGCTCGTCGGACACCGATATCAGCTTGCCGAACATCTGCTCGGCGGGCTCGGCAATGCCGATGAAGTTGCCGAGTGATTTTGACATCTTGTTGACGCCATCGAGCCCTCCAGCAGCGGCATGGTCAGCACCACCTGCGGCTCCCGGCCGTACGCCCGCAGCCGTCGGCCGACGAGCAGGTTGAATTTCTGGTCGGTACCGCGGAGTTCGACGTCGGCCTGCAGGGGCCACCGAGTCGTAGCCCTGCACCAGCGGGTACAGGAACTCGCGAATGGCGATTGCCTGGCCAGACTTGTAGCGTTTCGAGAAGTCGTCGCGCCCGAGCATGCGGGTCACGGTGTGCTTTGCCGCAAGCTGATCATCCCCGCCGAACCCATGGCGTTCATCCAGGTCGAGTTGAACTCGACTCGAGTCAGCGCCGGGTCCAGGATCTTGAAAATCTGGGCCTGGCATGTCTCCGCGCTCGCCTTGATCTCGGCGGGCGTCAGGGGCGGTCGGGTGGCGTTGCGCCCGGTCGGGCCGCTGATGAGCCCCGGTGAAATCACCGATCAGGAAGATGACGTCGGGCCGAGGCGCTGGAACATGGCCATGCGGTTGATCAGCACCGTGGCCCAGGTGGCAGGTCCGGTGCCGTCGGGTCGAATCCCGCCTTCACCCGCAGTGGCTTGCCGCGAGCCAGCTGCAGCAGGTCGGTTTCCAGCAGCACTCTCGGCGGTGCCGCGGCGCAGTTCAGCCAGTTGTTGGTCGGCAGGCAGCATCGATCGGCAATGCTCCAGGCGGTATCGCAGTGCAAGGCGCGGATCGTAGTGGATAGAGCGCTGGCGCAGGCAAACGCCACGGACAAGGTGAGGACCGTCACAGTCCGTACATCTTTCTGGGAGACTCTGAACAAATTGAGAAAAATGGCTGCGCAAGAGTTGACCCGTGGCGTCCGCGCAACTACTTTACCCGCCAGTGCTCACTGGGGATGACCATTGCAACCGTCTGATTTTCCAATGCCGGCGCGCACGCAAGCGTCGGGCCGGATCGTCGGGTCCATCGCGCCGCCGCTGGCTGGCCTAACCAGCCTGCTGTTGGTCGCCGCCGTGGCCGGCATCCCTCAGATCGCGTCCTGGCCACGCCAGGAAGCCCTGGACGTCGGTCGACCTGAGGCGCTGCCCTGTCGTCGGCCGAGCCCGGCGACCGTGACGGGCCACCGACGAAGACTTTCCGCCAACGTCGAGGACACGGTCCAGCGCGCAATGACACGCCTGACCAGATCTTTCCGTTCCGTTGGCATCGACATGGCGGCGGTTCGTCGAGCTGCGCCAGCGTCCTGAAGTCCGCCGTGCGCTGATATCGCGGCCGGGCGACATCATCACGTTCACCCACGTCGACGGCGCGCTGCAGTCGCCGAACCGCCAGATCAGCAACACGCTGACGCTGTCGGTCGCGCGCTCGGACGCTGGCTTTGCCGTGAATTACGTCGAGAACCCGCTCGGAGACCGAGATCGTCAGTCAGCAGCGCGCAGATCACCTCCTCGCTCTTCGCGGCTGGCCAGGACGCCGGCATGTCGGCCGAGACGATCATGACGGTCGCCAACCAGATCTTCGGCTGGGACATCGACTTCGCACTCGATCTGCGCGAAGGCGACGAATTCAGCGTGCTGTACGAGCAGAAGTTCCAGGACGGCGAATACGTGAACGACGGGCGCGTGCTCGCCGCCGAGTTCGTCAACCAGGGCAATACACATCGGGCCGTGTGGTTCCAGTCACAGGACGGGAAGTGCAGGGTTACTTCACGCCCGAGGGCAAAGGCATGCGCAAGGCCGTTCCTGCGCGCGCCGCTCGACTTCACGCGCGTAAGCTCGGTGTTCAACCGCGCCGCAAGCACCCGATCAGCGGCGTCGTCCGCGCCCACAAGGGGGCGTCGATTACGCGGCGTCGACGGGCACGCCCATCTGGCGGCCGGCGATGGCGCGTCCAGTTTGCCGGCCGTAAGGGCGGTTGCGGCAAACGTCGTGACGATCGATCACGGCAAGGGCATCAGCACGGTCTACGGCCACATGTCGCGCTTCGGCGTCGGCGGCGCGTCCGCGCCGTGAAGCAGGGCGACATCATCGGTTACGTCGGCATGACCGGCGCGGGCCACGGGTCCGCACCTGCACTACGAATACCGGGTCAAGGGCGCACAAGAACCCGCCACGATCCCGCTGCCGCGCACGGAAATTCCGTCGGGTTACCTGGCGGAATTCCGCAGCCGGAGCGAATCCGAGTTCGCGAAAACTGCAGCTCACCAGCGGTAGGGGGCCGTCAGTCACCGCGTCGCGAGCCGGTGAGGAAGTGACTAGTGACCAGTGATTAGTGATTACTCAGAACGGAAGGGCCTGCAATGCAGGCCCTTCTTTTTGGCTGGTCGGCGGAATCTGTGGGTGATTCTCAACCCTTTTTGATTGTCGCGGACCGCAGGAAGGCATTGAGCTTGCGTCCGGTGCTGTCGACGCTGCGCTGATCCTCCTCGGTCAATGGCGGGTAGATGAGTGGGCGCACCTTCATCGTCGTCGAGCAGTTCGAGGAGCGTCACGGAGCGGGCGTTTGCGCAGCGCCGGCGTTTCGTGGAGGCGGCGAAAGGTCGCCGCCGAGCATCCAGAGATTGTCGCGGTGACGACGCAGCGTTCACGAGCCAGCCCGCTGTGCACGCGAAGGTGCTCGAGGAAGGGCGCAAACAGCTCGAGCAGGGCTTGTCCGGGGATGAGGTCGCTCCTCGATGCGCCAGCGCTGCGGGCCACTCGGGCAGGTCTGGGCAGTAGGCTTGCAGCGTCGCATACGGCACCTGCATAGGTGTCGTTCGACGGTTCCGCCTGGCCTGAGGACGTACTCCCGCCCATGCTGCTGACTCCCGCCTTGTTGAATGCCCGCCATCACTTCCCCGGCTTCGTTCACGAAGCGGCGCACCTGCGCCAAGCCAGCCAGACTATCGAGATCGAAGTGCGTCCGCGCCGCGGATCGCGTCCGTGCTGCTTCGGGCTGCGGCCGGTGTGGCAGCGGCTACGACCAGTTGCCGGTGCGCCGCTTCGAGTTCATCCCGGGGTTCTGTTTCGCGGTCGTCCTACTTACGCCATGCGGCGTCGACCGCCGCCACGGTTGCGGGGTCAAGGTCGAGCAGGTGCCGTGGGGGATCGGCGGTAGCACACGCTCACCAAGGCTTCATGCAGTTCCTGGCGCAGTGGCGCGGCGGCTATCCTGGCAGGAGACCGCCTGGTCCTTCCGCACCAGCCGGGAGAAGGTCTATCAGGGCCGTGGAGGGTCGTCGAATGGGGGCCTGGTGCGGCGCTCCCTCGATTCGGTCCGCGCGATCGGCGTCGGATTTGATCCAGCAATGGCCGCGGCCATCAAGACCCTGACGTTGGTTCACCAGATCGAGGCCGGCAACATCCTCCTGCTCTGGGTCGGCAAGGATCGCACCCTCGAGAGCTTCTATGAAGTTCTTCACGCGATCGGCAGCGAGCCGGCCAGGAAGATCGAGTTCGTCTGCTCCGACATGGGAAGCCCTACCTCGACCTGATCGCCCAGCACCCCACCAACGCCCTCAGACATCCTCCGACCGCTTCCCACGTCGGCCAAGATGAACAAGGCCCATCGACGAGGTGCGCGCCGCGAGGCCAGCGCAGGCCCACGATGGCTACGCCCCCGCTCCTGGAAGGAACCCGTTGGTGCTCGCCTGCTCCGCCGCGAGAATCTCACCGACACCCAGCGACTGCGCCGTGCGCGACCTGCTGCGTTACAACCTCAAGAGCGCGTCCGTGCCTACCTGCTCAGGGAGGACTTCCAGCAGTTCTGGGAGTACACTCACCGCACCTGGGCCGGGAGTTCCTCGACCAGTGGTGCACCAGGTCATGCGCTCACGCATCGAGCCGATGAAGAAATTTGCCCGCACCATGCGCGGCCACCGCGAGCTCCTGCTCAACTACTTCCGTGCCCGAAAGCAGTTCTCCAGCGGCGTCATCGAGGGGCTCAACAACAAAGCCAAAGTCACCATGAGAAAAGCCTATGGCTTCCGGACCTTCCGAGCGACCGAAGTCGCGCTCTATCATGTACTTGGCAGGCTACCCGAGCCGCCGCTCACCCATAAATGGCGCGGCGACGCACCCAATCCTGTCACACGCAGTATGGATGGCAACCTTCGCGCCTCGGGCAGATGACATCGCAGCCACGATAGCGCGCGGAGCGCCGGGCCGAACCCGAGTCAGAACTTGAAGGGCCGCTCGGTGGCGGCAGGTGCGCCGCAGGGGACCAGGACTTCGATCGCCCGGGCCCGCCGGCACACGGCGAATGAAGCCGCACCGTTCCAGCCGCACGAGCATCGAGTTCACGGATGGAGGCGTGAGGTTGAAGAAGCTCTGCAGGTCGGCATGGTTTGGCGCCACGCCAGCCCGATTGGCTGCAACGTACTCGCTGATGTAGGCCAGAACTGCCCTGCTGGCGCGTCCGGGGCGCCGGCGGTGCCGCGGGCGCCGGAGCGACCAATGCGGTCTGCGGCGTCGAGCTGCTGCAGCGCCGCGTGCATGGCATCTGCAGCGAGTTGCATCGCGCCGCTCGCCTCGGAGCGGGGTTTCGTCGATGATGAACTTGTCGTCGAGCGCGGCCTGAAGCCGGGCCATGCCCTCGCGCAGCAGCTTCGCTTTGGCGCGTGTCGACGCTGGTGGGCCTCGGCGTTGGGTCCGGGTTAGGATGCGGCCAGGACTCATGGCGCGAATTCATCGCGATCATCGACGCCTACTTTGCATTCTGACCCGCAGTTGCTGCAACGCCGGCCCCTTCAGCACACGCAAACTGCGCGGCCCGGCGCCACCGGCCCACTGCAGGAGGCCGCCGCCTGCGCGCAGCGCAATCGTAGCGGTGTGGCCCGCGACAATCTCTACGAGCGCCTTGGCTTCACCGAGGCAGACGAGAGGTGAGAAGCGCGGCCGATCAGGATCAGTGGAAATCCTGCTCGAGCTGATGGCGAATGGCGCCGACTCGGACAATGTCGCCACGCACTTCAAATGCGGCAACGAGCCCGGCGCTTCCGAAGGGAACGATGAGTTCACGCTGCTTGTCGTTCAGGGCGCGAGCGGCCTTGCGGCATGGAGTACGGTGAGAACTCCAGTAATCGAAGTGCGCGGTCGACCGCGTCTCTGAGGCGCCCGCACTACATCGAGGTCAGGTGTCGCGCTGGCGAGTTCCCGTTCGATGATGAAATCCTCAATCCGCAGCAAGTCGTCGGCGGCCTCCTCGGTCAGGAGAACGCGGTAGCTGGTCACCGCCCAGAGCGCGACTTGCCTGCCGCCAGCCGCTGACGGGCCGCATCCAGCCGGGCATCCATCCGCCGCAGCAATCCTGCGGCGAGATCCCGTTGTTTTCACGCTCGGATCGCTCGACGGCGTCTCGCGCTCGCACGAGAAAGGCGTCTTGGCTGCGCCGCCAAGTGACGCCGTCGCGAACGCACGCGCCACGAAATCGGAGAGCGACTCGCCTTCGTCGAGGACAGCCTCGGCATCGCTACGCAGCGCGGGCTCGACACGCACGGCGGGGGGGGTGGAGGTCTTCATACGCGCACTGTAATGCAAATGTGATGCAGTCACAAGTGTGTGTGGCCGGCAGTTCTCACATCGTCCGGGACATAGAAAGCAGATTGCCGGATTGCCGTCAGTCGCGAACGCCTGCTGCTTGGCCGATTTTACGCAATCGCGAACGTCTGCTTCCTGCCCGACTGGCCTGACAGAACCCGGGCAACTTGTCGGCAGCGTCAAATCGAAGCGACGGAATCACCGTTCCGTCAGCTCCGACTGCTCACTATTCACTATTCACTATTCACTGATCACTTCTTCAACTGACTTTCAGCCTGAACCCCGCGGCTTCCAGGCCGCTTCCTGCTCGAGATCGATGGCGCTGAGCGGATGCTCGTCGAGCCAGCCGCGCGGAAACGTCAGCTCCACGCTTTTTCCCTTCGCCGCCAACCGGATGTCGGGCAGTGAACGCGGCCCGCGCCCGCGGTGCAGCAGCACTGCCAGCCGCAACAGCACGATCAGGTACAGCGCCTTCAGGTGCCAGGGCGGCATCAAGTCGTCGAGCGCAGTCAGCAACAGTTTGCGCCGGTGGCCACCGACGATGGCCGCGAGCAGTTGCTGCTCGTGGCTCGGAAAGCCGGGCAGGTCCGCATGCTGCAGCAGGTAGGCGCCGTGCCGCTGGTACTGCGAATGCGCGATGTCGAGCCCGACTTCGTGCAGGCGCGCCGCCCAGCCGAGCACCGGTTCGGCGAGTGGATCGTCCAGGCCCCAGTCGTCACGCACCTGTCGCAGGAAGGCGAGCGCAGTCGCCTCGATGCGATCTGCCTGCGCGGTATCGACGTGGAAGCGCCCTTCCATCGCTCGCACGCTGCGCACGCGCGCATCCTCGTCGGTGAGGCGCCCGAGCAGGTCATACAGCAGTCCCTCACGCAACGCGCCGTCGGCAACCCGCATCGTTTCGATGCCGAGCCGATCGAACACCTCGAGCAGGATGGCGAGACCGCCCGGCAGCACCTCCTGCCGTTCGGGCGGCAGTCCCGGCAACTTGAGTCGCGAGGTCTGGCCGGCGCGCAGCGTTTCCTGCAGCAGCCACTCGAGGCCCGCCCGGTCGACATGCGCGGTCGCCGGCTCGCGCGCCTGCAGCGTGTCGGCCACGGCGCGCAAGGTGCCCGAGGCGCCATACGCGATGTCCCACTCGGAACGCCTGAAGCGATTGATGACCGGCTCGAGTTCCAGGTGCGCGGCTGTGCGCGCACGCTTCATGCGTTTTTCAGTGATCTCGCCGTCGGGAAAAAAGCGGGCGCTGAGGCTGACGCAACCCATGTACAGGCTTTCGAGTCGCTTGGCCGAGAGGCCCTCGCCGATGATGAGTTCGGTGCTGCCGCCGCCGATGTCGACGACGAGGCGATGGCCGCCTTCGTTCGGCGTCGTGTGCGCGACGCCGAGATGGATCAGGCGCGCTTCTTCGACGCCCGAGATGATTTCGATGGGATGACCGAGCGCGTCGCGGGCACGCTCGAGGAAAGACCCCGCGCCGCTTGGCCTTGCGCAGGGTGTTGGTGCCGACCACGCGCACGCTCTCCGCACGCATGTCGCGCAGGCGCTGGCCGAAGCGTTCGAGGCATTGCAGCGCGCGCTGGGTCGATTCCCGGCTGAGCCGGCCGTGTTCGTCGAGGCCCGCGGCGAGACGAACCATCTCCCGCAGGCGGTCGAGCACGATGAGCTGCCCGTGATTGTAACGGGCGACGATCATGTGAAAGCTGTTCGAGCCGAGATCCACCGCCGCGAGGACGTCCGGCACCCGGTGCGGCACGACGGCGGTTCAACTCATCAGGTGGAGAACGACGAACCGCACCCGCAGGTGGTCTGAGCGTTCGGATTGCGGATCACGAACTGCGCGCCTTCGAGGTCTTCGCGATAGTCGATTTCGGCGCCCGTCAGGTACTGGAAACTCATGGGGTCGACGAGCAGGCGCACGCCCTGGTTCTCGACGCAGGTATCGCCGTCTTCCTCGTTCTCGTCGAACGTGAATCCGTACTGGAAGCCGGAGCAACCGCCACCGGAGACGAAGACCCGCAGCTTGAGGTTGGGGTTACCCTCCTCGCGGATCAGCTCGCTCACCTTGGCGGCCGCCGAGTCCGTAAAGACCAGCAGGGTGGCGTCGGCCGTCTCGTTCAGCGCAGTCGCTTCTGTCATGGATGCTCCGTGCGTCGTCGCGGGCGGTCGGATCTGGGGGCGAATTTTAGCTTACCAATCCCCCGCCTCATAGCGCGGCGACCGGCTGGCCCGCGACTTTCCAGGCAAATTTCTGCTGCACCGGCGCGCGGAGCTTGCTCGAACGCACCCGGACTTCGGTCTCGAACGGTTCGAAACCCTCCGGCAGGACGACAGTCTGCTCGATCGTCTGGAAATATCGAAACGAAAACGGAAGCTCTGCCCGCGGCTTGCCGAGCAGGTCGCCGACGGAAAAGCGGGCCGGCAAGTCGTCCTTGACCCCGAGCAGAGTGATCTGAGCGAGGCCCGCAACGATGCTTTCGTGCCGCATCGCCTGGACGAGCGTGAGCTTGATCTGCACCTCGCGCGGCGCGGCACCCGGCAGAACCTCGAAGCGCTGGATGCGCAGGCCCTGGATGCCGTCAGCCGGCGAGACGATGCTGCGATAGAAGGCCAGGTCGTCGCTTTGTCGCGCCAGCTGCGATTGCAGGTCACCGAGCGTGGTCTCGACCTGCCCATACGCGTCGCGGTCGAGGCGCCGCGCCATTTCAAGCTCGGCTACCCTCGCATGCAGCTGCTTGTTTTCGAGCTCGAGTCGTTGGTCCTGGTCTTCGACGACTACACGCTTTTCCGCCTCTCCCGCCGCCCCGTGCCCCGGGGAGCGCTGGCCGAGCCCGAAGCCGACCCAGCCCGCCAGCGCCGCGAGCAATGCGGATGCGACAGCAGCGTAGAGCACGCGGAGCCGAGCCCGGGGCATCCCGGCCAGATCGGTCACCGGTCGGAACCTTCGGGCACGCCTGCCGCGACCGAGGCAGCCGTCATCGCCTCATCGCTCCCGGCTGAATGCGGGCCACTGTCCGTCCGCCGGCGACGACGCGGCGACCGCGGCTGCGGCGCACGCAGCATGGCGTCGGTCAGCCAGTCGGGACGCGGCGGCGGACCTTCGGCGAACGCCTGCTCGCCCAGCTCCTGCAGCGCGCGCACGTAGACCGCGCGCTTGAAATAGATGACTTCACGCACGGGTGCCCAGTAATCGACCCAGCGCCCCCGGTCGAATTCGGGCTCGGCGGTCGCCTCGAAATTGAAGCGGGAGTCGTCACCCAGCATCCGCAGCAGGAACCACCGTTGCTTCTGGCCGATGCAGACCGGGTTGCCACGACGGCGCATGTACTGCTGCGGCAGCCGATAGTGGAGCCAGCGGCTGGTGCTGGCGACGAGCTCGACGTCGCTGCGTTCGAGCCCGACTTCCTCATGCAGTTCGCGATACAGCGCCGCTTCCGGCCGCTCGTTGCGCAGGACCCCGCCCTGTGGAAACTGCCAGCCACGACCATCCCGCCGGCCGCCCAGGAACAGCTCGCCCCCGTCGCGCATCAGGACGATGCCGACGTTGGCGCGAAATCCCTGGCTGTCGATGTAATCGCTCATGGCCTGCGTAAAGTCCGGTGGCGGTTGATTTTTTCACATTGGCGGCAACCGCACAAAAACATCACTCAGTCACCGCTCGGCTTGTGGCCCCGCCCCCGCTTCCCTAACCTTCCCCCAAACTCGCGGGGGCCGCTTGCACAGACTTCCTCTCATCCCGGTGTTCGTCGCGCTCGGCGCCACGACCGTGCTGCTCCTGCTGCTGTCGCTGATGCTCGGCAGCGTGCACCTCGAGCCGGCGGCTGTGTGGCACGCTGTCTGGAACTCCGAACCCTCCCTGGCGCGGGACGTCGTCATGGACCTGCGCCTGCCACGCGCGCTCACTGCTTTCGCCGTGGGCGGGCTGCTTGGGCTCGCGGGCGGCCTCCTGCAGGTCCTGTTGCGCAATCCGCTGGCGGATCCCTACGTGCTCGGCGTGTCTGGTGGCGCATCCGTCACGGCGTTGCTGGCCCTGATGGCCGGCATGTCCGCCGTCATGGTCGACGCGGCTGCGGGCGCCGGAGCGCTGGCCGCGTGCGCACTGGTCTTTGCGCTTGCGCAGGGCCGCGGCGGCTGGACCCCGACTCGCCTGCTGCTGACGGGCGTCGTCGTCGCCGCCGGTGCGGGCTCCATCGTCAGCCTGCTGCTGGCGATGAGCGACGATACTCGACTGCGCGGCATGGTGTTCTGGCTGCTGGGCGACCTGACGCGCGGTGACCGCTGGGGCTGGCTGCTGACCCTGCTCGCTGCCGCGACGCTCTTCTGCATCGCGCTCGGCCGGCCATTGAACGTACTGGCGCGCGGGGAAACGATCGCCGCGAGCGTCGGCCTCGACGTGCGGCGTGTGCGCAGCATCGTGTTCGTGCTGAGTTCGCTGCTCACCGGCTGTGCCGTGAGCACCGCAGGCAGCATCGGCTTCGTCGGGCTGGTCACGCCGCACCTCGTGCGTCTCGCGCTCGGCAACGACCAGCGCATCGTGCTGGCCGGCTCCGCACTGCTCGGTGGCCTGGTGCTGATGACGGCAGACCTCGCGTCACGACTGTTGCTCGCACCGAGGCAATTGCCGGTCGGCGCACTCACCGCACTCGTCGGCGTGCCGATCTTCCTGTTGCTGATGCTGCGCCAGCGAAACTAGCTGGCGACGCAACGATCGCCACCGGCGCGTTTAGCCTGGTGCAAGGCTGCTTGCGCACGCGACAGCCACTCGTCGGCGATCGACTTTCGATCCATTCCCGTCACGAGGGCCGCCGGGTCCAGTCCGGCGATCCCGATCGAAACCCGCACCTCCTCCAGCTTGCCGGGCGTTGTGACGATCGGCGCCGCCCGCACGGCAGCAAGAATGCGCTCCGCGAGCCGCGTCGCGAACTGAGGCGGCGTCGCTGGCAGCAACGCGGCGAATTCGTCGTCGCCGATGTGCGCGAAGGAATCGCTCGCCCGCACCTGCGCTTCGATGATGCTGCCCACCTCGAACAGGACGGCATCGCCCGCCGCGACTCCGTGCTTTTCGTTGAGACCGCCGAGGCCGTCGACATCGATCACCATGCAGGAAGCCGGCTTCGAGTCCCGGACACTGGCCGCCACCTGCTCCCGCACGCGCGACAGAAAGTAATGCCGGCTGTTCCAGCCCGTGAGGGGATCCACGACGCCGGCGCACAGCAGGCGCGCGCGTTGCAACTGCCGCTCGGCGCTGGCCAGCGCCTGTGCACCGATGTGATCGAGCCAGGCGGGCTCGAGCGCAGTGAGCGCAGCGGGGCCGTCGTGGCTGCCGACGTTGTAGACGCCGGTCAGTCCGCCACTGCGTGGCAGCGGCAGCAAGGCCAGGTGCGTGCAGCCGGCCTCGGCCGGGATCAGCAATCCGTGATCGGCGGGGTGGTAAGGTCCTGACCAGGGCGCATGCAGCGTGCCGTATTCCGGCGCGACGCCCGCGAAACTGTCGACGAAACGCAGCCCGGGCCACCAGTCGCGCTGTTGGCCTGCCCCGGCAGCCAGGCGCCGGAGTTCGTGGCGGGGATCGAGCAGCAGCAGCACGCCGGTCAGCGATTCGCCGTCTGGCTGCGGGCGGCTGCGCCAGCCTCGCCGCGAGCTGGTCGAGCGAGCGCGCGTGGCCATGAGGCCGTTCGACCAGGCCAGCACCTGCTGCAAAGGGATGGCGCGGTCGCTCATCGCTCAGCGACTGGCCTCGTCGCGCGCGGCCTGCCGCACGCGCAGGTATTCGTTGCCTCGCTGCATCATGGCGACGAAGGTTGCTGCGTCACCCTCGCGAACCGAGCGGCACAGGCGATTGACCGCAGCCTGCAAGGCGTGCAGCGATTCCACGCCGTACTCGTTCAGGCTCTGGATCTCGAAATACAGGTCGGGATTCTCGGCCGCGACGCGAGTCGCAACGTCGAGCTGCGCGTCGAACGTCGTGCTCGACATGCGCGCAAGCCGTGGCGCGGCTTCACCGCTCTCGGCCAGCGCCGTGAAGAACGCGATGTTCAGCGCATGCGAGAGACCGAGCACGAAAGCAATGAGACGGTCGTGCTCGTCGAGTCCCATCACGACGAGATCCGCCATCGTCGAACCGAACAGGGCGCGCGCTTCTGCGAGCGCCGCCGCATCGCCGAGGTCGATGAAGATCACGTGCCGGCCCGACAGCAGCTCGGTGTCCGGACCGAACATCGGGTGCACCGACGTCACGCGACACCCGGCGGCACGGAGCTGCTCGAGTCCCGAGCGCAGCGGCGTCTTGAGCGAACCGATGTCGAACACGATGCCGCGCGGCCGCCGCCCGGCCAGTTCCGCCAGCACTTCGTTCGCGATCCGGATCGGCGTGGCCACGACGATGAAGTCGTGATGCAGGTCGGTCGTCTTCCAGTCGGCGACGTAGTCGTACCCTGCCACCTCGCCCGACGGATCGGCCACCGTGACCGCAAAGCCCTGCGCCGCGAGAAAATCCGCTACCCAGTGACCCATCTTGCCGCTGCCGCCGATCACCAGCGCGCTGCGTCCCGAGCCCCGGCCCTGCGACGCCACCCGCGCCTGTTCCTGCGTCGTGAGCGAGCCGCGGATCAGCGACTGCAGGATCGATTCGGCGAGTGCCGGCGACACGCCGACCGCCTCGGCGTCCCGTCGCGCCTTGAGCAGCACCTCGCGCTCGCGGCGGAAGTCACGTGTCGGCTGGCCGGCCGAGCGCTTGACCTCGGCGATCTGTTTGCCGAGCGTCTGCCGCTCGGCGACGAGCAGCAGCAGTTCACGGTCGATGACGTCGAGCCGGGCGCGGAGTTCTTCGAGGGATTTCATGCAGTCACGGTGCTCGTGGACGCTTCCTTTTACCGGTCCGACGGCTCGCGCCGCAAGAGATCGCACAGGCGCTGGGGCATAATCGTAGGCACGCGAACAGAAGGTGCAACCCAACCCGGACTCGATGGTGCTCGCGTCGGCCTCGCCGGACGGCGCGCCAGCGGCACGCGTCGTGTTGTGCAAGAAGGTCGTCGCGGACCCGGGCTATGTCGTCTTCTTCACCAACTACGACAGCCGCAAGGGCCACGAACTCGCCGGCGAATTCGCGTGTCGCCGGCGTGCTGCACTGGGACTCGATGAGCCGGCAGGTCCGACTCGAAGGCCGCGTGGTGTTCTGCCCGCCCGAGGAAAGCGATGCGTATTTCTCGTCGCGCGCGATCGACAGCCGCATCGGCGCGTGGGCCAGCCTGCAGAGCCAGCCGCTCGATTCGCGCGCAACGTTGCTGAAGCGGGTCGCAATCGAAGCCGCTCGTCACGGCACGGCGCCGACGCGCCCGCCGCACTGGGGCGGATACCACTTCTGGCTCGAAGCCGTCGAACTGTGGTGTGAAGGCGCCTTTCGCGTCCATGACCGCGCGCGCTGGACTCGTGCGCTGGAACCTTCGGGCCCCCATGCTTTTGCGCCGGGGCCGTGGCAGGCCACGCGCCTCTATCCCTGATTCTGCCAGCGCCAGGACGTCGTCACCTTGGCCGCACGCACCTTCCTCGGCATGCTGCGGCTCGCGAGCCTGGTCGCGGTCCTGCTGTTCGTCGCGCTGGGTGCCTGGCTTGACCGCGCGCGCAGCCGTGACTGGAACGACACCCTGCGCGTCACGGTGTACCCGATCAGCGGCTCGGCAGACGCCGCTGTCCACGCCTACACGGCTGCATTGCAGGAGGGGGATTTCGCGGACGTGGAGTCATTCTTCGTCGACGAAGCATCGGGTCATGGCATCACGCTCGAGCAACCCGTGCGGATCCGGGTCTCGCACGCCGCGAAGGAGTTGCCGCCGGCGTTGCCGGATCGGCCCGGGCCGCTCACGATTGCGCTCTGGAGCCTGCGCCTCCGTTACTTCGCTGCCAGGACTGCCTGGAGCGATCCTCTGCCTGCACCCGACATCCAGGTTTTCGCCCTGTATTCGCCGCTTGGCCCGGGTTCCGTGGCGATGCCGGATTCGGTGGGTCTCAGCAAGGGGCTCATCGCCTTGACGCACCTGTATGGCGACGCGGCTGCCGCCGGCAGCAATCAGGTGGTCCTGGTCCACGAGGTGCTGCACACGCTGGGCGCCACCGACAAGTATGATCTCGCGACTGGACAGCCGCTGACACCGGCGGGGCTCGGCGAGCCGGCCCGGCAGCCGCTGTTCCCGCAGGATTTCGGCGAAATCATGGCCGGCCGCATCGCGGCCAGCGCGCACGATGCCGTCATCGCCGACAGCCTCGAGCAGATGCTGGTCGGCCCCGTGACCGCGCTCGAGATCGGGTGGCCGCCATGACGGGTCAGCCCGTCCTGGCGTGCGCTGCAGTCACTGTCGAAGTGCCTGGCCGCACGCTCGTGCGCGACCTGACGCTCGACCTGCCTGCCGGCAAGTTGCTGGTCGTGCTGGGTCGCAACGGTTCGGGTAAGAGTTCGACGCTGCACACGTTCGCCGGCCTGCGAACATCCGCTCGTGGCGAGGTGCTGGTTGCCGGGCGCCACGTCGACTCGTGGCCGCGCCGTGAACTCGCGCGCACGCTGGGCTTGCTGCCGCAACTGGTCGACGATCCGTTTCCAGCAACGGCGCTCGAGGCCGTGCTCGTCGGGCGTCACCCGCACCTTGATTTCTGGGCCTGGGAAAGCACCGACGACCGCGCGGCCGCCCGACGCGCACTGGCTGCGGTCGATCTCGACGGTCTCGAGCAACGCGACATTGCGACGCTGTCGGGCGGTGAGCGGCGGCGGCTCTCGATCGCCACGATCCTTGCCCAGGATCCGACGGTCTTCCTGCTCGACGAACCGATACACCAGCTGGATCCGCAACATCAGCTGGAGGTGCTGCGGATATTCCGGCGCCTCGCGGACGCCGGCCGAACCGTGGTCGTCAGCCTGCACGACCTCGGTCTTGCCGCACGCTTTGCCGACTCGGCGTTGCTGTTGTTCGGTGATGGCCGCTGGCATTGCGGCTCCTGCGACGAGACGCTCAACGAGCACTCCATCGGCGAGCTCTACGGCATCCCCGTGCGCGAACTGCACTGGGAACACGGCCGGACGTTCGTCGCCGCCTGATCAGTGCGCGACTGATGCCGGAACAGTGAGCGGGCGCCGGACGCCCCCCCCCGCGTGCGCGCCCCCCCCGCCAACCCCCCCGCGGGGGGGGTGAAGGCCTACACCCCCCCCCCCGGCCCGCCCGGGCCGGTCCCGCCGACCGGGTCCGCCCGGCGCGAGCGACAGGAAATAAGACGCAATGCCGTAGCCGATCACGACCACGGCTGACGGACCCGCGCGGGAAAAGCCGGCCGACGCGTTCAGCGCCGAGGTTGCAATCACCTCGGCGACGATGGCAAGACCCAGGTAAGTCCATGCCCGCCTGCGTCCTGACGTGCGGTCAGGTGACAGGAATTTCGCGGCCGTGCGCCGCCAGCCAACCGGCGAAACTCTGCAGCTGCGGGTTGATCGAGCGCGTGAACTCGACGCTGCGCGCCCGGCAGAACTCGGCGCTGAAGTCATGATTGAACTGGAACATGTTGCCGAGGTCCTCCGCGCCGGGGAAACCGAGGCCGCGATAGACGTCGAACGGCACGTCCTGGTGCAGCACCTCGCGACCGAGCGCGCGCGTGAGCCCGGCCGCCATCTGCGCGCCGGTGAGGTGTTCGCCCGCAATGCCCACGGTACGGCCCACGAACTCGTTGCCGCGCTTGAAAATCCCGTGCGCACAACGACCGATGTCGTCGGCCGCGATGCCTGGCAGGGGCCTGGCGCCCATCGGCAGTGCGAAGTGCAGCTTGCCGTCGGGACCGGTCCTCGGGCCCATGCCGAAATGGATCAGGTTGTCCCAGTAGAACGACGTCAGCAGGCAGGTGGTCGGCACGCCCGTCCCGCGGAAGTAATCGTCCGCTTCGCCCTTCACGTCGAAGTGCGGAACCTTGTACTTGCCCAGGAGCGTCGGCATGCGCGCGTCCTCGAGCCTGACGAAGCGTCGCGAATCTTCGAGCGTGGACCAGACCACGTGCTGCACGCCCGCCTGCTTCGCGGCGTCGGCCAGCGCATGGGCTTCGGCCCGCTCCTGGTCCGGCGAAAAGTGATGCCAGAAGAACGTCACGCAATACGCGCCATGGGCGCCGTCGAAGGCGCGCGCCACGGCCGCCCTGTCGGCGACGTCCGCGGCAACGACGTCGGCGCCGGCAGCCGCCAGCGCGCGCGCCTTCGGCGAATCCGGGTCACGCGTGATGGCACGCACGGCGAATTCGCCGTTGGGATCCGCAAGAATCGACCGCACGAGTCCGCCGCCCTGCGCGCCGGTCGCACCCGCCACCGCAATGATCTTCCGCTGCATTTTTCCAGCCCTCCGTGCCCTGCGTGATCAGGAATGAATCGCGTCGTAAATCGCCTGGTGCAGCCTGCCGTTCGTCGCGAGCACGCCCGTGCTCTGCGGCGTAAGCGGAAGCCCCTCGAGATCGGTGAACCTGCCGCCTGCGGCTTCGACGATCACGGCGCAGGCGCCGACGTCGAGAATGTTGACGTCCGATTCGACCACCGCATCGATGCGGCCCGACGCCAGCAGGTGGTAGTGCAGAAAATCACCGTAACCGCGAATGCGGCTCAGCCGGCCGACGAGCCTGCCGAACGCGGGCCAGCGCGGTCCCGTCGCCAGCGACTTCAGGTTGCCCGTCGAGAGCGCTGCGTTTTCGATCGTGTCGATGCCGCTGACGTGCAAAGGCTGTCCGTTCAACCAGGCGCCGACGCCGATCTCGCCATAGGCGAGTTCACCGTACACCGGCGCAGACGACACGCCGACGATCAACCGGCCCCTGTGCATCAGCGCGATCTGCGTCGAAAACATCGGGTATTCGCGCACGAATGCCTTGGTGCCGTCGATCGGATCGACGAACCAGACGTAGTCCGCATCGAGCGCTGCCGTGCCCGTTTCTTCACCGTGAAAGCCGTGCGCTGGAAACTTCGCAGTGAGCAGCGAACGGATCGCTTTTTCGGTCTCGACGTCGGCCTCGGTCACCGGTGACTTGTCGGCCTTGAGCGTGATCCTGAGGTTGCGCTGGTAGTAGTGACGAACGACGTCGTCGGCAGCGCGGGCGGCCTCCAGTGCTGCGGCCAGGAATTCAGAATGCGGCATGACGGCGATCCCGATGGCGAGGCGGCATAGTACCGCGCCTTTCTTGACATCACCCCCCGCCTTGCCTACCGTGCGGCTTCCGACAGGTGATCCCGCGAGCGCAGGCTCAGGGAGAACGGGAAGCCGGTCAGATTCCGGCGCTGCCCCCGCAACGGTAGTCGAGTAAAGCCACATCACCCGGTCCGCAAGGTCCGGTACCCACTGCGCGAAGGCGCGGGAAGGGGATGCAGGCAGGGCCCGCAGGCCCGCTCGAGAGCCCGGAGACCGGCCCGTCGATCGAGACCAGCGTCGCGGTGGGCGAGCGGCCGGAACTCGGGCGGCCCACCGTTCTGCGGCGACCGCCCCCGATCCGCCAGACCCCAACGCATTGCTGGATTTTTTATTGCGTCCGCAAGGGCGCGTGCACGGGGTGTGGCAAGACTATGTCCAGTTCGAATATCGCGTCCTGCACGCGATCGAGATTCCCTCTGATATCCATCCATGGCCTGTGGGGCGCTGCGACCCTGCTGGCGACCATCGTCACGACCACCGGCCGCGCCGACGACCTCCAGCCCGGGATGAACGTGATCGTGACGGCAACCCGCGTGCCGACGCCTGCCGACGAGGTGCTGGCGCCTGTCGTCGTGATCGACCGCGCAACGATCGAGCGCAGCAATGCCGGCGATGCCGCAGAGCTGCTGCGATTCCATGCCGGCCTCGACATCGCGAGCAATGGCGGCCCCGGCCAGCCGACGGCGATGTTCATCCGCGGCGCGGAGAGCAACCAGGCGCTGGTGCTGGTCGACGGCATCCGCATCAATCCGGGCACCATCGGCCTGCCCGGCCTGCAGAACATCCGGCCCGACATGATCGAGCGCATCGAAGTCGTGAAGGGCCCGCGCTCCGCGCTGTGGGGCAGCGACGCGATTGGCGGCGTGGTAAACGTCGTGACCCGCCGCGGCTCGCAGGACGGCTGGATCGCGGAAGCCGGTTACGGCGCTTACGACACGAAACGCGCCAGCCTCAACGGTGGCGTCGGCCTCGGGCAGTCCGCAGCACTCGATGTCGGTGTTTCGTGGACAGACAGCGACGGCTTCCCGACCCGCGCGACCGACGACATCGATCGCGGTTACGACAACCTGAGCGCGAACGTCGCGCTGCGCGCCGACGTTGGTGCGGCCGAAGTCACGGTCCAGCACTGGCGCACCGCCGGCACGTCGGAGTATTCCGACTTCTTCCTGGCTCCGGTCGATCAGGATTACGTCACGTCGACCACGGCGGCCGAAGTGCGCCTGCCGGTGGGTGCCGCAAGCGAGGCTCGGGTCTCTGTCAACCACCTCGAGGACGAGATCCAGCAGAACCAGTCACCCGATTTCCTCGAGACCGATCGAGACACCCTGGACGCGCAGTACGACTGGCAGCTGTCGAAGGTGCATGGGCTGGGCGTCGGCGCGATGTATGCGCGCGAGCGCGCGCGCAGCGAATCGTACGGCGAGGGCTTCAAGTCGGATACCGACACGGTCAACGTCCATGTGCAGGACCGGATCGCGGTCGGACCGCATCTGGCAATGCTCGCGCTCGGCTACACCGATCACGAAACGGCAGGTTCCGAGGTCACGTGGAATGCCGAGTACGGCTACACCTTCAACGCCCAGCGCACGCGTGTCTACGGCCTGGCCGGCAGCGGCTTCCGGGCCCCCGACGCGACGGATCGCTTCGGCTACGGCGGCAACCCCGACCTGAAGCCGGAGCGCTCGCAGAACTACGAAATCGGCGTGAAGCATGCGCTGACAACGCGGCAGTCGCTGACGCTCTCGGCCTTCCACACCGACATCGAGGACCTGATCGACTTCACCGTGCTGTCGTACGATCCGTTCGAGGGCATCAACGAAAACGTCGCCGAGGCGCGCGTCGAGGGCATCGAAGCATCGTGGGTATACACCGGCTCGCAGTGGCAGGCCCGCGTGGAAGCGATTTACCAGGACCCGCGGGACCGTGCCGACGATTCACGGTTATTGCGTCGCGCGCAGGAGAGCCTCACGGTCGGCCTGACGCGCGCATTCGGCCCGGTGCTGTTCGGCCTCGACGTGCTCGCCACCGGCGACCGCAAGGACTTCGGCTTGCCACAGGACGTGACGCTCGACGGCTACGTGCTCGCAGACCTGACCGCCCAATGGCGCGTCACGCCGAGCCTGTCGCTGATCGCTCGCGTGGAGAACCTGCTGGACGAGGATTACGAACTCGCCGACACGTACAATACGGCAGACCGCGGTCTGTACGTGTCCATGCGTTACGCCCCGCGGCCGCCAACAGAGGCAGGTAGCAGTCATGGGGCACCGACTCAGCAGGATCTACACGCGGACCGGCGACGACGGCAGCACCGGTCTCGGCGACGGGACGCGGGTGCCAAAGGAACACGTGCGGGTCGAGGCCTATGGCACGGTCGACGAGGCGAACAGCGCGATCGGCGTGGTGCTAGCGGTGCCGGGCCTGCCCGACGCCGTGCAGGCGACGCTGACCGAAATCCAGCACGACCTGTTCGACCTCGGTGGCGAACTCTGCATTCCCGGCCATCGTGCAATCACTGCGGCGCACGTGGATCGACTTGAACAGTCGCTCGATTCGTACAACGACGACCTGCCGCCGCTCAAGGACTTCATCCTGCCGGGCGGTGGCCAGGCGGCCTCTGCGTGCCACCTTGCCCGCACCGTCGCGCGTCGCGCAGAGCGGCGCCTGTGGGCGCTCGCCCGTGCCGAGTGCGTTGCACCCGAGGTGTCGCAGTACCTCAATCGTTTGTCGGACCTGTTGTTCGTGCTCGCGCGCGTGCTGGCGCGGCATGAGCATGGCAGCGAAGTGCTGTGGCAGCGGCGGTAACTGCGCGCCGAACCTGCTGAACTGCGCGCGTACATCGCGGCCGGTGTCTTTGACTCCGGAACGGCCCGCGACTGCGCTTGCCGAGATGCGAACGGAAGACACGCCGTTAATACGTCCCTGTAGGCTCGCGCGCGACGTCCATGTCGCGCGACGGTCTTCCGTTCGCATCCCGACCAGCACATCCGCTGATTCAGTTTCGGCTGAAGGTCCTGCGGCACCGCCAGGTCGCGGTCGGCAGCGTCAGCCGGATTCGGCGCGCTCACGACCTCGTGACACCGCGGTTGCCAATTCACCAACGTCAAGGCTCAATGCCTTTGTCGGCGCCGAGCGGCACGCGCACACCCACTGTGTCGCGCCAACCGAATCAGTCGCAGCGAAAGCGAAGTCGCGAACTCGATGCGCAGCACGCCCGCTGCCAGAAAGTTCCGGGAGACTGTCGCGCGCCATGGACGGCGCGCGCAAGCCTACAGGGACGTACTTGCGGCGTGTCTCCCGGAACTTTCTGGCAGCGGGCGCGCGCGCGCGCCGAGCTAATGACCAGCATTCTGAGACTGCGGCGGCGCAGTAAGGCGAGAGCGGGCCCGCTCGAGCGCCGAGCAGGTCACCTCGACGCCCTGCGCCAGCCGCGGCGACGCCCGGGTCACCAGGTCCGACGACAGCTTGAAGACGTTGCCCGACCGCACCGCCCGCAGGCGCGGCCACCGGTTCCACAACTCGAGCGGATTCGCGATCGTGTCGTCCGTGCTCAGGATCACCTGCGGGTCGGCGGCGAGCACCGCTTCCGCCGCAATCGGCGGCGCCAGTTGCGGCAGGTCTGCAAACACGTTGCGGCCACCGCACAGCACGACGATTTCGCTGATCACGTGCCGGCCGTTCACGGTGTAGATCGGCTCGTCGTCGATCTGTATGAACACGCTGAGCGGCGGTCGCTGCGCATACCTTGCACGCTGCTGAGCCACTCGGGTCTCGAAGTCTCGCGCGGCTCGCTCGGCCATCGGCAGGGTGCCCGCGAGCCGCCCCACCTGGCGCAACGCGCGCGGCACGTCCGCCAGGCTCTGCGTCGGCACTTCGACGATGTTGAGCCCCAGCGAGCGCAGTCGCGAGATCGTCGTCGCGGGCGTCCCCGTGGGCCACACCAGCACCACGTCGGGCCGCAGCTCGAGCACTCGCTCGGGGTCCACGCGCCACGCGTCGCCCACGCGCGGCACCGCTTGCGCCGCCACGGGGTAGTCGCTGAATTCGACCGCGCCGACCAGCAGAGATCCCGCACCGGCCGCATACGCGATCTCCGTGAGATTCGGAGCCAGGCTGATGAGGCGCGGCTTGTGCGGCGCACTCGCCGTGGCATCGTTGGCGACAACCCTCGGCGCGAACGCGACTGGCAGGACGGCCGCGGCCAGCAACAGAGCCGCGCCGAACAGCGGGAAACTTCGGCGCGGCGACCGCACAACGGCAGCATCGGCGCCAGAAATGGTCATCCGCGTTCTACCCGGGCAGCTCAGACAGCGGCGCCCGTGATGACGAGGAGCGCGATGACCGCCACCCAGATCCAGAGTGAGCGCTGCACGATCCGCCACGCACCACGCGCCGTCGCGACGTCGAGCGTGTCCGGGTGCACGGAGGCCAGGCTGGGTTGCAGTGAACCCTTGCCTACGCGCGCCAGCAGGTCCTCGCTGCGATCGAGCACGCCCGTCGCCGGACCCACGCGCTCGACTGCCGAGCGCCAGCTGCCCACGGCATCCTCGAAACTCCCGGCGCACGCATACGCCAGCGCCGTGAGTCGCGCCGGCAACCACGACAGCACGCCATGGACGAACGCCAGTACACTGCCGAGATCCCCGCGGATTCGCGGCACACCCTGGCGCGCAGCTTCGAACGCCGCGCGCCGCCGCAACATGTCGCTGACCCGGTAGAGCCACGCGCCGCCGGCCCCGGAGCACCATGAACCAGAAGATCACGCCGAAGATACGGTTGTTGGCCTGGATGAATATTGCCTCTTCCACCGCTTCACGAACGCCAAGGCCGTGCGGCGTCGGGCTCGATTCCAGCAGTTCCTTGCCGCGAAGCAGGGCTTCGTCGCGATCATGGCGCTCGAGGGCCGCAGCGTAGTCATCGACCTCGTCCTGCAGGTCGCGCGGACCGAAGGCGAACAGCAGGACGAAGACGGCAAACGCGAACTGCAGCAGGCCAAGCAGGTGCGGATCGAGCCAGTGCGCCAGCAGCAGCACCGGCAGCACGGGCAGCGCGATCAGGCCACACGCCGCAAGCACCACCGGCAATCCGGTCTGTCCCGCCAGCGCGCTTTCGGCCAGGTCAAAGTACGGATCGAGCCACCGCCACTCTCGCAGGTGCAGCACGTGCGTGAGGCCCCGCTCGCACGCCAGCGCGAACAGCAGCGCGAGCAGGCTCATGCCGGCGCGACCTCGAGTTCGAACTGCACCAGCGACCGCAGCCGCGGCCAGTCGAAGGCCGGACCCGGATCCGACTTGCGGCCCGGCGCGATGTCGCTGTGGCCGACGACGCGGTCGGGCGTGAGGTGCGGGTAACTGCGGCAAAGCACTACGATCACCCGGGCGAGCATTGCATACTGCGTTGACTCGTAGGGCGAATGATCGGCGCCTTCGAGTTCGATGCCGATCGAAAAATCATTGCAGCGCTCGCGTCCGGCCCACGACGACACGCCGGCATGCCAGGCCCTGCGCTGGAACGGGACGTATTGCACGATCTCGCCACTGCGCCGGATCAGCAGGTGCGAGGACACCCGCAGGTTCGACACCTCGGAGAAGTACGGGTGGACGTCGGGCGGGAGCGTGTTGGTGAACAACTGGTCGATCCAGGGCCCGCCGAACTCGCCGGGCGGCAGGCTGATGCCGTGCACGACGATGAGATCGGGCTCGATGCCCTGCGGCCGTTCGTCGCAGTTCGGCGAAGGCTGCTGGCGGGCCAGGTCGAGCAGGCCGCGATCCGTGTCGATCGCGAATCGTGCGGCCGGTGGATTCGCAGGGCGTTGTCGTCGCATCCCCCGCATGATGCCCTAAAATCCCTCCATGACGTCCAGCCCGCCCGCCCGCGCCCTGCATCCGCTCGCCGAACGCGATCTGCGCGTCGTCTGGCACCCCTGCACGCAGATGAAGGACCACGAGTGGTTGCCGCTGACCCCGATCGAGCGGGGCGAGGGAGCCTGGCTGTACGGCTACGACGGCCGGCGCTACCTCGACGCCATCAGTTCCTGGTGGGTCAACCTCTTCGGCCATGCCAACCCGCGCATCAACGCGGCCATCACCGCCCAGCTCGGCAGGCTCGAGCACGTGATCCTGGCGGGATTCACCCATGAGCCTGCGGTGCAGCTGGCCGAAAGACTGACCCGCCTCGCGCCGCCAGGCCTGACGCGCTGCTTCTACGCGGACAATGGCTCGAGCGCGATCGAAGTCGCGCTCAAGATGAGCTTTCATTACTGGCGCAACCAGGGCCGGTCGCGCAAGCAGCGCTTCATCACCCTGTCGAACAGCTATCACGGCGAGACGCTCGGCGCGCTGGCCGTCGGCCACGTCGAACTGTACCGCGAAATCTACCAGCCGCTGCTGATGGACGTGATGACCGCACCTTCGCCCGATGCGTACGCGCGCGAAGCCGGCGAAACCGCCGAGGACTGCGCACTTCGCGCCATCACGGCGATGGACGAGCTGCTGGCCCGACACGCCGACGAAACCTGTGCCGTGATCGTCGAACCGCTGGTGCAGTGCGCCGCCGGCATGCGCATGCATGCTCCGCTGTACCTGCAGCTGCTGCGCGAGACCTGCGACCGGCACGGAGTGCACCTGATCGCCGACGAAATCGCGGTCGGCTTCGGCCGCACCGGCACGCTGTTCGCCTGCGAACAGGCCGGCATCACGCCGGACTTCATCTGCCTGTCGAAGGGCCTGACCGGCGGCTACCTGCCGCTCTCGGTGGTGCTCACGAACGAAGACGTCTATGGCGCCTTCTACGACGAGTACACGCGGCAACGCGCTTTCCTGCATTCGCACAGCTACACCGGCAACGCGCTTGCCTGCACGGCGGCGCTCGCCACGCTCGACATTTTCGAAGCTGACGGCGTGATAGAGCGTAATCGTGCCCTCGCCGCGCATCTCGGTCGCCGCGCGCGCGAGCTACTCGGTGATCTGGAGCACGTGGCCGAAGTCCGCCAGTGCGGCATGATCGTCGCGGCCGAACTCGCCCGTGGCGCCGACCGCAACCGTCCGTTCGACTGGCGCGAGCGGCGCGGCTTGCGCGTCTACCGCCACGGGCTCGAACACGAGGCGCTGCTGCGTCCGATCGGCAACGTCGTCTACTTCATGCCTCCCTACGTGATCACTCCCGGCGAGATCGACGCCCTGGTGCTCACGGCACGGGACGGCATCGTGGCGGCCACGTGCGACTGACGCGCGTCTTCGTCGCTTCGCCGCTGACACCGGATGCGGACGTGAACCTGCCCGCTGCGGCGGCCAACCACGTCGCCCGTGTGCTGCGACTGCGTGCAGGTGCGGCGATCGTCGCGTTCGACGGCAGCGGCGACGACTATCGCTGCGAAATCGTCGCGGTCGAAGGCGTTAGCGTGCGCGTGCGGGTGGGGCCTCGTTCGCCGGGGCTGCCCGAGTCGCCCCTGCGCATCACGCTGGTGCAGGCCGTCTCGCGCGGCGAAACCATGGACTGGACGCTGCAGAAGGCGACCGAGCTCGGCGTGCACACGATCGTGCCGGTGCTCTCCGCGCGCAGCGTCGTGCGCCTCGACGACAGGCAGGCGGAGAGCAAGCTGCGGCACTGGCGGGCCATCCTGGCGGGGGCCTGCGAGCAGTGCGGGCGCAGCATCGTGCCGGAAATCCGCCAGCCGCAGGAGCTGTCGCGGTACCTCGCCTCGTCCGCCCGCGAAGGACAGCGTTTCGCGCTGAGCCCGACCGGACCCGCCTCGCTGGCGGGTCTGACCAGCGTGGGGGGGCGCGTTGAACTGCTGATCGGGCCGGAAGGCGGGCTAGACGACGCCGAACTCGAACGCGCGGCCACGGCGGGTTTCGCGCCCGTCCGGCTCGGACCGCGTGTGCTGCGCACGGAAACGGCCGGCATCGTCGCGCTGGCGGTGCTGCAGGCGACGTGGGGCGATCTGGTCTAGCGGTCGCAAGCCGCGTGCGGCCGATTCGCGACACACGGCGCCCGGTACAACCCGGCGCCGTCCCTGCACTCAGGCGCGGGTCTCTTCGGCGATCATGCCTTCGAGCTGCTCGAAGTCCGGAATCAGCGGCGCCTCGTTGACCATCTTCACCTGCCCGATCACGGGCATGCGTTCACCGAAGCTGCGCGAGTCGTCGGCATGGACGACGTCCGGCGTCAGCCGCACGAGTTGCGGAAAGCCCTGCGTCAGCACGGCGAAACTGCCGCCAGCCTGGTTCGTGATTCCCTGCATGACGACGATGCGGGTGCGGCCGCTCGTGCGCGGCAATGCCTTGCCGCAGGTGGCCTCGAAAGACACGAGCGGGACGCGACGGCCACCCCATGCGATCGTGCCGAGGTACCACGGCGGTGCGCCGTCCATCGGGGTAGGCGCCTGGTAGTTGATGACCTCAGTGACGCACGAGCGGGGCAGCAGCAGGCGATCGTCCGCCAGCGGCACCAGCAGGCAATAGATCTCGTGCTCAGCCCCGCCGGTGCTGCTCGTCGTCGTGCCGGAACCCATGCTCACGCTCCTGTCCCCGTCCGCGGCTCCTTCACGGCAGCCTCCTTCGCGCCAGCACGAGTGGCTCGATCGCGTCCAGCAACTGGCTTTCCTGGTACGGTTTGCCGAGGTAATCGTCCACACCCAGTTCGATCGCCCGGGCGCGGTGCTTCTCGCCCACACGCGACGTGATCATGATGATCGGGACGTCGGCGAGCCGCGCGTCGTTGCGCACGTGCGCTGCGACCTCGTAGCCGTCCATGCGCGGCATTTCGATGTCGAGCAGGATCACGTCGGGCACGTGCTCCTGCAGCAGGGACAGCGCTTCCACGCCGTCCTTCGCGGTGAGCACGCGCATGCCATTGCGCTCGAGCAGGCGCTGCGTGACGCGACGCACCGTGATCGAATCGTCGACCACCATCGCGAATATGCGGTCGTCGTGCACCGAGCGCGCGGACTCGGCCGCGCGGGCCCGCCACTCGGAACGGACCAGCGTGCCCATGTCGAGGATGACCACGATGCGACCGTCGCCAAGGATGGTCGCGCCGGAAATGCCACGGATACCCGCGATCTGCGGCCCGACGGGCTTGACGACGATTTCGCGGCTGCCGATCAACTCGTCCAGAACCAGCGCCGTCGAATGCTCGCCGGCGCGCACCAGGATTACCGGCAGCGCCACGTCGGTGTCGGGGAGGAGCGAGGGCCCGCTGCCGACGAACACGCCCAGGTGCTGGAACCGGTACTGCTGGCCGCCGTAATCGAACGTGGCCGGCTCCTCGTCCAGGTGGCGCTGGATTTCGCTGCGCGTAAGGCGTGCAACGCCTTCGACCGTGGCCATCGGCAGCGCGAACAGCTCGTCATGGGCCCGCACGATCAGCGCCTGCGTGATTGCGAGCGTGAATGGCAGGCGGATCGTGAAGCGAGCACCCGCGCCGCGCTTCGATTCGATGAACAGCGCACCGCCGAGCTTCTTGATCTCGGTGGCGACGACGTCCATGCCGACCCCGCGGCCAGCCTGTTGCGTCAGGCGATCTGCCGTGCTGAACCCAGGCTCGAGGATCAGCTGCAGCGACTCCTCGTCGGTCAGCTCCATGCCGGGCTGCAGCAGGCCCATCTGCCGCGCCTTCGCGTGGATGGCCGCGACATTGAGGCCGGCGCCGTCGTCCTCGACGGAGATCACCACCTCGGCGCCCTCGCGCTGCACCTTCAGCGTGATCTGACCCGTCTCTGGCTTGCCGGCTGCGACGCGTTCCGCCGGTGCTTCGAGGCCGTGGACCACGGCATTGCGCAGCATGTGCTCGAACGGCGGCAGCATGCGCTCGAGCACCTGCCGGTCGAGCTCGCCGGACGCGCCTTCCACGATCAGCTCGGCCTTCTTGCCCGCTTCGGTCGCGGCCTGCCGCAGCAATCGGGTGAGACGATGCACGTGCCGCTGGAACGGCACCATGCGCGTGCGCATCAGGCCGTTCTGGACTTCGGTGACGACGCGGCCCTGCTGCTGCAGCAGGTTCTGCGTGTCCCGGTTGAGCTGGGCAAGCAGCCCCTCGATACTGGCGACGTCACTGACGGACTCGGCCAGGGCGCGCGAGAGCTGCTGGATGTTCGAATACCGATCGAGTTCGAGCGGATCGAAATCGGTGCGGTGCACCTGGTCGTCCGTCTGATGCCTGTGGAGGACCTGTGCCTCGGTCTCCATTTCGAGCTTGCGCAGCTGTTCGCGCAGTCGCGTGACCGTGCGGTCGAGCTCGGCGAGGTTGAACTCGATCGAGGTCATCTGCTGCTCAATACGCGCGCGGAAGATGCTCACTTCGCCCGCGTTGTTCAGCAGGTCGTCGAGCAGGTCCGCATCGACACGCGCCAGTTCGCCGCGCTCCGTTGGCGCGACGGGTTCGCGCCCCGGCAACACCGGCGCCTGCGCCGTTGCAGCGACTTCGAACGCGGCAGGCAACTGCGACGGGGTCGGCACCACGAAACGCGCGGGTGCGACGGGCGCTGCGACTGCGGCAGCCACCGCCGGCAGCTCGATCGGCAATTCGACCGGTGGCGCGGGCTCGATGGCGGTGGGCGGCTCGACCCTGGGCTGCTCGATTTCTGCCGCAACCACCGCAGCCGCTGCAGGCGGTTCGACCGCCTCGGCAACAACGGACGGTTCCGCCGGTGTCTCGACTGCAAGCTCGATGAGCTCGGCAGGCGGCGCACTCGGTCCGACCGCCGACACCGGCTCCACGGGCGCAACAGTCACTGGCACCACTGCCAGCCCCCGGATCTGCAGGATGAGATCCCGCGCCGACGGCAGGCGCTGGCCCGAGTTGGCCATCTCGCGCATCCGGTGCAACTCGTCGAGCGAGCGTTGCAGCACGTCAAACGCAGTGGCATCGGCCGTCGAAGTGCCCGATTCGATCGCGGCCAGGAACGATTCGACCTCGTGACTCAGGTCGCCCATGGCGCGGATACCCGCCATGCGGGCGCCGCCTTTGAGCGTGTGCAGCAGTCGCTTGAGCTCGGTGAGCTGTGCGTGGTCGGCTCGATCGGCCCGCCAGCGTCCGAACGCAGCCTCGGACTGTTCGAGCAGCTCGGTTGCTTCCTCGCCGAAGATCGCCGCGATGTCGGCGTCGAAGTCCTCGCCGCAACCGGGTTCCTCGTCCGCCGACACTGGCAGGTTGACCGGCGGCGCGGCCGGTTCGGCCGGTTCGGCCGGCGCGATGGGTGCCAGGTCCAGCCTCGCGGCCGACGCTTCGTGTGGAGCCGTGTGGTCGATGTCCGGTTCGTACGAACGCAGCGCGTCGTCGGTCATTTGCGGCAGCGCCGGGTCCGTAAGTTCCTCGCTCGACATGGCCGCGGCATCGTCGATGATCACGGACAGGTCCGGCGCGGCCGGCATGCCCGGCTGCCAGGTCTGCGCCAGCGTTCGCTCCGCAGCAGCGGCAAGCTGCGCGAGTTCCGCGTCGAGCTGCAGGTCCAGCGCCACCCAACCTGCCGTCAGGCGCGTCTGCTCGGGGAAGAAACCGGTGTTCTCATCGACGTGCTCGGACACTGTCTCGAGCAACCGCACGGTGTCGTGCAGCAACGCGAGCGCGTCACTGCTCATGCCGTGGCCGTTGTCGAACAGCTTGCGGACGTAATGCTCCATCGGCTCGGCGACCTTGATGCCCTGGCGCGCACCGGCCGTCTTGGCGATGCCGCTCAGCGTGTGGCAGGCGCGATAGAGCGCTTCCGAAACCAGGTGCGGCGCGACGCCACGGGCGCAACGCTCGAGGAACTGGCGCACGACCAGGATATGGCCCGCGGTTTCCTTGCGGAAAATTTCGCGCAGCACCGGATCCATGACCGGCTCTTCCAGCGGAGCGGCCTCGGCCACTCGCTCTTCCGCGACGGCCGACACTGGCGGGGGCGCAGGCACGGCCGTAGCTGGCAGCGCCGGCCCTTCCCGGCCCGACAGTGCGTCGGCTCGCGTCATGATGGCGGCGATGTCGATACCGGCCAACTCACCGCCGTCGATCTCGTCGATGAGCTGCGGCATGGCTGCGACGGCGTCGCGCACGATGGACACGATGTCCGGCGAACGCAGCAGCGTCTGGCTGATCACGCGATTCAGCAGCGACTCGATGCTCCAGGAGAACTCGCCGATGCGTTGCGCGCCGACCATGCGCCCGCTGCCCTTCAGCGTGTGGAACGCACGACGCAGGTCGCGCAAGGCGGCGGCGTCCTGCGGGTTCTGTTCCCACTGCGGGTACAGCACGGCGAGGCGCGACGCGTTCTCGCGCGCCTCCTCCACGAACAGCTGCAGGAATTCCGGGTCGGTGCTCGTGATCGCGACCGGCGCAGGCAATGACGGCCGGGCTGCCGCAGCGGCTGCAGGGGCCGCGATCGCCGTGGCAGGCGCAGCAACCTGTTCGTCCACGGGTTTCGGCTCGCGCAGCGGAATCACGCGCGCAAGCGAGGGTTCCAGCTCGGCAAGGCGCGCTTCGGCAGCATCGAGCATCTGCCACTGGTCGGCACGCCCGGCCTGCAGCGTTTCCATGTAGTACTCGACGGCAACCACTGCATCGGCCAGCCGCTCGAGGCGGGGCGGGCTCAGCGACTGCTCGTCGGGGCGCACGATCGTGCCCAGCGCGCGACCGACTCGTTCCATGACATCGACCGCACGCTGCCTGCCCAGCATCAGCAGTCCGGCCGTGATCCCGCGCACGAGCTGCGGCACCTGGTCGAGTCCCTGCGCCTCGGCAGGCGCCGACAGGGAATGCGTCACCGCCTCCTTGATCCGCGCCATGTTGACGATGCATTCGCGCAGCACGGCTTCCTGCACGAGGCGGAACTCCTCGTCCGTCGGCTCGCCCGGCGAATCGGCAGACGCCGCTTCGGGCAGGATCAACCGCACGAGTTGCGCGTCGAGGCTGTCTTCGACGGCAATCAAGGCCGCCGCGATGCTGAGCAGCGCCGTGTCGTCGGGCGGGATGCGGCGTTCGACGATCGCCTTCAGCGAATCGAGTTCGCCCTCGACGCGCGCGCGCAGCGCTCCGAGCCCGAGCACGCCGAGCGTGTCGCTGATCTTGCGCAGCATCTCGAGCTGCGGCTGCAGGTCGTCCACGTGCGTGGCGCCCTTGCGGACGAAGATGTCGAGGACATCCTTGACGCGTGTCAGGTCCTCGCGGATGGCTGCGGCGACGGTACGCATCAGCCGCACGCTCGGTGCAGACAGCGCTTCCGCTGCGTCCATCGCGACCACGTCGGCGGCGGCCACCATGTCGTGCAGACCGAACGACTCGCGTACCGCTGCGACGCGCCCGCCGGCCTCCGTGCTTTGCGCGACGTAGTACAGCAGGTTATTGAGCACTTCGGCCGGCGGCACAGCGGCATAGCGCTGCTCGCCCTCCTGCAGGCGCTTCAGCTCGCGGTCGACGTGACCGAGCACGCGCTTGACCGACACGTTCGGCTCGACACCGCCGGCCTGCAACGCTTCGAGCAGCGCGCCGACGACCCACCACAGCTGGAACAGCGGTTGCGTCGAGGCCGCCTGCTCGAACTGCATGGCGATTTCAGCCAGATGATGCAGGTTTTCTGCCGCCTGTTCGCCACGAATCCAGCCGAGCAGAGCGATCTGGAAGCGCGGACGCAACCGCTTGGCGAGTTCCGCCACTTCACGGTCGCCGACGAACGGCGACGACGGCCGCGGCTTTTCGTCCGAACGCAGGTTGAGCAGCAGCAGAGTGCCTTCCGACAGCAATGCACCGCCACGGACGGCGCGCAGGTCGTTGAGCAACGGCAGCAGCACGAGCGGCAGGTCCCGCGCGCCGGTTGCGACGCGTTCCACGTACGACGGCAACTGCTCCATCGCCCGCATCAGCGCATCGAGACCGTCCGAATCCGCCCTGCCCTCGCCGGAATGCGCGTCGACGTAGCGGGCCACGAATTCCATTTCCTCGGCCAGCAACGCGCCGCCGTAGACCTCGGCGAGGCGCAGCGCGCCGCGGGTCAGGTGGATGTGCGCAGCGAAGCGATGCAGCGCGCCCCGGTCGTCGGGACGCTCGGAAAACGCCTCGAGCGCTACGCGCGCTTCGTTGAGCTCGGACGCGATTTCGCGCGAGATCACCTGCAACGAGGCGTGGGCCTCGTCGACCGTGGCGAGCGGCAGCGGATCCTGGTTCACGCTGGGCAGTCCGGTTGATCAGCCAGCAAGGCTGCCGATGCGACGGATGCGATCCGCGCCCGGTTCCGCCACCGCAGGGGGCTCGTCCGGCTTGAGCGCAGGAAACTCGCCCGTCAGGCCGGTCATCATCGAGCCGGGCAACCGGAAGCCGGTCACCGACTTGCGCAACTGGGTCGCGAGCTCGGCGAGCTTGCCGATCGACGTGGACGTGGCCGTGGTGCTCTCGGCCGTCTGCGAGCTGATTTCACGCAGCACCTGCATGTTGCGGGAAATGCTCTGTGACACGCCGGCCTGCTGGCGCGAGCTGGCGGAGATGTTCTGCACCAGGCTCGCGATCTGGTTCGAGACCTGCTCGATCTCCTCGAGCGCGGCCCCGGCATTCTCGGCGAGCAGCGCGCCGCCCACGACGTCGGTCGTGGTGCGCTCCATCGACACGACGGCCTCGTTGGTGTCGGCCTGGATCGTGCGCACCAGCACTTCGATCTGCTTGGTCGCGGTGGCCGCACGCTCGGCGAGCCGCTGGACTTCGTCGGCCACGACGGCAAAGCCGCGACCCGCTTCACCCGCCATCGACGCCTGGATCGACGCGTTGAGCGCGAGGATGTTCGTCTGCTCGGCAATGTCGTTGATCAGCTCGACGATGTTGCCGATTTCCTGCGAGCTTTCGCCGAGGCGCTTGATGCGCTTGGAGGTCTCCTGGATGTTCTCGCGAATCGCGTTCATGCCGGTGATCGTGCGGCGCACGGCGTCGCCGCCCTTGTGCGCGACATCCACCGAGTGACGCGCGACGTCGGATGAGCGCTCGGCGTTGCCGGACACCTCCTCGGTCGAGGCAGCCATGGCCGCGATCGACTCCGAGGCGGCGCCAATCTGCTTGGACTGTGCGGCCGAAGCCTTGGCCAGGTGCGTCGAGAGCGCCTGCGTCTGGCGCGTTGCGCCATCGAGTTTGACGGCCGAATCATTGATCGTGACGACGAGCTCACGCAACGCTTCGATCGCATAGTTGATCGAATCTGCAATCGCGCCGGTGATGTCTTCGGTGACCGTGGCCTGCACGGTGAGGTCGCCGTCGGCAAGGCTCGACAGCTCGTCGAGCAGGCGCAGGATTGCCTGCTGGTTGCGCTCGTTCTGGCGCGTCTGGAATTCCGCAGCGTCACGCAGGACCGCGAGTTCGCGCTGCAGCCAGAAGGCGGTGCCGAGCGTCAGCAGCGTGAGCGCGATGAACAGCAGCGACAGCCAGGGGCTGGCAAAGAGACGACCGTACCCGGTCGCGCCCTTTGCCTCGAGGCCGGCGAGACCGGCACTCAGGCCCGCACCGGTTTCGGTCAGCGCGTTGCGCGCCGCCTGCATCTGTTCGAGCTGGTCGGCGAGCCCGATCACGGCACGGACCTGCTCGGCTTCGGTGCCGAACGCGGTCGCCAGTGCGGTCGCGGGCCCGGCCGCGTCGCCGACTGCGGCAGCGATTCCGAGCGTATTGGCCTGGCCGTTCACGCCAGCCGTGACCTGCGCCATGAACTCGAGACTGTCGGTGAGGCGGCGCGACGCCGCCTCGACCGCAGCCGTGCCGTCGGCAAGCGCGGTGAGATCCTGGTCGATCGCCTGCGCGCGCAGTTCGAAACGCTCGAAGTTGCGATTCACGGCATCGGGACGGCCGGGGCCCATCGCCTTCAGCACGCCGGCTGCCGTGGACAGCAGCAGGGGCGTGGCCTCGCGCACGCTCGCTGCAGCCTTCTGCGCCTGCAGCGCGGCATCGCGGCCATCCAGCACGGCCTGCGACTGCTCGAGCAGCGCGGGCCAGCCGCGCTCGCTGCCGAGCACGCGGGCGCTCGGCGACGACAACAGGCCAACCGCGGACTTGCCGGCATCGATCTCGTCGATCACCCGTTCGAGCCGGGTGCGCGAGGCCGCCAGCGCATCGAACGCCGGGGCGGAACCACGGACCGCGGCGCCCGCCTGCAACGGAATATTCTGTGCGATTGCGGTGAGAGACGACATGTGCTCCCGCAGCTGCGCCTGCTGCTGCATCGCGCGGCCGGAAAGCAGCAAGGCCACCGCGGCCAGCAGCGCCGCGACGAACGCCACGCCGAGCAGCACGGGCTGCAGGCGGGCGGCGTCGATTCGATTGGTCATGTCGTCACCATTCTTGTCGGATCGGGCCGACGGCTCAGGACGCCGCGGCCTGCATGAACTGCGGGCTCTCGAGCAGCGCGCGCACGCTGAACACCGGCCAGACCTCGGCCCCGCGCCGGAACGCGCCGGCCAGGTAGCGCTCGCAGCGCAGCAGGGTTGGCGGCAGGTCGGCCGAGAATTCGCTTTCGTAAAAGCGGCGGAAACCCATCACCTCGTCGACGACGAGGCCGGCGGGAACTTCGCGGTGGTTGGCGAGCAGCACGCGGCTCGAACGGGTAACTGAGGTAGCTCCCGCGCCGAGGAACGCGCGCAGGTCGATGACTGGCAGCAGCTGCCCGCGAACGTTCGACAGTCCACGAATCCACGGCTTGGCGCCCGGCACGCGAGTGACCGAGGCCGGGTAGGCCAGCACCTCGCGCGTTTCTTCCCGTGCGAGCAGGAACGCTTCGCCGCCGAGACGAAACGCGACACCGACCCACTCCGCGCCGGCCGCGATCGACTCGGGCTGTCCCTGCGCGGCTGCACGGGCGCGGCGGTCGATCTCCCGCAGCAGCTCGAACGGGCGTTCGCGCAGCGAACGCAGGGCCGTGACACCTGGCTGCATGTCAGGGGGCAAGGGCCGCCTGCGCCACGCGCACCAGCTGGTCCGTGGCGACGGGTTTGACGAGATAGTCGACGGCACCCTGGCGCAGGCCCCAGACACGATCGGATTCCTGCGCTTTCGAGGTCACCATGATGACCGGGATGGTGCGCGTGGACGGGTCGTTGGCCAGTTCGCGCGTGGCCTGGAAACCATTGACGCCGGGCATGACGATGTCCATCAGGATCAGGTCGGGGTGCAGCTCGCGCGCGAGCCGCAGCCCTTCGCCGCCGTCAGCCGCGGCAGCCGTCCTGAAGCCGTGCTGCTCGAGTGCCTGCTGCATGACGTGAACGTCGGTCGGTGAATCGTCCACGATCAGTACGAGTGCCACAGTCAGTATCCTCCGCGAGCCGCGCTCAGGTGCGCTGGACGTGCGTCTCGATCGCGCTCAGCAGTTCTTCGCGCGTGAAGGGCTTGGTCAGGTAGTGCTCGGAGCCCACGATGCGGCCGCGGGCCCGGTCGAAGAGTCCGTCCTTGCTCGACAACATGATCACCGGAATGCTCTTGAAGACCTTGTTGTGCTTGATCAGCGAACAGGTCTGGTAGCCGTCCAGGCGCGGCATCATGATGTCCACGAAGACGATGTCCGGCTGATGGTCGGCAACCTTGGACAGGGCGTCGAAGCCGTCCACGGCGGTGAAGACCTCGCAACCCTCCCGCGCCAGCAGGGTTTCGGCCGTCCGCCGGATGGTCTTGCTGTCGTCGATGACCAGCACCTTGAGGCCAGCCAGCCTTGGCCGACTGTTGCTGGCAGCCGTGTTTTCCATACGGTCGAAACCTCGGGGTCGAGTGTGCGTGCGAGTGCGACGCTATGCGCGAGGCCGCCGCTCGCGAGGGCGTTTTAACATATTGGCCACCCCCCTGCCATTGGCGGCTTTCGATACCATGACACCCATCACAGTCAACTTCCTCGAGGCCGCCGCCCGCGCGGAGTCCGCATGTCCCTGAAACCCCTGCGCATCGCCGTCGTCATGGATCCGATCGAGGACATCAAGCCCCGCAAGGACACGACGCTGGCGATGCTGCTCGCCGCGCAGCGTCGCGGCTGGGAACTCCATTACCTGGAGTTGCCCGGAATCTGGCTGCGCGACGGCGTCGCCCTGGGTCGTGCGCACCCGATCGGCGTCCGCAGCCACGACACGGACTGGTTCACGCGCGGCGCGGCCGTGGTGACCCGGCTCGGCGACTTCGACGCGATCCTGATGCGCAAGGATCCGCCGTTCGACACCGAATACATCTATTCGACCTACATCCTCGAGCGGGCCGAGCTGCAGGGAGCGCTGGTCGTCAACCAGCCGCGGGGCCTGCGCGACATGAACGAAAAGGTCTACACGGCCTGGTTTCCGCAGTGCTGCGCGCCCACCCTGATCACGCGCGACATGACCGACATGCACGCGTTCCTCAAGGAACACGGCCGCGCGGTCTGCAAGCCCCTCTACGGCATGGGCGGCCGCTCGATCTTCGTGGTCGACGCCGGCGACAAGAATGCGAACGTGATCTTCGAAACGCTCACCGAGTACGGCACGCGCTACGCGATTGTGCAACGCTACATCCCGGACATCGTGACGACCGGCGATTCGAGGGTGATCCTGGTGGACGGCGAACCCGTGCCCTATGCGCTCGCACGCATTCCGACCGAGGCGGACAACCGCGGCAACCTGGCCGCGGGCGCCAGGGGCGTCGGCCGCCCGCTCAACGAGCGTGACCGCTGGCTGGCCGCCGAGATCGGCCCGACGCTGCGCGACCGGGGCATGCTGTTCGTGGGTCTCGACGTGATCGGCAGCTTCGTCACCGAAATCAACGTGACCAGCCCGACGGGCGTGCGCGAGATCGACCAGCAGTTCGGCACCGACATCGCCGGCTCGCTGATGGATACGATCGCGCGCCGTGTCGCGACCCGGGGCAGGGCGCATTGACGACGCCGGACATCCTCCGCAGACGCCGCGATCCCACCGGGGACCGCCTGGCCACCGCCATTTTCGTGGCGGCCCTGGTTCATGGGCTGGTCATTCTGGGCGTGCGCTTCAGCGCCCCACCCGTGCCAGACAATGCCCTGCCCACGCTCGAGGTCCTGCTGGTCCCGGCCGGGCCGGACGATCCACAGGCGAACCTCGAGGCGGCCTATATCGCGCAGCGCACGCAACAAGGCACCGGTACCGGCCTGGAGGCCGGCCGAGCCTCGCTGCCCGAAGCGCGGCCGGAACGAGAAGCGGTGCCGAACGCTCCGGCCTCGGACCAGGAAGAGCAGGCCCGGCTCGCCGAACCCGAGGGCGCGGTGTCGGTGCTCGCGCGACGTGCACTCGAGGCCGAGCGGCTTGCCACGGGTGCCGGGCCGCGCGAGGAGCCGCCCGTGTTCTATGCCAGCCCGTCGCCGGCCGCGCCGACCGTTGGCCTGAACGCCTCGGTCGCTGACCGCGACCTTTACCTGCGCGGCCAGCTGTCGGTGGACGGCAAGCTCCTCGCCAATACGCGTGAATCCGCCATCGCCGCGTACCTGGACGGCTGGAAACGCAGGATCGAGCGCGTCGGCACCCTCAATTTCCCGAACGAAGCCAGGCGTCGACAGCTGTCGGGCAATCCCGTGCTGGAGGTGGCGATCCGTGCCAACGGTACCCTCGAATCGGTGGTCGTGCGGCGCACGAGCGGCCACCGCGAACTGGACAACGCCGCCGTCGGCATCGTGCGCCTCGCGGCGCCGTTCGAACCCTTCCCGAGCGCATTGCGCGAGCGTTACCCCGTGCTCCGCTTCGCCTACGAGTGGCAGTTCATCAACGGGCAACTCGGCGGCGCCGGCGCAGTCTTTTCCTCCGGCCCGTAGCGCGATACTGTCGCCCCGTGACCGCTTACCTCACCAACCAGTTCCTGATCGCCATGCCCGCCATGGACGACCCGAACTTCGCCCAGACCGTGACACTGGTGTGCGAACACAGCGAGCGCGGCGCGCTCGGCATCGTCATCAATCGCACGCTGCCGATGACGTTCGGTGAGGTCTTCCAGCAGCTCGACCTGGATTTCTCGCGCTCGCGCGTCAACGACCAGCCGGTGCTGCGGGGCGGCCCGGTGCAGACGGAACGCGGCTTCGTGCTGCATTCCCCGGCCGGCAAGTATGAATCGTCGCTGCCATTCTCGGAACGCATGCACCTGACCACGTCGCGCGACATCCTCGATGCCCTCGCCGCCGGTGAAGGTCCCGGCAGCGCCGTCATCGCGCTGGGTTATGCGGGCTGGGATTCCGGCCAGCTCGAGGACGAGATGGCGCGCAATGCCTGGCTCTCGGTGGACGCGGACGAGCGCGTGCTGTTCGCGACGCCGATCGAGCAGCGCTGGAGCGCGGCTGCCCGCTTGCTGGGCGTCGACCTGCTCTCCCTCAGCAGCGACGCGGGCCACGCCTGATTCCGACCCACAAAGACGATCCGCCGCCGCCCGCCGCCCACGGTGGTCACCCGTCGCCGGGAGAGGTCGTGCTCGCGTTCGACTTCGGCACCCGCCGCATCGGGGTCGCCGTCGGGCAGACGATGACCGGGTCGGCCTCGGCCGTCGGCACCCTGTCCGCCAGGAATGGAGCGCCGGACTGGCCCGCCGTCGATAGCTGCATTGCCCGATGGACCCCGGCCCGGCTGCTGGTCGGGCTCCCCTATAATATGGACGACTCGGACACCACCACGACAGCAGCCTGCCGTGCCTTCGGCGAAAAACTCGCGCGGCGCTCAGGACTGCCGGTCGACTACGTGGACGAGCGCCTGACGTCCAATGCCGCTTACGACGAGTTGCGCAGCGAGCGCCGCTCCGGAACGCGCGCGCGACGCATCCGTCCCGAGGACATCGATGCGAACGCGGCACGGCTGATCCTGCTGACCTGGATGGGCACGCCTTGAAAACTGACACCGGCCGAGACCTGCAACGCGACCATGCCGGCCGCCTGCGCCACCTGCTCACGCTCGAAGGCCTCGCGCGTGACGAAATCGTGCAACTGCTCGACCTCGCGCAGTTCTACGTCCGCGAACCCGGCGACCTGCCGGCCCGTGACGGCGCGCTGCTCGGCCGCACGGTGGCGAACCTGTTCTTCGAGCCGAGTACCCGCACACGCGTCTCGTTCGAACTCGCCGCCACGCGCCTCGGCGCCGACGTGGTCAACCTCGACCTGCACTCGTCCTCGCGCGTGAAGGGCGAGACCGTGCTCGACACGATCTACACGCTGCAGGCGATGATGGTGGACGTGTTCGTGATGCGCGACTCCGAACCCGGCCTGCCGGCCTTCGTCGCGGGCCACGTGCAGCCGCACGTCAGCGTGCTGAACGCGGGCGAGGCGCACGTCTCGCACCCGACGCAGGGACTGCTGGACGTGCTGACCATCCGCCAGCGCAAGGGCGACCTGCAGAACCTGTGCGTCGCGATCGTGGGCGACATCAGCCATTCCCGGGTCGCTCGTTCGACTGCGACCGCGCTGCAGACGCTCGGCGTCGGCGAACTGCGCTTCGTGTCCCCGGCGAGCCTTGCCCCCGAAGCGGACGAGTTCCCAGGCGCGAAACGCTGCGCGTCGCTCGAGGACGGGATCCGCGGCGCCGACGTCATCATGGCGCTGCGCATCCAGAAGGAGCGCATGGACCAGTCGCAGATCCCGGACGTCGACGCGTTCCTGAAGGAATGGGGCATCACCGAACGCAGCATCCTGCACGCGAACAAGGGCGCGATCGTCCTGCATCCCGGCCCGATGAACCGCGGCGTCGAGATCACCAGCGCGATCGCGGACGGCCCGGCATCGGCCGTGCAGCAGCAGGTTCGCAACGGCGTCGCCGTGCGCATGGCGGTGCTCGCGACGATCGTGCGCAACGTGCAGGTCCGCAACGTGCAGGCCGGCCGGCGCGAGGTCTGAGCCCGGCATGAGCACCTGCACCATCGACGCTCAGGGACGCAGTCGCGGCACGCCGCCGGGACGACGAGCGCATCGCGACACGATTTTCGTCGAGGACGGCCGGCTGCTGTCGCAGCAGGCGTACCCGGGCGAACAGTTCGTGATCCGCCTCCAGGCGCCGAAGTGCGCCGCGGCCGCGCTGCCGGGCAGCTTCGCGCACCTGACTTGCGACCCCGAACGCCCGATGCGCCGGCCGCTGTCGATCATGCGCGTCGATCCGCGGGCCGGCTGGGTCGAGATCCTCTACAAGGTCGTGGGCCCCGGACTCGCGGCGCTGTCGCAGCAGCCGGTTGGGGCGACGATCAGCGTGCTGGGCCCGATCGGCCAGGGCTTCATTGCGCATCCTGATCGTCCCCGCACGCTGCTGGTGGGCGGCGGTGTCGGCATTCCGCCGATGGTGTTCCTGGCGGAATCGCTGAAGTCCCGTCGTGATGAGGCGGCGTGGCAGCCAATCGTGCTGATGGGGTCCGAGATCGAGTTTCCGTTCCGCGCTCGACCGTCGCAGATCTTGGTGCCAGGCGTGCCGAACGAGGCGATCGCGTGCATGCCACTGCTGGACGACTGGGGCATTGCGAGCCGGCTCGCCAGCTTCAGCGGGTTTCCGGGCTGCTTCCACGGCTACGTAACCGACCTCGCGGCACACTGGTTGTCGTCGCTGGACGCCAAGGCGCTCGGCAAGGTCGAGATGTTCGCGTGCGGCCCGACCCCGATGCTGCAGTCGGCAGCGCGCGTGGCACGCAAATTCGGCGTGCCGTGCCAGGTCTCGCTCGAGGAATTCATGGCCTGCGCCGTCGGCGGTTGCGCTGGTTGCGCGGTGCCGGTGGTGCAGGCGGACGGGTCGCTGGCGATGAAGCGCGTGTGCGTCGACGGACCGGTGTTCGACGCGAGTGCGGTGTTTCCGCCGGCGGCTGCTTAGCGCTATTGCGTCGCTTCGGGGTTCTCGGGAGACTCGATCGAGGCGGTAGTTGGCGCCCGATCCGGCTTGTCCTGCCGGGAGCGGAAAGGCAGACACGCTCCCGGCAGGACAAGCCGGATCGAACGCTCGATGCGCCGCGCCTGAGCGGGTTCTCGGGCAGGCCCGAGAAACTCGCACGGCGCAAGTAATCTGCGTGGAAGCTGCCCTTCGCGCGTCGGACCCTCCCCAGTCAAGGGAGGTGCGCGACCCAACCTTCAACTCGGGCATCTAGCCGAGCACTGCGATGCCCGCGGAATGCGCATCACCAATCAGGTTCGGCCAGCGATTCGTGTTCATGACCGCGCCGACGCCGCCCTGAAAGCAGACGTTCACCGCGCGAAAACGGTAGAGTCGAGATGTGGCGCGGTGACCGTAGGTTTGGTTTGTCTGTTGCCGCCCCTTTCGTTTGGCGGTGCCCGAGTAACCTCGCCATAGCTCCGTTTCCACATCCCGCTCATCGAACCGGACGTGCAGATCTCCCGCATCCGGCTCTCGGACAAGACCTCACGCCTTCACCCACGACGGGCCATGCCCACGCGCGGTCAGACGTACGAGACCGAAGTGCCCGTACAGGTGCGAGAGTGGATAAGCTCCGCCCCGGCGTCGCCTGACCTTGTGCTTGGTGCGCAGCCACCGGCGTAACCGCGTTGCGGTGTAGCTGTCGATCGCGCGGTAAGCACGGCTGACGCTACCTACTCGGAAGTAGTTCGCCCAGCCGCGCAGCGCCCGATTCAACTGCGCCACCACCTCCGTGGTGTCTTGCCACGTCATCGAGTGGGCGGTGAGCGCATGGATCTTTTCGACCATGCGCCGGATGCTCTTCTTTGATGGCCGGTAACCCAGATAGGCCTGGCCGGTCTTCGCCGAGTGCATCCGCCCAAACGTGTAGCCCAGGAAGTCGAACGCCCCTTCCGGGACCCTACAGATTCGCGTCTTCTCCTCATTCACCGTCAGCTTCAGCTTGCTCATGAGGTCGCGCATGCGGGTCAGCGCCTCTTCGGCCTTGCCCCGCCTGCACAGGATCACGAGATCGTCGGCGTAGGTCACGATGCGAGAGCCAAGGCTCTGCTCCAGCCCGAGCTTCTTCCACCCCAGCACGAACCGGCGCATGTATAAATTAGCCAGCAAGGGTGAGATGGGTGAGCCCTGCGGAATGCCGCACCGCTTATCCTTGGCCTCCGTGCTTCGCGTCTTCCTTCCTCGATCATCGGTTTCTTCCACGGAACATTCCAGCCACATCTTGACCAGATGCAGCACTCGCCGATCCACGACGCGGCGCGCGAGCGACCGCATCAGTTCGGCGTGCGGAATGCTACCGAAGTAGTCCGCGAGGTCGGCGTCTACGACGTCCGGATGACCGCGGAACAGCGTCTCTTCCACCTCGATCACCGCTTGCTGGGCGTTTCTCCCAGCACGGTAAGCGTACTGCTCGGGCGGAAGGTCGGCTTCGAAGATCGGATCGAGCACCAGCATCGCTGCCGTCATGCACACCCGATCCCGCAAGGTCGAGATGCCCAGCGGCCTGAGCTTGCCGTTGGCCTTCGGGATGAACACTCGTCTGATCGGGTCCGGTCGGTAAGTCTCCTGCTTGAGCGCAAGCGCCAGTTCGCCGAGCCACCGCTGCACCCCATACGCTTCGACGTCCGCAAAACCCTCACCATCCACACCCGGCGCCCCTTTGTTCGAGCGGCACTGGGCATAGGCGTGAGTCAGCATGTCCTCGCGGCAAATCTTGTCGTACAGGGCGTAAAAGCGATACCCGGCTTCCGTCTTCGCTTTCGCGTGTAACGCCATCTGCAGTTTCTGAACACTCTTCGGAGTTGATAGGTTGCCCAATCTCCGGTCCCTCACCACGTATTGCGTCTGTCTTGAACTGAGGCCCCTCCCTCCACCGGCATTACCCGGCTTCACCGGTACTACGAACCTCTCCGTCACCCCATCGCGGCCGGCCCATCCCTCACGGGCGTCCGGTTGATCTTCCCGATCACGCGACGGGGCTTCCCGTGTTGCGTGCGCTTCCCTTGTGTGCATGCTGTCGCCACTACCCCGGCACGGCGGCTCGGATCACCTTTGCTCTATCACCCAGCCGTAGCAACCTTCCCCGATAGGGTCGTCGGGTCGGCCCGTGCATCGTCCTTTTCGAGGCTTCCTCAGCGTTCACTCACGTTACGGCCTGCACACTCGCGCTGTCACCGTATGTCGTGACACGCTTGACCGAAGGCTTCAAAGATTTCGTTACCTCCATCGTTGCTCCGGTTGCTTCCGGCTGGAGCAGTTGCCGGGTGGGACTTGCACCCACTGGAAAGCGCCGCCTTTTCACGGCGCACACCCAAAGCGGAATTGCGCTATGCCGAGAAGCGAACTGCTCTGGGCGACCCCGAAGCGGGCTCCACGCTCCGGTTCAGCGGCGGACCGCCCACTGGAACCAATTGTTAACTCACCCAGCGCGTCCCTATTTCACTTCGACCAGCGGCGGTTCTTTCCATGTTCCGTCGATCAGCGGCTGCTCGGGTCCGTACATCCGACTCACCAGGAAGAACGGACCTTGCGGAGTCGGCAGCCAGTTCGACTCTTTGTCCGGCCCGGGGCTGTCGCTTTGCAGATAGATCTCGAGCGAGCCGTCGTCTCCCTTCTTCAGGTCCGGCGTGCGATCGCCGATCGAGTAGCGCTTGATCGGGTTCTCGACGAGCAGCCGCTGGGGCAGGTTGTACATCGTGATCGACCAGAACAGGCTCGCCGGCGGTAACTGGCCCGCCGGGAAACGCAGCACCCAACGTTTCGTTCCATCGAGCGGCTTGCCGTCCGGGCCCGTCTGCCACGCTCCGTAGACGGCCTCCGTCTTGGTGTTGCCGTAGATGCCGAGCATCGCGCCGAGATCGCGCTGCATGATGTAATCCTTGCCCAACTCCTGACGGCTGCCGAACAGTTCCTTGGAACTGGTCGAGACGAGTGCCTTGTCCTTCAACTCCTTCTCGGCCTCGGCGACGCCCTCCTCGATCCCGGCACGGACAGCCGGGTCGAGCTTGCTGGCATCGAAGGGTTTGCCTGGCCCAATGCCGATCTGGGCGAAGCGCGCCATCATTTCCTTCTCGGACGCGACCGTCGGCATGAAGGGCAGCAGTGCGTTCAGGTAGGGAATGAACCCGATGCCGGCCATCTTCTGGTCGTCCGGCGGCGGCCAGTCGACGGCCTCTGCCGGCTTCGGTGCGGGCGTGCCGGCAAATTGCGACAGGGGTGTGAGCTTGTATTGCGCCTGCACCGCCTGGATCGCTGCGATGTCATCGGCCCCGTCGAGCTGCGTGCGTGTCAGCGTCCCGACGAAGTCGGTCTCGGCCCGGAACACTTTCGCGATGTCCTTCGGCACCCCGCCTTTCCATCCGGGCCCGGCGATCAGGTAGTTGCCCGCCTCGCGGCCCGTGGCGCGCACGCCTGTGTAGGCGAAATTGTGCGTGTACATGTCGAACCACTGGTTCACGTAGTAGCGCGGCGCGGGCACCGCGGGCACCGACAGCACGATTGGCTCCGCGCGCGGATCGAGCCATGCCCACGAGTACGGCGTATCGTTGTTCGGGGTGACGATGTCCGTGTCGGCGGGCGCGCTCATGCGCGCGTAGTGCCGGAAGCGGTTGAAGCCGCCGACGTAGCCCGGGAAGTCCTCGTTGACCGCCTGGTTGTACATCGTCTTATAGCTCTCGATAGGCGCATAGGCGTACAGCCACGCCTCCTTCGCGATCGCGCGCGCCTCCGGCGCTGTCACCGGCGGGGAGGCGGACATTGAGCAGGCAGTTGCGAGCAGCGCAGCTGCCACCACCAGAGGCCCGACCACGTACGAAGAAGCTGCTGCCGAATACTTGTTCATGGGATTCCCGCTCGAGATAAGGTCAATTCGCGCGGGTGATCGGCGGAACCTTGTAGCTGCCGTCGAGCATCGCGGGTTTCGGGCCATAGGTGCGCAGGATCACGTAGAACGGCGCCTTGGGCGCCGGCAACCAGTTGGCGGCATTGGTCGTTGGCCTGTCGGCCTGGATGTAGATCGTCAGCGAGCCGTCCGCGCCCTTGACGATGCCGGGCGTGCGGTCGCCGATCGAATAGCGATCGATCGCGTTCTCGATCGGCACCTGGGTCTTGGCGTCGTAAAGCGTCAGCGACCAGAAGTAGTCGACGGGTGGCAGCGCGCCCGGTGGAAACGTGAGGACATAGCGACCGGTGCCGCCTTCCAGCGGCTTGCTGCTGCCGTCGACCCCTGCTGTCGGGTACATCGCCTCCACGGCCGAGTTCACGTAGATGTACTTCCAGGCCGCCGCCGAACGCGTCATGAAGTCTTGCCCGAATTCGCCGGCGTTGGCGGGGGAAATGTTCCAGCCGTTGACCTGGGTGCCAAGGTTGTCCGCCTTGGCGCGCACCTTCTCTCGTCCCGCGTCAATGCCTTCGTCGATGGCCTGCATCACCTCCGGCGAAAAGGCTGTCGGATCGAACGCGCGGCCCGGACCGACGCCGATGCGCGCCAGGCGGTCGAGCATCGGCTGCTCTGCGGCCGGGAAGGCCTGGAACTGCATCATGAAATTGAGGTAATTGATGAACGTCGCACTGTCCGCGGTCTTGGCATCGACGAATGGCGGGAATTCGATATTCGGCGCGGCGGGCGGCGCGGGCTTGCCGACGAAAGTCGACAGCGGCACGAGCTTGTAGCCGGCCTGCGCCTTGCGCAGCGCCGGCATGTCGGCCTCGCCGTTGACGCCCGTACGTCCGATCGCGAGGACCAGCCAGCTCGGCGACGGGATGCGTGTCACACCCTTGGGCAGTTGCCCTTTCCAGCCCGGGCCTGTGATCGCGTAGGTGCCTGGCTCAGTGCCGGTGGCGCGCGAGCCGACGTAGGCGAAGTTGTCGGTCACCATGTCGACCAGCATGAACGAGTAGTACCGGTCCGTAATGGCCGGCACCTGCAGGATCATCGGCTCCGCGCGCAGGTCCATCATTCCGCTGGTGTAGATGGTGTCGTTGTTGGCCGACACGACGGCGGTGTCCTTCGGACCATAGAGTCGCGTGTCGTTGCAGAGCTTGTTGATGCCACAGTACTTGGGTGACTGCGGCTCGATGCCGTAGGCCCACAGCGCCTTGTAGTGCTCGACGATGGCCATGCCGAAGATGTAAGCCTCTTCGGCGATCGCCCTGGCTTCAGTTGGCGCAAGTGGCGCCCGAGTCTGCGCGCTGCCGGTAAGCGGGGGCAAAAGCATCGCGGCAAAGAACGCGAGGCTGTGCCGAAGCTTTGATGTCATTTCAACCATTTGGACTCACCCTTGTTGGTGGGCTTACCGGTGGATGTCTGGTCTCCGATTGGCGGGCGGATTCTCGGCGTTGCCTGGAAGGCTGGCAATGTCGCCGGGGCTATCGGTTCCATACGGTCTGGGTATAGTTCGCTCGTCCCCTCTATCGTCTGGCCCCCAGCGTGCCCATTGACCTTCGCCTCATCCGACATGCCGCGGCACTGGCCGAACACGGCAGCTTCAGCCGCGCCGCCGATGCGCTCGGCATCGCGCAGCCAACGCTCAGCCGCAGCATCAGGGATCTGGAGGCGACCGTCGGTCTGCCACTGTTCTCCAGGCTCCGACACGGCGCGGAGCCAACGGACTTCGGTTACCTATTCCTGCAGCAGGCCGCGGCCGTGTCCGCGCAGGTCTCGGATCTCGAGCGCGAAGTAGCGCTGGCCAAGGGGCTGCACAAGGGCGAGCTCGCGATCGGCTTCGGCCCCTACGCCGCGGAACTGCTGTTACCGCATGCCCTGCCGCGCTTCGTATCCGCGCATCCTGCCCTGCGCGTTCGCATTCAGGTGGATTCGTTGGAGGTTCTTGGACGCGCGCTTCGTCAACGGGCGCTGGACCTCGTTGTCGGCGAGAGCACGATCCTGCAGGGCGACGAATCGATCGATATCTTCGAAACCCTCGAACCCATCAAGGCCTATCTCTTTGCGCGAGCCGGGCATCCACTTACCGCGGCAAACGCTGCGCTGCGCGATGTCCTCGACTTCCCGCTGGTCCAGGTTTCCCGCCTGCCGCCGCGCGCCCTCAAGCCCTTCCTCGAAGCGCTGGGAGCCTCATCAACGGTGGGACTTACGCGTCCTGTTCCCGCGATTGAGTGTCCGACCGTCCCGCTCGCCGTCGCCACGATAGCCAGGTCGGATGCAGTAATGCTGGCAACTCTCGGCATGATGACGCGGGCGCTGGCGCTGCGCCGCGTAGTGCCGATCTTCTACCAGAGTTGGATGCGAACCAGTTGGGCGTTCATGAAGTTGCGTCATCGCTCGCCCAGCCCGGCGGCAATTGAGTTTCTGGCCGCCCTGCGCGCCGCCCACGCGGCGAGCGTGGCGAAAGATGCGGTGCTCGAGAATCGATGGCGAGCGCACTTGCGGCCCGGTACGGTCCCGGGCAACGTGGCCGCTCCGGGGAAGCGACACAAGCCAAGCAGGTGAGACACCGTCACGTTGTCGACTGTTCTGCCGTCCAGCGGTCGGATCGTCCCTGGTCTTGCGTCGAGCGCATGGGAGCGGTAAGTCGGCTCCTGTTAAGGATTGTGCGATGCCCGCCCGCGAGAGCGCAACGCTGTGGGCTCGCCAACGAGGGTAGTGGCGGGCGTCGCACAATCCTCAAGGGAGGAAACCGCGGGGCCGAACTGAGCCGGGTCAGGAACGACGCTGCGCTATGGGGATTTGAGCGCGCGGGATGCCGCGTGAAGTGATGACGGCACCGATGACGACGATGGAGTCGACGGCAATCGCGTGCCCGTGCGCGAGTGCAGCGCGATCGCAGCGGCGTGGTTGGCGTTGGAGGGGGTCATTGGGATGCCCTGAGCGGCGCGCGGCCACGGGCGTTCGCGTCGGCACGGACGGATGCAGCGCCGGCGATGCAATTAGGGTTGCCGAGCGACCCATGCTCATGAGCGCGGATCCGAAGCCGGTGGCCCGCGGATGTGCGGAACGCGGGCGAAGGTCTCGAGGATGAGCATGGGCGCGCCACAGTGTCGGCAGCGGAACGTGGGCTGCGCGTGACCCGTGCCGGTAGGCGCCTCGCTGGAACGGATCGCAACGGTCGGGGCCGGTTGGTGCAGGAGCGTGCGTGCGGTGGCCAGGTTGCTCTTGCGGCGCGCGTTGGCGAGCAGCCCATAGTGGCGGATGCGGTGGAAGCCGCCTGGCAGCACGTGCAGCAGGAACCGACGCATGAACTCTGCGCTGCTCAAGCTCATGGTCTTGTGGCGCGTGCGGCCCTCCGCGCGGTAGTCCTTCCAGCGGAACGTAACGCCGCGCTCGTCCAAGGCCAGCAGCCGGCGGTTGGAGATGGCGACGCGGTGGGTGTAGCGCGACAAATAGGCGAGTACGGCCGCGGGGCCTGCGAACGGGCGCTTGGCGTAGACAACCCACTCGCACTGGCGCAGCGGTGCGAGCCAGTCGGCGAAGGTGGCCGGATCAGCCAGGTCCGCGTGCTCACCGAAGAAGTGCAGCTGTCCGCGGCCATGGGCCGCGGACAGCTCTTCGAGAAGCGCCGCCGGAACAGCCGCGAGAGCACGCGCACCGGCAGGAAGAACCCCGGCCTGCAGGGTACCCAGCGTTCGGCATCGAGCGCGAGGCCGCCGCCGGGCACGATGCCGTGGACATGGGGATGGTGGGTCAGTGCCGACCCCCAGGTGTGCAGCACCAGGGTGACACCGATGCGGGCACCGAGGTGCTTGGGGTCGGCGGCGATCGTGCGCAGCGTCTCGGCGGCGAGATCGAACAGCAGGCCATACACGAGCTCCTTGTTGGTGTAAGCGATAGCGCTGATGGGCGCGGGCAGCGTGAAGACCACGTGGTAGTAGTCGACCGGCAGCAGGTCGGCCTGACGCGCGTCGAGCCAGCGTTGCGCGGCGCTCGACTGGCACTTGGGACAGTGCCGGTTGCGGCAGGAGTTATAGGCGATCTGCGGCTGCGCGCAGGCCGAGCAGCGCAGCGCATGGCCGCCGAGGGCCGCGCTGCGACAGCTCTCGATCGCCGACATGACCTTGAGCTGGCCGACACTCAAGTGGCCGCGCTGCTCGTGCCGCCAGCTCGGGCCGTGGGCGCGGAAGATATCCGCCACCTCCAGCACGAGCCTGCCCTACGCCGGTCGGGTGCTCTCCAGCGGACTGATCACCTCGCGCAGCGTCTCCGTGGCCACCTGCGTATACAGCGCGGTGGTCTCGAGCTTCTTGTGCCCGAGCAGCACCTGGATCACCCGGATATCTTCCTTCTGCTCGAGCAGGTGAGTCGCGAAGCAGTGCCGGAGCGTGTGCATCGAGACGCGCTTGTCGATGCGCGCGAGGGCAGCCGCCTCGTGCACGACGCGGTTCAGCTGCCGCGTCGTCATGGGATCGAGGGGATCGCGGCCCGGGAACAGCCAGCCGTTCGGCAGCAGCTTGCCCTCGGCGCGACCCGCTCGCCACCAGGCGCGCAGCCGCTCGAGCAGCAACGGCGGCAGCAACGCATAGCGATCCTTGCGGCCCTTGCCCTGCTCGACGCGCAGCACCATGCGCGTGCTGTCGATGTCGGCGACCTTGAGCGCGATGACTTCGCTGACGCGAAGCCCCGCGCCATACGCCACCGACAACGCGGTGCGATGCTTGAGGTTGCGTGCCGACTCGATCAGGCGGCCCACTTCCTCGCGGCTGAGAATCACCGGCAGTGTCTGCGCCACGGGCAGGGGGCGCATCTTCGCCATCAGCTCGGCGCGGCCGAGGGTGACCTGGAAGAAGAACTTGAGCCCGGTAATCGTTGCGTTGAGCGTGATCGGGGAGACGCCTCGATCGACACAGTGCAGTTGATAGCGGCGCAGGTCCCCCGCACTCGCCGTGTCGGGCGAGCGGCCTAAAAAGCCCGCGAAATGCCTTACCGCACGGATGTAGCCGATCTGCGTCGTGGGCGCGAGCTTGCGCATCCGCATGTCTTCGATCATGCGTTGACGCAGCGGCGAAATGCCTGATGTCGTGGTGTTCATGGCTCTGCTCCGGTCCCGATGCGAGGCGGATCGCCTCACTCCGAAACATACGAAACAGAGCCTCAGGACTCAGTCATCCACCGCACTCGGATCGAAGCAGCCCTACCGCGAGAGCGGTTTAGTCCCCTGGCCGGTTTGCGACATCGGCGAATGACTGCTTTCTACTGGAACCTGCAGCAAGAGCCATCACGTTTCGGTAACGGAGCCGACAACTACTGGCGAGTTCAAGCTGCAGGCGTCGCGAAGTGTCGGGGTGGGCTCGCGGCCCTTTTGGGGGCAAGGCTCTTCAAGCCAGGCAGCTCACGCTGAGGTGGCGACTATCGACGCTGCGAGCGCCGTGCGACCGGAATCGACGGCGGTGATGCTGCTGTTGCGGTGATGATCGGCGTCGATTCCGGTCGCTCAGGCGCGGTCTCGCAAGCGGCCGATCCGGTGCCTTTCCCCGAGCGCGTGTCTGCCTTTCCAAGCTCGGGGAAAGGCACCGGATCGGCCGCCTGCTACACCCTCGGCGCCTGCGAATCGCCGATCGCGCCGGAGACTCAACCGAAGTTGATCTTCGCCTCGAGGTTGGTGCGCGAGTCGGCGTTCGAAATCGCCTCCTCGAGCGTGACCTTGCCCTGCTTGTACAGCTCGTAGAGCGCGATGTCGAAGCTCTGCACGCCCTTCTCGCTGCTGCGAATCAGCGATTCCTTGACGCCGATCACGTCGCCCTTCTTGATCAGCTCCTGCACGTGCGGCGTGTTGAGCAGCACCTCGAGAGCGGCGCAGCGCTTGCCGTCCCTGCCCATGACCAGGCGCTGGGAAAGTATCGCCTTCAGGTACTGCGACAGGTCGAGGAAGATCTGCGAGTGCTGGTCGCGCGGGAACATGTTGATGATGCGGTCGAGCGTCTCGGCCGCGTTGTTCGCGTGCAGCGTCGCGAGGCACAGGTGGCCCGTGCCCGCGAACGTCAGCGCGTATTCCATCGACTCGCGGTCGCGGATTTCACCGATCAGGATCACGTCCGGCGCGGCGCGCATGGCGCTGCGCAGCGCGCGATGGAACGACTTGGTGTCGAGCCCCACTTCGCGCTGGTTGACGATCGACTTCTTGTTCCGGTGCAGGAACTCGATCGGGTCCTCGACCGTCAGGATGTGGTCGGACGAGGTCTCGTTGCGGTAATTGAGCATGGCCGCGAGCGAGGTCGACTTGCCCGAGCCCGTGGCGCCCACCATGAGCACCAGTCCGCGCTTGATCATGACCAGGTCCTTCATGATCATCGGCAGGCCGAGCTCCTCGAGCGACGGCATGTCGGCGGTGATGTAGCGCAGCACCATGGCGGGGTTGCCGCGCTGGTGGAAGACCGCGATACGGAAGCGCCCGAGGCCCGGCTCGGAGATCGCGAAGTCGATCTCCAGCTCCTGCTGGAAGTAGTCGATCTGTTCCTGGTTCATCAGGCCGTAGGCGGCCTGGCGCACCTGGTCTGCCGTCAGCACCTGCTTGTTGACAGGGGACGATCTTGCCCTCGATCTTGATCTTGATCGGGGCGTTCGAGCTGAAGAACAGGTCGGAAGCCTTCTTCTCCACCATCAGCTTGAACAGCGGCCTGGTGTTCAGCACGAAGTTGCGGGCGGTGTCGACACCCACCAGACCGCCGTCGTCCAGAAACCGCTCGGGCGGCGGCGTGGTCGCCTCGATTTCGGGCGATTCGGCCGCCATCATTCCTCTTCCTCGAGGATCTTGAGCGCGCCGGTTTCGTCGAGGTGAGCCGATTTTTCGCGCTTGCTCTCGAGCTTGATGCGCAGCCGGATCTCGTTCTTCGAGTCGGCGTTGCGCAGCGCTTCCTCGTACGAAATGATTCCGGCCTCGAACAGTTCGTACAGCGCCTGGTCGAAGGTCTTCATGCCGAGCCGGTTCGACTTGGCCATGATCTCCTTGATGGCGCTGACCTCGCCGCGGAAGATCAGGTCGGCGATCAACGGCGTGTTCAGCATCACCTCCATTGCGGCAATGCGCCCCTTGCCGGACTCGCGCGGGATCAGGCGCTGCGCGATCATGGCCCGGATGTTCAGCGAAAGGTCCATCAGCAACTGCTCGCGCCGGTCTTCCGGGAAGAAGTTGATGATGCGGTCCATTGCCTGGTTGGCGCTGTTGGCATGCAGCGTCGCCAGCACCAGGTGGCCGGTCTCGGCGAACTGGATGCCGTATTCCATCGTCTCGCGGTCGCGAATTTCGCCGATCAGGATCACGTCGGGCGCCTGGCGCAGCGTGTTCTTGAGCGCCATGTGCCAGCTTTCGGTGTCGACGCCCACCTCGCGCTGCGTCACGACGCAGTTGCGGTGGGTGTGGACGTACTCGATCGGGTCCTCGATCGTGATGATGTGGCCGCGGGTCTTGTCGTTGCGGTAGTCCAGCATCGCGGCGAGCGAAGTCGACTTGCCCGAGCCGGTCGCGCCGACCAGGATGCACAGGCCGCGCTTCGACAGCACGATTTCCTTGAGTATCGGCGGCAGCTCGAGCTCGTCGACCGTCGGCACCTTGATATTGATGGTGCGCAGCACCGCGCCGGTGAGCCCCATCTGCACGAAGGCGCTGACGCGGAAGCGGCCGATGCCCGGCGGCGCGATCGCGAAGTTGCATTCGCGCGTCGCGTCGAACTCCTTGGTCTGGCGGTCGTTCATGATCGCGCGCACGAGCAGCTGCGCCTGCTCCGGAGTCAGCGGCTGGTTGGTCTGCGGCTTGATCTCGCCGTCGATCTTGATCGCCGGCGGGAAGCCGGCGGTGATGAAGAGGTCGGAACCGTCGCGCTCGACCATCCGGCGCAGCAGGTCCTGCATGAGCTTGATGCTGGTATCACGATCCATGGTGTTCTCTCAGGCGCCGGTGTCGCCGCCTAGAAGTCCTCCTTGTTCTGCGCGCGGAACCGCGCCTCTTCCTTGGTGATCAGGCCTTTCTGCAACAACTCCTTCAGGCACTGGTCCAGCGTCTGCATGCCGTTCTGCTGGCCGGTCTGAATCGCCGAATACATCTGCGCGATCTTGCCCTCGCGGATCAGGTTACGGATGGCGGGCGTGCCGATCATGATCTCGTGGGCCGCGATGCGGCCGCCGCCGATGCGCTTCAGCAGCGTCTGCGAGATGACGGCGCGCAGCGATTCGGAGAGCATCGCGCGGACCATTTCCTTTTCCGCCGCCGGGAACACGTCGACGACGCGGTCGATGGTCTTCGCGGCCGAACTCGTGTGCAGCGTGCCGAACACGAGGTGGCCCGTCTCGGCGGCGGTCAGCGCCAGGCGGATCGTCTCGAGGTCGCGCATTTCGCCGACCAGGATGACGTCCGGGTCCTCGCGCAGCGCCGAGCGCAGAGCCTCGCTGAACCCGAGCGTGTCGCGGTGCACTTCGCGCTGGTTCATCAGGCAGCGCTTCGACTCGTGCACGAACTCGATCGGATCCTCGATCGTGATGATGTGGTCCGGCCGGTTGTCGTTGACGTAGTTGATCATCGCGGCGAGCGTCGTCGACTTGCCCGAGCCGGTGGGGCCGGTGACGAGCACCAGGCCGCGCGGCTGCATCGCGATGTCCTTGAATATCTTCGGCGCGTTCAGGTCGTCGAGCGACAGCACCACCGAGGGGATGTTGCGGAACACGGCGGCCGCGCCGCGGTTCTGGTTGAACGCGTTGACGCGGAAACGCGCGAGCTTCGGAATTTCGAACGAAAAGTCCGTCTCGTAGAACTCTTCGTACGCCTTCCGTTGCTTGTCATTCATGATGTCGTACACCATGCTGTGCACTTCCTTGTGCGTCAGCGGCGGCATGTTGATCCGCTTCATGTCGCCATCGACACGGATCATGGGCGGCACGCCCGACGACAGGTGCAGGTCGGAGGCTTTGTTCTTGACGGCAAATGCCAGCAGCTGGGCAATGTCCACGGCCATCGTGTCGGCTCCCTCTAGCCTGCGAGCCGAATCCGGAACCGGACGGGTCTTGCAGGCCGGCAGAGTATAGATCAGCCCCTCGGACCCCAATATGTTAACCGCTCCGCAGTTCTCACCGGCAGCACTGCAATCAGTGCGTACGCGCATCGTCCGGGCCGCTGAACGTGCGGGTCGGGACCCGGGCTCGGTACGGCTGCTGGCGGTCAGCAAGCAGCAGCCGGCGGCGATGGTGCGGGCCGCGGCGACCGCCGGACAGACCGAATTCGGCGAGAACTATCTCCAGGAAGGGATCGGCAAAGTCGCAGCCCTCGCCGACGTGCCGGGTCTCACCTGGCACTTCATCGGTCAACTGCAGGGCAACAAAACACGCGAAGTCGCCGCGGACTTCGACTGGGTGCACACCGTGGATCGCGAGCGGATCGCCTCGCGGCTGAGCGCCCAGCGACCACACGACGTGGCGCCACTGCAGGTGCTGCTGCAGGTCAGGCTGGCCGACGAACCCGGCAAGGGTGGGGTCACTCCGGCGGCAGCACCGGCACTTGCGACGGCAATCACCGCGCTGCCCCGACTGCGCCTGCGAGGACTGATGTGCATTCCGCCGCCGGCGGCGGAGCTGGAGGCTCAGCGGCGACCTTTCCGCCAGTTACGCGAGCTGCTTGAGTCACTCAACGCGGCCGGTCACGCCCTCGACACCCTGTCGATGGGCATGAGCGACGACCTCGAAGCCGCCGTGCTCGAAGGGGCGACCATCGTCCGCGTCGGGACTGCCATTTTCGGACGCCGCCCGGACTGACCGTGGCGACAGGAGCACACAGCATGACCAGTCGGATCGCTTTCGTGGGTGGCGGCAACATGGCAACAGGCCTGATCGGAGGCCTCATCGCGCGCGGCACGCCGCCCTCCACGATCATCGTCGCCGATCCGGAGGCCTCGCAGCGGTCGCGGCTCGAGCTGGATTACGGCGTCACGACGGTGGCCGCTGCAGCGGCAGCCGTCATCGGTGCCCGCACCGTCGTGCTCGCGGTGAAGCCCCAGCAGATGGCGCAGGTCGCCCGCTCGATCGCGGGCACGGTGGCAGCCTCCGGCGCTCTCGTCATTTCAGTGGCCGCCGGCATCCGCTTGCAGGACCTCGTGCGCTGGCTGGGTCCGGGCGTGCCGCTGATTCGCACGATGCCGAACCGACCCGCGCTGATCGGCGCGGGCATCACGGCGCTGTATGCCATGCCCGGCGTCGACGCCGCGTCGCGTCAGACAGCCGAGACGATCCTGGCCGCCTGCGGTCCGACCGTCTGGGTTCCCGATGAACTGCAGCTCGACGTCGTTACCGCCGTGTCCGGGAGTGGTCCGGCGTATTTTTTCCTGTTGATCGAATGTCTGGAAGCAGCCGGCACCGAGCTTGGACTCGATCCAGTAACGGCGCACAAACTCGCCGTCGAAACGGCACGTGGTTCGGGCCAGATGGCGGCCGAAGCCACCGAGTCAGCGGCCGAATTACGCGCCCAGGTGACGTCCAGGGGTGGCACGACAGCAGCCGCGCTCGAGGTGCTCGACGCGGCTGGCGTGCGTGGTATTTTTACGGCGGCGGTGGCGGCCGGAGCACGCCGGGCCGCTGCGCTCGCGCAGGAATTCGGCACGCTCTGATACCCACCCGAACCGGAACCTGACATGCAGGCCCTGCACTTCATTCTCTCCGCGCTGTTCACGCTGGTCGTGATCGCGTTCCTGCTGCGCGTGCTGATGCCGCTCGTCCGCGCCGACTTCCGCAACCCGTTCGGCGAGGCGGTATTGCAGGTCACGAACCCGCTGGTGCTGCCACTGCGCAAGGTCATGCCGCCCGGCAAGCGCCTCGATCCGTCATCAGTCGTTGCACTGCTGATCGTGCAGTTCGCGGGCACGGCGCTGCTCCGCGGCGTGGCGGGCGGCGGCTTCGGACTGGAATCGATCCTGCTGGGCGGTGTCTACGGCCTGCTGCACACCGTGCTGCAGTTCTATTTCTTCGCGGTGCTGCTGTATGCGCTTGCTCAGCTGGTTCGCGGGCGCGGCCTACAACCCGGCTGCGCAGATCCTGAGCAAGCTGGTGGAGCCGCTGCTCGCGCCGATTCGCCGCGTCGTTCCGCCGCTGGGCGGACTCGACCTGTCGGCGGTCTTCCTGCTGATCGCGCTGCAGGCGCTGCAGATCCTGCTGCGATGAGCAAGGCGGCGGCTCGTCCCCGCCGAGCTGCATGAGCGAGCCACTACGCCGCGACGGGACAGACTGGGTGCTCGACGTTCGCGTTCAGGCGCGAGCGTCGCGCACGGAATTTGCAGGTCTCTTCGGCGACCGTCTCAAGGTCCGGCTCAATGCGCCTCCCGTCGATGGTCGCGCGAACCTGGCATTGCTCGCCTTCATTGCCGACGCATGCGGGCTGCCCAGGTCCCGCGTGTCGCTGGATGCCGGCCAGACCGGCCGCGACAAACGCGTGCGCCTGCACGGCGTGCAGCAGGTTCCTGCCGCATTGCAAAGCGCCCTCTCGGCCGCACGGGCCGACTGACACGCCGCAGGCGGGCGATGCCCGGCAGGCACCCCCGGTTACGTTCACGACGAGACCGGCGTTATAGTCAGCTGCGCTCGACAGCGTCGAGCCCGTGCCCTGCGCCACCCTCGCGCGAAGTTCGGGAGGAACCTGCGATGCCCACTCCAGACACCGGGATTCACAGCTCTTTTTCATCGCCTCGCCGTTGCACGGCAACCGTGCTGCTGGCTGCCGCCGGCCTGCTGCTCGTGGCAGGTTGCGGCACGGACATCGGCCAGCAACCGCAGACCGCCCGACCGACGGAAGACACGCAGAAGGATTTCGACGACCTCGAGGTCCACTACAACGCAATCCGGACGGACCAGCTGACGCCGGAAGTGGCCCGCGCCTATGGCATCGAACGCAGCCCGAATCGGGTGCTGCTGAACGTAGCGATGCTCACCAAGACGCCTGGCGGCGCGGCCAAACCCGTCGATGGCACCGTGTCGGCCTCCGCGCACAACCTGAACGGGCAGCTGAAAAGCCTCACGATGCGGCGCGTGCAGGAAGGGACCGCCGTGTATTTCATCGGCGAGGTCGGCATCAGCGGCGACGAGATCCTCGTCTTCAACATCGACGTCGAGCCGGTCGCAGGCAGCGGACGGCGCTCGGTGCAGTTCAAGCGCGAGTTCTTCGGCGACTGAATCACCGCAGCCCTAAAAAAATCGGGAAAAAACAGCTTCAATGTATTAACAAGCCTAGTTTTCATGGTATTTTTCGCGTGCTGACAGACTAACCAAGGGCCTGCGGCCCGCAGCACAACCAGGAGATACATCAAGATGGCAGCCAAGAAGAGCTCTGCTCCGACCAAGTCCGACATCCTCGCGCACGTCTCGAAGGACACGGGCCTGTCGAAGAAGCAGGTGAGCTCGGTTTTCGAATCGCTCAACACCGTGATCAGGAGGAGCCTGAAGAGCCACGGCATCTTCACGCTCCCGGGTCTCGCCAAGATGAAGGTCGTCAAGAAGCCCGCCACCAAGGCGCGCGAGGGCGTGAATCCCTTTACCGGCGAAAAGATGGTCTTCAAGGCCAAGCCGGCCAGCAAGAAGGTTCGCGTGATGCCGCTCAAGAACCTCAAGGGGTTCGTGAACTGAGCGCGAGCTGACCGACGCGATTTTTCGCTGATGACGCCGGGGTGCTCACGCACTCCGGCGTTTTCATTGGTGGTTTCCCGGCCACCGCAGCGATATTTTCAGCCATTGCGCAGGAAGGCGAGCACGCCCGAGCGCAGCTCGCCGAGCTTGCCATGGAAGAAGTGCTCGGCGCCCGCAATCACCGTCAACTCGGGTTCGGGAACGAAGCTGCGCACCCAGGAACGCACGGCTTCGATGTCGATGAGTTCGTCATGGTCGCCCTGCACGATCAGCCAGGGACAGTCCGGACGCGGCACGGGTTCGGTGATGATGCGGCCGACAGGCGGCGCGATCGTCACGAGCTTCGCCGGCCGCGCACCGCGTGCCGCCGCCTGCAGGGCGGTCGCCGCACCGAACGAGAACCCGCCGAGCCACAGCGCGTCGCAGTCGAAGTGCCGGCGCGTCCACTCGGTCACTGCGCGAGCATCCTCGAGTTCACCAACGCCCCGGTCGTGGCGGCCCTCGCTGGCGCCCACGCCACGAAAATTGAAACGCACCGTCGCCGCCCCCGCCTCCTGCATGGCTCGGGCAACGGTGTGCACGACCTTGTTCTGCATCGTGCCGCCGAACAGCGGATGCGGGTGGCAGACGACGCCGACGACCCGGCGGGTCGCCCCGGCTGGCAGCGGATCTTCGACGCGCGCTTCGATGGCGCCAGCCGGACCGGCAATGCGGACGGCCAGCGGCGCGGGCGGGCGAAACGGTTCAGCGGTGGCGGTCGAACATGCGGGCAATGGCGGCATCCGGGCGCTGAAGAACGGGGCTGCAGTGTGCCAGAACGCTGCCGGTCCGCCGCCGGGCCATGGCAGAATCGGGCGCAGGCAAGCCAAGGAGTGACCCGCAGTGCACCTGTTGTCTTCGAACTTCGTACACGGCCGGCGGATCCCCGAAGAGTTCGCGTTCTGCGCGCCCGACCCGGCACAGCACGTCCGCATGAGCGGCAACCGCAACCCGCACTTGCGCTGGACGGGTGTGCCCTCGACGGCAAAATCGCTGGTCCTGCTGTGCGTCGACGTCGACGTGCCGACCCGCGCGGACGACGTCAACCAGGAGGGCCGCAGCGTGCCGGCCGACCTGCCGCGAACCAGTTTCTGGCACTGGGTGCTGGTGGACATTCCACCGTCGGTCAGCGAAATTCCGGCCGGTTCTGCCAGCGATGGCATGACTGCGCGCGGCAAGCGCGATCCCCGCGGACCGCGGGGATCACGCCAGGGACTGAACGACTACACGCTCTGGTTTGCCGGCGACAAGGACATGGCAGGCGAGTACTTCGGCTACGACGGTCCCTGCCCGCCGTGGAACGACACGCTGCTGCATCACTATCATTTCACGCTGTATGCGATCGACCTCGCGCGCTGCCCGGTCGAAGGTGCATTCACGGGTCAGCAGGTGAAGGACGCCATCGCGCGGCACGTGCTGGCCGAAGCCACACTCAGCGGCACGTACTCGCTGAACCCCGCGGTGAAATGACGCGGTCGCGGCGTCAGCGCGGCGGCTGAACCGCGAGCAGTTCGACGTCGAACACGAGCGTTGCGCCCGGCGCAATCACGCCACCGGCCCCGCGCTCGCCGTAGGCCAGCGCCGACGGGATCCCGAGCCGCCGCTGACCACCGGTCTTCATGCCGGCCACGCCCTGGTCCCAGCCGGCAATGACCTGCTGCTGGCCCAGCACGAAGCTGAACGGCTGTCCGCTCTTGCGCGAGCTGTCGAACTCAGCGCCTTTCCGGTCCGGGCGCGTGTGATCGAACATCCAGCCGGTGTAGTGCACGGTAACCTTCGAACCCGGTGTCGCCTCAGCGCCCTGGCCGACGACCAGCTCCGTGACCTCGAGCGCAGCCAGCTGGTCGGCTGGCGCGACCGCCGGCAGCGACGGGCGCGCGCAGCCCGCGAGCAGCGCACAGGCCAGGACCATGGTCGCAGCCGGCGGGGACATCGCGGAAAAGATCCAGTGCATGAGTCAGCCCTTCGTCTTGTTGAATTCGAGGGAAGCCGAGTTGACGCAATAGCGCAGCCCGGTGGGTTGCGGGCCGTCCTCGAACACGTGGCCGAGGTGCGCGCCGCAGTTGGCGCAAGTGACCTCGGTCCGCACCATGCCGTGGCTGACGTCGCGCTGCGTTGCGACACGGTCACCCGCGAGCGGGAGCCAGAACGACGGCCAGCCGGAGCCGGAATCGTACTTCGTCTCCGACGCAAACAGCCCGGCATCGCACACCACGCACGTGTATACGCCCTGGTCCTTGTTGTGCAGGTAGCGGCCGGTAAAGGCCCGTTCGGTGCCCTTGTTCTGGGTGACCTGGAACTGCTCGCCGCTCAGTCGCGCGCGCAGCTCATCCGCACCCGGCGGGCGCTTGTCGTGTCCCGTCATGGCAGGGATCCCCGCGTCAGGGTGCGGCGAGCAGGTCCGGCGGTCCGAGCAGCAGCAGCGCGCCGACGCCCGCAGCGAATGCCACGACGAGCAACGCGGTGATGATCACCGACGACGCCTGCACGCGGAACACGTCCGTAAGGTCGTCCAGGTCGTCGAGCCACTTGAGCAGTCGTTCCATGGAATTCGGGCCGGGGGCAGACTCTAATCGAAAAGGCAGCGCTGCCGCGATGCCAGAGGTCCTGCATCACCACACGACCGGTGCCGCATGGTCGTGCAGACGTTCATTTGGTCTTGTCGAAAGCCCCGCGCGCCTTGTCGGCCCAGCTCTTGTAGCTCGCGATGCTGCCGAGGGACTTGCTGATCACGGCCTGCCGTGATGGCGGCGCCGGCTGCCGGACCCGGTCCAGCCAGTCGTTGTAGGCGTCCCAGCCGTCCGTGGCCGCACCAAACTTGCTTGCGCCACGCCGTGGGCCGACCTCGCTCGCCGCCAACGGCCGCTCCGCGGGGCGAGACTTGTCGCGCGGCGGCGCGCGCGTGCCGACGGGAAGTTCCGGCTTGCGCTCAGACATTGCGGTTGTTCACGGGTGCCACGATGGCTGCACGGTACCGAAGCGCCCCGCCAGCGTCCGGTACTGGGTCACAGTCTGCGACCTCACCCGCTGCGGCGGGGGGCAGCGCGGCAGGACATCAGGCGACGATGCGATAGCAGGGCTGGTATTCGCCCGACAGCTTCATGCGGCGCTGCCGCACGAACGATGCCAGCAGCGCGTCGAGTGGCTGCAGCAGCTCGGCATCGCCCTGCAGCTCGAACGGGCCGTGCTCGTCGATCAACCGCAGCCCGGTTTCCTTGACGTTGCCGGCGACGATACCCGAGAACGCACGCCGCAGCTCCGCCGCCAGCTGGTGCGGCGGCGCATCGCGATGCAGCTCGAGCCCGGCCATGGCCGCGTGCGTGGGTTCGAACGGCTGCTGCAGATCGTGCGAGATGCGCAACAGCCAGTTGAAGTTGTAGGCGTCCTTGGCGCGGCGGCGGTATTCGCGCACGGCGGCCATGCCGCGCAGCATCTCACGCGCCACTTCGGCCTGATCGCCGACGATGATGCGATAGCACTGGCGCACGCGCTCACCGAGCGTGCCGACCAGGAATGCGTCGACCTGGTGCCAGTATTCCTCGCTGCCGCGAGGCCCGGTGAAGACGACGGGAAACGGCTGCGGCTCGTTCTGCGGGTCGAGCAGGATGCCGACCAGATACAGGATCTCCTCGGCGGTGCCGGCACCGCCCGGAAACACCACGATGCCGTGGCCGATGCGGACGAACGCTTCGAGGCGCTTCTCGATGTCCGGCAGGATCGCGAGCTGGTTGACGATCGCGTTGGGTGGCTCGGCTGCGACAATGCCCGGCTCGGTCAGGCCGATGTAGCGACCCGACGGGATGCGCTGCTTGGCATGGCCGATCGTCGCGCCCTTCATCGGGCCTTTCATCGCGCCCGGTCCGCAACCAGTGCAGACGTTGAGCCCGCGCAGGCCGAGTTCGTAGCCCACGAGTTTGGTGTATTCGTACTCGTCGCGGCCGATCGAGTGTCCGCCCCAGCACACGACGATATCGGGCCGCAGGCGCGGCTGCAGCAGGCCCGCATTGCGCAGCACGCGGTACACGGCGTTGGTGATCCCGGCGGACTCGCGCAGCTCGATGCTGCCGTGCTCGTAGACTTCGCCGTGGATGTAGAGAATGTCGCGCAGCACCGCAAACAGGTGCTCCTGGATGCCGCGGATCATGCGGCCGTCCACGAACGCCGCGGCCGGCGCATTGTGCAGTTCGAGCTTGATGCCCCAGGCCTGCCGCACGATGTCGATGTCGAAATCGGCATAGCGGTCGAAGATCGCGCGGGCGTCGTCGGTCTCGCCCCCGCTGTTCAGGACAGCGAGCGAGCAGCGGCGATACAGCGGATAGAGGCCGCCACGCGAGTTGTCGAGCAGCCGGTCGACCTCCATCTGCGACAGGTTCTCGAGGCTGCCGGTCGGCGTGACACGCGCGTCGACGAAACTGTCGTCCTCGGTCGGCCCCGCCGAAATGGCGACCTCGGCCCGCTTCATCATCATTTCCGGATTTCGATCGGGATCCCGGCCGTCGTCCGCAACCAGACGTCGACCATGTCGGCGTTGCTCAGGGCGATGCAGCCATCGGTCCAGTCGCGCGTCGCGTAGTGCTCGGGGGGTCGCTTCGGTTCATTCGGCTGGCCATGGATCATGATCAGCCCGCCGGGCGCATGCCCGCTCTCGTGCGCGACCGCCGCGTCCTCACGATTCGGGTACGAGATCTTGATCGAGAGGAAGAACTCGCTCTTCGGATTGCGCTTGACGAGGTCGTAATGACCCTCGGGCGTGCGGAAATCGCCCTCGCGCTGCTTGTGGCCGTAGGGATTCAGCCCGAGCTTGATCGGATACTCGGCGATCACGCGGCCGCGGCGGAGCAGGCGCAGCACGCGCTCGTGCTTGAGCACGAGGACCTTCTCGGCCATCTCGAAGCCCGACGTCGAGCCCGCGCCGTAATTCGCGCTGGTGGCCGGCGGTGCAGGCAGCGACGGCGCACCGCCGCTGACGGAACTGAACGAGCCGCTGCCAGAACTGAAGGTGCCGCTGGCTGCAGCGATCGGCGCGGCGGGTGCAGGCACGGCGACAGCAGGTGGCGCGACGGTCGGCGACACGGAGCCCGCAGTGCCGTGTTGCACCGGCACAGCGGTGGTAGCGGCAGGCAAATTATCGCCGAAAGCAGCTGGCGGCGGCGGTGTTGCGCTCGCGAGGACCGGCACGCTGGCTGCGCTGGTGCCGGCACCAGACGGTGCGGCAACGGCAATTTTGGGCGCTCCGCTCGAAACGGAACTGAAGCCCTGCGCCTGCGCGAAACCGGGCGGCAGAACCGCAGCGGCGAGCGCCAGTGCAAGCAGGAAAGGAGTCAAGCGGGCCTGGAGTGAGGTCATCGGTCCCGAATTTTATAGTGCTCCGGGTGTTTTTGCTGTGAGTTGTCTCACGCCGCCGGCTTGACCCGCTCCGCCGTCACGCGCCGGGCCTCGCCTTCGAACACGCCGACGACGATGTTGTCCCCGGCACGCAGCGAGCCATCGACCGCGATCCAGTCACCGTCCGCGCGGATGATCAGCGCGTCGCGCGGCACCGAGAGCCGGCGCTGCGGCTGGCCGAGCGGCAGGCGAACCTGCACGGTATTGCCCGCTGCGAGCAGCCCATCCACGGCCGGCGCCTTGACCAGCACTTCAAACGACTGGCTGCGCGGATCGCCGGCCGGCACCATGGAGCTGACGGTCGCGGTGAACTCGCTGCGATCGGCCGTGACATCGACGACGTGGTCCGGCTGGATCGCCTTGACGTGACGCAATGGGACGAACAGGCGGATCTCGAGTTCGTCGGGGTTGACGATGCGCGCAGCGCCTGGTGCAGGTCGTTGACCGAGCCTGCGTACGTGAGCTGGCCTTTTGGCGCCATGCCATGCCGGCCCGCACTTTCGGCTCGACTTTCGACTGCAGCAGGCCGACGGCCTGGTCGAGCGTCATGTCTTCCGGCGGCTGGAAATTTACGCTGACGGTGCGGTGGCCGTTGATGCGCACCAGCTGCGCAGGTCCCACCGTCTGCCGCAGTTCGTTCAGTTCGCCGACCGTCTGCACGCCGGCGCCCGGCGTGATGATCGGCAACTCGGCGAGTTCCTCCGGTGAATGCCACCGGTGTAGGCGCGGATGGCCGAGGCGACCTCGGGCCGGGTGAGACCGGCGCGCGCGATCCGCCATTCATCGGGCACCAGTTGCAGTTCCGGCTGGTTCAACTCGAGGCCCGGGAACGCCTGCGGAATCTCGTCGACGGCAACGCGGGCCGCGTCCATCAGCGCGCCGAGGTCGGCGCCCTGGAAATCGAGGCGGATAGAGTTGTAGTACTTCCCCTTCGGCTGCTTCTTGCCTTCGAGGTACGGCTGCAGGCGCTCCATCACCACCGGCGCCATTTCCGCGCGCGCGGTCTCGATGTTGCCGCCCGGCGGCAACCGGAAGTTGTTCCAGATCATGTCGGTCTGCGCCACCGGCAGGTAGTCCACCTGCGGTGACAGCAGCACGATGACGAGCAGGCTCGCCGCCGTGATGCCGCCGATCCAGCCGAATCGTGCGACCGGCCGGTCCGTCAGGCGCATGGCGAACCGGGTCATCGCCCGCCAGCAGCAGCGAGGCCGCGTGCGAAACCGACATGGTGATGGCGAGGTCCTTGAACAACTGGCCTTCGAGGCCTTGCATGAACAGGATCGGCAGGAAGATCGCAACGCTGGTCAGCATCGACGCGAGCAACGCCGGCAGCACCTCCGACGCGCCGGCCACCGTCGCCGACCAGGCGTCCCTGCCCTGCTCCATGAACCGCAGCACGTTGCCCTGCACGATCAGCGCGGCGTCGATGACGATGCCGGTCGAGAACGCGAGGCCCGCCAGCGAGACGACGTTGAGCGTCCGCCCGAGCAGGTGCATCGTGATCACGGCAAAGAACAGCGAGAGCGGAATCGACGCGGCGATCACCAGCAGCGCGCGCGACCCGCGACCGGACGTACTAACAGCGAAGCGGCATTCTGGGTCTGGAAATTGTCGCCGCCGAAGACCTGCGGCTCGTCTGCGTCCGGCGGTAATGGCGGCAGCGTGTTGAGGCGCGCCACCACGTCGAGCATGACTCGCGTCATGTCCGTGCCCACCCCGAACGACAGTTGCACGCCACCGCGGCCGCGATTGGATTCCGAGCGCATCTCGGTGAGCCCGGGCAGGCCGCGCATCGCCTCCTCGATCGGCTCGATCAAGGCCTCTTCGAGTTCCGACGGCGCGGCCTCGCGCCATTCGGCATTGACGAACAGCACGACGATGGCGGCGGCGGCCGTGCAGCGTCTGGCCCGGTGCTTACCGCTTTGCGCTGGACGTACGCGATCGCACGAGCGGCGAACCTTTGCTTGGTCGACCCACCGGCGGCTGCCTGCCCCAGGGCGATCAACGCCAGTCGCTCCAGACCCAATGACGGCCTGGTTGGACGCTGGGTCGCTCACCTGGCTCGCGGTCACGTCCGCCACACGTCGATCGCCTGGTCGGGATCGGCACGGTGTCGGCGCCGTTCCTGGTGTTGCAACCCGGCATGGGGGGGACGATCGTCGCGCCTCGGGTGCGCAAACTCGTCGCTCGCGTGACCGGCCAGGAGCCGCGCGGGTGCCGGTCAATCGCACACAGCAAGGGGCAACTAGCGGCCAAAATCACCAGCGCGTTCAGGCTGATACAGGACGTCTTCTATGCGCACACGCAACACGCGGCCACCCGGGTTCGGCCACTCAATCTCGTCGCCTTTGGACAGGCCGAGCAGCGCGCTGCCCACGGGGGCGAGAATTGAGATTGTTCCCCCCTGTGCATCGACGTCCTTGGGATAGACCAAGGTCAAAAAGAACTCTTTCGACGAAGACTCAATGCTGAATCTCACTGTCGAGTTCATCGTCACGACGTTTGGCGGGACTTCCGCCGGAGGCACGATTTCCGCACGCTCCAGTTCAGCCTCCAGGTCGTCCTTGCCCGGGAACGCTTGATCAGGCAATGAATCCAGGAGCTTCGACAGCCTGTCTGCATCAAGAGATGAAAGCACTATCTTTGGCTTCGTGGTCATGTTCTTCCTCAAGAGTTAATGGCTTGGACAGGCATCGCGTCGTTGCGCAGGCCCGAAAAGACCAGTGGCGAAATCATGCTGATCATGCGAGTCGTACGTCAGCCGACTCAATAGATCGGTCTCAGAAACGAGGGCGAGGACTCACCTGTCCCCGCCCTTGCTCACATCGTCCTGCGTGACCCGGCGGCTCAGCCGCACTTCGAGTCGCCGCAGTTCAGGCAGGTCATGCAGCCGTCCATCATGACGACGGCGGCGGTGCTGCACTTCAGGCACAGCTGCGCGCCCTGCGGGTAGTCGGCCTTGGCGAAGGCGTCCTGCTGCTTCTGCTGCGCTTCGTACTCGCTGCGCTTCTGGTCGATCAGCGCCTTGCGGTGCTCGTCCATCTCGGGTTTGCGCAGCAGGCCGATCTTCTGCATGTGCTTTTCGATCACGTGGCCGAGCTCGGCGATGATCGACGGCATGAACTTGCCGCCGGCCTGCCAGTAGCCGCCGCGCGGGTCGAACACGGCCTTCAGCTCCTCGACCATGAACGTGACGTCGCCGCCCTTGCGGAACACCGCCGAGATGATGCGCGTCAGCGCGACGATCCACTGGTAGTGGTCGAGGTTCTTCGAGTTGATGAAGATCTCGAACGGCCGGCGCGATTCGTGCACCGTGCCTTCGTTCAGCAGGATGTCGTTGATCGTCACGTACATCGCGTGATCCGACACCGGCGTCTTGATCTTGTAGGTGGAACCGATCAGCTCTTCGGGACGCTCGAGCTTCTCGTGCATCCAGATGACGTTCGGGTTGCGGCTGTCGACGACCGGCTCTTTTGCCTTCGCCGCGGCCTCAGCCTCGGCCTTTTCTTTCTCGCCGGGCTTGACCACCCGGACCTTGGTGATCTTCTTCTCGATCTTGTGCGCGCTCATCGGTGCTATATCTCACTTAGAACTTGCCGTAGTAGCCTTCTTTCAGGGCGTCGTAGAGGTTGGCGGCGGTGTGCATCTCGCCGTCGTACTCCAGCTGCTCGTCGCCCTTGACCTCGACCTCGGTGCCGTCCTCGAGCGTGAACACGTAAGTCGTGTTCTTGAGGTCCTCTTCCTTGACCAGCACGCCCTGGAACGCTTCGGGGTTGAAGCGGAAGGTCGTGCAGCCCTTGAGGCCCTGCTCGTGCGCGTAGAGGTAGATGTCCTTGAAGTCTTCGTAGTTGTAGTCCGTCGGCACGTTCGCGGTCTTCGAGATCGACGAGTCGATCCACTTCTGCGAGGCCGCCTGGATGTCGACGTGCTCGCGCGGCGTGATGTCGTCAGCCGTCGTGAAGTACTCCGGCAGCTTGTCCGCCGCGGTGGTGCCGCCCGGGATCGCGTTCGGATTGATCAGCTCGCGGTAGGCCAGCAGCTCGAACGAGAACACGTCGATCTTCTCCTTCGACTTCTTGCCTTCGCGGATCACGTTGCGGAAGTAGTGATGCGCGAACGACGGCTCGATGCCGTTCGAGGCGTTGTTGGCCAGCGAGAGCGAGATCGTGCCGGTCGGCGCGATCGAGCTGTGGTGCGTGAAGCGCGCACCCTTCTTCGCCAGCTTGTCGACGAGGTCCGGCGCCACCTCGGCCACGCGCTGCATGTAGCGGCTGTAGCGCGCGTGCAGGATGCGGCCCGGCAGCCTGTCGCCGGCCTTGATGCCGTCGCGGACCATCTCCGGACGCTTGCGCAGCATCTCGGCGGTGACGACGAACTCTTCCGTCATGATCGGCGCTGGGCCTTTTTCCTCGGCGAGCGCCAGGCCAGCCTCCCAGCCGGCGACGGCCAGCTCTTTTGAAACGCGCTCGGTGAAGCCAACCGCTTCACGCGAACCGTACTTCATGCGCAGCATCGTGATGGTCGAGCCGAGGCCGAGGAACCCCATGCCGTGACGGCGCTTGCGCGTGATCTCGTTGCGCTGCTGCTCGAGCGGCAGGCCGTTGATCTCGACCACGTTGTCGAGCATGCGCGTGAAGACGCGCACGACCTGCCGGTATTCCTCCCAGTCGAACCGCGCTTCGTCCGTGAACGGGTCGCGCACGAAGTTGGTCAGGTTGATCGAACCGAGCAGGCACGAGCCATACGGCGGCAGCGGCTGCTCGCCGCAGGGATTGGTGGCGCGGATCGTCTCGCACCACCAGTTGTTGTTCATCTCGTTGACGCGGTCGATCAGCACGAAGCCGGGCTCGGCAAAGTCGTACGTGGAGGACATGATCACGTCCCACATGCGCTTCGCCGGCAGGGTCTTGTAGACCTTGCACAGCACCAGGCCTTCTTCATTGCGGACGTAGTTGGACGCGTCCGGCCATTCGCGCCACAGGAACCTGCTCTGGTCGGACGTGTCTTCGCCGACGATTTCAGCGGCACGGACGGGGAAGGCAAGGCGCCAGGCCTTGTCCTCACGCACCGCCTGCATGAATTCGTCGGTGATCAGCAGCGACAGGTTGAACTGGCGCAAGCGGCCCGCTTCGCGCTTGGAACGGATGAATTCCATCGCGTCGGGATGGCCGATGTCGAAGGTGCCCATCTGCGCGCCGCGGCGGCCGCCGGCCGACGAGACGGTGAAGCACATCTTGTCGTAGATATCCATGAACGAGAGCGGGCCCGAGGTATAGGCGCCCGCACCCGACACGTACGCGCCGCGCGGACGCAGCGTCGAGAACTCGTAGCCGATGCCGCAGCCGGCCTTCAGCGTGAGGCCCGCCTCGTGCACCTTGCCGAGGATGTCGTCCATCGAGTCGCGGATGGTGCCCGACACGGTGCAGTTGATCGTCGACGTGGCAGGCTTGTGCTCCTGTGCGCCGGCGTTCGAGGTGACGCGGCCGGCCGGGATCGCGCCACGGCGCAGCGCCCACAGGAACTGTTCGTTCCAGGTCTCGCGAACCTCGGGGGCCTCGACGTCGGCCAGGGCCCTGGCCACACGCTTGTACGTGTCGTCCATCGAGCGGTCGATCGGTGTCCCATCCTTGGCGGACAGGCGATATTTCTTGTCCCAGATGTCGAGTGACGCTTCCTGGAACGGGATGCTGCGCGCATCAGATGAATGCAATTTCACGGCGGTGCTCATTGCGGCAACACGGCTCCCCGGCTCACGGCGGCTGCAGAAAAAATGGAAAGACTCCCCCCTCGGATCGCTGCCCCCGCCGCGCACGACGAAAACCGCGGAAAACCGACCGACCCCGGTGCGCGGTCTGCTCGGAGTGCCCGGGAACCCCCCTGGAGGACACTCGTGCCGGACACAACATCTAGGGTCAGGGGGGCAAGACTATGCACCGTCCGAACGCCCGTCAACTGCTGATTTCCCCGTGCTCCGGCGGCTTGGCGTGAAGTTTTTTCACTTGCAATTCAGTCGCTTACGACACCGCCGCCAAAATACCAAGGGATGCCCGAAACAAGCTCCCCGTCAAGAGGAATTTTCCTGCTGGAACACAACATCTTGTGTCTGCCGGGTTGCACCGGCAACGCACCGCGCCTGCACACGATATCCACAGGTTTGCCCCCACGCCTGGTTGGCGTGTCCCGCGGAACTCGGCGCGAGGTTGGCAGTCCGAAGCCTGACCGGCCGGAACCGAGGGCGAGATTGCGCCTGCTAGAATCCGCGCCGTTTTCGGCGGCAACGTCAGCAGATATTCAGGAATCCATTGACCATGAAGCTTCCCTTGAGCCTCGCCACTTTCCTGCTCGCCGCATGGACCTCGGTGGCAGGCGCGCAGCTCCCCGCCACCGTCGGCGAAACCCCGGTGCCTTCGCTGGCCCCGATGCTGAAGCGCGTCACCCCGGCCGTCGTGAACATCGCGACCCGCGGCACCGTCGAAGAACAGAACCCGCTGATGAACGACCCGTTCTTCCGCCGTTTTTTCGATGCGCCGAACCAGCCGCGCCAGCGTGAATTCCAGAGCGCGGGCTCGGGCGTGATCGTCGACGCGAAGAACGGCTACATCATCACCAACGCGCACGTCGTCGAGAACGCCACGGACATCACCGTGCAGCTGCTCGACAACCGTTCGCTGAAGGCGAAAGTCGTCGGCACCGATCCCGGCTCCGACGTCGCGGTGCTCAAGGTCCAGGCCGGCAACCTCGTCGACCTGCCGATCGCCGATTCCGATCGCGCGGAAGTCGGCGATTTCGTCGTCGCCATCGGCAACCCGTTCGGCCTCGGCCACACGGTGACGTCCGGCATCGTGAGCGCGCTCGGCCGCTCGGGCATCAACCCGGAAGGCTACGAGGACTTCATCCAGACCGACGCCTCGATCAACCCGGGCAATTCCGGCGGCGCGCTCGTCAACCTCGGCGGCCAGCTCGTCGGCATCAACTCCGCGATCCTCTCGCGCACCGGCGGCAACATCGGCATCGGCTTCGCCATCCCGGCGAACATGATGAAGGTGGTGATGAATCAGCTGATCAAATACGGCGCCGTCAAGCGCGGCGTGCTCGGCGTGAACATCCAGACGCTGGCACCCGAGATCGCGCAGAGCATGGACCTGCCGCAAGGCACGCAGGGCGCACTGGTTTCGCAGGTCGTCGAAGGTTCGCCGGCTGAAAAGGCGGGCGTCAAGGCGGGCGACGTCATCACTGCCGTCAACGGCCGCCCGGTGAAGGACGCCGGCAGCCTGCGCAATTCGATCGGCCTGCTCAGCATCGGCGAGAAGGTGGACCTCTCGCTGCTGCGCGACGGCAAGCCGCGCCGCGTGACCGCGACGGTCAGCGAGCGTGACGCAACGGCCGAAGCCAAGGCGGCCGGCGCGCATTCCGGCCTCGATGGCGCGGACATCACCGACGGTCCGAACGGCGTACTGATCCGCGCGGTCGCGGAAGGCAGTCCTGCGGCGCAGCGCGGCTTGCGCGCCAACGACGTCATTCTCGCGGTTGGCCGCGTGCGCGTCGCCAGCGTGGAGGAATTCCGCAAGGCCACCGAGGGTCTCGAGGCGTTCGTGCTGCAGATACGCCGTGGCAATGCGATGCTCGTGATCCCGATCCGCTGAGCCAGCAGTTCACGCCCCGCGGGGCCGCAGCACATGTCGTTGCAGGTCTGCGTCCGCGGCGGGACGGGGGGTTCATCGGGCAGGAGATCATGGACTTCATCCCGGGCAAGCCGCTCTCGACCGACAACTTCCTGCCCGCCACACTCGACTCCACTGGCGAATACGCTGCTCTGGCGGAACTCGGGCTCGGGCGGACGGCGATGCGCAGCGTGTTGCCGCGCCACCTTCAATCGCGCTGCTTCTCAGCGCGCCAGGCTGCGGTCTGCGCCGCACAACTGCGCGTGGCGCGCCTTCACGTCCAGTCCGCGGGACGATTCGACCGTGGCATAGAACACCGACAGCGAGCCCGCCGCCTGCAGCGTGCGCCACAGGCCCGGCACGCAGTCCTCGTATGTAGCGACTGACGCCAGGTGCGCGTTGTTGAGCGCGCGCGCGAACCAGCCGTCGTAGCCGGCGTACCCGCCCCAGCGAGCACGCAACTGTTCGTAGCGGAACTCGAGCCGGCCGAACTCGCGCTGCTTTTCGATGCGCATGGCCGCAGGAGGCACGCCCGAGCCATAGAGCTGCGCGAGTCGGCCACGTGCATCGCGCAGCAGCGCAGCAAACTCCTTCCGCCGCGCCACCGCGGCTTCGTGCGCGGCGATCTCGCCTGCCCTGCCCTGCTGCAGCAGCCAGCGGCGGATGCCTTCGTCCTCGACGACGCTCGCGAACGCCTCGTTCACCGCGCTGTCGTCGGCGAAGTAGAGCCGCTCGTGCGCGAGCTCGTGAAAGATCGTGCCGACGAGACGCGTGTCACGCCAGCCGAGCATCGAACCGAACACGGGATCCGGCAGGTGGCCCAGCGTGGAGTAGGTCGGGACGCCCTCCACACTGACGTCGTTACCGTGCAACGACAGCTTGTGGCCGTAGGAGCGCGCGCTTGCCTCGTTGAAATAGCCGCGGTACGCGATGCAGCCTGTGATCGGAAAACACCAGCGGCGCGGTTCGACCGAGAATTCCGGCGTGGCGATCACGTTGTGCACGACGTAAGGACGACCCATGTCCGCGTATTTGCGGTAGCTCCTGCCGTCGTGCAGGGCGAGTTCGTCGATCGCGAAGGCGCGTGCTGCCTCGACGAGTTGCAGTCTTTCCTTCGTCTGTGCGGGTGTCGATGGGTCCGCGAGCACGTCTGCGATCGGCTCGCTGCGATGGATCACCTGTGCCTGGCCGCTCGCCGCCTGCAGGACGTAGCAGCCGTGCAGCGCGAACGTTGCGCTGGCAATTGCGGCGATTCGCAGGCGGTGTGAGAGCATGCGGTGAGCTTAGCGAAGCGGCCCCGTCGCGCGTAGTGCCGTTGCGCACGGACCGCAGCGGAGTCGGACCCGGCTCGGGAGAGTGAAGTGTGTTGGAGCGCAGGTTCAAGCCGAATCTCTCTGTTCGCCTGCCGCAAACGCCGCCACTGAGCTCGAACATCAATCGCCAGTCCGACTCCGATTCTGTCGTATCAAGTTACGCGCGCCGTGCGAATCGTCGGGCGTGGGATGTTGCCCCGCCTTGGTCAATGCTGTATCGCCCGACGAGTCGCTCAGGCGCGTAATGCCGAGGCCGGGATCCGCTTTCGATTCCGACGCCCGTGTCTGCCTTTCCGGGCGTCGGAATCGAAAGCGGATCCCGGCCCAGGCACCCACGCCTCGTAGCGATCTCGGCTACGATTCGGCAATGAAAACTTACCTGGTGGGCGGAGCGGTGCGCGACGCGCTGCTCGGACGGCCCTTCACCGAACGCGACTACGTGGTCGTCGGTGCGCAACCCGACGAACTGCTCGCGCTCGGCTACCGCCCCGTCGGCAAGGACTTTCCCGTCTTCCTGCACCCGCAGAGCGGCGACCAGTACGCGCTCGCCCGGACCGAACGCAAGACCGGTACCGGCTACTACGGTTTTGCCACGCGCTTCTCGCCCGAGGTCACGCTCGAGGAGGACCTCGCGCGGCGCGACCTCACGATCAACGCGATGGCGCGATCGATCGACGGCAGCGACATCGTCGATCCGTACGGTGGTCGCCGCGACCTCGAGGCGCGCGTCCTGCGTCACGTCTCGCCGGCTTTCATCGAAGATCCGCTGCGCGTGCTGCGCGTCGCGCGTTTCGCCGCACGTTTCGCGCCGCTCGGCTTCACGATCGCGCCCGAGACGATGCAACTGATGCAGGATATCGTGCGCTCCGGCGAAATGCGGGCGCTGGTGGCCGAACGCGTCTGGGTCGAGACCGAACGCGCGCTGGGCGAGAAGACGCCCGTGGTGTACTTCGAAGTGCTGCGCCAATGCGGCGCGCTGGCGGAGCTGCTGCCGGAGATCGATTGCCTGTTCGGCGTGCCGCAGCCCGCCGGGTGGCACCCCGAAATCGACACCGGCATTCACACGCTGCAGGTGCTGGACGTCGCCTGCGAGCTGTCGAGTGAAACGACGGTGCGCTTTGCCGCGCTCGTGCACGATCTCGGCAAGGGCGTCACGCCGCGCGAGCAGTGGCCGCAGCATCGCGGTCACGAACAGGCGGGCGTTCGCATCGTCGGCCAGCTGTGCGAGCGGCTGAAGGTGCCGACCGAGCACCGCGAGCTGGGACAACTCGTGTCCCGCGAACACCAGCGCATCCATCGCGCGGCTCGAACTGCGGGATACGACCGTGCTGGAGGTCCTGGAAGCCGCCGACGCGTTTCGTCGCCCCGAGCGCTTCGACAGGCTGCTGCTCGCCTGCGAAGCAGATGCCCGCGGACGCGGTCCGGAGCTGCGGGCGCAGCCCTATCCCCAGGCCCGGCTGTTTCGTGACTGCTGCCGGGCTGCGGCCGCAGTCAAGCTCGACGGCGACGTGATGCAGCAGCTGGCCGGGCCCGCCATCGCGCAGGCGCTGCGCGTTGCCCGGGTCGCGGCGATCCGCGATCTGCCGGACGCGCTGAGCACGCCCGACGCCCTGCTACAGCGAGTGGCGCAGGTCCCGAGTCGTAAAGCCTCGCAGCGGCGAGTCGAAATCCTTCGACAGCGCCATGACCTTGAAGCGCTCGCCCATTTCACCTGGCAGCGTGAGCATCATCGCCTGGCGTGACAGGTTCAGGCGCTGGACCAGATCGAGTCCCTCGACGTTCGCCACGAAGTCGCCGAGCCCGCAGCCGATCAGAAAATGCGCCTGCGTGGTGTAGCCGGCGACCTCGCAGCCCGCGCCCTGCGCCGCTTCGGCAACCGCCGTGAAATCGACCCAGGACGTGATGTCCTGCAGGCCGACGCGAGCAAGCGCGTCTTCGTGGAAGCGGTGCCGGAAATGACAGAGCAGCGTGCCGCGCGTGCGCTCGGCAGAGTAGTACTCGCGTCGTGGCAGGCCGTAGTCGATGAACAAGAGAACACCGCGTTCGAGCGAATACGCGATCGATTCGAACCAGGGGGCCATGCCGGTGCACACCTCGGACTCGTACCCGTCCGAAAGCCGGTTGCCGATGTCCGTCTCGAGCCGGCGCACTGCCGCGACCAGGCGCGAGGCCGCCCGTACTTCGGCCAGCTGCAGCTGACCGAACTCCGAACTCACGCCGAGCGCATTGACGTCGCCACGGCGAATCGCGAAGCGCTCGATCGTCAGCGCGTCGAGCACTTCGTTCGCCAGGATCATGCCGGTAAAAGGCGCTTCGGGCAGGGAATCGAGCCACCGCACGCGCGGCAGCAGGTGCGGGACCATCTGCTGCAGGGTCTCGCGCTGGCGTTCGCGCAGGTCCGCGCTGAGGTCGAGAATCCAGTATTCAGCCGGCAACACGCCCCGCCGCTCGAGCTCGGCGAGCAGCTCCGCAGCCATCGCGCCGGAACCCGCCCCCAGTTCGAGCAGACGCGACTCAGACCCCAGCACCTGCAGCACCTCGGCGCACTGCAGCGCCAGGCAGCGGCTGAAGACCGGGGCGACCTCGGGCGCCGTGATGAAATCGCCCGCCGCGCCGAACTTGCGCGCGCCGGCACTGTAATAGCCGAGTCCGGGCTCGTAGAGCGCCAGCTGCATGTACCGGTCAAAGCCGATCCAGCCGCCCTCGGCTACGATTTCCGCACGGATGCGCGCCGTGAGTGCTGCGCTGTGCGCCGCTTCCTCGGGAGTCAGCTCGGGCAGGTCCAGGGGTACGGTCATCGCTGGCCGCATCCTTTCTCGCGGACAGCCCGACGCGACTGCGGTATCTTGCTGTCGGACACGCGCATCGAGGGACTCCGACGCGCGCTCCCACCCACGACATTGCATCGATGCGCGAACCCATGAGCAACGCTGCCGACTTTCCGCTGGCTGGAGGCTGCGCGCTGGTGACGGGCGGCGCTCGCCGGCTGGGCGAAGCAATCGTACGCAGGCTGCACGCTGCGGGTGCGTCGGTCGCCGTGCATCACCGCACCTCGGGTGGCGACGCCGACGACCTCGTCAGCGAGCTCAATGCCATACGAAGCGGGTCTGCCGCGGCCTTCGCCTGCGACCTGCTCGAAGTCGAAACGCTGCCGGCTCTCATCGCAGACGTGGTCGCCCGGTTTGGCCGGCTCGACATCCTGGTCAACAACGCGTCGAGCTTCATGCCGACGCCCGTCGGCACGATCACGCTGGCACAATTCGACGACCTCGTCGGCACCAACCTGCGGGCGCCGCTGTTCCTGTCGCAGGCCGCCGCACCTGCACTGCGCCAGGCCCGCGGCCTGATCCTGAACCTCGCGGACATCCACGGCATGCGGCCGCTGCGGGCGCACCCGGTCTACTCGGCTGCCAAGGCCGGCCTGATCATGCTGACGAAATCGCTCGCGCGCGAACTCGGTCCCGACGTGCGGGTGAATGCCATTGCGCCCGGTCCGGTGCTGTGGCCCGAGGGCGGGCTCGACCCGGCCCTGCAGGACGAAATCGTTGCGAAGACCGCCCTGAAGCGCACCGGCTCGCCGGACGACATTGCGCGCGCGGCCTTTTTCTTCGCGGCGGAAGCCCCCTACGTCACGGGACAGATCCTCGCCGTCGACGGCGGACGCGGCATCTGACCTGCCTTGCGGCGTGAACAGCCGGCGAGGCGTCATGCGCTGTCGCCGCGCGCGGGCATCCACGCCAGTTCCACCGGCCGCATCGCGTGCGCTGCCTGCGTCGCCTGCATGTCCCGCCACAGCTCACCCAGCGTGCGCCGCTCGATCGGGTGCACCGTCTCTGGCGCGATCTCCGCCGCCGGGCCCAGCATGTACGGCCGCTTGAGCAGGTCCGGCCGCGGCAGCATGAGCGCCGGCTCGGCGCAAACCGTGTTGCCGAACAGCAGGATGTCGAGGTCCATCGTGCGTGGTGCCCACTTCGGCGCCAGGCGCTCTCGCCCGCACGCAGTCTCGGCCTCATGCAGCCGCTCGATCACGCGCTGCACTGTCAGTCTGGTCTGGAAGCCGAGCACGAGGTTGATGAAATCGTCGCCATCGAAACCGACGGCGGCATTGGCATAGGCACGCGACACGGTCAGCGGGGCGAAATGCCGATCGAGCACGTCGAGCGCGCGCCGCAGGTTCGCGAGCGGCGCGACGTTGCTGCCCGCCGCGACATAGACCGTCGTGGTGCTCACGGCCCCGGGTAGTCTGTGCGTCGACGCTCGATGACGATGCCGACGTCGCGGGAGCCGCGCAGTGCGCCTTGCTTGTTCAGACGAATCTTGACAGCGGGCACGTCGAATTCCATGAGGACGACCTGCGCAATGCGGTCGATCAGCGTCTCGACCAGCTGGAACTCCGACTCGCTCACGAACTGCAGCAGGCGCTTCGACACCTTCTTGTAATCGAGCGTGTCGTCGATGTGATCGCTCGCGGCGGCCTTGCGGATGTCGGTGGACATCTCGAGGTCGATCACGACCTTCTGCTTGACCTTCCGCTCCCAGTCCCAGATGCCGATGATGCACTCGGCGGTCAGGCCCGTCAGGAAAATGGTGTCCATCGTTGCCGTCTGTTCGCTCGGGCGGGCCGGTCGGTTTGATTCTGTCGTGCGGTCGTGCAGTGCGCCCGCCCTCACGCGGCGGGCGACGGCGGCACCAGGTCCGTCATCGGCCACCGTGCGCGGGCACGGATCGAGAAGTCGTCGCGTTCGCCCGCGGCGAGCCGCAGCTGCCCCAGCAGCGCGATCATCGCCGCGTTGTCGGTGCAGAACTCGGCGCGAGGATAGACGACCCGGACCCCCTGCCGCTCGCCCATCGCCAGCATCCGGGCACGCAGCCGCCGGTTGGCGCCGACGCCGCCCGCCACGACCAGCGTCGAGGCGTCGGTGGCATCGATTGCCCGTTGGCACTTGAGCACTAGCGTATCGACCACGGCCTCCTCGAACCCCCGGGCCACGTCGGCTCGCGCCTGCGCGTTGAGCTCGCCGCGATTGCGCAACGCCACGACCACGGCGGTCTTGAGGCCGCTGAACGAAAAATCGAGGCCCGGACGCTCGGTCAGCGGCCGCGGGAAGCGGAACACGTCAGGTCGGCCCTGTTCGGCCAGCGCGGCGAGTCGCGGCCCGCCCGGGTAACCCAGGCCGAGCAGCTTCGCGGTCTTGTCGAAAGCCTCGCCTGCCGCGTCGTCGAGCGAACTGCCCAGGAGTTCATACCGACCGACCCCCTCCACCCGGGCGAGCAGCGTGTGTCCGCCCGAGACCAGCAGGGCCACGAACGGGAACTGCGGCGGCTCCGGCTCGAGCAGGGGCGCGAGCAGATGACCTTCCATGTGGTGAACCCCGATGCAGGGCAGGTCCCAGGCGTAGGCGAGGCTGCGGGCGACGGCGGCACCGACCAGCAGTGCACCCACCAGGCCGGGGCCACTGGTGTAGGCGACGCCGTCGATCGCTGCGCGGCCACCGCCCTGGTCGACCGTTTTTTCCAGTAATGGCAACAACTTACGCAGGTGATCGCGCGAGGCGAGCTCGGGCACCACGCCCCCATAGGTCGCGTGCAGCGCCACCTGGCTGTACAGCTCGTGCGCGAGCAGGCCGGCCTTGCCGTCATAGACGGCGGCAGCGGTCTCGTCGCAGGAGGTTTCGATCCCCAGAACCCGCATGTGTTCGGCTCACCGTGCTTTTGCAATTCCCCGCCGCGATCTCTAGAATTCGCGGTCCCTTACCGGCCGTGTGTCCCTTGGAGCCCGGCTGGTTGTCCAGCAACGTTGCGATGACTGGCGCCCAGGCCACCGGCCGGCCGTCCAGCCGTATTGACCGATTGACGAGGTTTCGATGCCCAGCGTCCGCATCCGTGAGAACGAATACTTCGATGCCGCCCTGCGCCGCTTCAAGCGTGCGTGCGAAAAGGCCGGCGTGCTGACGGAACTTCGTCGCCGCGAATTCTACGAGAAGCCGACGCAGGAGCGTAAGCGCAAGAAGGCGGCCGCCGTGAAGCGCCACCAGAAGCGCAGCACTCGCGATTTCTCGTCGGCACCCCGCGTCCGCAGTTTCTGATTCGCTTGCCCGATCGACCGATCGCCTGCTTGCTCGAAGCCACTGGTCGCGACGCCAGTACACCACGATGACCACTGCCTCCCTCAAGGAGCGGATCACCGAGGACATGAAGTCCGCGATGCGCGCGGGCGCGAAAGAGCGTCTCGGCACCATCCGCATGCTGCAGGCGGCCATCAAGCAGCGCGAAGTGGACGAACGCATCTCGCTCGACGACGCGCAGGTGCTGTCAGTCATCGAGAAGATGCTCAAGCAGCGCAAGGAATCGATCGCCCAGTTCGAACAGGGCGGGCGCGCTGATCTCGCGGCCAGGGAACAGGCTGAAATCGAGCTGCTGACCGTCTACCTGCCCGCGCAACTCGCCGACGCCGAAGTCGATGCCCTGATCAGGGATGCCATCGCGGCCACCGGCGCCGCGTCCGTCAAGGACATGGGCAAGGTGATGGCGATCGTGAAGGCGAAGGCCGCCGGGCGCACCGACATGGGCGCGGCCAGCGCCCGCATCAAGGCGGCGCTCTCCGCCTGATCCGGCTGCGTGCCGGTGCGCCTGCGTCGGACGTTGGCAATCACTTCGTTTCTTCGCCGCGTTTTTCAGCGGCCAGTCGGCGGCGCGGCGGTTGCGGGTTCGGCTGTCGCCCGCGCCCGGAAAGGCAGACACGGGCGTGGGCGACAGACCCGAACCCCAACCTGACCTGCGGCGCATGTAACCGGATAGAGGCGTCATAGCCGCTTGATGCGGGAACCAAGGGTTCAGGCACGCGACCAATTTCACGTTGGGTGCAGCGCTGTTTCGGGGCTCGGGCCGTGATGGTCGCTTGCACCGTGCGAGTTTTCGGGCCCGGCCGAAAACTCGCGCTTGCGAGTGCCCACCCGCACCCCCACTATCGCTACCCGACCCGACGCCAAATCCGCACCGTGGCCCGCATCCCCCAGCATTTCATCGACGAACTCGTCGCCCGCACCGACATCGTCGAGGTGATCGGCAGCCGCGTGCAGTTGAAGAAAGCCGGTCGCGAGTACAAGGCCTGCTGCCCGTTTCACGACGAAAAAACGCCGTCGTTCTGGGTCAGCGTCGACAAGCAGTTCTATCACTGCTTCGGCTGCGGTGCGCACGGCACCGTGCTCGGCTTCGTCATGGAATACGACCACCTCGGCTTCATCGAGGCGGTCGAAGACCTCGCTGCGCGAGCCGGCCTCGAGGTGCCGCGCGAAGGCGGCGCGGCGGCGGGCCCGGCCAATCCGCACGACGAACTGTACGTGGCGATGGAACGCGCCGCGCTCTACTTCCGCCAGTGCCTGAGCAGCGATGCGCGCGCACGCGACTACGTGAAGCGACGCGGACTCGACGCCGACGCCGCGCAGAAATTCGGCATCGGTTACGCCGCGGCGCGCTGGGACGGATTGCTCGAGCGGTACGGCGGTACGGACGACGAACGGCACGTGCTGCTGCGTGCGGGCCTCATCATCGAGCGCCAGCCGCAGCAGGACACGACAACCGACACCGTCGCGGCTGCCGCCGCCAGCAACAGCCACACGCGCGAGCGCGGCTTCTACGATCGCTTCCGCGACCGCGTCATGTTCCCGATCCGCGACACGCGCGGCCGCACGATCGGTTTCGGCGGACGCGTGCTCGATCAAGGCGAACCGAAGTACCTGAACTCGCCGGAGACCGAACTCTTCCACAAAGGCCGCGAGCTCTACGGCCTGTACGAGGCACGCCAGGCAACTCGCAGCCTGCAGCGGCTGCTGGTGGTCGAGGGCTACATGGACGTCGTCAGCCTGCACCAGGCCGGCATCACCTACGCGGTCGCGACGCTCGGCACGTCGACGACGCCCGAGCACCTGCAGCGCATCTTCCGTCTCGTCGGCGAAGTGGTGTTCTGCTTCGACGGCGACCGGGCCGGCCGTGCGGCGGCCTGGCGCGCGCTCGAAAACGCCGTCGCGGAAGTGAAGCAGGGCCGGCAGGTGCGATTCCTGTTCCTGCCGGACGGCCACGACCCCGACACGCTCGTGCGCGAAGAGGGCAAGGACGCATTCGAGACGCGCCTTGCCGACGCGCTGCCGCTCTCGCAATACCTGATCCGTGAGTTGTCCTCGCGGGTCGAGACCGGCAGCGTCGACGGCCGGGCCAGGCTGGTCGAGCTGGCGCGACCGTTGGTACGCAGGATTCCGTCCGACGTCTACCGCGAGCTGCTGATCAATCAACTGGCCGACGTGGTCGGCATGTCCGCGGCCCGACTCAATGAAATGCTGGGTGGTGATGCTCCGCAGACGCAGACCGCCGCCGGGCAGGCGCGCACCCCAGCCTCGCCGAGCGGATCGTATTCCGAAAGAAATTCAAGCGGTTACGAACGACCGAGTGGCCTTGGCGGGGCGCGGTTCGGGGCCTTGCAAACGTCCGCCCCGGGACGCGGTACCCTGGTCCGCCAGGCAATCATGCTGCTTGTGCACTACCCGACCGCCGCGACGGCCATCAGTGGCCAGCAGATCGACGCCGTGGCGGCCATCGACCGGCCTGGAATTCTGCTGCTGGCCGAGATGCTGACCCGGCTGCGGGAAGATCCACCCGCGAACACGGCAGCGATCCTGGAGCGTTGGCGCGGCCGGCCCGAACAGGGTTCGCTGGCCAAGCTGGCCGCAGCAACCTGCCTGGCGCCGGATGCCGCGGGCGCCGCCGCGGAACTGAAATCGGCCCTGAACCGTCTGATCATCGAGGAATCCCCGGTCCGGCGGCTCGACGAGCTGATGGCCAAGGCCCGGGATTCGTCGCTGGACGATGCCGAAAAGCAGGAATTGCAGGGACTGCTCCGGAGCCGGAGCCCGGCGGCCCGCAAGCCCCCGGAAGCCCCTCGATAGTCGGGCGCGGCCGGTCCCCGGCATGGTAGAATTCCGCTCTTTTTTAGACTCCCCGTGAGGCGTCCCATCTTGAGCAAGACGACGGCACGCAAACCGGCCCGGAAGCACCCCGCCAGCAAGTCCGCACCGGCGGCCAGAGCCAAGACTGCGCCGCTCCGCAAGGCAGCGGCGCCTGCCAGGGCCAGGCTGGCAGTGAAGAAGGCAGCGAAGCCCGCGGCCAGGCCCACCAGAGCCGTCAAGCCGATGACCAGCCAGCGCAAGCTTGCTGCTGCACCGGTGAAGTCGGGACGTGCACCTCAGACATCGGCCAAGTCCGCGCCGGCGAAGGCTGCCGCCGCACCGGTCGCCGCCAAACACGTTGCTCCCAGCCAACCGGCCAAGGCCGCGAAGGGCGCGGCGCCGGTCAAGGCTGTCGCGCCTGCCGCCAGGCCTGGCGCTGCCGCGCCCGTTGCCGCCGCTGCGAAAGAGAAGACCGGCAAGGCGGGCCGCAAGGCGGGTAAGGAAAAAGCCGAAAGAATCGAGATCAAGCTGCCTGCCAGCACGCCGGAAGATCGCCAGTCGCAGCTCAAGCTGTTGATTGCGCGCGGCAAGGAGCAAAGCTTCCTGACGTACGCCGAGGTCAACGACCACCTGCCGTCAGAGATCGTCGATCCGGAGCAGATCGAAGACATCGTGCAGATGATCAACGACATGGGCATCCCGGTGTACGAGAAGGCGCCGGATGCCGAAGCGCTGCTGATGCGCGAGCCGGTGGTCGCCGACGAAGAGGCGGCAGAGGAAGCCGCGCAGGCGCTTGCCACCACCGTCGATGCCGAATTTGGCCGCACCACCGACCCGGTCCGCATGTACATGCGCGAGATGGGCACGGTCGAGCTGCTCACGCGTGAAGGCGAAATCGCGATCGCGAAGCGCATCGAGGAAGGCCTCGATTCCGTGCGTCGCGCGCTGTCGCACTATCCGCCGACCTTCGACTACATCCTGCGCGCTTACGAGCCGCTGAAGTCGGGCACGGGCCGCCTGGTCGACATCATCGTCGGCTTCGTCGACCCGAACGCGCCGGACGTGATCGCCGAACCGATCAACCCGAAGCTCGCTGCGAAGGCCGCCCCGGAAGCCGAAGCCGAAGACGACGCTGGCGAAGGCGATGGTACGGAAGAGGAAGAAGCGCTCGAGACCGGCCCGGATCCGGAAGAGGCCGCGCGCCGCTTCGCTTCGCTCGGCAAGGTCTACGCGCAGGTCATGAAGTCGCTCGAGGACAAGGGCAGCAAGGATCCGAAGACGATCAAGCTGCGCAAGAAGCTCGCCGAAGAGTTCATGGAGCTCAAGCTCTCGCCCAAGATGTTCGAGCAGCTCATCACGCAGCTGCGCGAGCACCTGAACGAGATCCGCTCGATCGAGAAGGCGATCATGCTGCGCTGCGTCCGCGACGCCGGCATGCCGCGCTCGGACTTCATCGAGACTTTCCCGCGCAACGAGACCAACCTCACCTGGCTCGACAAGCACGTGCGGGCGAAGCGCAAGCACTCGGCCGCGCTCGGCAAGTTCCGCGAGGAGATCGAGCGCGAGCAGAACCGGCTGGCCCTGAGCGAGAAGCGCGCACGCCTGTCGATCGCCGAAATCAAGGAGATCAACCGCGAGATCGCCGTCGGCGAGGCGCAGGCCCGTCGCGCGAAGAAGGAGATGGTCGAGGCCAACCTCCGGCTCGTGATCTCGATCGCGAAGAAGTACACGAACCGCGGCCTGCAGTTCCTCGACCTCATCCAGGAAGGCAACATCGGCCTGATGAAGGCCGTGGACAAGTTCGAGTACCGTCGCGGCTACAAGTTCTCGACCTACGCCACGTGGTGGATCCGCCAGGCGATCACGCGTTCGATCGCCGACCAGGCGCGCACCATCCGCATCCCGGTGCACATGATCGAGACGATCAACAAGCTCAACCGCATCTCGCGCCAGATGCTGCAGGAAATGGGCCGCGAACCCACGCCCGAAGAGCTGGCGGTGCGCATGGAGATGCCGGAAGACAAGGTCCGCAAGGTCCTCAAGATCGCCAAGGAGCCCATCTCGATGGAGACTCCGATCGGCGACGACGAGGATTCGCACCTGGGCGACTTCATCGAGGACACCTCGGTGGAATCCCCGATCGAATCGGCGACCACGGAATCGCTGCGAGAGACCACGCACTCGGTGCTGGCCGGCCTGACGCCGCGCGAAGCCAAGGTGCTGCGGATGCGGTTCGGCATCGACATGACGACGGACCACACGCTCGAAGAAGTGGGCAAGCAGTTCGACGTCACGCGCGAACGCATCCGCCAGATCGAGGCGAAGGCGCTGCGCAAGCTCCGTCACCCCTCGCGCTCCGAGCAGCTCAGGAGCTTCCTCGAGGATTGAACCTCCTCGCCTCTCCCATGCCCTCGTGGGAGAGGCCGCGGGATGGCCAGATCAATCCGCTCGTTCGTGCTCCTGGTGGATCAGGCTGTGGTCGCGCGTATCGCGCAGCTGGAAAGTCGCGAACAGTCCCACGATCATCATTCCCGACACCAGCCAGAAGTACGCAGCCTCGTGCCCGACGTGCTTCAGGTACAGCGCCGCCGTCTCGGCGTTGCCGCCGAAGATCGCCTGGGCGATCGCATAGGGCACCGCGACGCCGAGCGCACGCACGTGCACCGGGTACAGTTCCGCCTTGAAGATGGCACTCAGCCCGCAGTAGCCCGACAACAGGACCAGCGGCACCAGTCCCAGGAAATACGCCGTCACGGCGCTGGTGGCAGTCGAGATCGCGCTCAGGACCGGCACGCTGACCAGCGCAAGTCCTGCATAGGACGCGAGCAGCGTGCGTCGATGCCCGACCCGGTCGGCGAGCCAGCCGGCGAGCGGCGGCAGGAACATGAACGTCGCGAGCAGCAGCGTCACCACCTGCGACGCCACGGGTTTCGAGAACCCCGCGCTGTTGATCAGCAGCTTCTGCATGTACGCCGTGTAGGTGTAAAAGCCCAGTCCGCCGGCGGCCGTCAACGCCATGACCGTCAGCGTCTCCTTCGGATAGCGCGTGAACAAGGCCCACACCTGGCCGCGCTCGTTTTCCGGCGCGGACGCGTGCGTGAACGAACGGGTCTCGTGGATACCCCGGCGGATCCACCACACGATGACCGCCAGTGCCGCGCCGACGGCGAACGGAATGCGCCAGCCCCATTCGTACAGCTGCTGCTCGCTGAGCACACGCTGCAGCAGGACCAGCAGCAGCAACGCGGCCAGCTGCCCACCGGTGAGCGTGACGTACAGAAACCCGGACCAGAAGCCACGCCGGGTTCGCTCCGCCATCTCACTGATGTACGTAGCGGACGCACCGTACTCGCCACCCACCGACAGGCCCTGCAGCAGGCGCGCGACGAGCAGCAACGCCGGCGACAGCACGCCGAGCCCGGTCGGGATCAGCGCAATCATCAATGATCCGCCGCACATCATTGCCACGGACAGGGTGAGCGCCGCACGGCGACCGGCACGGTCGGCATGCCTGCCGAACAGCAGCGCGCCCAGCGGCCTGGCGATGAAACCAACGGCAAAAATCGCCGCTGCACCGAGCAATTGCGCCGTCTGGTCGCCTGCCGGGAAGAACGCGCGCGAGAAATAGATGGCGAAGGCCGAGTACGCGAACCAGTCGAACCACTCGACGAAGTTGCCGGCCGAGCCGCCAAGGATGTTCTTGAGTCGCCGCGCCGGAGTCATCGTCGCCACGCCGCCCGGAGGCGCGACCGGCCGGGTCACTGCATCGCTGCCGCGGGCGATTCGACTGCGGGCACCCTGGCAGCGGCGAAGTAGTCTGCCGCACCGTCGTGCAACGGGATCGTCACGCCGGCCAGTGCCCGCTCGCGCGACAGCCGCGAAGCACTGACGCCGCGATCAGCAGCGAGCCCGCTCTCGAACAGAAAGTCCAGCACCTGCTGCACCGACGCGTCCGGCACGGAATCGGCTGCGACCAGCAGCGCCGTGGCGGCAAGCGTGTTGACGGCTCCTTGCTGCCGGTCGTAAGTGCGATCGGGGATGGCGAGGGGCACGAGGCCGGGCACCGACTCCGCCACACGCGTCATCGCGTCCGCATCGAGCGGCAACAAGGTCATCGGCACCTGTGCCGCCGCCTTCGCCAGCTGGCGCCACGGCGCGGACACGACCTCGACGACCGCGTCGACATCCCCGGACGCCAGCAGCTGCAGCGCTTCCTCGGGGTTGCTGGCGTCGGCGATCAGGTAATCGCCATGCTCGAGGCCATGCGCACGCAGCACCTGCATTGCGGTCTGGCGCGTGCCGGAACCACGACTGCCCACGGCAATGCGCTTGTCGCGCAGCTCTCCGATCGAGCGCATCGCGTCAGCCTCGCGAACGACGACGTGCACGGGCTCCGGGAAGAGCGCTGCCACGGCGCGCAGGTGCCGCAGCGGGCCGTAGGTGGCGAACGCAGCCTGCCCTGTTACCGCTGCGGCAGCCACATCGCTCTGCACCAGCGCAAACCGGGCCTCGCCGGAATCGATCATGAGCGCATTGGCGACGCTGCCGCGTGTGCTGGCGGGCGAAATGGGCCACGGCGCGCCGCGAGGCCGCAGCGATTCGATGAAGCGCGCGTATTCGCCACCTGCGGGGCCGGTGGCCACGATGAGGCCCTGCTCACCGCGATTGAGCCGGAGCTTGATGTTCTGCAGCGCCTGGTCGAGTTCCTCGGTGATGATGGCGTCGTCCGCATCGTGCAGTCCCGGCGTCGTGTTGACGATGCCCGCGAGTCGCTCGATCAGGTCCGTCGGTTTCACGGGGCCGCTGACGCTGGCGGCCGGCTGCGCGGCCGCGGGAGGCAGCAACGACGCCTGCCACGTGTCGTCCGCACGGCGATAGACCATTGACCCGTACGCACGCAGCGTCGCGCCGGCAGCCATGCGTCCCGCGCCGAGCCCCATGACACCTTGATCCGTGGCTCCAAGCGCGTCGGCGACCAGTTCGGGGCTGAGGCCATTCCAGTCGGAAGGGTCGTACGGCGCCGTGAACGCGAGCACCGCGTTGTAGTAGACGATCGCCTGCGATCCGCCATCTTTCGCGCGGGCGAGAGGCGCACTGCCCTGCCTTCGCAGCGACTTGACCTCGACGATCCGGCTGCCGAACAGCGTGTCGAGCTGTGCCTGCACGTCGCCCCGCAATCCGGCCTCGTCCGGTCCGCGTGCGCAGCCGGCGAGCGCGAGCGTGGCCGTCAGCAGGAGCAGATGGCGCCAGAACGATCGCACGGTCAGAACCCCAGGCCGGGCAACGCGAAATACACCTGCAGCACCAGCGCGTTGGCGATGTCGGCGAAGAACGCGCCCACGATCGGGATCAGCAGGAATGCCAGGGGTGCCGGACCATGGCGTTGCGTCAGCGTCTGCATCACCGACATCGCGACCGCCGTAGTCGCCAGGCCCGCCGCAACGTGACCGCCGGCGACCACCGCCGCATCGTAATCGTTGCCCAGCACACGTCCCGTGATGAAGTAAGCGAAGGCTGCGGTCAGCAGCGCGTTGACGACGACGATCAGCAGCATCGGGCCGGCAAGCGTGGCCAGGTCGAGGATACGCATCGACATCAGCGCCATGATCAGGAACAGCGAGAGCGACACGCCGCCGACCGCCTGCGCGGCACGGTCGTTGTTGCCTTTGATCCTGAACAACGTCGCCAGGTTGCGCACGACCATGCCAACCAGCAGCGCCCACAGGAAGTCCGGCAGCAGGATGCCGGTGTCCTGCATCAGGTTGTGCACGAGGTGGGCCACCCCGATGCAGGCGAGGCAGACCAGCAACACGAACAGCAGCTGTTCGGTCGTGATCGGCATGTGGAATGGATTCTCGGGAGCGGCCGCCGGCGTTACAGCCTGACCGGACGCGCTCGAAGCCCGCGCCCTGGCGCGCTTCATCAGTCGCTCAGCCACCGGCCCCGACAACAGGCTGCCGAGGATCAGGCCTGCCGTCGCCGCGGCCATGCCCAGTTCCATCGCACCCTGCAGGTTGCGCGTCGCGCTGAAGCTGGTGGCATAGGCGGCCGCAGTGCCATGGCCGCCCGTCAACGAGATGGAGCCGGCGAGCAGGCCGACCAGCGGATGCAGGTCGAGCAGCCGAGCCATCGTGATGCCGATCGCATTCTGGATCACCATCAGCAGCACGAACAGCACCAGCAGGATCGCGAGCTTGCGGCCACCACGGGCCAGCGAGCGCACGTCGGCGCCGAGGCCGAGCGTGGCGAAGAACGCGAGCAGCAGCGGGTCCTTGAGCGACTCGTTCATGCTGAACTGCACGGGCGTCACCAGCCCCGCGAGCGCTAGCACGACCGCGAACAGGAACCCGCCGACGACCGGCACTGGAATGCTGTAACGCTGCAACAGGGCCGAACGCCCCACGATCAGCTGTCCGACGAAAAACAGCGCGGTTGCCAGGGCCAGTGTGGCGAGCAGGTTGAGATTGATGGTCACGGGCTCGTCGTCTGCGGTTTCTAGCGACCGGCGCCGGTTCCCGCCGTGCGTTCAAAGTCGGCATCGGCGGTCACGATGTCGGTGGCACAGAAGCCGAGATCGCGCAGCAACCCATCGTTGAGACGATAGACCCAGGCATGCACGGCGAGCGACCGCCCCTTCTCCCAGGCCTGCTGCACGATCGTCGTGCGACACACGCGGCGCGCCTGCGCCAGCACGTTCAGTTCGCACAGCCGGTCGACGCGATCCTGGTCGCTCGGCAATTGCGCCAGCTGCGACGCATACGCACGGGCGGTATCGCGGATCGGCAGCAGCCAGTTGTCAACCAGGCCGAGCGGCCGCTGCTCGTAAGCGGCCATTACGCCGCCACAGCCGTAATGTCCGCAGACGATGACGTGTTCGATGCCGAGCACGTCGATCGCATATTGCAGCACCGAGAGACAGCTGAAATCGTTGTGGAACACCAGGTTCGCGACGTTGCGGTGCACGAAGAGCTCGCCGGGCGCGAGACCGACGATCTCGTTGGCGGGGACGCGACTGTCGGAGCAGCCGATCCAGAGGTACCGCGGCGACTGCTGCGCAGAAAGCTCGCCGAAAAAGCCCGGATGGCGCTGCTCCGTGGCGGCGGCCCAGCGGCGGTTATTGGCGAAGAGTTCCGGCAGCTTGTTCAATGTTGTAGGCCCGGAGCTGGGTTTGCCGGCAGTCTAGCAGCGCGGACGAACCGTCCGCTCGTTGACCTGCACACGCGTCTGGTAATGTGCGCAGCGTGCTGCTGCTCCGCAACGCCGACGTCTTTTCACCCCATCCCCTGGGACTGCAGTCCCTGCTGATCGGCGGCCGCACCGTGCTCTGGATGGGGCCCGGCAGGGAACTGCCTGCGCTGCCGGTGGCGCTCGCCGCAGGCGTGACTGAAATCGACTGCGCAGGACTGCGACTCATCCCCGGCCTCATCGACGGTCACGTGCACGTCACGGGTGGCGGCGGCGAAGCCGGCTTCAGGACCCGGGTCCCGGCGGTGCCGCTGACGCGCTACACGCTCGCCGGCGTCACGACCGTCGTCGGACTCCTCGGGACCGATGACGTCACGCGTGGGCCGCGGGGCCTGCTCGCGCAGATATATGCCCTGCGCGAAGAGGGCCTCAACGCGTTCGGCTACGCCGGCGGCTATCACGTCCCCCTCGCGACCCTGACGGGCAGCGTGCGTGGAGACCTGGTGCTGCTCGAGCCGTTGCTCGGCATCGGCGAACTGGCGATCAGCGACCACCGCTCGAGCCAGCCGACCTTCGATGAAATTCTCCGTCTCGCCGCCGATGCCCACGTGTCCGGCCTCATGACCGGCAAGGCCGGCGTGCTGCACCTGCACCTGGGCGATGGCCGTCGTGGCCTGGATTTCGTGCGTCGAGCGCTGAGCGAGAGCGAGATCCCGGCGCGCGTGTTCAACCCGACCCACGTCAACCGTCGCAAGGCGCTGTTCGACGAAGCCGTCGCGCTGGCCGGCGACGGCTGTTACATCGACCTGACCGCCTTCCCGGTCGAGGACGGCGAGGACGCCTGGAGCGCGGCAGAGGGCCTGCAGCGCTACCTGGCGAGCGGGGCCCCGCCGGACAGGGTAACGATCAGTTCCGACGCCGGCGGCTGCCTGCCCTGCTTCGACGCCGAGGGTCGCGTCAGCAGCATGGACGTCGGCCACTCCGGTGCCCTGCTCGAAACGCTGCGGGTCCTGGTGGACAGCGGCATGCCGCTCGAGACAGCCCTGCCCGCCTTCACCGGCAACCCAGCCCGCCTGCTGCGACTCACCGGGAAGGGCCGGGTCGAAGCCGGTGCCGACGCCGATCTCGTTGCATTGGACGCGACAGGAGCCGCTCAGACCGTCATTATCGGTGGGCACATCCACGTCCGGGACGGCCAGGCCGTCCGGCGCGGAACGTTCGAGAATCGCCAGGAGCAGCACGTTGCCGAGTATCGTCCCTGAAGGCGGAACCCGCGGCTGGATCATCCCGATCGGCGGCGCCGAAAACAAAGAGAACGACCGCCACATTCTCGAGCGGTTCGTGCGTGTCTCCGGGGGCCGCGACGCCGACATCGTCGTGATCCCCACCGCCAGCCGTCTCACCGAGACCGGGCCGCGTTACGAAAAGCTGTTCCGCGACATCGGCGCCACTCGCGTCACGTCGATGGACTTCGACACCCGCCGCGACTGCCACGAGCCCGGCCGGCTCGAGCGACTCGCAGCAGCGACTGGAATCTTCTTCACCGGCGGCAACCAGCTGCGCATCTCGACGCTGCTCGGCGGCACGCCGGTCGCGAAGCTCATTCGCGTGCGCAATGCAAACGGCGTGACCGTCGGCGGCACCAGCGCAGGTGCCAGCATCCTGAGCGAGCACATGATCGCGTTCGGCGACGAGGGCTCGTCGGTGATCTCGGGCAGTGTCCGCCTCGCGCCTGGCCTCGGCCTCACCAACCGCTTCATCATCGACCAGCACTTCCGCCAGCGCGACCGGCTCGGCCGCCTGCTCACGGCGCTGGCGTACAACCCGTTCGCGATCGGTATCGGCCTCGACGAGGACACGGCCGCTTTCATCGGCCCCGACGAGACCGTCGAGGTCGAGGGCAGCGGCGGCGTGATGATCGTCGACGCCAGCGATGTCTCGTTCTCGTCGATGGACGCCGTGAGCGAGGGCCAGCCGGTCTGCCTGCTGGGCCTGAAGCTGCACATGCTCGTCGCCGGCGCGACCTACAACCTGCACACGCGGCTGGCGCAGGCCGGGTCGCTCAACGTTCCGAAAGAATAAGCTTTCATCGACAGGGAGGGAGCCGGGAATGCGCATCCTGGACCGGTCCGTTTACGTCGGGCCTTCGCTTTACGCACATTTCCCCGTCATCCGGCTCGAGCTCGACCTGGGCGAACTCGAGCACTGGCCCACGGGCCGGCTCGGCAACACCTTCGTCGACGGACTCGCGGCCGCGCTCCCCGGCCTCGCCGAACACGGCTGCTCTTATCGCGAGCCGGGCGGCTTTTTCCGCCGCATGCGCGAGGACGAAGGCACCTGGCTCGGCCACGTGCTCGAACACGTCGCGATCGAACTGCAGAACATCGCCGGCGAGAACGTCACCTTCGGCAAGACGCGCAGCGCCAGCGCGCCGGGTGTCTACACGGTCGTCTACGAGTACGCGCAGCGTGACGAGGGCATTGCCGCCGGTGAACTCGCACTCCGGCTGCTGTGCTCGCTGCTGCCCGACGCGATCCGCCCGGCAGACAGCGTGCCCGACGGCTGGAACTGGCCCGAGGCACGCGACGAGTTCATTCGCTTTGCGCAACGGCGTGCGCTCGGCCCGTCGACGGCGTCGCTGGTGCGGGCCGCCGAGTCACGCGGCATTCCCTGGCTGCGCCTGAATGAGCAGTCCCTGGTGCAGCTCGGACACGGTCGCTACCAGCAGCGGATCCAGGCGACCGTCACCGGCCGCACTTCGCACATCGCGGTCGAACTCGCGAGCGACAAGGAAGAGACCAACAAGATCCTGGCGACGCTGGGCCTGCCCGTGCCGCAGCAGGAACTGGTGCAGACCGAAGGCCAGGCGGCCCGCGCCGCGCGGCGCATCGGCTATCCGGTCGTGACCAAGCCGTACAACGGCAACCACGGTCGCGGCATTTCGATCAAGCTCATGACGGAAGACGAAGTCGTGCATGGCTTCCGGGTCGCGAAGGAACATTCGCGGTCGGTGATCGTCGAGACATTTCTCGAAGGCGACGACCACCGCCTGCTGGTCGTGAACGGCGAACTGATTGCGGCCACGCGCCGCACGCCGGGTCACGTCGTCGGCGACGGCGTCAACAACATCGTCGACCTGATCGACGTCGTGAACCAGGATCCGCGCCGCGGCGTCGGCCACGAGAAAGTACTGACGCGCCTCGAGCTCGACGCGCAGGCGCTCAAGATGCTGGAGAAGGTCGGCATGACGCCGGAGTCGATTCCGGTGCCGGGACAGATCGTCTACCTGCGCTCCACCGCGAACCTGTCGACGGGCGGCACGGCAGCGGACGTCACCGACGTCATCCATCCGGACAATCGCGAGATGGCGGTGCGTGCGGTGCAGGCCGTGGGCCTCGACGTCGGCGGCGTCGACTTCCTTTCGACGGACATCACCGAGAGCTATCGCAAGATCGGCGGTGGCATCTGCGAAGTGAACGCAGCACCCGGCTTCCGCATGCACGTGGCGCCAAGCGAGGGCACGCCGCGCGATGCCGCGGGCCCGGTCATCGACATGCTGTTCCCCGCCGGTTCGCCGACCCGGGTGCCGATCGCGGCGCTGACCGGCACCAACGGCAAGACGACCACGGCGCGCATGCTCGCGCACATCACCAAGATGGCGGGCTACACGCCGGGACTCACCACGACCGACGGCGTCTACATCGACGGCCAGCGCACGGTGCAGGGCGACATGACCGGACCGGTGTCTGCGCGCATGGTGCTCGCCGATCCGCAGATCGACATCGCGATCCTCGAGACCGCACGTGGCGGACTGCTGCGCGCCGGCATGGGCGTGCCCGAAGTGAACGTCGGCGCCGTGCTCAACGTGCAGTCGGATCACCTTGGCCTCAAGGGCATCGACACGCTCGACCAGCTTGCCGAGGTGAAGCGCATCGTGATCGAAGTGGCGAAGGATTGTGCCGTGCTGAACGCCGACGATCCGCTCGTGCTCAAGATGTCGGGTTACACCGAGGCCAGGAGCATCTGCTACGTCACCATGAACCCGCAGCACGGACTGGTGCGCGAGCACATCCGTGCGGGGGGCCGCGCCTGCGCGCTCGAGGCCGGTGTCAACGGCCAGATGATCACGCTGTACGACCGCAGCAGCCACATTCCGCTGGTGTGGACGCACCTGATTCCGGCGACGCTCGAAGGCCGCGCGCTGCACAACGTGCAGAACGCGATGTTCGCGGCGGCGATGGCGTTCTCGCTCGGCATCAAGCTCGATGCGATCCGCCAGGGCCTGCGCACGTTCGACTCGACGTTCTTCCAGGCGCCGGGCCGCATGAACGTGTTCAACGAGCACCCGTTCAAGGTGCTGTTCGACTACGGCCACAACGCACACGCGGTCGCAGCGATGGCTGACCTCGCGCAGCGGCTGGACGTGACGGGGCGACGCATCGTCGTGCTCGCCGGCCCGGGCGACCGTCGCGACGAAGACCTGCGCGCGATCGCCGATGCCGTCGCGGGCCGCTTCGATCACTACGTCTGCCGGCGCGACGACAGCCTGCGCGAACGCGCTCCGGACGAAGTGCCGAAACTGCAGGCCGCACAGCTGCAGTCACGTGGCGTCCCGGCGTCGGCGATCTCGATCATTCCGGACGAGCAGGAAGCAATCGAGGCGGCGCTCAAGATGGGCCAGCCCGGTGACCTGCTGCTGATCTTTGCCGATGCGCTGATCCGGTCGTGGAAGCAGATCACCAAGTTCCGTTCCGCGACGTCGCCGGCCCCGAGTTCCGCGCTGGCGATCGCGGGCGAAACTACTCCAGGCGCGGGTGAAGTCTCCGGTATCGGCGGCTTCATGGCGGTCGACAGCCCGGCGTCGATGCCTGCGGTGCAGGATGTAACTCGCGCGGCGAGCGAGGCAGCGCGCAAGCCGGCGCCGCGGCCCGCTCCCGTGGAAGCCGCAGATGTCGTCGGCACGCACGCAGCCGGCGAACTGACCGAGCAGTTGATGCCGGGGGTCATTCGCGACGAGCGCGGCGTCTGGATCGCGCCGGAGACGGAAGACTGAACGCCGAACACACCCTGCCCCTCGACGATTCGCGTCGGCTGATGGGCGGAAACCTGTTCTTCGCGGGCACCGGCGCGGTGCTGGAGACGGTCGGCGTCGAAGTCGACACCGTGCTGCTGGCCGGCTGGCATGCGCGGGTCGAGCGTGCGCGTCGACACCTGGGCTGGGACAAGTCCTCACCGGGCTCGCCGCTCGCCCCGGTGATCGTTGCACGCCGCCATGCCACGGGCGCCTCGCTCGCGCTGCAGGCGCCCATCGACCAGCTCTTTACCGCGACCGAACTCAACGAGTGGGCGCTCTGCGCGACGGTGTTCGAGCGTGATCCGGTGCGCTGGGCCAACGTCACCGTCGACCTGCTTGCGGATTACCTCGAGGATGCCAACGACCCGGCCGACGTGATTCCGCCGGTGCTGGAAGAACGCGCCGCACTGGCCAGACTGGCCGTGCGCGCGGCAAGTGAACGGCGCCCCGACGTCCTCTTGCTGATCGAAGCCGCGCGTGCCCATCGCGTCTGTCACTTGCTCGACGAAGCGACCCTGACGCTGGGTGCCGGCAAGGGCTGCAGGAGCTGGTCGCTCGATGCGCTCCCTGCTACCGACACGGTGCCGTGGGCGACACTGCACGGCATCCCGACCGCGGCCATCACCGGATCGAACGGCAAGACCACCACCGTGCGACTCGTTGCTGCCTGCGCGCGCGCCCATGGCTGGTGCGACGGCTTCAACTGCACGGACGGCGTCTTCATCGGCCGCAAGGCAGTGGCGTCGGGCGACTACTCGGGTCCGGCAGGGACTCGACTCGTGCTGCGCGACACGAGTGTGGAAGCCGCAGTCCTCGAGACGGCCCGGGGCGGCATCCTGCGCCGCGGACTCGCTGCAGATCGTGCGGACGTGGCCATCGTCACCAACGTCAGTCCCGATCATTTCGGCGAGTACGGCATCGACGACCTCGACGGTCTCGCGGACGCCAAGCTCAGCATCGCCCACCTGCTCGACCGCGCAGGACTGCTGGTGCTGAACGCTGATGACGCACTGCTCTGTGCCAAGAGCGGCATGCTGCGGCAACGACTGGGCTGGCAGCCGACGCTCGGCTGGTTTGCGCGCCAGTACGATCATCCGGCGCTCGTACAGCATCGTGCCCTGCTGGGCGCGACGTCGGGTGTGCGCGCTGGACACCTGTGGCTGTCGTCAGGCAACCGCGAACACGACCTGGGCGCCATCAGCGACATGCCGCTGACGGTCGATGGCACCGCAACCTACAACGTCGAGAATCTCGCGGGCGCGGCGCTGGTCGCAACGAAACTCGGCGTGCCGTCGGTGACCATCGCGCAGGTGTTCGCAACATTTGGTCGCGACCTCGCCGACAACGCAGGACGCCTCGTGCGCTTCGACATCGGCGGCGTGAAGATCATCCTGGATTACGCCCACAATCCGGACGGCTTGCGCGGCGTGCTGCGCGTGGCGCAGCAGTTGCGCGCACCGGACGGGCGCATCGGCATGCTGCTCGGACACGCCGGCAACCGGCTCGACGCCGACATCGAGGAACTCGCCCTCGTGGCGACTGAATTCGGTCCCGACCTGATCGTGGTAAAGGAAGACGAAGGCCACCTGCGCGGGCGGCAGCCGGGCGAGGTGCCCGCGATCATCCAGAACGCGCTGCTGAAGAGCGGGATGCCGCCCACCGCCGTGCCGATCTGCCCGTCGGAAGTCGATGCGGCGCTGATGGCGCTCGACTGGGCGCGCCCCGGAGATGCGCTGGTGCTGCTCATTCACTCGAGTCCGGCCCGTGCCCGCATGCTGGAGATCCTGCAGGCCCGGCGCGACGCCTAGAGGCGGCTGGCACCCAGCAGCGCTGGCCAGGGCCGGATGTGGCCGCCGATCAGCGTGAGCTCCTCTGCCAGCTCGCCGAGCGCAAGCAGTGCACGCGTCGCGCCTGCGCGCGGGCAGAGGCTCGACACAGTCCGCCACGCGTCGCCGAACAGTCCGGCCTGCAGGCAGGCGATGGCATGCAGCGTCGACGCTTCCAGCGCGTTGATGCGCCAGCAACCCATCCGCGATGCCGGTGACGACGGCAGCGGCGCGCCAAAAACGATGGCGACATAGCTGCGAAAGATCGATGCCGCGGTACTCAGTCCGGCACGATCGAACGATTCCTGCAGGCAATCGCGCGCGAAGTCCGGATCATCGTGCACCGACGACTCCCAGCGGATGGCCCACACGAGAAAGCGCTCGGCCCCAGTCAGGTCGCAGACGCTGAGACCCTCGCAGCCCTTGAGGTCATCGAGGGGGGCAGAGCCTGCCGGGGGTGACGCGTCAAAGGTCATGTCGAATCATGCTCTCTAATGCGAATGCTTCTTATTGTGATCTAACTATCCCACTGAACGCAAGCACCGACCCGGATGACCCGCGTCACTCCAGGCGGGCAGCGTTCCAGTCGATCCACCCGGCAAAGGCCCGGTCCGCGTCGAGGGCACGTTCGAGGTCGAAGCAGGCGCACAGGAACACTCCCGAACCCGTCGCCTTCAAGACCTGCATTCAATCCTCATGGCCGCTCGGAGCGTAATCTTGTCTCAACTCTTAGAATGTCCTGAAATGATCATCTAAGCTATTGCTTTCTATGTCTTTTTAGGTAGACTACTGTACATATAAACAGGCACGTGGAGAGCGTCATGGACGGTGCTTCTTCGGGCGGCGAAACCGGCCTTCCCTTGCGCGAGCTCGAAGCGCAGATCACGGAACTGGCCGGACACCTGAACGCCGCAAACTACCGCTGGCTCACGCTCATCGCCGAGTTCGATCGGCGCAAGGGCTGGTCGGACAGCGTCACCCAATCCTGTGCACATTGGCTCAACTGGAAATGCGGTCTCGACATCGGCGCCGCGCGCGAAAAGGTGCGGGTGGCACATGCGCTTGCCAAGCTGCCACGCATCAGCGCCGCCATGGCCAATGGCACGTTGAGCTATGCCAAGGTCCGCGCCGTCACTCGCGTCGCTTGCCCCGAGACCGAAGAGATCCTGCTGTCAGTCGCTTTGCATGGCACCGCGCACCACGTCGAAACACTCGTGCGGCAATTCCGTCGGGTGCGTGAGGTCGACGAGATGGCGCGTGAAGCCCGCCAACATGCCAACCGACGCCTCACCTGTTCGTACGACGTCGATGGCTCATTGATCGTGAAGGCGCAGTTGCCGGTGGAGGCCGGTGCGTTACTGCTGCGCGCACTCGAAGCAGCGCTCGCGGACCTGCCACTGCCGGATCCGGACGTTGCCGGCGTTTCCGCGGAAACGTCCGGAGAAAAACTGCCACCACTATCAGCCCGTCGTGCCGATGCACTCGGCGTGCTCGCCGAAAGTTTCCTCAAGCACGGCGCGGAGGCTTTGAACGGCGGCGAACGTCATCACATCGTCATCCACGTCGACGAAGCGACGCTGAAGGCGCGCAAATCCGGCCGCTGCGAGGTCGACGAGGGCCCGGCGATCCCGATCGAGAGCGCCCGACGCATGTCCTGCGATGCAAGCACCGTCACGATCGTCGAGGACGAACGCGGCGAACCCCTCGACGTCGGCCGCAAAACCCGCACCATCCCGCCGGCATTGCGCCGCGCGCTCAACTCACGCGACCGCGGCTGTGTATTCCCCGGCTGCACACACAAGCGGTACGTGGACGGCCATCACATTCATCACTGGAGCGACGGCGGCGAAACCAAGCTGTCGAACCTGGTGACGTTGTGCCGTTTTCACCATCGCGCCGTGCACGAAGGCGGCATCAAGGTCGAGCGGCTCGACGACGGTGCGTGGCGATTCACCAAGACTGACGGCCACTCGCTGCACTCCGGCGCACCTGGCTGCACGCAACCACTCGGCGACTGGACGGTGCTGCGCGAATCCAATCGCGAAGGTGGCATCAACGTCGATGCCAATACTGCCGCAACCGGCTGGCGGGGCGAGCGCATGGACTACGGCATCGCGATCGATGCGCTGCTGCGACGGAGTCAGTTGAATCGTGACGCGATGCAGGGCGACCAGAGCACCGATGCGGCTTGACGACGGCGGCGTTTCCGCGGAAACGCGGTCGCGCGCGTCCCGGACCTGCCGGTCTCAGTATCTCCGTCAGCCTTCGCGCCGTAGAATCCACCGATGCGCTACGACGGAATTTCGCCCTCAACAGCCTTGCACACCACCTTGCCAGGCTCCTCCTGGGCTCACCGCTTGCAGGTGCGCGGGCCCGCTTCGCTGGCGTCTGCCCTGACTTCCGCCTGCGGAATGTTTGCTGAATGCCCCAGCTAACCTGGCTCGGCGACACGGACGCCCGCCGCGCCTCCCGGCGCGTCGCCTACCGGATTCTTGAACCGGCCGAGACTGTCGGCGACCCGAAGGCCGAGAACCTGCTGATCCAGGGCGATAACCTCGAAGCCCTGAAAGCCCTGCTGCCCTTCTACGCCGGTCGCGTGAAGTGCATCTTTATCGACCCGCCCTACAACACGAAGAGCGCGTTCGAGCACTACGACGACAACCTGGAGCACAGCCAGTGGCTGTCGATGATGTATCCGCGGTTGGAGCTGCTCCGTGATCTGCTATCGGAAGACGGAAGCATTTGGGTGACGATGGACGAGAACGAGGCTCATTACCTAAAAGTCGCGATGGACGAGGTATTTCAGCGTCGAAACTTTATCGGCGAGATCATTTGGCAGAAGCGTACGTCTCGCGAGAACCGGGCTGCCCTAAGTTCGTCACACGATTCCTTGCTGTTGTATGCACGGATGCCCGCCGACGCATGGAAGATCCATCGAAACAAGTTGCCGCCATCTGGAAAAGGGTACGGCAATCCTGACCACGACAGCCGCGGCGAATGGAAGTCGATTCCGTTTTCAGCACAAGGGTGGCGCCCAAATCAGATGTACACGATCACCGCTCCGGACGGCACGCAACACACTCCACCGCGGGGACGCTGCTGGGCCGCGACCGGGCCAGAGTATGAGAAGCTTAGGTCTGACGCACGAATTTACTTTCCAAAGGGAGGCAAGGGAAAGCCAAGGGTCAAGCAGTTCCCTTGGGAGGAAAAAGGGCTGGTCCCAATGACACTATGGCCTGCAGCTGAAGTCGGTGACAATCAAGACTCGAAGAAGGAAATATTGGCGCTTTTTGACGATGACGCGCCATTCACTACTCCGAAGCCGGAGGCCTTGCTGCGCCGGGTGATCCAGATTGCTACCAATGCCGGTGACATCGTACTCGACTCTTTTCTGGGCTCTGGCACGACAGCAGCCGTCGCTCACAAAATGGGCCGCCGCTGGATCGGCATCGAAATGGGTGAACACGCGCGAACCCATTGCCTTCCCCGCCTGACGAAAGTTGTCGAGGGCGAGCAAGGCGGCATCTCGGAAGCGGTCGGCTGGAAAGGCGGCGGCGGTTTCCGTTTCATGAAGCTGGGTGCCAAAGCATTCTCCGACGAAGGCGCACTGAACCCCGAAATCCGTTTTAAAGATCTCGCCGCCTATCTCTGGTTCCTTGAAACGCGCATCCCGCACGAAAGCGGCCAATTCACCAGCCCCCTGCTCGGCGTCCACAACGGCACGGCCTACGTGCTCCTTTTCAACGGCATCATTGCCGACAGCCGACCCGAGAGAGGCAACGTACTGACGACGGCCGTCTGGAACGATATCCGCAAGCTCCTGCCGCGCGATCGACGCGAAACCGTGATCTACGGCGAAGCCAGTCGCTTCTCTGCATCGCGCTTGAAAGACCTCGAGATCACCTTCAAGCAGATCCCCTACGACATTTCGATGCGCTGACCATGAGCCTCACGCTGAAGACCTACCAGACCAACGCGCTTGCCGCGCTGGAATCGTTCTTCACCAAGGCACGCGGCACGCACTCCGAGGACGAAACTGCCCGCGCCTTCAAGCACGCTCGCCAGGATGCACTCGGCGACTCCGCACCGAAGGCTCTCTACCGACGCTTCTGCGTCGAGTTGCCAGAGGTTCCTCAGGCCTGCGTCCGCATTCCGACCGGCGGCGGCAAGACGCTGTTGGCTGCGCATGCCATCGAACGCGCGGCTCGCCTCTACGTGGGTACGCCATTCCCGCTCGCATTGTGGCTGGTGCCGAGCAACATGATCCGCACCCAGACAATCGAGGCCCTGCAGAAGCCCGGCCACCCGTACCGCACCGCGTTGGAGCAGTACTTTCCGCCCGATCGTCTGCGGGTGATCGACATCGAGGACTGCGACCAGTTGCGGCCCGACGATTTCGATGGCCGCGCGATCGTCATCGTGGGCACGATCCAGACGCTTCGAGTCGGCAATACGGCCAGTCGCAAGATCTACGCCTACAAGGAAGCGTTCGAGCCCCACTTTGCGCGCCTGCCAAAGGCCGACTTTTTCGAGACAGTCAGCGAGAACGACCTGGTGGAGCAGCCTTACCTGAAGCCCTCCGACCTGGGCAAGGTCAAGTACAGCTTCGCCAACCTGCTGGCCCACTATCGTCCGATAGTCATTGTCGACGAAGCCCACAACTCAACCACGGACCTGTCGGTGGAGACTCTGGCGCGCATCCGTCCGGCCTGCATCATCGAGTGGACTGCGACGCCGGCAAAGGAACAGAACCTCCTCTACACGGTCTCCGCCCAGGAATTGAAGGCGGAGCACATGATCAAGCTGCCGATCGTGCTCGCCGGGCACGACAGCTGGCAGCAGGCGATCCGGGACGCCGTGCTGACGCGCGAGACGCTGGCGAGCGAGGCCGCGCGCGAGACCGACTACGTTCGCCCCATCGTACTTTTCCAGGCGGACGCCAGAGACGGCCCGGTCGTCGTTGAGACACTCAAAGCCTTCCTCACGGACGAATTGCACATAGTCGCCAATCGCATCGCAATTGCGACGGGCACCCAGCGGGAACTGGACGGCATCAACCTGTTCGATCCGGCCTGCCCGATCGATTTCGTCATCACCGTTGAGGCCTTGAAGGAAGGCTGGGACTGTTCGTTCGCCTATGTGTTCTGCACCGTGCAGAACATCCGCTCTACCAAGGAACTAGAGCAGTTGCTGGGCCGAGTGCTGCGCCTGCCTTACGCCGCACTGCGCGAAAGCGAGCACCTGAACCGTGCCTATGCGCACGTCTCCGCGCCGGCCACGCTCGACACGGCCAACAAACTCGCGGATCTATTGATCGGCATGGGCTTCGAGGAATTCGAAGCGATCAGCGCAGTTCTGCCGGTGGCGGGCGACTTATTCCACGTTGCCGAGCAACCGAGCCCTGCGTACACGGCTGTCACGACGTCTATCGAGGTTTCCGTCAAAGCCGCCGAGCAACTCCTGGCGCAGAGCGAAGGCACGGTGCAACTCGAACGAACGGATGCCGGTTACAAGGCGGTGGTCATCGGCATCCTGCCGCAAGCAGCAATCGAGGCAGCCGTGGGTGCGGCGCCAAAGCGCGAGCAGGATGCGCTGCGTCGCCATCTGCAACACCATCGGGCGCGTGCGCTGATTGCCGCGTCGCCACAGGATCGGGGGGCGCACCTGACACCGGTCCCGCAACTTGTGCTGCCAGTCCAAAGCGAGCTGATTCTTTTCGAGCCGGAGATCCTTGGCGACCTGTCAAACCTGACGCTGCGGGACCGCAATGCCGACCTGCCTGGCTTCAGTGAGCGACCGGAGGCCCCTGCTTACCTGATCGACGTGGATGGCGAGCGTGTGCGCGTTGCCATGGAACGTGTCGCTGAACAACTGGACTTGAATGCAGGAACGGACGGCATACGTCGCGAGGACGTGATCCGTACGCTGGACCGCAAGCTGCGCAACACGCGGGTCCTCCAGGCCGACATGATTGCGTGGTTGGGTCGGGCCGTTGATGCATTGGTGCGCCAGGGCATCGAGCTGACCTACCTGGCTCGCAACATCAACTACGTGGCGGACGCACTGGCTGCAAAGGTGAAGTCTTTGCTGGCCGAAGCGCAGCGCGAGGCTTTTCAGTCCACGCTAGGTTTCGCCGATGAGGCTCGCAAACCCAGACTCGATGAGCACTTCGAGTTTCGCTTTCCGGAAAGCTATTACCCAGCTCGTTGGCGCTACAATGGCCGGTATACCTTCCAGAAACATTTCTTCGGTCCGCCCGGCGAGCTGGACAGCGATGTCACCAGCGAAGAGACTGCGTGCGCCATCGCGCTCGACCAGATGCCGTACGTGAAGCACTGGGTCCGCAACCTGGAACGCCAGGAGCACTCGTCATTCTGGCTACCGACCTCGACGGACCGCTTCTATCCGGACTTCGTCGCAGAACTGACTGATGGCCGGGTCCTCGTCGTCGAGTACAAAGGCGCGCACCTCGTCACCGGCGACGACGCCCGAGAAAAGCAGACGATTGGCAGTGTTTGGGCAGCGGCGTCGAACGGCCACTGTCGTTTCGTGATGGTGACCGCTCCGGCCGCGGCGGATGGTCGCTCGTTGCAGGATCAACTATTGGTTGTAATGCACGCCTGACTCCATCGGCGACCAGATCGTCACAGCCAGCCCTAGAAGGTGCGGTGTATTCCGAAAACTTCGCAGGCAACCGCCGCAGCTCGCAGACTCTGCGCTTGCGACTTGGCCTCGAGTCTCCCTTAAAAAAACTTTTTCGATCAGACACTTGAGCGGGAATCCGACAATCCGCTCAGATACTGATTGTAATTCTTAAATACGAATGCATATCATTCAGATATGGTAATGCGTCGTATTCGTATTTAAGAGATCCTCATGACTCATCTGAAACGTTGCACGGCATTGCAATTGACTGCCGCCGCTCTCCTGGCTTCAACCGCTGTCTCGGCCACGGCCGACCCTGAACTGGAACTCGAAAACATAATCGTCACCGCGCGCCGCGAACCCGGCAACCTGCTAGTGACCGGGGACCAGCTCAGGACAATCCAGGCCAAATCCCTCGAAGACATTTTCGCCTTCGAATCCTCGGTTGCCGTGGGAGGTGGTTCCACGGTGGCACAGAAAATCTATGTGCGCGGCTTCGAGGACGTGCTGCTCAACGTGACGGTCGACGGCGCGCAGAGCCCGGGCGAGTTGTATCACCATCAGGGCCGGGTGCAGATCGAGCCGGAATTCATCAAGACCCTCGAACTGGACGCCGGCGCCGGCGCCGCAACCAACGGCGCGGGCGCAGTGACAGGCGCTCTGCGTACCACGCTCAAGGATGCCTTCGACATGCTCGAGCCTGGCGAGCGCATTGGCGCGTATCTCAAGGGCACCGGCTGGTTCAACGGCGATGATGGCCAGGGCTACGTGGCCTCGGCCTTCGGTCGTCCGCTGGACAATGTCGGCATCATCGCAACGTACATCGACCGACGACGCGACAACTATGCCGACGGTAACGGCGACATCGTCGATCCTTCCGAGTATGACCAGCGTCGCGGTTACCTCAAGCTCAATGGCGACTTCGGCGCACACAGGGCCAGCCTCACCTACGAGCAGCTCGATGACGATGCCGTTACCTATGAACGACCGAACCTGAGCAACTTCAACGGTACCTATCAGATTTCCGACCAGGAAATGAGCCGCGATACGCTCGCCCTCAATTATGAGTGGGATCCGGCGAGTCCGTTACTCGACGTGCGCGCCACGGCGTACGGCAACACAACCGACTTCCGCGTGCAGCGCCAGGCGACGGGACTGATCTACGGGGAAGGCGAGTTCGAGAGCATCGGCTTCGACCTGCGGAATTCATCCAGGATCGGTGCGCACGCGCTTACCTATGGCGTCGACTACCGGGACGACGACGTCGTCTCGGCTCAGAACGCGACACCGCCCTTCGCCTGGGGCACGACACGCCAATCCGGCTCGGTGCTCGGAGTCTACCTGCAGGACAACTGGGCAATTTCCGACGCGTTGGGGCTTTCCGCTGGTGTCCGCTTCGACGACTACGAATTCGAGGGTAACGGCGGAGTGAGCGCTGGCGTGAGCATCTCAGATTCCGGGCTCAGCCCGAACATCGGCCTCACCTGGGAGGTGGTCGACGGACTGCAACTGCGTGCCGCCTACGCGCAGGCGTTTCGCGGCGTAACGATCCGCGAAGCCTTCTTCAGCGCTCTGTATGTGCACGACGGCTCGCTTGAATCGGAGGAGGCGGACAACCTGGAGTTCGGTGTCTCGTATGAGAAGGATGGGTTCTTCGCCCGGGCCACCATGTACCAGCAGACGATCGAGAACTTCATCGACGCTCGCTACGTCGGCACGCCGGTCTGGGGCTACTGGCAGAACGTCGGCGACGCGGAGGTCGACGGCTACGAGGTGGAACTGGGCTACGACGCCGACGACCTCCGACTGAGCGTCGGTGTCTGGGAGGCGGACAACAGCTTGAATGGCGAGCCGCTGGTCGACAGCAATCTCGGCCTCGGTACCAGTATCGGCCGCACATGGCTCGCGCGACTCGACGGCGCTCTGGCCTCGCCGCGCCTCGGATACGGAGCCAATCTGCGCTACGTCGAAGAAGTGGAGAACGAGATTTCTGCTACCGCGCCGCCCAAGGAGTCGTACTTCGTGGCCGACGTCTACCTCAACTGGCAGGCCACCGATGACCTCGGAGTCGCGCTCGCCGTGAACAACCTGTTCGACGAGTTCTACTACGACCACGCGACCTACACCTGGCTCGCCGGCAACTTCAACACCTACGTCGGTTATCCGGCCGTCGGTCGCGAAATCCGGGCCGCCGTGTCCTATCGATTCTGATTCGGCTGGAAACAGGACATAACGTGGACTGCCCTGCAGTGATGTCTGTGCTCGGCACGCTCGCCGCCGGCGCTGCGGCCGCGGCGATGTACCTTGCCGCACCCCTGCAGCGCAGGCGGCTGATGCTGTTCGGTTGGCCCGGATCAATCGTCGCGGCCGGGCTACTCGCCACGACGTCGGCAGCAATCTTCCACCACGTGCTCGGCCCCGCAGAGTCCGTCTATGCCTTGCTCCTCGTGGTCATGATCGTGCTCACCGCGCTGCCGTTCGTGATGGCCAGGCGCAATCCCGGAGATCCGCAGCAATGAACGCACGGACCAGGCTCAGCAGCCGCAACTGGTTCGGCAAGGCCTCGGCGGGTCTGGCCCTCGGGTTCGGCCTCGCCGTTGCCGTCAGCGGCCTGTTTGCATGGTTCGGCCCGGGCGGGCTGCTCGCCGGCACCGGCAAGACCCAATTCAACATGTGGCTGATCTCCCCGGTCTGGGTCGCAACGCTCAGCCTGTGTTTTCTGTTTCCAAGCAGTCGCAGCGCCTGGTACGGGCTCGGACTGGCCAACCTGGCCGCGTTCGGACTCCTTGCCGCCGGTCGCTGGCTGCTTGCCTGAGCGATCATCGATGCGTACCGACATTGTGCGGATGTACCGGCACATTCACTCCTGGATCGGGGTCGCGTGCGGACTCGCGCTGTTCATCGCGTTCTATGCCGGCGCGCTCACGATGTTCGAGATCCCCCTGCAACGCTGGGCAACGCCGCCTTCCGCGCTGCCGTCACCGCCGCCACTGAGTGCAACTCAGGCCCTGCTCGATGCGACGCTCGCGGCGCGACCAGAGATTGCCAGTGCTTACTACGTGAACGTTGCGACGGGCCCCGAGACTCCCGCACGCGTGAGTTGGCTCAAGGAGGCACGGCGATCCCGCGACGACGATGGACCGATCGTCGAGTTCGGGGCCGCCCTCGCACCTGACGGCCAATGGGTGTCGGCGCGACTGGAGGCGGCACCGGTGACAGGGCTCATCGATCGCCTGCACCAGCAGGTCGGCCTGCCGCTGCCACACGAGGCAGCAATGGTTGTCACCGGTGGCATTGCACTGCTGTACGGTGTCGCGCTGTTTTCTGGATTCGTCACGATCCTGCCGACCGTGCTGCGTGACCTGTTCGCGCTGCGGCTCGGCGACAGCGTGAAACGCCTGTGGCTCGACGTGCACAATGCGCTCGGTGTCGTGAGCCTGCCTTTTCACCTGGTCATGGCCCTCAGCGTCGTGGTCTTCGCCTTCCACGACGGCTTCTACGCCACGCAGGATGCCGTGGTGTACGAAGGTGACCTGCAACAGCAGTGGGCGCAAGGGCGGCCACCCCATCCCGAGAGTGATCCCGCCGCCGCCCTGCTCACCCCGGATGAACTGGTCGATCGTGTCGTCGCCCAGGCACCCGGCTTCGCACCGACGCGTCTCGAGTACTCGACGGATGCCGGGGGTCGCGTGAGCGCACGCGTGCTCGGCGCGGATCCACGCTATGCGCTGCGTGGCCCGACCTTCGGCATCGCGGCGGTGGATCCGTACGACGGACGACTGCTGCAGACCGACTACCTGCCCGGCCACCAGCCTGTCTATGCCGCCATCGTGTCGAATTTCTTTGCACTGCACTTCGGCAACTACGGCGGCAATCCCATCCGCTGGGCGTACTTCATGCTCGGCCTCACGGGCGCCCTCGTCTTCTATACCGGCAACCTCTTGTGGATCGAAAGCAGGCGCAAGTTCGCAAAGCGCGATTCGCCGTTGCCTGCGCAGACTCGTTCGGCCCGTGCACTCGGCAGCCTCACGGTCGGTGTCGCGCTGGGTTGCGTGGCGGGAATCTCGGCGAGCCTCGCAGCGACCAAGTGGCTGCCGGGCCGGGTCCACGACGTCACGACCTGGCACGAAGGCATCTACTACGCCGTGTTTCTGGCGGCGGTCACCTGGGCAATCCTGCGAGGTCCGGCGCGCGCATCATTCGAGCTGCTTTGGGCTGCTGCGCTTGCGACAGCGCTGATCGCCATCTCGAGTCTGGTTGCGGCACTGGTGCCCGGACTCGGCGGGTGGAACTGGGGGGGTACGACGCTGGTCGTGGACGGGGTCGCTCTCGCAGGTGCGCTGCTGTTCGCCTACCTCGCGCGGCGAACACGGCGGCGTGTCCTCGGCGCCCCACACGACAGCATCTGGGCGGCAGACCGGTAACTCGCAGGCAAAATTGGTGGGCCCGCTGGGATTCGAACCCAGGACCAAGGGATTCACGCTGCCCCGAAGTTTCCTTCGGGCGTGGACTATCTCTTCACCCTCGGCCTCGTGCCGGTCGGGTGCGGGACGCTGAACCTGTCATTAAGGGCACTGCAGCCCTCAGGTAGTCTCTGCACCTTCCGGCGGTGTACCGCCGGCTTGGCTCAGGGTTGCCATCGACGCCGCCGCCATTAGGTTTCCCTGAATTCATCCCGTCCACTCCGTGGATTACTCCGCGGAGGCACCTTTCGATGAGTCCCCTGCACTAACCGCTGTGCTACAGGCCCCCAAGCCGCGGATTCTACAGAACGCGATGACCTCGCGCAGGGAAGGCTTTGCGAGGACGCAGACGCAATCAGTTTGCCGCCGTCACCCGGATCAACTGTCCCTGGCTCTCGTCGGTGAGCAGGTACAACGCACCATCGGGTCCATTCACGACCGTGCGAATGCGCTTCTTGAGCGCCTCGCCGAACAGCCGCTCCTCGCTCACGACCTTGCCATCGCGCATTTCGAGCCGTGAGAGCTCTCCCGACTTCAGGCCGCCCACGAACACGTTACCTTGCCACGCCGGGATCGCCGCCCCCGTATAGAACGCGAGTCCGCTGGTCGCGATCGACGGCACCCAGTAGTGCACGGGCGATTCAAGTCCCGGCGCCGCGGTCTTGTCGCTGATCGACTTGCCCGAATATTCGGTGCCATAGGTCACGAGCGGCCAGCCGTAGTTGCGGCCGCCGAGCGTGCGGTTCAGTTCGTCGCCACCCTTCGGCCCGTGTTCGTTCGTCCAGAGTTCTCCGGTCGCCGGATCGAGCGCAGCGCCCTGGATGTTGCGATGACCGACCGACCAGATCTCCGGCAACGCGCCCGCCTGCTTCAGGTACGGGTTGTCCGCCGGTGCCTTGCCGTCGCGATCGATGCGCACGACTTTGCCGATGTGGTTGTCGAGCGACTGCACCCGCTCGCGACCGATGTTGCGATCGCCCAGCGTCACGAACAGGTTGCCGTCACGACCAAACACCAGGCGCGAGCCGAAGTGATGACCACCTTTCATCGCCGGCTGCTGCCGGAAGATGACGGTCACGTCCTCGAGTCCCCTGGTTCCAAGCTTCGCGCGCGCGACGCTCGTGCCGTTGATGCCGTCGCCGCGTCGTTCCGCGAACGACAGGTAAATACGCTGGTTGCGCGCGAATTCCGGATCGAGTGCGACGTCGAGCAGGCCGCCCTGCCCGACCGCATCGACGCTGGGAACGCCGGCGAGCGGCTCACTCACCTTGCCGCTGCGATCGACGATACGCAGCCGGCCTGGTCGCTCGGTGACGAGCGCGCGGCCATCCGGCAGGAATGCGATACCCCAGGGGTGCTCGAGGTCGCTCGTGACGATCGTCAACTCCACCCTGGCTTTCTGGGTAGCAACGACACTGGGGCCGTCCAACGCCTGCGCGCATCCGACGCACAACAGCAGCGCCGGGGCCAGCAAGGCGGGGGAAATGCGATGAGCGCGGACCGCTCGGAGCGAAGCAATGAAGGATCGCACGTGGGTGTTTCCCGGATGACGTGGATGACTGCGGCATTTTCGCATTTCAGCGGGTGCCGCAGGCAGCCGATCACGTCATATCAAGCGAAGGCGCGGCCCGTCGCGACGGGCCGCGCCACGGCGTCCTGCCGCTCAGGCCTTGGCTGCGGCCGCGTCCCGGGCCACTTCCTTGGCCCGGAAAGCCGCGACTTCGTGCTTGCCTTCGATGAAGTAGTAGATCAGGTACGCGAGGCCCACCCCGGCCGGAATCAGGCCGAAGAACCGCACCTCGTCGCCTGCCACGGCGCCGAGCGCCAGGAACAGGGCGATGCCGATGAACAGCCAGACCATGCCGGTCAGCAGATGGCGGGGACGCTTGTTGCCGTCCAGCGGACTGTAGAAAGCTTCCGGCAACGCCGGCAGTTCCATGCCGCGCTCGATGGCGGCCATGCGTTCCTTATGGTGCGCCTCGACGACGTCGCGGCGGCGGCGGTAGTCGAGGATCTGGTAAATGATGGGAATACCGAGTGACATGACGATCGCGACGATCGGGATGAATACGGCGACGACTTCTTCATTCATGGACGGGCCTCCTGGGCTGTTGACGTTTGTATGCGTCAGCCACGGGAAAGGTTGCATCGGCCCGTCTTGCAACCTTCTGGCTCCCGGAGGCATATAAAGGCCCATGGACGCGGCAATCGAAGGTCATCTGGCGGCGGGCAGGCATGCCCGCGCCTTCGACCTGATCGTGCCGGAATTCCGTAACCGCGTGTTTCGGCTCGCCTTTTCGATCCTCAAGGACCGCGCCGCGGCCGAGGACGCTGCCCAGGAGACATTGGTTCGCGTCTGGAAAGCCCTGTCGGGTTTCGACGGCCGGGCAGCCCTCGGCACGTGGATCTACGCCATCACCCGGAACACCTGCCTGATGGAGCTGCGCAAGCGCCGACCGACCGTCTCATTCGACGACCCGGACTCACTGGAAGCCCAGCACGCCGCTGCCAGCATCGCCACCGGACCTGCCGGCGATCCGGAACGCGACAACCTGCTGCGGCTGCTGGAAATGCTGCCCGGCAACCAGCAGCAGGCAGTTCGTCTCTTTTATCTCGAAGATCGTTCCTACGATGCCGTCGCCGAGGCGCTCGGCATGCCGCTGGGGACGGTCAAGAATCTTCTGTTTCGGGCCCGCAAGCGCCTGATGGAACTTGCCCGGCCCGAGGAGGTCCAGGCCGCATGAACCAGCATCCCCACGACTACGCCCTCTCGCTCGGGCCTTGCCCCAACCACGAGTACGATCTCGTCGAGCTGCAGGAAGGCTCGCTCGATGCCGGCCGCGCCGGCGCTGTGCAACACCACATCACGCAATGCAGCCGCTGCCGTGCCTACGCCCTGGCGCTTGGCGAACTAGATGCAGCACTCGTCGATGCCTTGCCACGCCCGGCGTTGTCGCCGGACTTCGATGCCTGCCTGCGGGAGCGTATCGCCGAACTTGCGCAGGTGCCGAATCGCACGGCAGCGCTCGCCGCGGCGGAACGCGAATATGCGTCAATGCGACGGAACCTGGGTCGCGGGCTCGGCTGGCGAACGGTGCTGAATGCGGCGGCGCTGGGATCCGTCGTCGGCGGCGTAGTCGTTGGCTTCGAGTCGGTCGCGCTGGGATTGCTGCAATCGTTTGGCCTCGTCGACTCAGGCATGAGCTCGACGCTGCCGTTCGCTATCGCACTCGGTGCGGTGTTTGCCGTCTGTGGCGCAGTGTTCGCGCGTCGACCGGTCGGCGGTTCGATACTGCTGGCGGATTGATCGCGGGCGCCGCTCAGGCGTTGTGGTCCTCGATGATCGAGTTGCCGCCATCGGCGACGATCAACTGGCCAACGATATACGACGCGCCCGGGGACGCTAAAAACGCGATCAGCGCGGCAATCTCCTCCGGTGAGCCCGAGCGTCGTACCGGCGCACGCAGTCCGGCGGCCGCCTCCCGTTCAGACTGCGAGCCGGTCGCGATCCAGCCAGGCGCGATCGCATTCACGATCACGCCGTGCGGCGCTGCTTCGAGGGCGATGGCGCGCGTGAAGCCGACCATGCCAGCCTTGGCCGCGGCATAGGCGGTGTCTCCTGCAACTGCAGACACGGGCCCGGTCGTCGACGCAACGTTCACGATGCGGCCATGGCCACGAGCCTTCATGCCGAGCAGGAACGCTCGCGGTCACGGGACTGGCCTCAGACCCTGCGCGTCCAGCCGAACGTGTCGGGTGCAGTGCCGTTCTGGATCGCGACCAGCGCGGCGCGCAGTTTCTGCGTCACCGGCCCCACGTCGCCAGAGCCGACGCGGACGTCCTTGCCGTCGCTGCGCACCAGCGTGCCGACGCCCGCGAGCACGGCAGCGGTGCCGGACAGCGCAGCCTCACCGGTCTTGACCCACGCCATCATCTCGGCAACGTCGAACACGCGCTCTTCGACCTTGAATCCCATCTGCCGCGCCATCGTCAGCAGCGAATCGCGCGTGACGCCGTGCAGGAAGGACGAGTCGAGGCTGCGCGTCAGGATGTGACCTTCGCGGAGCAGCAGGAAGTTTGCGGCGCCGGTTTCCTGCACCGACCCGTCCGGACAGAACAGCACCTGGTCGATCTTGTATTTCTCCTTGGCAGCGAGCGTCGGGCCCATGGCCGCGGCATAGTTGCCGCCCGTCTTCACCATGCCGAGGTGCTCCGCGGTGCGGTGCTTCTGGTCCTCGACGTAGATGCGCAGGGGCTTCATGCCGCCGGCGAAGTAATCCCACACCGGACTCGCCAGCACGATCAGCGTCGCTTCGTTCGACGGCTGCGACGCGGCACCGATGTTCGGCATCGTGCCGAACAGCACCGGCCGCATGTACAGCGCGCCTGGCGGCTCCGGTACCTGCGTCCGATTGCGATCGATCGCCTGCAGGATCATCCGCTCGAGCTGCGCCTCGTCCGGCACCGGCAGCATCAACAGCTTCGCGCTCTGGCGCAGTCGCGCCATGTGCCGGTCCATGCGGAAGACGTGGATGCTGCCGTCCGCGTAACGGTAGGCCTTGAAACCTTCGAAGCAGGTGCTGGCGTAGTGCAGCACGTGCGCGGACGGGTGCATCGGGATCGGTGCGACCGGCACCAACTTGTCGGCACCCCAAGCACCGTTGGCGTAGGTGGCGATGCTCATCTGGTCGGCGAGTACGGTGCCAAAGGCGGGACGCGCTGGGGGAGTCGTGGTCATTGCAGTGTTCTCGGGACGGGTCGGCGCGGTGAGAGCGGCAGTTTAACCGGGGATGAATATTGTCGCCGGGTGCTCGAGCAGGTCCCTGAGCGCCAGGATCATGGCCGCGGCATCGTAGCCATCGACGAAGCGGTGATCGAACGATGACGACAGGTTCATGATGCGACGGATGGCGATGGCGCTGTCCAGGACGACCGGTCGGTCAATTGCCTTGTTGACGCCGATGATTCCCATCTCGGGCGCATTGATGATCGGCGTCGAAACGATGCCGCCCATCCGGCCGAGGCTGGTGATCGTGATCGTCGAGCCGCTCAGCTCCTCACGCGAGGCCTTGCCGCTCTTGGCCGCTTCGGAGACGCGCCGGATTTCGTCTGAGAGGTCCCAGAGCGTGCGGGCTTCGGCGTGACGCACGACCGGCACCTTGAGGCCGTCTGGCGTCTGCGTGGCCACGCCGAGGTGCACCGGATGATGCCGGATCAGCACGTTGCGTTCGGCGTCGTAGTGCGCGTTGCACTGGGGAAACTCTTCGAGCACGCGCGCCAGCGCGGCCGCAAGGAACGGCAGGTAGGTGAGCGAAGGCGTGCCCTTCGGCGCCTTCGAGTTCAGGTGTGTGCGCAACGACTCGAGCTCGGTGACGTCAATTTCCTCGACGTACGAGAAGTGCGGGATCGTCCGCGCCGCATCCGCCATGCGTTGCGCAATGACGCGACGCACGCCGATGACCTTGATCTCTTCGGTGCCGGTGCGCTGCCGCAGCAGGGACGGCGCCGCTGCCGCGCTACCGTTCGTGCCGGTGGGCGCGGCGCCGCTCAGCGCGGTCACGAAATCCTTCGGCATGATGCGGCCACTCGGCCCGGAGCCCGGGACCCGCCGCAGGTCAATGCCCGCCTCACGCGCCTTGCGGCGCGTCGCCGGCGAAGCCTTCACGCGGCCCGCGGCCTCTTCCGTTGGTGCCGCGGCTGGCGCGGCCGGAGCCGGTGCGCTCGCCATCGGCGCCGGCTCGGGCGAGGGTGCACGCGCGGGCGCGGCAGTGGCCTCTTGCGTCGACGGCACGTCGTCGTCCGCTGCCTCGGTCTCGAACACGACCAGTTCGGAGCCGACGCGAACCATGTCGCCCGGCTGCCCATTGATCGTCACGACCTTGCCGCTGACCGGCGCCGGCACTTCGACCGCCGCCTTGTCGGTCATGACCTCGGCCATGACCTGGTCTTCCAGCACCATGTCGCCGACCTTGATGTGCCAGGCGACGACTTCGGCTTCGACGGTGCCTTCGCCGAGATCCGGCATCTTGAAGACGTAACGCGTCATGCAGCCTCCATCACGGCCTTGAGGGCCGCAGCCACGCGCAGCGGACCGGGGAAGTACTCCCACTCGAATGCATGCGGATAGGGCGTGTCCCAGCCCGCGACGCGGCCAATCGGCGCCTCGAGGTCCCAGAAGCACTCTTCCTGGATCGTTGCCGAAAGCTCCGCGCCGAAGCCGGAGAAGCGCGTCGCCTCGTGCGCGATCAGGCAGCGACCGGTTTTCCTGACCGACGTGCAGATCGTGTCGGTGTCGAGCGGCACCATCGAGCGCACGTCGATGATCTCCGCGTCGATGCCGAGCGCCTTCGCCGCGGCCTCGCACACGTAGATCATGGTGCCGTACGCGACCATCGTGACCGCGCTGCCCTTGCGCACGATCTCGGCCTTGCCGATCGGCACGGTGTAGTAGCCTTCGGGGACTTCACCTTTCGGATGAGTGCTCCACGGCACCGCCGGTTTGTTCGCATCGCCGTCGAACGGGCCGTTGTAGAGCCGTTTCGGCTCGAAGAACACCACCGGGTCGTCGTCCTCGATCGACGCGATCAGCAGGCCCTTCGCATCGTACGGCGTCGATGGCATGACCACCTTGATGCCGCAGACGTGCGTGAAGATGCCTTCCGGACTCTGTGAGTGCGTCTGCCCGCCGCGGATGCCGCCGCCGCAGGGCGTGCGGATGGTAACGGGCGCCCAGAAGTCGCCGGCGCTGCGATACCGCAGGCGCGCGAGCTCCGAAAAGATCTGGTCACACGCAGGGTAGATGTAGTCCGCGAACTGCACTTCCGCCACCGGGCGCAGTCCGTTCACCCCCATGCCGATGGCGGCGCCGACGATTGCGCCTTCGGCGATGGGTGTGTCGAGCACGCGGTGCTCGCCGTACTTGCGCTGCAGGCCGTCGGTGACGCGGAACACGCCGCCGAAATAGCCGATGTCCTCGCCCAGCATGACCACGTTCGGGTCACGCGCCAGCATGATGTCCATGGCTGAGTTGAGCGCCTGGATCATGTTCATCTGCGGCATATCAGACTCCCTGCTCCGTCCGCAGCTGCTCGCGCTGCTTGCGCAGCTGCTCCGGCATTTCCTTGAACACGTCCTGGAACATGAGGTCGCGGTTGAGGCGCGGTCCGTCCGTGAGCGTTCCGTACTGCACGGCTTCCTTCCAGCTTTCGGTCACGTGCACTTCCAGTTCCCTGGCCAGCGCCTGGTGGCGCACTTCGGACCACTCGCCGAGCGCAATCAGGTGATTCTTGAGTCGCGACACCGGGTCGCCGAGCGGCCATTTCTCGTAGTCGTCCTTGGGACGGTAGCGCGCGGGATCGTCGCTGGTGGAGTGCGCCGCGCCGCGATAGGTGACGTGTTCGATCAACGTCGGGCCCGCGCCGGTGCGCGCGCGCTCGGCCGCCCACTGCGTCACGGCATGCACGGCCAGGAAGTCGTTGCCGTCGACCCGGATACCGGCCATGCCATACCCCGGGCCGCGCGCCGCGAACGAGCGCTGCTCGCCGCCCGCGAAGCCCTGGAACGTCGAGATCGCCCACTGGTTGTTGACGATGTTGAGGATCACCGGCGCCATGTAGACGGAGGCGAACAGCATCGCGTGGTGAAAGTCGGCTTCGGCGCTCGAACCTTCGCCGATCCACGACACCGCGATGTCGTCCTCGCCCTTGATCGCCGCGGCCATCGCCCAGCCCACGGCCTGCGGGAACTGCGTCGTCAGGTTGCCGGAGATCGAGAAGATGCGGCCTTCCGCCCAGTGGTACATCACCGGCAGCTGCCGGCCTTTGCACATGTCGCGCGTATTCGAGAGCAGCTGGCACATCAGGTCGACGAGCGGTCGCCCGCGGACCACGTAGAGACCCTGGTTGCGATAGGCCGGGAACAGCATGTCCTTCGGCCGCAGCGCCATGCCCTGCGCGACCGAGACCGCTTCCTCGCCGAGGCAGCGCATGTAGAACGACGTCTTGCCCTGGCGCTGCGCGCGCTGCATGCGCTCGTCGAAGATGCGCGTGAGCAGCATGTGGCGCAGGCCGATCTGCAGGTCCTGCACCTCGAGGTGCGGATTCCATTGCCCGACTGCCACGTGGTTGTCGTCGAGCACGCGCACGAGGTCGACCGACAGGTTGCCGATGTCGCGAACCCGGGCATTGACGTCGGGGCGCGCCACGGCACCGGCCGGCGACGTCTCCAGGTAGCTGAAATCCGGCTCTTCACCCGGACGTGAGTGGTGTTGCGGAATGTGCAGGCGTGAGCGGCGGGGCATCGCTTCCTCGCTTGATTACGGATGCTTTGGAACGATTGTCGCGGTAGATTACTGACCGTTACGCGGGAATGCGGAAATTGTTGCATTGCGTTGCAGCAATGCGAAATATTCATTTCAGGGAGTCCACTTTCATGGAAGAGACATCACCCTCTCGTCTGGACAAGGTCGATCGGCGAATCCTGGACCTGGTGCAACGCGAAGGCGCGCTCTCGGTCGCTGAAGTTGCCTCGCGGACCGGGCTGTCCACCACCACCTGCTGGCGCCGCATTCAGGCCCTCGAGCAGTCGGGCGTCATCAAGGGGCGCGTCGCGCTGCTCGATCGGGCTGCGCTCGGCCTCGACGTCACCATCTTTGCCCACGTCAAACTTTCGACCCAGGGACGCGATGCGATTGCGGCGTTCGCCGAGGCGATCCGCGAGCGACCCGAAGTGCTCGACTGCTACACGACGATGGGCGAATGGGACTTCATGCTGCGCGTGGTGACGCGCGACATCAAGGCCTACGAAGCCTTCTACCTCGACCACCTGTCGAAGCTGCCGAACGTGCAGTCGATCAATTCGTCGGTGACGGTTACCGTGATCAAGGAAACGACGATTCTGCCGATCGCGCTTTGATCGACGTGCAGGGCACGGTGCGAAGTTCGGTATTTTTCCGACTACTGGAGCGACTGAGGCTGCACTAGTGTATTGACATCCTGTCCGGTCTCCGGGAGTAATGCCATGCGCTTTGTCGTCATCACCGCTGTCGTCCTGACTTCGACTCCTTTCGCCGTGATGGCCGCGGCAACTGGCTCCTGGCAGGCGCTGCCAGACGTAGCCCCGGCGCCCGCAGACAATCCGGCGACGGCCGACAAGGTCGAACTCGGCAAGATGCTGTACTTCGACCCGCGGCTGTCGTCGAGTGGCAACGTGTCGTGTTTTTCGTGCCACAACGTCATGGAGGGCGGCGACGACCACCGGCCGACGTCCATCGGCGTGCACGGTCATTTCGGCGGCCGCAATGCGCCCACGGTCTGGAACGCGGCCTTCCTTTCGAGCCAGTTCTGGGACGGCCGCGCTGCGACGCTTGAGGAGCAGGCCAAGGGGCCGCCGGCGAACGCGATCGAGATGGGCATGCCCAACCTGGACGCCGTCATCGGCCGCGTGCGCAACATTCCCGGCTACAAGCCGTACTTCGAGAAGGCCTTCGGTGCGGGTGATGTGGTCACCATGGACAACGTGGCCAAGGCCATCGCTGCCTATGAGCGCACGCTGATCACGCCGAACAGCGCGTACGACAGGTACGCCAGGGGCGAGACGAAGGCACTGACGGAGCAGCAGGTCCGTGGCCTCAATACCCTCGCCGATGTCGGCTGCACCAGCTGCCACCAGGGCCCGACGTTCAGCGGCCCGCCGCTGCCCGTCGGCACGGGCTTTTTCATGAAGTTCCCGACGTACCCGGACAGCCCCTACGTCGCGAAATACGATTTCCTGAGCGACAGCGGACGCGCGAGTGCGACCAGGGACGATGCGGACAAGAACGTCTGGCGAGTCCCCGGCCTGCGCAACCTGGTGTACACGGCTCCGTACTTCCATAACGGTCAGGTACACACCATCGACGAGGCTGTGCGCATCATGGCCAGCACGCAATTGAACCAGTCGCTCAGCGACGCGCAGGTCGCTGACATCGTGGCATTCCTGCAGACCCTCTCGGGACCGTTCCCGACCCAGCAGATGCCACGGCTGCCGCCAACCCCGGGCGACCTCATCGACTAGGACCGGCTGCTGCAGTGATCAGCCGCTGAGGCGCCGCCACAGGGCGCGACCGACGAGTCGCGCCTTGGTCCCGAAGTCGAAGCGCTCGAGGTTGGTCTTGACGATGCCTTGCGTAAAGCGCGTGTGCTTCGAGTAGTCCACGAAGACGTCGACGAGCACCGGCCTGCGCTCACGACTGGCGCAGGCCAGCGCTTCGCGAATCACCGCGTCGATTTCGCCATCGTTCCCCAGGCGAAGGAACCTGGCACCCGTTGCCTGGGCGACGCCGGCGATGTCGAGCGGACCAAGCACGGTGCAGGTCTTGCGGTTGTAGGGGATTTCCTGTGCCTGCGCGATCTGCGCCAGCTCGCCATCGTTGAACACGAACACGACCAGACCGAGCTCCTGTGCGGTCGCGGTCGCCAGTTCCAGCGCGGTCATGCGGAAGGCGCCGTCGCCGACGATACCGACCACGGGCGAGTCCGGCCGCGCGAGCCTGGCGCCAATGGTCGCCGGCACGCAGTAACCCATGCAGTTGAAGTCGGTCGGCGAGATCAACCCGCGCGGCCGATGGATCGGCAGCAGTTCGGCGGCCAGGAACGTGTGATTGCCGTCGTCGAGCACGACGGTGGCATCGTCAGGCAATTGCCGGCGCAGGCTGGCGAAGAACCGCGCGGGACTTACGCGGCCATGCGTGTCGTGGCGCAGCCATTCTTCGAGATACGCAGCCTTCTGTTCGCGGATAGTGCCTTCAACCCGCGCGCGGCGGGCGGAAGCGGCAGCAATGGGCGCTTCACCCAGGGCCTGTAGCAGCAGTTTCAGCACGGCCTGCGCATCGCCTTCGAGCGCAACGGCCGCAGGGTAATTGGCGCTGAACACTGCGGGATTGATGTCGACATGGATCAGGCTGGCCGGCGGCGTCCAGCCATAGCTGCCCGTTGCAATCTCACCGAAGCGTGTACCCACGGCCAGCAGGCAGTCAGTTTCGGCGAATGTCTTTTCGACCGCGGGCACGGCCGCACGACCGAGACAGAAGCCGGCATGCAGTGGATGGTTCGCCGGAAACGCGCTCAGGCCCTGCAACGTGGTCGAAACCGGCGCACCGAGTCTTTCCGCCAGCAACGCCACTTCGTGCGTGGCGTCGACAGCGCCCCAGCCGACGAAGATCGTGGGCGTCCTGGCGTTGCGTAACAACGCCGCGGCGGCCGCAACGTGCTGCATCGTGCAGCGGACAGGAGCCGCTTCCCTCGCGGGCGGAGCAACGGCAGGTCCTTCGTCGCCCGTCAGCAATTGCAGATGCACGGGAATTTCGACGAACACGGGCCCGGGTTCGCCGCTGGTCGCAACACGCACCGCTTCGTAGATCGTGGCAATCACGTCAGCGTGCTTCTCGACCAGCCACGTGCCCTTGGTGATGGGCTTCAGCAGCGCGTGCTGGTCCATGTCGTGCAGCTGGTACCTGCGACCCGTGTCGCGCCGTACGCCTCCCGCAATCACGAGCATCGGAATGCCATCGAGAAAGGCCTCAGCAATGCCGCTCGCCGCGTGCGTAACGCCCGCCGCAGGCACGATGACGAGCGTGCCCAGGCTCGTCCCGCTGCGACTCACGGCGTCAGCCATGAACGCGCCTGCCCCTTCGTGCGTCACCAGCACCGGGGTGATCGAACTCGACTTCGCGAGCTCGTCGTAAATCTCGGTGTTGTGGACGCCGGGAATGCCGAACGTGTATTTCACGCCGACGTTCTCGAGGGCTTCGCGAAGCATCGAAGCTGCAGTGCGGCTCATGGCAGGCCTGCCTCTGGTGTCGTGTGCGGCCGGAAAGTTTCGTGCGAATTGTAGGCCCGCCGCACCTTGGTAACCATCGGCCTTGACCCTGCTCGCTGCGGGCACCATCCTCGGCTGGTCGAGTGGTGCTGTGTCGGCGCAGGCCCGGGAGCGCGACGCGACAGGAGACCCGGGCGATGGATGACGTGCGGTTTGCAGTGATCGGCGCAGGCATGGCAGGCCTGGCCTGCGCCCACGAACTCGCGCGTGCCGATGCCAGGGTCACGGTGTACGAGCGATCGCGCGGCCTTGGCGGGCGACTGGCCACGCGCCGCATTGGACAGCTCGCGTTCGATCACGGCGCGCAATTCATCACGGCGCGCAGCCACCCGTTCAGTCGTTACGCGGAGGTCGCGCTGCGCGCCGGCATGCTCGACGCCTGGCGACCGCGCATCATGGAGGACGACCGCGCGTGGCCCGCACCAATCGAGGACTGGTGGATCGGCCAGCCGGGCATGAGTGCGCTGGTGCGACCGCTCGCGCGCAACATCGAGATCCAGAGCGGCATCGCCGTCCACGAACTGATCCCGAGCCAGCGCGGCTGGGAACTGCAGACCGACTCTGGCCGGCAGAACGTGACCTTTCGTGCCGTCGCGGTCGCGGTGCCGGCACCGCAGGCTTATTCGCTGCTCGGCCCGCACAGTCGCACGTTCAGGCACATCGCCGAGGTGCGCATGGCGCCATGCTGGACCGGCATGTACGCGTTCGATCCACCGATCGACGCAGGGGCCGATGCGCGGCGCTGGACCACGGGACCGCTCGTCTGGGCAGCGTGCAACTCGAGCAAGCCGGAACGCCCGCACACACCGCAGTGCTGGGTCGTGCACGCGTCGGCCGGATGGACGCGCCAGCACCTCGATCTGGATGCGATGTCAGCAGCGAACCTGTTGCTGCGGGCGTTCGAGGATAACCTCGGTTACAAGCTGCCGACACCCCTACACCGGGACGCGCATCGCTGGCGTCACGCGCTGGTGGAGCAGCCGCTCGGCCTGTCGTGCCTGGTCGATGAAGAGCTGAGTGCGGGCGCCTGTGGCGACTGGTGCATCGCGCCGCGCGTCGAGGCCGCCTTCGAGAGCGGCCGCAGCCTGGCTCACTCGCTCCTGTCGATGGTCGGACTTGCGGCGCGCATGGCCCGATCCTGACGGCCGAAGACGCGCAACAGCACGCCGTCGCGCGAGAAGCCCTCGAAGGTGCCCCAGAGCGCCAGCGCAAGCAGCACCGGAATGATTTCGTAGATCGCGCGATACGTCAGCACCGCCGCGAGCAGCTGCTCGGGCGGAACATCGGGCAGCAGCAGCAGCAGCATCGATTCGAGCACGCCGAGTCCCGCCGGGACGTGGCTCAGCACCCCTGCGAGCATGCTCGCAAGATAGGCGCCCAGGAACGCGAGGTACGGAATGCCCATGGACGCCGGCAGCAGCAGGTAGAGCACCGCTGAGACGAGGAAGATGTCGGCGAGTCCGACGCAGAACTGCAATGCCGTCATTGCCGGCGTGGGCAGGTTGACCGACCAGCCGCCGAGCTTCACGGGCCGTTTGCGCAGCAGGATCAGCAGCACGTAGCCGGCGTCCTTGCAGAGGCCGACGATGCCGAGCACGCGCAGCCAGCCGCTCGAAATGCGGAACATCGGCTCGAGCATCTCTGCCGCAAAGACCAGCGAGATGTCGAGCAGCAGACTGAACCCGAGCGCATACGGCATGTTCGCGAGCAGCACGGTGGCGCCGACCTCCGTCGCCGAAAAGCCGGCCGGCGTGTACATCCGATAACGCAACGCGCCGCCGCTGAGCATCGCCTGGCCGACGGCGTGTCCGAGCGGAAAGGCGATGTACGCGGTGAGGATTGGCTTGGCGCGGCCGACCGCCTGTTTCACATAGCGCACCACCGCGACTTCGTAGAACGCGAGCACCGTGAACGCACCTGCGGCACACAGGCCGGCAAGAGCCAGCGTGGACGCGGGCACCGCCTGCATCTGCACGAGGACGTCCGCAAACCTGATGCGCTGGAACGTACGCCAGAGCACATAGCCCGCGAGCGCGGCGAGCAGCGTACTCACCAGCACACCGGCATACGTCTTGAAGCGATTGCGGCGGGGATCGGACATCAGGAATCTCGGTGCTCGACAGCGGGGCCGGAACCCGCGGCGCGGCCAGACAATTGCGAGTGATTCTCAATAATGCTTGCAGTGAGCCGTGAGTCCAGGATGAAACCTCCACCTTGAAATGCAGTCGAATGCACAGGCAGGATTCAGGCCGCGTAGAATTCATGCAACGGGTCGATTGTCACCTCTCGAGGAGAAGTATCCAAATGTCCGAACAGAAGTTTCCGCGTCGCACGCTGTTGAAGGGTGCGCTCCTGGGCGTAGCGGCCGTGCCGGTGTCCGCGCTGCTGAGCCGTACCGCAACCGCAGCGAGCGGCAGGGTCGACCCGAACGAGCCACAGGCCAAGTCGCTCGGCTACGTTGAAGACGCGGCGAAGGTTGACGCCAAGGCCAACCCGAACTTCAAGCCGGGCCAGAATTGCGCCAACTGCCTGCAGGCCCCGACGGCCAAGCCGGGCATGACCGAGGTGCCCTGCAACATCTTCGCCGGCCGGCCGGTCGCCGCGAAGGGCTGGTGCAAGGTCTACGTCAAGAGGCCGTAACCCGCACTGCAGCGGCTGCTGAGCGGCGCGATCGGGCAGAACCGGTCGCGCCGTTTGCTTTTGTGCGTCACGTTTTCACGCGGCATCGACCGTCTCGCCCACCCCTTGAAACGCCGCCCGGCGCTCACATCTATGGCGGCACGTAGGGATTGCAGGGGCAATCCCCGGGCAGGAGGTATGCGACCATGCGTGTCATCAAGTGGGAACCGTTCCGTGACGTCGACGACGTGTTCGACCGTTTCTTTGCCGAATCGATGCGGCGCTGGCCGCGCCAGGGCGCCGCGACCCAGCCGCCTCGCGAGTGGGCGCCCGCGGCCGACGTGAGCGAAACCGACGGCGAGTACTTGATCAAGGCCGAGTTGCCGGAAGTCCGCAAGGAAGACGTCAGCATCACGGTGCAGGACGGCGTGCTCACGCTCGCCGGCGAGCGCAAGCAGGAGAAGGTCGAAGAGCAGGAGAAGGTCCATCGCACCGAACGCTTTTACGGCTCCTTCGCGCGGCGCTTCGCGTTGCCTGAGAACGCCGACGAACAGGGCATCCGCGCCGAGAGCCGCGACGGAGTGATCGTGATTCATATCCCGAAGCAGCGGGTCACCGAGCCGCAGCCGCGGCAGATCCAGATCCAGTAAGCCGTTCCGGCCCGCGGGTTGCCGGGAGGGCGTCGCAAGACGCCCTCCCCCGCCGCACATTCTCAGCGCCGCACGAACAACCACTGTCGCGCCCTATAATTCGCTGGCGACGATTCTCAGCCGACGACGAGGCGCGGCGACGATGACGACACCCACCCTGGCCAGGGGCACGGCCGACCTCTGCGACGATCACGGCGATCGGGTGCAGGTGTGCGAGCCGACCTTCCACGAGTTCGGCGGCCGTCGCGCATTTCACGGCCCGATCAGCACCGTTCGCTGCTTCGAAGACAACTCGCGGGTCAAGGAAGCGGTGGAGAGCCCGGGCGAAGGCCGCGTGCTGGTCGTCGATGGCGGTGGTTCGCGCCGGCGCGCACTGCTGGGCGGCAAGCTCGGCCTTGCCGCAGTCAGCAACGGCTGGGCGGGCGTGATCATCCACGGCTGCATCCGCGATTCGGTCGAGCTTGGCCGCATGGACCTCGGTATCCGCGCGCTCGGTACGATGCCGCTGCGCAGCGACAAGCGCGGCGAAGGCGAGCGCGACGTGCCCGTGCGTTTTGCGGGCGTGACGTTCCGGCCGGGCGAGTTCGTCTACGTGGACGAAGACGGCATCATCGTCTCGACCACCGTCCTGAGCTGATCCAGTCATGAAGCGTGGCGCAACGCGCCATCCGACCAACCTCTAACTCCTGTCCCCTGCCCCATGCCACGCACCATCTATTGCCAATACCTGCAGCGCGAAGCCGATGGCCTCGATCGCGTTCCATACCCGGGCGACCTGGGCAAGCGGATCTACGAAGACATCTCGGCCGAAGCCTGGCGCGCCTGGGTCGGCCACCAGACGATGCTGATCAACGAGTACCGCCTGTCGACGATCGACCCGAAGGCGCGCAAGTTCCTCGCCGAGGAAATGGAGAAGTTCCTGTTCGGCGGAGGCAGCGCCAAGCCGGCCGAATTCCGGCCGGAGTAGAGGGGGAAGGACAGGAAGGGGAGGAAGGACAGGAAGGACAGGAAGGTCAGGAAGGCCAGGAAGGTTAGGAAGTAGTCAGGGATGGCCCTGCCTACCTTCCGCCCTTCCGCCCTTCCGCCCTTCCGCCCTTCCGCCCTTCCGCCCTTCCTCACCGTGTCCCTTTCCCTGCGTGCATCGCGACCGCGAGCCACGCGAGCATGAAGCTGATTCCGCCCATCGGCGCGACCATGCCGAGCCAGCGAGGCGCGCCGAACGTCATCGCGTAGATTGAACCCGAGAAGCAGAAAATGCCGACTCCGAACAGCACCGCGGCGCGCGGCAGCCAGCGCGACGCCGGCGTCACCAGCGCAATGATCCCCACCATGATCAGTCCCAGCGAGTGCAACTGCTGATACAGCACCGCCGTCTGGTAGCTCGACAGTTGCTTGAGCGTGAGCATCTTCTGCAGTGCATGCGCGCCAAACGCCCCGAGGATGACGCCGAGCAACATCAGCAGCGCGCCGGCGACGATGCAACGCAGGGCGAACGTTCGATCAGCGGCGGGAGCGGACGACATTGCGGCACCTGGCGGTAGGGCCTGGACGATGCGGCGTATGTTACCGGACCGCCATGCGACGCTCTCTGATCTGACGCACGAGGATCACGGTGGCGTCGACAAAGAACAGGCCGCATCGACCGCTCAGCGCAGCGGCCGCTGCAGCAGCGTCGCGATCGGCTTCGGCACTCCCACCGCGGCCGGAGCCTCGACGTCGTACCAGCGATAGCGGTCATCGTCGCGCAGCGCTGGCGCCTTGCCGGCGCAATGCACCGTGAGCGGCTTGATGTCGTAGTCGAAGTGACTGAACGCGTGCTTGAGCGGTTCCTCCGACTGCAACGCCGAGGAACCCGCGAGATGCTCCCGGCACCATTGGGCGGCGTGCTGGCGCGTAGGGAATTCCGGCAGACCCCAAAGGCCGCCCCAGATGCCGCTGGGCGGACGCCGCTCCAGCAACACCTTGTGGCCGCGGCGCGCGAGCACGACCCACGCCGCGCGCTGCGGACGCGCCTTGCGCGGCTTCGGGGCGGGATACAGGCGCTGCGTATCATTCTGCCGGGCCTCGCATGCCGGGTTGACCGGACACAACAGGCAGGCTGGGTTGGCCCGCGTGCAGATCGTCGCGCCGAGATCCATGATGCCCTGCGTGTATTCGTCCATGCGCGAGTGCGGCGTGCATTCTTCGGCCAGCGTCCAGAGCCTGCGTTCGACCGCCGCGTCGCCAGGAAAGCCTTCGACGGCAAAGTGCCGGGCCAGCACCCGCCTGACGTTGCCATCGAGGATCGGATGACGTTCGCCGCGGGACAACGCCAGGATCGCGCCCGCCGTCGAGCGCCCGATGCCGGGCAGCGCCATCACCTCATCGAGCGCCGCTGGAAACTCACCGCGGTGACGCTGCATGACTATCTGGGCCGCGCGCTGCAGGTTGCGCGCGCGCGCGTAATAACCAAGGCCGGACCAGAGGTGCAGCACTTCATCGAGCTGGGCTGCCGCCAGATCGCGCACTGTCGGAAAACGCGCGATGAAGCGCTGGTAGTAGCCAGCGGCCGTTCCCACCTGGGTCTGCTGCAGCATGATCTCGGAGATCCACACGCGGTACGGAGTGCGGTCCCGCTGCCATGGGAGGCCCTTGCGTCCGTCGCTCTCGTGCCAGCGCAGCAGCGCCGGCGCGAACTCCGCCACATTCACGAGGAACAGACGAGGGCGACGTCGCCCGTGCCGGCGTGGCAACGGTCCGGGTAGCCGTACTGCTTCCAGTAGTCGACCAGGCCGATGCGCTCGGCGACCTTCGCGAAGCGTGGATCCTTGCGGAAGCCGGTGGCTTCGGGGCCCCAGGCTTTGGTGACGCTCCAGTCGCGCGACCACGCCATCCGGTCGTCTGCCAGTGAATCCTCGACGATCTGGAATGCGATGTCGTTCTGCCCCAGCTGCAGGTAGGGCTGCAACAGGTCCACCTGCCTTGCAACCTTCGGGTCGACTGCGCGCAGTCCGGCCACGACAGCCGGGCGCTTTGCCGGCGTCGCGACGGCGTCAACGAAGTCGGCCACCTTCGATTTGAGCTCGGCTGGCAGGTGTTCCTGGGCCAGCAGCAGTCGCTTCGACTCGTCCCACTGCCCGCGACGCATCGCCACGGTGGCATCGATGCCCTCGGTCGCGCCGCTGATGATGCCGAGTTCGCCGGCGAGCCGCGAGAAATTCAGTGCCTGCTCGTCTTCGCCTCGCATCAGGTAGACGCTGGCAAGGTTCGACGCCAGCACCGGCGCGCTCGGGTCGAGCTCATACGCGCGTCGCGCCTGCTCGAGCGCGGCGTCCAGACGGCCGACCTTCTGCAGCAGGATCGAATACCAGTGGTGCGGGGTAGGTTCGTTCGGCTCCAGCGAGATCGCGAAAAAGAAGCCGGACTCCGCATCGAGCAGGTTGCCGCGTTCGGAGTTGATCTGCGCCAGCACGGCGTGCGCCTCGCCGATCTTCGGATCGAGTGCCAGCGCCTGCCGTGCCGACTGCTCCGCCATTCGCAGGTACTTCTCCTCGTCGCCTTCTTCGGCGCTGTAGCCAGGCAGCACGACGTAGGCAGAAGCCAGTGCCGCATGCGCGCGTGCGAATCCGGGATCGCGCGACAACGCGGACTGGTACAACTCGACGGCGCGCATCAGGTTGCCTTCCCCGCGACGCTTCCAGATGGCCCTTGCCTGCAGGTACAACTCGTACGCTTCGACGTTCCGGGTGGGCGCCGCGTCACGCTGCGCAAGCTGCTGTTCCTTCGGCGCGAGTTCGATCCTCAGCTTATAGACGATCGCCGTCGCGATCTCGTCCTGCACCGCGAAGATGTCCGCCATCTGGCGGTCGTAGGTTTCCGACCAGAGGTGAAAGCCGGTACGCGCATCGATCAGCTGCGCCGTGATGCGCACCTGGTCGCCGGACTGGCGCACGCTGCCCTCGAGCACGGTTTCAACGCCGAGTTCCTTGCCGACTTCGCGGACGTCGACGTTGCGGCCCTTGTAGGCGAACGCCGAGGTGCGGGCGGCCACCTTGAGTCCGGGCACGCGGGCCAGCAGGTTCAGCAGCTCCTCGGACATGCCGTCGCTGAAGTAGTCCTTGCCGGCGTCGCCACTCAGGTTAGCGAACGGCAGCACGGCAATCGAACTTGGGCTACCGGCCGCCTCGGCACGGCCGAGGCCGCGCTCGTACAGGAGGTAGCCCAGCCCGGTCATCGCGACCAGCACCACGACGCCGAACACCGCACGCGTACGGAACTGCATTTGCGGCGGCGCCCCAGGCAGCGGCTCAGTCCGCTCGATGCCGGTCGCGCTGACGTCGAACACCCACGCGAGCACCATCGCGATCGGGAACCCGACCAGCAGGAAGATGACGAGGAAGGTCATGGCCCATTCGGGGACGTACAACGCGGGCAGCACGACCGAAGCGACCTCGGTGACCGCCCATGCAACCGCGCCGTAGGCAATGGCGACCTTGCCGACGCGACGACGTTTGATTTCAGCGAGGAGAGCCATCGGATGCCCGTTTCGTCATTGCCACCCTGGGCTGAGCCGCCCGGTCGCGGGACTCGTTGCTGGGCTCGGCGCGATGCGCGGCAGTACCTCCGCGCCGCATTGTCCATCAATCCACGCTGCGAGCGTATCCCGGCGCGACTATTTCCGGCACACGCCGACGTCGCCGCTCAGCGTCTTGATGCGCACCCGGGCACTGGCGTTGGCTTCCTGATGGCGCCATTCCTTGCCCGGGGCGTATTCGTCGGTGCGCACGGGCTTTGGCCCGAAGCAGGGGCGGATCTCGCCGCTGAAGCTCGAAACGTCGTAGTCCGCGCCGGTATTCCCGACCAGGTCGAGCCGCACGTCCCCGCTGATGCTTTCGATGTCGACGCGCGCGTCCGGAGCCAGCGAGCCCTGCAACGTCAGGTTGCCGCTGGTCGACCGCAGGCGCGACCTGCTGGTCTCGCCGACGGCGAGCGTGAAGTCTCCGCTCACGGTGCTGCCGTTCACCTCGCCAGCGAGCCGGGTAGCGTTGGCATCGCCGCTCACGGTCGTGATCGAAACCAGCCCCTTCCGGCCGGAGCCGGCGATGATCACGTCGCCGCTGACGGTGCGGCACTCCAGGTCCTCGCCGCTGGTCTCGGTGCGCATGTCACCGCTCACCGACTGCAGGCGTTGCGTGCCGCGCACGGCCTGGACCCCGATATCGGCGCTCACGGTGTTGATCGACACCTGGGAAGCGGCAGGCACCTTCACGATCAGGTCGGTGTCGTCGACGCTGGAGGACCGGTTGGGCAGAACCACCTTGATGCGGGTGATCTTGTCGGACTTGGTGAACTCGAGCCGCTCGGTGCCCTTGCCGAGTTCGCCCGTGACCTCCACCTCGTTGCGGTCCCAACCCGTCACCAGGACCGATCCCGCGGTATTCGAGATTTCGACGGTTCCGGTCGGATCCGCCGTCGTACGCTTGTCGATCGGCGTGCCTGCCAGCGCGACGAGCGGCAGGGTCGCGACCAGCAGCGCGATGGACCGTGCCACGGTTCGGCGATTGGGAGCGGCGGCAACGGCGGTGTTCATAACTGCATCCTCTCGCCAGTGGGCGACACTGGCATATTCGCTGGCTCATTCGCGAGACTGTTGGTCAACTGGCTGACGTTCGACAGCACGGCCAGCTCGTCCTGGTATGTCTTCAGCAGCAACTCTTCGAGCAGCGGGTCCCCCGGCTGTTCGGCCAGCGCCGCATTGATCTCATCGGCGGCGCGACGCAACTCACCGAGATTGAACTCGAGCTTCGCACGGGCAGACGTCGGCAGTGCGGCGATGCGCTGGTCCAGCACCTGCGTCAGCTGACTGCGGGCTGCAACGTATTCCGGATCGAGCTGGCCCGCCGGCCCGAACGCGGCTGGCATGACCACCGTCGCGCGTGCGTTCGCCGGGACCGGCTGCACCGCAGACTGCTGCATCAGGACATCTCTGTCGAGCAGGCTCGCGGTGAGCAGTGAGGAGCCTGCGACCAGCACCACCGCAGCCGCTGCCTGCCAGAGCCAGGCGGCACGTCGCGTCGCGGGCGCAACAGGCGGTGCGCGTTCATCAATCCGCGCCGCAATGTCCGGCCACAAGTCACGACCGGGCGCCACCTCGAGCGGCAACTCACTGAGCCGGGCATCGAGTCGCGCTGCGGCGTGCCCTGCTGTTGGTTCATCCTGCGTCATGGTTCCACTCCGTCTCGCCAAGCCTGGCGCTCAACAGTGCGCGGGCCCGGTGTAACTGGGCCTTGCAGGTGCCGACCGCAATGCCGAGCAGCTGCGAGGCTTCCTCGTGCGAGTGGCCGTACACGCCCACGAGCACCAGCACGTGTCGCGCTCCCGGGGGCAGCCCGGCGATGGCGGTTTCGAGGTCGCGGCTGCGGCCCGGATCGACCGTCGAGTGGTCGGCCAGGACGTCGGCCACCTCGCGCTCTACCGAATCCTCGGCGCCGAGCGACTCACCCCGACGTCGCGTCTGCTGCAGCACCGCGTTCACCGCGATCCGGTGCAGCCACGTCCCGAACGCGCTGCGCGTCTCGAAGCGCGGCAGGTTCCGCCACGCCTGCACGAAGGCTTCCTGCGTGCAATCCTCGGCCGTCGCGACGTTGCCGGTCATGCGCAGGCACAACGCGTGGATGCGCGCGCAATGCCGGCGGTAGAGCTGCTCGAAGGCCGCGGACGAACCGTCTGCCGCGGACGTGACCAGCCGGCGCTCCTCGGCCGCCTCGCGTGCGCGCTGCAGTTCATCGACGACCTCCCCGGCGTATGCCAAGACCCACCTCGCTGTTACCCGTCGCGCCTTGCGGCCGGGCCCAGCATCCTACACAGGCCGCCTGGCGGCCAATGTCGTGCCCTTGTGACAGATCAGATGCGGCTCACGGCCAGAAGGTTTACCCCGGAGGCTACATGCCTGAATCGATACGTGTCGCAAGGAATGGCGCCAGCGCCACGGTGATCCTGCACCGTCCCGCCGTGCGCAACGCCGTGGACCCACCCACCGCGACAGCCCTGGCTCAAGCCTGCCTGAGCCTCGGCCGCGACGCCGAGATCCGGGCCCTGGTCCTGTGGGGCGAGGGTGGCCTCGAGATCGCGTTCTGGTGCGACCTGCGGGTTGCCGAGGAGCACGCCACGCTCGGTGTCTTTTGCCGGCGTTGGGGCGTGCCGCTGATCGACGGCGGCACGTGGCGGCCAACCCGTCGACTGAACTCAGTTCGGCGGCGCGCCCTGCAGGTAGTCGACGGCTGCGCCGAGGATCGTGCGCACCGCCACCGGCAACGCGCCTTCGTCCATGAAGAACAGCGGCGAATGGTTGCTGGGCGCCGCGGCCGCGTTCTTTCCAGGCGGCGTAACGCCGACCATGTAAAAAAACGCCGGCACTTTCTGCCCGTAATACGCGAAATCTTCCGAGCCGGTGACGAAGGGCATGACGCCGACGTTGTCGCGTCCTGCGGCACGCTGCAGCGAGGCCACGACCTTTGCGGTCAACGCCGCATCGTTGACCACGACGGGGTTCGGGTCGCCGCCGAGTTCGAACTCCGCAGTGGCGCCCGCCGCGGCCGCAGTCTGACTCGAGATGCGCTTGATGCTCTCGACGACCTGCTCGCGCACGGCCGGGTCGAACGTGCGGAACGTGCCGACCATCTCGACCGACTCCGGGATGATGTTGTTGCGGATGCCGCCCTTGATCGCGCCGACCGAGACGACGGCCGGGTATTCGGTGATGTTGACCTGGCGGCTCACGATCGTCTGCAGCGCCAGCACGATCTGCGAGGCGGTGACGATGGGGTCGACGCCGCCCCAGGGCCGCGAGCCGTGCGTCTGCCGGCCCTTGACCACGAGCTTGAAGCGGTCCGACGCGGCCATCAGCGAACCTTCGCGGTAGCCGATCGCGCCGGTGTTCATCGCCGACCAGAGGTGCAGGCCGAACACGGCGTCGGGCTTGCTGGCCGCAAACAGGCCCTCGTCCAGCATCAGGCTGGCGCCGCCCCGCTCACCGTCGGGGGCACCCTCTTCCGCCGGCTGGAAGATGAACATCACCGTGCCGGGAAGTTCGTTGCGCATGCCGGCGAGCACCTTGGCCGCCCCGAGCAGGATCGCCATGTGACCGTCGTGGCCGCAGGCGTGCATCACGCCGACTTTCTCGCCGCGATACTCTGACGTCGCCGTCGACTTGAACGGCAAGTCGCCCTGCTCCGTGACGGGCAGCGCGTCCATGTCCGAGCGCAGCGCGATCGTCGGGCCGGGCTTGCCACCCCTGAGAATTCCGACGACACCCGTGTGCGCGATGCCCGTCTGCACCTCGATCCCCATCTGGCGCAACTGTTCGGCCACGATCTTCGACGTGCGGAATTCGCGGTTGCTGAGTTCCGGGTTCTGGTGGAAATCGCGGCGCCAGCTGATCACCTGCGGCATCACCGCGGCGGTGGCGACATCGAGCGCCGCGTCCGTGACCGCGGCCTGCGTCGGGGCGATGGCGGTCGCAATCAGCAGCCACGACGCGAGCAACTGGCGATGGGTCATGTTCGAGGTGCCCCGGTAGCGGATGGACGAGGCGCGCAGCATACTGCATCGACCGCCTCGACCGGGAGCATCCGATGCCTGCATTTCGCCAGTCGATCGCGGCCCTTGCCGCCACGAGCATTTGCCTGATGAGCACCGTCGCAACGCCGCCGGCCGACGCGCAGACCTACTCGCCCACGATCGCGCGGTCGCTGGCGAAGACCCAGAAGCCGCCGCTGCACGGCCAGCACTGGATGGCGATCACCGGCAAGCCGCTCGGAGCCGCGGCCGGCGCAAAGATCTTCGAGCGTGGCGGCAACGCCGTCGACGCGGCCTGCGCCATGATTGCCGCGACGTCCACGATGTGGGACGTGCTGCACTGGGGCGGCGAGACACAGGCCCTGATCTACGATCCGCGCACGAAGAAGGTGATCGCGATCAACGGGCTCGGCATGGCGCCCACCGGTGCGACGCCCGAATTCTTCAAGGGCAAGGGTCTCAAGTACCCGCCCGCCTACGGCCCGCTCGCGGCAGTCACGCCCGGCACTCCGGGCGGCATCATCCTCATGCTGCAGGAGTACGGCACGCTCTCGCTGGCCGAGGTGCTGGCCCCCGCCATCGAACTCGCGGACGGCTATCCGATCGACGGCGAGACCGCAGACTTGATCGAGCGCTGGAAAGACAAGCTCAAGGAATGGCCGTACTCGAAGCAGGTGCTGCTGCCGCACCTCGGCTCGGCGCGTGAAGCTCCGCGCGCGGGCGAAATCTTCCGCCAGCCCGACCTCGCGGCCACGCTGCGCAGGATGGTCGAGGCGGAGAAGCAGGCGCTCGCCGCCGGCAAGTCGCGCAAGGAGGCCCTGCAGGCCGCGTACGACCGCTTCTATCGCGGCGACATCGCGCAGGAGTTCGTGCGCGGCGTGCAGGAACAGGGCGGCCTGATTACGCTCGACGACCTCGCGCAGTGGCAACCCTTCATCGAGCAGCCGCTCAGCACCAGTTACCGCGGCGTCGACGTCTACAAGCTCGACGTCTGGACGCAGGGCCCGGCGCTGCTGCAATCGCTGAACATCCTCGAGAGTTTCGATCTGCGCGCGATGGGTTACAACAGCGCGAACTACATCCACACCGTCTACCAGGCGATGAACCTCGCCTTTGCCGACCGCGACTTCTATTACGGCGACCCGCGATTCCCGCCCGCCACGCCGACCAAGGGGCTGTTGTCGAAGGAGTATGCGAAGCAGCGCGCGGCGACGATCCGCATGGAGCGAAATGACGCGAACGCGGGCCCCGGCGATCCGTATCCGTTCCAGGGCGGCAGGAATCCGTACTCCGATCAATTGCAGCAGCAGCGCAAGACAGCGCTCGACGCGCTGGACAAGGCGGAACTCACGGCCCAGCAGCGGGCGGACTTCGAAGCCGGTTTCAGGAGCGGCACGACGACCGTGATGGCCGCGGATGCGAATGGCTGGCTGGTGTCGGTGACACCGAGCGGCGGCTGGGTGCCGGCGACGATTGCCGGGCGCACGGGCATCGGCCTGAGCCAGCGCATGCAGTCGTTCGTGCTCGACGCGTCCGAGAACCCCTTCAACGTCGTGGCACCGGGCAAGCGTCCGCGCGTCACGCTTACGCCGAGCCTCGCGCTCAAGGGTGGCAAACCGTGGCTGGCCTTCGGGGTGCAGGGCGGCGACTCGCAGGACCAGAACCTGCTGCAGTTCTTCCTCAACGTGCAGGAATTCGGCATGACGCCGCAGGAAGCCGCCGAGGCCGCCAACTTCAACAGCTACCAGATGCAGGCGTCGTTCGATCAGCACGCATCGCAGCCCGGCCGTATCGTGCTGAACTCATCGATGCCACAGTGGGTCACCCGGGAACTGATCGGGCGCGGCTACAAGCCCGAATTCGAGGCGCGCACGTCCGGCCCGATCAACGCGATCATGATCGACCCGGAGAACGGCACGTTCTGGGGCGGCTCGAGCAACCACGGTGAGGACTACGGCATCGGCTGGTAGGCCAGCGCTCCCAGGGGAGGTTCGTCCAGGCTCGTTCGTCGGTCGTTAACTGGCGTTCACGCTTACGCCACGACGCCGTTGATCCGCACGATCTTCGCCACCTTGGTGCGCAGCGCTCGGCGCGCCCGCCATAAATCGTAATTGGCCTGCATGTGCAGCCACGACTCATCACTGCCGCCCAGGGCGGCCGCGAGCCGGACCGCCATGTCCGCACTGATCGCGGCCTTGCCGTTGAGTACCCGCGACAGCGCCACGCGCGTGACGCCCAGGCGCTTCGCGAATTCCGTGACCGTCAGACCCTTGTCCGCGAACACGCCATCGCGCAGCACTTCGCCCGGATGCGGAGGGTTGTACATGGTCGACATGCGTTGGTGCCTCTAATGATAGTCCTGATAGTCGACGAGCACGGCGTCTGTGCCTTCGAAGGTGAAAGTCAGCCGCCAGTTCTGGTCGACCCACACGGCCCAATGTCCTCTGAGATCGCCCTTGAGTTCGTGCAGTCGCCAGCCAGACAGGGCCATGTCCGCTGACGAACGGGCGCCGTCCAGGCGCGCGAGCTGCAATCGAAGCCGTTTGGCATGCACCGGCTGGATGCCGGCCTTGCTGCCCGTCTCGAAAAACGTCTGGACGCCTTTATGACGGAACGACTTGATCACTCACGCACTGTATAGCATGACTATACATCGGTCAATCTCCGGGCCGCCAGCCGTGCGGCAATACAGCCGTGCCCGCGTTGATAGCCGAGACGGATCTGCTCGTCAGGTGTCAATCACCGTCAATGACCGCTCGACAGAGCCAAAATTGCAGGGATCGCCAACAAATGTGCGCTCCACGGAGCACGATAGCGAACCCACGCTGAGCCTGACTACTCTTCCGCGAAGTAGTCCTCGTCCAACCGCTTGAGCCGCACGGTTTCCACATCGCTGACACCGACGCCGTACTCGATCATGAGTTGAGCCAGCTGCGCGCCATCGATCAGCACGATCGTCGTCTGCAGGCCTCGCGCGTACTCGATCGCTTCCTTGGAAAAGGTGGAGGTCGTAATCATCACGCCTTTGCGAGCCCGCTGTCCCTGCAAGGCACCAGCGAACTGCTGGATCAGGGGTCGCCCGACCGCCCCGTCCCAGCGCTTGGCCTGCACGTAGATGCTCTCGAGTCCGAGCCGATCTTCCTTGATGATGCCGTCGATTCCGCCGTCCCCGGTCCTCCCGACCACTCTGGCTGCGTCGTCGTGGGAGCCGCCGTAACCCATGGCCACCAGCAACTCGACAACCAGGTGTTCAAAGAATGTTGGGCTTACCTCCTGAACCCGAGCCCGCAGCTGCGCGGCGAGGCTGTCGCGCCAGCGTTGATAGCCGAGACGAATCTGCTCGTCAGGTGTCAATTCTGCGGCGGCTACAACCGTCTCCAACTGTTCCGAAGCGTCGTCGCCTTGCGAGTTATCACCGCGTGCCGCGCGAAACTCCACAAACTCCGGGTACCGCATCAGGTACGGAATGTCGACTCGCGGTGGCGGAGATCTCAGCAGGTCGGATCCGCGGGAAGTGATGCGATAGATTCCGCGTCGCTGGGATTCCAGTAACCCAGCCTGCTTCAGGTACACGTGAGCCCAGGCGACACGGTTTGCAAAGCGAGTCTGGTGTCCACTGGGTAGCACCTCATTCAACTCGTCTGCCGTCAGGTGGAGCGTCTTGCCAAGTCGCTCCCTGACGTCCCGCGTGCTTCGCTCCTGGCCGTCTGCAACCTCTCGCAGAAGAGGCAGAGTGATGTCCTGAAACCCGGGTACAGCCATCGAATCCCCCAATCGCCAAAGTGCAATCAATCCTACCGGCGTGCCGCTCGCATCTCGTTCACGATCTGCATCGTCTCCACGCTCACCGTCGTAACGCGCATGAGCAGGTCGACGACCTTCTCTTTGTAGTCAGCGAACCGGTAGGTGTTGAACTTTTCGCGGATCGTCGGATCCTTCGGCTTCTTTTCCTTGTATTGGTCGAGAACCCATTCGAGCGCACTGCGATTACCGAGCATGTAGTCCCACGCGGCAGTCGGCACACCGGACAGAGTCGTTTCACTATCGAGAATGATGCGACTGGATGCTTTGTCTGCCTTGAGAATTGCTTTCGGTGCGAGCCCGGCCTTGCGCGCCTTATCATCAAGAATATCTACACGTTTCACAGGAAACGTCGGCACGGACTCATAGCCGCGCCGGAATTTCAGGTCGATCTCGGCGTCGAGATCATCCTTCTCGTCCTTCGCTTCCCAGTAGCCGAAGGGCACGCGCAACGAGTACAGCAGCGCGCCATCCACATAGCGTCGCTCCTTCGCCGTGGTCTCGAGCTTGTGCTGGGCGACGAAGATCAAGTCGTGCTGGCGCGCGCCCGCCTTGAGCAAATCCTTGAATGCTTCACTGACGACACCCTCGCGGACGCTGCCGCTGGCCGACTTCAGGCGTTCGAGATCATTCAGGTACTGGTGGATGAGGAGCTTGCCCAAGTGCATTCCCTGTAACTTCCGCTTCGAATTCCTCTACAGGACAAGCATTTAGCGAACTCGTCGAGCGGGTGTCAATGCGCAGGAATGCAGCGCATCAGGACGACGTCGCGAGCTGCTCGCGGTGATACAGCCGCGCCGCGATCCACCACACGACCGCGACCACGGCGAACGAAGCTCCCAGGCTCACCCCCCAGTCGAGCGCACTGATCCTCTCCGAGCGCAGCACGCGCACGATCATCTGGTTCTGGCCCAGGAACGGCACCGCCAGCATCCAGAGCTGCGTCCGCACCGGCGCCACCATCAGCATCAGCGACGGAATCATCGGCAGGAACATCAGCAGCGGCAGGTAAGCTTGCGCCTCGCGATAGCTGCGCGCGAACGCCGCGAGCGCCGTCAGCACGGTCGCGCCGAGCAGCACGACCGGCAGGATGATCAGGAACAGTTGCAGCAGTCCGGCGGGCTCTGGATCGAACGACGCGTCCACGCCGCGCGCCGGCACGATGGCGAATGCCAGGCGATAGGCGATGAGCGTGACGGCGATCGAGAGCAGCGAGAACACCGCGGTGGCCAGGATCTTGGCGCTGATGATCGACTCGCGCGCGACGGGCGTCGCGAGCAGCGGCTCCAGCGACTGCCGCTCGCGCTCGCCCGCGGTGGCATCGATTGCGAGCTGCATGCCGCCGATGAACGCCAGCAGCAGCAACAGGTACGGCAGGATCTGTTGCGACAGGTCGAAGCGGGCCTCGGGCGTGGCTACGTCACGCGTGCCGACCTGCAGCGGATTGGCGACCGCCGGGTGAATGCCCCGGGCGACGAGCCGCAGCGTACCGACGGTGCTGCCGTACCCGTCGAGCAAGCCGCCCAGTCGCGCCACCGTCGCGCCGGACGCCAGCGGACGCGAGCTGTCGAAGATCACCTCGACACTCGCGGGCCGGCCGGAACGCCAGTCCTCGCCGTACTCCTCGTCGATGCGCAGGACGACGTCGTGCTCCTGCGTACGCACGGCCGCGTCGGCATCCCGTGGGGCGGGCAGCACCCGCACGTTGTGCGCCTGCAGCCAGGCGACGAGATTCGGTGCACGCTCCGCGCCGATCACCGGCAGTTCCAGCGGTCCCTCGAGCTGCTGCATCTGCTTGCGCGCGCTGAGCGCATTGGTGCCCGCCAGCACCAGCGGGATCGCGAGTGGAATCACCACGAACGCGACCAGCAACATGCGGCGGTCGCGGAACGCGTCGAGCAACTCCTTGCGCAGGACGATCCACAGCGCCCTCATGCGAACAACCCCTCGTCCGAGCCGATTGCCGCGACGAAAGCGTCCTCGAGATTGGCGCAGCCGGTGGACTCGCGCAGTTCGTCCGGAGTGCCGTCGGCAACGACGTGTCCGTGCGCGATCACGACGATCCGGTCGCAGAGCCGCGCCACCTCCTGCATGATGTGACTCGACAGCAGCACGCAACGGCCCGCAGCACGCTGCTCGAGCAGGAAGTTGCGCAGCGAACGCGTGGTCATGACGTCGAGTCCGTTGGTCGGTTCGTCGAGCAGCACGTTGCGGGGAGCGTGCACCAATGCGCGGGCAATCGCGGTCTTGGTGCGCTGCCCCTGCGAGAAACCCTCGGCACGTCGATCGATGAAGTCGCGCATGTCGAGCGCCGCGATGAGCGCCTCGGTCCGCGCGGTGATGAGGCGAGCGTCGAGTCCCTGCAAGGCGCCGAAATACGCGATGTTCTCGCGCGCGGTCAACCGCTTGTAGATTCCACGCGCATCGGGCAGCACGCCGAGGCTCGCGCGCACGCGGGTGGGCTCGCTGGCCGCGTCGAGTCCGTCCACGAGCACGCGGCCGGAATCCGGCGACACCAGCGTGTAGAGCATGCGCAGCGTGGTGGTCTTGCCGGCTCCGTTCGGGCCCAGCAGGCCGGTAATCTGTCCATCGGCCGCCGCGAAGCTCACGCCATCGACGGCCTGCACCCGGCCGGTGCGGGTCTGGAAAGACTTGCGCAACCCTTCGACGCGAATCATGGGCGCACCGTGCGGACCCTCACGGGTCCCAGCCGTAGGAACCGCCGAACGGCGGCGAGTACTGCAGCTGGTCCAGGCAGCCGCCATCCAGCGCCTTGGCATCGGCCGCCGCGATGAACTCGGCAACGAGCCGCGGCCCGCAACCCACGCCCAGCACGCTGTGGCCCTGTCCGCGGAAAACGAAATGCCGCGAGTTCGGCAGCGTGCGCTGCACCTCGTCCGCGTACCGCGGCGGTGTCACCGGATCCAGCTCGCCGGACAGGAGCAGCACCGGGTGGTCGGACTTCACCGCGTCGTGGAAGTCCTTCGGCATCGTGCCACGCGGCCACACCGCGCATTGCGCCAGTGTGTAGTCGACGAATTCCGTGCCGAGGATGGTCCCGGCGTCGGCCGGATCGACGCGCATCCCCGGCGCGTCTTCCGCGCACATGACGGACAACTGCAACGGCACGTGGATCTGTTCGCCGATCAGCTGCTCCAGCATGCGCGACTGGGCCATGAGATTCTCGTAGCGGCCGCCAGCGGCCTCGGCCAGCAGCATCGGCAGCATGCCGAACAGCTGCGGCGCATAGGCATGGAAGCGCACGACCGCTGCCAGCGTGGCGTCGGTAACCTCGTCCTCGCGCTGCTCGTTGGTGAGCGGGTCGCGATACGCCACTTTCTGCGGCTGTTCGCGCAGTCGCTGCAGCAGTTCGTCGAGCCGGGCCCGCGGTGAGCCGAAGCGCTGCGCGCATTCGGCATCTGCAGCGCAGCGGGCGAACTGGGCATTGACGGCCGCCTCGAGATTCTTCGCATGCTCGTTGCCAAGAGCCAGGCTCGGCGGCACGACGGAATCGAGCACGACTGTCCGGATCGACGCGGGGTGACGACGCAGGTACTCGAGCGCGACTCGCGTGCCGTAGGAAACCCCGACCAGGTTGAACCGCGCGATCCCCAGCGCCCGGCGCACGTCTTCGAGGTCGGCAATGTACGCGCTGGTGGTATAGGCGCGGGCATCGGCCTTGGCACCGATTTCCCGCAGGCAAGCTGCCGTCAGCCGGCGTGCTTCCTCGACGCTGGCGGTGTCGAGCACGCGCAACGCTTCGTCGTTCAGTGTCACGGGGCACTGCAGCGGGCTCGACTTGCCGGCGCCACGCTGGTCCACGAGCAGCACGTGGCGCTGGCGCAGGATGTCGCGAAACGCCGGATAGACGGTGGGGAAGGCGTCGAGCGCCGACTGGCCGGGGCCACCGGCCAGCATGACGACGGGATCCCTGGCTGGCGACTTGGCACTGCTCGGCACCCAGGCCAGCGCGAGTTCGATCGTGCGCCCGTCCTTGCTGGCACGATCCTCCGGCACCCGCAGCGTTGCACAACGCGCGGGCACGGTCTGCGCCTGCCCGGCCTGCGCCAGCGTGCAGGGCGTGAAGGCCAGGCTCCCGAACGAAACGCTGACCGCGGTGGGTGCCGCGGCCTGGGCAATCGTCGCCCCGGCCACGGCCACGACGGCGCCCACGAGGAAGCCAAGAACGCAACGGCTGGACTGCAATGACGGCATATCGATCCTGTCGCACCGTGACGCCGCGCAACCTACACGGCGCCGTGGGTCTTCGCCACACGATTCGGCTAGGATGCACCCATGCGTGTTTCGATGCCGCCCGCCACGCGGGCTTTCCTGTTCCTCAATGTCGCCATTTTCGCGGCGCAGTTCCTCACCGGCGATCTGCTGCTGCGGCCGTTCGCCCTCTGGCCGCCGGCCTCCGCCCAGTTTCCGGGAGCACCGTCGTTCCAGGTCTGGCAGTTGCTCACCTACGGGTTCCTGCACGGCAGCCTCACCCACCTGTTTTTCAACATGTTCGCGCTGTACATGTTTGGCGGCGAGATCGAGCGCCTGCTGGGCACCCAGCGCTATGTCACCTATTACCTCGTGTGCGTGGTGGGCGCCGCAGTGGCTCAGTTGCTGGTAATCAGTAACATGAACATGGCGCCCATCCCCACAGTGGGCGCCTCTGGCGGCGTGTTTGGACTTCTGCTGGCGTTCGGCATGGCCTTTCCGCAACGGCGCATCATGCTGATGTTTCCGCCGATTCCGATGCCGGCCTGGGTTTTCGTCACGCTCTACGGCCTGCTCGAACTGTACCTCGGCGTCACCGGCTCGGGCCAGGGTGTCGCGCATTTCGCGCACCTCGGCGGCATGCTGGCGGGTTTCGTGCTGCTGTTGCGCTGGCGCAGCCAGCCACGGCCACGTTAGGCAGGAGAGAGAGATGGCCATGCATCCGAAATCGAAGCCCCGTCGAGACACGTCCGGCATGGACAAGGCCAGCAAGAACGACACTGCTGTGATGGAGCGCAACAAGGTCAGCCGGGACACGGCCGAGGAAGCCGTGCGCACGCTGCTGCGCTGGGCCGGCGAAGACCCGCGGCGCGAAGGCCTGCTCGATACGCCGAAACGCGTCGTCGACGCCTATACCGACTGGTTCTCGGGCTACGCGATCGACCCGCGCGACTACCTGCGCCGGACGTTCGAGGAAACCGGCGGCTACGACGAGATGGTCGTGCTGCGCGACATCGAGTTCGAATCGCACTGCGAGCACCACATGGCGCCGATCATCGGCCGGGCCCACGTGGGTTACCTGCCGACGGGCAAGGTCGTCGGCATCAGCAAGCTGGCCCGCGTGGTCGACGTCTTCGCGCGCCGCTTCCAGGTGCAGGAGAAGATGACGGCCGAGATTGCCCGCTGCATCAACGACGTGCTGCAACCGCAGGGCGTGGGCGTGGTGATCGAGGCTGCGCACGAATGCATGACCACGCGCGGTATCCACAAGCGCGGCGTGTCGATGATCACGTCCAAGATGCTCGGCACGTTCCGCTCCGATGCCCGGACCCGCAACGAGTTCCTGACCTTCATCGACATCCGTGATCGCCGCTGACAGGAAGAACACCCCGGGAGCGTCTCGTGCCTGAACTTTCCGCCGTGCACCACCCGCTGTACCAGCTGCGCCGGACACCGTTCCACGCGCGCACGTCGCAACTGTGCCTGCCGCACAACTGGCGGCGCTGGGGCGGTTGCCTCGCTGTCGGCTCCTACGACCTCGGCCTCGACCGCGAGTACTGGGCGATCCGCAACCACGCGGCGTTGATCGATATCTCGCCGCTGGTCAAGTACCAGATAGCGGGCCGCGATGCCGCACGCCTGCTGCACCGGCTGACGCCGCGCGACATCCACAAGATGCAGGTCGGGCAGGTCTACTACACCGGCTGGTGCGACGACGACGGCAAGCTGCTCGACGACGGCACCGTGACCCGCATCGGCGAACAGGACTTCCGCCTCACTGCCGCGGAGCCGCAGTACCGCTGGCTCTCGATGAACGCCGTCGGCATGCAGGTGCAGATCACCGAACTGACCGAGCGGATGGCGGCGCTCAGCCTGCAGGGACCGAAGTCGCGCACGATCCTGAACCTTGCGTGCGAACAGCCAGTCGATTCGCTCAGGTATTTCCGCATGGCGTTCAACCGCGTCGCGGGCAAGGCCGTCTCGGTCTCGCGCACCGGATACACCGGCGATCTCGGCTACGAGATCTGGATGGACGCAGCCGATGCGCTCGTGATCTGGGACGCGCTGATGACCGCGGGCCACGATTACGGCATCACGCCCACCGGCATCCTCGCGATGGACATGGCGCGCGTCGAGGCGGGCCTGTTCATGCTCGACGTCGATTACACCTCTGCCAGCCACGCCTGGATCCCGGGCCAGCGCTCCTCGCCCTATGAAATGGGCCTCGGCTGGACCGTGAACCTGGACAAGCAGGGTTACTTCGTGGGTCGTCGCGCGCTGGAGCGCGAGCACCGCGAAGGCTCGTCGTGGCAACTGGTCGGCCTCGAGATCGACTGGGAAGGGCTCGAGCGTGAGTACGCCGTGGTCGGAATGCCGCCACAGGTGCCGGCCTCGGCCGTGCGCGGCAGCGTTCCCGTGTACGCAGGCCCCCGCCAGGTCGGATATGCCTCGACCAGCACCTGGTCGCCGGTGCTGAAGAAGTACATCGCGCTGGTGCACCTGCAGCAGCCGTATTTCACACCGGGCACGAAAGTCGAGATCGAAGTCACGGTGGAACACCATCGCCGCAAATCGCCTGCGACGGTCGTCAAGCTGCCGTTCTATGACCCCGAGTGGAAGAAGAAATAGCCGTGGCCAGCAATTCCTACGACGCCATCGTCATTGGCGCCGGCCACAACGGCATGATCGCGGCCGCGTACCTCGCGCGCGCCGGCAAGAAGGTGGTCGTGCTCGAGCGGCGCGAGATCGTCGGCGGCGCCGCCGTCACCGAAGAAATCTTCCCGGGGTACCGCTTCAGCGAGTTTTCCTACGTGGTGAGCCTGCTGCGGCCCGAGATCATCCGCGACCTCGAACTGCCGCGGCACGGGCTCAAGATCCTGCCGCTGCCGAGCACGGTGACGCCGCTCGACAACGGCGACTACCTTGCCGGCTGGGACGATCACGACCTGACCCGGCGCGAGATCCATCGTCATTCGCCGAAGGATGCCGAGGCCTACGACGAGTATTCACGCGTCATGGCGCGCGCCGCCAAGGCCATCAAGCCGATCATCGGTCTGGTGCCGCCGGATCCGGCGTCGCTGAGCTGGCGCGACATGCGGGGCCTGCTCAAGCTCGGCCAGTATGCGCGCAGCCTGAGCGAGCACGAGCTCTATCGAATAGCGAAGCTCGTCACGCAATCGTCCGCCGACCTGCTCGAAGAATGGTTCGAACTCGACCCGCTCAAGGGCACCAAGGCCGCGAGCGGCATCATCGGCACCTACCTCGGCCCGCGCTCGCCCGGCACGGCCTACGTGCTGCTGCACCACTACATGGGTGAAATCGACGGCGCCTTCCGCGCCTGGGGTTTCGCCAAGAACGGCACCGGCGGCGTGACGGCGGCGATCGCGTCGTCGGCACGCGCGCTCGGCGTCGAGATCCGCACCAACGCGGCGGTGGACAAGGTCATCGTCCGTGGCGGCCGCGCGACGGGCGTCGCACTCGCGAACGGCGATGAACTCACGAGCCGGGTCGTGATGTCGGCCGCAGACCCGAAACGCAGTTTCCTGCAGTTCGTCGACCAGCAGCATTTCCCGGACGAGTTCGTGCAGGCGATCCGCAACTTCCGCGTCCGCGGCTCGTCGGGCAAGGTCAACATTGCGCTCGCCAGCCTGCCGGACTTCACCTGCCTGCCGGGCGAAGGCCCGCTGCACCGTGGCGCGATCTCGATCAGCCCGAGCATCGACTACGTCGAACGCGCCTACGACGACGCCAAGTACGGCAACTTCTCGCGCCAGCCGTACATGGACATCATCATTCCGTCGATGATCGACCGCGACATGGCGCCGCCGGGACACCACGTGATGTCCTGCTTCGTGCAATACGCGCCGTACGACGTCGAGGGTGGCTGGACCGAGGCGAACAAGGAAGCGTTCGGCGAGACGGTGCTCGCGACCATCGAGAAGTACGCACCGAACATCCGCCAGGTGATCGTCGGCAAGCAGGTGATCACGCCGCAGGACATCGAGCGCATCGCCGGCATCACCGGCGGTAACATCTTCCACGGCGAACTGCTGCTGCACCAGTTGTTCTTCATGCGCCCTGCCCCGCAATGGGCCGATTTCCGCACCCCGCTGCCGGGGTATTACTTCGGTGCCGCGGGCGCGCATCCGGGCGGCGGCGTGATGGGCGCGGCCGGCAGGATGGCCGCCACCGAGATTCTCAAGGACTGGCAGTAGGCGCACGATGACGAACCCGGACATCCTGATCGTGGGCGCGGGCCACAACGGCCTGGTCGCCGCTGCCTACCTCGCCAGGGCGGGCAGGAAAGTACTGCTGCTCGAACAGCGCGCTGTCGCCGGCGGGCAACTGGCGGGCGCCACGCTGACATCGGGTGCCGTCGTGCCGGGCCTGCATCCGGCGGGTCAACTGCGGCCCGCAATCGTCAAGGAACTCGACCTCGCCCGGCACGGCCTCGCGACCAGCGTCGCCGATGCAGCCTACATTTCGGCGCTGCCGGACGGCGGCTCGCTGCGGCTGGTTTCCAGTGCGAACGATGCGGCGACCGTCGAGGCGATCCGCCGACTCTCGCAACGTGATGCCGAACGCTGGCCTGAGTTCGTCGCCTTCATGCACAGGGCGTCCGCGTTCCTGGACGCTGCGTATGCGACGACGATGCCGCGCCTGCCGCAGGTCGACCTGCGCGCGGACGGCCTGCCGCTCGCCTCGCTCGCACTGAAGCTGCGGCGCATGGGCGGTAAGGACATGTTCCGCGTGATGCGCAGCCTGTCGATGTCGGCCGTCGAGTTCACCGAGGAGTGGTTCGAATCCGAGCCGCTCAATGCAGCCATCGCCGGTGTCGCCATCCACGGCGTCACGCTGGGCTCGATGTCTGCGGGCACGGGTTTCACCCTGATCCACAACTGGCTCAACCGCGGCGGCCTCGCGCATCGCACGACGACCGGCGGACCACAGGGACTGACAGATGCGCTGGTGAAAGCCGTGCTTGCGAACGGCGGCGAGATCCGCACGGGCGCCGGCGTCGCGCAGATCCTCGTCGAGCACCAGCGCGTGCTCGGAGTTCGCCTTGAATCGGGCGAAGAGATCAGGGCCTCCACGGTCGTGTCATCGGCTGATCCCCGTCGCACGCTGCTCGGCCTCGTTGGCGCGCCGGAATTGCCGCCGGAGTTCGTCTGGCAGACGCAGTCGATCCGCATGCGTGGCTCGGTGGCAAAAGTGTTCGTGCAGACCGATGGCCGTCATGGCCTGCCCGAAGGCACGATCGCAATCGCACCGACCCTCGAGTACCTGGAACGCGCCTACGACGCGACGAAGTATGGCGAGATGTCGCAGCAGCCCTACCTGGAGGTAACGACGTCGGGCACCGACGTGACAGTCCACTTCCAGTTCGCAAGCTACGCGTTGCGCCGTGCCGACTGGGATTCGATGCGAACAGAACTCGAAAAGCGCGCGATTGACACGCTCACGCTGCACTTCCCAGCGTTCAAGGGCTCGATCCAGTCAGTGCAGTCGATCACGCCGGTCGATCTCGAGCAGTCGTGGGGCCTGACCGAAGGCGACCTCAACCACGGCCAGCTGATCCTCGACCAGATCTTCTTCATGCGGCCGCTGCCGGGCTGGTCGAATCACCGCACTCCAATCGACGGCCTGCATCTCTGCGGTTCGGGACTGCATGGCGGTGGCGGCATCAGCGGCACGCCGGGCCGCAACGCGGCGCGTGTGCTGCTGCAGCGTTAGCTTTCTGCGACCTGGCTGGCGCTACCCGTCGCGCAGCGAAGCGCCACGCAGCCGCAGTGCGTTGGCCACCACCGACACCGATGACAGGCTCATCGCGAGCGCCGCCAGCATCGGGCTGAGCAGGAGGCCGAACACGGGATACAGCACGCCCGCCGCCACTGGCACACCGAGTGCGTTGTAGAGGAACGCGAAACCCATGTTCTGGCGCATGTTGGCCACGGCAGCCTCTGAAACTTCCCGAGCACGCAGGATGCCGCGGAGATCGCCCTTCACGAGCGTGACCTGAGCGCTCGACATTGCGACGTCGGTGCCCGTGCCCATGGCGATGCCGACATCCGCTGCTGCCAGCGCAGGTGCGTCGTTGATGCCGTCACCAGCCATCGCGACGCGTCGTCCCGCCGCCTGCAGTTCGCCGACCAGCCTGGCCTTGTCCTGCGGGCGGACATCGCCGTGCACTTCGTCGATGGCGAGTTCGCGCGCCACCGCCCGGGCGGTCGACAAGCCATCCCCGGTTGCCATCACCACGCGCACGCCCATGGCTTGCAACGACTGAATCGCCAGGCGACTCGTGTCCTTGATCGGATCGGCCACCGCGATCATGCCGATCGCATGGCCATCGAGCGCAACGAACATCGCCGTGGCACCTGCATCGCGCAACCGTTCCGCCGCGTCGGCCAACGGGCCTGCATCTGCACCGACCTCCAGCATGAGCGCCTTCGACCCGATCACGACAGCGCGACCTTCGACGTGGCCACGCACCCCGAGCCCGGTCACCGAATCGAAATCGGTTGCAGCCGACAGCCGCAGCTCGCGGCGCCGAGCTTCCGTGACGATGGCGTCGGCCAGCGGGTGCTCGCTGCCCTGGTCGAGGCTTGCGGAAAGACGCAGCACTTCGTCGGATGTGTGCCCGTCGACGCCGATCGCTTCACGGAACACCGGTTTGCCCTGCGTCAAGGTGCCGGTCTTGTCGACGATCAGTGTGTCGATCGTGCGCAGTCGTTCGATCGCCTCGGCGTCGCGGAACAGGACACCGGCCTGTGCGGCGCGGCCGCTCGCGACCATGATCGACATCGGGGTGGCGAGGCCGAGCGCACAGGGACAGGCGATGATCAGCACGGCAACGGCGTTGACCACGGCAAACGTCCACGTCGGCTCGGGGCCGAAGAGCCCCCAGACGAAGAATGTGCCGACGGCGATGCCAAGCACCGCGAGCACGAACCAGAAGCTCACCTTGTCGGCGAGGCGCTGCATGGGTGCGCGTGAGCGCTGGGCCTGGGCGACGAGTTGCACGATCTGTGCAAGCACGGTGCCGGAGCCAACCTTCTCGGCACGCATGATGAACGCGCCAGTGCCGTTCATGGTCGCACCGACCACTTTGTCGCCTGGCCTCTTTTCGATCGGCATGGGCTCACCGGTCAGCATCGATTCGTCGACGCTCGAGCGGCCCTCAAGCACTTCGCCGTCCACCGGCACTTTCTCGCCGGGTCGCACGCGCAGGCGATCGCCCACGTGCACGTGCGCCAGCGGGATGTCGTCCTCGTTGCCCTCCGCGCTGATCCTGCGTGCGGTCTTCGGCGCCAGGCCGAGCAGCGCCCTGAGTGCAGCCGAGGTACTCGAACGCGCCGTCAGTTCCAGGATCTGGCCGAGCAGGGTCAGCGACACGATGATCGCGGCCGCTTCGAAATACACGGCCACGCGCCCGTGCTCACGGAACGACTCCGGGAAGAGGTCCGGCGCCACCGTTGCAACGACGCTGTAGCCGAACGCGGCGCCCACACCGGTGCCGATCAGCGTCCACATGTTCGGGCTGCGATTGGCGATGGACTGCGCCCACCGCTGGAAGAACGGCCAGGCGGCCCACAGGACGACCGGCGCGGTCAGCACCAGTTCGAACCAGGTCCGGGCATTGGTCGAAATCCACGTCGTGCGATGGCCGAACATCGCCAGGGCGAATACGAGGAGCGACAGCGGTAACGTCCACCAGAAGCGGCGACGGAAATCGGTGAGCTCCGGGTTCTCTTCGTCCCCAAGGCTGGGCATCACGGGCTCGAGCGCCATGCCGCAGATCGGGCAGGTGCCCGGAGCGTCACGCAGAATCTCGGGATGCATCGGGCAGGTGTACTGGGCTCCCGGCTGGAGGCTCACGGGCTCTGCGGGCGAGGGCGCCAGGTACTTCGCCGGATCGGTGACGAACTTCGTCCGGCAGCCCGCCGAGCAGAATCGAAACTCGCTCCCTGCATGTTCCGTCCGATGGGGCGAATCCGGTTTGACGGTCATACCGCAGACTGGATCGTGCGATGCGTTCATGGTGCGTCCTCCGCGTTCAGTGCATTGAGGATCGGGCAGGACTCGGCGCGACCGTGGCCCGGGCAAGCCTTCACCAGGGTGCGCAGACCCTCGCGAATGCGTTCCAGTTCTTCGATGCGGCGATCGACGTCGGCGAGTTTGACTTCAGCGGCCTGCTTGATCCTGGCGACGCTGCGCTCGTCGCTCAATGTCAGCAGTCCGCGGATGTCTGCGAGCGTGAACCCGAGCGCCTTGGCCCGGCGGATGAATCGCAGCCGCTTCAGTTCGGCCTCGCCATAACGACGGTAGCCCGAGGCCAGGCGACCCGCAGGACTCAACAGGTCATTGCGCTCGTAGTAGCGCACGGTGTCGATGGCAACGCCGGCTCGCTTGGCGAGCTGCCCGATTCCCAGGTTGGACATGACTTACCTCCAGGTGCGGCAAGTCTAAAGTCTGGACCGTGGTCCAGAGTCAAGTCCGGGAGACTATGCGCCGTACACCGCCCGCAGTCGTTGGTGAAAATGCCACACGCCTCCGCTTCGGGCACACTCAACCTGCCCGCGCGGTATTGACCTGACGCGAGTCCCAGCTGTACCCGCCCGCAGATGTCCACGTCCTCTTCCTGGATGTTGTTGGTGAACTCCCGGTCGTTCTCGACGCCCCCCCCCCCCCCCCCCCCCCCCAAACGGCCGACCCCCCCCCCCCCCCCCCCGCCCCCCCCGGGGGCCCGGGGCCTGGGGCCCCCCCCCCCCCCCCCCCCCCCGGGTTGGGGGGGGGGGGGGGGGGGGGGGCGCCCCCCCCCCCCCCCCCGGAAGAAAGGGGGGGGGCCCCCCCCCCCCCCCCGGCGGGGGGGGCCCGCGGGGGGTCCCCCCCCCCCGGGCCGGCCCCGCGGTGGGGGTGGGGGGCGGCTTTCGCCCCCGCCGGGGGTGTCGCCGGGGGGTGGTGCCCCCCCCGGGGGTGGTGACGACACCTTCCAGTTGCATTCGACGTCCCACGAGTCGCGCCGCACGAACTGCATCACCTCGAGCTCGACCGGCGCGATGCGCTCGGTGATGCCCGCATAGACGCGCTCGAAGTCCGGCACGTCGTCCTCGAGCGCGACGAAGACGAGGCCCCCCTTGCCGCTGCAGAGCACCAGCGGTCCCGCAGCGTGGCGGCAGACGGAAAGCGCGGGGGTGGTGGCCGCCCGCAGAACGACGATCGGGTTCCTCGATGTTCACGAGCAGGTGTCGCCCGCCTGGCCTGTTCGCACGGTGCGGCCACCCACCCCCGCCGCGTTCGCCAGCACGAACGTCGCTTCGCCGAAGTGGCAGGCCGGGGCGAGCTATTGCGGCGAGGCGGGATTCGCCAGCAGGTACTTTCTCATTCCAGCCGAGCAGGGTCTGCAACCGATGCCGCAGGTAGCTCGGCACCTCGAGCGCATGATTCTCGCCCGGATACACGACCAGCTGCGACGGCACGCCGAGCGAACGCAATGCCTGGTACATCTGCTCCGAGCCGTTGCACGGCACGTTGAAGTCCTGCTCGGCGCAGTAGAACAGCGTCGGCGTCCTGATCCTGTCGGCATGCAGGAACGGGTAGCTCACGCGATCCCACGCCTCGCGCTGGGCCCAGGGTGTCCCGAGCTCCAGCTCGTATTCCCGCGAGTACATGTCGTGGCCGTAGAGCGCGGCCCAGTTCGAGGCGCCAGCCCCGCTCACTGCCGCCTTGAAGCGCGCGTCGCTCGCGATCACGTAGTTGGTGAGGATGCCGCCATAGCTGCGCCCGCCGACGCCAAGTCGATCCGGATCCGCGATGCCCGCCGCGACGACGTGATCGACCGCGGCCAGCACGTCCTGCACGTCCTTGTTGCCCCAGTCCGCGTAGATCGCCTTCGCGAACTCGAAGCCGCGACCGGAACTGCCGCGCGGATTCGCCGCGACGACCACGAACCCCCTCGCGGCGTAGGCCTGCCAGTCCGCCATGAACTCGTGGCTGAACTGGTACACGGGCCCGCCGTGGATGCGCAGGATCGTGGGATAACGACGACCCGGCACGTAGTCCGGCGGCTTCACGACGAACCCGTCGATCGTCGTGCCGTCCGCGCTCCTGAAGCGGATGTCGTCGAATCGCACCAGCTTTTTCCGGGCGAGCCATTCATTGTGCGAGCCGAGCGGTCGCAGCCCGCCTTTCTCCAGCGCTGCAAGCTCGTAGGGCGTCACATCGTCGCCGCCCAGCACGACGATGCGCCCCTGCTTCGACAAGGCGAAACCTGCGTCATAGCGCAGGCCCGTCGTGAGCGGCGTGACCTTGCCGGAGGCAACCTCGATGCGCGACAGATTGATGACGCGACTCTGCTCGATCAGCGCGAGCACACTCCTGCCGTCGGGACTCCAGCGCGGCTGCGTGAACCAGCGATCGATCGGAGCCGGCAGACGTGTGTGGCCCGTGGCGACGTCCACGATCGCGAGCTGGTGCGGGGCGTAGTAGATCCACTTGTCCTCGCCGCCCTGCACGAACGCAATCTGCCGGCCGTCGGGCGACCAGCTGAGGGGCGACTCGAGATCGGGATCGTTGTCGGCGCCGTCGAACGATGTGAGCCGACGCTCTGTGGCGCCCGCGCGGGGTTCGACCAGGTAGATGTCGAAATTGGAGTGACGGTCGGGCTCGCCGCCGCGACGGGTGACGTACGCGATCTGCTTTCCATCCGGCGACCAGGCAGGCAGTGCCTCGTCATGATCGCCGGAGGTGATCTGCATCGACTCGCTGCGGGCGACGTCGTGGACGTACAGGTGCGACCGGCGCGCATCGAGGTAGCCGTCGACATCCTTCTTGAACTGCCAGCGTGCGGTCACGATCGGCGGCGGGTTCTTCGGCTTCGGCGCACCGGCCGGGCGCTCCGGGTCGGACGCGATCACCGCCAGCCGCCGACTGTCCGGCGACCATTGGAAGTCGTCGACACCGCCCGGCAGCTTCGTCAGCACACGGGCTTCGCCACCCCCGGCCGGCATGGCCCAGACTTGTGTCTGCGCATCCTCGTCGCCACGATCCGAGAGGAAGGCGAGCCAGCGCCCATCCGGTGACCAGGCCGGCGCCCATTCGTCGTGCTTGGGCGTGCTGGTGAGTTGCGTGCGGTCCTGCCCGTCGTAACCGACGCGCCAGAGGTCGGACTGCTGCTTGTCCTCAGCGGTGTTCGTTACGGTGACCGTGTAGACGATGGACTCGCCGTCAGGTGCAAACGCAGGCTCGTCGACCGCCGCCAGTCGCGCCAGGTCGGCTGGCCCGAAGCGCTCGGCCGGGCAGATCGGCAGCCACCGTGGCGACCGCTGACACCAGCAGCAGGGCGCCGCCGAATCCGTTGAACAAAGTGCGCATGGAGTCTCACCTGGATCGCGCCGCCACGGACGCCATCGCAGGATCCTAGCGAATACGCGAAACTGCTGCCCCTACTTCGCCTCGCGCAGGAGATCGGCATGGCCAGGAAACGTCCGTCGCGGACCGGCGGCACCGTCGTGGTGCTGGAGCACCGCTCGAAGATCCTGGCGGACAACCCGCTCGGCGATCCCGCCCAGCGCAAACTGGGCGTGTGGCTGCCGCACGAATACGACAGCGACGCCACGCACGGTCGCGGCCGGCGGTTCCCGGTGTTCTACGACCTCGTCGGGTTCACGGGCACCGGCATTGCGCACCTCAACTGGAAGCCGTTCAGCGAGAACGTGGCCGAGCGCGCGGCGCGGCTCGTGCGCGACCAGCGTATGGGCCCTGCAATCATCGTGTTTCCGGACTGCTTCACGTCGCTCGGCGGCAACCAGTACGTGAACTCGTCGGCCATCGGCAACTACGCGGACTTCCTGCTCGACGAAGTCATCCCGCTCGTCGACAGGGAATTCCGGACGCTCGCCTCGCGCGATCACCGCGGCTGCTTCGGCAAGTCGTCGGGCGGCTACGGCGCGATGATCCACGGCATGAAGTACGCCTCGCACTGGGGCGCGATCGCCAACCATTCCGGTGATGCCTATTTCGATTTCATCTACCGTGCCGACTGGCCCAACACGCTGAACGAGCTGGGCCGCTTCCGCCGCCCGCCGCGCAAGGACGGACGCTACACGAACCGCGTCGGTTCGGTCGAAGACCGCAAGATGGCACAGGGATTGGACGACGGGCGCGTGCGCCGGTTCCTCGACGCGATGTGGAAAGGCACAAGTTCACCCTGGGTGAAGGCCACGCCCTGATGAACGTCTGCATGGCCGCGACCTACGACCCGGATCCGGCGTCCCGAACGGATTCCGCCTGCCTTTCCACCTGGAAACGGGCGAATTGCTGCCGCAACGCTGGCGGCGCTGGCTGCAGCACGATCCAGTCCGGCTCGTCGACAAGTACGCCGCTAACCTGCGGCGGCTGAAAGGAATCTACATCGACTGCGAGTGGCGTGACCAATACCACATCCATTATGGCTGCCGACAATTGTCACGAGCCCTTGAAAAGGCGCGCGTCGCGCACCACTACGAGGAGTTCGACGACACCCACTCGGACATCGACTACCGCATGGACGTGAGCCTGCCCTTCCTCTATCGCGCCCTGCGGCCCTGAACACGGCCAGCCCCGACCGTGAGCAGCCCGCCGCCGTCCACTGCAGCTGCGGCAATCAGTCACCTGCGCGGTTACGAGCGCGAGAATCCACCGAAGCGGCGCATGCTCGCGCGACCCGAGCAGATGCATCCCCGCGCCTGGATCGGGCCGGTCATGTACGTGTCGGTCCTGGTGCTGGTCGCGTGGCTCGCCGGTCACCGAACCTTCGCGACCAACTGGCTGGCCGCTGGCGTGCTCGACACAGCCGTCGTCCGGGGCGGTGAATACTGGCGAACGGTGACGGCGCTGACGCTGCACTTCGACGTCGCGCACCTCCTCAGCAACCTGGGATTCGGCGCGTTCTTCGGCTGGCTCGCTGCGCAACTGCTCGGCCCGGGCGTGGCCTTCGGCGGCGCTGTCGCTGCAGCCGCCCTTGCCAATGCCCTCAATGTTTCAGTGCAACCGGCCAGTCACGTTTCCGCCGGCGCTTCGACCGTGGTGTTCTCCCTTGCTCGGCCTGCTCGCTGCGTACGCGTGGCGACGCCGGGCGGATTCGGGCGAGCGCTGGGCCTATCGCTGGGCGCCGTTGATCGCGGGGGTGTTCCTGCTGGGCTTCACCGGCGTGGGCGGCGAGAACACGGACGTACTGGCTCACCTCACCGGCTTCATCACGGGCGCGGCCACGGGCTGGTGGCTCGGTCGCCTGTCACGGATTCCGCGGCCACGTGTGCAGTGGCTGGTCGGGCTCGGCGCACTAGCCGGCATCGCTGGCGCCTGGTGGGCCGCCCTGCTGCCGGGCGCATAGCCGCCGGGGTCGGGTATGCTCCGCGGCCACCTTGCGACCGCGGCAAACCGAAGATGGCCCTGCAGCAACTGACCGCAGAACAGGTCCGTACCTGGACCCTCGAACAGAAAGACCGCTGGTGGTTCACCAGCGTCTATCGTGGCGATATGGCGCAGCTCACGCTGCGGTCGGCGGTCACTGGTTTCCTGCTCGGCGGCCTGCTCAGCGCCACCAACCTGTACGTCGGCGCCAAGACCGGCTGGACGCTCGGCGTCGGGCTGACCTCGGTGATCCTGGCCTTCGCGCTGTACCGGGTCTTTTCACGGCTCGGCGCGCGCGACATGACCATCCTCGAAAACAACTGCGTGCAGTCGATCGCGACCGCGGCCGGCTACATGACGATGCCGCTCACTTCCGGCCTGGCAGCCTATATGTGGGCGACCAACCAGGTCCTGCCGTTGTGGCAGATCCTGGTGTTCAACATCGTGCTGTCGTGCCTGGGCGTGCTGGTGGCGTTTCCGATGAAGCGTCGTTTCATCAACGACGAACAGCATCCGTTCCCCGAAGGCCGCGCCTGCGGCGTCGTGCTCGACACGCTGTACCACGGCGCGGCGGCTGCGAAGGGCATGCTGCAGGCAAAGGCGCTCGCTGTCGCGGCGGCGATTGCCGGCGTCACGAGCTTCGTCGCCGGCGAGAGCTACATGAAGCTGATCCAGCAGCAGTGGCTGGGATTCAGCTCGTCGTGGCACCTGCCAGTCAAGCTGGACGGCTGGTACTACTGGCTGGTCGAGAAAGGGCACGCACCGCTGCCGAAGCTCGCGGGCGTGGATATCCGCCAGCTCGCGCTGTCACCGGGACTCGACTTCGCGATGATCGGCGCGGGCGGCCTCATGGGTATCCGCGTGGCGTCGAGCCTGCTGCTGGGCGCGCTGCTCAACTTCGTGGTCGTCGCGCCGATCATGATCTCGCTCGGCGAAATCCAGCCGCGCGAGGGTTCGATCGCGGCCGGCACCGCGATTTTCGGGCGCGCGCATATCCTCAACAACTGGGCGCTCTGGTACGGCATCACGATGATGGTGGTGGCTTCGCTCGTTGCCCTGTTCGCGAAGCCTGAAATCTTCATGGCCGCATTCAAGAGCCTGCGACGGCGCAGGAACGCGCCGGGACAAGTCGACGTGCTGCGGGACATCGAACTGCCGCTGGTGCTCTCCTGGATCGGCGTGCCGGTGTTCGGCGCGATCGGCGTCTGGATGCTGCACGCCTGGTTTGGTGTGAACTGGGTCCTGGGCGCGCTCGCGATCCCGCTGATTCTCGTGCTGGCGCTGATTGCCGCGAGCAGCACCGCGCTGACCGGCATCACCCCATCGGGGTCCTTATCCAAGATTCCGCAGTTCACCTTCGGCGCGCTCGATGCGCGCACGCCGGCACCGAACCTGATGACGGCCGTCATGTCGTCGGAGGTGGCCAGCAACGCCTCGAACCTGCTGATGGACATCAAGCCCGGCTACATGCTCGGCGCCAAGCCGCGGCAGCAGGCGATCGGGCACATCATCGGCATCGTCGCCGGCGCGCTCGCGGCCACGCCGTTGTTTTTCGTTCTGTTCGGGCTCAGGCGGTCTCGCAGCGCTAGTCATGGAAGTGCTGCGCATCCGCACGAACAACCGGTTTCCGCTCTCCCCGCTCGCGATCGGCCTGGGCGTGGTGCTGCCGCCGGACTCGTCGTTCATGATGTTCTGCGGCGCGGCGCTGTTCTGGTACGCGGCGCGCAAGCTGCAGTCGCAACCCGGCACGCGCGCGCACGAAATCTGGGTCGGGTCGCAGGAGCCGATCTGCGCAGGCCTGATCGCAGGTGCCGCGCTCGTCGGCATCGGCGATATCCTGGTCAAGGTGTTCGTCCTGTCCTGAGCGCGGGTTCGTCCCGAGGATTACGTTCATGTTCGACGCCATTGTTGCGGGCGGTAGCGCGCTCATCCAGGGCGCCAGCCGGGGCATAGGCCTGGAATTTGCGCGACAATGTCTCACGGAGCCGCGCATCGGACACGTCGTCGCGACCTGCCGTTCGCCGCAGAACGCGACCGGCCTTGCAGACCTGGCCGCTGGACACCCCGGCCGGTTGACAGTGCTCCCGCTCGACGCGGCCGACGAAGCCTCGATCATCGCGGCGGCCGCTGCCGCCGCCCGCATTGCGCCGCGCCTGCACCTGGTCGTGAACTGCGCCGGTGTCCTGCACGACGCGGCGCGCGGCATGAAGCCCGAGAAGCGCCTGGCCGACGTGCGTCCCGAGTCGCTCGCCCGTGCGTTCACGGTGAACGCCATCGGACCACTGCTGGTCGCCCGCCATTTCGAGCCTTTGCTGGCGCACCCGGAACGAGCCGTATTCGCCAGTCTCTCGGCGCGCGTGGGCAGCATCGAGGACAACCGTCTCGGCGGCTGGTATGCCTACCGTGCATCGAAGGCAGCCCAGAACATGTACACACGCACCCTCGCCGTCGAATGGGCGCGCAGTCGGCGCAACGTCATCTGCGTCGCGCTCCACCCCGGCACGACGGATACCGACCTCTCGCGGCCCTTCCAGGCGAACGTGCCGGCAGGCAAGCTCTTCGGCGTGGCCTACGCCGTTGCGCGCATGCTCGGGGTGATCGACCGCCTGCAGCCGGCGGACTCGGGACAGTTCTTCGCCTGGGACGGCGAACGCATTCCCTGGTGACTGAAATCGTACCGTCAGCGGCGCCTGAAACACTGCCGATCCTGTATCGGGACGAGCGCATCGTCGTGGTCGATAAGCCATCGGGACTGCTGGTACACCGCTCACCGATTGACCGGCATGAAACCCGGTTTGCACTGCAGATCTTGCGCGACCAGCTCGGTCAGCGTGTCTACACGATTCACCGTCTCGACAAGGGCACGTCAGGGGGCCCTCGCCTTCGGCCTGGATCCTGACACCGCGCGCGAATACGGTGCAATCTTTGCGCAGCGCGGCGTCCTCAAGACGTATGTCGCGCTGGTGCGCGGCTGGCCAGCCGTGGCAGGCACCGTCGATCGGCCGCTGCCGGCGGTCGAAGACGAACGCGGCGCACCGCAGTCGGCCGAAGCCGCGGAATCGCGAACGGCATTCAGGCGCATCGCGACCTTCGAATTGCCGGTGCGTGTCGATCGCTACCCCACCTCGCGTTACGCACTGGTCGAACTCACGCCGCACACCGGGCGCCGGCACCAGCTGCGGCGCCACCTCGCCAGTGAGTCGCACCCGATCGTCGGCGATTCGACCTATGGCAAGGGCGGGCACAACCGGCTGTTCCGCGAGCTGTTCGGTGTGCAGCGACTGCTGCTCGCGTGCACGCGCCTGGAATTCACGCCACCCGCAAGCGCAACGACGCTTCGCATCGAAGCGCCGCTCGCTGCAGAGTTCGCCGTGCTGCTGGCCCGGCTCGGCGCGCAATATGCCGCGGACCCGTTCAGCTCGTCTTCGCCTTGACCTTCGCGGCCAGTGCGGCGATCTCGCCGCGGCGGCCCTTGTCCGCCACTTCACGGCCCGGACGCGGTGCGGCCTTGCCCGCCTTGTCGAGGTACTGCAGCGCTTCCGGATAGCGGCCCTTCTCGAACAGGTACTCCGCGTAGAAGTAGTTCGGGTCGATGCCGTTCGGATTCAGCTTGAGCGCCTTCTGCAGCAGCTTCTCAGCCTTTTCGTCGTCCCCGAAGCCGACCGGAAAGCCCGGCACTTTGTAGTACAGGGCGCCGAGGCTCGTGTAGGCCGAACCGTCCAGCGCGGACGGGTCGAGCTTGAGTGCCGTCTCGAGGTTGCCCCGCGCCTCCTTGCACAGCGAGAGCGCACCAAGCCCGCCTTTCGCTCCCGCGTAACTGCTTTCGATGATGCCTTCCCAGATCAGCGCCTCCGGGCGCGCAGGGTTCTGGTGCGTGAAATTTTCGGCCCGCTTCTCCAGCTCATCGAATGCCTTGGCTCGCTCGTCGCCCGCCGGCATCTCGTAGTTGACCCTGGCCCAGGCCTGCTGGATCGACAGCAGCTCGGCCTCGAAGGCAGGGTTGGCGGGTGCCGCCGCGGACAGCGAGCCGGCGAGCAGGCTCGCGCAGACGAATACGACGTTACGTGCGTGTTGCATGGTTTCTCCTCAGGACTGCGTGGCACGCTCAGCGACGGCGGCCGCGGCGTGACGACGGATGACAGGAAGCTGCTTGCGGAGCGAGCCGTCGACGACTCCGGGCAGCAGCGCGTTGATGCGGACGAACAGTTTCTCGGGCCAGCCGAGGACAGCGCTGGCCTTGCCGGCCTCGAGCATGGCACAAGCTGCCGCTGCCACTTGCGCGGGCGGATCCATCGCAACCTTCAACTCGGCGTTCATGCGGTCGACGGCCGCTGAGTTCATGCCGGTCTTCGTCGCGCGCGGTGCGAAATAGTGCACACCGATCTTCGAATCGGCCATTTCGCGTCGCAATGCCTCGGTGAAGCCGCGCAGCGCGAACTTGGTGGCGGAGTACGCAGTGAACCCGGGATAGCCAGGCTGCCGAACACCGAACCGATATTGAGGATCGCACCTCCATTGGTTGCGAGCGCAGCGTCGGCAGCAGGGCCCGCGTAAGCTGCATCGGAGCAACGGCGTTGATCGCAAACAGCCGCTCGATCGCTGCGTCGTCGAGTTCGTCGAGCATGCCGAAATCACCGAGACCCGCGTTGTTGACCAGCACGTTGATGCCGCGGCCGCCCCAGTGACTTGCGGCCTCGACCACACGTGCCCGCCCCTCGACTGTCGCAAGATCAGCCGCACACCAGTCGACGCGCGCGGAGCGGCCACCGAGTGCCTGCGCGGCGCGTTCGAGCGCCTGCGCATTGCGGCCCACGAGCAGCACGCTCGCACCGCGGCCGTGCAGTTCCTGCGCCAGCGCGCGGCCGATCCCGCCACTGGCGCCGGTGATCACCGCCCGCATCTCCGCGGCTTTCATGCGCGCAGCCTCGCCGGGGCGGCATCCCGCTTCGCGGCGACGTCCGCGTCGAGGCCCCGGAACATGTTGCCGTAAAGCCAGAACACACCCTTCGCGCAACGGATGACCGCTGCGCGATCTGCTGCATCCGTCAGGCGGCCGAGAATGCTCTCGAGATCGCCCACGTGCTCCTGGTCCAGCTCACCGTGGCTGCGCAGGTAGCTGAACGCCCTGGTTGGCAGCTGCAGCGTCGACTTGATCCTGTCGGCCGCATTGAGCGCGAGCGCGACGCTGGTGCCTTCGAGCACGAACACCATGCCGAAGAAGCCGAGCGGATTGCGGCGCTCGATGGTGTCGTAAGCGTAGGCGACCATGCATTCGGTCGCGATCGACGGCGGCGAAGCTGCGGCCGCCTGTCGATCGCCGCCTGCGTGCTCGATATCGTTGAGGATCCACTGCTCGTGGCCCTTTTCCTCGTCGAGGTAGTGCAGGACCGCCTCGCGCAGCCACTCGTGCCGCTCGGGCAGGCGCGCGCCCACTGCCATCAGCAACGGCACGGTGTGACGCACGTGATGGTAGGCCTGCGTCAGGAATTCGACGTACAGCTCGCGAGAGATGTCACCGGCAAGCGCACGCTGGATGGCGGGCGCCGCCAGCAGGTAGTTACGGTCGGCGACGGTGTCGCGCTGCAGTTGTTGGTAAAGGTGCATCGATGGGTTCCGGAAGAAGGTCAGGACGCGAGTTCTGTGCGATAGAGGTCGTCGAGCAGCGCACCGTGACGTGAATGGATTTCCTGGCGGCGCAGGCGGCCGTTCGCCGTCAGCGTGCCGTCGGCGGGCGTGAAAGGACCGGGGCGCGCGCCCAGTGACGCACCTGCGCGTAGTTCGGCAGCGCCGCATTCGCCGCAGCGATGGCGGCGTCGACAGCAGCGTCGGGGGCTTCGTCTGTGGACGCGCCAATGAGTGCGACGACGTATGGGCGTGACTCCCCGTAAACCAGCACCGGCCGGCCGCCGAGGCGCTGCGAGATCTCGCACTCGACCCATTCCGGCGACACGTTGCGGCCAAAGCCGGTGATGAACCGATTACCCATGCGACCGTGCAGCTGCAGGTAGCCATCCGCATCGAACACGCCCAGGTCGCCGGTCGCGATTTCGTCGTGCGGCGCGCGCGGCGGATCACCGAGGTAACCCAGCATGGCATTGCCGGCAACGTGCACCTGCCCTGCTGCATCGACACGCACGCGCACATGCGGCAATGGACGACCGACGGTTCCGGCACGACGTGCTGCGGGCGTGTTCAGGCACACGACCGACGCGCACTCGCTGAGACCGTAACCTTCATGGACCGGGATGCCAGCGGCGTCGGCTCGCTCGAGCAACTCGCGCGAGACCTTCGCACCGCCCACGGCGACGAACTGCAGCGGCGCCGGCGGCTGCCAGCCGCACTCGGCCGCGACAACCAGCACCTGCAGCAGTTCAGGCACGAGGATCAGGCTGTTGGGTTGCTCGCGCGACAGAGTCCCGAGCAACCTGGCCGCGTCCAGGCCACCGTAGTTCATTCCCGTGACTGAGCTCGGTGGCACGACGCAAGTCGCCCCGCGCAGCAAGGGCGCATACAGCCCCGCGACGTTCTCGAGCAGGGTTGCGAGCGGCAGGATGCAGAGGTGGCGTTCGATGGCGAGTTCACCCGTCGCCCCAGCCACCGACTCCGCGATCGCCTCCAGCGCTGGACCCGAGAGACACACGCCCTTCGGGTTCGAAGTGCTGCCCGAGGTGTACGTGATCTTGCGGGTACCGACAGGAGCAATGGTCGCGTTGCCGGGTCGAGCTGGCGGCGGAACCGGTGCAGGCCAGACACGGGCGACGAGCCATCGAGTCGCCAGCCTGGCAGCAACTCGCGCGCGCGCACATCGTCGTCCGTCAGCAACGCGTCGATGCCGGCGTCGTCGAGTGCATGCGCCACCTGTGCGGGCGTGAACGAACCCGGCAACGGCACCGAAAGCATTGCCCCGACGTGCAGCGCAAGGTCGGCAAGTGCCCACGGCACGCCGTTGTCCGCCAGCACTGCGTGACGCTCAGCGCCGCCCTCTCGCAGCCATTCGATCTCGCGTTCGATCAACGCAGGCAGGGCGCCATAGGAAATCGTGCGCCGCCCGTCGACGAGAGCGACAGCGCCCGGCGGCGCGGCGCGCAGCGCATCCAGCAGCATCAGTGGCCCGGCGTCCGGTGCGCGAAGCCGGCCAGCCGATCCGCATCGGGCAGGTAACCGGCAAACACGCGAGGATCGGTCTCGTAGTAACGACCCCACGAATCCGCTGCGGTGGCGACGCTCGATGGATCGGCACGGCCGAGCTCGATCAGCGGCGCGCCGAATCCTTCGAGAATCTGGCGCAGCGCGCCAGTGGCCGTGAAGACGATCCACGAGTAACGGCGGCTCATCAGGAACACGGGCAACTGCGCGACCATGCGCACCGCGGCGCGGCAGCTGGCACCGGCAAGGTTGCCGACTTCGACGATCTCATCGCGACGGACGGCACGCGCCCCGCCGCGATCGACCGGCGCCGACCGCAGGCTTGCGGTCAGTCGTTCTTCGATCGGGCGGTCCAGGTAGTGCTCGAGGTAGAGCCTGCCCTCTTCGGCGCCACGGATGCCCGCGACACCGCGCAACTCGCCCTGGCGGTCACGAAACGCGATCAGCGTGGGCATGAACGTGCGGACTGCGGCGCCATGCTTGGCGGCGAATCGGGTCCGGACATAAGCCTCGAGGTCTGCACGGCCGACGTCGCCGGCTCGCACCGGTTGCAGGTGAAGGCTTTCTCAGGGGTGCGGAACTCGTCGGCAGCGCGCCGTTGCAGGATCTTCCTGGGCGGGGCATCGAGCATGAGGTCGGTCGCTTCCAAGTCCGCTCCCAGGGAGGTTACAGCCCGCTTTGCGACGCGGACTGCGGTAAGACGGCCGCAGCCAGGGAAATCAATCGCGCAAGATAAATCCCCGTCTACCGCTTCGCCCTGCCGCGCATGAACCGCAATGCCGACGCCACCAAGGACGTCGTGCAGGCGACGTTGATCAAGGCGATGCGTGCGGTCGGGGACTGGCGTGGTGAGGCGGCGCTCTTTACCTGGCTGTGCCAGATCTGCCGCAGGCAGATCGCCGATCACGTGCGCAGCGAGCGTCGTCACGCCTCCAAGGTCGTCCTGATCGACGACAGCGAGGAAGTCCGGGCCGCGCTTGAATCCATCGCAGCACCATCGACCGACGACCCGTTGCACGGCGCGGATCGCGCAGAGCTCGGGCGGCTCGTGCACGCAGTGCTCGACCGGCTGCCGGGCCGGTACGGCGACGCACTGGAATGGAAATACGTCGAAGGCCGCTCGGTCGAAGAAATCAGCGAGCGGCTGGGAATCGGCCAGACGGCGGCGCAGTCGCTGCTGGCCAGGGCCCGAGTCGCGTTCCGGGAAGGGGTGGAGGCCGTGTTCGGCGCGTCGGCAGACGATGTGCTCGCGAGCCTCGAGGCATGAGAGCAAAGCCATGAACGATGCAAAGCCACACGACGACAGACCGGGCGAAGACGCGGACCTGGTCGCTCTACTCCGAAGCGTCGGTCCGCGCCCGACGCCACCCGCAGACTTCGCGGCGGAAGTCCGCGCTGCCGTGGCCGCGGAATGGCGTGCAACAGTTGCCGCGCGGCAGCCGCAACGCAGATTCACGCAGCCGTGGCTCGCCATTGCGGCTTCCGTCGCGGTCCTGGCCGTCGCCGTCGGGGTCGCCTTGCCGCGCTGGAAGGCGGCCGGAAGTCCTGTCGCGGTGGTAGCTCGTGTCACGGGCGCCGCCGAAATACGCCATTCCACCGACGGCACGTGGCAAACCCTGGGCACGGCGTCGCCAGTGGCCGCGTCGGACGAGATTCGTACTTCGAGTTCGGGCCGCGTCGCATTGCGGCGCCCGGACGGACTCGAAGTGCGCCTCGACACGGACACGCAGTTGGCCTTTGCCGGCGATGAGCGCGCACGCCTGGCATCAGGCGGCGTCTACGTCGACGCCGGCACGCCCGGTTCGGGCAGCGGCGCATTCGTCGTCGGCACGCCGTACGGAGACGTCCGGCACGTCGGTACCCAGTATGTCGCTTCGGTACATGCCGGCGCACTGCAGGTGGCCGTGCGCGAAGGCAGCATCGCGATCGACCGCGGGCAGGTGCCGGTGGTTGCCCGTGCTGGCGAAGCACTCGCAGTGCGCGAGGACGGCAGCGTGGTTCGTTCGCAGGTCGACTCTCACGGCCAGGCGTGGCATTGGGCCGCGGCGATCGCACCCGAATTCGCGATCGAAGGCCGCTCGCTCGACGAGTTCCTGGCCTGGGCCGGCCGGGAAACGGGCCGCAAGATCGTCTACACCTCGGCGGATGCCGCGCGCGAAGCCGAGCAGACGCAGCTCAAGGGTTCCACGAGCGGGCTCTCGCCTGAAGCCGCCGTGGCTGCAGTGTTTGCATCCCAACCCGCCCTGCACCACGTAATCGCGGGCGGCCAGATCCGGATCGAGCGCGCAGGCCGTTGATGCACAAGCCGCGGTAGGCGGCCCGATGGCACTCGGCTACCATCGCGGCGTCCGGCCGCTGCGATGGTTCGGGCCGACCTATGCCCACCCGTCAGCCACGTGATCTCCGCCGCGCCCCGAATTCACTTCGCCGGAGCTTGCACGCCTCGGTGGTCGTAACTGCATTGTTCGGGGCATTGGCAGCGCACGCCGCGGCCCCGTATCGCGGCCGCCCCATTGACGTGGTGCTCGGCGAACTCGCCACCACCGGCGAATTCCAGCTCATTTACACCTCGGCCGTCGTCCCATCGTCGGCCAGGGTCGCCGTGGAGCCCACCGCGGGCCCGGCGCTCGAGGTCGTTGCGCAGGTGCTCGCCCCGCTGGGTCTCAAGCTGCAGCGTGTCGAAGGCCGGATATATTCAGTCGTACCGCAGGCAGGTCCAGACCATTCGCGCACCACAGCCGCCACGGCAGCAGCAGACCCGCGCGACGACGCGATCGCCGACATCGTCGTCACGGCGAGCCGCTATACCCTGGCCTCGGACGTGCCCCAGGTCCACGCGTTCCTCTCGCAACAGGAGGTCGACGCGCTGCCACGGCTCGCCGAAGACGTGCTCAAGGCCGTGCACCGACTGCCGGGCGCCGCGAGCAACGGCCTCGCGGGTCTCGCCCACATGCGTGGGGGCGACACCAACGAAACGCTGGTGATACTCGACGGCTTGCCGCTGTACGAGCCGTTCCACCTCAGGATGCTGCAGAGTCCGTCCAGCGTGCTGGACGAGCGCATCGTCGACGGGCTCGACGTGTTTGCCGGCGGCTTCACCGCCGAGTACGGCGACCGCATGAGCGCAATCATCGATGCCCGCACGCTGCGCCCCGCAGCGGACGCGTACTACGAACTGGGGTTGAGCCTGATCCACGCGAACGCGCTCGCCTCGCACAGGTTCGCGGACGGCCGCGGCCAGTGGCTCACCTCGTTCCGTCGCAGCAACCTCGACGAGGTGGCGGACATCATGGAATCCGAAATCGGCGAGTCGAGTTACCTCGACGGCTTTGCCCGCGTCGATTTCGCGTGGTCGCCGGACACGCGCGGCAGCCTGCAGACGCTGCTCGCCCGCGACCAGGCCGAAATCACCAACCCGGCCGGCACCGAACATGCGACCGCCGAGTATTCGAACGCCTACGTCTGGGGTACGCTGGCGCATGACTGGTCCGCACGATTGTCGACGACGGCGATCCTTTCGTTCACGGACGTCTCGGCGGAACGCAAGGCCGCAGTCGACGAGCCCGGCCAGCGGACGGGTGCGGTCGACGACGTGCGCGACTACGACGTGCTCGGCCTCAAGGTCGACGCGGGCTACGCAACCGACCGCTGGCTGCAGCGCGCGGGTGTCGACGTGCGCAAACTCGAGGCCACCTACGACTACACGGGCAGCGTCGACTTCGCGCCGGACTATCCGTACCCCGGAGCCGGGGCGCAGGACATCTCGCGCGCGCTTGCGCCGAACCCGTCCGGCGAGCATTTCGCCGCGTACTACACCGTGCGCGGCAGGCTGACGGATGCACTGACCGCCGAAGTCGGCCTGCGCTGGGACGAACAGACGTACGGCGCCGATGCCGACGACCAGCTCGGCCCGCGCTTCAATCTCGCCTGGCGCGTCGACGAGCGCACGCGCCTGCTCGCTAGCTGGGGACGCTACCAGCAGTTCGAGGGCATCGAGGAGCTGCAGGTGGAGGACGGCGTCGAGGACTTCTCGCCGGCGCAGAGCGCGGACCACCTGATCCTCGGACTCGAACGCGACTTGACTCCAGGATATGCACTGCGCGTCGAGGCCTACCGCAAGGACTACAGCGACTTGCGCACGCGTTTCGAAAGCCTGTACGACCCGCTCTCGCTGGCGCCCGAACTGCGCTGGGACCGTGTCGCCATCTCGCCGTCGTCGGCCCTGGCCGAGGGCGGCGAACTGCTGCTCACCCGCAAACCCGTTGATGAGTGGAGCGGCTGGTTCGGCTACGCGTGGTCGCGCGTCACCGACGCGGTCGACGAAGGCGATGTCAGGCGCAGCTGGGACCAGACCCACACGGTCAACCTGGGCGTGCTGTGGGCATCGGGGCCGTGGCAGGCGACGCTCGCCGCGCAGTACCACACGGGCTGGCCCGTGACGCCGATCGGGCTCGACGCGCAGGGCAACGTGGTGCTGGGGGATCGCAATGCCGCGCGTTACGCCGACTACGGCTCGCTCGATGCCCGTGTCAGTTACGAATGGATCCTGCCGCACGGCACGTTGACGCTGCACGGCGAATTGACCAATGCGCTCGACCAGCGCAACCCCTGCTGCACCGATCTCGAATACTCAATAATCGACGGCACGCCGACGCTCGACCGGGAGCTGCGCCACTGGCTGCCGCTCGTGCCGTCGGTCGGCGTGCTCTGGAAATACTAGCCATCAGCCGACGCCGTGCCGGTGGAACCACGCAAGACACGCCGCCCAGCCGGCCGCGGCATCCTCCGCCCTGAAGCTGGGGCGGTAGTCCGCAAGGAACGCGTGACCCGCTTCCGGAAACACGACGATCTCCGACGGCTTGCCCGCCGCCTTGAGCGCCGCCCGCATCGCGTCGACGTCGTCGAGCGGAATGCCCTGGTCCTTGCCGCCGTAAAGCCCGAGCACAGGTGCGCCGATGTCGGCGACGACGTCGAACGGGTACTTCGGCTGCAGTTCGGAGCCCTGGCCCTTGAGTCGCCCGTACCAGGCCACGCCCGCCTTGCAGATTCCTGTTGTGAGCTGCGTAGAGCCAGGTGATGCGCCCGCCCCAGCAGAAACCAGTGGCGGCCAGCCTGAGCGGGTCGCCATTGCTCGACTTCACGGCCCACGCAGCGGCCGCGTCGAGGTCGGACATGACCTGCGCATCCGGCACCTTGCTCACGACTTCCGCAAAGATCTGCTTCCAGTCGCTGATCTTCGAGACGTCGCCCTGGCGCGCATACAGTTCGGGGCGATGGCGCAATAGCCCTGTTTGGCGAAGCGGCGGCACACGTCCTGATGTGTTCATGCACGCCGAAGATTTCCTGGACGACGAGCACGACCGGGAAATTGCCGCCCGTGGCCGGCATGGCGCGATAGGCGGGAATCTCGCCATCGGCCACGGGAATCTTCACTTCACCCGCGGTCAGGCCATCGCTCTCGGTGGTGATCGTCTGTGCGCCCACGGGCTGCACGGCCAGCGCAAAGCCGGTCGCGAGCGAGGTCACCAGCACCTGCCTGCGCGTCAGCGTGCGTGAACCGAGCAGCGAATCGAGTTCGGGACTAGTCCACTTGTCGTGCATGGTTCTTCCTCCTGGTCGCTGATCTGGTCAGCGGGGTTCGACGCCCGGCTGGTAGGGCTGTGACTCGGCAGCGACGGCGTCCGCGACTTCGGGCAACACGACGTAGCTCGTAAATTCTTCGGGCATCCGTTTCGCACGCCCCGTCTGCAGGTCGATGCAGACGTAGTGGAGCAACGCGCGCAGCAGCGTTTCGCCGTCGGACTTCCTGCGGACCTGAAACCGGCGTTCGATGCGCAGTTTGCAGTCGTTGCGCACCGGCCACGTCGCGACTTCAATCTGGTCGCCTTCGAGCGCCGCGCGGAGGTAATTGATCTGCGTGCGCCACACGGCCATGCCGCGATTCAGCGACCGGCACAGGTCCGGGCTGATGCCGCGCGAAATCGAATGCGCCCAGGCACAGTCGTCGAGCCACGCGACGTAGACGGCGTTGTTGACGTGACCGTAACCGTCGATCTCGTTGTGAACCGCGATGCGCTGGTGGATGAACGGCGACGGCAGGTCCCACTTCATTGCGGGCGGTCCCCGGCGACCCGATCAAGCCCGCTCTCCGGCAGCATCGTGTCGAGCTTCGCGTCCTTCTCGCTCCAGAGCACGCCCAGCCATTCCTTGAAGCGCGCACGCAACCTGGAGTCCTCCGCGTAGTCGCCCTGCGCCACCCACGGCTCGATCGGCCGCCGCAGCACGTGCATTCGCACGGGACCGAGCCGGCCACAGCACAGGTCCCACAACGTCGGGCTGGGTTCGCCGTAGGCAACGGTGACGTCCAGCACCGAGTGCAGCATGCCGCCCATCGCCGAGAGCACGAAGGCGACGCCGCCCGGGCGCGGTCGCAGCAGGTGGCGATACGGTGACTTGGTCGCCTTGTGCTTTGCAGTCGTGTAGCGCGTGCCCTCGACGAAGTTCATCACTGACGTCGGCAGCAGGGCGAATCGTTCGCAGGCCTTGCGCGTCGCATCGAGGTCTTCGCCGCGAGCCTGCGGGTGCTTTTGCAGGTACGTTGCCGAATGGCGCTTCATGAACGGGAAGTCGAGCGCCCACCACGCCAGCCCGAGAAACGGCACCCAGATCAGCTCCTGCTTGAGGAAGAACTTCAGGAACGGAATGCGCCGGTTGAACGCCTTCTGCAGCACCAGGATGTCGACCCATGACTGGTGGTTCGACAACACGAGGTACCAGCTGCGGGGATCGAGATCTTCGACGCCTTCGACCTTGAGTCGCAACGCGCCCATCAGGCTGAAGATCGCGCCATTGCAGCTGATCCACGCCTGGGCGATCCAGATCATGAGGGCGCTCGTCCACCGGCGCCACGCGGCGAGCGGGATGAGCAGCTTCGCGAGTGCGACGACCAGCAGGATCGGCACCCAGAACACCACGTTCAGCGCCATCAGCGAAATAGTGATGACGCCCTTCAGTGTCGAGCCACGCGATTTCTGCACGTTCTGCAGATCCTCACCACCCGGGGTGTACGATTATGCCCCGGTCAACGCCCCTGGAGCATGCCATGCCGCTCGAGTTGTCGGCCCTCGAAGCGAGGGTCGTCGGATGCCTGCTCGAAAAGCAGATCGCGACCCCCGACCAGTACCCCTTATCGCTGAACGCGCTCGTCAACGCCTGCAACCAGAAAAGCAACCGTGACCCGGTCATGAACCTGCAGGAACGCGAGGTCCAGCCCGTCGTGGACGCGCTCATCCGCAAGCAGGTCGTGCTGGAGAAGTCGGGGTTCGGCAGCCGCGTACCGAAGTACCACCAGCTGTTCTGCAACACACAGTTCGGCAGCCTGAAGTTCTCCCCTGCGCAGACGGCCATCGTCTGCGAGCTGTTGCTGCGCGGCCCGCAGACACCTGGCGAGCTGCGTACCCACGCCGGGCGGCTGGCAACGGTCAGCGGCCTCGACGAGGTGGAAAACGCCCTCGAGGACCTCGCAACGCGCCCTGAGGGGCCTTTCGTGGTGAAGCTGCCGCGCGAACCGGGCCGGCGTGAGTCGCGTTACGCGCAGTTGTTCACGGGGCCGATCGATATCGCGGCATTGGAGGCTGCGCAGGCGGCGATGCCATCCATGCCTGCGACACGAGCGGGCGACCCATCGCTCTCCGCCCGCGTCGAAGCGCTGGAAGCCGAGGTCGCCGGCCTGCGTGCGGAACTCGACGCGCTCAAGACACGGCTGCCCTGAGCCGCGTCGATTGCCGCGGGGCCACGCGTCCTATTTCGCAGCCGTTTTCTGGTCCACCTGCGGGACGAACACGAAATACGGCGTGCTCACCTTGCCGCCCGGCGCGACATACGCCGGCGCGGCGAGGCCTGATTGCCAAGGCTCCTCACGTAGGCGTAGATCGCCTTCAGGTCATCGGTTTTCATCTGCTGCAGCACATACGCGGGCATCGGCGGCATCCGGTCCTTGCGCGCGTGCTCGAGCCACTGTGACTCGGACATCGAATGCATCACCAGGCGCAAGTTGGCGGCGTACGTGGTGCCCCACGGCCCTGGAATCCAACCGCGCTACCCTGCAGCCAGTCCTTTTCGGGGATCTTCAGGTTCTGTTCCATGAAACCTGCGGTGTGGCAGTCGTTGCAGCCGCCAATCGCGACCAGATACCGCCCATGCTCGACCTTCGTCGGCTCTGCAGCACGGGCCGGCGCGGTGAACAGCAAGACGGCGAAGAAAGTGGCGAGGCACAATCCGGAACGTATTTGCATGTTTCTTCTCCCCTGCGTGCGGGCGCAAACCTTTGCGCCCTGCGTTCGATCCGGCGTACGGCCCGGCTCGATTTCGCGGGAGTGTGGCAGGCCGGATAGACGGCGGTAAGCCGCGCGATGCTGCCGGCGCGACGGATAGTGGGTTGGATGCGACGAAGTGATGCGGCGAGCACCTCCGGCACTCGCCCGCTGACGTGCAGGTGGGAATCAGTGGTTACAGACCAGCCTTGACCATCTTGCGGCGCACGAAGGCGATCTGCGTCTGCAGCGGCAGCTGCTTCGGGCAGACGTCGTGACACCCAAGCAGCGTCATGCAGCCGAACACACCGTCGTCGTTGCCGACCAGCTCGTAGAAGTCCTGGTCGGTGCGCTGATCGCGCGGATCGAGCGCGAAGCGCGCGATCTTGTTGAGGCCGACCGCGCCGACGAAGTCCTCGCGCATGCGTGCCGTGCCGCAAGCCGCGACGCAGCAGCCGCATTCGATGCAACGGTCGAGTTCGTAGATCCTGTCGGCGAGTTCCGGATCCATGCGCTCCTCAAGCCGCGAGAGGTCCGCCTCCTGGCCAAGGGAGTGCACCCAGGTCTCCAGTCGCTCGCTCATGCCGCGCATCCACTTGCCCGTGTTCACGGACAGGTCGGCAATGAGTTCGAACGCCGGCAGCGGCGCCAGCGAGATTTCTGCCGGCAGGTCCTGGGTGAGCGTGCGGCAGGCGAGTCCCGGGCGGCCATTCACGACCATGCCACAGCTGCCACAGATGCCGGCACGGCAGACGAAATCGAACGCCAGTGACGGGTCGAGCTTCTCGCGGATTTCGTTGAGCGCGATGAAGAGCGTCATGCCCGGCGCTTCCTCGAGCTCGAAGACCTCGAAATGCGGGATGCTCACCGGGTCCTGCGGATCGTGGCGCAGGACGTGGAAATGCAGCATGCGCTTCGGTGCGTCGGCAGGGGGGATCGCGGCCGCGGGCGGCGCGGAATCGGTGACTGAACTCATGGCGGCAGTTTCTCGTCGATGCGTTCGTTACGGCCGCGCAGGCGTGCTGGAAGCAGATGGTCGTACGGCATGAGCGCGGCCTGTACGGTGTGATGGACGGCATCGCCGAGGGCCTCACGCAGCTTCGCCACTTCAGCGGCGCGCTGCGGCGTATCGGGATGATCGACGTAATCCTTGTTGCCATAGCCGCGCCAGCCGGGAGGCAGTTCCATGCGACCCACGTCGAGCGCTTCGTAGTGCAGCGTCGGCAACGTGGCGCGCGGATCGCTCCACGTCGCGAGCGTGCGCCGCAGCCACTCGGCGTCGTTGCGGCGCGGGAAATCCTCGCGGAAATGGGCGCCGCGGCTCTCGGTGCGCGTCAGCGCGCCCTGCGCGACGCAGAGCGCGATCTTGATCATCTTCTGCACGCGATACGCCGTCACCAGCTCCGGATTCGGGCCATCGCGACGCGAGCGCAACCCGATGTTGCGGCTGCGCACGAGCAGTTCCTGCAACTTGTCGACCGCGCGCTGCAGGTCAGCGCCGGTGCGGAAAATGCCGACGTTGTCGGTCATGGTCTGCTGCATTTCGGCCTTGAGCGTGTCCGCCTGCTCGCTCCCGCTCCCTTCGAGCAGCACATCGAGCTTGCCGCGCTCGGCGGCAAGCGCCTCACGCAGCACGGCCGTTGGAATGTCGATCTCACCCTCGGGACTTTCAACGAAATCCGCGATGAACTCGCCGACGATCATGCCGGCGACGACGGTCTCCGCCACTGAATTGCCGCCAAGTCGATTGAACCCGTGCATGTCCCAGCAGGCGGCTTCACCTGCCGCAAACAGCCCGCGCAGCGCGGGCGTCTGGCCGGTGTGGTCGGTGCGCACGCCGCCCATCGTGTAGTGCTGGGCGGGACGCACGGGAATCCACTGGTCCGCCGGGTCGACGCCGAGGAAGTACTGGCAGATCTCCTTCACTTCCCGCAGGTTGTGCTAGATGTGCTTGCTCCCGAGCAGCGTGATGTCGAGCCAGAGATGCTCGCCGAAGCGGGACTTCGCGGCGTTGCCCTTGCGAATGTGCTCTTCCATGCGGCGCGAGACGACGTCGCGCGATGCGAGCTCCTTCTTCTCCGGCTCGTAGTCCGGCATGAAGCGGTGGCCGCTAGCGTCGCGCAGCAACCCGCCGTCGCCACGGCACCCCTCGGTGACGAGGATGCCCGCCGGGAAGATGCCGGTCGGGTGGAACTGCACCGCCTCCATGTTGCCGAGCGGCACGATGCCGGTCTCGAGCGCGAGTGCCGCACCGATCCCCTCGCAGATCACCGCATTGGTCGTGACGCGGTAGACGCGCCCTGCCCCGCCGGTCGCGATAGCCGTGGCCCTGGCGACATAGGCCGTGATCCCGCCCGTGACCAGGTCGCGGACGATCGCACCGTAGCAGCGCTTGCCGTCGTGAATCAGCGCCAGCGCCTCGGTGCGCTCGTGCACCGGAATGCCTTCGGCAATCGCGCGATCACCGACTGCGAACAGCATCGCGTGGCCCGTGCCGTCCGAGACATAGCAGGTGCGCCACTTCCTGGTGCCACCGAAGTCACGCTGCGCCACGAGGCCGTGCGCAGCGTCGCGCTCGGTGATCGTGACTTTCTCGCCGTTGATGATGACCTGACGGTCGCCCTGGCGGACTCGGCTCCACGGCACTCCCCAGGCCGCCAGCTCGCGCACGGCCTTGGGCGCGGTGTTCACGAACATGCGCACGACCTGCTGGTCGGCGCCCCAGTCGCTGCCCTTGACCGTGTCCTCGAAGTGCACGTCCTCGTTGTCGCCCTGCCCTTGGTGACGTTGGCGAGGCTCGCCTGCATGCCGCCCTGCGCCGCTGCCGAATGCGAGCGCTTGGGCGGCACCAGCGACAGCACGATGGCGTCGTGGCCACGGCGGCGCGCGCCGATGGCGACCCGCAGGCCCGCGAGTCCGCCGCCGATGACCAGCACGTCGGTGTAGACGACCTTCATGGCGTCACCCCGGTGGCGACCGCGGCAGGAACATAGGGCTGCCCGTAGAACGGAGCGTGCTCGATGCCGATCTTCATGTACGCCGCGAGGGTCAGCAGGCCCAGGACGAGGAAGAAGCCAGTGAGCGCCCACTTGAAGAATCGCAGCTTGCGGCGGGTCCCAGCCGCGTCGCTGCCGTCACCTTCGAACCAGCCCCACTTGAGCGCAAGCCGGTACAGGCCGACGCCCCCGTGAAACTCCACCGCAAACAGCAGCACCAGGTAGAGCGGCCACATCAGGTCGGACCACACTCGGTCGGCCGACTCGAACGGTCCGATGCGGTCCGGACGGGTCAGCATGATGTAGAGGTGCACCGAGGCCAGGAAAAAGAGTGCGAACCCGGTGACGACCTGCCAGTACCAGAGAGTTGTGTCTTCGTGCTTCATCTCCTTCATGTGGTCGCGATACGTACGGTATTGGCGGTAATTAGCGGGAAACTTGCGGAGTGCCAGGGCGGCGTGGACCACGAATAATGTCGCGATCGTCGCGACCAGGGCCGACACCAGCCCATAGACCGGGCGGCCAAAGATGAAATAGCCCTCGAACATCCGGGCGACCGTCCACATCGCGTCCTTGCCGAGCAGGATCGTCGCAACGAAGAACATGTGCACCCACATGAAGAGGCCGAGCGCCAGGCCGGTGGCGCTCTGCAGGAAATCCAACCGGGCTGGCCAGCGGCGCAGGCGTTGCGCGGCGGAGACCGACGCGGTCGTCGTGACTGGTTTCATCGCTGGCACGGAGTTCTCGGGCTGGGCTGTGCGTAGGGGGATTGAGAGCGATGTAACCCGTTGCAACCATAAGTGTTTTCCGCGGGGCAATGCTCATGGTTGCAGTCGATATAGTCCGCCCTGCAATTCACACTCACGCCGCAATGACCGCATACCTCTCCTTCCTCGTTTATCTGCTGGCGATCCTCGGCTTCGTGGCCTTGACCCTGTGGCTGAACCGGGTGCTGGGCCCCAAGCCGGAACCGACGCCGCTGAAACTCGAGCCGTTCGAGTGCGGCGCGACGGCCGTCGAGACCGACAACATGCGGGCGGTCCCGGTCAAGTACTACGCCATCGCGGTCGTCTTCATCCTGTTCGACCTGGAAACCGTCTTTCTCTACCTGTGGGCGCTGGCGGCAACGCCGCTCACCGGGTTCATGCTCGCGACATTCGCGCTGTTCACCCTGCTGCTGGTGCTGATCATGCTGTACGTCTGGCGGTCCGGGCTGCTGGAAGAGGTGACGACTTGAGCGCGACGACACCCGTGCCGCGCCAGCAGAAGAGCGCGGCCTTCGAGTACCTGACCACCCGCAAGGACGAATTCGTCGGCTGGGCGCGGAAGTTCTCGCTTTTCCCCTACCCGTTCGTGACGGCCTGCTGCGCGATGGAATTCATGTCGGTGAGTTCGACGCTCTACGACACGGACCGTTTCGGCGCCGCGCTGCCGCGCTTCACGCCGCGCCAGTCCGACCTGCTGATGGTCGTGGGCACCGTCTCGCACAAGCAGGCGCCGATCCTGCGCAAGGTCTACGAGCAGATGTGCGAACCCAAGTGGGTCATCGCCTTCGGTGTCTGCGCGACGAGCGGCGGCTTCTACCAGAACTATGCCGCCCTGCCGGGCATCGACAAGATCATTCCCGTCGACCTGTACATCCCGGGCTGCCCGCCGCGGCCGGAGATGGTGATCGACGGCATCATGAAGCTGCAGGACAAGATCGCGGGCGAGCGCCACCCGATCATCAACCAGGATTTCTGAGCGTGGGCACGGGAGAAAATCTGCTCGAGCGTGTACAGGCCGGCCTTGGCGCGCAGGCCCTCGAGGCAGGCATGGCTCACGGCATCCTCGTGCTGCAGATCACGGCGGAAAGCCTCGTACCCGTGGCGGGCCGGCTCAAGCAGGAATTCGGCTTCGACCTGTTCCTGGACGTCACGGCAACGGACTGGCCGCAGCGCCGGCCGCGCTTCGACGTCGTGTACCACTTCTATTCCCCCGCGATTTCGTCCGGGTCCGGCTCAAGACGCGAGTCGAGGAAACGGATCCGACGGTCGACACACTCGTGCCGCTGTACGGCTCGGCGCGCTACATGGAGCGCGAATGCCACGAAATGTACGGCATACGCTTCCGCGGCAACGACGACCTGCGGCCGCTGCTGCTGTATGAGGGGTTCGTCGGCCACCCGCTGCGCAAGGACTATCCGAAGCAGCGGGAACAGCCGCTGGTGCCGTATCGGGACGTGAAGCCATGAGCCTGCCGCCGCTCACGACGCTGCCGAACCCGATCCGTCCGGCGTTCACCAAGGGCCTCACGCCCGGGTCCGTGATCGTCAACATCGGCCCGTCGCACCCTGCCACGCACGGCACGATCCAGATCGTGGCGGAGATTTCGGGAGAACGCGTGGTGCGCACCGACGTGCACTGCGGCTACCTGCATCGCGGCTTCGAGAAAGAATGCGAGTCGCACACCTGGCACACGCTGATCCCGTACGTTGACCGCCTCAACTACTGCTCGGCCCTGATCAACGACTTCGCCTACTGCGAGGCCGTCGAAAAGCTGATGGGCATCGAGCTCACGCCGCGCTGCCGCCACCTGCGCACGCTGCTGGCCGAGTATTCCCGCATCGCCGACCACCTGACCTGCGTGGCCGCGGCGTTGATGGAAATGGGCGCGATGACCGCGTTCCTGTACCTCGTCACGATCCGCGACTACGTCTACGAGCACATCGCCGACCTGACGGGCGCACGCGTCACGCACAGCTATGGCCGCATCGGCGGCCTCGCCCGCGACCTCCCGGACGGCTGGCTGCAGCGGCTCGAAGAGATCCTCGACCAGATGGACACCTTCGTCGACCGCGTGCACGGGCTCGTGGACCGCAACCGGATTTTCATCGACCGCATGCGCGACGTCGGCGTCATTGCGACGGCGGAAGCGATCAACTGGGGTTTCACCGGCCCGATCCTGCGCTCGACTGGTGCGCCGCGCGACCTGCGCAAGGACACGCCGTACCTCTCGTACGGCGAGCTCGAGTTCGAGATTCCCGTGGGCATCAAGGGCGACAACTACGACCGTTACTACGTGCGCATGCGCGAGATCGACGAGTCGAAGCACATGATCCGCCAGCTGATCGACATGCTGCAGCCGGGCCCGATCAGCGTCGACGACCGCCGCTGCACGCTGCCCGACAAGCAGGCCGTGTACACCGAGATCGAGGCGCTGATCAACCACTTCAAGCTGATCATGGAAGGGCCGCAGGTGCCCGCCGGCGAAGCCTATTCCGCGCACGAAGGCGCCAACGGCGAGCTCGGCTTCTACCTCGTCAGCGTCGGCGGCGGCGTGCCCTGGAAGGTCCACTGCCGCAGCCCGAGCTTCGTCCACATGGGCGGCGTGCACCGGATGCTCGACGGCTACCAGCTCGCGGACCTCGTGCCGACGTTTGGCTCCGTCAACATGATCGGCGGGGAGTGCGATCGATGAAGCACCTGGTCCCCGAGTTCGAGAAACTCCGCGAGCGGTTTCCGGCGGGCTTCGAGTCCTCGCTCGTGCTGCCGTGCCTGCGCCGCATCCAGGAGGATCGCGGCTACGTCGCGGATTCCGACATCGAGGAACTGGCCGGCTTTCTCGGCGTGCCGCAGATCCAGATCGAGGAAGTGCTGTCGTTCTACACGCAGTTCCGCCGCTTTGCCGTAGGGCCGCTGGCACCTGCAGTTCTGCCACAACGTCAGCTGCTCGATGAACGGCGCCGAGAACGTCCTCGCGCACGTCGAGCGCAAGCTCGGCATCAAGCCCGGCCAGACTACGCCGGACGGCCGCTACACCCTGTCCACCGTGGAGTGCCTGGGTTCCTGCGGCACCGCGCCGATGATGATGGTGAACGACGGGTACCACGAGAATCTGACGCTCACGCAGCTCGACGAGCTGCTGCAGGGGCTGAAATAGCATGCCCGGCCGCCAGCTGATCATGTCCTTTCCCGTCACGGCGACGTCGCACGCGCTGCCCGAATACCGTGCGCGGGGCGGTTATGGCGCGCTCGCGAAGACGCTCGGGCAGTTGAAGCCGCAAGATGTCGTCAAGGAAGTCACGGCTTCGGGCCTCCAAGGCCGCGGCGGCGCCGCCTTCGCCGTCGGCCGCAAGTGGCAGGTCGTGCAGTACGACGACGGTCAGCCACACTACCTGATCGCCAATGCCGACGAGGGCGAGCCGGGCACGTTCAAGGATCGCTGGATCCTCGAGAACAACCCGCACGTGCTGCTCGAGTCGATGCTGATCGCGAGCTACGCGCTCAACGTCCGCAACTGCTTCGTCTACATCCGCGGCGAGTTCGACCTCCCGTACCGTCGCCTCGCGGACGCAGTGGAGGAAGCCTACGCGGCGGGCCTGTTCGGCAGGAACGTCCTCGGTTCCGGGTTCTCCTGCGACATCGTCGTCTACCGCGGCGCGGGCGCCTACGTGGCCGGCGAGGCGTCCGGACTGATTTCGTCGCTCGAAGGCAAGAAAGGTTACCCGCGCAACCGGCCGCCACGACTGACGGTCAAGGGCCTGTACCAGCGCCCGACGGTCGTCAACAACGTCGAGTCGCTGTCGAACATCGCCTGGATCATCAACAACGGCGCCGACGCCTTCAAGGCCGTCGGGACGCCCAAGAGCCCGGGGACGCGACTCTTCTCGGTGTCGGGTCACATCAACCGTCCCGGCGTCTACGAAGTCGAACTCGGCTATCCGTGGATGAAGTTCCTGGACGAAGACTGCGGCGGCGTCCCGCAGGGTCGCGCGATCAAGTGCGTCGTGCCCGGCGGGGTCTCCTCCAAGGTGCTCACCGGCGCCGACATCACGAACCTGAAGCTGTCGCACGAAGACTTGTGGGACGCGGGCTCCACGCTCGGTTCCGGCGGCATGATCGTGATCGCCGAAGGCACCTGCATGGTAGCGCTGCTGCAGGTGCTGATGCGCTTCTACCACCACGAGTCCTGCGGACAGTGCACGCCGTGCCGCCATGGCACCGGCTGGCTGCACCGGATCCTCGACCGAATCGTCGCCGGCGACGGCCGCGCCGACGACATCGAACGCCTGTACTACATCTCGAAATTCAACGACGGCACGACGATCTGCGGGCTCGGTGACGCGGCGGGCTACGCCTGCAGCGGCATCCTCGACAAATTCCGCGACGAGTTCGAGTACTGCATCGAACACAAGCGCTCAAAGTTCGGCGGGAACCTGGAATGCCTGAGATCTTCATAAACGGTCAGGCCATCGAGGCTCGCGACGACCAGACCGTCATGGAGGTCGCGCGCGAGCACGGCCACTTCATCCCTTACTTCTGCTGGCATCCGCGGCTGTCGGTCGTCGGCAACTGCCGCATGTGCCTGGTCGAGGTCGAAGGCCGCGGGCTGGACATCGCCTGCAACATGCCCGTTGCCAAGGGCATGCAGGTGTTCACGAACTCGGAGGAAGTGCAGGCGCACCGCAAGGCAATTCTGCAGTTCATCACGCTCAACCACCCGGTCGACTGCGGCATCTGCGACAAGGCCGGCGAGTGCACGCTGCAGGATTACCATTACGAGTACAGCGGCCAGCGCTCGCTCTCCCACGACGAGAAGGTGCGCTCGACCAAGTTCTACAACCTCTCGAACCGCATCCTGCTCGACAACGAGCGCTGCATCCTGTGCCTGCGCTGCACGCGGTTCACGCACGAAGTCTCGAAGTCGATGGCGCTGGGCGTCGAGCGGCGCGGCGACATCTCGAACATCCGCCCGGTCGAGGACCGGCCGTTGAGCGAAGACCCGTATTCCGACAACATCGTCGACATCTGCCCGGTCGGCGCGCTGCTGTCGCGGCAGTTCCTGCACAAGTCGCGCGTGTGGTTCCTGCAGCCGACGCCGTCGGTCTGCCCGGGCTGCGCCCGCGGTTGCACGGTGCAGGTCTGGCACCGCAAGCCGGAATGGAAACTGAAGGCACTCGACCCGCGGCAGAACGAAAACATCGCGCGCGTCACTCCGCTGGACAACCCGGCCGTCAACGGGCCGTGGATCTGCAACAAGGGTCGCGACCTGGCGCAGGTGTTCGAGCGCGCCCGCGCCGACGAACCGATGCTCAAGGGACGCCCGGTCACCGTGCCGGCCGCACTGGACGAGGCGCGCCGGCTGATCGGCGCGGCCCGCCACCCCGTCGCGCTGGTGTCGAACTGGGGTTCGAACGAGGAGCTCGAGACCTTCAAGGACAAGCTCGGCGAAGTGTTCCACTGCTTCGTCAAGCAGGACTGGCAGGCGCAGCCGGGTGAGCGGATCGAGGACGACCTGCTGATCCGCGGGGACAAGAACCCGAACACGACCCGGGCGCGCGAACTGTTCGGCCACGCGGAGCCCGACTTCAAGGACGGCACGGACCTCGTGCTGGTCTGGGGTGAAGGCTTCGATTTCGCACGGCTGCCGCCGCAGGCCAGGATCATCTTCCTGAACTCGTACCTGCAACCGGAGAACGGCCATGCGGACGTGTTCCTCCCGGTCAGCATCCAGACCGAGCGGCACGGGCACTACACGAATTTCGAGGGCACGATCAGCGCGTTCGAACCCTGCTTCGAGAAGAAACCCGGCGTGCAGCACGCCGAGGACCTGATCAGGGCGCTGGCCACGCCGGCACGAGGTCACCCGTGAACGCCCAGGACCTTGCCATCAGCCTGGTCTACATCGCCTACGCGCTGGCGGTCCTGCTGACGTTCGGTGCGATCCTGACCTGGGTCGAGCGCAAGCAGGCCGCGATCATGTCGGATCGCATCGGCGCCAACCGCGCCTACGTCCGCATCCCGTTCACGCAGGTCAAGCTGATCTGGCTCGGGCTGTTCCACGGCATGGCCGACGGCCTCAAGCTGTTGCTGAAGGAGGACTTCAAGCCCCTCGCCTACGACAAGCTCGCCTACGCGCTCGGCCCGTGGCTCGCCATCGTGCCGGTGCTGCTGGTCTTCGCCGTCGTGCCGTTTGGCGGAACGCTCGATCCAGGCCGGCTGTTCCCGAGCCTGGCCGGATGGTTCGGCGGCCGCACCTACCCGATGCAGATCGCGCCGATCGACGCCGGCATCCTCATCGTCTTCGCGTTCAGCGGCATCACGATCATCGGCGCGATGCTCGCTGGCTGGTCCTCGGCCAACAAGTTCTCGCTGCTCGGCGCGCTGCGCGCGGGCTCGCAATTGATATCGTACGAGCTGGTGATGGGCCTCACCGTGCTCGGCATCGTGCTGATCTTCGGCACTGTCAACCTCGGTACGATCGTCGAGCAGCAGTCGGGCACCGCGCTCGGCTTCCTGCCGGCCTGGGGCATCGTCTACCAGCCCTTCGCCGCCGTGCTGTTCCTGATCGCCGGCATCGCCGAGAACAAGCGCATCCCGTTCGACCTGCCCGAGGCCGAGTCGGAACTCATCTCGGGCTACTTCACCGAATACAGCGCGATGAAGCAGGGCGTCTTCATGCTCTCCGGAATTCATCGAGATCGCGGTCATCGGTGCGCTGTTCGTCACGCTGTTCTTCGGCGGCTACAACCTGCCGTGGATGAACGACACCGGCTTCGTCTTCCCGGGCGGCCACGCCCTGCCACTCAGTCACGGCTGGGTCGTCGTGCTGCAGTTGCTGACCTTCCTCGGCAAGGTCTTCCTGCTCTGCAGCTTCCAGATCCTCGTGCGGTGGACTCTGCCGCGCTTCCGCTGGGACCAGCTGCTGCGCTTCGCATGGAAGTTCCTGCTGCCGCTGGCCATTGCCAACCTGGTCGTGACGGCGGTTGCGCTGTGGGCGCAGCAGGCATGAGGCGCGCAATGACATGACCACGCCCCGCAGACCGTACGTGCGCAGGCAATACTGGAACGAACCCACGATGGGATGGTGGGAGCGTTCCTATCTGCTCGAGGTCGTGCGCGGCCTCGCGATCACCGGGGGCGTGTTCCTGCGCAACATGGGCAAGTGGCTGACGGGACGCAAGGGCGCGCTCACGGCGTACTACCCCGAGGAAATCCGCGCCGACTACGCAGCCGGCAATCGCGGCAAGCACATCCTGACGCAGCGTCCCGACGGCCGGCCGCAGTGCGTGGCCTGCAACATGTGCGCGACGGTCTGCCCCGCGCAGGTGATCGAGATCGACGCCGCGTTCGACCCGGACGATCCCGCCCACCCGAAGTACCCCTCGCGCTTCGAGATCGATTACTCGCGCTGCGTGTTCTGCGGGTTCTGCGTCGAGGCCTGCCCGGAGGACGCCATCCGCATGGTCAAGGAAACGCCGGACCTGCCGGGTTTCGATCGCGACCGCATGTGGCTCGGCAAGGAAGAACTGCTCAACTGGCAGCCGCACGCCGACGTCTCGAAGCCCTACCCTGTCAGGCCGGCGGCGGAGCCCGGCAGGAGTCCCGACGCATGACCATCGACCAGCTGCTGGTGTACTTCTTCGGTGCGTGCGCGCTGCTCGGCGGGGTGCTGATGCTGGTCGCGCAAGACATCCGATGCGCGTTGCGCTCGCCCTGATCAGCTGCATGTTGTCGCTTGCAGGCATCTACGCGATGCTGGGCGTGCACGTGGTGGCGGTCTTCCAGGTCCTGATCTACGTCGGGGCGGTCATGGTCTTCATGGTCTACGTGATCATGCTGCTCGACGTGCGCGATCCCTCGTTCGTGCGTCGGTACAGCCGCTTGCTGCTGCCAGGCATCGTGCTCGGTGCCCTGCTTGCCGGGGCACTCGGCATCTCTGCGATAAGGCTCGGCGCCCCTGTCATCCAGCCCGGCGCGGGCGCGGCGCCGTCCTACCTCGTGCAGCCGTTCTCGGTCGAGTTCCTGCGCGAGTACTGGCTGCATTTCGAGCTGACCAGCGTGCTGCTGGTCGCAGCGGTCGTCGCGGCGATCGCGATCATCAGGAGCGGGAGGCGGTCGGATGGCTGACACCCAGCTGCTGCTCGGACTCAGCTTCGTGCTCTTCGCGCTCGGCCTCGTCGGCGTGATGGTGCGGCGCAACGCGCTCGTCATGCTGATGTGCATGGAACTGATGCTCAACGCCGTCATCCTGGCGCTGGTCACATTCTCGCTCGAGACGGGGACCCTGTCGGGGGCCGTGCTGGTGTTCCTGATCTTCGTCGTGGCGGCCGCGGAGATCGCGATTGCGATCCCGATCGTCCTGCAGCTGTCGCGGCAACGAAGCTCCCTCGATGTCGAGGGCTACGATCGCCTGCAAGGATGATGCGCACCCGATGAACCTGCTCACCGTCATCGTACTGCTGCCGCTCGCGGGCTTCCTGCTGAACGGCCTGCTCGGCCGCCGCCTGGGCCGCACGTTCGTCTCGGTCGTCGGTTGCGGCCTGCCGGTCCTCGCGTTTCTCGCGACGTTCAAGGCGGTCCTGCTGCTGCAGGCGGCGGGACCCGACGCGGCCCTGCTCGAAGTGGCCTATCGCTGGGCGAGCTTCGGTGACCGGGGGTTCGACGTCGCGTTCTATTTCGACCGCCTGACCGCGGTCATGACGCTGATCATCACCGGCGTCGGCTCGCTGATTCACGTCTATTCGACCGGCTACATGAAGGACGACCCCGGCTACGCGCGCTACTTCGCGTACCTGAACCTGTTCCTGTTCTTCATGCTCACGCTGGTGCTGGGCCGCTCGCTGCTGGTCTGCTTCGTCGGCTGGGAAGGCGTCGGTCTCGCTTCGTACCTCCTGATCGGCTTCTGGTTCGAGGACCCAGCCAAGGCGGCCGCCGGCAAGAAGGCCTTCATCACGAACCGCGTCGGCGACGCCGGCTTCCTGCTCGGCCTGTTCCTGCTCTACTGGGCGCTCGGCACCGTGAACATGGACGAGATCAACGCCGCGTTCGCCGCACCGATCGCGCCGGCGGTCTCGGCGAGCCTCGTCGGCGTACTGCTCTTCATCGGCGCCACGGGCAAGTCGGCGCAGATCCCGCTGCACGTCTGGTTGCCGGATGCGATGGCCGGACCCACGCCCGTCTCGGCACTGATCCATGCCGCGACGATGGTGACGGCGGGCATCTACCTGGTTGCGCGCCTGCACGGCATCTACGAGCACGCGCCCGCGGCGTCGCAGGTCGTTGCTGTCATCGGTGTGCTGACCGCGTTCTTTGCGGCGACCATCGCGCTGGTCCAGACGGACATCAAGAAGGTGCTGGCCTACTCGACCGTGTCGCAACTCGGCCTGATGTTCCTCGCGCTGGGCGTCGGCGCCTACGGCGTGGCGGTGTTCCACGTCTACACCCACGCGTTCTTCAAGGCCTGCCTCTTCCTCGGCGCCGGCAGCGTGATCCACGCGCTTGGCGGCGAGCAGGACATCCGCAAGATGGGCGGCCTGTGGCGGAAGATACCGGTCACCTTCTTCACCTTCGCCGTCGCCACGGCGGCCATCGCCGGCATCCCGCCGCTGGCCGGATTCTTCTCCAAGGACGAGATCCTCTGGTTCGCCTTCGCCAGCGAGCACGGCGGTTCGCCCATCCTGTGGGCGCTGGGGTCGGCCACGGCGCTGATGACCTCGTTCTACATGTTCCGGCTGCTCTGGCTCACGTTCCTGACGCCCTCGCGCATGAGCCACGAGACCGAGCACCACGTGCACGAGTCGCCGCTCTCGATGACGGGCGTACTGATCGTCCTCGCCGTGCTGTCCGCGATCGGCGGATTCTTCGAACTGCCGCACTTCCTCGAACCGCTGCTGCCGATTCCGGCGGTCGTGGAATCGCTCGAGCACTTCGAGCACACGCTGGTGTTCGTGGCGGTGGCGGTGGCACTCCTGGGACTCGCAGCGGCGACTTTCATGTATCGCCGCGGCCTCGCCCGCGGCGAGGCGCTGGCGGCCCGATTCCCGCGCCTGCACCGCGTCCTGGGCGGCAAGTACTACATCGACGAATTGTTCGAGGCCGTCCTCTACCGGCCGCTGCACTGGGTCTCCGATCGTGTGTTCCTGGGCCTCGGCGACCGGCTCCTGATCGACGGTTCGCTGCACGGCCTGGCGGTGCTCACGCGCCGCGCCTCCGGCCGGTTGAGCCGCGTCCAGACCGGTCAGTTGCAGTGGTACGTGGCAATGGCCGTCATCGGCGTGGTCGGCTGCCTCGTGTGGGTGTGGCGTCATGGGTGAGTCGACCTGGCTCAATGGGTTGCTGTGGCTGCCGGCGCTCGGCATGGTGGCCGTCACGCTGCTGCCGAAGGGACGCGACTCGCTCGTGCGCGGCGTCACCTTCGGCTGCATGGTGTTGCAACTGTTCATCGCCGCACTGCTGTACCAGCGTTTCGACGGCACGGTGGCCGGCCTGCAGTTCGCCACCGACGTACCGTGGATCCGCGACTGGGGCGTTGGCTATCGCATCGGCCTCGACGGCCTGAACGTGCTGCTGGTGTCGCTCACGGCGTTCCTGGGGCCGCTCGTCGTCGCGGGCGCGTGGAGCGCCGTGCACAAGGACGTGAAGCTGTTCCACGTGATGGTGCTCTTCATCCAGTTCGCGATGCTGGGCACGTTCCTGGCGCAGGACCTCTTCCTGTTCTACGTGTTCTGGGAAGCGATGCTGATCCCGATGTTCCTGATCATCGGGCTCTGGGGCGGCGAGCGCCGCATCTACGCCACGCTGAAGTTCGTCCTCTACACGGCGTTCGGCAGCATCCTGATGCTGGCGGCGCTGATCTACCTCGTGCTCTACACGCACGGTTCGTCCGGCTACATGACCTTCGACCTGCGCCACCTGAGCGGCTCGCAGCTGCCGTTGAACACGCAGCTCTGGCTGCTGTCCGCGTTCGCGCTGTCGTTCGCCATCAAGGTGCCGATGTTCCCGCTGCACACCTGGCTGCCGGATGCGCATGTCGAGGCGCCTACGACGGGCTCCGTGATCCTGGCGGGCGTGCTGCTGAAAATGGGTACGTACGGCTTCATGAAGCTCGGCTTCCCGCTGTTCCCTGAGGCCGCGCGGGCCATGATGCCGGTGATCATGACCCTGGCCGTGATCAGCATCGTCTACGGCGCGTGCCTCGCGCTGGTGCAGACCGACATCAAGAAGATCATCGCCTACTCGTCGATCAGCCACCTCGGCTACGTCATGCTGGGGCTCGCGAGCCTCGACCTCATCGGCATCCAGGGTGCCATCCTGCAGATGGTGAGCCACGGCCTGGTCGCGGGCGGGTTGTTCCTCATGGTCGGCATGATCTACGAGCGCACGCATTCGCGCGCCGTGGCCGATTACGGCGGCCTCGCGAAGATGCTGCCGGTGTTCTCGGTGTTCTTCACGATCCTGACGCTGGCCTCGATCGGACTGCCGACCACGAGCGGTTTCGCCGGCGAGTTCATGGCGTTGCTCGGTGCGTTCAATGCCGCATGGCCGGCACACCTCGCGGGCAACGACCTGCCGCTGACACTTGCCGTCATCGCCGTGTCCGGCGTGGTGCTCGGCGCACTCTACATGCTCTGGCTCGCCCAGCGCATCCTGTTCGGCGAAGCCCGCGCACCGCACGCGCCGCTCACGGACCTGAACGCGCGTGAAACCGCCATCCTCGTCGCGATCGTCGCCGCGATCTTCGCCATCGGCCTGTTCCCCGGCGAACCGCTCGCCAAGACGGAACTGGCCGCGCGCGAGTTCCAGCAGCGTGTCGCCGGCGAGACGATCCAGCTCGGGAGCACGCGATGAACTGGGACGAAGTCGTCAAGGCGATGCTGCCCGAGCACCTGCTGCTCGCCGGAATGGTCGTCCTGCTCACGCTGGAAATCCTTCGCGGCCGGCCGCGCGACGGCTTCGTCGTGGCCTTCATGGCGCTGGCCGCAGCGGCTGCCGCGGCGCTCATGCTGCACGTGGAGGGTTACGCTGGAGCACCCTTCAACGGCCATTTCTCCGTCAGCCCGGATGCGTCGCTCGCCAAGTTCGCGCTGATCGCATTGGCGCTGCCGGTCGTGCTGATCTCGCGCGATGACTTCGCCGAGACGCGGTACTACGTGCTGCTGCTCGCCTCGCTGTACGGTGCGTGCCTGCTGGTCTCCTCGGATAGCCTGCCCACGCTGTTCCTCGGTCTCGAGCTGATGTCGTTGCCGGTGTACGCGCTCGTGCTGCTGGCCCAGCTGCGAGCCGACAGTGCCGAGGCGGCGCTCAAGTACCTGGTGCTGGGCGGCACGGCCACGGCGACATTCCTGATGGGTGTCGCGCTGCTGTACGGCTGGAGCGGCTCGATGTCGACCGCCGTTTTCGCTGCTGCGCTGGGTTCGTCCGACACCCTGCCCATCGCGGGCGTCGTGCTGGTGGTGGCCTCGCTGTTCCTCAAGGCGGCCATCGTGCCGTTCCACGGCTGGGCGCCGGATGCCTATGAAGGGGCCAGCGTGCCGGTGACGGCCTTCATGGCCACGATCATCAAGGCGGGCGTGCTGTTTGCGGCGCTGCGCCTGTTCGAAACGGCGCCGGTGGCACGTCCGCTTGTCGACGTGCTGGCCGTCCTGCCGCTCGTCTCGATGATCTGGGGCAACGTGGCGGCCATCCGGCAGACGAGTTTCCGCCGGATGATTGCCTATTCGTCGATCGCGCACGCAGGCTACCTGTTCTATGCGCTGCTCGGCGCGGGTCCAGGCCGGGCGCAGGCGGTCATCTTCTACGTCGTCGTGTACGGGATCATGAACGTGCTGGCATTCACCGTGCTGCCGCGCGGCACCGACGACGAACGCAGCGACCGGCTCGAGTCGCTGCAGGGCCTGTACCAGCGCCGTCCGTTCGCCGCGATCATGCTGGCAGTCTCGATGCTTTCCCTGGCCGGCCTGCCGCCCCTGCCCGGGTTCGTCGCCAAGTTCCTGGTATTCCGCAACGTCCTGGCGGCGGGTTACACCGGGTACGCCGTACTCGGCCTCGTGGCGAGCTACCTCGGCATCTACTTCTACCTGCGCGTCATCCAGTACATGTTCATGAACGCGGCGACGGCGGACCAGCCTGCCGGGCATCCGCGGCGCCTGGCGCTCGCGGCGAGCCTGCTCTGCCTTGCACCGGCAATCGTGCTGGCATTCTTCCCCGGCTGGTTGCTTGATCGGTTCTGAGCGGCGGTCCCTGGCTGGACCACGAGCGGGGGTCGCCCGTGGTGCGGGCGTTTTTCTTCGTTGCCGGAACGGTCGCGTTCACACTGGGTATTGCGGGCGTGTTGCTGCCGTTGCTGCCGGCGACACCGCTGTTCATCCTCGCGGCGGCGTGCTTTGCGCGCGCGTATCGTCCCTTCCACGAGTGGATGCTGGGCCACCGCTGGCTGGGTCCGATGCTCAAGGAGTGGTATCAGCACGGCAGCCTGCCGTACCGGACGAAGATCGTCGCGATCGTGACGATGCTCGTTTCGTTCGGCCTCTCGATCCTGCTGGTCGTCACGCAGCCGTGGCTGCAGGCGCTGCTGGCGATGATGGCGCTGGCGCTGGCCGTCCGGCTCTACCGCATCCCATCGCGCGACGGGCCGACAGCGCCGCGCTGAAGGCCGCTGGGCATCCTGCTTCGGCGCGCCGTTCGCCCTCGCCGCCGGAGCGGCCTCAGGCCCCCGCCCGCCTTGCAATCGGGGAGTGCGAGTCCAGCACCTGCAACCGCGCGGCCTGCAGACGCTCGGAGACCACCCCCAGCAGCCGGTGCATGATCTTGTAGCCGAAGCCGGTGTCGGCGCGGCAGCGCTCGAGCAGCGCATAGCCGTCGAAAGCCAGCGCCTCGACCGGCTCGAGCGCGCGCGCCTGGAACAGCTTGCCGCGGCCAACGATGACCGAGGACCAGCCGAGCTCGTCGCCGCCCTCGAGCGTGTGCACGCGCAGCGCCTTGCCCTGCGCCATCATCTCGAGCGCCACGCGTCCGTGCAGCAACAGGAAGAACTCGTGCCTGGCGTCGCCCTCGCGGAAGATCATGTCGCCGTGCGCAAAGCTGACCGGCCGGGCCAGCGACGCCAGCGTCGCGCAATGTTCGGGCGTCAGGCCCTCCACGAACGGATGCTTCAGCACTGCAGCCAGAATCTGATCGGTCATGACGCTCCCCTGCGGACGACGGTATGCTCGGACATCGATTCTACGCCCGCGACGGCGATCGGGCGTACCTGAGACAGAGATTGCCGCAGCGAGCCCGACGACCCGACAATGCACCTCCATGCAAGCCACGGAACTCCGGATTTTCCTGTACGAGCGCGTTCCGGCATGAACCCGCGCGCACTCTACGGGCGGCGTGCCGCGTTGTTTGCCGGACTGCTGGCGACCCTGCTGTCGGCTTGCGCCGGATCCCCGTCGCGTTACCCGGTGCCAGCCCTGCCGGTCAGCAAGCTGGAGCAGTTGCGGGCCGATGCGCTGCGGGCACTGCCGCCGGACGAGACCGGTGAGTTCCTGGACACCGACCTGGTGGAAGTCTTCACGCTCGACCCGAGCCTGCGGCTGGACGTGCGTTACGCAGGCTCCGACAACTTCCTGCGAGCGCCCATCTATCCCGAAGCCCGGGTTTTCCTGCAACGCCCGGCAGCCGAGGCCGTGGTGCGGGCCAACCAGGCCGTGCAGGCGCACGGCTACGGCTTGCTGCTGTTCGACGGGTATCGCCCCTGGTATGTCACGTGGCTGTTCTGGGAGGCGACGCCGAACGAGAAGCGAGACTTCGTGGCCAACTCGGCGACCGGCTCGCGCCACAACCGGGGCTGCGCAATCGACCTGAGCCTGTACGACTTGAAGACGGCCCTGGAGGTATCGATGCCGAGCGGCTACGACGAGTTCTCGGAGCGCGCCCATCCGAACTACGCCGGTGGCACCGCGGAACAACGCGCGGCGCGCGACCTGCTGCGCACGGCAATGGAAGCGGAAGGCTTCACCGTCAACGACGACGAGTGGTGGCACTACGACTGCCGTAACTGGCAGCAGTACCGGATCGGCAATGCCCGCTTCAAGGATCTGCCGCGAGCCCGTTGACAAGGAGGTCCCGATGTTCGCATTGCAGAGAATCATAAAGACGATGTTCCTGGCGGTCGCCCTTGCCGGGACACCATGGCCCGCGCAGGGGCAGGATGCGCCGAAAGCGCAGCAGTACCTCTACGTGCTGCGGGTCGCTCCCGCACTCCACGACCAGGCCAGGTGGACCCAGGCGGACAACGACGCAGTCAGCCGGCACTTCGCCCGCCTCGTCGACTCCGTGAAGGCAGGGCAGGTGATCTTCGCCGGCAGGACCACTGAACCGCTCGACACGACCTTCGGCCTCGTGGTGTTCGAGGCTGAGAACGAAGCGGCCGCAAGGCAATTTATGGAATCCGACCCCGCCGTCGTCGCCGGGGTCATGTCAGCCACGCTGCATCCGTACGTGCTGGCGCTGCAGCGCAAGCTTTGACGGCAGCGCCGTGAAAATCGGCGCGTCGTGCCCCGGTGGTCGCTGGACGGTCAGATCGACCTTGCGATGATTTCCTTCATGATCTCGTTCGCACCGCCGTAGATGCGCTGCACGCGCGAATCCACGTACAGCTGCGAGATGGGGTACTCGCGTGTGTAGCCGTAGCCGCCGAACAGCTGCAGGCACTCGTCCATGACTTTGTTCTGCATGTCGGTGACCCAGTACTTGGCCATCGAGGCGGTGACGGTATCGAGCTTGCCTGCACGCAGCTTGAGAATGCAGTCGTCGACGAAGACGCGGGCGACGTGCACGCTGGTCTTTACTTCCGCAAGCTTGAACCGCGTGTTCTGCAGTTCCAGCAGCGGCTTGCCGAAGACCTTGCGTTCGCGCGTGTAGTCAGCGGTGAGCTTGAGCGCGTATTCCATCGCGCCAAGCCCGCCGATGGCGAGCAGGACTCGCTCGTACGGCAGGTCGCGCATCATCTGCACGAAACCCTGTCCTTCGGCCGGACCGAGTAGGCAAGAGACCGGCACGCGGCAATCGTCGAAGAACAAATCGGTCTTGACCACCACGCCGACCAGGCCCGCGTGCAGGCCGTTCGAGATGAACGTCTTCGAGCCGCTGATGACGTATTCATCGCCCTCGCGCACTGCCCGCGTCCGGATCGACTGCAGGTCGGAACCTGCGCCCGGCTCGGTCATCGCGATCGCGCCCACGAGTTCGCCGGTGGCCATGCGCGACAACCAGTCCCGCTTCTGTGCCTCGGTCCCGTAATTGAGCACGTAGTGCGCGACGATGCTGTGCACCGCGTGCCCGAGGCTGGTGATGCCGTGCCGGCCCATTTCCTCGGCCACGATCGCTTCGTGCCGCACGTCGCCGCCGGCACCGCCGTATTCTGCCGGGATGTCCGTGCACAGCAGCCCGACTGCACCGGCCTTGTTCCAGAGTTCCCGATCGACGTGGTGCTGTTCGCGCCAGCGCGCATCGTGCGGCACGATTTCCATCTGGACGAAGCGCCGGACGGCGTCACGGAAGAGATCCAGCTCGTCGTCGAGCCAGGCGGAACGATAGGCATCCATGGGGTTCACCTCGCAGGAGGCGACGATCACAAAGGAAACTGGCGTTCTTGTCCAGAGGCAGCTAGTTTGCCGCTGGGTCCAAGACGGACCTTGCCAGCGGGGGAGACGGGACATGCTGCTGAATTCCGGACAGGTGCTGTCGGAGCGAGCCAAGATCGGGCCAAGTGTAGAGGCCATCGTCGACACCGCGTCGGGCGCGCGCTGCGACTTCCGTCAGCTCAACGATCGCACCAACCAGACAGCGAACACGCTGCTGGCCATGGAGTTCAGTCCGGGCGAACGCATCGCCTGCCTGATGCCGAACCAGTCGCAGTTCATCGAATCCTTCTACGCCTGTGCCAAGGCAGGCTTCGTCTTCGTCACGCTCAACTGGCGTCTGTCGGTACCCGAGCTGTCTTACCAGCTCATGGACGCAGGTGCCGTCGCCGTCCTGTATGCCGCCGAGCAGAAGGCGCTGGTGGAACCGCTGCGCCAGCAGTTCCCGAACATCCGCTGGCTGGCCGCCGACGAAGGCGACTACACCGCCGCCGTCGCCGCGGCCTCCACCGCAGAGCCGCCGATCGGCGCGGCCGGCACCGACCCCCTCTACATGATGTACACCAGCGGCACGACCGGCCGGCCGAAGGGCGCGCTGATGTCGCATGCCGCGAACATCGCCTGGCTCGCCAGCATGCTGGCGACCTCTGACCTGCGCCACGGGGAACGCAACATCATCGTGGCGCCGTTGTTCCACATTGGCGGCGTCGGGCTCGCGATGTCGGCGGTGTACCGCGGCATGACGACGGTGTTGCTGAAGCAGTTCGATCCCGGCGTAATGTGGGACCTCGTCGATGCCGAAAAGATCACGGGTTTCTTCGCCGTGCCGGCGATGCTCGCGCTCCTGTACCAGCACCCGAAGCGCACGACGACCGCGAGGCCCGCGTTGCGCTGGGTGCTTTGCGGCGCTGCTCCCGTCCCGGTCAACCTGATCGAAGCCTACCTGGCCATGGGCGTGGAGATCCTGCAGGTGTATGGCCTGACCGAGACGCACGGCGGCATCTGCCTGATGTCGTCCGAGCACGCGCGCAGCAAGGTCGGTTCCACCGGCATGCCGTACTTCGGCATCGACGTGCGCGTCGTCGACAAAGCCGGCACGCCGGTACCGCCTGGAATTCCCGGGGAGGTCGTCACACGCGGCCCGCACCTGATCAGCGGCTACTGGAATCGCCCCGACGCGACGCAGGAAGCGATCCGCGAGGGCTGGTTCCACACGGGCGACATTGCCGAGGTCGACGCCGAGGGTTTCATCTACATCAAGGACCGCTCGAAAGACATGGTGATCACGGGCGGCGAGAACGTGTACCCGGCCGAGGTGGAGGACGTGCTGGGCGGGCATGCCGGTGTGCGTGAGGTCGGCGTGATCGGGCAGCCGTCGCCCAGGTGGGGTGAATGCGTCGGCGCCGTGATCGTGCGTGGCGACGACTGGAAAGGCGACGACGAACTCCTCGTCCAGGAACTCAGGACGCTGGCCCAGTCGCGGCTGGCGCGCTTCAAGCAGCCGAGGACGTACGTCTTCATGAGCGCGCTGCCGCGCAACCCTTCCGGCAAGATCCTCAAGCGCCTGCTGCGCGAGCAGTTTCCCGGTCCCGCGCCGGAGTAACCCGCCGCGGTTGTGGCCGGTGCGACCGGCCCCTATCCTGCAGGCATGCCTGACCTGAACCGCGAGCAGCACGCGCAAGCACAGTGAGCGTCCCCGCAGACCGCCCGAAGTCGCGTTCGCTCGGCCCCTTGCGCGCCCTGGTGCCGTACCTGCGCCCATACCGCGGCGTCCTGGTGCTGGCGCTCCTCGCCCTGCTGGTGGCAGCCGCCGCAATGCTGGCGCTGCCGATCGCGCTGCGTTACCTGATCGACAACGGGATCGCGTCGAAGAGCAGCGACACGATCAACCAGTACTTCCTTGCGTTCCTCGCGGCGGCGGCGATCTTCGGCGTGTTTGCGGCGCTGCGCTTCTACCTGGTGAGCTGGCTCGGCGAGCGCGTCGTGGCCGACCTGCGCTCGGCCGTCTACGCGCGCGTCATCCGCATGGATCCCGCGTTCTTCGAAGTCACCCGCATCGGCGAAGTGCTCTCGCGACTGACGGCGGACACGACGCTGGTGCAGTCGATCGCCGGCGTCAACCTGTCGATCACGCTGCGCTCCACCCTCTCGCTGATCGGCAGCCTCGTGATGCTGGGCGTGACCAGCCTCAAGCTCACCGCCATCCTGGTGGTGTTGATCCCGGTGGTCATCGTGCCGCTGATCGTGCTCGGCCGCCGCGTGCGCCGGCTTTCTCGCACGTCGCAGGACCGCATCGCCGACACCAGCAGCATCGCCGACGAAACGCTGAACGCCGTGCAGACGGTGCAGGCCTTCACGCTGGAGCAGGTCAATACGAACCGGTTCGACGCGGCGGTCGAGGACTCCTTCGGCGCCGCCGTGCGCCGCACCAGGACGCGCTCCACGCTTACCGCGCTGGCCACGATGCTGGTCTTCGGTGCCATCACGTTCGTGCTCTGGATGGGCGCGCACGCGGTGGTGCGCGGCGAAATGACCGGCGGCCAGCTTGGCCAGTTCCTGCTGTACGCCGGTTACGTGGCGATCGCCGCGGCCAGTCTCAGTGAAATGTGGGGTGAAGTGCAGCGCGCCGCCGGTGCCATGGAACGCCTGCTCGAACTCGAGAATGCGCAACCCACGATCCAGGTGCCGGCGCAACCGGTCGCGCTGCCCGTGCCCGGGCGCGGCGAAATCAGCTTCGAAAAAGTCACGTTCCGGTATCCGTCCCGGCCTGAGGCAAGGGCCCTGGACACGTTTGACCTGCAGGTGCGCAAGGGCGAGACCGTCGCGTTCGTCGGCCCCTCGGGCGCGGGCAAGAGCACGACGTTCCAGTTGCTGTTGCGGTTCTACGACCCGGAGTCGGGCCGCGTGCTGATCGACGGCGTCGACGTCTCGCAGGCGGATCCGCTGGCAGTCCGCAGCCGAATCGGTCTTGTACCGCAGGACACCGTACTGTTCGCAGCGAGCGCACGTGAGAACATCCGCTATGGCCGGCCGGGCGCTACCGATGCCGACGTGGAGAACGCCGCGCAAGCAGCCGCCGCTGACGAGTTCCTGCGTAAGCTGCCCGAGGGCTACGACACCTTCCTCGGTGAGCGCGGCACGCGACTCTCGGGCGGGCAGCGCCAGCGCATCGCGATCGCGCGCGCGATCCTGCGCGATCCGCCGCTCCTGCTGCTCGACGAAGCAACGAGCGCGCTCGATGCGGAAAGCGAGCGGCTGGTGCAGGCCGCGCTCGATCGCCTGATGCAAGGCCGCACCACCATCATCATCGCGCACCGGCTGGCAACGGTGCTGCAGGCGGACCGCATCGTCGTCATGGACCACGGCCGCATCGTTGCACAGGGCACGCATGCCGAACTCGTGCGTGGCAGCGAACTTTACGCGCGCCTCGCCGCACTGCAGTTCGCAGACGGCATCAGCGGCAGCGCCGAGGCCGCGACATGAACGAAGTGACGCGGGTCGACGCACTCGGGCTGCCCATTGGTCCGGCCCTGCCCGCCTGGCAGCCCCCGGCGCGTCCCCCGCAACACCCGTTGCCGGGCCGGTTCGGCAGCGTCGAACCGCTCGACGTGGCCAGGCACGCGCGCGCACTGTTCGACGCCAACGGCCAGGACCGCGAGCAGCGGATGTGGACTTATCTCGCGTACGGCCCGTTTGCACAGTTCGACGAATACGAGCGCTGGCTGACCGAGCGCGCAGCCGGCACCGATCCGCTGTTCCAGGCCTTCGTCGAGCGGAAGTCGGGAAACGCCGTCGGCGTGGGCGCGTTCATGCGCATCGACCCGCCTGCAGGAGTCATCGAGGTGGGGCACATCGCTATGTCGCCGCTGCTGCAGCGGTCGCCGGCTGCAACTGAAGCGATGTATCTCATGATGCGTCACGCGTTCGATCTCGGTTACCGCCGCTACGAATGGAAGTGCGACTCGCTCAACGCGAAATCGCGGCGTGCCGCCGAACGACTCGGCTTCGCGTTCGAAGGCGTGTTCCGCCAGGCGATGATCTACAAGGGTCGCAGTCGCGACACGGCCTGGTATTCGGTCATCGACTCGGAATGGCCACTGTTGCGCGAGGCGTTCGAACGCTGGCTCGACCGCGACAACTTCGACGCCTCGGGCGTGCAGCGCGCGCGCCTGGAAGATATCCGCGCTGCGCTGCAGTCGCAGCGCGACGCCGACGGACGCCCGGGCGGAGCCTGACCCGATGGCGCGCATCGCGATCGGCGGCTTCCAGCACGAGACGAACACTTTTTCGTCGACCCCCGCATCACTTGCGGATTTCGAGGCCCCGGACGCGTGGCCGGGATTGACGCGTGGCGGTGCCATGCTGGAGGCTGTGGCGGACATCAACCTGCCGGTCGCCGGCTTCGTGCAGGAAGCGCGTTCACTGCAGCACGAACTGGTGCCTATGACGTGGTGTTCGGCGCAACCGTCCGGACGCGTGACACGCGACGCGTACGAACACATCAGTGGCCTGTTGCTCGACGACCTGCAGCATGCCGGCAAGGTCGACGGCGTCTACCTCGACTTGCACGGCGCGATGGTGGCGGAGCACTGCGACGACGCCGACGGCGAAATCCTGCGACGCGTCCGCGCCATGGTCGGGCCCGGCGTGCCGGTGGTCGCGAGCCTCGATTTCCACGCCAACTTGTCGCACCAGATGGCCCGGCAGGCGACGGCACTGGTGACTTACCGTACCTACCCGCACGTGGACATGGCGGACTGTGGCGCGCGGGCGGCGCGCGTGATGCACGAGGTGCTGCACGGGCCGTCGGTGACGCAGCACCTCGAGCAACTCGACTTCCTGGTACCGCTCACGTCGCAGTCCACGCTGGTCGAACCGCTGCAATCACTGATGAGCGAGGTGGAGTCCGCCGAGCGTCCGCCACTGCTGTCCGCCTGTCTCACCCCGGGCTTTCCGGCGGCGGACGTGGCGGACTGCGGGCCCGCGGTCTATGCCTGCGGCACCGATGCCGCGGTGGTCGCCGATGCGGCGCGCCGGCTGGCGGACGCGTTGCGTCGACGCGAGGGCGAATTTGCCCTCGAGTTGTATCCCGTCGAGCAGGCGATCGCGCAACTGCGGCGCACGCCCGCCCCGCGCGGACGCCCGGTCATCCTGGCGGATACCCAGGACAACCCGGGGGCCGGCGGCAATGCCGACACCATGAGCCTGGTCAAGGCCCTGGTCGCGAGCCGGTTGCCGCGCGTGCTCGCCGGCGTGATCTGCGATCCGGACGCCGCGGCGAGGGCGCACGCTGCAGGTGAAGGAGCCTTGTTCGACCTGCGCCTCGGGGGCCGCACTGGCACCGCCGGCGAGACGCCGCTCGAAGCTCGCTGCACGGTGCTGGCGCTGGGCGACGGCCGGTTCACCGGCACGGGCCCGTTCTACCGGGGCGCCCGTTTCGAGCTCGGTCCGATGGCGCTGCTCGAGCTGGGCGGCGTTCGCGTCGCGGTGGCGAGCCGCAAGCAGCAGGCCGCCGACCAGGCGATGTTTCGCCACCTGCGGGCGGAGCCGGCCGACTATGCGGTGCTGGCGCTCAAGAGCTCGGTGCACTTCCGCGCCGACTTCGGACCGCTGGCAAGCCGCATTCTCGTCGTGGAAGCCCCGGGCCCCAACGTTGCCGATCCGGGCAGGCTGCCGTTTCGCAAGCTCAGGCCGGGCATGCGGACGAGTCCGCGGCGGCGCTGATCGAAGCACACTGCATCGATGCTGGCGCCCGGCGCCACGAACCAGTCATTCGGAGATCCAGATGCGCAGAATCCTGGTGGCGATCGACGGCTCGGAAACGGCCCTGCGGGCCCTCGACTTCGCGGTGCAGCAGGCACGACTTGCGCCAACGGCGGAACTCCACGTGCTGAACGCCCAGCCGACGCTGAGCAACTACACCGCGGCGGAGATCTACGTGACCGCGGAGCGCATCCACCAGGTAGCCACCGAGCGAGCGCGGGCGATTCTCGACGCGGCCGCCGAGCGACTCAGGCACGTGGCTTGCAGTTTCGAGCTCGAGCAGACCGAAGGCGACCCGGCCGAGACGATTGCCCGCCGGGCGGCCGAGCTCGGCTGCGAATCGATCACGATGGGGACCCACGGCCTCACATCATTCGGGATCCTCTTCCTGGGATCCGTGGCGCAGAAAGTCGTGCACTACGCCACGGTGCCGGTGACGCTCGTCAAGTAGCCAGGCGCTATTTTCCGTAGACGCGGTTCGGCAGCCAGAGCGCGATCTCGGGGAAGGCGATCACGAGCACGAGCCCCACGAGCATGATCAGCACGAACGGGATGATCGACTTGTAGATGTCGATCAGCGTCACTTCCTTCGGCGCCATGGCCCGCATCAGGAACAGGTTGTACCCGAACGGCGGCGTGATGTAGGCGATCTGGCAGGTGATCGTATACAGGATGCCGTACCAGATGGGATTGAACCCAAGGGAGATGATCAGCGGCACGTACAGCGGCGCGACGATGATCAGCATCGCGGTGTCGTCGAGAAACGTGCCCATCAGGAGGTAGGTAAGCTGCATCAGCACCAGCACCTGCCAGGGCTCGAGGCCCCATTTCTCGAGGAACAGGATCTCGATCGCTTTCACGGCCCCGAGGCCATCGAAAACCGCGCCGAACGCCAGCGCCGCCAGGATGATCCACATGAACATGGCGCTCACGGCCAGGCTCTTCCTGAGCGTGTCCTCCATCATCTTGCGGGTGATGCGACCCTTGTACCAGGCGACGAGGGTGGCCGCGAACGCACCGACGGCGGAAGACTCCACCATGCTGGTGACGCCCATCACGAACAGGCCGTTCATCGAAAAGATGATCGCCAGCGGCAGAATGCCGGCCCTGAGCAACCGGATCTTTTCACCCCAGGTGATCTGCTGCCGCTCCTCGAGTGGCAGCGGCGGCCCCAGGTGAGGTTGCAGGTGGCAGCGAATCACGATGTACAGGATGAACAGCGCCGCCATCAGCAACCCCGGCCCGACCCCGGCCAGCCACAGCTGCCCCACCGGCTGCCGGGCGATCATGCCGTAGAGCACGAGCACGACGCTCGGCGGGATCATGATGCCGAGCGAACTGCCGGCCTGGATCACGCCGGTCACCATGATCTTGTCGTAGCCGCGCTTCAGCAGTTCCGGCAGCGCGATCGTGGCCCCGATCGCCATGCCCGCCACGCTCAGGCCGTTCATCGCCGAGATCGCCACCATGAGCAGGATCGTGCCGACCGCCAGCCCGCCGCGCATCGGCCCGGTCCAGACGTGGAACATGCGGTACAGGTCGCTGGCAATCCCCGACTCGGACAGCATGTAACCCATGTAGACGAACATGGGCAGCGTCAGCATCGGATACCAGTTGAGCAGCGTGATGGTCGAGGCGAACGGCATCTCGATGGCGCCTTCGCCCCACAGCGCCAGGGAGAAGACCCCGGCGACAAACCCGATCGCGCCGAACACCCGCTGCCCGGTGAGCAGCAGGAGCATGAACGTCGAGAACATCAGGACGGCGATCGCCTCGTAGCTCATGCGATTTCCCGGCCGGTGAATTTCGCGACGTCCTTGAAGAAGATCGAGATCGCCTGCAGCAGCATCAGCGCGATGCCCACGGTCATGATGATCTTGATCGGCGCCATCGGCGGCGCCCACGCCGAGTAGTTGGTCTGGTTGTACTTGATCGAATAAGCGCTGCTCGCGAAACCGCCGCGCACCATGAGCGCCAGGTAGAAGACCAGGAAGAACGCCGTGAGCGAGTCCATGAAGGCCCGGGTCCGGGGCCGCCAGCGCTCGTACAGCACGTCCATGCGGACGTGCGCGTCGAGTTGCATCGAATAACCGCCGCCGAGGATGTAATAGGCGGCCATCAGGAACTGCGCCATCTCGATGATCCACACGAACGGCACGTTGAAAACGTACCGGGTGAGTGAGGCGAACAGCAGCAGCCCCATCATGACCAGCGTGAGGTACATGACGAAGTAGCCGAGGACGCGGTTCACCGCATCGACGTAGCGGACGTAGGCCTTGATGATTCCGGGCATCGCGTTGGCGCTCATGATCGTCCTGGCAGGTCGTCAGTCTTGACGTGACAACGGGGCTGTCTTCCCCGGCCCGCGTCGCCACGGGCGGGGAAGGATCCCGCTGCCTGCGTCTCGACGCCGGCTCCGCTCGGGACTACCGATACGGAGGGCCGGCCTTCTCCATCAGGGCGTTGTAGTCGCGGAAGATCTGGACCACTTTGGCGCAGCGCGGGCTGGTCGCAGCGATCTCGTCCCAGAACTTGTGCGCCTCCTTCTCGACCGTCTTCCACTCTGCGGCGGGAATCGTCGTCAGCTTCATCTTCGGGCCATTCACGCGCAGGTCCGCCTCGCCGGCCCAGTACCAGTGCTGGCGGTAGTAGTGGGAACTGTCGATGCAGAGCTTGAAGAGCGTCTTCAGGTGCTCCGGCACCTTCTCCCACGACTTGGTGTTGGCGAAGTACGAGCCAATCCAGGCGCCGGAGATGTTGTTGGTGAGGAAGTACGGAGTCACGTCCGCCCAGCCGACGGTGTAGTCCTCGGTGATGCCGGACCAGGCAAGGCCGTCCAGCTCACCCGTCTGGATCGCGACCTGGACGTCGCCCCAGGGCAGCGTGACCGGCACCACGCCAAACCGCGTGAGGAATTTTCCGGCGGTCGGGAAGGTGAAGATCCGCAGACCTTTCAGGTCGGAGACCTTGTTGATCGGCTTGACGGTGTTGAAGTGACAGGGATCCCAGGAGCCCGAGCTGAGCCAGGTGACGCCCTCGACCTCGTTGTAGGCCTCGGCCCAGATCTCGTCCAGGCCCCACTTGTGGAACAGCGCAGGTACGTCCAGGCTGAATCGCGTCGCGAACGGGAAATATCCGCCGAACACCCGGACGTCGGTCGGGGCCGCGATGGAGTCGTCGTCGCTCTGCACCGCGTCGATGGTGCCGGCCTGCATCGCGCGGAACAGCTCGCCCGTCGGCACCAGCTGGTCGGCAAAGTACAGCTCGATGACCATCTCGCCGTTGGCGGCCTTGTTGAACGCATCGATCGAGGGCTTGATGACATGCTCGGCGAGGGCGGGGCCCGCGTAGGTCTGCAGCCGCCACTTGATCGCGGTTTTCTTTGCCGTCGACACGGCCGGTGCACCGGCCTCGCCGGACTCCTTCTTGCCGCAGGCGGCCAGCAGTGCGGTCGAGGTCGCCGTGGCGGCCAAAGCCGCCTTCGTCAGGAACGTTCTTCGCTGCATCACGCTCTCCTTCTGGGAAATCGGTTCATCCGAGGTTCATCCCGGGCACTCACCTTGCGGTCGGCGGAAGAGGTCCAACGTGCGTCACCGAATCGAAATCGCCGGGAATCCCGCATCCGTGGATGCGTCCCGGGCCCTGCTGCAACGAAAAGAACCCCCTCAACTCGATCTTTGCTGCTGGATGCCGGCGGGCGCCGCCCGTCGTCACGACTTTGCCGGATTCTTGCACGCCACAGCGACCGCAGCAATTCAGAAGATGCGGCGGGTCGGGATCTGACTCGCGCGCGTGCCCGGCGGGCCGCAAGCGGGTCCTCGACCACGGCGCCATGCCGTCACTCGTCCTCGCCTTGCGGGGCGTTTTTTTTCGTGCAGTTGTGTACGCTCCCGGTCAAGATGCAACGCAGACAATGGGCGGGGCTGGCGCGAAACCAGGCAGCGCGCCGCATCCAGGGAGTTGCGATGGAGCCGAGACAAGTACGCAGCGCGGCCGACGCACGCGCCATCGTCGACGAGCGCGGAATCAATCACGTCAAGGTCGGTGCCTTTGACATCGACGGCATCATGCGCGGCAAGTACATCTCGCGGGACAAATTCCTCTCGTCGCTCGACGGGGGCTTCGGTTTCTGCGACGTCGTGCTCGGCTGGGACTGCCAGGATCAGCTCTACGACAACGTGCAGTACACCGGCTGGCACACCGGATATCCCGACGCTCCGGTGCGGCTCCTGCCGGATACGTGTCGGACGCTGCCTTTCGAAGACAACGGACTTTTCTTTCTCGGGGAATTCTCGCCGCCGGGCGAAGCGGTCTGCCCGCGCGGACTGCTCCGGCGTGTGCTCGAGCGCGGCCGCGCGATGGGCTTCGAAGCCTACGTTGGTTTCGAATACGAGTTCTTCGTGTTCAAGGAAACGCCCGAGTCGGTGCGTGAGAAGAACTACCGCGGCCTGACGCCGATGGCACCCGGCTGGTTCGGCTACTCGGTGATTCGCAACAGCACGGGCAATGCCTTCTACCGCCAGCTGCTCGATGACTGTCGCGAGATGGACATGGCCATCGAGGGCCTGCACGAGGAGACCGGACCGGGCGTGATGGAGGCTGCGATTGCCGTGGACAAGGCACTGGCGGCCGCGGACAAGGCCGCGCTGTTCAAGACCTTCGCGAAAGTCATTGCGCAGCAGAATGGCTACATGGCGACCTTCATGGCCAAGTGTTCGAAGGACTGGCCGGGGCAGAGTGGCCACATCCACGTGTCGCTCAAGTCGAAGTCCGGCGACTCCGTCTTCCATGAGGCTGGCAAGCCCCATTCGATGAGTGACGCCATGCGCTGGTTCGTGGGCGGCCAGCAGAAACTGATGCCGGAGCTGCTGGCCATGATCGCGCCGACGATCAACTCCTACCGACGCCTGATACCGGGATTCTGGGCACCAACGGACGCGACCTGGGCGGTCGAGAACCGCACGACGGCGTTGCGCGTGATCCCTGGGAGCCCGAAGTCGCAGCGCGTCGAATACCGCGTCGCCGCAGCGGATGCGAATCCCTACGTCGCCCTCGCCGCCGCGCTGGCGTCGGGCTTTTGCGGAATCGAAAACCAGATCGAGCCCGAGTCTATCGTGACGGGGAACGCCTACGACCGGAAGTACCCGGCGCGCCTCGCGCTGCCGCGCACGCTGTGGGACTCGGCGCAGCGGCTCAAGGGTTCGAAAATGGCTCGGGACTGGTTCAGCGATGCCTTCGTCGAGCACTTCGCCGCGACGCGCGAGTGGGAAGAGCGCGAGTTCCGCAAGCACATCTCGGACTGGGAGCTGGCCAGGTACTTCGAGATAATTTGAGCGGCCGATCTGTTTCTTCCCTCCCGGCCGGATTTCCTTGCCACCATGACCATCCAACGCACGATCTCCCCCGTCGACGACCGCGTCTACGTCGAGCGGACGCTCGCGACACACGTCCAGATCGAGGCCGCCCTCGCAGGCGCGCGCCTGGCGCAGCGCGTCTGGCGCAAGGTGACCATGGCCGAACGCGCGGCGATCCTCAGTCGTTTCTGCGACGCCTTCGAGTCCCATGGCGATGCCATCGCCGAGGAACTGACATGGCAGATGGGCCGTCCGCTCCGTTACGCGCCGAGCGAGGTTCGTGGCACGCTGGAGCGGGCGCGCCACATGATCGCCATTGCTCCCGCGGCGCTGGCCGACATCGACGCCGGCCCGAAGGCAGGGTTTCATCGTTTCCTGCGCCGCGAGCCGCTCGGCGTCGTGTTCACCGTCGCAGCATGGAACTACCCCTACCTGATCGCCGTGAACAGCGTCGTGCCTGCCCTCATGGCGGGCAACGTCGTCGTCCTCAAGCACTCGGCGCAGACGCCGCTGTGCGCGGAGCGATTCGAGGAGTGCCTGCGTGAGGCGGGCCTGCCGGAGGGCGCGTTCCAGGCGCTGCACCTGAGCCATGCGGACACGGAGCGCGTCATTGGTGACTCGCGTGTGGACTTCGTCGCGTTCACCGGCTCGGTCGCGGGCGGGCACGCCGTGCAGCGGGCGGCGGCATCGCGGTTCATCGGTACCGGACTCGAGCTTGGCGGCTGCGATCCGGCCTATGTGCGACACGACGCGAACCTGGCCCATGCCATCGAGAACCTGGTCGATGGCGCGTACTTCAACTCCGGGCAGTCCTGCTGTGGAATCCAGCGGGTGTACGTGCACGAACGCCTGTACGAGGCCTTCGTCGAGGGTTGGGTCGATCTCACCCGCAAGTACGCTCTCGGCAACCCGCTCGACCCCGAGACGACGCTCGGTCCGGTGGTTCGCACCGCGGCTGCGGACGAGATCCGTCGCCAGGTCGCAGCCACGGTCGCAGCCGGCGCGCGGGCCGTCATCGACGAGAAGTCGTTCGCGGCGAGCCAGCCGGGCACGCCCTATCTCGCGCCGCAGGTCCTGCTCGGGGTCGATCACACGATGCCGGTGATGCGGGAAGAAATTTTCGGGCCAGTGGCCGGGATCATGCAGGTGCGATCGGATGCGGACGCAGTCCGCCTCATGAATGACTCCGCCTTCGGGCTCACCGCCGCGATCTGGACCGCGGACGAGGAAGCCGCCCTGGCGATCGGCGACCAGGTGCAGACCGGCACGTGGTTCATGAACCGCTGCGACTACCTGGACCCGGCGCTGGCCTGGGTCGGCGTCAAGGACTCGGGACGCGGGTGCACGCTGTCCGCGATCGGCTACGAGCACCTGACGCGGCCGAAGTCTTTCCATCTGCGGGTGAAGATCTAACGTTCACGCGCCGGTGGCGAGCGACCGATCCGGGGCCTGCCCCCGAGCGCGTGTCTGCCTTTCCAAGCTCGGGGGCAGGCCCCGGATCGGTCGCTTGTGATACGCGGCGTCTGAGCAAGTTTTCCGCCAAGCCGGAAAACTTGCACGGCGCAAGCAGCGCCCACCGGATGCAACGTCACTTGTGGCCGAAGGAGCGCCAGCGGTTGCGCTGCACCAGTCTGACACCGGCAGTGATCGTGGCGATCACTTGCAGCCTGCGTGCGGCGTGCGAGTCTTCGCGCCCTGGCGAAGACTCGCTCAGCCGCGTGCTGTCAGCCGGGAATCGAGGTGTCGTCCGGGTGAGCATGTCTTCTGCGCGAACCCGGGCGACACCCCGATTTCCGGCCTGCCACGCGCACAGCTGTCGCATCGCAGCAGCGAGTAAACTCTACCGGCCCGGCCCGACGAAACGGAGACGATCGATGACCACCCTGCGCGGCAACTGGAATTACCCGACCGCTATCAAGTTCGGTGCCGGACGCATCGTCGAACTGCCCGAGCACTGCCGCGCGCTCGGCATGCAGCGGCCACTGCTGGTCACCGACGCCGGGCTCGCGCCGCTGCCGATGGTCGCGAATGCCGTGCGGCTGTGCCGCGACGCCGGCCTGCAGTGCGAGTTGTTTGCCGACGTGCAACCGAATCCTGTCGAAGCGAACGTGACCGCAGGCGTCGCAGCCTGCCGCGCCGGGCGCCACGACGGCGTGATCGCTTTCGGCGGCGGTAGCGCCCTCGACACGGCCAAGGCCATTGCGCTCATGGTCGGACAGAGCCGGCCGATCTGGGACTTCGAGGACCGCGAGGACTGGTTCACGCGTGTCGACGTCGCCGGCATGGCGCCGGTCGTGGCGGTGCCGACGACGTCCGGGACGGGTTCCGAGGTCGGACGCGCGTCGGTCATCACCGACGTGCGGGACCACACCAAGAAAATTATCTTCCACCCGAAGATGCTGCCGGCGATCGTGCTCGAGGACCCCGAACTGACGGTGGGCCTGCCGCCGCACGTCACGGCCGCCGTGGGCATGGACGCGCTGTCGCACAGTCTCGAGGCGTACTGTGCACCCGGCTATCATCCGCTCGCGGAAGGCATCGCCGTCGAGGGCATGCGCCTGGTCAAGGACTACCTGCCGCGCGCCGTCGCGCACGGTGGCGATCTCGAGGCGCGCGCCCACATGCTGATCGCGTCGTCGATGGGTGCCACCGCGTTCCAGAAGGGACTCGGCGCCATGCACAGCCTGAGCCACCCGTGCTCGGCGAACCTCGGCACGCACCATGGGCTCACGAACGCAGTGGTGATGCCGTACGTGCTGGAATGGAACCGCAGCGCAATCGAGGCGAAGATGGTTCGGCTTGCAGCCTGGCTCGGACTGGCCGAGCGGTCTTTCAGCGGCGTCCTGGCCTGGGTGCTGGAACTGCGCCGCGAGATCGGCATCCCGCACACGCTGGCAGACATCGGCGTACGCGCGGAGCACGCCAGGTCGTTCGCGCCACAGGCGCTCAACGACCCCTCGACGGGCGGCAACCCGCTGCCGATGACCGAGCAGGACTTCGCGCAGCTCTACGGTGCCTGCATCGCCGGCAGCTTGCGGGCTGGCTGATGCGACTCAGCCCCCGAGCAGTTGCCGGCGCGATACCGAGGGTGGTGCCGGCGGCTGCTCCGGCTGGAACAGCGCATCGGCCACCGAGGTGGCAGCGACCTGCGCGGCCTCGTGGTCCGTGAATTCCGTCATTGTCGAGAACAGCGAGCAGGTGCCGATCAGGCCCAGGCCGTGCAGGTCGGTCACCACGAAGTCGTACGCCCCCGAAGGAAACGTGAGGCGCGCGCTCGAGCCATCGGCCCACGTCGCGAGGTCGGCCGTGGACGGCAGCACCGTGAGGTTCATGAACCACGGGGTCACCATCACGCCGACCCGGCGTCCGTCGTGCTCGCGGAAGCCCACGGCTTCGATGGCCAGCGTCGGGTTGTAGATCGGCAGGCCCTTCACCTTGAGCGCCGCGCGCCGATACGCGTTTGCGAGGTTGTTCACGGCGTCGTCTTCCGACAGTGTCGCGCTGTCGATCACCATGAACTTGCTCTTGCTGGCTGCGCAGTTCGGGCATTCCCACGTATCCGGCAGCAGCCGGAACGGCGTGCCCGGCGGCGTCTGCGTTTCTTCGTCGCCGAGCGCAGGATCGTAGACCCACCAGCAGATGCCGCACTCGAGCCGCGTGTCGTCGGCGATCTTCGAGCCGTCGCCGCCGTAGCTGCTTTCGAAGGGACCGGTCATCAGTTGAACGCCTGCAGGATTTCGCTGAGCCGCTCGGCTGAATCCTCGAAATCCTCGCGTGCGGCGAGGACCGAGACCGGCACGCCGCCGATCTCGAGCGTGTCAAGGATCACGTTACCCATGCCGTTGATGAACTGCACGGCCCAGACATGCCGCAGGCCCGTCGCAAACACGCGCGAGCTGCCGAAGCCGCCGGAGCGGATCACCAGCGGAACCTGCCCGAGCACCGCCGTCAGCACCTGCGCATCGACGTCGGTGAGCGGCAGCAGCGTGAAGTTGATGACGTGGTTTTCGGCACCCGGCCGGTATTCGTTCGAGCGCTGCTGCAGCTCGAACAGCAATGCCGGTGCGTTCATCGCGCCCTGCGGCATCTGCCCGGGTATCTGGATGTCGGCGCGCGGTCACTCGGCTGCGGCACGCAGGATCGGCGCCGGTACCGGGCCGATCTCGATCCATTCGCCCTGGGTGCCATCCGCCGTGCTGCTTTCGACACGCCAGATGCCTGCCATCACCGACTCGACCACTCGCCAGTAGGCGTTGTCCAGGCCGACTTTCGCCCAGACGTCGCCTTCACCGAGGATATCGGCGAGCGTCGCCTTCTCGCTGTCGTCGAGTCCATTCAGGCTGACGCGGGTTGGTGGAGCGTACGGCTCCCTCGTGCGACGCTTGAGGTCCGCGATCACTTCGTTGACGACGGCGCGCGAGGCGGTCGTGAGCTCTTCGTTCGCAGGAGTCTGGCGCGCCGGACGCACCAGGCCAGTGGGCATGCCGATCAGGCGCAGCTGGTCGTCGGAGTCCGCAGGAGCGTCTCCTGGCACCTTCGGGTGCCAGACGAGCACGTGTTCGGTCATGCATTTCCTCCATTGAGGGGAGCCGGCACGGCGTCCTCGAGCAGACGGTCGGCAGCTTGCGAGAAGACCGGCCAGTCGCGCATGCGCGCCACCAGCTCGGTCGGTTGTCCGTCGCGCATGTAGACGACGGCGGGCATGACCACGACGCCAAAGCGCGTCATCAGGGCCGCCTCGTCGCGCTGATCGATCAGGCCGACCCGCAGCCGCCCCCCGTAACTCGTCGCGAGCTCACGCACGACCACCGTCACGTCGAGACCTTCGGGTCGGTCGCCGATAAAGAACAGCAACGCGCGCGGATTGCGGGCGAGCCAGTCGTCGAGTTCCGCCTTGCGCAGCACGTCGCACGACGGATGCGCGGCCAGCGCGTCGATCACGCCGCTCATCCGCTGGTTCCCCCCGCCTTCTCGTCCCCGCGTTCCTCGGCCGCAGCGCGAATCGCGAGGAATCGCTCGTCGCCGGAGCGGCAGGCAAGCTCCGGCGCCGGGCGACCGGATTCGTAACGCTCCTGCCGCAGCGCGCCGATCACCACGTCGCGTTCGGAGTGGCCCGCGCGCTCCCGCACCTCGACGCCCCAGCGCCGCAGTTCGTCGATGCCGAGCTGCAACGCAGCAGGAATCTGCGCCTGCACCCGCTCCGTGAGGCTGCCGCCATAGTCCGCGAGCTCGACGGGCTTGATGCCGACCACGGTGAAATGCGCGGGTTTGTGGTTGAGCAGTTCCAGGCTCGCCAGGATGTCGTTCATCCCGACCTGGTGCAGGCTCATCTTGTTGCCGCCCATCAGCGCGGGAATCTCGTCGTCGCGCGCGACGATCAGCGTACCCGGCTCCCCGCGATGCGCAACGGCGTCGAACAGGAGCACGTGTGTCGTGTCGAGCAACAGCGGCACGAGCGCCAGCCCGAGCGTGCCGCCGTCCATCAGGCCGACGTCCGGCGGCAGGTCCCAGCCGGCGTCGAGCGCCTCGACGCAGCGCACGCCGAAGCCTTCATCAGCCCACAGCAGGTTGCCGACCCCGAGCACCACGATGCGGCGTTCCGGCGCCGCGGATTCATCATTCATCGTCGCTCCTGCGCGTCTTCCGATGCACCTGGGAGTGCACTTGGATAGCGTCTAAAAGTATAACGGGACCGAAGGATTCCGGGCGACGATCGCCCTCGTCCCACGGTCCCGTTACCTGGCAGTCAACGGGCCTGCGCCCGGGTCAGCGGTAGAACCTCCAGCCACTGACCATCGCGCTGATCGTCGTCTGGCGGTGCGTCATGTCCTCGCGGATCGCCATGTACATGTGCACCATCGAGAACAGGATCACGACCCACATCGCGGCGTGGTGCCACGTGCGCACGGTCATGGAATCGCCGAGCACGCGAAACACCCAGCCGAACCACGTGTACCAGACCGTATGCACGCCCGTGCCTTCAGAGTAGAGGGCAAATCCGGTGAAGAGCAGCACGAGCATCGGCAGCACGAACATGAAAAACATCGCGAAGTGCGCGAGCGGGTTGTGGCCCACGTACTCCTTCGGCTTGCCGATGATCAGGTACCAGCGGACCTCCTCGAAAATCTCCTTCCACCAGCTGAGGCTCCAGAAGGGAATCCAGAAAATCTGCCGGGCATGCTTGCCGCCGACCAGCACGCGGTACAAGCGCAGCACGAACGCCACGCCGAGGATCATCCCCGCTGCAAAGTGCGTGAAGCGGATCCAGCCGAACAGGTAGTGCTCATGCGCCTCGCCGCCCAGGGAAGGCGGCGGCGAAGCGATGAAGTACCCGGTCACGCACAACACGATGATGGCGAGGAACGTCACCCAGTGCCAGAGGCGGATGGCCGCGTCATACACATACACCGGGCCCGGCTGCACCCCGGCAGGCGGCAGGATCGCCTCGCCGAAGTGCCCTTCTCGCACCCTGCTCGGCAGCGGGGTGGAGGGGTGATACATCTTGCTCATGACATCACTCCCTTACCGTACCTTGACGCTCGTGACCTCGTTGCCCTCCATGTCGAGCACGTGCGTAGCGCACGCCAGGCATGGATCGAAGCTGTGGATCGTGCGCAGGATCTCGAGCGGCTGCTCGGGATCGTGCATCGGCGTATCGAGCAACGCAGCCTCGTACGCACCGATCTTGCCAGCCGGGTCGCGCGGGCTCGCATTCCAGGTCGTCGGCACGACGCACTGGTAGTTCTTGATCTTCTTGTCCTCGATGTCGATCCAGTGGCACAGCGCGCCGCGCGGAGCCTCGACGAAGCCGTGGCCCCTGGCCGACTTCGGCCACGTGGACGGTTCGAAGTTGTCCATGTTGGCGGTGGCCGTGTCGCCGGCCCGGATGCTGGCGATGAGCTTGTTGAACTCATCTTTCAGCTTGTGCGCCGCCCAGCTGCATTCCAGGCCGCGGGCTGCCGTACGGCCGAGCGTCGAGAACAGCGCCGTGACCGGCGCGCCGCCGAGCTTGGCGAGCACCATGTCGGTGGGTTCCTTGAACTCGGGGATACCCTTGAGGTAACCGATGACGTAGCGCGCGAGCGGGCCGACTTCCATCGCGTGTCCATTCCAGCGCGGCGACTTGACCCACGAGTACTTCGAGGATTCGTCGACCGACTCGATCCGCGTCTTGGTGCCCTTTGCGCCGCCGATGTCGAAGTTGGGGACGGTCTCGCCGTCGAACGGGTGCAGGCCCTTCTGCTCGTCGTCGTATTTGTACCAGGAGTGCGTGACGTACTCCTGCACCTGGTCGAGCGCATCGAGGTCGATGTCCTGCACTTCGTTCAGGTTGCCGTCGATGATCGCGCCACGCGGCATCATCAGGTTGCCCGGGCTGTAGTCGTTCGCCTTGATCGGCAGGTCGCCGTAGGACATCAGGTATTTCGACGACAGGCCGCCACCGATCGCCGCCCAGTCCTTGTAGAAGCCGGCAATGGCGATCAGGTCGGGGATGTAGACTTGGTCGATGAAGTCGATGGTGCGGTCGATGATCCGGCTCACCATGTTGAGCCGTTCCATGTTGATCGCGCTGACCGCGCCTGCGGCGTTCATGTTGATCGGCGACGGCACGCCGCCCACCAGCCAGTTCGGGTGCGGATTCTTGCCGCCGAAGATCGTCTGGATCTTGACGATTTCCTTCTGGAAATCGAGGGCCTCGAGGTAGTGCGCCACGGCCATCAGGTTGGCTTCGGGCGGCAGCTTGTAGGCCGGGTGACCCCAGTAGCCGTTGCGGAACGGTCCGAGCTGCCCCGACTCGACGAACTTCTTCAGTCGGTTCTGCAGGTCGCGGAAGTAGCCCGGCGAAGACATCGGCCACGGCGAGATGGACTGTGCCAGCTCGGACGTCGCCTTCGGATCCGCCGAGAGCGCGCTCACCACGTCCACCCAGTCGAGGGCGTGCAGGTGGTAGAAGTGCACCAGGTGGTCCTGCGCGAACAGGGTCAGGTGCATGATGTTGCGGATCGTGTTCGCGTTCTCGGGGATCTGGATCTTCAACGCGTTTTCAACCGCACGGACCGAGGCCAGCGCGTGCGTGCCCGTGCACACGCCGCAGATGCGCTGCACGAACGCCCAGGCGTCGCGCGGATCACGGCCGCGGAGGATGACCTCCAGGCCGCGCCACATCGTGCCCGTGGACACAGCGTTGCGAATGACGTTGTCCGCGTCGACGTTCACCTCGATGCGGAGGTGACCCTCGATGCGCGTGATCGGATCGACTACGACGCGCTTGCCCGAGTTGTCGAGCTGAAAGCCGTTGGGGGTTGCAATGCTCATGTTTCAGTTCTCCACTCGGTCAAACGACGCGCTCGTCTGCGGCGACGGGCTTGTTCGGCTTCACCTTGGCCTGGCGCAGCGCCGTGAGACCTGCGTGAGCCGCGATGCCGACGCCCACAATGGCCGCCGCTGCGGCGCCGATCCTGTCAGCCGACGCTTCGGCGCCGAACTGCGGGAAGGTCTCGAGCCGATCGTAGAACGGTCCGTTGTCCCAGAAATCCGGCTCTGAGCAGCCAAGGCAGCCGTGGCCCGACCCGATCGGGAACGACACACCCTCGTTCCAGCGCGTCGTGGAGCAGGCGTTGTACGTCGTCGGTCCGCGGCAGCCGACCTTGTACAGGCAGTAGCCGGCCCGGGCGCCGAAGTCGTCGAACTTCTCGGAGAACTGGCCCGCGTCGAAGTGACCGCGGCGATAGCACTTGTCGTGCACGCGCTGGCCGTAGAACATCAATGGACGGCCCTGGCGGTCGAGTGCGGGCAGTTCACCGAACGTGACGTAGAACGTGATGACGCCGGTCATGACTTCGGCGATCGGCGGGCAGCCGGGCACCTTGATGATCGGCTTGTCAGTGATGACCTTGTGGATCGGCACGGCGGTCGTCGGATTCGGCTTCGCCGCCTGCACGCAACCCCACGAGGCGCACGAGCCCCATGCGATCACGGCGGCAGCGTCGGCCGCGACTTCCTTCAGCTTTTCCACGAACGGGCGGCCGCCCGGGATGCAGAACGTGCCGTCGTTGCCGAGTGGCGGGTTGCCTTCGACCGCAAGGATGTACTGGCCCTTGTAGTCGCGCATGATGTCGGCGACGGCCTGCTCGGCCTGGTGTCCGGCCGCGGCCATGATCGTGTCGTCGTAGTCGAGCGACACCATCGAGAGGATCACGTCCTTGGCCAGCGGGTGCGCCGAACGGATGAAGCTCTCGGTGCAGCACGTGCACTCGAGGCCGTGCAGCCAGAGCACCGGCACGCGCGGCTTGGTTTCCATCGCGTGCGCGATCTTGCCGGCGAAGTGAGGTGCGAGCCCGAGCGAAGCCGCGCTCAGCGAGCAGAACTTCAGGAAGTTGCGCCGCGAGATTCCCTGGCGGCGGATCAACTCATAGAAAGTTTCTTGACGACCCATCTCGTGCTCCCATTGGTAGTGGCATTTCGCCAGGGCGGCCGGTATGGCTCTGGGCTTTCGCCAAAGCGGTCGTCTGGCGCATCAGACGAGGAACTGCGGAGCCGCGGAGCGTGGGCGGTCCCCCTTCTGATTTGACAGATGGATGGTCCGACTCAGACCGCCGAAGCCTCAATCGTAAATGTACTTAAAGCTCGAACTTGTTGCGCCGCAGCAGGCCCTGCTGCGGATTCTCCAGCGGGGTGCAGCCGTGGCAGACGGCGCGCGGAATCACCGGCGTGCTGCCCAGGCCGTCCGGCTGGACGACCCGGTCGCCCATGGTGGCCGCCACGCAGGCGCTGTTACCGTCGCGCGAGACCAGGAGCCTGCCGGCAGCACGCCACCCGGGACCAGGGCTGTGCGTCCATCGGGGGTCATTCCGATCCGAATCGGGACGCCGGGCAACGGCAGGCGCGCATGTCGTCGTGACCGTCCTAGAAGGAGTATCCGAGCGAAGTCGTCAGGCCGTAGTCGCTCTGTTCGGAGTCTGCGAGCGGTGGCTCGCTGTCGTAGCTGCCATACACTTTCAATTCGAAATACAGATCGTCGACGAACTCGTACTTCGCCCGCAGGTCGGCTTCTGCGCGGTAGCGTCCGGACTTCGTCAGGCTCGGCAGCAGCGTCAGCGATCCGCCGATATCGGTCTCGGGGAAGTCGTAGCGAAAGAGCTTGAACTGCGTGGTCAGCACGCCCTCAACGCTGTCGAAAGTCTCGCCACCCGTGTAGTTTTCATGGGAGTACGCCATGCCGAACCCGCCGAGCCACTCGGCATGATTGTTCTGCACGAAGTAACGGCCATAGCCACCGCCCGCCATCGTGCGCAAGTTGAGGTCGAGTTCGGTGTTGCGTTCAAAGCTGCCGAAGCCAAGGTAGAAATTGCGGTCGCGGTGAAACTGGCGATAGTTTCCCTGCAGTTGATAGCGCTCACTGGTCTCGCCAGCGCTGTCGTCCGTGAGGTTGACCGAGCCATCGAGCGCCCATGCGCGCACGCGTGTGCGCGCTGACAGGCCGCCGGCGAAATCAATGCTGCGCCGATCGCTGGCCTTGGCCATGTCGAGGCCGGCGCTGACGTAGCCGTCGAGCCGGTCGATGAAATCGCCGCCCTCGATCGGCTGGGCACGGACGACGACATCCATGCTGACCGACTCCACCGGTTCGTCGACCGAGCGCACGACCTGCAAGGTGGAATCGTCATCACTCTGGACCAGCTGGCCATAGTAGCGGGTGCCGTCGGTGCGTTCGAGCAGCAGGTACTGGCTGGACTGCAGGCTCGCGATCTTGTCCCATTCGATGTAGATCGTGCCCATGTGATCCGTGCTGAGCTTGAGCCGGTTGTACTCGAGGGATTTCACTTCACCGGTGATGTGATCGCCGTTGACGAGCACCACAACATCGGTCTTTGGCGCGGCCGAAAGCACGCTCGAGAAAGCCAGCAGCGACGCCAGCCGCAACGCAGCCGTCCATGCGCCTGCCAGCGCAATTCCCCGGCTCGCCTGCCCGGGCTGCGAAGAAGAAATCATGACCTGACGCTCCCTGAACTCGGTTGCACTCATGTTAGCGCGCGTTTCGCCGTCGTGATTCAATGCTTGAGCAATGCCAGAGTCTGGCGTCGCGCGCGATTTCACTTCCGGCGGCCACGGCCGATGACGGGCCGCCGCCCTGGCCCTACAATGGTCTGCGGGTCAACATGAACGAAAACGGGCGCGCGGCAGGGGGGCACGGAACGATGTACGTCTTCGGTCGATGGCTGATCTCTGCGGGACGCACCTGCGCGCTGGTAATGCTGGCGGTTTGGCTCGCAACTGCGACGCCTTCGCCCGCACGCGCGCAGGACGTTGCCGCAGCAGCGATCACCGGTGCCAACCCGGTCGCACCCGCCGAACTCGTCGTTGCCAACCGGCGAATCACGACGCTGCGGGCAATGGCCTTCGGCGCGAGCCCGGCCGATCGGGTCGAGGCGATCACCGACGGCCTGGCGGTGCTGCTCGAACGGGGCGGTCCCCTGGTCGTAGCGGCGCGGCCGATCACGGGAGGCGTCGCGATCCATATCGACGGCAGTTTCGCTTTCCGGATCCTCGACGGCGACGTGAACCAGGAAGCCGGCGAGACGACGGCCCTGGCGGCCGACGTCGCCATGCGCAACCTGCAGCAGGCACTCGATGAAATGCGTGAGAGCCACAACTCCGAGGCGATGTTGCGGGCGATCGGTTACTCGCTGCTGGCCACGCTGATTCTGGCTGGCCTGCTGTGGGCCATCACGCGGGGCTATACCTGCCTTGCGCGGCGCATCCGCGACTTCGTGCAGTTGCGTTCGGAAAGACTCGCCCCGAGCTGGAGCCAGCATGTCGTGGGCCGTTCCGGCATCGCCGACCTGGCGGTCGTGCCGCTGAAGCTGGTCGCCTGGACTGCCGCGTTGCTCGCCGTCTACCAGTGGACGGCGCTGGTGCTGGAGTTCTTTCCCTACACGCGACCCTGGGGCGAGGATCTGTTCGACAACCTGCTGGGCGCACTCGGCCGCTTCGGGCGCAATATTCTTCACGCGGTGCCGGGACTGCTGTTCGTCGCACTGATCTTCTTCGTCACGCGCTTCATCGTGCGCGTCGTTCGCGCATTCTTCGACGGGGTGCAGGCCGGACGCATCAACGTCGACTGGCTCGACGAGACCACCGCGCGTCCCACCGGCAAGCTGCTGACGGCGATCATCTGGCTGTTCTCGCTGGTCGCGGCCTATCCGTACATTCCAGGCAGCGACAGCGAGGCCTTCAAGGGCATCGGCGTGTTCGTCGGCCTGATGCTCTCCATCGGCGCATCGGGCGTGGTGAACCAGGCCGTGAGCGGGCTGATGCTGATGTACACCAAGGCGCTGCGCCCGGGCGAGTTCGTGCAGGTGGGTGACACCGAGGGCACGGTAACGTCCGTCGGATTCCTCACGACGCGTATCGAGACGCTGCGCAACGTCGACGTCACGCTGCCGAATGCCTATCTGGCCAGCAACGTGACGCGCAATTTCTCGCGCCTGGTGGCTAATGGCGGCATGCGCCTGACCACCTCGGTCACCATCGGCTACGACACACCGTGGCGGCAGGTCCACGCCATGCTGCAGCTGGCGGCGGAACGCACCTCGAGAATCGCGCAGGATCCGCCGCCACGCGTGCTGCAGACGGCGCTGCAGGACTTTTACGTCGAATACACGCTGGTCGTCTGCGTGGCGGAACCGAAGCTCAAGCTCGCCGTGCTCAACGAGCTGCACGCGCACATCCAGGACGTCTTCAACGAGTTCGGCGTGCAGATCATGTCGCCCAACTACGAGGCGGATCCGGCCGAAAAGAAATTCGTGCCGAAGGAGCAGTGGTTCCAGGCGCCCGCGCAACCCGCCGCAGAGCAGTCGGCTACCCGGCGGCCCGGGGAATCTCACGCGACTCCAGGATCGTGACGCCCGCTGCCTGTTGCCGGGCAGTCGCGATCATGGCCGCCGCAATGCTGCCGGCCGCTACCGGCCGATAGGTCGACGGTCCGCACCTGAGCAACATCCCACTCAAGCGCTCGAGCGGTCGCGATTCCCGGCGTTCGCCAGCAATGACGGACGGCCGCAGCAGGCACAGGCTTGGCCAGCCCATTGCGCGCAACGCATCCTCCAGCTCGCCCTTGACGCGGGAATAGAACACACCCGATTTTGAACTGGCGCCGAGTGCGCTCACCAGCGAAAAGTGCTTTGCCCCGTTTCGTAACGTCAGCTCCGCCAGGCGACGGGGGTAGTCGAAGTCCACCTGGCGGAATTTCGCCTGCGATCCCGCCTTGCGGATCGTCGTACCGAGCGCACAGAACACGTGGTCGGCACGCAGTTCGGCCTTGACGCTGTCGAGCCGGGCGAAATCGATGACGATCTCGCGGACCTTCGGATGCCCTGCCACGTCGCCGAGCGGGCGACGAGTCACGATCGTCACCGTCGAATACGCAGCGGATGCAAGCAGGCGCCGCAGGCACTCGCCGCCGACGAGACCCGACGCGCCCGCAATCAGCGCCGTGTGCTGCTTCACTTCGTGGCCGGGGTAAAGCGCGGATCGGTGATCTTCATCTCGGTCACCGGGCCGTATTTCTTCACCACGTCGCGGATCTTCGCCGCGTCGCCGATCAGCACCAGCGCGATGTTCTCCGGCCGCGGGAAAGACTGCTCGATCGTGCTGCGAACGGCAGCCGCGTCCACCTGCGAGACGCGCTGCGCGTATTCGTTCACGTCCTCGGGACCCAGGCCGTACAACAGCAGGTCCGCGAGTCGTGCCGCGATCTGTCCGTTGGTCTCGATCGATGGCGGGAACTGGCCGAGCATGTAGCTCTGCGACGATTGCAGCTGGCCCGCATCGAGACCGTCCTTGTGCAGGCGCGCCAGCGTGTCGAGCGCCATGTCGATCGCCTGCGCCGTCTTGCTCGTCTCGGTGTACGAGGTGATGCTGAACGCCCCCGGCTGCGAGCCGCGGTCGAACGCCGCGCGCGCGCCATAGGTGAGCCCGCTCTTGACGCGCAGCTCGGTATTGAGCATCGACGTGAAACGTCCGCCGAAGACGGTGTTGACCACCGACTGCGCGGTGCGCGCCGGATCCGTGCGCGAGGCGCCGACGTTGCCGAGCCAGAAATACGTCTGCGTCGCGCCGGGCTTGTCGATCAGCAGCACCTGCCGCCCGGTCACTTTCGCCGGCGGCGGCGCAACCGCGACGGAGCTGCCGGCCCTGCGCCACGTGCCGAACGAACGCTCGAGCTGCCGCAGCATCGTGGCGGAGTCGAAATCGCCGACCACCGTGATGATCAGACGGTCGCCGCCCACCTGCTCGGCGTAGAACCGCTTGATGTCGTCGAGCGTGCCCGCGGCCAGTGAGGCCTCGCTGCCGCTCACCGTACGCCCATACGGATGGCCGCGGAACAGCCACGCATCGCCGTAGCTGCTCATCAGGGCGCGCGGGTCCGAATCCTTCGCCGCCAGGATCGACTGCATGGCCAGCGTGCGCGCCTTTTCGAATTCAGCGGCGTCGAGCCGGGGCCGCTGCAGCACGTCGGCAACCAGCTCGAGCATCAAGTCAACGTCGCGGGACATGAAGCTGGCGTTGACGCCGATGCTTTCGGTGCCGGCACCGGCCGAGAGCGAGCCGCCAGCATTTTCGATGGCTTCGGCGAACTGCGCCGCCGTGCGATTGCCCGCGCCTTTCTGGATCAGGTCGGTGAACAGCGACGCGGTGCCGTCCCTGCCGGCCTGGTCACCGAGCCCGCCGCCGCGCACGGTGAGGTTCATCGAGACCAGAGGCGTATCGCGCTTCTCGACCAGGGCGACGACCGCCCCGTTGGGCAGTGTCGCCAGCTGGTAGGCCGGCAGCTTCACCTCGCCGGCGCCCAGCGCGGCAGCGACCGGCATCAGCACCAGGCAGGAAAGCAACCAGTGCAGGGCTGAACGACGGGTCACTTTGCACCCCCGTTGGCCGGCGCCTGCAGTTCGGCGCTGGGCTCGACCCTGGGCTCGACCCTGGGCTCGAGCACGCCGACCGTGCGGTTCTCGCGGCGCAGCACCGAGGCAGCTGCGTTCTTCACGTCCTCCGCAGTGACGCTCTCGTACTCGGCCGGCGCGCCGAAGAGCTTGCGGTAGTCGCCATGAAAGACTTCGTACCGGCCGAGCGCCTGCGCCTTGCCACTGATGGTCTCGAGACCGCGCCAGAAGCCGACCAGCGCCTGATTGCGGGCCTTGGTGATTTCGACCGGCGTCGGGCCTTCCTGCGCGAGTCGCGCAATCTCTTCGTCGATCAGCTGCTCGGTGCGAGTCACGTCGCCCCCGGCGGCACGACCGCATAGACCCAGGCAAGGCCAGGGTCGAAACCGGCGTCGAACTGCGTGCCGACGTCGACTGCGGCCTGCTCCTTCTCGACCAGTCGCTGGTAGAGCCGCGACGAATCGCCGTCACCCAGGATCGCAAGCAGCACCTCCATCACTCGCGCCTCGCGCGCGGACTCCGCGGCCGTGTGCCATGCCATGGCAAGCAAAGGCGTCTGGGCGTCGCGCTCGATACGCAGACGGCGTTCGCCGAGCTGCGGTGGCTCCTTCGTCGTGACGGCGGGCGGCGCGGGCTGCGCCGGAATGCCGGCCAGGTACTGGTCGGCCAGCTTGAACACCGCCTCGGGATCGACGTCGCCCACGATGAAGATCACCGCGTTGTTGGGCGCGTAATACTGGCGGTAATAGTCCTGCAGGTCCGCGACCTTCCAGCCTTCGATGTCGGAAGGCCAGCCGATGACTGGTATCTGGTACGGGTGTGCGACGAAGGCGGTCGCCTGCATCTGCTCGCGCAGCGTGCCGAAGTTGTCATCGTCGACCGACGAGCGGCGCTCCGAGTACACCACCCCGCGCTCACTTTCGACCTTCCCGGCGTCGAAGTCGAGATTGCGCATGCGATCCGACTCGAGGTCGAAGATCAAGCCGGTGACCGAGCTTGGAAACCAGTTCTGGTACACCGTGACGTCGGAGCTGGTGTAGGCGTTGTTGCGGCCGCCGCTGGCTTCCATCACGCGGTCGAACTCGCCGGGCGGCCGGGTCTTCGTGCCATTGAACATCATGTGCTCGAAGAAGTGCGAGATGCCCGTGATGCCCGGCCGCTCGTTGCGGCTGCCGACGCGGTACCAGGTGTACATCGCGACGTTCGGGATGTCCTTGTCGGGCCAGACCACGAGCTTCATGCCGTTCGGCAGCGTGCGCGTCACGATCTGGTCCGCGCCGGGAACCTCGGGCGCAGCCGCCTGCGCGGTGACAGCGAAAATCAGCCCGAGCGCCAGCCCGGTGGCGCGCCATGCCATCACCGCCGACGAGACTCCGCGAACGACACGGACGGTACCAAAGTTGCTGCGCACTGGATCGCTCCCCGATTTCAACGCTGGCTGGCGATCCAGCGGTCGACCTTGGCTTCGAGCACGTCGAGCGGCAGCGCGCCGTCCATGAGCACGGCCGTGTGGAACCTGCGGACGTCGAACTTCGGTCCCAGCTCGTTCTCGGCACGTGCGCGCAGTTCGCTGATCTTGAGCTGGCCGATCTTGTACGCAAGCGCCTGGCCCGGAATCGCCATGTAACGCTCCGCCTCGGAAACACGGCGCGCCTCGGCCGCGGAGCTGTTCGCGTCCATGTACTCGAGCACCTGTTCACGCGTCCAGCCCTTCGCGTGCAGGCCCGTGTCGACGACGAGGCGAATGGCGCGCCATAGCTCGGCTTCGAGGCGGCCGAAGTACTGGTACGGATCGGAGTACATGCCGAGTTCCCTCCCCAGCGACTCGGCGTACAGGCCCCAGCCTTCGCTGTAGGCAGTGAACCCGCCGAACCGGCGGAACTTCGGCAGTCCCTGCTGCTCACGCTGGATCGAGATCTGGAAATGGTGCCCCGGGTTTGCTTCGTGCAGCGACAGTGCCTCCATCGCCCACTTCGGGCGAGCGCGCAGGTCGTAGGCGTTGGCGTAGAAGATGCCGGGACGCGTGCCGTCCTCGTTCGCGGCCTGGTACTGGCCGCCCGCCGCGCTCTTCTCGCGGAAGGGCTCGACGGCACGCACTTCGTAGTCGGCCTTCGGCAGCGTCTCGAACAGCCTTGGCAGCTGCGGGTTCACGCGTTTGCGGATCGCGTCGTACCCGGCAATCAGGTCGTCACGCTGGTCGAAGAAGAACTGCGGATCGGTGTTGAGGTGCCTGAAGAACTCGTTGCGGGTGCCCTTGAAACCCACCTGCTTCATCACGCCGTCCATCTCGCCGTGAATGCGCTTCACCTCGTCGAGGCCGATCTGGTGGATCTGCTCCGGCGTGTAGTCGGTCGTAGTGACGCGCTTGACGTTGTAGGCGTACCAGGCCTTGCCGTTCGGCAGGCCTTCCATGCCGTCGCTGAGGCGCGTCTTCGGCAGGTACTCGTCGCGCATGTAATCGCGGAGCCTACGATACGCGGGGACGACCTTGGTCTCGATCGCGGCGCGATACGCGTTGGTCAGTCGCTCGCGGTCGGCCGCGGAAAACTCTGCCGGCATCTTCGCGATCGGACCCCAGTACAGCGAGTCCTCGGGCCTGGCGACGATGTGCGCCTCGAGCTGCGGCAGCGTGCGCTCGGCGAGCACCTTCGGCAGCGTGTAACCGCGCTGCACGCCTTGCTTCATGTTGACGAGGGCCTGGTCGGTCCAGGCGACGAAGCCGTCGAGGCGCTTGAGGAAGTTGTCGTAGTCCTGCACCGTCTTGAACGGCTGCATGCCGTTGCCGGAGCCGAGTTGCGCGAAGCTGTTCGGCGTCGAATAGAACTGGTTGAGCGGAATCAGCTCGTCCGGGAACTCGAAGCCCTCGATTTCGCGCTCGCGACCGGTCCTGAAAATGTCGTAGGACAACTGGTCGGCGGCCGGCAGTGCGGCGCGGTGGACGGTCAGCAGACGCGCGAGGTAGTCGCGCTGCAGCTTTTCCTCGGCGGCAATGGCGGCCGGGCTGATGCCGACGACGAAACGATCGTTGTAGCGCGGGTCACCGATCGAGGTCGCCAGGATCGGGTTCTGCTGCAGGTACTCCTCGAAGTACTCGTCGAAGATCGCGTTGAGCTTCTGCGACTCGGCCTGCGCGCGGTCGGTAGCTGCCGGCGCGGCCGCAGCTGCTGTAGCAGCGGGCGTGACGGCCCAGCCAGCCAGGAGCAGGGAGGACGCAAACAGCACGAACCGGGACGGTCTGGTCATCATGAGATCTTCCGCAATTGGGTCTCGGCACGGGCGGACCGGAGGCAGCCGGCCACGCCCGGTGGGGGAGGCGCAGTTTCGCAAGTTCGCGCAGCGGCGGCCACCCCATCCGTGACATACACGATGTCCAATTCGACCGTTCCGAGGCATGGTCGTTCCCGGGCCCGGGACGGGCGGGGAGGAACATGTTCCAGATCAGGATTCACGGCCGGGGCGGCCAGGGCGTGGTGACGGCCGCCGAGCTGCTGTCGGTGGCGGCGTTCCGCGAGGATCGGCACTCACAGGCCTTCCCGAGCTTCGGCTCGGAGCGGACCGGCGCACCGGTGGTCGCCTTCTGCCGCATCGACGACCGCCCGATCCGGTTGCGCGAGCCCATCCTCGCCCCCGACGCGCTGATCATCCAGGACCCCACCCTGCTCCACCAGGTGGACGTCTTCGGCGGCCTGCAGCCCGGCGGCTATGTATTGATCAATACCGCGCGGACCTTCGCCGATCTCGGCCTCGACGAGTTTGCGCAGAAGTTCAGCGCGGCACACCTCTGCACGGTGCCAGCCACGGAGATCGCCATGCGCCACGTCGGTCGCCCGCTGCCGAATGCTTCGCTGCTCGGCGGCTTCGCTGCACTGACGGGGCGCGTTTCGCTCGAGTCGGTCGCCGCCGCCATCGGAGAAAAGTTCCCGCCCAAGGTCGCGGCCGACAACGTCGCCGCGGCCACTGAAGCCTATCAGTTCGTGCAGCGCGAACTGCAGCAGGAGGCCGCCGGTGCTGAAACAGGTTGAAGGTTCGGCCGCGGTCGCGGAAGCCATCGCGCTCTGCCGTCCGCAGGTCATCTGCGCCTACCCGATCTCGCCGCAGACCCACATCGTCGAGGCGCTCGGCCGGCGCGTGGATGCCGGCGAACTGGCACCGTGCGAGTTCGTCAACGTCGAGTCGGAGTTCGCGGCGATGTCCGTGGCGATCGGCGCTTCCGCGACCGGGGCCCGCGCCTACACGGCGACGGCAAGCCAGGGACTGTTGTTCATGGCCGAGGCGGTGTACAACGCGGCGGGCCTCGGCCTGCCGATCGTGATGACGGTTGCCAACCGCGCGATCGGCGCGCCGATCAACATCTGGAACGACCACACCGACGCGCTCAGCCAGCGCGACTGCGGCTGGCTGCAGTTGTTCGCCGAAGACAACCAGGAGGCGCTGGACCTGCACATCCAGGCCTTCCGGCTGGCGGAAGAACTCTCGCTGCCGGTCATGGTGTGCATGGACGGCTTCATCCTGACGCACGCCTACGAACGCGTTGACATGCCGACGCAGGCGCAGGTGGATTCGTACCTGCCGCCGTACCAGCCGCGACAGGTGCTCGATCCCGCCGATCCCGTCTCGATCGGCGCGATGGTCGGTCCCGAGGCGTTCATGGAGGTGCGCTACCTCGCGCACGCCAAGCAGCAGCAGGCGCTCGAACTGATCCCGGCGTGGGCGGATGAATTCCGCCGCGTGTTCGGCCGTCCCAGTGGCGGGCTGGTGCACGAATACCGCAGCAGCGACGCCGACGTGATCGTGGTCGCGCTCGGGTCAGTGCTGGGCACCATCAAGGACACGGTCGACACGATGCGTGACGAAGGCCTCAGGATCGGCGTGCTCGGCATCACCTGCTTCCGGCCGTGGCCGTCCGTCGCGGTGCGCAATGCGCTGCAGAAAGCGCAGTGCGTGGTCGTGCTGGAGAAGAGCCTGGCGGTGGGCATGGGCGGCATCGTCGGCAACAACGTCTCGGCGTCGTTCTCGGGTTCGCCGGATCGCGTGCGCACGGTGATCGCCGGTCTCGGCGGTCGATCGATCACGCGCGGTTCATTGCGGCGCGTGTTCGAGCAGGCGCTGACCGACACGCTCGAGCCGCTCACGTTCCTCGACCTCGATCGGACGCTGGTCGACCGCGTGCTGGAACGCGAGCGCGTGCAGCGCCGCTCCGGGCCGATCGCGGAGGGCATCCTCAAGGATCTCGGTGTCGTCGCCGCGAAGTCCGGGTGAGGCGCAACCTATGAGCTACCAACCCATTCGCTTCTACCAGACCGGCACCTTCACCGTCGGCAACCGGCTGCTGCCGGCAGCACAGCGCTCGGTGCAATCGGGACGCGAGCGCACCAACTCGCTCAATTCGGGACACCGCGCGTGCCAGGGCTGCGGCGAGGCGCTCGGCGCGCGCTATGCGATCGACGCCGCGATGGCGGCGACGAACCGGCAGCTGGTCGCCGCGAACGCCACGGGCTGCCTGGAGGTGTTCTCGACGCCCTACCCCGAAACGTCGTGGCAGATTCCCTGGATTCACTCGCTGTTCGGCAATGCCGCGGCCGTCGGCACGGGCATTGCCGCGGCGCTGCGCGTGCAGGGCAAGCGCGACGTGCGCGTCGTCGCGCAGGGTGGCGACGGCGGCACGACCGACATCGGCTTCGGCTGCCTGTCGGGCATGTTCGAACGCAACGACGACGTGCTCTACATCTGCTACGACAACGAGGCGTACATGAACACGGGCGTGCAGCGCTCGTCGGCGACGCCGCCGGCTGCACGCACCAACACGACGATGCCGGTCGGTAAATCGACCGGCGCGCGTTTCGGCCAGGGCAAGAACCTGCCGCTCATCGCCATGGCGCACGAGATTCCCTACGTCGCGACGGCCACCGTGGCCGAGCTGCGCGACCTCGAGGCCAAGGTGCGGCGGTCGATGGAATTCCGCGGCGCGCGCTACATCCACGTGCTCGTGCCCTGCCCGCTCGGCTGGGGCCACGGTTCCGCCGAGACCATCAAGATGGCGCGACTCGCGATGGAGACTGCTCTGTTTCCGGTGTTCGAGGCCGAGCACGGTGAAGTGAAGAACGTATCGAAAATCCGGCGACAGTTGCCGGTCGAGGACTACCTGCGACCGCAAACCAGGTTCGCACACCTGTTCAAGCCACCGGGACACGCCGAGCTCGTCGCGCAGATCCAGGCGCTGGCCGACCGCAACGTACGGCGCTTCGGCTTGCTGCACGACCTGGAGGACGCGCCGTGAAGAAGCCGTTTGCGATCACGCTCGACCCCGGCTCGAGCCTTGCCAACCACACCGGTTCGTGGCGCACGGTACGTCCGGTCTACGTCGACCGCCTGCCACCCTGCAACGATGCCTGCCCGTCGGGCGAGAACATCCAGGGCTGGTTGTTCCACGCCGAATCCGGCGACTACGAAAAGGCCTGGCGGCTGCTCACCGAAGCGAATCCGCTGCCGGCGTGCATGGGCCGTGTCTGCTACCACCCGTGCGAGACGGCGTGCAATCGCGCGCAACTGGACGAATGTGTCGGCGTCAACGCGATCGAGCGGTTCATCGGCGACGAGTCGCTCAAGCACGGCTGGAAGTTCAGGTCGGCCACCAAGTCCACGGGCATGCGTGTGCTGGTGGTGGGCGCAGGTCCGTCAGGGCTGTCCGCCGCGTACCAGCTTGCGCGCGTCGGCCACACCGTGACGATCCGCGAGGCCGGCCCGCTCGCCGGCGGCATGATGCGGTTCGGCATACCGAAGTACCGACTGCCGCGCGAAGTCCTCGACGCAGAGATCGCCCGTATCGTCGCGCTCGGCGTCACGCTCGAACTGAATGCGAAAGTGGATGACGTGCTGGCAGCAAAGCGCGACGGCCACTTCGACGCGGTGTTCCTGGCCGTGGGTGCGCATATCGCCAAGCGTGCCTACCTGCCCGCCGGCAGCGCGGGCAGGATGCTCGACGCGGTCGAGGTCCTGCGCAGCATGGAAGGCGAAGAGCGACCCCTGCTCGGCCGCCGAGTGGTGGTTTACGGTGGCGGCAACACCGCGCTCGACGTCGCACGGACCGCCAGGCGGCTCGGCGCCGAAGAATCGGTGATCGTCTACCGGCGCACGCGTGAAAAGATGCCCGCGCACGACGCCGAACTGGAGGAGGCCCTGCAGGAAGGCGTGCTGGTGAAGTGGCTCTCAACGATCCGCGAAGCCGGCGAGTCGTCGATCACGGTCGAGAAGATGACGCTCGACGAAAAAGGCATGGCGCAACCGACCGGCGAGTTCGAGACGCTGGAAGCGGACTCGGTCGTGCTCGCGCTCGGCCAGGACGTGGATCTCTCGCTGCTGGACGGTGTGCCGGGCCTCGAGATCGACGGCGGCGTGGTCAAGGTCGACGCCAACATGATGACGGGGCATCCCGGCATCTTCGCGGGTGGCGACATGGTGCCGGGCGAACGCACGGTGACGGTCGGTATCGGTCACGGCAAGCTTGCCGCCCGCAACATCGACGCCTGGCTGCGCGGCGAGACGTGGACGCATCCACCGCGCCACGAGCTTGCTTCGTTCGACAAGCTCAACACGTGGTACTACTCGGATGCGCCGAAAGCGCAGCGCCCGGTGCTCGACATGGTGCGCCGGCAATCGACGTTCGAGGAAGTCGTCGGCGGATTCGATCCGGCGACGGCGCAGTTCGAAGCGCGGCGCTGCCTGAGCTGCGGCAACTGCTTCGAGTGCGACAACTGCTACGGCGTCTGCCCGGACAACGCCGTCATCAAGCTCGGCGCCGGCCACCGCTACGCGTTCAACTACGACTATTGCAAAGGCTGCGGGCTGTGCGTCGCGGAGTGTCCGTGCGGCGCCATCCGGACGCAGCCGGAGGAGATCTAGGAAGGGGGGGAAGGGGGGGAAGGGGAAGGGCCGGAAGGGCCGGAAGGGCCGGAAGGGCCGGAAGGGGAAGAAGGGGAGGAAGGGCAGAGCTTCCTGACCTTCCTAATCCTTCCCGGCCTTCCTCCCCTTCCGGCCTTCCTCCCCTTCCTATCCTTCCCGGCCTTCCTCCCCTTCCGGGCCTTCCGGGCCTTCCGGCCCTTCCTCTCACTTCCTCACAAACTTCAGCGTCATCCGGTCCGACTCGCCGATCGCGGCATACTTGCTCTTGTCGAACGTCGGATCCTCGGCCTTGCCTGCGCTGTAGGGTGTCGAGCGCAAGTTCGGCAGCAGCGTCCAGACGCCGAACGGGTGATCCGTCGTGTCCTTCGGGTTGGCGTTGATCTCGGACCTGCCCACCAGCGTGAAGCCCGCCTTCTGTGCCTGCTCGATCACGTACGCCTCGGTGACGTAACCGGTATCCGGCTTCTCCGGCGTCGTGCCGGCCTTGGCGCGATGCTGCTCGACGGCCAGGACGCCGCCCGGCTTCAGCGCCTTGTGGAACTCGACGAACGTGTCGTGCACGGTGTTCGGTTCGTCCTGCATCCAGCCGTGGATCGAACGCGCGGTCAGGATGAAGTCGAACTTTTCGGCCGGCAGCGTCTTCGACACGTCGCCCCAGTTCAGGATGCGCACGTCGCCGTACAACTCCGGCTTGGTCAGGTAACGCGCCTCGAAACTGCTGCGCGCCTTACGCGCACCATCCGACAGCCCGGGGTTTGCCAGGTCAGCACCGGTTACGTAGAACGAACCGCCGGTCGCTTTCGCGTACGGCGCGAGGATGTCGGTCCACCATGACTGCGAGCCCGGCTGGATTTCGAGGATCGTCATCCCCGGCTGCAGGCCCCAGAAGGTCAGCGATTCGATCGGGTGGCGGTACTTGTCCCGTGCCCTGGCTTCGTCCGTGCGCCAGTCGCCCTGAACAGCCGCCTGCAGTGCCTTGTCATCTGTCGCCGGTGCGGCAAATGCCGTGGCGCCCTGCAACGCGACGACGCCGAGCCACAGTGCTTTCGTGAATGCCAGTTGCATGACCGTTCCTGTTTGTCCGAATGGCGGCCATTGGGCGGGAGCGGCCCGGCAGATTCAACCAGCACATCGGCATAGGGGCGCGGAGCGATGCTCCGCGACCCCTGCCACACCACCCGGCGTGCGGGTCCGCACCGGGCGGTTCGAGCGGGTGAGGTCATGAGAGACGGGGAACGCCGAGCCGATCGAAGTACGCGATCGGCATCGCACGGTTGAGGCGTCCGGCGCTGTTGCGCCACCAGCGTCGCGAGTTGGCCGCGATCCGATGGGCGTCGTCGTCGGACGCTCCCAGCGCTTTCAGCTCGCGGTACATCGTTGTACCTCGCTTCCAGTGCTTGAGCTGGATTGCCCGCAGCCGATGCCGCAGCCACTCGTCCAGCTCGCGCCAGACGCGTGGCGTTTGCGCCAACCGGAAGTAAGCTTTCCATCCCAGCAGATAGGGGCGTAGCCGCGCGGCCGTTTCGGCCATGCTGCGTCCGCCCGAACGCCGCGTCAGTTGCCGCACCCGCTGCCTGAACGTCGCCATGGGGTGGTCGGCCACCCGGCGTTTGATCTCGCCGCCCTTGGCCACCCACAGGCTATAGCGCCCGAACGCACTGGCCACCGCGCTCTTGGTCTCGTTGACCGTGAGCCGCAACCTCGCGTACAGCCGCCGCCGCAGAGCCATCACTCGCTCACCCGCCTTCCGACTGCGCACGTACACGTTGCAGTCATCGGCATAGCGCGCGAAGCAATGACCCCGCCGCTCCAGTTCCCGGTCCACCTCATCGAGCAGCACGTTCGCCAGCAGCGGCGACAACGGCCCGCCTTGCGGCGTGCCTTGATACCGCTCCAGCACCACTCCCTCGCTCATGATCCCGGCATCCAGGTACGCCCGGATCAACCGCAGCGTTGCGGCATCCCCGATGCGCTTACCCAGCCGGTCCATCAGGATGTCGTGATTGACCCGGTCGAAGAACTTCTCCAGGTCCACGTCCACCACGACTCGACGCCCGGACTGCACGTACGCCTGCGCGGCCAACACCGCTCCGTGCGCACGCCGTCCCGGACGAAAGCCGTAGCTGTGCTCGCCGAAGGTGGGATCGAGCAACGGTTGCAGCACCTGCAACAGCGCCTGCTGGATCAACCGGTCCGTCACCGTCGGGATGCCCAGCTCGCGCTGGCCACCGTCGGGCTTCGGGATCGTCACCCGTCGTACCGGCGCAGGCCGGTACGTCCCCCGCAGCAACCGCTCGCGGATGTCAGGCCACGCGGTCTTCAGGTGCCGTGCAGTCTGTTCGATGTCCAGACCGTCCACACCTGCAGATCCCTTGTTGGCCTTCACCCGCTGCCACGCCCGCCGCAGGTTCTCTCTCGTCAGTGCCGCCACAAGCAACGACCCTGACCCTGTGCCCTCGGTGTCGCGCCGCGAGCCTCGGGCTTCGTCGCTGGACGGTTCGCGTGCGGCTTCACCGCACACTTCCCCGTCCCGCCCGGATCGCTCCGGCATCTGACGCATGGCCTTCGACATCGGCACACCCTCGTGCACTTCCACTCGTTCAGCCCTTCGCCCCATGCCGGCAGCTACTACGGCCTCAGCTGACTTCTCGCGCCGGTTCATCACCGTCGGGCTTTCACCCACGAGGCGAGATCTCCCCGGGTAAGAACGCACTCCTTCGCTGCACAACCGCCGGATCTACGCCACTTCGCCTTGATCACGAGAGCTTCGCGGTTTCTGGCCCGCTCGCCCTGCTCGGCAGCGCCTTCTATCCGGTTCTTGTTCATCGGCTCGCAGCTGCGCTCCACGCTTCCTCCCCACACTCGGTCACCCTCATGCAGTTGCGCTTCGCTGCACTCACTGTGATCAGCTCATGGCCGGACTTGCACCCGCAGGAGTGCGCCCGTGCCGGGCGCACCAGAAACGAAGGCCCCGCCGCTTGCGCGACGAGGCCTCGTTTGCAACCCGCGGGGCGGCTGCGGCGTCGGTTACATGCCCGAATCCGTGCGGATCAGCATGACGCGACGATTCAGCTGGCGACCTTCGGCCGTCGTGTTGTCGGCGATCGGCTTGAGTTCGCCGTGACCGATCGAGCTCAGGCGAGCCGGATCGACGCCGCGCGACGACAGGTAGTCGAACACGGCCTTGGCGCGACGGTCGGACAGGGCCTGGTTGTACTCTTCAGTACCGACGCTGTCCGTGTGGCCTTCGACCATTGCCTTGGCGAAAGGTACGTCGCCCATGAACTTCACGACGCGCTCGAGTTCCGTGAGCGACTCGGGGCGCAGCTCGGCGCTGTCGAAGTCGAACAGGAGCTTGAGGGTCTGCTCGAGCGGGCAGCCGACCGAGTCGACCTTGGTGCCTGCCGGAGTGCCCGGGCACTTGTCGGCTTCGTCGCAGACGCCGTCGTTGTCCGAGTCCGCGCACTTGGCGGGCGGGGGTGGCGGGGGCGGCGGCGGCGCGACGACCGGGGCGGCCACCGGCCGGCGGATCATGTGGCCGAAGCGAT
>JADIYJ010000028.1 GCA_016705325.1 Pseudomonadota bacterium | reverse complement strand
GACCTGCAGTCCTGCACGACGGGGACAAAGCCAAGATCATGCGGTTCGATAACATGCACCAGGTACGGTTCATTGAGCTGTTCTTCGCCGTTCGGGATCCGAAGACGGGGAAGCTGGTCGCGCCCTGCTTTAATACCATGTACTCGACCAAGGCCATGCCTGCGTCAAAGGACACTTCTCCGCAGGCATTGGTCGAAGGCCTCGACCTGAAGAAGATGGCGAAGGAATACGGTGTCGCCAAGGTGATGCTGAACGGCCCCAAGATCTGGATGCCGGACTGGGTTGAAGTGGCTGTCGGCAATGAAAGGGACTTCAACGGCATGCGCGACCGGCTGGGTAGCCCAGCTCAACCTGCCCGAATCTGGCGATATCGAGGGAGCGCCCCCTACGAGCCTATGCAGATCGCGCGGACCAGCAAGTGGGGATGGACCAAGAGCACCAAGGTGGCGCTCTTGGACGATGCAGCGGGCAACACCTGGATCCTGAAGGGGTTCCAGCTGGGGCTGCGTCCGACACAGACCTGGGAGGAATTCCTCGCCAAGGGGGCAGCCAACTACAAGAAGCTTCCCGCAGGCTGGAAGCTCCGGGTCATGACGCTGGACCAGGATGTGATTGAAATTCCGGATAACAACCTCGCCACGATAATGACGGACGAGCTTTTTCACGTGTGGGACAAGACTGGGCCGGGCATGACCAACTACAAGCCGTAGCGGGCTTCGTCAGCAGCGTTACCGCACGGACGGCGCCGATGCGCCGTCCGTGGCGCGTCATAACCGGCTTTCGACGCGCACCTCATTCGGTTTCAGAAGATCGATGCATCGGCCTCGCCGCGAGGCGTGAGACCACCGAGCAGCTGCATTGCTGGGCAACGATTACATCGCGCCTGGACCAGTATGCCCGCCTTGGACGGGAAATCGACTGACGATGACGGCGGCCGATCGTCCGCTGTGGGCAATCCACGTGGGCGACCGCTTGTGGCCGGCTTTACGCATTCGCGAACGTCCGCTGCTGTCGATAGCAAACACCACCAGCACCGTCACCGCGCCACCGTTCGACTCACCCTCTCGAACTCCGCAAACAACCCCAGCAGTGGCTCGAGCACATCGACCCGGTACACCGCTTCGGCCGGCAGCACGCTTAAGCCGTGCTTTGCCCCGTACGACTGCCCCGCAATCGACGTCGTCGAATCCGAATCCCCGTCGTGATTCGCCGCCACCTCGATCGCATCAACAAGACTCGTCGCAGTCGCCGCCGCGTGCAGACCCACCGCGAGCGCCTCGTCCCCGACCCAACCCTGGCCAAAGCTCGCCGGTGGTCGGCCAGACGCGCCCTCAGTCGTCGAAGACTCGAGCGCCGAACCAACCCGCGGGCCTGCGACCGGTCGCGGGCGTTCCAGCGACCGCTCTGCGTTCGATGCCAGTCGAGGTACGACTGCCGGATCGCCACATTCAGTGGCACGCCATCCTGCGCCGCCCGCACCTGCGCGATCGCCGCCACCGGTGTCGCACCGAACTCGATCAGCAACCGCGCCGCGACCGACCGCGCTCGCTGCGGCTCAGGGCGCCTGGGGCGCGCGGCTGTAAACGACGCGCCCGGCCAGTATCGTGTGCAGCACGTGCGCCGAGGCAAGCTCGGCGTCGGGCACGCGCAGGATGTCGCGATCGAGCACCACGAAATCGGCCAGCTTGCCCGGCGCGAGGCTGCCCTTGAGGTCCTCCTCGAAGCCGGCGTAGGCGTTGTTCCAGGTGTAGCTGGCGAGCGCTTCCTGGCGCGTCATGTTCTGCTCGGGGTGAAAGCGCTGGCCGTTCACCATTTCGCGCGTGACCGAGGCGCGGAAGCTCGCCAGCGGGTCGATGTCCTCGACCGGCACGTCCGTGCCGTTGCTCACCAGCGCGCCGGAATCGATCAACGAGCGCCACACGTAGGTACGCTCGCCGGCGCGCGGTTCGCCGAGGCGCTTCGGCACCCACGGTCCGTCCGAGCTCGCGTGGACCCCTTGCATGGACGCAATCACGCCGAGCCTGGCGAAGCGGGGCACGTCCGTCGGGTGCAGATGCTGCGCGTGCTCGATGCGCCAGCGCAGCGCACGGCCGTCGTGTCCGCGTTGCACGCGTTCGTACAGATCCAGGATCTCGCGATTGGCGCGGTCGCCTATCGCGTGGGTGTTCAGCTGGTACCCATTGGCGAGCGCGAGTTCCGCGGTGCGCTCGATCGTCTCCAGGCTGTCGACCACGAGCCCGGTGCTGTCGGGCGCGTCCGCGTACGGCTCGAGCAGCCAGGCGCTGCGGGAGCCAAGCGCGCCGTCCACCATGCGCTTGATCGCACGCACGGTCAGAAAGTGATTCGCATGCCCGACCAGCCGGTATCGCGGCAGTTCCTGCGCCAGGCGCTCGTTGCTCTCGCCACCCACCATCGCGTAAAGCCGGACCGGCAACTCGCCGGCCTCCGCCAGCTCGCGATACAGATCGATCGTCGCGAACGACGCCCCCGCATCGTGGAACGTGGTGACGCCCTTGCTCAGCGCTTCCTGCCCGGCCCGGCGAACCTGCTCGACCCGCAACCGACGCTGCTCCGCAACGGGCAGCGCGGCCAGCGCGCGTTGCTGTGCCGCGTACACCGGGTCGGCGGCCGTATCGACCAGCCAACCGGTCGGCGCGCCTTTCGCATCCCGCACGACCTGTCCACCGGTGGGATCGGTCGCGTCGGCGTCCATGCCGGCCAGCGCCAGCGCCGCCGCGTTCACGATCACGCCGTGACCGCTCGCGTGCTCGAGGGCCACGGGATTGCGTGGCGCCACGGCGTTCAGCGCCGCGTTGGTCGGCACGCCGCCCACCGCATCGGCTGGCAACCCGCGCCATTTCTCCTGGTGCCAGCCACGGCCGACGATCCAGGTACCCGGCGCAGCGGTGGCCGCCGCCGCCTTGACCTGCGCGACGATGTCCTCCCACCGCTGCGCACCGCGCAAGTCGAGCGTGCCGAGCGACTCACCGAGGGACATGAAGTGCCCGTGGCCTTCGATGAACCCCGGCACGACGCGGCGCCCGCCGGCCTCGAGGCGGCGCGTGGCGGGTCCAACCAACCCAGCAATCTCGGCATCGCTGCCGACGGCCACGATGCGGTCGCCGCGCACGGCCAGTGCCGTGGCCTCCGGACGGGCCGGATCCAGCGTCGCGATCGCCGCACCGACCACGACCAGGTCAGCCGCTGGCTCCGCTGCACGGGCGATGCCCGTGGCCAGCCACAGTGTCACGGCGGCGATTCCGATCAAGCGCGTGTTCATGCGAAGTCCCCCCGGCTGTGCAGCACAGCTGCACCTATGCTTTTTTCAGGAAGCACGTCTTGAGGACGACGGTGTTGCGGCCCTGCCCGCACTCGATCGCTTCCGCGTCGTCGGTGAGGCGAATGTTCTTCAACACCGTGCCGCGCTTCAGCGTCTCCGACGATCCTTTCACCTTCAGGTCCTTGATGACCTGCACCGAATCACCCTCGGCCAGCGCGTTGCCGTTGCTGTCTCTCACCGTCATGTCGAGGATTCCTGCGTGACTGGCCGGCAAGGATGAACCCGGGTCACTTCGTCCGCAACTTCGCGCGTTTTCCTTCGCGCACGGCGTACCGCGTCCTGGCGTCGAACTCGTCGAGGTCGAGCTCGACGCTCTTGCCGCCATAGACGTTATCGCGCAGCCATGCCAGTTCTTCCTGCACGGCTTCCTGCGACCGCACTTCGACGAACCAGCAGCGGCGGCCGGCGTCCCACCAGTACCCGCGTTGCTTGAGCACGTCCTTGGTCTCGAACGGCGAGTTGTTCGCCCACAAACGGAACGACGGACTGCGCGCGGAGTCCAGCAGCACCTTCAGCGCGGTGCCCTCGGTCGCGCCGAATGGCTGCGAGAGCACCTCGAGCAGCGCGTGGCAATCGGCTTCGGCGCGGTGGCCGTCGTAGAAGAAGCCATGCCGATACGCGAGGTATTCGAGCTTGGAACTGGCGATACCCGCATCGCTCCACGGCACTTCCTGCCACGAACAGCCCCACGGCAGCGCGGCGAACACGGGCAGGCGCGGCTCGAGGAACTTGCGGTCGAAACCCGCGTTGTGCGCAATCACGATGCCGACGGACTCGAGCACCTGGCCGACACGCGCGTCGTCGATGCGCTGGCCCGCGACCATTGCATCGGTGATGCCGTGAATGGCCGTCGACGCGGGCGGGATCGGCATGCCCGGATCTTCGAGCCCATCGTAGGTCTCGAGCACACGTCCGACGGTTCCGGTGACGTGGCAGTACTCCACCACGACGATCGCGAGTTCGATGATTTTGTCGACCGTCGGATCCGTACCGGTGGTCTCGGTGTCGACGATCGCGGCGTGCCGGACGGATGGCCCTGTGAGCGCGGGTCGCTGACGCGTGCTGTCCATCCGGCGCAGCACCCGGTAGTCCGGATGCGCTGCGAGCTTCGCCGCCATCACTTCCAGTTCTGTACGAGTCGACACTTTGCCGCGTACTCCGGGTGCGCCACGGAACGTTCCGCAACAACCGCACCTCCGACCAACCCCTTCCCGTCCTTCCTCCCCTTCCCGTCCTTCCTCCCCTTCCCGCCCTTCCTCCCCTTCCCGCCCTTCCTCCCCTTCCTACCCCTTCTCCTCCAGCCGGTACCCTGCCCCCGCCGCCGTCTGCAGCACCTGCGGCGCCGCCGGATCCTCCTCGATCTTCTGCCGCAACCGGTGCACGAGTTGCTTGAGCAGCTGCCGGTCGCCGCTGCCGCGATGCCCCCACACGTGCGTCAGCAGCCGCTCGGTGCCGACGACATTACCGGCATTCGCTATCAGGATCTGCAACAGGCGCGATTCGAGCTTCGTGAGTTTGACAGGTGGCGCCTCACCGACGTGCAGCAGGTGCGCTTCCAGGTCGAGGCGCAGCGCGCCGACGGTCATCGACCCGCCCGTTTCGAGTCCCGCACGTCGCAGCAGTGCCCGCGCCCGCGCCAGCAGCGTGCGCGGACTGAACGGCTTGGTGAGGTAGTCGTCCGCGCCGAGGTCGAGCGCGCGTACCAGGTCTTCCTCCTCGCCACGCGCCGTCAACATCATCACCGGGATACGCGACTGCCGGCGAATCGCCGTGCAGATGTCGAAGCCGCTGCCGCCGGGCAGGTTGATGTCCAGGATCGCGAGGTCGGGCGACTCCGCGGCAAACACCTGCAGCGCGGACGGCACGTCGGTCGCCTTGACGACGACGAATCCTGACTGCGTCAGCGCGAAGCAGACGAGCGACAACAGGTCGGGATCGTCGTCGACGACCAGGATCTTCATGACGCGTCCGCCCCCGCGGCAGGCAACCGGACCACGAAGCGCGTGAGCCCCTGCTCGCCGCGCATGGCCGCCACCGTGCCACCGTGCCGCTCCACGATCGACTTCACGATCCACAGTCCCAGGCCGAGACCGCGCGGCTCAGGCTCTTCCGCGGTCGCACGATGGAAGCGCTCGAAGATCGAGCCACGTTCGCTTTCGGTAACGCCGGGACCGGCATCGTCCACGGTGGCCTCGAGCATGCCATCGACGAGTCGCGCACCAATGCTGACCGTGCTGCCCTCCGGCCCGAACTTGTTGGCGTTGGCCAGCAGGTTGACGAAGACCTGCGTCAGGCGCGGCCCGTCCCCCACCAGCGCAGGCAGCTCTTCCGGCACGTCCACCGCGAGCGTCTGGCCGCGTTGCGTGAACAGGCTGCCCACGAGTTCCACCGCGTCCTGCACGATCTCGTGCAACTGCAGGTGCTGCTGGCGGATCGCGAGCTGCCCCGACTCGATGCGCACGCTCTCGAGCAGGTTGTCGATCAGCCGCGTCAACCGCAGCGAGCCTCGACGCAACGACGTCACGAGTTCCTCGAGCTGCTCGCGCGGCAAAGACAGCAGGTTTTCCTGCAGCAGCTCGATCGACGCGAGCTGCGCGGCAAGCGGCGTGCGGAACTCGTGCGAGATGTTGGCCAGGATCGTGTCGCGTGCGCGGCGGGCCGCCTCGAGGTCGGTCTCGTCGCGCATGACCTGCACCTGCAGGCCGTCGACCATGCCGGCGCTGGTGATGATCACCGTGCGCCTCGCGCCATCTGCGCGCTGCAGGAACTCCGTGGCCTGCGCCTGGCCGTGCTCGCGCGAGGCGACGATCGGGCACGCGCTGTCGCAGGGTCGCGTGCCGTCCTGCAATGCGCAGGGCTTGAGCACGTCGCCGCAGAACCTGCCGACGGCCGTGGCGGACTCGACGCCGAGCATGCGCTCCGCCTGCGGGTTGAGGTACTTCACGTTGCGGTTGGAGTCGACCGCATACACGCCCTCGACCACGCCGCGCAGCAGCGCCTGTGCGTCTGCCTCGCGTCGGCGCAAGGTCGCCGTGAGCTCGACCAGGTGGCGTCGCATGTCCTCGAGGGTCCTGGCGAGCGCCACGACCTCGGGGCCGCCGCCGGCGACTGGAATCGAGGCGGAAAAGTCGCCCCGCCCGAGACGGGTCGCGGATTCGGCCACGGACTGCAGCGGCCGCACGATGCGCCGCGCCAGCAACAGGGCAGCAGCGACGGCGCCGAGGCTCAGCAGAAAAGCCGTCCAGCCCAGGCGGCGCACGAACCCGGCCACTTCCGAGTCGCTCTCGGACGCGGGCAGCCGCGCCTCGAGCAACGCAATGCCTTCGCCGGTCGAGGCAAAGATCGGGGTGCTCGACGCATACAGGTCGCGCGGCTCGATGCGGCGCGCGACGGCTTCGGCACGCGACAGCGCGGTCGAATGCAGTTCCTTGAAATCCGGCTCGACGTTGTCGAGCCAGTTCGACAGGCGGACGAGACGGATCGGCATGCCCGCCTGCTGCGACAGGGCAACGGCCAGCCGGGCATCGAAATAACGCAACGCGACGACGCGGGTCTCGACGAAGTTGGGCACCAGCGCCGTGGCGCCGATCAGGCCGTCCGGCTGCCAGGCCGGGGCCAGCATGAAGCGTTCGCCCTGGTCCGCCGTCGCTTCGAGCGTCTCGTTCCACGCCACGTCGCGGCTCGTGCTCGCGACGACGTTCTGCCCGACGATGACGGCACAGGCGCCGAGATTGAGCGCGCCACAGGTACGTCGCAGGAACAGCTCGGCCTGCTCGCGACTGCCCGCGCGTATCAGCCTCTGCAACGGCTGGCGGTCCGCGAGCACGCGCGTCGTCGTGAGCGTGTCTTCGCTGAGACGACGCAGTTCCTCGCGCGCGGCAACGCCGGCGAGCTGGACCCGGGCAATCGCCTGCTGTTCGGCCTGCTTGTGCAGCAGGCCGACGGCGCTGATCGCCAGCACCAGGATCGCGGCGAGCACGAGCCCGCCGAGCGTGAGCGTGAGCGTGCGCTCGAGCGTGGCCGGGCCGGCTGCCAGTCGCCTGAGGCTCGCCATCCAGTCTTTCAGCAATGCAGGAATTCTGTCCATCAGCCTGTGCGCCGGTCGGCACGCCACTCCACGAGCGTCTTGATCACGAGCGTCACGATCGCCAGCAGCGCGAGCACGGACGCCACCGCGAAGGCTGCCACGAACAGGTACTCGTTGTAGAGGATCTCCACCTGCAGCGGCATGGTCGTCGTCAGGCCGCGGATGTGGCCGGACACGACGGAGACCGCGCCGAACTCGCCCATGGCGCGGGCGTTACACAGGATCACCCCGTAGATGAGGCCCCAGCGGATCTTCGGCAGCGTGACGCGCAGGAAGGTGGTCCAGGCGCCGGCGCCGAGCGTGATGGCGGCCTCCTCTTCCTCGCTGCCCTGCTGCTGCATGAGCGGAATGAGCTCGCGCGCGACGTAGGGAAACGTCACGAACAGGGTGGCCAGCACGATGCCTGGCACCGCGAAGATGACCTGGATGTCGCGATCCTGCAGCCACTGGCCCCACCAGCCGTGGGCGCCGAACAGCATGACGAACACCAGGCCCGCGATGACCGGCGATATCGCGAATGGCAGGTCGATCAGGGTGATCAGCAGGCTCTTGCCCTTGAACTCGAATTTCGCGATCGCCCAGGCGGCCGCGATGCCGAACAGCGTATTGACCGGCACGACGATCGCCGCCGTGAGCAGCGTCAGCTTGATCGCGGCGAGCGTGTCCGGATTGTCGAACGACTCGAGGAAGACGCGCCAGCCCTCCGCGAACGCCTGCCCGAGCACGGCCCCGAGCGGCGCCAGCAGCAGCAGGGCCAGGAAGCCGATGGCCACCGAGATCAGCGCGATGCGCCCGGCACGCACGCCTGGCGGCACGTGCTTGCGCTTCTCGAACCGCGGGGCTGCGCCAGCCACGTCAGGTCCCGACCTTTTGCGTGCGCGGGCGCGCGCGCCGCTCGACCCTGCGGCCCGTGTCGGCGGGCCCGGCGTGTCGCCGCCGGCTCCACGACTGCACCAGGTTGATGGCGAACAGCATCAGGAAGGACACGAGCAGCATCATGAAGCCGAGCGCTGCGGCGCCGTTGTAGTCGAACTGCTCGAGCTTGATCACGATCAGCAGCGGCGTGATCTCGGTCTTGAGCGGCAGGTTGCCGGAAATGAACACCACCGAGCCGTACTCGCCGACGCCGCGCGCGAACGCCATCGTGAAGCCCGTGACCAGCGCCGGCAGCACCGCGGGCAGGATAATGCGGCGGAACACCGTGAAGGGGCTCGCGCCGAGTGTCTCCGCGGCTTCCTCGAGGTCGCGCTGCGCTTCGACCAGCGCCGGCTGCACCGAGCGCACGACGAACGGCAGGCCGATCAGGATCAGCGCGACGACGACGCCGAGCCAGGTGTAGGCGACCTGGATGCCGAACAGCTCCTGCAGCTTCACGCCCAGCCAGCCCGTCGGCGAGAATACCGTGGCGAGCGCGATACCCGACACGGCCGTGGGCAGCGCGAACGGCAGGTCGATCAGCGCATCGACCAGGCGTCGCCCCGGGAACTCGTAGCGCACGAGCGACCAGGCGACGATGAAGCCGAAGAAGGCGTTGACGGCCGCGGCGATGAAGGCAGCGCCGAAACTCAGCCGGTAGGACGCCAGCGCGCGTTCGTCCAGCACCACGTCGAGAAACTCCGACCAGGTCAACGACGTGGTCTTGAAGACCAGCGCCGCGAGCGGCAGCAGCACCAGGGCGCTCAGGAAGAACGTCGTGAACCCGAGCGTGAGGCCGAAACCCGGGAGGATGCTGGGCTGGCGGAACCAGGAAGCAGCCATCTCAGGCGTCCGCGGCCGGCTCAGCGCGCGCCGAGTTGACGATCAGCACGGGACGCCCGGGCGTCCCCTCGAGCAGCGACTTGAGCCAGTCCCACTGTATCGCGTCCGGATTCGACGTGCCGAGCACCAGCATGCTGCGCTCGTACGCTGCGAGTTCCTTCTGCAGCTCTTCCGCGACGGCGCCGGGACGCAGTTCGGTCCGCATGTCGAGACCGTGATCGGCGAGCGCGGCCGAACGTGCGTCCAGCAGGTCGCGCATGTGCGCGCCCCGCTCGGACTCGGCGGACGTCGCGGGCTGGATGCCCAGGTAGATCGCCTCGGCCGCGACGTGGCGCAGCAGGCTCGCCGCGACCGCGAGCGTCGCGCGGCGCGACTCGGCGTCGAGCGTGTGGATGACCACGTGGTTTGGCAGCGATGCCGTGGACGGCACGCACAGCAGCTGCACGGCACCGTGCGTCAGGTGCCATTCGGCCGCCGAGGCACAACCGGGCCCGGTCGCGATCGCGGGCATGCCCGGCGGCGCCCGCTCGAAGCGACCGATCCGGGTCGCGACACGCGTCTGCATGCGCGTACCGAGAGTCATGAGCAGTGGCGAATCGCGGAGTTCGCGCGCGGCCGCTTCGTCGGCGGCCACGGCGGTGAAGCTCGAAATCGGCGTCGGCAGCACGTGGATGCTGCGCGCGCCGACGGCGACCCGCTGTCCGACCGCGACCGGGAAATCGCGCTGTTCGGGCAGCGTCCGCGACACTTCGAGCAGGGAACCCTGTCCGGCAGAACCCTCGCGTCCCGGCGCCACCGGCACGGGACCGTCGCTGGCCATGCGGACCCGCAGGCGCTCGACCGCGCCGCCGAACAGGACTTCCTCGACCTGTCCGTGGCTGACGAAATTCGACTTGACCGCCAGCTCGTCGGCGCAGAGTTCCACCTCTTCCGGCCGCAGGATCGCGACCACTTCCCGCGGCACCTCACCGCCCGCCATCGGCCTGGAACTGAAGCGCACGCCGCGCGGCGTCCGGTAGCCGAGCAGCAGGTTCGCCGCGCCCAGGAACGTGGAGACGAAACGGGTGGCCGGGCGCGTGTAGAGGTCGTCGGGCTTGCCGCATTCGAGCAGGCGGCCCTGGTGCATGACGCCGATACGGTCGGCGAGCGCGAAAGCTTCTTCCTGGTCGTGGGTGACCAGGATCGTCGTCATGTCCAGCTCGCGCTGGATCTGGCGGATGGTCCGGCGCAGCTCCTCGCGGATCTTGGCGTCGAGCGCGCCGAACGGCTCGTCCATCAGCAGCACTGCCGGCCGGTGCGCGAGCGCCCGTGCCACGGCAACGCGCTGCTGCTGCCCGCCCGAGAGCTGGGCCGGGAGGCGGTCATCCATGCCCTCGAGGGCGACCAGCTTGAGCAGTTCCTTGCGGCGCGCGCGTCGTTCCGCGCTTTTGACCTTGCGGACGCGCAGCGCGAACTCGATGTTCTCGCCGATGGTCATGTGACGGAACAACGCATAGTGCTGGAAGACGAACCCGACCTGGCGCTCACGCGAGTTCACATGGGTCACGTCGCGGCCGTGGAGCGCCACCCGGCCATGGTCGATTTCGGTGAGGCCGGCAATCGAGCGCAACAGCGTGCTCTTGCCGCTGCCGCTGGGGCCGAGCAGCACCAGGAACTCGCCCTGGGCGACGTTCAGGGAAACGTCGTTGACGACCGGGGCGCCCTGGTACCGCTTGGTTACCTGATCGAGGACGATGGACATGCGCAGGCCACGGAGTAGATTGGAGTTTCATGCCATCCTAGGGCTGCAAGGTTACGTCGTCAGTCGCCCGGCGGTGACATTTCGGTAACATCCGCTGCGTCCACCCGCCGTTGGTGCGTTCCCGGACCCAAGGAAACCGACATGCCGCTGCCGTCCTACGAAAAGCTTGGCGTCTTCTATCTCGGCCGCGAGTACGACCCGGCCACGCAGCAGCTCGGCGACGAACTGTTGTACGACTCGCGCGACCTGACGACGCATGCGGTCTGCATCGGCATGACCGGCAGCGGCAAGACCGGCCTCTGCGTGTCGCTGCTCGAGGAGGCCGCGATCGACGGCATTCCCGCCATCGTCATCGACCCGAAGGGCGACATCGCCAACCTCGCACTGACCTTTCCACAGCTGCGGCCGCAGGACTTCAAGCCCTGGGTCGACGCCGGCGAAGCCTCGCGCAAGGGCCAGAGCGTGGACGAGTTCGCCAATGCAACCGCAACGACCTGGCGCAAGGGACTCGAGGAATGGGGCCAGGACGGCGCACGCATTCAGCGCCTGCGTGATGCAGCGGTCGTGGACATCTACACGCCCGGTTCGAACGCAGGCAGGCCGCTGTCGATCCTCCGTTCGTTTGCAGCGCCGGATCCGATGGTCGCGAACGACGCCACCGCGCTCAAAGAGCGTGTCGGCTCGGCCGTCGCCGGATTGCTCGGACTGCTCGGCGTCGATGCCGATCCGATCCGCAGTCGTGAATTCATCCTGCTCTCCGCCCTGCTCGACGCCGCCTGGCGCAACGGCGAGAGCCTCGACCTCGCCGCCCTGATCCGGTCGGTGCAGAAGCCGCCGTTCGACAAGGTGGGTGTCTTCGACGTCGAGAGTTTCTTCCCGGCGAAGGACCGGACGGAACTCGCGCTCCGCATCAACGGCCTGCTGGCATCGCCCGGGTTCGAGGCCTGGCTCGCCGGCGACGCGCTCGACATCCAGTCGCTGCTGTACGACGCGCATGGCAAGCCCCGCATCGCGATCGTCTCGATCGCGCACCTGAACGACGCCGAACGCATGTTCGTCGTGACGCTGGTCACGAACGAGCTCGTCGCGTGGATGCGCCGCCAGTCCGGCACCACCAGCCTGCGCGCGATCTTCTACATGGATGAAGTGTTCGGTTTCTTCCCGCCAAGCGCGATGCCGCCGTCCAAGCTGCCAATGCTGACGCTGATGAAGCAGGCGCGCGCGTTCGGCCTCGGCGTCGTGCTGGCGACGCAGAACCCCGTCGACCTCGACTACAAGGGCCTGGGCAATGCCGGCACCTGGTTCATCGGCCGCCTGCAGACCGAGCGCGACAAGGCCCGCGTGATCGAAGGCCTGCTCGGCAGCGATCCGGCCGGTGGCATGGACAAGACGCAGCTCGAGTCGGCGATGTCGAGCCTGCCGCAGCGCACGTTCCTGATGCGCAACGTGCACGACGCAGCGCCCGTGCTGCTGCGCACGCGCTGGGCACTTTCGTACCTGCGCGGTCCGCTGACCTCGGCCGAGATCGCACAGCTGGCCGCGGCTGAGGGGAAAGTGTCCCCCCCGCCTGCACCGGCTGCAGTGACCGGGCCTGCTCGTGCCGCCACACCGCACGCGCCGCCAAAGGCGTCAGGCAGTCGCCCCATCGTCCCGGCGGGCGTGCCGGAGAAATTCATGGCGGCCGCTGGCAACCAGGGTGTCGAGTACGAGCCGCGCATCGGCGCACGCGTGCGTGCGCACTTCGTCGACACCAGGGCGGGCCTCGATGCCTGGGAAAACTGGTATTACCTCGCGCCGTTGACCGCGCAGGGTCCCGCCTGGGAGGCAGCCGAAATCTGCAACGCGGACGCCATCCAGCTGCTCGACGCGCCCGCTGCCAACGCGACATTTGCCGACGTCGCCGGCAGCGCCATCGCGGCCAAGGCGTTTGCGCAGCACGGCAAGTCGCTGGCGGATCACGTCTACCGCACGTCCTCGCTGTCGATCATGCGCTGCCCCGACCTCAAGCTGACCTCGGCGCCGGGCGGCAGCGAAAGCGAGTTCCGGGCACGCCTGGCCCTGGCCTTGCGCGAGAAGCGCGACGCCGCCGTCGATGCCTTGCGCAGGAAATACGCGTCGAAGCTCGACACGCCGGGGACCGGGCGCGCAAGGCGGAACAGAAGCTGGTGCGCGAACAAGAGCAGTCGAGCCAGCAGACGATGTCGTCCGCGCTCAGCGTGGGGGGCAGCCTGCTCGGTGCGCTGTTCGGCGGCCGCCGCGGCAGCGCGCTCGGCAAGGCGTCGTCCGCCGCGAGGAGCGTGGGCCGCATCGGCAAGGAGCGGACCGACGTCGCGCATGCCGAAGCCGACCTGACGGCGCTGCAACAGCAGCACGCCGCGCTGGAGGCGGAGCTGGCCGACGAGATCGCAGCGCTCGAATCGAAGTTCGACGCCGGTGCGATCGCCGTGGAACAGTCGGAGATCAAGGCCCGCAAGTCCGACACCGAAGTGACGGATCTGGCGCTGGTCTGGCAGCCGGCTTGACGTAGAATCGGCCCGGTTCGCCCCACCCCGAGTGACAGCGATGGACGACCTGATCCGCAAGATCACCAAGGACCTGGGAGTCTCCAGGGAACAGGCCCGCGGTGGCGTCGTGGCGCTGCTGCGTGCAGGCCAGCAGAACCTGAGCCCGGTGGACTTCAGGGCGTTCGTCGCCGACGTCCCGGGCGCCGACAAGCTGCTCAAGAACGCCCCGCCGCCGAGTGCCCTGAGCTCGCTCGCCGGCGGCATCGGGTCGTTGTTCGGCGGCAGGAAATCATCCGCTGGCCGCTGGGCGGGCCTCGCCGCGTCGTTCGCGGAACTGGGCGTCGACATCGACACCGCGAAGAAATTCGGACCGATCGTGATCGAGCACGTCCGCGAGCACGGCGGCGAAGACCTGGTCGACAAGATCCGCGTCGCCCTCAACGTCTGACGGCCCCACGGCCGAACCTGCCGCATGAACCGACCGAACCTGCCCCTCGCGGGTCGACTGCGAACGTGTCGTGCTCCCGCCTTGCTGCTCCTGGCGGCGGCGCTCGCGCTGTCCGCCTGCTCGAAACCCGCCAGCCGCGAACTGCAGGCCGGCAGCTACCGCGCGACCCTCGAGCTGCCGGGCAGCAAGACGGTGCCCTTCGGCCTGGACGTGGCGCAGGAAGAGACCGGCAAGGTGCTGTACGTCACCAACGGTGAGGAACGTATCCGGCTCGACGAAGTGGCAGTCACGCCGGGCCGGCTGCAAGCCCGGTTCCCCGGCTACGAGACGACCTTGTCCGCGAATGTGAGGGGCGGCGAACTGACCGGCAACGTCACGCTCGTCCACACCGACGGCAAGGCCCTGCAACTGCCGTTCACCGCGCGACTCGGCGAAACCTGGCGCTTTTACCCCGAGGCCCTGCCGGACAATGCGGATTTCGCCGGACGGTGGGACGTGACATTCACGGACGGCGCCGGTCGCCGGACTGCCGGCGTCGCCATGGTCGACCAGAGTTTCGACGACGTGACAGGTACGGTGCAGATGCCGACCGGCGACCAGCGTTTCCTGGCCGGCGAGGCCCACGACGAGGAGTTGCGCCTGTCACGTTTCGATGGCGGCGCGGTCGTGCTCTACGAAGCGAAGCTTGACGCCCGGGGCGAACTCGCTGGCGAAACCTGGTCGGACCGCGGCGGCTCGCAGCACTTCGTCGCGACCCGCAACCCCGACGCTGCCATCGATGCTGCAGCGCTCGCTTCGCGCCTGCGCAATCCCGCTGCGCCGTTCACCTTCGCGTTCAAGGACCTGGACGGCAGGACGGTGTCGAACAGCGATCCGCGCTTCCAGGACAAGGTACTGCTGGTCACGCTCGCTGGCAGCTGGTGTCCCAACAGTCACGACGAAGCAAGGTTGCTGGTGCAACTCGACCGCAAGTACCGGTCGCGAGGCCTGGAGATCGTCAGCCTGATGTTCGAGCAGCACGCGGAATTCGACCGTGCCGTTGCCGCCGTGCAGCGCTTCCGCACGGCAAACGGCATCGCCTACCCGACATTGATCGCGGGTACAGCCGACAGGAAGCAAGCCGCAGCCGCGTTGCCGCAGCTCGACGCCGTGCTCGCCTTACCCGACTGCGATCTTCATTGACCGCGCTGGCCGCGTGCACGAGATCCACACGGGGTTCGCAGGACCGGCCACGGCTGTGCAGCACGACCTGCTGGCGCACGAGTTCGCAACCCGGATTGAAGCGCTGCTGCAGGCTGGCGCATCGTTCGATGAGTCGACTGCGCCCACGACGGAGCCGCCGCTCAGTCCCTGAAGTTGGTGAACTGCAGCGGCAGCTCGTACTCGCCCTTCTTCACCAGCGCGATCGCATCCTGCAGGTCGTCCCGGCTCTTGCCGGTCACGCGCACCTGCTTGTCCTGCAGCGCCGCCTGCACCTTGAGTTTCGAATCCTTGATCTGGCGCTGGATCTTCTTGCCGAGCTCCGTCTCGATCCCCTCGCGCAGCGTGAGGATCTGTTTCGCGGTCTGACCGGTGGTTACCGGCTCGTCGATCTTCAGGCAGGCGACGTCGATGCCGCGCTTGGCGAGCTTGAGCTTGAGGATTTCAATCATTTGCTTTAATTGAAAGTCAGCCGGTGCAGAAAGGTTGATGACGTGATCTTTTAATTCAAACTTGGCATTTGTCCCCTTGAAGTCGAACCGCTGGCCGACCTCGCGCGAGGCCTGGTCGACGGCGTTGGTTACTTCGTGCATGGGGAGCTCGGACACGATGTCGAACGAGGGCATGGCATTGGCTCTGGACGCTGGGACAGCCCGTAAGCCTAACGCGCTGAAGGCCGGTCGAGTCAGGATCCGCAGGATGACTGCGGTATCTACTTAATACGAATACGAATGATTTGCATTGACAGCTAACCTGGCATTCCGCAAAGTCGCGGCCAGCACCAGATCAAATCCGCTGGATCCCTTTATGTCCGCTACTGCCCGCCAGGCCGCCCGGCCCTCCCGTCCCTCGGCTCGCGTTCTCGTGCCTCGCTCGGCGCTGCTCGGCGCAGCCGTGACCGCGGCCCTGTTCGCGGCGGGCAGCGTCCAAGCCGACGACGCCGCGGCGTCCGACAGCGACGAGCTTGAACCCGTCATCACCGTGATCGGCGACCGGATCCGCCTCGACTCGATCCCGGGCTCCGGTACGGTCATCGACGCGGGCATTCTCACTGAGTCCCGCGTCTTCACCATCAACGAGGCGCTGCGCAAAGTGCCCGGGGTTTTTGCGCGCGACGAGGAAGGGCTCGGCCTGCGGCCGAATCTGGGCATCCGCGGCCTCAACCCGACCCGTTCGAGCAAGGTGCTGCTGCTCGAAGACGGCATTCCAATCGCCTATGCCCCGTACGGCGACAACGCGACGTACTACCACCCGCCGGTCGAGCGCTTCGAGCGCATCGAGGTCCTGAAGGGCTCGGGCCAGATCGCTTACGGACCACACACCGTTGGCGCGGTGATCAACTACATCACGCCGCCGGTACCGGGCGACCGCGCCGGCCGGCTCGTCGCCTCGTTCGGCAACAAGGACTTCCGCGAGATCCACGGTCAGGTGGGCGACACCTTCGGCAAGACTGGCTTCATCGCGCACGGCACGTACAAGGAAACCGACGGCGCGCGCGACAACATGCACTTCGAGGTCGGCGACATCAACCTGAAGGCAGTGCACGAACTGAGCGAGCAGCAGGCGGTCACTGTCCGCGCGAGCTATTACGACGAAACCTCGCAGGTGACGTACTCGGGACTCACGCTCGCCGAGTGGCAGGCGGATCCGTACCAGAACCCATTCCGGAATGACGAGATGGACGCGCAGCGATTCGGCACGTCGGTCACGCATCGGTTCGCGCTGAGTCCCGCGGTGACGTTCACCACCAACGCCTATTACACGTACTTCAACCGCGACTGGTGGCGTCAATCGAGCAACTCGGCGCAACGACCGAACGATGCGAGCGACCCGGTGTGCGCCGGCATGGCCAACCTGCTGACGACCTGTGGCAACGAAGGCCGCCTGCGCCAGTTCTGGACGGCCGGTCTCGAGCCCCGGGTATCGATGCAGCATGGCCTGTTCGGCGTGGACAACGTGGCCGAAGCAGGCATCCGCTATCACTTCGAGGATCAATTCCGTATCCAGGCCAACGGCGATACGCCGAGCGCGCGAGATCCCGGCACCGGGCGCAACGCCGGCATCCGCGAGGACAGCGATCGCACGGTCGAAGCAATGTCGGCTTTCGTGCAGAACCGTTTCGACTTCGGCCGCTGGACGGTCACCCCTGGCGTGCGCTTCGAACACGTCGATTACGAGCGCACGGACAACCTGACCGGAGCCACGGGCGAGTCGACCGTCGACGAAGTCATTCCCGGAATTGGCGCAACCTTCGAGGCGCTGCCGGAAACGGTGCTGTTCGCGGGCGTGCACCGCGGCTTCGCGCCGCCGGGCGTTGCGGATATCGTGACGGCCGCGGGCGGCAGCGTCGATCTCGACGCCGAACTGTCCTGGAACTACGAGCTCGGCGTACGCGCCAATCCGCGCGACGGGCTCTCCTACGAAGTCACGCTGTTCCGCATGGACTTCGAAAACCAGATCGTGCCAGCGAGCGTCGCGGGCGGATCCGGCGCAACGCTTACCAGCGCGGGCGAAACCCTGCAGCAGGGCCTGGAACTGGCGGGCAATGCGTCGAGCACCGGCCTGGTCGAATGGCCCGTGGAAATCTTCGCGCGCGCGGCCTACACCTGGCTCGCGGATGCAGAGTATGTCGGCGAGCGCTACAGCAACGTGACCGGCTTCGGCGCCGTCAAGGTGACCGGCAATCGGCTGCCCTATGCGCCCGAACACTTGTTCTCGGGAACGATTGGACTGCGCACTGGCTTCGGCCTCGAGTTGTCGCTCGAAGGCGTCTACACCAGTTCGTCTTTCACCGACGACCTCAACACCGTCGCGATCGTCGCCAACGGCCAGCGCGGCGAAATGCCGGGCTACACGATCTGGAACCTGACGGCCAATTACGACCTGCCGGTCTGCAACTGCACCGTCTTCGCCACGGCGAAGAACCTCGGTGACAGACTCTACGTGGCCGACATGAGCCGTGGGTTGATCCCGGGCATGCCGCGCCTGCTGCAGGCGGGGTTCGAAATCCGGTTCTGAGCGTTGCGCAGGTCCGCAACGCTAAGCACGAAACTGCTCCGCGTGTTGCTTGCCCGTATCGCCGATTTCGTCCCAGGCGGCCTTCGAGCCCACCCAGACGTGGTGGGCCACCCTGAGCGCGTCACCCCCCTCGGTCAGGGAACCCGCTGGCACGAACATTCTCGCCGGATCGTTCCGACCGGGAACCGGCGAGCCGCAGATCCTGCAGAACCAGGTCTGCCAATCTGAATCCGGCTTGCTCCACATCACGATGTGGTCTTCGCCATGAACCCACCGCAGCTTGTCATTCGGGATGACAACCACCGCGATGCCGTTACTGCCGGTGGAGCGGCGACAGATCGAGCAGTGACAGACGTAGACATCAGCCAGCGCCGCGTCGATCTCGAAGCGGACCGCACCGCAATTGCACCCGCCCCTGGCCATCGGTTCCGACTGACCCCCAACCCCTATCCCCTGACCCCTTGCGTCAGGCGGCGAGCGACGCCTTGCTCATCGCGCGCAGACGGCGACCCTGCAGGTGCAGGCCCTGCTCGATCTGTCGCAGCCGCAGGCGGAAACTGGTCTCTTCCCAGCGCTGCAGCAGCCGCTGCTTGCGGTCCGCCACCCACTGGTCCTTGACCTTGGCCCATTCCTCGAGCGACTTGCGGAACGCCGCGTATTCTTCGGCGACACGGGCCTTCAGGCGATCGATGTGCTCGTCACCCGGCCGGCTGCGCCGCGCCTCGAGCGCCAGTTCGACGCGCTTGAACTGCATGGCGACCTGCGCACGCTGGATCCACAGGTCCGGCACGCGCTTCAGGTTGTTGGCGAGACCCACGAACGACAGGCTCGCGATCAGCCACTTGGTCGGGTCGAACTGCCACCACTTCACGCCGTTGCGGTAGTCGTTCTGGAAGATGTGGTGGAAATTGTGATAACCCTCGCCGTAGGTGAGGAATGCGAGCGCGGGGTTGTCGCGCGCCGTGTTCTCGTCGGTGTACGGCTGGCTGCCCCACATGTGCGCCAGCGAATTGATGAACCAGGTGAAGTGGTGATTGATCACCAGCCGCACGACGCCGGCGAGCAGGAACACGCCCCACACGTCGCCCACGGCCCAGCCCGCCAGCAGCGGCAGGGCCACGTTCATGAAGATCGTGAGCGGGAGGTAGAAACGGTGCTGGAACATCACGATCGGGTCGCGCTCGAGGTCGCGCGCGTTCGAAAAATCGTTCCTGCCGCTCGGGTAGTCGCGCAGGATCCAGCCCATGTGCGAGAACCAGAAGCCGCGCTTGGCGCTGTACGGATCCTTGTCCCAGTCGTCGACGAAGCGGTGGTGGGTGCGGTGCTGCGAGCCCCAGACCAGGATGCTGTTCTGCAGCGCCATGGCGCCGAACAGCATCAGGAAGGTGCGCACCGACCAGTGCGCGCTGTAAGCACGGTGCGCCCACAGGCGGTGGTAGCCTGCCGTGATCGCGATGCCACATGCCCACAGCGACACGAGCGCCAGAACCCAGGCCGCGACGCTGAATCCATGCGTGAAGCCGTACCAGGGCACCACCGTGACGGCGACCAACGGCAATGCCGTGAACAGGATCGTGGTGACCCAGTTGATTGGAGCATGCTCAGGCGCGCGCGCGACGCTGTCGGTGTCGTTGTGCATCAGGGGGGTTCCGCTTCGATGGTTACGGTCAATAGCCGGCTAGTGTACCGGCCAGGGCTGGTCGAGGCATAGATATTTTCAACCAACTATCTGATCCATAAGCGTTCTTTTCCGTGCGCTGGCGCAAGAAAACAACGCCTCGGCGAAGTCACGCGCGTGCGGCGACGCAGCAGAGAGATCGGCGCCACTGGCAGCGAAATCGATTGCAAGCCGGTTGCCGCGCGGTCAACGATGGCGTCCCTCGACCGTTGTCCGGACTGGACGTCCCAGAACCGCCTGGAGGGCCCCCATGCGATCGATTGCCCGTCTGTTCCTGGCTGCCCTGCTTGCAATGGCCGCCTCCGTGCCCGCATCAGGCTGGGCCCAGGCAGGCGTCGCTCCGGCTGTGCGTGCGCCCGTCAACCAGCCAGCCCTGAAGCAGGCGCCGGCGCCGCAGACTCGCTCAGCCCAGGGCGACTGCGTGCGCGAAGCCAACCGCCGGGGGTACACGGTGCTGGACACGAGCAACTTCCAGCAGCTCCACGACGGCTGGTCGATCGACCTGCGCGTGCGCAACCAGCGCGGGCAAGTCACCAACGGATCATGTTTCGTCGAAACGCGCACCGGCGACGTCAACCTCTATGGCTTCGGCTGGGGTTACGACGACGACGGCGACGACCGCATGCAGTTCAACTGCGCTTCGGTCGAAAAGAAGTACCGCGAGTGCCAGTTGCCGGTGAATGGCCGCGCCGTGCTGGTGAAGCGGCTGTCCGACGCGCGCTGCGTCGAAGGCCAGAGCTGGGGCCAGCGCGGCGATCGCGTCTGGGTCGCCCATGGCTGCCGCGCCCGGTTCGAGGTCACCCGCGGCGGACGCATCCTGCAGCAGAACGCAGCCGTCGCGATGCCGGGCGGCTGCCGCATGCAGCTGCGGGTGCGGATGCCGAAAGGTGAAACGCGCAACCTCGGCTGCACCTACTCGTCGCAGAGCGGGCAGGTTCGCCTCGACGTGCTGGCCGGAACCTGAGCGGAATCAGCGGCGGCAGAGTTCCAGCAGTCGCGGCCACGCGGCCTGGCTGGCGCGCTCGGTGTCGGGGGACAAATCCGCACCAAGCTCGAAGCGATGGGCGCGCACGCCGAACAACAGCGCCGGCGGCGGGCTGGCGCCGGTGACTCGCCGGTACGTTTCCAGCACCTGTGCCGGCGCGAGCGAATGGCTGGTGTGCGCGAAACCGGCGTCGGCGTGAACCTCGCGCTCGACGAATGGCGCCACGGCGTCGGCACACGCATCGACGAAGATCACGCGTTCGCGCCCCGCGAGGTCGAGCGCGTGCTCGACCTGCAGCTGGAAGTCGACCAGCACTTCGACGCCCGGCACGTCCGCCGCCTCGAGTCGTTCCGCCAGCAGCGGACCCACGGCATCGTCGCCCCGGCTCGGGTTACCCACGGCAAACACCAGCGTCGGCGCAACGCTCATCTGCACGTCATCGAGTCTGCGACCGAGCCATCGGCATCGAGCAGCTCCACTGCCAGCGGCATCCGGCCGACCGCGTGCGTCGCGCACGACAGGCAGGGATCGAACGCGCGCACGGCCACTTCAATGTGGTTGAGCAGGCCCTCGGTCAGCGTGCGCCCGTCGAGGTACTGGCGCGCCACCTCGCGAATCGCCACGTTCATCGCCTGGTTGTTGTGCGTGGTCGAGACGATCAGGTTCGCGCGCACCACCTGGTCGTTCTCGTCGACGCGGTAGTGGTGTATGAGCGTGCCGCGCGGCGCCTCGATCACGCCCACGCCGCGCGCCTGCCGCTTGCCGTCTGTCATGAGATCGGTCCCGAGCAGGTCGCCGTCGTGCAGCAGGTCCTTGATCGCTTCGGCTGCGTGCAGCATCTCGATCATGCGCGCCCAGTGAAAGCCGAGCGTGGATAGCGCGGCGCGCCCGTCGTCAAACGCCATGAACTCGCGCCGTTCGCGGTCGGCGAGCGGCGTGGGAATGAAGTCGCAGCGGGTGACGCGGGTCAGCGGACCGACGCGGTACCAGCCGTTCTCGTGCCCGAGCGCACGCAGGTACGGGAACTTCATGTACGACCAGGCCTTCACCTCCTCGGAGATCTGCTCCCAGTAGTGGCCGTAGTCGACGTGGTCGAAAATCATCCCGCCGTCCGCGCCCTGCGCGCGCAGGCCGCCGTGATAGAGGTCCATCGCGCCGTCGGCACGCACCAGGCTCAAGGTCCGCGCCTCGAACGTGCCGAAGCTGCGGTAGGTCGCGAGGTCCTGTTCGAAGAGTTTCCTTACCAGCCGCACGGCGTCGCGACTCCACGCGATCATCTGGTAGATGTCTTTCTGCAGCTCGTCGCGCTCGGCGGCCGTGAGGCTCTTGTTCACGCCGCCGGGCACCGAGCCCGTGCCGTGGATGCGCTTGCCCGCCGTGTGGCGGACGACCTCCTGGCCGTACTTGCGCAACAACACGCCCTGCCGGGCGATGTCGGGATACGCCGCCGCGACGCCCACGATGTTGCGGCGCGCGACGTCGGAACCGAAGCCGAACAGCAGGTCCGGCGACGACAGATGGAAGAAGTGCAGCGCGTGCGACTGCAGGATCTGCCCGTAGTGCATCAGGCGGCGAATCTTCTCCGCCGTGGGCGTGAGCGTCGTCGCGCCGACCACCTGGTCGAGCGCCTTGCATGCCGCGAGGTGATGGCTCACCGGGCAGATGCCGCACAGGCGCTGCACCATCACCGGCACTTCCCAGTACGGCCGGCCCTGGATGAATTTCTCGAAGGCGCGGAATTCCACGATGTGCAGCCGCGCCTGCTCGACGTGGCCGTCCTCGTCCAGCAGCAGCGTGACCTTGCCGTGGCCCTCGACGCGCGACAGCGGCTCGATCACCACGCGGCGCAGCTGCTCGGGGTGGGCGGCGGTTTCCAGCGGCAGCGTGCTCATTGCGGGCGGCCCTGCTCAGTCATAGTGGATCAGGCCGTGGCCGAGTTTCGGCGTGCGGCCCTCGATCAGGTCGGTGAGGAATTTCCAGATGGCGTCGCCCGACGGCGGGCAGCCCGGGATGAAGTAATCGATCTTCACGACCTCGTGCAACGGATGTACCTTGTCGAGCGGCAGCGGCAGCTCGGGATCGTTCGGGATCATGCCGTGGGCCACGCCGGGGTCGGTCAGGTACACCTCCTGCAGGCACAGCCCGAGATCGAGGTGGTTGCGTTGCGCGGGCAGGCCGCCGGTCACGGCGCAGGCGCCCATGGCCACCAGGATCTTGCAGTTGGCGCGGAACTCGTGCAACACGTGCACGTTTTCCGCGTTGCAGATGCCGCCCTCGATGATGCCGATGTCGCACGGCCCGCAGTGCTTGATGTCGGTCAATGGCGAGCGATCGAACTCGATGCGCTCGAGCAGCGCGAACAGCCGTTCGTCGATGTCGAGCAGCGACATGTGGCAACCGAAGCAGCCGGCGAGCGAAGTCGTCGCGACCTTGAGCTTGCGCCGGGTGACGTCAATCATGGTTGCGCTCCAGCGGGCGCGGCGCATCGGCGAGCGCCTGCGCGCTGATCGGCGACTGGTCGTAGCGGCGCGCGCCGATCGGCGTGGCGAAGCCGACTCGCTTGCGCAGGATCACGCCCACCGGGCACACCTCGACAGCCTTGTCGGTGACCTTCACGTCGGTGTCCACCAGCCGCCCCGACTCCGCGTTCACGATCAGGTGCTTGCCAAGGCCGCGGCCCGCCAGCGAGAAGACGTGCTTGCCGTCCACTTCGCGTGCCGCGCGCACGCACAGCTCGCAAAGGATGCAGCGGTTGAAGTCGAGCAGGATCTCGGGGTGCGAGGCATCCACGGGACGGTCCGGAAACAGGTGGCGGAATCCCGCGGTCATCACCCCGAGATCGTAGCCAAGGGCCTGCAGCACGCAGTTGCCGCTCTTCTCGCAGGAGGGGCAGAAGTGATTGCCCTCCGCGAACAGCATCTGCACCAGCGTGCGTCGCAGGTCGTTCAACTCTTCCGTTTCGCTTTCGACCTCGGTCGCGATCCCGGCGGGCGTGGTGCACGCGGCCATCAGCCGGCCGTTGACCCTGGCGGTGCAGAGCTTGCAGCTGCCGTGCGGCGTGAATTCCGGGTGGTAGCAGAGGTGCGGGATGTAGCGCCCGGCCGCGAGCGCGGCCTGCATCACCGTCTGCCCGGGTTCGAACGGCACCTCGGCGCCGTCGAGGAGAAAGCTCGGCCGCTGGTTCACGGTTGTGCCTCCAGGTGCGCGTCGGCGTCGTCGCGGCCGGTCATCTTGCGGGCGCGGTGCAGCGCGCCGTCGAGGTCGAACGCCGGCGTGAAATCGAGCGAGCGCAGCTTGCGCTCGTAGGCCGGGCGGAAGCGCTTGAGCGTGTCGAGGATCGGGTTGCAGGCCGTGTGGCCGAGGCCGCAGTGGGCGGACATCAGCAGCACCTTGTTCAGCCGGTCTATTTCGCCGACGTCGTGCTGGGTGCCGTTGCCCGCACGGATCTTGTCCATCGACGCGACCAGCATCGAGGTGCCGACACGGCACGGCGTGCAGAAGCCGCAGCTCTCGTGCGCAAAGAACTGCGCGTAGTTGTGCGCCACGTCGAACATGTCGCGGCTGGCATCGAACACGGTGAACGCGCCGGCGGTGGGCAGGTCCTCGAAGGCGATGCGGCGGCCGAATTCGGTCGCATCGACGCAGATGCCCGACGGGCCGCTGATCTGTATCGCCTGCGTGTCCGCGGCGCCGCAGTCCTCCAGCACCTGGCGCAGCGTCACGCCGAACGGGTACTCGTACAGGCCCGGACGGGCGACGTCACCCGCCACCGAGAGAATCTTGGTGCCGGACGACTTGAGCGTGCCGAGCGAGCGGTACCAGTCGCCGCCCCGGACGGCAATCAACGCGGCGGCGCACAACGTCTCGACGTTGTTCACGATCGTCGGCTGCTGCCGGTAGCCGTTCGTGACGGGATACGGCGGTCGATTGCGCGGCACACCGCGCTTGCCCTCGAGCGACTCGATCAGGGCAGACTCTTCGCCGCACACGTAGGAGCCCGCGCCGACGTGGATGCGGATGTCGAAATCGAACCCCGGCTGGCCGCAGATGCCGTTGCCGAGCAGGTTGGCGGCACGGCGGCGCTGCAGGATCGCCTCGAGCGGCTCGAGCAGGTAGCGATACTCGCCGCGCAGGTAGAGGAACCCCAGGCTGGCGCCGATCGCATAGGCCGCGACCGTCATGCCTTCGAATACCAGGTCGGCGTGGCTCGTCAGCAGCACGCGATCCTTGAACGTGCCCGGCTCGCCTTCGTCGGCGTTGCAGACCACGTAGCGTGTCAGGCCCGTGGCCTGGCGGCACGCCTCCCACTTCACGCCGGTGGTAAAGCCCGCGCCGCCGCGGCCGCGCAGGTTCGAGCGCTTGATCTCCTCGAGGATGGCGATTGGACCCTGCGCGGCACCGACGTACGCCTCGCGCCAGGAACGTTCGTTGGCCGCGTGCTCGGACCAGCCTGCCGCGCCGCGTTGCAGCGCGGCGCCTATCGCCTCGCCGGGTTGCAGCGTGTGGCCGAGCAGGATGTCCGCGCGACGCACGTTGTCGTGCACGACGAAGAACCCCGCTGGCCACGCGTCGAGCGGCGTACGCGCAAGGATCAGATCGCAGATGCGCTCGACACGCTCACTGGTCAGCGACGGGACGGCGCGGCCGTTGACCAGCAATGCCGGCCCCTGGTCGCACATGCCGGTGCACGACGTGCGCGCGACGCTGACCAGGCCGTCCTGCGAGACTTTTCCCGGCTCCGCCCAGAGGCGGTAGCACATCGCCTGCAGCAGGGACTCGCTGCCGGCCATGCGGTCGGTGATGTTGTCGGAGAACAGGACGCGATACGCGCCCAGCGGCTCGTCGGACAGGAAGGAATAGAAGCTCGCGACGCCCTTGGCGCGCGAATAGGGGATGCGCAGCAGGCGTGCGACCAGCGTGAGCACGGGAGCCGGCAGGTAGCCGAACGCCTCCTGGACCTCGCGCAACACCTGCACGAGCGCGCCGGGATCGTGGCCCCAACGCGAAATGATGCGTCGTACGCGCGGCTCGAGTTCGTCCGGTGTGTCTGGCTGGGTAACGATGTGCGATCTTCCTGGCGGACTGCTCGTCCGGCCCGTACACAGTGCACTGTGCCGGGCCAGCCTCGCCATCGCGGAAAACCGGACCCGCACCGCGGCAAAGCGCGATCGTCGATTTTTTCGACGACCGGCGCATGCGGGAATGCTACGGTTTGCAGTCGTCGCTTGTCAGCGAGTGCCCGATGCGAGCCGTTTTCCTCGATTACGCCACCGTCAGTTTCAATCGCGACCTCGACCCGTCCGCGTTGCGGCGCGCCCTGCCCGACCTGGAATTGCGCGACCACACGCCGCAGGCTGCCGTGCCGGAGGCCATCGCCGGCGCCACCGTCGTCGCGCTGAACAAGCTGCGCATCACGCGCGAGACGATCGCGGCCTCGCCCGACCTCAAGCTCATCGTGCTCGCCGCCACGGGCACCAACAACGTCGACCTCGAAGCCGCCCGCGAGCGCGGCATCGCCGTCTGCAACCTGCGCGACTATTGCACCGCCTCGGTGGTGCAGCACGTGCTCGGCACGATGCTGCTGCTGACGCAGCGCCTGCGCGAATACGACGCGCTGGTTCGCTCGGGCGCCTGGTCACGCGGCGACCAGTTCTGCCTGCTCGACTTCCCGCTGCGGGAACTCGCGGGGCGCAAGCTCGGCATCGTGGGTTATGGCGCGCTCGGCAAGGGCGTGGCACGCGCAGCCAGCCTGGCGCTCGGCATGGAGGTGTGGATCGCCAGCCGCCCGGGGGGCGAGCCGCGAGCCGGCCGGCACGACCTCGACGAACTGCTGTCGCAGGTGGACGTGCTCAGCCTGCATTGTCCGCTGACGACTCTCACGCAGGGCTTGATCGGTGCCCCGCAACTGGCGCGCATGAAGCCCGATGCGCTGCTCATCAACACCGCGCGGGGTGCGCTCGTCGACTCACAGGCGCTGGCCGACGCACTGCGCGCGGGCAGGCTCGGCGGCGCCGCCATCGACGTGCTGCCACAGGAGCCGCCCGTGGACGGCAATCCCCTGCTGGCGCCGGACATTCCGCACCTGATCGTGACGCCGCACATTGCGTGGGCAGCACGCGAGGCACGCCAGCGTTGCCTCGATGAAATGGCGGCGAACGTCGAAGATTTCGCGCGGGGCGGCCATCGCGGCCGCGTCGTCTGACGGCAGGTCAGTCGCCGCGGCGAGCGCCTGTGCGGCCCAGCGCACGACGGGCTTGACGCGCGGCGAGACGAGTTCGAGGGCGGCGTCGAAATCGACCCAGCGGTACTCGCTGTGCTCGGCACGGCCGATCATGGGATTGATCGGCAAGCCCACGTCAGTCGTGCAGGTGGATGCGAGGTAATAGCGGGCCACCTTGCCGCCGCTGTAGGGTCCCGTCTGCGTCGAATTCGAGCCCCACGCGAACTCGAGATCCTCGATCGTGGACTCTTCGCGCACCTCGCGGATGGCCGCGGCCAGCGGCTCTTCGCCCTCCTCGACCATGCCTTTGGGGAAATCCCAGTGATTGAAGGCGCGCAGCAACAGGTACAGCCAGTCGTCGCCTGCACGGCGCACGACCACGACGCCGGCCGAAAGCCTCGGGGAGCGGGGACCCATGGCGCAAGTATAGGCGATCAACCGGCCTGATTGCTTTGCACCGGCCGATAGGCTGCAGCTATTATTTCCGCATGAACCTGCGTGACCTCCGCTACCTCGTGGCACTGGCCGACGAGCGCCACTTCGGCAAGGCGGCGGAGCGTTGCTTCGTCAGCCAGCCGACCCTCTCGGCACAGATCCGCAAGCTCGAGGAGTACCTGGGCGTGCCGCTCGTCGAGCGGCAGCCCAGGCGCGTCGCCCTGACCGCGACCGGCGTGAAGATCGTGCAGCGGGCGCGACTGTTGCTGCAGGAAGCCGATGCGATCGTCGAACTGGCGAAGACCGACCGGGATCCGCTGGCCGGGCCGCTCAAGCTGGCCCTGATTCCCACCGTCGGCCCGTACCTGCTGCCGCACATCGTCGGCCGGCTGCGACGCGAGCTGCCGCGGCTCAAACTCATGCTGTACGAATACCAGACCGAACCACTGCTCGAGCGCTTGCGCGCGGGCGAGATCGACGTCGGTGTGCTCGCGCTGCCCGTGGCGATGGACGGCCTCGAGGCTGCGCCACTGTACGCAGAGCCCTTCGTACTCGCCGTGCCCGCCTCGCATGCGCTCGCCGACCGCGAGCGCGTGAAGGTGGAAGATCTGCGTGGCGAGACGCTGCTGCTGCTCGAGGACGGCCACTGCCTGCGCGACCAGGCGCTGGAGGTCTGCAGCCGGGTCCGGGTAAGCGAGGAGCAGGATTACCGGGCGACGAGTCTCGAGACCTTGCGCCAGATGGTCGCGGCCGGCCACGGCATCACGCTGCTGCCCGAGCTCGCGGCCGAAACGCCCGTGGGCACGGCGCGCGGCCTGCGCGTGAAGCCGTTTGCGAAACCTGCGCCGGGTCGCGCGATCGGTGCGGTCTGGCGCAAGTCGACCACCCGCACTCCCGCCATCGACGGCATCGTCGCAACGATCCGCAGCACGATGAAGGAGGGCACGAAAAAATGAAGCCTCGAGCGACCCTCGCCTTGCTTGCCCTTGCACTCCTGGGTCCAGCCACGACGACTTACGCAGCCGAGCCTGCGCCGCAGGCCGTGACCGCAAGCGACGCGTGGGCGCGTGCGACGCCACCCGGGATGGCCGTCGCTGCGGTTTACCTCACGCTGGTCGGCGGATCACAGGCCGATCGGCTGGTCGGTGCCGCAACGCCGCGCGCCGCGATGACGCAGATCCACGTCGTGACGGAGGCGGAGGGCATGGCCCGCATGCGCCCGACCGCAGGCGTCGACGTTCCGGCACGCAAGCCGGTCGCGCTCGTGCCGCAGGGCACGCACATCATGCTGATGAACCTGCCACGGCCGCTCGTCGCCGGCGAGCGCTTTCCGCTGACGCTGCAGTTCCAGCAGGCGGGCCGGATTGACGTGGTTGTCGAGGTGCGCGCGCCGGATACCGCTCCGCCACCCGTGCACTGACGCGCGCACGAAAGCGACAAGGACGTCGTCCTTGAGCCGATCCTCCCTTGCGCTGCCGGTGCATCGACTCCACGACGAGGAGGTCGAGCGCCTGCTCGCTGCGGGCGAGCGCCGCGCCGAGCTCACGGCGCTCTTCGGCGACAGGGGCTACCGCGAACTGAGTGCGCTCGCGCGTCGCGCTGCCGCAACGCGTCGCGCCGACGGCGCTCGCGTGTACGTGCTGCCGGGACTGATGGGATCGCGCATCGGCTCGCGCGGACTGCTGCTCGACGACGTGCTGTGGGTCGACCTGATCGAGATCGCAGCGGGGCACCTCACTCGCCTGGCCTTGCCGGCCGGCTCGCGGCTGGTCGCGCTCGGCGCGATGCTGCTCAACACGCTGAAGCTGAAACTGTCGCTGCGGATCGCCGGGTTCGATGCGCAGCTGCATCCGTACGACTGGCGCGCCAGCGTGAGCGCGCTCGCCGACGCGCTCAACCAGCGCATCGCGGCCGAGGCCGACGGCGCGCCGGTCATGCTGGTCGGTCACAGCCTGGGAGGCGTGGTCGCGCGCCTGGCGCTCGGCCGTCAGCGCAGCGAACGCATCACGCGCGTCGTGCAGCTGGGCGCTCCGAATCACGGCTCCTATGCGCCGGTGCTCGCGCTGCGCGGCGTCTATCCGACGGTGCGCAAGCTCGCGGCACTCGACCGGCGTCACTCAGCCGAGGACCTTGCGCGGATCGTATTTCGCACGCTGCCGGCCCTGCACGAGCTGCTGCCCGACCCGACTCTGGCCGGTGGCCCGGACATGTTCGAGGCAACGTCCTGGCCCGACGACCCGTTGCGACCCGACCCGCAGCGGTTGCTGGCCGCACGGCGCGAGCGCGCACGCTGGCCGGGCAGCGACGATCGCTGCCTGATGATCGCGGGGGCGCGGCAGGACACCGTCACTGCGCTGTCGGCGAGCGGCGGTGAGTTCGAATTCGGCCTGACGCCGCAGGGCGACGGCACGGTGCCGCTCGCACTGGCCGTTCGCCCGGGTGAACCCGCCTGGTACGTTGATGAGAAGCACGGTGGCCTGCCGAACAACGGGCGCGTCATTGCGGCGGTGGTGGACCTGCTGCGCACCGGCTCGACGCAACGGCTGGCAGCGACGGCCTCGCGCATTCGCGTGCCCGTGATTCGGCAGGTGAGCGAAACGGTGTTGCGTCGCGTGGCCCCGCACAAGGTGAAGTGGCAACACCTTTCGCCCGATGCGCGACGCCGGCTGCTCGAGCCGGTCGTTTCCCCCGAGTTTCACGGCACGGTGCATCCCGCCGTGCTCGAGCGCGCGTTCGCTGTACGAGGTGCCGCGACACAACCCGCCCCGGCGCGGCCCCGACGCACGCTCGAAGTCCGGCTGGTCCGGGGCAGCATCACCGACGCCAACTCGCGCGCGCTGGTGCTGGGCGTGTTCCACAACGTCGATCCCTCCGGTCCCGCCGCAGCCATCGACGCCGAACTCGGTGGCGCCATCCGCGAGCTCACGCTGCGGCGCATGTTCGCGGCGCAACTCGGGCAGGTCTTCATGCTGCCGGTGGCGCGCAGCCGGCTGCTCGCCGAGTTCGTGCTGTGTGCGGGCCTCGGCGATTTTGCGGACTTCGGCGCCGAGGCAACGGCGTTCGTCGCCGAGAACATCGTCCGCACCCTCGCCCGCACGCAGGTCGAGGACTTCGCGACCGTGCTCTTCGGTGCCGGATCCGGCGTGCCCGTGCCGATGGCGCTCGAGCAGCAGCTGCGCGGATTCGTCGCCGGCGTAGAGCACGCCGACCCGGAGGAGGTCGTGCGCCGTATCTCGATCTGCGAAATCGATTCACGCAAGTACGCCGCGCTCGTGCGCGCTGCCCGGGAGGGTTGCGGCCAGGGTGCAGGACACGGACCTTGCCCTGCTGATTGACGAGGTCGACGCAGCCGCCGACCGCGCCGCGGCAGAGGCCCGCTCGCGCGACGCCGTCCGCGCGTAACGTGGTGGCGGGAGATCCCGCCTATCTGCTGGTATCGATGACGGGTGCCGGACGCGGCGCGTACGAATGCCGTTCGTCGCTGCTCACGGCCGGCGCGAAGGCGGCGGTGCTGAGCGGTGCCGTCACGCTGCACCGTGCAGACCTGCTGCACCACATCGAGCCGCTCGAGGCCGGCATGGCGACGACGCGCGACCTGGCCCGCATCGGCACCGCACTCGCACGCACGTTGCTGCCGACGACGGTACGCCAGGGCCTCGAGGCGATGCTGGCGCGGCCGCTGGTGATCGTGCATGACCGCGAGGCGTCGCGCGTGCCCTGGGGAAGTGCTGCGCGTCGGCGCCACGCATCCCGCGCTGGGCGCGGGCCTCAGTCGTCGTTACGCGAGCGACGCGCTCTCCGTGGCACGCTGGCGTGACGACCACGGCGCATCGGATCCGTTGCGCGTCCTGCTGATCGTCGATCCAACCCTGGACCTGCCGGGCGCGACGGCGGAAGGCGAGGCGCTGCAGCAGTTGCTCGGCCGCAAGTCCGTCACGCTCGATGTGCTCACCGGGCGCGATGCGACCCGGGCGCGCATCGTCGCGGCACTCGGCACCGGCGCGTTCGACGTGCTGCACTTTGCCGGTCACGCTTTCTTCGATGCGCGCGAGCCCGAACAGGGTGGCCTGCTCTGCGCCGGCAAGGAAGTGCTGCGCGGCGCCGATCTCGCGAGCCTCGGCAACCTGCCGGCGCTCGTCTTCTGCAATGCGTGCGAAGCAGCGCGCGTGCGCAAGCGCACCAGGGCGAGCGCGTCGCCGGCGCGTCAGTTCGGCCTGCGCCGCACGATGACGGGCATCGCCGAAGCCTTCCTGACGGGCGGGGTCGCGAACTTTCTCGGCACGCACTGGCCGGTCGGCGACGACTCGGCGTTCGCGTTCTCGCAGTCCCTGTATGGGTCGCTGCTGACCGGCGACCGGCTCGGGGACGCCGTGCTCACCGCGCGTCGCCGCCTCGAAGCGATCCCCACGGTCGACTGGGCGGATTACGTGCATTACGGCAGCCCGGAATTCCAGCTCGCCAATCTGCAAGGCAAATCCAGCGGATAGCGGCCGCGGCACCGGAAAATTGAGCGGCGCGCCAGAGTGGCGTGAAAACGCGACGTCCGTCACGGCTGCCGCGTCAAGTCGCCGCCGAGAATCCACGCCACGCGAAATCCAGTCCATTCCGACTGAAGTAACGACAACACACGGACAGGGCTGAATTCGCAAGCGTCACGAGGGAATGAGTCATGAGCCCGCACGGGCGAGGTGGCTCGGTGACGTGAGCCGAACCGGAAACTTGCATCAACTTCGAGGACTATTCATGCGTACGACTTATTTTGCCCCGATCGCCGCAGGCGCTCCTGCTGGCCATCGCCGGCGGCGCCCAGGCCGCCACCAAGACCGCCAGTTTCAACGTCACGGCGACGGTTGCCAAAAACTGGGTGATCAGCGCGCACCCGCTGGCACTCGGCACCTTCGACGGCACCAACGACCTCGCCGCGACGTCGACCGTGGTCGTGCGTTGCACGAACGGCACGGCCTACAACGTCGACCTGAGCAAGGGTGCTTCGCCGAATTACGCGGCGCGCACCATGTCGAACGGAACGGACCAGCTCGTCTACAACCTGTACACCGACACCACGTATACGAACGTCTGGGGTGACGGCTCGACGGGCACCGTCCGCGTCGGCGGCACCGGCACGGGTTTCGCCGCTGCGACGAACCTGACCGTTGCCGGCCGACTGCAGGCCTCCGCCAACACCGGCCCGGTCGGCGCCGGCAACTACACCGACACGATCGTCGCCTCGATCGTCTACTGAACGGTGGAGTGGCGCGAACGTGCGTAACCTGCTCGTTGGCATCCTCGCGTCGATGGCGGCCTGTGCGCTACCCGCGGCGCAGGCCATGGCCGGCACGTTCTCCATTTCCCCGGTACGCGTGGACCTGGCTGCCCAGGCGTCGACGGGCGTGGTGACGATCCGCAACCAGGAAGATCTACCGGTGGTCGTGCAGGCTGAAACCAGGCTCTGGCAGCAGACGGGCGCCGGTGACCAGCTCGAGCCAACCCGCGATGTGCTGGTAACACCGGCGTGTTCATGATTCCGCCGCAGGGCTCGCAGGTGGTCCGCGTCGCGCTGCGGCGCGAGGTGGACCCGCGCGCGAACTGAGCTACCGGCTGATCCTGACCGAAGTGCCGCAGCAGGCGGCACCCGGCTTCAGCGGTTTGAACATGGCGCTGCAGATGAGCCTGCCGATCTTCATCGCCGCGCAGGCGCCCACGGCGCCGCAGGTCCACTGGTCGGCGGCACGCAGTCCGGACGGCGCGGTGGCGGTCACCGCCCTCAATGCCGGGTCGGAACACACGCGGGTCCTGGACCTGTTGATCAGCCCGCAGCCTGGCGGCGACCAATGGCTGCACCAGCAGGGTGCCCACTACGTGCTGCCGGGCCAGTCCCGCAGCTGGGCCATCGAATCCGACAAGAACAAGCGACCAGCGCCCACTGGCGCCAGCTGCGCGTGAAGGGATCCACCGAGGACGGGGACTTCGCGACGGAGTTGAGCCTGACGCCTGAGTGAGCCATGCGCGCAGCACTGTCGCTCGCCATCTCGCTCGCGCTCGCCGCCCCGCCGGTCCATGCGGCTGAGGCCCGGACGCCTTCCTCGAGTCCGTCGTTGAGTTCACGGTCAATGGACAACCGGCAATCACGACGTTCGTGGTGCGACGCGATGCGGACGGTACGCTGCTGCTGCGGGCGGCCGACCTCGCCACGCTGCGCCTGAAGCGGCCTGCGCGCGGCGCGTTGCTGGTAAACGGCGAGCGTTATTACCGCCTCGGCGTCGAGATGGGAGCGCGCGTGAACTTCGACGCGACGACGCAGCACGCCGACGTCACGCTGCCGCCCGAGGCGTTCCCTGGCCACCGTCAGGTCCGCATCCGCTGCTGACCTGCCGCGCGTCGCGACACCACGCTCGGCGGATTCCTGAACTACGACCTTTATGGCGAGAGCGCCTCTGGAACGCACGAGCCTCGGTGGCATCGTCGAGGCCGGCGTCTTCACGCCGCATGGCGTCGGCACGAATGCGCTGCTGAGCCGCGACGACGACGACAGCCGCTCCGCCGTGCGGCTTGAGACGACCTGGACGCTCGACCTGCCCGAGCGCCTGGCGACGCTGCGTTTGGGCGACACGATCAGCGCGTCGGGCGCGTGGGGCCGTTCTGTGCGTTTCGGCGGCGTCCAGTTCGGCACCAACTTCGCGACGCAACCCACGCTGGTGACGACGCCGATGCTGGCGGCGCGCGGCTCGGCGGTCGTGCCGTCCACGGTCGACGTGTTCGTAAATGGCGCGCAGGTCGCGAGCCAGGACGTGCCGCCGGGCCCGTTCACGATCGATCACGTGCCGAGCATCACCGGGGCCGGACAGATGCAGGTCGTCATCACCGACGCGCTCGGCCGGCAGCAGGTCCTGTCGCAGCCGTACTACACCGGACCCGCATTGCTGCGCGCGGGCCTGAACGAGTATTCCTTCGAGCTCGGCTCGATGCGCGAGGACTATGGCTATGCCAGCAATGTCGTATGGCGACCTGGTGACCGCGGCGACGTTCCGGCGTGGCTTCAGCGACCAGGTCACGGCCGAGGCGCATGCGGAAGCGCAGGCCGGCGGACCGGCGGCGGTCGGCCTCAATGGCGCGTGGCAGATGGGGAGTTCGGCATCCTCAGCGCCACGATGGCTGCGGGCGGGGCCGACGCCATCGGCTGGCTGGCCGGGTTCGGCTTCGAGCACAACGGCCAGCGCTCGAGCCTGTTCGCGCGCACGCAGTTCGCGTCCGAGTCGTTCTGCGCAGCTCGGCACCGTCGAACTGGAAAACCAGCCGAAGCAGCGCACCTTCGTCGGCTTCGGCCTCGACTTTGCCCGCTACGGCAACCTGCAGGTCGCCTATGGCCTGCAGAGCTTCTGGGACCAGCCGCCGCCAGGAGACCATCGGCGTGAGCCACGCGCTCACGCTCGGCGATCTCGGCTTCCTCAACCTGATCGTCAGCCAGAGCATCGGCGCGGACACGGCGACCGACGTTTTCCTGAACTGGACGATGCCGTTCGGCGACCGGCGCTCGGCGGCGGTTTCGCTGCGGCAGTCGACGGGTGCCACCGCTGGCGACGAGTTCGCCGCCGTCGCGTCGGTGCAGCAGAGCCTGCCGGCCGGCACGGGCGTCGGCTACCAGGGTGTCGCTGGCGTCGAACGAGGACGCGCAGCTCGGCTACTCGTACCAGGGTCGCGCGGGCCTGGCGAGCGTGCAGTACGCGCGGCGCAACGATACCGACGGCTGGCGCGCGGACGTGTCCGGCGGCCTGGCGATCACCGCTGCGGGCGTCATGCCGGCGCGCCGGCTCGATCGCAGCTTTGCGGTCGTCAAGGTCGCCGACTACGAGAACCTGACGGTCTACGTCGAAAACCAGCCGATCGGCCGCACCGACGCCAGGGCCGCATCCTGCTCGACGGCTTGCGGCCGTACGAGCGCAACGAAATCAGCATCGACCCGAAGCAGTTGCCGATGGACGCCGCGCTGGCCGTGCCGGTGATGCAGGTCACGCCGGCGTACCGCAGCGGCGCGCTGGTCGAGTTCCCCGTCGACGCGCGCTAGCCCGGCCACGCTGCGCCTGGTGCGCGGCGACGGCACGGCGGTGCCCGCGGGAGCGAGCGTGCGCACCGGCGCGGGGAGACGGTCCGGTGGGCCTGGAGGGCTCGTGTACCCGGCGAGGCGGCGGGAACGCAACGCGCCGTCGCGGAGTGGGCTGGCGGCGAGCGCTGCGAATTCACGTTCACGCGCCCAGCGGGCACGGACCCGGTGCCCGACCTCGGTACAATCGCCTGCCGCGAGTTGGCCGACTGAGTGCCGCGCCTTGTACCGACCACGCCGCCAATTGCCTGGATCGCCGCCTGGCTCGGCCTTCGCGGGCTGCCTCGCGTCCAGGCGTGCCCGGGCGGCGATGGACTGCTCGGTCTCGACCAGCGGCGTCGGCTTCGGCGACTACGACCCACTGCTCGCGACGCCGGACGACCTCGTCGGCCAACGTCGCGGTCACCTGCACGCGCGTGATCTGGTGGACCCTTTCAGCATCAACTACACGCTGTCGCCAGCCGCGGCTCGAGCGGGCTCGTATGCCTCGCGGCGCATGAATGCCGGGACGGCCCGGCTGAACTACAACCTGTACCGGGACGCGGCCCGGGCACAGGTCTGGGGCGACGGCACCAACTCGACGGGCACCGTGGCCGGGACGGCGAACTTCGTCTGGTTCCAGACCTCGCAGACCGGCAATCACACGGTCTACGGCCGGTCCCTGCGCAGCAGAACGCGCTGCCGGGCGCCTACAGCGACACGATCGTCCTGACGATCACGTTCTGAGTCGTCGCGAACCCGTCAGAGCGGGTGGCCGCCAGCGTCACGGGCATCGTGTACATCGCCGGGCCGGGCGTCGGCCGCCAGGGTGCAGGCGGTACTGCAGAATCGAGTTCGTCGGCGTGCCGCGAGCGGCCGAACTGCGGCACTTCGGCGCCGAACGCGCCGAACTCGACCGGGGCGCCCAGTCCGCGCACTTCGATCGCCCGCGTGAGGCCCGCCCGCGCCGAGAACTGCAGCATGTAGCCGCGCGCTACATTGCTAGGCTGACGCGGTAGTTCGCGCTCACGTCCTTGTAGCCCACGGCGAGGTCCGCGGCCGTCAGCACGACTGGTGCCGGGAGCGCCGACCGCCTCGATGCGGGCGACGGGAGCCACGTAGGCCGACACCAGCAGGTCGCGGGGCCATTTCTGCCCGCGCGGTTCCAAAGTGGAGCGCCGCGACGAGAGCGAGAAGCAGCCACCCGGACCGCATAATCACCTTCGTCCCGAGCCGGGGGACCGCTTGCACGGACCGGCCCGTTGAATAGGGATCATCAAGCCGCGATCGGGGTTCGGTCGGCATACGCCTTAATCGCTACCTGGCGTGACCTGGTCACGTTTTGAAGCTAAACTCCGGCGGCCTGCTTGCGCAACGGGCGCGGGGCATAGCGACCCGAAGTGGTGCTGCATTGCGGCATGCCGGCCCCACGGAAATGCGTGTTGCACCCCCCCGCAGAACCGCTAAAGTCGCGTTCCGTCTCAGGAAACCAGGGTTCTCCGTGACCGTCCCGCCGACCGATACCTCCCATCCGGACTATTTCCACCGGGTGGTCGATTGCCAGTGGGCCTGCCCGGCCCACACCGACGTCCCCGAGTACATCCGCTTGATCGCACTCGGGCAGTTTTCCGACGCCTACATCGTCAACCGTGAGTCCAACGTGTTCCCGGGCATCCTGGGCCGCGTGTGCGACCGCCCCTGCGAGCCGGCCTGCCGGCGCGGGCGGGTCGAGGACAAGCCGGTCGCGATCTGCCGCCTGAAGCGCGTCGCCGCCGACTACAAGGACGACATCTCGTCCCGGTTGCCGGTGATCCCTGCGCAGAAGAACGGCAGGAAGGTGGCCTGCATCGGCGCCGGTCCCGCGTCGCTCACGGTCGCCAACGACCTGCTGCCGCTCGGCTACGAAGTCGTGGTCTTCGAGCAGTGGGACAAGCCGGGCGGCCTGATGCGCACCAACATCCCGGCGTTCCGTCTCCCGGAAACGGTGCTGGCCGAGGAAATCGGCTACATCGAGCAGATGGGCGCGCAGATCCGCTACAACTCGCGCATCGACAGCATGCGCAAGCTGCTCGCGACCGGCGGTTTCGATGCCGTGTTCGTCGGCAGCGGCGCGCCGAAGGGCAAGGAGTTGAAGCTCCCGGGCCGCCAGGAAGGCGACGCGAACATCCACATCGGCATCCAGTGGCTCGAGTCCGTCGCGTTCAAGCACCTCGACAGGATCGGCGAGAAGGTGCTGATCATCGGCGTCGGCAACACGGCCATGGACTGCTGCCGCTCGTCGCTGCGCCTGGGCGCGAAGCAGGTGAAGGTCATGGCGCGCAAGCCGCGCGCGTTCTTCAAGGCTTCCGAGTGGGAACTCGAGGACGCCGAGGCCGAGAACGTCGAGATCGTCGTCAACCACTCGCCCAAGGCGTTCGTGGTCGAGGGCGGCAAGCTCAAGGGCATGCTGTTCGAGCAGATGGCCTACGACTTCGACGGCCGCGGCCGCATCACGGCCGAGCGCGTCACCGGCGAGACGTTCATCGCCGCGGACGACGTGATCCTGGCGATCGGGCAGGAGAACGCATTCCCCTGGATCGAGAACGATCTCGGCATCGAGTTCGACCAGTGGCACGTGCCGGTCGTCGACGTGAAGACGCACCAGTCGACGCGTCCCGGGCGTGTTCTTCGGCGGCGACGCCGCGTTCGGCCCCGAGAACATCATCTGGGCGGTCGAGCACGGCCACCAGGCCGCGATCTCGATCCACAATCATTGCATGGGGCAGGCCGTCACGAACCGGCTGCCGCCCACGATGAACCTCTCCTCGCGCAAGATGGGCCTGCACGAGTGGTCGTACAAGAACGACTACAACCCGGTCGAGCGCCGGCTCGTGCCGCACGTGAGCCCTGGTCGAGCGCGGCTTCAAGATCAGCATCGAGGTCGAGCTCGGTTTCGACGCCGAGCAGACGGCGAAGGAAGTCGAGCGCTGCCTCAACTGCGACATCCAGACGGTGTTCGAGGCCAGGGCCTGCATCGAGTGCGACGCCTGCATCGACATCTGCCCGACGGACTGCCTCACGATCACCCGCAACGGCGAAGAAGCCGAGCTTTCGCAGCGCCTCAGGGCGCCGCGCAAGCACCCGCACGAACCGCTCTTCGTCTCCGCGCCGCTCAAGCACACGGGTCGGGTGATGGTGAAAGACGAGGACCTCTGCGTGCATTGCGGACTCTGCGCCGAGCGCTGCCCGACGGCGGCCTGGGACATGCAGAAGTCGAAGATCAACCTGCCCCACGCGAACGACCACCAATGGCCCAGCCCCACGCAACGCAAGACCGCGTAAACGACTTCGTCATCAAGCTCGCGAACGTGAACGGCACCGGCTCGGCCAGTGCCAACACGATGCTGATGAAGTCCATTTTCCGGATGGGCGTCCCCGTCATGGGGAAGAACTACTTCCCGTCCAACATCCAGGGCCTGCCCACCTGGTACGAGATCCGCGTCACCAAGGACGCGTACGTCGCCCGTTCCGGCCGCGTCGACCTCATGGTCGCGATGAATGCCGAGACGTACCAGAAGGACGTGCGCGAGGTCAGCCCTGGCGGCTTCCTGATCTACGACTCGACGTGGCCCCGCGCCGCGGTGCTCGTGCGCGACGACATCACGATCCTCGGCGCGCCGCTCGCCAGGCTCTGCAACGAGAACTTCGTCGGCGTGCGCAACCGCATCCTGATGAAGAACGTCATGTACGTCGGCCTGCTCGCGGCACTGCTCGAAATCGACGTCGAGGTCATCCGCCAGCTGCTGCACGAGAGTTTCGCCAAGAAGCCGGCGCTGGTCGAAGCCAACATGAAGGCCGTGCAGCTCGGCTACGACTACGCGAAGCAGCACCTGCCCTGCCCGTTGCCGCTGCGCATCCAGCGCATGGACAAGACCCGGGGCAGCGTCATGATCGACGGCAACACGGCCGCCGGCCTCGGCGCGGTGTATGCCGGCGCCACCGTCGGACCGTGGTACCCGATCACGCCGTCCACGTCATTGATGGATGCGTTCACGTCGTTCTGCTCGAAGCTGCGGGTCGACCCGGAAACCGGCCAGAACCGCTACGCGGTCATCCAGGCCGAGGACGAACTCGCGGCGATCGGCATGGTACTCGGCGCCAACTGGAACGGCGCCCGGGCGTTCACCGCGACCAGCGGCCCCGGCATCTCGCTGATGGGCGAGTTCATCGGCCTCGCCTACTACGCCGAGATCCCGGCCGTCATCGTCGACGTGCAGCGCGTCGGCCCGTCGACCGGCATGCCCACGCGCACGCAGCAGTGCGACATCCTGATGTGCGCGTACGCGTCGCACGGCGACACCAAGCACGTGCTGCTGTTCCCGTCGAACCCGGAGGAATGCTTCTACATGATGGTGCAGGCGTTCGACCTCGCCGAGCGGTTGCAGACGCCGGTGTTCGTGCTGCTCGACCTCGACATCGGCATGAACGACTGGATGGCCCCGAACTCCAGTGGGACGACGCCTACCGTCCGGACCGCGGCAAGGTGCTGACGAAGGAAGAGATCGAGGCGCTGCCCAAGTTCCACCGCTACCTGGACAAGGACGACGACGGCATCCCGTCCCGCACGCTGCCGGGCGTTTCGCCGAAGGGCGCTTATTTCACGCGCGGCTCGGGCCACAACCAGTACGGCGGTTACACCGAGGATTCGGCCGAATACCAGGTGGTCATGGAGCGCCTGCTGCGCAAGTTCAAGCAGGCGAAGACGCTCGTGCCGACGCCCGTCATCGAGGCCACGGGCACCAGCGATATCGGACTCGTCGCCGTCGGCAGCAGCCGCGGCGCCGTGAACGAGGCGCGCGACATCCTCGCCAGGCGCGGCATCCCGATCGACTACATGCGCATCAAGGCCTTCCCCTTCACCAAGGAAGTGGAGGCCTTCATGGCGGCGCACGACAAGATCTTCGTGGTCGAGCAGAACCGCGACGCGCAGCTGCAGTCGCTGCTGACGCTCGAGACCGACGTGCCGAAGTCGAAGCTGCACTCGATCCTGCACTACAGCGGCCTGCCGATGACCTCGAAGGAGATCGTCGAGGCCGTGATCGCGGAACTGGCGACGCGCGGCGCGCGAAGCTGCCGCCATTGAGGGTTAGGTCCCCAGGCCGTCGCCACCGTATCACTCACGTCCCCTAACCCCCCCCACCCCACATCCCCATCCCCGAAATGTCTTTCATCAACAAACCGAAAGTCCGCCATCCGGACCTGCCGCAGAACGAACTCGGCCTGACGCGCCGCGACTACGAAGGCGCCATGTCGACGCTCTGCGCGGGTTGCGGCCACGACTCGGTCACGTCCTCGATCACCCAGGCGATCTGGGAGCTGAACCTGCGACCCGAGCAGCTCGCAAAGCTCTCTGGCATAGGCTGCTCGTCGAAGACCACGGCCTATTTCGCCAGCGGCGCGCACGGCTTCAACGGCGTGCACGGCCGCATGCCGTCGATCGCGGCCGGCGCGAACGCCGCCAACAAGGACCTGCACTACATCGGCGTTTCCGGGGACGGCGACTCGCTGTCGATCGGTTTCGGCCAGTTCGCGCATGCGATCCGCCGCAACGTGAACATGCTGTACATCTGCGAGAACAATGGCGTCTATGGCCTGACCAAGGGCCAGTTCTCCGCGTCCGCGGACATCGGCACCAAGTCGAAGAAAGGCGAGGAAAACCGGCAGGCGCCCGTCGATCCCTGCCTCGCCGCGCTCAGCCTCGGCGGCAGCTTCATCGCGCGCAGTTTCTCGGGCGACCGCGAGCAGCTGGTGCCGCTGATCAAGGCGGGCCTGATGCACAAGGGTTTCGCGATGATCGACGTGATCTCGCCGTGCGTCACGTTCAACGACCACGTCGGCTCGACCAAGAGCTACGAGTTCACGCGCGAGCATTACCACGAGGCGGTGCACACGGATTACATCCCGCCGCGCCGGGAGATCACGGCGTCCTACGGCGCCGGCGAAGTGCTGCCGGTGCAGATGCACGACGGCAGCCAGCTGCGCCTGCGCAAGCTCGACAAGGATTACGATCCGAACCACCGCGGCAAGGCGTTCGAGTACCTGCGCACCAAGCTGCGCCAGGGCGAGCACGTGACCGGCCTGATCTTCCTGGCGCCGGGCCACGATCCCGACATGCACGAGATGCTGCACACGACCGACGTGCCGCTGAACCAGGTGCCTTACGAGCAGCTGCACCCGGGTGCGGCGGGGCTCGCGAGCATCCTCAAGCGCTACGCCTGATGCTCCACGCCCGCTCCCGCGCCAGCTGCAATCACCGGATCATGACGCACGTCACTTGGCAGGACCGCCCTGGACCGTAGAATCCCACCCATGCCGATGTCCATCCCGGACCTGCGCCGCCGAGCCGCTGGCATTGCCACGACAGTCGTGCGTGCCTGCTCTGCGTTGCGAGCGGCGCCTCGGCCTCGTCGGTCTACAAGTGGGTAGACGCGTCCGGCATCACGCACCTCTCCTCCGCGAAGCCGCCCGCCGGCACGAAGTACGAGCGCGTCGTGCTGGCGAGCACCGGCAATGCCACTTCCACGTCGTCCAGGCGTGCCAGCTACAGCACCGCCAGTGCAGCGACCGGCACCCGCACCACGGCGGCCAGTGCCGAGCAGGTCTCGCGTCGCAACGACATGGTGACGTCGTTGCGCAACCGCGAATGCGTGGTCGCGCTCGAGTCGATCGATCGCCTCGCCAGGGGCGGCCAGGCCGTCGACCCGGCGGAGTTCAGCCGGTTGCAGCAGACCGCGGACCAGAACTGCAGCAGCGATCCGGTCGTGCGGCGCGAGGAAGACATGGCGGCCAGGCTGCGCGTCTCGAAGGGCGACACCTGCGTCGACGCGCGCAACAAGCTCGCCGACATGCTCGAGCCGGGCCGCCGGCCGACGCGCGACCAGCTCAAGACGCAGCAGGAATTCATCGAATCCCACTGCACGGCGCCGGTGCGCTGAGTCACGTGCGTTGACCGCCGCTGCAGCCTGCCCGGTCGCATCCGAGCACGCCGGCAGCCGCGCCGCCGATTCCTTGTCCTTTCCTCCCTGGCTGGTCATCGTCAATCCCGCAGCGGGGCGGTCGCGGCGCGACGCGCGTGCGTGGAGCGCGATGGAACAGGCGCTGCGACAGGCTGGAGTCACCCACGACGTCGCATGGACGACCGGCCCCGGCGATGGTTCGCGCATCGCGGCCGCCGCCTGGCAGCAAGGTCGCGCACGCTTTCTCGTCGCCGGTGGCGACGGCTCGGTGCACGACGTCGTCAACGGCCTGATGACGGCGCAGCGCGCGCACGGTGCCCCTCGCATCCCCGGATCCACCGCGCATTCCCACACTCGTCCCGCTGCCGCTCGGCACCAAGCAGCGACTGGTCGCGATCGCTCGCCCGCAGCGATCCGGCAGCGCTCGCGGCGGTCATCCGCCGGGGACTGCGCGGTGTCGCACGACGTCGGCCGCCTGAATTTCCGGCGTCTGGCACGACGCCGCCAGGACCTGCTGGTTCATCAACGTGGCTGGCGCAGGATTCGACGCCCACGTCATCGAGCGGATGCCCGCCCGGACTCCTCCCGAAATTCGCGTACCTGGCCGGCGCCCTGCGAACTCGCGCGGTATCGCTCGCCGGCGTTCCGGCTGACCGCGGACGACGAGCGCGAAGCTGCTGCCCGCCGGTTGCTGCTGGTATTCGTTGCCAACGGCCGGTACTGCGGCGGACGCATGCACGTCGCACCTGACGCGCGGCAGGACGACGGCGCCTTCGACCTGGTGACGACCGACGACGTAGGCCTGCTGCGTGCGCTGCCGAAGCTCGCCAGGCTGTACCTGGGCAACCTGCTGCGCGACCCCCTGGTGCAGCACCGGCTGGTGAACAGGGTGTGCATCACGGCGGAACCGGTGGCAGGCATCGAGGCGGACGGCCAGTGGGTCGGACGAACTCCGGCGGTGATCTCGGTCGAACGCGGGGCGTTACGGACCTGCCCGGCCCGAAGGGCCGGGCGGAAACGGTTGTCAGAAGCTCTGCGGACCGAGTGCCAGCGTGTGCATCAGTTCGACCTGGGACTGCACTTCGCACTTGAAGAAGATCTGCTTCAGGTGCGAGAGGACGGTGTTGAGCGAGAGCCCGAGCCGGACCGCCGTCTCCTCGACCGACAGGCCGGCATACAGCTGGCGTGCGCCCTGTTCCTTCCGGCCAGCGGACGCTTGGTCTTCGCCACGACGACCGCGCGGTTTGCTGGCGGCGGGTCCGGTCTTCCGCGCCCGACTTCCTGGCAGCCTCGCCTGCGGCCCCGGCACCGCCATTGGCCGTGAGCAAAAGGTCGCGACTGGCCGTCGGCCCTCGCCATCGGTGAACGCGAGCCGGTCCTTGCGCAGCGATGGCCGTTGCCTTTCGCGAGGATCGGCACGCCGGATCGCGTTCGCATCGAGCACCTTGCCATTGACGTCCGAGCGCACGACACCCCTCATCGAGCTTGTCCCAGGATCGCCCGGGTCAGCGTCGTGAATCCCGTCGCTGCGGGGCGCGGGGAGCCGCGCGGCACCTTCGGCACCGACGCGCCACCCCATTGACCTGCGAACTGACGGCTCGCGCTGGAGTCCCGGGCCATCGGCGCTCGCCGCCGCGCGCGCGCCGGCTAGTCGGGCTGCCACTTCGGTTCGCCATGAGATGAGAATGTTTTGCGCTGGCAGCGAACTGCCTTATGGTCCTAATAGACCACATCATTCGCGCAAATGAATCACCCAAATAGGTGATTAGCTGCAAATAGTGGGCCGGCGGCGACGAGGTGTAAGGTGACGGCATGAACACTGCGATCCCCGAACTCGTCACCCACCGCGGTGGCTGCCATTGCGGCGCCGTCCGCTTCGAAGTCGACGCACCCGCGCGCCCTTTTCTGTCGCAGGTGCGGGGTCAAGTCGTTCTACGTGCCGCGCTCGAACCCTGGCGGTCGAACCGTTCGACGGCCGCAACTGGCATCGTGGGGTCCTGCTCACCTGCGTCAGGTGACGCTGCGCAGGCCTCGGCGGTCGTCGATCTGTCGTCAGCCGCCTACTGGGCGGCAGGCGGTTCGATCGTCTGCGAAGCGGTCACGCCCATGACGTTGCTGGAGACGTGTCGGCACGGGCCGGCGCTTGGCGGGCGGACTGGCGGGAACGGGCCTGCGCAGGGGCCTTCAGCCGGCCTTACGCAACGGCGCGCGCACCCGCCCGCGCCGGCGCGCCAGCCGGCGACAAACCCCAGCACCGCGAGCAGTAACAAGGCGATCACGGCGATTTTCATTGCGTCTTCCCTGGGTTCCTTTCGCTCGCAACGACCGGCGCATCCTGGCGCTGCCGGAGTCGATGGCACGGAAGCTTGACCCCGGCCAGCGCCGTGCGGAAGCTCCATTAGGACTGAATTCGCGCGGGAATGGCCATCCGTTGCCGCCATTTAACGCGCTGCGTCACAGGTCCGCCACCCATCCGGTGGTGCGCCCCAGGCAAGCTTCCAGCCGGGGCTCATCCGGCCACGAGCGCAACCGCGGAAACGCCGCAGCTGCGCCTTCATTTTACCAGTGAATGCCCCGCATCAGGGACGCAAAGATCATCGCTTCGCGGGTCGCCGGCCGCTGTTCCTCGCCTTCGCGCTTGCCCAGCGCGGCAGCGGAATCCGGGAACATGCGGTAAGCCGAATTCATGACGACCTCGGACATCTTCGGCATGACGAGATGCATGATCTCGGAGATGACGCCAAGGCGCGTCGCGATGCGCTGCGGCTTGCGGATGATCGCATCCGCGATCATGTCCGCCGCCTCGTCCGGCGAAATGATCGTCGGCATTTCCTCGTACAGCTTCGTCGGCGCGATCATCGGCGTGCGCACGAGCGGCATGTTGATGATCGTGAAGTGCACGTTCTCGTCGTGGAACTCGGACGCTGCGCAGCGGGCAAACGACTCGAGCGCCGCTTCGACGCGACGTACGCGGAGAACCGCGGCGCGTTCGTCAGCCACCGATCGACGACACGTTGATGACGTGCCCGTCCTTGCGCGCCGTCGTGGTGCAGGCAACAGGTTCATCGTCAGACGCACGCACGCGAAGTAGTTCAGCTGCATCGTGCGCTCGAAGTCGTGGAACCGGTCGTACGACAGCGCCAGCGAACGGCGGATCGACCGGCCCGCGTTGTTGATCAGCACGTCGACGTGGCCGAATTCCTTCAACACGTCCTTCGCCAGCTTGTCGTTGGCCGCGTATTCCGTGATGTCGCACGAGTACGTCTTGACGAAGCCGCCGGCGTCGGTGATCTTCTTGCGCACGTCGGCCAGCTTCTCCTCGTCGCGCGCGACGACGATCCCCCTGCCGCCCGCGTCCGCGATGCGGATCGCCGCCGCCTCGCCGATGCCGGACGAACCGCCGGTGATCATCACGACCTTGCCCTTCACCGCGCCCTTGAGGCTGCGGTCGATCGAGATCGGGGTCGAGATGGCGTTCCCAGTAGTCCCACAGGCGCCAGGCGTAGTCCTCGAGCGCCGGCACGCGGATCTTGGCCTTGTCGAGAATCTTCTGCGTCGCGGTCGAATCAAGCGCGTCAGGTAGTTGATGAACTGCAGCACCGAGCGCGCGGCACCTGCAGGTCGCCAGCAACTGGCTGAACACGTTCTGGATCGGCTTGCTGCGCCCGACCGACTGCGTCACCGATTCAGGCACCATCGCGAACACTTTCCGGATCGAGGCGGAACGCCATCTCAGGCGCGTGCTGCGCACGCGCGAAGACGTTCAGTATCTCGCCGACGCGGCGGCTTCGGATCGGTGAGGTGGAAGCAGCGACCGTCGAGCTTCGGCTGGTGCGAGGGTGTATGAGCGCATCGACCACGAAGTCGACCGGCACCACGTTGATGTACCCGCCTTCGATGCCACCCAGCGGAATCCAGCGCGGCCCAGGATTCGCGCAGCGGCTGCAGCGCCTTGAAGAAATAGTACGGCCCGTCGATCTTGTCGATGAACCCGGTCGTGCAAGAGTGACCGAGCACCGCCCCGGGCGGTAGACGCGAAACGGGATGCGGCCGTTCGCGCGCACCATCGCCTCGGAATCGTGCTTGGTGCGGTGGTACGGATGATCGAGTTCTTCCGCTTCCTCGAACATGTCCTCGGAGAACGTGCCGCGGTACAACCCGCAGCCGCGATCGAACTGACGAGGTGGAAGCAGCCGGCGTTGACCGTCTCGGCGAACTCCAGCGCACCCTTGGTGCCGGTGATGTTCGCTTTCTCCATCGCCTCGGCGCTGGCTTCGATGTCGTACACGGCACCAAGGTGATAGAAATGCTTCACCTTCCCCTTGAGCTTCGTCAGGTCGCCCCTGGCAACGCCGAGCCTCGGCAGGCCGAGGTCGCCCTTGATCGGCACCACGCGCTTGAGGCTGTCCTTGCCCCAGAACTCGCGCAGCTCGTCGAGCTTGCCGATCGACTTCGGGCGAACCAGCACGTAGATCGTGCCCTTGCCCTTCTGCAGCAGTGATTGGACGAGATAACGACCGATGAAGCCGGTCGCGCCGGTCACGAAGTAAGTCATCCGTGGAGCCCCCTGATATTGTCGGACTACCTTAGGGATCGTACGTACTCAGGTCAACGTGGCGTGGCCCCGGCATTGGCTAGAATGCCAGTGCGGCCAGCCGGGGTCGGGCAGACAGCGGGGCGGCATGGCGAGCAGGAAACGGGCGGCGGCGGCGGTGGGCAGCACGAACGGATGTCCGCCGTGGACACCGCCTGGCTGCGCATGGCCGGGCCTGCCAGCACCATGATGATCGTCAGCGTCATGACCACGGCCACGCCGGTGCCTGCGGCGGACCTGCGGCGGATTCTCGAGACCCGGCTGCTCTGCTTCCCGCGCTCGCAAGCGCGTCGAGGCCGATCCCTCGGCGCCTCCTGGATCGAAGACTCCGATTTCGACCTCGACGCGCATTTCGTCGTGACCGGACTCCCGGGCAAGGGCGGGCGCCACGAACTGCAAGGCGCTCGCGGCGAGGCTGCCAGCCAGCGGTTCGACCCGGCGCGGCCGCTGTGGCAGCTGCATTCGTCGAGCACTACGGGCACGGGCAGCGCGTGGGTGCGGTTTGCACCACTGCTACGCGGACGGCATCGCGATGATCCGGGTGCTGCCGTCATTGACCGAACAGGATGCCGGCCCCGCGCTTGCCGGAGCGCACGCGGCGGAATCGCACGCCGCACCGCGCAGACGACGCAGAGGCGCTGCGGACCCGTTGCAACTGCTCGACTGGATCAGCCAGCTGACCCAACCCGCGGGCGACATCGTCGAAAGCGTCCTGGCCGAAGGCGCGACTGCTCGAGACGGGCGTGCACAAGCTGTTTCACCCGGAGACCGCCGCCGCGGTCGCGCTCCAGGCCAGGGGCATGGTCGGCGAATTCGCGCGCGTCGTCGCACTGCCCGACGACCCCGTGTCGCCCCTGCGGGCACCCTTGAGTGGCGAGAAGCGAGTGTCCTGGTCGGAGCCGCTCGACCTGCAGGAGGTCAGGACCGTGAGCCGGGCGCTCGGCTGCACCGTCAACGACGTGCTGATGTCCACGGTGGCCGGCGCTCTCGGCGCACTACCTGCGCGCAAGGATTCGAGACCACGGACGTCGTGCTGCGCGCGTCGGTGCCGGTGAACCTGCGCGAGGCCGACGAGGCGTCGACGCTCGGCAACAAGTTCGGACTGCTGTTCGTCGCGCTGCCCGTCGGCGTCGTCAATCCGCTGCAGCGCGTGTACACGATGCACGACACCATGCGGGACCTGAAAGGGTCGCAGCAGCCGCCACTCACGCTCACGGTGCTTGGACTGCTGGGTGTGATGCCGAACGTCGTGCAGGGCCCTGCCATCGAACTGTTCAGCC
>JADIYJ010000027.1 GCA_016705325.1 Pseudomonadota bacterium | reverse complement strand
CCCGAACTCGTCACCACCGCGGTGGCTGCCATTGCGGCGCCGTCCGCTTGAGTCGACGCTCCCGCCCGCCTGCTCGTGCACGACTGCAACTGCTCGATCTGCGCGATGTCGGGATTCCAGCATCTCATCGTGCCGGGTTCCCGTTTTCGCCTGCTGGCCGGCGCCGACGCGCTCACCGAATACACCTTCAATACCGGCGTGGCGCGCCATCTGTTCTGTCGCCGGTGCAGGAGTCAAGTCGTTCTATGTGCCGCTTCGAACTCCGACGGCTTCAGCGTCAACGCACGCTGCCTCGACGCGGGCACCATCACGGCCCTGGCGGTCGAGCCCTTCGACGGCCGCAACTGGGAGACTTCTGCAGGAATTCTGCGTCACCTGTCGTCAGGGTGACGCCGGCACGGCTCAACGGTCGTCGACGTCTTCGTCGTCACGCGATCCGGGGTGCAGTGGCGCGATCGTCTGCGAAGGCGGTCACGCCCATGACGTTGCTCGGACGGCCGGCAGGGCCTGTTGCGGAGCAGACCGGGAGCGGATCCGCGCGGCAGCTTCGGCTTCACGCACGGCGGCACGCCGGCGCGGCAAGGCGACAAAACCCAGCACCGCGAGCGGTAACAAGGCGATCAAGGCGATTTTCATTGCGTCTTCCACGGGTTCGATTCGCTCACAACGGGCAGCGCATCCTCACGCTGCGGGTCCATGGCACGTGAGCTTGCCCGCGTCCAGCGCCGTGCGGAAGCTCCATTTGAGGCAGGATTCGCACGGGAATGACCATCCGATGCGGCCATTTAACGCGCTGCGTCACAGGTCCGCATCACCCATCCAGGTGGCACGGACTCACCCGGCGCCCGGCAGGGGTAGCCTGGCCACCGACGCAGCCGCGGAAATGCCACGGCCACCCGTTTATTTACCAGTGAATGCCCCCGCATCAGGACGCGAAAGACCATCGCTTCGCGGTGGGCGGTCGCTGCTCCTCGCCTTCGCCTTGCCCTGCGCCGCGGCCGAGTCCGGGAACATACGGTACGCCGAATTCATGACCACCTCGGACATCTTCGGCATGACCAGATGCATGATCTCGGCGACCACGCCGAGCCGCGTCGCGATGCGCTGCGGCTTGCGGATGATTGCGTCGGCGATCATGTCCGCGGCCTCTTCCGGCGAAATGACCGTGGGCATCTCCTCGTACAGCTTGGTCGGCGCGATCATCGGCGTCCGCACCAGCGGCATGTTGATGATCGTGAAGTGCACGTTCTCGTCGTGGAACTCGGACGCGGCGCAGCGCGCGAACGACTCGAGCGCGGCCTTCGAGGCCACGTATGCCGAGAACCGCGGCGCGTTGGTCAGCACGCCGATCGACGACACGTTGATGACGTGGCCGTTCTTGCGCGCCGTCATCGACGGCAGCAGGTTCATCGTCAGCCGCACGCACGCAAAGTAGTTCAGCGCCATCGTGCGTTCGAAGTCGTGGAAGCGGTCGTACGACAGCGCGAGCGAGCGGCGGATCGAGCGGCCGGCATTGTTCACCAGCACGTCGACGTGGCCGAATTCCTTGAGGATGTCCTTGGCGAGCTTGTCGTTGGCCGCGAGGTCCGTGATGTCGCACGAGTACGTCTTCACGAAGCCGCCGCCGTCGGTGATCTTCTTGCGCACGTCGGCGAGCTTCTCCTCGTCGCGCGCGACCACCACCACCTTGCCGCCGGCTTCGGCAACGCGGATGGCCGCGGCCTCGCCGATGCCCGACGATCCGCCCGTGATCACGACCACCTTGCCCTTCACCGCGCCCCTGAGGCTGCGGTCGATCGAGAGGTCCGGGTCGAGGTGGCGCTCCCAGTAGTCCACAGGCGCCAGCGTAGTCCTCGAGCGGCGGCACGCGGATCTTGGCCTTGTCGAGGATCTTCTGCGTCGCGGTCGACTCGAAGCGCGTCGGGTAGTTCACGAACTGCAGCACCGAACGCGGCACCTGCAGGTCGCGCAGCAGCTGGTTGAACACGTTCTGGATCGGCTTGCTGCGCTCGACCGACTGCGTCACCGGCTCGGGGACCATCGCGAACATCTTCGGGTCGAGGCGGAACGCCATCTCCGGCGCGTGGGCCGCGCGCGAAGACGTTGAGCATCTCGCCGACGCGGCGCGCCTTGGGATCGGTGAGGTGGAAGCAGCGGCCGTCGAGCTTCGGCTGGTGCGAGAGGTGCACCAGCGCGTCGACCACGTAGTCCACCGGCACGACGTTGATGTAACCGCCCTCGATGCCGACCAGCGGGAATCCACCGCGGCCAGGACTCGCGCAGTTTCTGCAGGGCCTTGAAGAAGTAGTACGGGCCGTCGATCTTGTCGATGAATCCCGTCTGCGAATGCCCGACGACCATGCCCGGCCGATACACGCGCCAGGGGATCCGTCCGTTCGCGCGCACCATCGCCTCGAGTCGTGCTTGGTGCGGTGATACGGATGGTCGAGCTCTTCCCGGCTTCCTCGAACATGTCCTCCGTGAACGTGCCGCGGTACAGGCCGGCGGCCGCGATCGAACTGACGAGATGGAAGCAACCCGCCTGACGGCCTCGGCAAACGCCAGCGCGCCCTGCGTGCCGGCGATGTTGGCCTTTTCCATGGCGTCGGCGCTGGCTTCAAGGTCGTAGACCGCGCCGAGGTGGTAGAAGTGCTTGACCTTGCCCTTGAGCCTGGCGAGGTCGGCCTTGCCGACGCCGAGTTTCGCCTGGCCGAGGTCGCCCTTCACCGGGACCACGCGCTTGAGACTGTCCTTGCCCCCAGAATCGCGCAGCTCGTCGAGCTTGCCGATCGACTTGCGCGGACCAGCACGTAGATCGTGCCTTTGCCCTTCTGCAAAGCGATTGGACGAGATAACGGCCGATGAACCCGGTCGCGCCGGTCACGAAATACGGTCATCCGTGGAGCCCCCTGATTTTGCGGCTACCTTAGGGGTCGTGCGCAGGCAGGTCAACGTGGCACGGCCCCGGCGCTGGCCGTAAGATCGACCGGGATCGGACGAAGCCGGGCGGATGCGACAATGACGCCCCCGACCATGGGCGGCATGTCCAGCGTCGACACGGCGTGGCTGCGCATGGACACGCCGTCCAACGCGATGATGATCGTGTGCGTCATGGCCACTGCGACACGGGTTGCCAGCGACGAGTTCCGCAGGATGCTGGAAACCCGGTTCCTGTGCTTCCTGCGCCCGGCAGCGTCCGGTCAGGACCGCTCTCGGCGCTCCTGGGTCGAGGGACGAGGACTCGACCTGCGACGCGCCTTTCGTCGTGAAGGCTGCGGGCGCCGGGCGGCAACGCCGCGAATTGCAGGCGCTGGCGGCCGAGGCTGGCCGGCGGTTCAAGCCGGCCGGCCGCTGTGGCAGCTGCACTTCGTCGAGGACTATCTGGGCGGCAGCGCGTGGGTCATGCGTATCTGCACCACTGCTACGCCGACGGCATCGCGATGGTCGGGGTGCCGCTGTCGATGACCGAAGCAGGATTCCGGCCCGACGCTCGGCGGCCCCGCAGCGGACGCCCGCGCGGGGGCAAGACGGACGCGACGCAAGGGCGCCGCGGACCTGCTGCCGCTGCTCAACTGGGTCAGCCAGCTGACGCGTCCCGCCAGCGACATCCTCGAGAGCGTCCTGGCCGAGGGCGCCAAGCTGCCGGAAGGCGGCGTCCGCCAAGCTGTTCCACCCGGAGAAGGCCGCGGCGATCGCGCTCCAGGCCGGGAGCCTGGTCGGCGAGTTGCGCGCGTCTTCGCGCTGCCCGACGATCCCACGTCGCCGTTGCGCGCGCCCTTGAGCGGCGACAAGCGCGTCGCCTGGGCGGCGCCGGTCACCTGCCGGAAGTGAAGACCGTGGGCCGCGCGCTCGACTGCACCGTCAACGACGTGCTGATGGCCACCGTGGCCGGCGCGCTCGGCGCGCAGCTGCGCGACCAGGATTCGACACCACGGCGTCGACGCTCCGCGCGTCGGTGCCGGTGAACCTGCGCGAGGCCGAGGAGCCGGCAACGCTCGGCAACAAGTTCGGCCTGCTGTTCGTGGACCTGCCGGTCGGCGTCGCCAACCCGCTGCAGCGCGGCTACGCGATGCACGACACGATGCGGGCCCTGAAGGGCTCGCAGCAACCGCCAATGACGCTCATGGTGCTCGGGGTGCTGGGCCTGATGCCCCGAACCTCGCAGGCGCCGGCCATCGAACGCTGTTCAGCCGCAAGGGCTCGCTGGTCGCGTCGAACGTGCCGGGCCCGCAGGCGCCGCTGTACATGTGCGGGCAGCGCATCTCGGAGATGCACTTCTGGGTGCCGCAAAGCGGATCGATCGGCCTCGGCATCAGCATCCTCTCGTACGCCGGCAAGGTGTTCTTCGGGCTGATCGCCGGACCGCGCGGATCGCTTCGCCCGAATCCGAGCGCAGGTGGTCGAGCGCTGGGCCCGAATTCGAGCAACTGCTGCTGGCGGCGACGGTGGGCGTGGCGCGGCCTGCAGCCGGCGCAAGACGGCGCAGCTGAACCACGGGCGGGGGGCCCCCCCCCGCGCGGGCCGCGGGAAGTCGCAAGTCCGGGGCCGCGGTCTGCCCAGGTAGTCTTACCCGACGGTGGTTTGACCTACTGCTCCACAGCCCGCGGAATCGGCGAAAATGGCGCCATCCATCCACCACGCGGCGCGCTGCCGCGAGGGGTCACATGGCTGCGCGCAAGAACCCGCAAGACCCGCCCCACCACCCGCGGGCGCCGCGTCCAGGCGCCGGCCGCGCTCGTCGCGTGCGGGGAACAGGTGTGGCCTGGCGCGATCGCCCGCGCACAGAAGGAGGGCCCTGCGGCGTTCCAGGACGCCGTCGCCGAGGGTCTGCGCCATCGCTCCGGCACGCAGACCGAGAAGATGATCCGCGACGCGTTGACGCGGCGCAGTCGACGATGCAGACGCGCGTCGAAGGCGTGCGCGGCCAGGCCGGCGAGACCTGGGAGAACCTCGCGGCACTGTTCCAAGAAACCGCGTGCGCAAGGCGCTGCGCCAGATCGGCGTGCCGAACGCCGACGAGATCGGGCGAAGCTCAGCAAGGTCGTGGAACTGCACATCCCGCCGACCGGCTGGCAGCAAGAACCGCCACGGGAGCGGCGGCCGGCCAAGCGCAAGCGGACAGCCGCACGCAGCGCGCATAACCGCCACCGGAAGGCCGCCCATGCTCGACCTGCAACCTGCCCAGGGCAACCCCCCCTCGGGAAGCGCAAGTTCGGCTCGCGCTCGCTGGCGGCGGCCGCTCGGCGCGTTCTATGAGGTGGGCACGCTGCACGCGATCGGGAATCGATCGGCGGCCTCGACCTCACGGACCTCGACATGTACTGCGGCGTCAGTTCGGGCGCGATGATCGCCGCCGGGCTCGCGAACGGTTTCGACACCGCGGACATGGGGCGTGGTGTTCATCCACAACGCGTCGCTCGACTACCCGGTGACGCCCGGCGCTGTTCCTGCGCCCTGCGTTGCGCGAGTTCGCGGGCGTGCCGCGGCGGTCCCCGGCCTGCTGGCCAGCGTCGCTGCAGCACCTGCGCGACCCGGGCAAGGACTGGGCCGAGGTCATCGATCCGCTCGGGCGCCTGCTGCCGACGGGCCTGTGCGACAACCGGCCGTTCGAGCAGTTCCTCGCCCGCCTGTTCTCGACGGGCGGCCGCACCAACGACTTTCGCAAGCTGCGCCGCAAGCTCTTCATCGTCGCGACCGAGCTCAACACCGGCAGCGGCGTGCGCTTCGGCGAGCCGGGTTTCGACCACGTGCCGATCTCGCGCGCGATCCAGGCGAGCAGCGCGCTGCCGGGCCTCTACCCGCCGGTCGACATCGACGGCCACACCTACGCGGACGGCGCGCTGCTGCGCACGATGAACGCCTCGCTGCTGCTCGACGAAGGCGCCGAGCTGGTGATCTGCGTCAATCCGCTGGTCGCCTTCGACGCCTCGAGCGCGCCGCGCCAGCCGCCAAGCAAAACGCAGCCGACGGCGTGACCTCACGCACGGCGGCCTGCCCATGGTGCTGAGCCAGACGTTCCGCGCGATGATCCAGTCGCGCATGAAAGTGGGCATGCGCAACTACGAGCAGGATTATCCCGACACCGACGTCATCCTGTTCGAGCCGGACCGCGGCGACGAGGAGATGTTCTTCCAGAACGTCTTCCGCTACGCCGACCGCACGCGGCTGGCCGAGCATGCCTACCAGCGCACGCGGCGCGACCTGCTGATGCACAGCGCTCCGCTCGGCCGGATCCTTGCGCGCCACGGGCTCGAACTGCGGCTCGACGTGCTGCGCGACTCGCGGCGCACTTTCGTCGACTCGGTGCGCGAGCGGCGGCGCCGGCAGCAGCCCGTCACCGGGCGGTTGCACAAGGCCCTGGACCGGCTGGAAACGGCGCTCGCCGCCCGCGCCTGACGGGATGAAGATCCTCGGTGTGGAGACCGGCGGAGAGCGCCGGCAGGCGCGAGCGGAGCCCGGCACGCTCGGGCACCTGCTCGAGCGCAATGCGGCCCTGCGCGACGTGTTCGCCGGCGAGTCGAAGCAGCAGGCCCGGCTGGCCGAACTGCAGGCGTGGCAGTCGCAGCGGTTGATGAAGTCGCACGACGACCTGCACCGCCACCCGCGCTACCGCCTGGCCATCGAGTTCTTCTTCAACGAGCTGTACGGCAGCGGCGATCCGCGCGCGCGCGACCGCGACCTCATCAAGGTGCAGCGGGTCATGGAGAAGCCTGCTGCCGGGCGAGGCGCTGCGCGCGATGTGCCTCGCCATCGAGCTCGAGATCCTGTCGCAGGAACTGGACGCCGCAGTCGCGCGCGCCCCTGCCCCCGGCGCGATCACCGTGGAGGCGTATGCCGAGGGCTTACCGCAAGGCGGGCCGGCGCCCCCGACCGCGAGCGCCAGATCGCGCTGACGAGCGAAATCGGCGGCTATCTCGACCACGTGGTGAGAAAGCCCATCGTCCGGGCGCTCGTCAGGCTGGCGCGACGACCCGCTCACGCGGCAGGATTCGGCCTGCTGCAGAAGTTCCTCGAGCGCGGCCTCGATGCGTTCGAGGCGATGGCGCACGGCTTCTCGGCACGTGGCGCGCCCGCGAACGACGGGCGAGGCGGCTGTTTGCCGGCGCGGCGGACCCGTTCGGGAGTTCGATGCGGGCGAGCGCAGGACAAGGCAGAGGTCGAAACCGGGATGAGTTCAAGACGGCCGTCGGGCAGGAGCGCAGGAGAAAGGCAAACCCCAAGCCCCCGCCGCACTGGCGCAAGTACCTGACCCAGGCCGAGCTGGGAGCTGCCGCCGCCGGCGGGCACCGGCAATGCCGACGACCGCAGCGACGGTTCGAAGACGCGCTGAGCCACCCGGAACTCGCGTGCGTGCGGGCAGGCCTCTTCGTCGCGGGTCTCGCGTCCGCCTGCGTGATTCTGGCGGTGCTGGCCGTGACGTCGATGCTGAACGCAGATCTCGTGACCGCGGGCAGCCCGTGTGGCGCGAACGCGAACGACCCTGACGCTGCGGGCGATCAACAGCGTGCGCACACTGCGCATCGCGCCTAATCCCTGCAGCTGGTCCGCCCTCGGACCTGGCGCTGGCTGTCCCGAGCCACCGCAACGCACGAGCGGTGCGGCTGGCCGTGGGCTACTCGCCCTTCCCGGCGTTGCCCGTGATCGTGGACAAGGTCGATCCGGCCGGGCGCTGGTCGTCGAACGCATGGCCCCGGATTCCAACAAGGAACTGCGGCTGTCCTCAACAGTTCGGCATTCGGTCCCGGCGGAGTACCGCCCTGCCATTGCAGGGCTATACTGGCGTGGTGACCGCGTGGACGTCGGTTGGGTGCGGTTGCAGGTCACGGATCCGCGCTGAGTCTGCCCGGCTGCTTGTACTGCACGTTCGGGCCCCGGAGGTGACTCACTGGCGTGGCATCATTGGCGCAGCGACAATGGGACATGCCAGTGGATTTCATCCGGGCAGTTCTCCCTGCTCGCCGCCGCACGGTGCGGTTCGTCGTCGTGGGCGGCTCCCGCTCCTGCTGCACGGAATCGACCGTTTGACGGCTGACGTGGATCTCGTCATCGACCTGTCCACTGACACCACCGCCGACACCGTCCGCGCGTTGACCGCGTCGGGCTACCGCTCGATGGCACCGGTCGATCCCATGGCCCTTGCCGATCCGGCGCAGCGCGCCGACTGGCAGACGACCCGCGGCATGAAGGTGTTCAGCTTCTGGGACTCCACGAACACGCCCCACCATCGACATCATCCTCGACCCGATCGTGAGCTTTTTCCGACCTGCGCAGGCGCGTCCGTGGTCACGATGGGGGGGACAGCCGTGCAGTGGCCTCGATCCCGCACCTCGTCGCGTTGAGCAAATCGCCGGGCGCCCCAGGTTTGGCGGATATCGAACGTTTGCGCGGCGTGCTGGGGACTGGAAACGTGCCGGACTCGGTCCCGACAGCACCCCTTGCAGGGGCCGCAACCGCAGGATGCCCGGAATGCGCTGCGTCGCTGGTCGTTCGCACGCCGCACGCCGGAGCAGCGACTCGCGTGGTTGCAGTCGGCCCTGGAACTCGCTTACCAGAGCGGTGCGATCAAACCCCGCCGCCCGGACTGACATCGACCTGACGAGCGAGCGCAGCTAGAGATCGGCGCGCAGCGCCTGCAGCGGCGGGTGCGACACGACCGAACGCGCGGCCAGGATCCCTGCGGTGCCCACCAGCACCGCGCCCGCCGACGATGCCGACCAGCCACACCCGTGGGTCGGGTGAGTACTGGAGGCCGAAGACCTGCTTCGCCAGGAGGTAACCGGCCGCGGTCGCGCCGGCCGCCGCGAGCAACCCGGCGAGCGCGCCGAGCACGATGAATTGGCCGCCACGCCCTGGAACACGACCTTGCGGCTCGCGCCGAGCGTGCGCAGCATCGCGCTCTCGTAACGGCGCTCGTCGCGCGTCGCCTGCACGGCCGCGAGCAGCACCATCAGCCCGGCGAGCAGCGTGAACAGGAACACGTACTGCACGGCCAGAGTCGCCTTGTCCATCACGTCGCGCACCTGCGCGAGCAGCGTGTCGAGGTCGATCACGGTCACTTCGGGAAAGCGCTCACGAGTTCGACGAGTGCGGGCCGTTGCGCCGGCTCGACGTGCACGCTGGTGATCAGAGTGCCGGCCACGTCGTCCAGCACGCCGGGCGAGAACACGACGAAGAAGTTCGGCTGGAACGAATCCCAGTGCACTTCACGCAGGCTCGTCACCCTGGCGGTGACCGTTTCGCCGGCGACGTCGTAGGTCAGCGTGTCGCCGAGCTTGATGCCGAGGCGCTCGGCGTAGTCCTGCTCGACCGAAACGCGCGGCGCGCCGTCGCGCGTCCTTCGCACCACTGCCCGGCGACGATCTTGTTGTCGGGCGCGAGCTCGGCTGACCAGGTGAGGTTGGCCTCGCGCTCGACGAACTCCTTCGCGCGCTCCGACTGGAACGTGATCTTGCTCGACCGGGGTGCCGTTGATGGCGCGTGAGCCGCGCCCGCAGCATCGGCACCAGCTCCGTCGGCGGCAGGTCCGGCTTGGCAAGGAACGCCCGCACGGCCGCGCCTTCGTCGGGCGGATGTTGATCATGAAATAGTTCGGCGCGTCGGTCGGCAGGCTGCGCCTCCAGTCGCGCAGCAGGTCGTTGCGCACCAGCGCGAGCAGCAGCAGCACCATGAAGCCGAGGCCGAACGCCACGATCTGCACGATGCTGTCGCGACCGCGGCGTGCGATGTTGGCGAGGCCGTACCGCCAGGCGACACCCACGCCGCTGCGCAGCGGCGCCAGCACTTCACCAGCGCCCAGCCGGCGACGGCGAGCAGCAGGAACGTCGCGCCAAGACCGCCTGCCACGTAGCCGACGAGCTGCGCGTCGCGCACGATCCAGTACAGCAGCGCGAGCACGGCACCGATCGCCAGGCCGTAGACGACGGTGTACCGCAGCGGCGGCGGCTCGAGATCGCGGCGCAGGACACGGGCGGGCGGAACACGCTTCAGGCGCAGCAACGGCGGCAATGCGAACCCGACGAGCACGACGACCGCCGTGACGAGGCCCAGGCAGGAAGGCATCGGCCGAGGGCGGCGGCAGGTCGCCGCGCAACAGGTCGCGCAGCAGCCAGGCGATGCCGGATTGCGCGAGGTAACCGATCGCCGTGCCGGCGACGGCGGTCACGACGGCGATCGCAACGAGCTGGACCACTGTCTGTGTCAGAACGAACCGCTGCGGCGCGCCCATGCACTTCATCAGCGCCACGTTGTCGAGGTGGCGCCGCGCGTAACGCTGCGCCGCCATCGCCACCGCGATCGCCGAAAGCAGCACGCTCACCAGGCTCGCGAGCGAGAGGAACCTTCCCGCACGGTCGCTCGAAGCGCGGATCTGCGGGCTGGCGTCGGCGATCGCCCGCAACCGCTCGCCGCGTTGCTTGCCCGCCTGAGCCACTCGCGGAAATCCTCGACCGGTGCGGGGTCGCCCGCAAACAGCAGGGCCCGGCTCACGCGGCTGCCGGGCTGCACCAGCTGGGTGGCCGGCAGGTCGGCGCGGTTGATCAGCAGCGTCGCCGCGAGATCGGCGAAGCCGCTGCCCTGGTCGGGACGATAGTCGAGCACCCGCGTGACACGGACCGTGTGTGCGCCGACCGTCAGGTCCGAACCGACCTGCGCGCCAAGCTTCGCCAGCAACCGCGAATCGGCCCACGCTTCGCCCGGCGCGGGAATGCCGTCGGTGGCCACGCCCTTGCCGAACGGCTGGTCCGCCGTCTTGAGGCGGCCGCGCAGCGGATAGCCTGCGCCGACGGCACGCAGCGCGATCAGGGACGATTCCTGGCCGAAGAACACCACGCTCGGCATCGACTCGAGGCGCGCGGAGCGCAGGCCGCGTCTTGCCGCCTCCGCGTCGTAGTCGTCGGCAATGGGCCGCGCCGATTCGAGGCGCAGGTCGGCGGCCAGCACTTCACCAGCCTGCCGCTCTACCGCCCGGCCGATACGGCTGGTGAAAAACCCGACCGCCGTCAGCGAGGCGACCGCCACCAGCAGCGCGAGCACGAGCACGGCGAGTTCGCCGGACTTTAAGTCCCGCAACAGATTGCGCAGCGCGAAGCGAGGACGGCATGCGCAGTTCACCGGACGATGCGGCCGGCGTCGAGGCGGATGATGCGGTCGCAGCGCGCGGCGAGCTGCCGGTCGTGCGTGACGAGCACGAGCGTGGTCTGCGTCGCGCGGTTGAGGCCGAACAGCAGGTCCATGATCTTTCGCCCGTTGCCGCGTCGAGGTTGCCGGTCGGTTCGTCGGCGAACAGCACGTCCGGCTCGCGCACGAAGGCGCGCGCCATGGCGACGCGCTGCTGCTCGCCGCCCGAGAGTTGCCGCGGATAGTGCCCGACGCGCTCGGCGAGGCCCACGCGCCCGAGCACTTCGCGTGCCGCGGCGCGGGCATCCGGCGACGCGCGAGCTCGAGCGGCAGCATCACGTTCTCGAGGGCCGTGAGCGATGGCACGAGGTGGAAGGACTGGAAGACGAAGCCGACGTGGCTCGCCCGCACTGCGGCGCGACCGTCCTCGTCGAGCTGCGTCAGGTCGTTGCCCGCGAGCAGCGCACGGCCGGAGGTCGGTTCGTCGAGGCCCGCCAGCAGCGCCAGCAGCGTCGACTTGCCGGCGCCGGACGCGCCGACGATGGCGACGGATTCGCCGCGCCGGATCGAAAGCGATGTCCGTCGAGGATGGCCAGCGTTCCTCGGGACTGCTAACCTGCTTGCCGAGCCCTTCCGCTGCCAGCACCACCGTCGTGTCGTTCATCAAAGCCTGCTTTTCGTCTGCTGCCATTCGTGTCCTGTGCCTCGTGCTGCTGGCCTGCGGCGCGCTGCCGCCCGGCGGCGGATGCGCCGGCGGCCGCCCCCACCATCCTGGTCCTGGGCGACAGCCTCAGCGCGGGTTACGGGATCCGGGTCGAGCAGGGCTGGGTGGCCTGCTGCAGGCCCTGGTTGCGCGCCAAGGGTACGGTCACCGCGTCGTCAACGCCAGTTCGAGCGGCGAGACCACCGGCGGCGCCTGGCCCGGCTGCCCTGGCCGCTGGCCACGCATCGCCCGGCGATCGTGATCGTCGAACTCGGCGGCAACGACGGCCTGCGCGGCCTGCCCGTCGCCGACATCCGCCGGAACTTCGAGGCCATCGTCGGCAGTTCGCAGCAGGCCGGGGCGAGGATCCTGCTGGTCGGCATGAAGATCCCGCCCAACTACGGCCCGCCTACACCCGCGACTTCTACGGCCTGTATGGCGACCTGGCGCGGCAATACAAGCTGCCGAGCGTGCCATTCCTGCTCGCGAACGTGGCCCAGCACGAGCCTGTTCCAGGAGGACGGCATCCATCCCACCGCGGCCGCCCAGCCCCGGTTGCTGGACGAGGTCTGGCCGCACCTGCAGCCGCTGCTGGCCCGAAGCCGCTACCGATTTCGCGCATCAGGGCCGTGTTCGGCCGCCGCGCTGTTATATAGACCGCCGACGCTGATCGCGGCCACGGCCGCGGCGCAACCACCAGGGGACCCGTCTTGGAAAAGATCTGGCTGCAGCATTACCCGGCCGGCGTGCCGGCCGAAATCAACCCGTCCGAGTACCGCTCGCTGCGCGAGCTGATCGAGCAGGCCATCGCGCAGCATCGCGACCGGCCGTGCTTTACCTGCATGGACCGCACCCTGACCTACGGCGACCTCGACGTGCTCGCCAGTCGCTTCGCGGCGTACCTGCAGCGGGTCGCCCGGCTGCGCAAGGTGACCGCATCGCGCTGATGCTGCCGAACGTGCTGCAGTACCCCGTCGCGATCCTCGGTGCGTTCCGGGCGGGCCTCACGATCGTCAACACGAACCCGATGTACACGCCGCGCGAGCTGCAGCACCAGCTGCACGATTCGGGCGCGCGGGCGATCCTGATCCTGGAGAACTTCGCGCACACGCTGGCCGAAGTGCGCAACGAGCTGCCGCTCGAGACCGTGATCGTCACCGGCGTGGGCGACCTGCTCGGGGTGCTGACGCACCGCAACCTCATTGCCAACGTCCTGCAGTCCGAGGCGTGGATTCGTCCGCAGCTCGATCCGGACGAGGCGCCAGACCGCGATCACGGCGCTGCCGCTGTATCACATCTTCGCGCTGACGGCGAACTGCCTGACGATGATCAAGCTCGGCGCGCACAACATCCTCATTCCGAACCCGCGCGACTTCGCCGCCTTCGTCAAGGAGCTGGCGCGGTACCGCTTCTCGTTCTTCGCGGGCGTCAACACGCTCTTCAATGCGTTGCTGCACACGAAGGGCTTCGACAGCCTGGATTTCAGCGGCCTGCGCGTCAGCCTGGGCGGCGGCATGGCCGTGCAGCAGGCCGTGGCCGAGCGCTGGAAGGCAGTGACGGGCAACGTGCTGACGCAGGCCTGGGGCCTCACCGAGACCTCGCCCGCCGCGTGCATCAATCGGCCGGGCGACGACTTCAACGGCTCGATCGGCCTGCCGATCTCGTCGACGATCGTCACGATCCGCGACGACGACGGCAATGCGTTGCCGCAGGGCCAGTCCGGCGAGATCTGCGTGGCGGGCCCGCAGGTGATGCGCTGCTACTGGAACCGTCCCGACGAGACGGAGAAAGTCATGTTGCCGGGCCAGGTGCTGCGCACGGGCGATATCGGCTACATGGACGCGAGGGGTTTCGTTTACATCGAAGACCGCAAGAAGGACATGATCCTCGTGTCGGGCTTCAACGTGTACCCGAACGAAGTGGAAGGCGTCGCCGTGACGCATCCGGGTGTGCTGGAGGTGGCTGCGGTGGCACAGCCGGACGAGCGCGCGGGCGAAGTGGTCGCGCTGTTCGTCGTGCGCAAGGACCCGTCGCTGACGGAAGAAGCGCTGATCGAGCACTGCCGCAAGGAGCTGACCGGCTACAAGGTGCCGAAGCGCGTGTATTTCATGGACGATCTGCCGAAGACCAACGTCGGCAAGATCCTGCGGCGCGAGCTCAAGGATTCGTTGAAGCCACGACCGACAGAATCGGTAGCTGCTGCACCGGTCGTCGCGCCGCACGGTCACTGACACTGCACCGAGGGCCAGAGCGTTAGATCGTCGAAGTTGTCGTGGAGTAGACCAGTTGATAGACTAGTCGCTCACCGAGGAACCGTCACCATGAAGACCGAAATCGGCGCCTACGACGCGAAGACGCGGCTCCCCGAGCTGCTGCGGCAGGTGAAGGCTGGCAAGCGCTTCACCATCACCAACCGTGGCGCAGCGATTGCGGACCTCGTGCCGAGCGAGACCGCCCGGGCGCCGGACGCACGGGCGGCCATCGAGAAGTTCCAGGCCTTCCTGCGTGACAACCCCGTCAAGCCAGGCCGCAAGCCGAGCATCAAGTCGCTCATCGAGGAAGGCCGCGAGTGAACTTTGTGCTCGACGCCTCCGTCACCATGGCCTGGCTGTTGGGCGACTCGAAGCCAGCCGACCGTGCCTACGCGCAGGGCGCCCTGGAAGCATTGAAGCACGCGGATCGCCACGCCGAAGTGCCGGTAACGTGGGCTCTCGAGGTGTCAAACGTCATCGCACGCGCCGAAGCGAAAAGTCTGCTCGCGGAGGCACAAAGCAAGGCATTTCTAGAAATGCTCTCGAACGCGCCGATACGTACCGACGGCGCAACCTGCGCGCAGGCACTGGGCAGCACCCTGGACCTCGCGCGACGCTACCATTTGTCAGCCTACGACGCCTCGTACCTCGAGCTTGCGCTGCGAGCTGGACTGCCGCTTGCCACCCTGGACGCGGATCTCGCCAAAGCGGCGCGCAAAGCAGGCGTGAAGCGCTTCACTCACAGTTAGGCGGGCGATTCGGTCGTGCCGCTCGATCACCGGCGCGGATGTACGCTGCAGCAGGATCGACATTGAGGTGATTTGTGGCGCTGGGCGCAACGATGTACGTGTTCGAGGTGCGCCTGGCGGATGCCGATCGGGGCGTCTACGAAACGCTGACGCTGCGGGTCGCACGTCATCCGTCCGAGACCGCCGAGTACCTCGTCACCCGACTGTTCGCCTACTGCCTCGAGTACGCCGAAGGCATTGCGTTTTCGAAAGGATTGTCCGATCCGGATGAGCCGGCGATCAACGTGCGCGACCTCACGGGCTCACTGCAGACCTGGATCGACATCGGCGCCCCGGATGCGGCCCGGCTGCACAAGGCAGCGAAGGCGGCACCGAACGTGGCCGTGTACGTGCATCGGGACCCGGATCAACTGCTGGCAAAGCTCGCTGGCGAGCGAATCCACCGTGCCGATGCGCTGCGCATTTGCGCGGTGGATCGAGAGCTGCTCGCGGCATTCGTCGAGCGCCTGGACAGGCGCATGGACTTCGACCTGGCCATCTCCGATCGAACGATTTACCTGACGCTCGGCGACGAGACCTTCACGGGCGCGGTCGATGTAAGGCGGATCGTGGCCTGAGTCCTGCCGTCATTCTTCGTCCAGGTCTCCTGGTCGCAACCGGTAGCCGATTCCCGCTTCAGTCACCAGGAACTGCGGGCGCCGCGGATCGGGCTCGAGCTTGTCGCGCAACCCTTTGACGCATACACGCAGCGCGCCGGAGTCCCCGACACGGTCCGGACCCCAGACCTCGCGCAGCAACTGTCGCGCAGTGACGATCATCCCGGAATGGCGCGCGAGGCAGTCGAGTACTCGGTACTCCAGCGGGGTCAGGTGCACCGTGCCGCCCGGTCCGCGCGCAACACGACGGGTCAGGTCGATGCGTCTCGCCTAGCAGGAGCAGCGGCAAGGCATCCGCGCCACGAGACGCTCGGCGCAGCCCGGCGCCGTACGCGTGCCAGCAACTCGGCCGCGCTGAATGGCTTCGTCACGTAGTCGTCGGCGCCCGCGTCCAGCGCCGCCACCTTCTGCGACTCCATGGTGCGCGCCGACAACACGACCACCGGCACGGGCGACCAGGCCCGGACATGACGGATCAGCGCCAGTCCGTCGTCGTCCGGCAACCCGAGATCCACCAGCAGCAGGTCGGGCTTGTGCGTGCGCGCCTCGATCTCCCCGCGTTCCGCGCTGCCTGCCTCGATGACCCGGTAGTTCTCCGCCTCGAGCAGGACGCGCAAGACCTTGCGGATGCCTGGCTCGTCCTCGATGACCAGGATCAGGTGCATCGCCTGCGTCATGGCGTCGCCAGAGCCACGGGCAGCGTGAACTCGAACCTGGCGCCCCCGTGCGTGCCGTGCCCCGCCGTGATTTCGCCGCCGTGTGCGCTCACGATGGCACTGCAGATGGCGAGGCCGAGACCGGCGCCGACGACCGGGCTTTCCTGGTGCCCGCGCTGGAACTTCTCGAACAGCGCCCGTGGATCGCCGGGGGGCAGTCCTGGACCTTCATCCTCGACCACGACGCGCACCATCGGGGCGTCCGCCACGGCGGTGATGCGGATGCGCGTTCCCACCGGCGTGTACTTCGTCGCATTGTCGAGCAGGTTGGCCAGCACCTGCGACACGAGCACCGGATCAACGCTCACGGCAGGCAGGTCATCGGGCAATTCGATCGCAACAGGATGATGCTGCAGCCGCGGCTCCAGGCGATGGAGGGCTGTTCCGACGAGGTCCTCGACGGAGTGCATGTCGCACCGCAGTTCGACACGACCCGACTCGAGGCGCATCAGGTCCAGCACATTCGAGATGAGGTTGGACATCTCCTGTGCCTGTTCCTCGATCGACAGCGCGAGGGACTTCCGGGCCGCCGGCTCCAGTGTCGCGCCGTGACGGGCCAGCGTGCTGGCCGCGCCCGCAATCACCGACAATGGCGTGCGCAGGTCGTGCGAGATCGACGCGAGCAGCGTGTTGCGCAGGCTCTCGCTCTCCGCCGCAATGCGCGACCTCGCTGCCTCTTCACCCAGCGCAGCTCGTTCCCAGGCCAGCGCAATCTGTCCGGCGAACGTCTCGAGCAGGTGCCGTTGCTCTGGCAACAGGACGCGCCGTCGGTTCGTCGGCAGTACCCCGAGCACGCCAAGCGCGCCTGCGCGCCGCGCAAGGGCAGGTAAACGGCGGGCGCGGCGGGCAGCGTGTCGGTGCCGAGGCCGGCGCGCTGGCCGTGATCGAACACCCACTGCGCCACCGAGAGGTCCGCGCCACGGAACGAGCCCTCGACGGAACCGCCAGCGGGGTACTGCAGGCGTCCGGACACGTCGGGCGTGAGCACGACGGCGCTGGCATCGAAGACCTCTGCGATGTGCCGGACGGCCACTCGCGCCATGTTGTCGCTGCCGCGCGTGCCTGCCAATTCGCGGCTCATGGCGTACAACAGGGCAGTGCGCCGCTCACGCGCGCCGGCGACGCGATTCTGCTGCCGCACGTTGGCCATCAGGTTGCCGATGGTAAGCGTCACGGCGAGCATGACCAGGAACGTGATCACGTACTCCGCGTCGCTGACCTGGAACGTCATCCGCGGCGGCACGAAGAAGAAATCGAAAGCCGCGACGCTGGCGATGGCGGTCAGGGTGCCGGGCCCACGGCCGAGCCGGAGCCCCGCGATCGTCGCGCCCAGCACGTAGATCATGGCGACGTTGGTCTCGGAAAACGCCGGGTCCATCAGGAAGGCGATGCCCGTGCAGGCCACAGTGATCGCCACCGCCCAGCCGTAGCGCGACCAGGGCACATCGCGCGACAAGTCCAGGCGGGGCTTGGCCCGCCCGGTCGCCTCTTCGTCCCCCTGCCGTGCAACCACCAGCACGTCGAAGCCCTTTGCGCGCGCTTCACGAGCTCCGTCGCCGTCGAGGGCCGCAACAGCGCCTGCCAGCTGCGACGCTTCGGCTCGCCGACCAGCACGCGGGTCGCACCGCGTGTGCGCGCGTATTCGATCAAGGCCGTGGCGGCCGTCGTGCCATCCAGCGTCACTGTGCCGGCGCCGAGCGATTCCGCCAGGCGCAGGATGTCGACGCGCCGGTCGCGCTCCGCGTCGGAGAGGCGCAGCAACGCGGGCGTCTCCACGTAGACGGCCGTCCACTCGGCGTCGAGCGCGTCGGCGATCCGCTTGCCGGTGCGCACGAGTTGCTCGGCCTGCGCGTCGGGACCGATGGCGACCAGCAGCCGGTCGCGGGCCAGGTAGGTGCGCGATGGCGATCCTGCCAGGTCCTGCGCGCGTGCCGCTGCATCGACACGATCGGCCGTCCGGCGCAGCGCGAGTTCGCGCAGTGCCATCAGGTTCGGCTTGCGGAAGAAGCGTTCGACCGCCGTGGCCACCTGCTCCGACACGTAGACCTTGCCCTGCTGCAGTCTCTGCAACAGGTCGTCGGGGGGCAGGTCGATCAGCTCGATCTCGTCGGCATCGTCCAGCACGTGATCGGGGACCGTCTCGCGCTGGCGGGCGCCCGTCATCTGCGCGACCAGGTCGTTGAGGCTCTCGAGGTGCTGGACGTTGAGCGTCGTCCAGACATTGATGCCGGCGTCACGCAGCTCCGCGATGTCCTGCCAGCGCTTGGCGTGGCGTGGCGATGGCTCGCCTTCGACCAGGTTGGAGTGCGCCAGCTCGTCGACCAGCAGGATCTCGGGGTGACGCCTCAGCGCGGCGTCGAGGTTGAATTCCTGGCGCACCATGCCGCGATAGCGGACCGCCTGCAGCGGCAGGTTCTCCAGCGTCTCGAGCATGCGCTCGGTTTCGCGCCGGCCGTGCGGCTCGACGTAGCCGACGACGACGTCGGTGCCCCCCGCCCTGGCCGCGAGCGCCGCCTCGAGCATCGCGTAGGTCTTGCCGACCCCCGCCGCAGCCCCGAAGAAGACTCGCAGCGTCCCGCGGCGCGCCCGCGCCTCTTCCGCCTGCACCTGTGCGAGCAGTCGGTCCGGGTCCGGTCGATCGTCTGCCATGCTGCGATTATCGGCTATCGTTCTGCGTCGAGCGCGAGGTTCAACTCGAGCACGTTCACGCGCGGTTCACCCAGGATGCCAAGCGTGCGGCCAGCGGTGGCGGCCCGCACCTGCTCGCGCACCTGCGCTTCCGACAACCCCCGCTCGCGCGCCACACGCGGCACCTGGAATTCGGCCGCGGCGACGGAGATGTGCGGGTCGAGGCCGCTACCTGAGGCCGTCACGAGATCCACCGGCACGGGTCGCGTGTCGCCCGGATCGGCCGCGCGCATCGCGGCAACGCGACTCTCGACGGCCGCCGCCAGCGCAGGATTGAGCGGACCGAGGTTGGAGCCGGACGACACGGCGCCGTTGTTCGGCACCGGGCCGGTGGCCGACGGCCGGCCCCAGAAGTACCGCGGCGACGAGAACGACTGCCCCGATCAGGCGCGAGCCGACGACCTCGCCATCGACCTTGACGAGACTGCCGCCGGCTTGCGCGGGAAATGCCACCGCGGCGACCAGCGTCACGAGCCCCGGATAGACGACGCCGGTCACGACCGTCAGCAGCAGGAACACGACCACTGCACTGCGAAGTTCACGGATCATCGTGTCGTCCTCATATCCAGCCGGTGGCCGCCAGCAGCACGTCGATCAGCTTGATGCCGATGAACGGCACCACGAGCCCGCCGAGTCCGAAGACCAGCAGATTGCGGCGCAACAAGTGCGCCGCGGATACCGCGCGTGTCTTGACGCCGCGCAGTGCGAGCGGGACCAGCACCACGATGATCAGCGCGTTGAAGATCACGGCCGCGAGAATCGCGCTCTCCGGGCTCGCCAGGCGCATCAGGTTGAGCGCGTCGAGCTGTGGATACGTGGTGGCGAAAGCGGCCGGAATGATGGCGAAGTACTTGGCCACGTCGTTGGCGATCGAGAACGTCGTGAGCGCGCCGCGAGTGACCAGCAACTGCTTGCCGACGTCCACCACCTCGATCAGCTTGGTCGGGTTCGAGTCGAGGTCGACCATGTTGCCGGCTTCTTTCGCCGCCTGCGTGCCGCTGTTCATCGCCACCGCGACGTCGGCCTGCGCGAGCGCCGGCGCGTCGTTGGTGCCGTCGCCGCACATGGCGACCAGGTGCCCCTCGCCCTGGTAACGCCGGATCAGCGCGAGCTTGGCCTCGGGCGTGGCCTCGGCGAGGAAATCGTCGACGCCGGCTTCGGCGGCAATCGCGGCCGCGGTCAACCGGTTGTCTCCGGTAACCATGACGGTCTTGATGCCCATCTGCCGCAGCTCGGCGAAGCGCTCGCGGATGCCGCCCTTGACGATGTCGCGCAGTTCGATCACGCCGAGCACGCGTTTGCCGTCGGCGACCACGAGCGGCGTCGCACCGCCGCGCGCCACGGTCTCGACCTGCTGCGTCACTGCAACCGCCCACGCACCGCCTTCCGCCTCGACGAATCTGCGCACTGCATCGGCCGCGCCCTTGCGCAGCCTGCGTCCTTCCAGGTCCACGCCGCTCATGCGGGTCTGCGCCGAAAACTTGTGGAATTCATGCATCGTGCCGGCCAGGTCGCGGCCGCGGAGCTGGAACCGTTGCTTGGCCAGCACGACGATGGAGCGTCCTTCCGGCGTCTCGTCCGCGAGCGAAGCGAGTTGCGCCGCGTCGGCCAGTTCCTGCTCCGTCACGCCCGGCGCAGCATGGAAGGCCGCTGCCTGCCGGTCCCCGAGCGTGATCGTGCCGGTCTTGTCGAGCAGCAGCACGTCGACGTCGCCGGCCGCCTCCACCGCACGGCCGGAAGTCGCGATCACGTTGGAGCGCACCATGCGGTCCATGCCCGCGATGCCGATCGCCGACAGCAGGCCGCCGATGGTGGTGGGGATCAGGCAGACCAGCAGCGCGACGAGCACCACCGCGGTCACGGCGGTGCCGGCACCCGAACTCGCGACCGCAAACCTGGAAAATGGCGCCAGGGTGACAGTGGCGAGCAGGAACACCAGCGTCAGGAACGACAGCAGGATCGACAAAGCGATCTCATTCGGCGTCTTGCCGCGCTTGGCGCCTTCCACCATCGCGATCATGCGGTCGAGGAAGGCCTCGCCCGGGTTGCTGGTGACGCGCACCACCAGCCAGTCGGACAGCACGCGCGTGCCGCCGGTCACCGAGTTGAAGTCGCCGCCCGATTCGCGCAGCACCGGCGCCGATTCGCCGGTGATGGCGCTTTCGTCCACCGACGCCACGCCGTCGATGACCTCGCCGTCCGCGGGAATGACATCAAGAGCTTCGACCAGCACGACATCGTCACGCCGCAGCGAGGACGCCTGGACCAGCGTGTGGCCGTCTTCCACGCGCCGACCCTTGAGCTTTTTCGCCTGTACTTCCTTGCGCGTGGACCGCAGGGCCGCGGCCTGCGCCTTGCCGCGACCTTCGGCCACCGCTTCGGCGAAGTTCGCGAACAGCACCGTCAGCCACAACCACGCCGCAATCGTCAGCACGAATCCGGGTCGCCCCGCGTCTGGCGCCATCCCGAGCGCTGCAGCAGCGCCCAGCACGGTCGTGAAGAGGCTGCCCACGAAGACCACGAACATCACCGGGTTGCGGACCTGCACGCGCGGATCGAGCTTGGTGAAGGAATCGCGGATCCCCTGCAGCACAATCGGTCGACTCAAGGCAGGGGTGCCGGCATGTGTCGCGGTCATCTCAGTGGCTCCCATGCAGCTGGAGGTGTTCCACGATCGGGCCGAGCGCGAGCGCGGGCAGGAACGTGAGTGCGCCGACCAGCAGCACCGTGGTCACCAGCAAGGTGACGAATAGCGGCGTGTGCGTGGGCAGCGTGCCCGCCGTGATAGCCGTAGCGCGCTTGGCGGCCAGGCTGCCGGCGATCGCCAGGACCGGAATCATCAGCCAGTAGCGCGACACCCACATCGCGATGCCCAGCGCGAAGTTGTAGAAAGGCGCGTTGGCGGAGAGCCCGGCGAAAGCACTGCCGTTGTTGTTGCCGGCCGACGAGAACGCATACAGGATCTCCGAGAACCCGTGCGTGCCGGGATTGGCGACACTCGCGGTGGCCGCCGGCACCGTGACTGCCACGGCGGTGCCCAGCAGGACCGCGAGGCACGGCACGAGCAGCACGATCGCGGCCATCTTCACTTCGTAGGCCTCGATCTTCTTGCCCAGGTACTCGGGCGTGCGCCCGACCATCAGCCCGGCGATGAACACCGCGATGATGGCGAACATCAACATGCCGTAGAGCCCGCTGCCCACGCCGCCGAAGACGACTTCACCGAGCTGCATGAGCCACATCGGCACCATCCCGCCGAGCGGCGTGAACGAATCGTGCATCGCGTTGACGGACCCGTTCGAGGCGGCAGTCGTAGCCGTCGCCCAGAGCGTGGAATTGGCGATGCCGAAACGCGTCTCCTTGCCCTCCATGTTGCCGCCGGACTGCATCGCGGAGGCCGCCTGGTCCACACCGAGCGCATCGAAGCGGGGATTTCCCGCCTGCTCGGCCGCGAATGCGCCGACCAGCAGGGGCACGAAGATCACCAGCATGGCCGCCAGTAAGGCCCAACCCTGCCGCTTGTCGTTGACCATGCTGCCGAAGGTGTAGCAAAGAGCGGCCGGGATCAGCAGGATGGCCAGCATCTCGAGGAAATTCGACAACGGTGTCGGGTTTTCGAAAGGGTGCGCCGAGTTGACGTTGAAGAAGCCGCCACCGTTGGTGCCGAGCTGCTTGATTGCCACCTGGCTCGCGGCCGGGCCGAGCGGCAGTGTCTGCTCGGTGACGACGGCCTGGTCCTGCATGAGCAGGGGTTCGACCAGGGTCGCCTGCCGGTACGGCGCGAACGATTGCACGACGCCTTGCGAGGCGAGTGCGACGGCCAGGATGAAGGACAGGGGCAACAGCACATGTAGCGTGCTGCGCGTGAAATCGACCCAGAAGTTGCCGATCTGGCCCGCCTCGCGCCGAACGAAGCCGCGGATCAACGCGATCAACACCGCAATGCCCGTTGCGGCCGACAGGAAATTCTGCACGGCCAGGCCAAGCATCTGCGTCAGGTAGCTCAGGGTCGCTTCGCCGACGTAACCCTGCCAGTTGGTGTTCGTCGCAAAGCTGACGGCCGTGTTGAACGACGAATCGGGCGAGACCGCGCCCAGCCCCTGCGGGTTGAGGGGCAGCAGGTGCTGCAGGCGCTGCAACGCGTAGACGGCGATGAAACCCAGCAGGTTCACCAGCAGGGCGTCGAACGCGTATCGCGTCCAGTCCGATTCGTGCGCTGGATCCACGCCGGAGATGCGATAGATCAACCGCTCGACGGGTCCGAGCAGTGGCGACAGGAACGTGCGCTCGCCCCGGAAGACGGCAGCCATGTAAGCGCCGAGCGGCTTCACCAGCGCCACCAGCACGACGACGTACAGTGCCAGTTGCAGCAGACCCTGGCCGGTCACTGGAATTTCTCCGGGTACAGGAGAGCGACCAGGAGATAGACGACCAGCCCGACGGCCAGCAGCAGGCCGATCATGTCCACGGGAGTCATGACTGCCCCCGCAGACGGCCGCACAGCCGGAACAAGCCCCACGTCGTGCCGCACAAAGTCAGCGTCAGCAGCAGAACGGTGATTTCCATGGCCTGACCTCCAGTGACGAAGACCAGCTTAGGCAGTCGGGTGTTAGGACGGCGTTAGGAATTGCTGCTGGACGACGGCGTCAACCAGGAGTCGATAGACTGCGCGGGATGACATCCGAGGCACTGATCCTTGCCGTGGCGTTCTTTTGCCTCGCGGCCCTTTACAGCACCGTGGGACACGCGGGCGCATCGGGTTACCTGGCGACGATGGCATTGCTGGGCGTGGCGCCCGCCACCATGCGACCCACCGCGCTCGCGCTCAACGTGATCGTTGCGACGCTGACGACCTACCGCTTCTGGCGCGCCGGCTGGACCCGCTGGAGCCAGCTGCTGCCCTTCGCGATCGCGTCCGTGCCGCTGGCCTACTTCGGGGGCCGGGTACAGGTCCCCGTGCCGGGTTACCGTGCGATGGTCGGTGTCGTGCTGCTGTGCTCCGCCGTCATCCTGATCTGGCGCGCACGTGGCGGCGAATCGTCGCTGGCGGAACGAGACGTGCAGATTCCCCTGCTTGCCGCGGTCGGCAGCGGTGCGACCATCGGCCTGCTGTCGGGACTCACCGGCACCGGGGGCGGCATTTTTCTCAGCCCGCTGCTGCTGTTCGCTGGCTGGGCCGGCCCGCGGGGTGCGGCCGGGCTCGCCGCACCCTTCATCTGCATGAATTCGCTGGCCGGCCTGATCGGCGTGCAGTGGACCGCCCACTCGCTGCCCGCGGCAATGCCTTTGCTCGCCGTGACCGTCCTGGCCGGAGGCTGGGTGGGCACAGCCCTGGGACTGGAGCGCCTGCCGCGACGTGGCCTGATCCTGGCATTGTCGGTGGTGCTGCTGGTTGCAGGTGGCAAACTCCTGTTGCCGACGCACTAGCCGGCAGCACGCACGACACCGGAACGCATGACGCACTCAAAGCACTGGCTCGATCACATTGCCGCAACGGCCGCCGAGTGGGGACTGTCGAAGCCGACGGACTACGGTGAAGATGAACGCAAGCGCCCGCTTGCCGCGGTGGCAACGGACCTGAACGCGCGGCTGAAGCAATGCTGCAAGAGCGCCGACTCTCCCTCCGGCGCGATGATCGCAATGCGCAGCCACCTGGCCCTGTTTGCCCGCTACGGACTGCCGAACCCGAAGGCGACGCAGCTCGTCAGGGACATGACGATGCAGGCGTTCACCCCCAAGAGACGCTGAACCAGGAAGGACACGCCATGTCACTTGACCCGCAAGCGGGCGCCGCGCTGGCGCAGGCCACGGCCACGGCGATCATCGGCATCGACACGCTGTGGGGCGGCGACGTCATGAACCCGTCGGGCACCGGTCGCTTCATCGCCGACTCCTGGTTTTCCAATGAGCCACTGCCGCGAGCCTACCAACATCCTGCGGCCGCGCGGCTTCGCCAGAGCGGCGGCGTGGCCGGCAAGACGATCGCCGTGCCGGCCGTCGATGCGTACCTGCGGGCCATCGACATTCCCGCCGCGATCGGCGAGCTGAATGCAGCGGCAGGCCGCGTTGGCCGGTTACGCGGCGCGTACCTGCAGGGCCTGTGCGAATGCCTGGGCGTGATGTGGGACCTGGTGCAGGAACGTCTCGAGCGTGGCGCAGCCGTGCCGTACGAGCGTTGCGTAACGGCGTCGACCGGTGCGGCACCGACGCCTTCCGATCCGGTCGCCAAGCGTGAGCGCATTGCGGAGTTGCTCGCCCGGCAGGGCTACAGATCAGCCACGCGAGCGAAGCTGCTCGCCGCCGTCGACGCCTGGCGCCTCGAGCGCAGGGTGCCGAAGAAATCGATCGCCATGCTGGCCGATGCGTGCATCGCGCAGTTCGACGCCGGTGCGGCGCGACACATCGTTCCTTACCTGCCCAGGGCGCTGCGTGACGTGCCGCGCGCCAACATCCGGTTCCTCGCGATCGAGAACGCCTGGTTTTCAGGCTCGATGAACTACCTAGGTCGCGCGCGCAATCGTGACGGCTCGCCGCAGTACGAGGCCACGTACGAGATCAACGCGGCGCTCGAGATCTCCGTGCCAGAGTTCATGCAGCTGGTGTCGCACGAGGTCGTGCCTGGTCACGTGACCAACTTCGCCTGGATCCAGGCGCTGCACGCGCGCCGCAAGCTGGGCTTCGAGGCGACGGTGCTGACGATGAACACGCGCGGCGCAGCGCTGTCGGAAGGCATCGCGAACAACGCGATCCTGATGGCGTTCCGCGTTACGGAAATCGACGAACTGCCCGACGTCGACCTGCAGATCGGCACCCTGCTCGCGCTGCTGCAGGACGATGCCAAGAACCAGTCGTCGTTCCTGACGTGGGAAAGACGCTGGCCGCAGGACAAGGTGCGCGGCGTGCTGCGTAACGAATTCCTCTGCTCCGACGAACGCGCCGACAAATTGTCGGGCGCCTGGGGCCGTCACCCGCTGCTGGGACGCATGTACCTGCCGGCGTACCGCGCGGGCACCGTGAAGGTCGCGGCATTGCGCAGGAAACACCCGCCCGCAAAGATCATTACGGCGCTGTACGGCGCGCTCGGACTGGTGGACCTGGTGACGATCGACCAGGTGCTCGGTACCGACGCGGCAAAAGGCACCCGTGGCCGTAAGCGCTGACGACGGCGCGGTCGGCGAGGAATCTGCCGACACGGACGCAGGCACTGCCGCCGCAAAGCCCTGGGCCGTGTACCTGCTGCACTGCGCGGGCGGCAGGAGCTACATCGGCATCAGCCCGGCGCCGCACGAGCGATTCGAAGTTCATCGGACGGGCAAGGGAGCGGCATTCACGCGCGCCAATCGCCCGCAAGCCCTGGCAGCGGTCGTGTGGTTCGAGAATCGCAGCGCCGCCGCCTCGATGGAGGCGCGCCTGAAGGCTTTGGCACGGCCGGCGAAACTCGCCTGGTTCGAACGCTTCGCGGCGGCGACTGCCTCGATGCCGGCCACCCTCGATGTCGGGCTCGCCAGCCTGACGAGTCGACGATTGTGCAGCTTGACTTGACGTTTCCTGTGAAACGTCAAGTTGAGCTGATCAATGGCCGACCCTGTCAGTCAGCGTCGACTACGGTTTCTTCCTGGAACGCCGCGACGCGGCCGCCATCGAGTGCTGCGCGACGTAGTGCGCCGCCACGTCATCGCCCGCGCTCGCCGCGCGGTGAATGCCCTCGATGATCATCTTCTCGGCGCGCTCGGTGCCGACCCAGTTCACGATCGTCACCCACTTGCCCTTCTCCAGGTCCTTGTAGTGCTGGAAGAAGTGCGCGATCTGGTCGATGAGCGTGACCGGCAGGTCCTTGTACGACTTCACGCCGGAGTAGAACGGGTGGAGCTTGTCGACCGGCACCGCGATGACTTTCTCGTCGTCCCCCGCCTCGTCCTTCATCAACAGCGCGCCGACCGGGCGCACCCGCACGATCGCACCCGCCACCACGGGGCTCGGCACCACGACGATCACGTCGACCGGATCACCGTCGCCTGACAGCGTGTGCGGCACGAAGCCGTAGTTGCCGGGATAGAACATCGCGGTGTTGAGGAAACGGTCGACGCGCAGCGCGCCCGATTCCTTGTCGAGCTCGTACTTGACCGGCACGCCGCCTTGCGGAATCTCGATCAGGACGTTGATGTCGCTGGGCGGGTCGGCGCCGATGCTGATCTTGTTGATGTCCATGGGGGAAGGGGGGGGAGGGATAGGAAGGATAGGGGATAGGAGGCCCGGGATCTTTACCCGGCCCTTCCTCCTCAAGAATTTGGCCTCATCGAACGTCTGCTCTGCGTTCCACTATCCCCTACCCCTATCCCTTTCCTCATGGTATTGCGGTGAAAGTTCGTGCACGGCCTCGATCATCGCCAACGCGTGCTCGGGCTTCACTTCCGGGTGGATGCCGTGGCCGAGGTTGAACACGTGGCCCGGGCCCTGGCCGTAGCTTGCGAGCACCTTGCCGACCTGCTCGCGGATCCGCGCGGGCGGCGCGTAGAGCACGCTTGGATCGAGGTTGCCCTGCAGCGCGACCTTGTCCTGCACCTTGCGGCGCGCATCGGCCAGGTCGGTCATCCAGTCGACGCCGAGCGCGTCGCAACCCGTGGCTGCCATGTGGTCCAGCCAGTCGCCGCCGCCCTTGGTGTAGAGGATGACCGGCACGCGGCGCCCGTCGGCTTCGCGCGTGACGCCGTCGACGATCCGCTGCATGTAGCGCAGCGAGAACTCGCGGTAATCACGGGGCGTAAGCGCGCCACCCCAGGTATCGAACACCATGACCGCCTGCGCGCCCGCGGCAATCTGGCCGTTGAGGTAGGCGATCGTCGCGCGCGTGATGATGTCGAGCAGCCGGTGCAGTTCCTGCGGCGCGCCGTAGAGCATGCCCTTGATGTGCTCGAAGTTCCTGCTGCCGCCGCCTTCGACCATGTAGGTGCCGACAGTCCACGGACTGCCCGCGAAGCCGATCAGCGGCACGCGGCCTTTGAGCTCGCGACGGATCGTGCGCACGGCATCCATCACGTAACGCAGCTCGCCTTCCGGATCCGGAATCGGCAGCCGGTCGATGTCGGCGGACGTGCGCACCGGCCGCGCGATCTTCGGGCCTTCGCCGGTCTCGAACGAGAGGCCGACGTTCATCGCGTGCGGCACGGTCAGGATGTCCGAGAACAGGATCGCCGCGTCGAGCCGGTAACGGTCGAGCGGCTGCAGCGTCACTTCGCAGGCCAGCTCGGGGTTCATGCACAGCTGCAGGAAGCTGCCCGCCTTGGCGCGCGTGGCACGGTACTCCGGCAGGTAGCGTCCGGCCTGCCGCATCATCCAGACCGGTGTGCGGGGTGTTGGCTGGCGCAGCAGCGCGCGCAGCAGCAGGTCGTTCTGCAGCGGTGCGCTCATGCGCGTGCTCCGGCGAAGGACTGGGCAATGGTTTGCTGGATGGCTTCGGCGGCTGCGCGCGGATCGGCGGCGTCACGGATCGGACGGCCGACGACGATGTAGTCGGCGCCGTTGGCAAAGGCCTGCGCGACGTCGACCGTGCGCTTCTGGTCGTCCACCGGCTTGTTCTCGACCGGACGGATGCCCGGTGTCACGACCAGCAGGCGGTGATCGATGAACTCGCGCAGCATCGGTGCTTCCAGCCCCGAGGACACCACGCCGTCGCACCCGGCTTCGAGCGCGCGCCGGGCGCGCGAAAGCACCAGCTTCTCGACGTCGACCGTGAACCCGAGGTCGTCGAGGTCGCCACGGTCGAGGCTCGTGAGCACGGTCACCGCGAGGATCTTGACGTCGCCCTTGGCGGCCGCTGCGGCCTCCATGATGGCCTGGTTACCGTGGATCGTCGCGAAGGTGACGCCCCGGTTGCGCAGCTGCCTGACCGCCGCGGCGACCGTCGCGGGCACGTCGAAGAACTTGAGGTCGACGAAGATCTTCTTGCCACGCGCGACCATCCAGTCGAGCAGTTCGAAGTAGCCGCCGGACATGAACAGCTCGAGGCCGAGCTTGTAGAAGACGACCGCATCGCCGAGCTGCTCGACCAGCTGGCGCGCCGCCTGCGGGTCGGCGACGTCCATGGCGAAGATGAGGCGTTCCCGGTTGGGGATGTTCTTGGGGGTCAAGGCGTCACTCCGGCAAAAGCCCGGGAATGCTACCAGACCGACCCCGGCCGGGCGTCCGGGCATGCCCTCACGGGGGTCAGGTCCGTTCGGCAGGATTGAACAGCCGGCGGTGCTCGAGGATCGCGAAGCGGTCGGTCATGCCCGCGATGTAGTCGGCGACGGCGCGTGCGCGGCCGGGTTCACCGTCGGCGGCCTCGAGCCTGCGGGCGGCGTCCTGGTGCTCGGTCGGCATCAGGTTGATCTCGCCGAACATCGCATCGAACAACTCGCGCACCACCCGCTGCGCCTTGGTCGTCATGCGCAGCACGCGGAAGTGCTTGTAGAGGTGCTCGCGCAGGTAGCGCTTGAGTTCGAGGTGCTCTTCGCGCACGCCGTCACTGAACATGAGCAGCGGCTGCGCACGCGACCGCACCTCGTCCACGCTCTGCGGTGCAGCGCTGGCCAGCGAGGCCCTGGACGCATCGACCAGGTCGTTGACCGTGTAGTCGATCATGCGGCGCACGACTTCGTGCACGAGGCGCCGCCCGCCCAGTTGCGGGTACAGCCCGCGCACGAGTTCGAACTGGCGGCCGAACATGCGACAGCCGCACAGGTCCTCGATCGTGATCAGCCCGGCGCGGATGCCGTCGTCGACGTCGTGGTTGTTGTAGGCGACCTCGTCGGCCAGGTTCGCGAGCTGCGCCTCGAGACCGGGCTGCAGCCGCTGCAGGAACCGTTCGCCGAGCTCGCCGAGCTTGCGGGCGTTGGCCGCCGAACAGTGCTTGAGGATGCCTTCGCGCACCTCGAAGCTGAGGTTCAGGCCCGGAAACTCGGCGTAGCGCTCCTCCAGCTCGTCCACCACCCGCAGCGACTGCAGGTTGTGCTCGAACCCGCCGAAGTCGCGCATGCAGTCGTTGAGCGCGTCCTGGCCGGCGTGGCCGAACGGGGTGTGGCCGAGGTCGTGCGCGAGGCAGATCGCCTCGGCCAGCGGCTCGTTCAGGCCGAGTGCCCGCGCCACGCTGCGCGCGATCTGCGCGACTTCGAGCGAATGCGTCAGGCGCGTGCGGAACAGGTCGCCTTCGTGATTGACGAAGACCTGCGTCTTGTATTCGAGGCGGCGAAACGCGGTCGAATGCACGATGCGGTCGCGGTCGCGCTGGTATTCGGTGCGATGGCGCGGCGGCGGCTCGGCAAAGCGACGGCCGCGCGAGGCCGTCGAACGCTGGGCGTAGACCGCCAGGACCGTGTCGTCGTCAGTGCCCGGCACGTGGCTGCCGCCCTGCCCGCTCATGCGGCCGCCTCGAAGTGGTTGCGCAGGGTCGCCTGCAGCGCCTCGGCCGGATAGTCGCCCGTGACGATGCCTGCGCCGAGCTTGCGCAGCAGCACGAGCCGGATGCGCCCCTGCAGCACCTTCTTGTCCATGCCCATCAGCTCGAGCGCCGTGGCGGCACCGATCGCCGGCGCGGTGGTCGGCAGCCCGGCGCGACGCAACAATTCACGCACGCGGGTAACGTCGCTCGCGCCGATGTAGCCGAGACGCTGCGAGAGATCCGCCGCCAGCAGCATGCCGAGCGCGACCGCCTCGCCGTGCAGCCATTCGCCGTAGCCGGCCGCGGTCTCGATGGCGTGGCCGAAGGTGTGGCCCAGGTTCAGCAACGCGCGCTGGCCGTGCTCGCGTTCATCGGCCGCGACGATCCGCGCCTTGATCTCGCACGACCGCCGCACGGCCTGCGCCAGCGCATCCATGTCGAGCGCGAGCAGGCGATCGACGCTGGCTTCGATCCACGCGAGAAAGGCGGCGTCGTCGACCAGGCCGTACTTGATCACCTCGGCGAGCCCTGCCCGCAATTCACGTGGCGGCAGCGAGCGCAGCGTGCCGAGGTCCGACAGCACTGCGCGCGGCTGGTGAAACGCGCCGATCAGGTTCTTGCCGCCGGGGTGATTGACGCCGGTCTTGCCGCCCACGGCGGAGTCGACCTGGGCGAGCAGCGTCGTCGGCACCTGCACGAAGTCGATACCGCGCTGGTAACAGGCGGCCGCGAACCCGGCCATGTCGCCGACCACGCCGCCGCCGAGCGCGACCACGCCGGCATCGCGGTTCAGGCGCGCTTCGATCAGCGCGTCGAACACGCGCTCGAGCACGGCCAGTGTCTTGTACTGCTCGCCATCGGGCAGTGCGAGCGTGCGCACGCGCTTGCCGGCGAGGCCCGCGAGCAGGCGCGCGCCGTACAGCGGACCGACCGTTTCGTTGGTGACGACGAGGACGTCGCGCGCCGTGACGTGACGGGTGACGAGGTCCGCGTCGTCGAGCAGGCCCGCGCCGATCACGATCGGGTAGCTGCGGGCGCCCAGGTCGATCTGCAGCGTCTGCGGCACGCTGCCCGTCATGGCTGGGGCCCCTCGACGCCGAGCTGGCGACAGATCTGGTCGACCACCGTCTTCACCTTGCGGCCGTCCGTGTCGACGACGATCTCGGCCACCTCGGTGTAGAGGGGGGTGCGCTGTTCGAACAGGCGCTCCAGCGTGCCGCGCGGGTCGTCGTTCCGGAGGAGCGGCCGGTCATTGCTGCGCCGGGTGCGGGCGAGTTGCTGGTCCACGGACGTACGAAGATACACGACGCGACCGCGGGCGCGCAGGCGCTCCCGGGTACCGGCGTCGAGCACGGCCCCGCCACCGGTCGCGACCAGCACCCGCTCGCGGCGCGTGATCGCGTCGATGACTTCGGCCTCGCGGCTGCGGAAGCCGGCTTCGCCCTCGCGCTCGAAGATGTAGGCGATGTCGACGCCCGTGCGGGCCTCGATCTCGTGGTCGCTGTCGATGAATTCGAGGGCGAGCCGCTGCGCCAGCTGCCGGCCGACCGCGCTCTTGCCCGAGCCCATCGGGCCGACGAGGAAGACGTTCATGCGCGGCGGTGCATCGGCGTTCGGAACCCCGCAAAGAAGTGCGGCCGCAGGATCACTGCGGCCGCGCATTCTCGCACCGGAGGTGCCGGCGCGTCAGTAGATCTCGGCGCCCTCGCGCAGGATCTTCGGTGTCACGAAGATCAGGAGCTCGTCCTTGTTGTCGGTCTTGCCCTTGCTGCGGAACAGCCAGCCGAGGCCCGGCACGTCGCCGAGGAACGGCACCTTGTTGACGGTGTCGCGGCGCTCGGTCTCGAGGATGCCACCGAGCACGACCGTCTGGCCGTCGTTGACCAGCACCTGGGTCGTAATCGTGCGCGTGTCGATGCTCGGCACGCTGCCGCCGGTCGCGCTCGGCAGGATCTGGCCGACGCTGTCCTTGGACACGGTCAGGTCCAGGATCACGCGGTCGTCCGGGGTGATCTGCGGGGTGACCTTGAGCGACAGCACGGCCTTCTTGAACTGCGTCGTCGTGGCGCCGCTCGAGGCCGATTCCTGGTACGGGATCTCGGTGCCCTGCTCGATCACCGCTTCCTTGCCGTTGGCGGTGATGACGCGCGGAGCAGAGACGACTTCGCCGCGGCCTTCGCGCTGCGCGGCCGTGATTTCGAGGTCGACCACGTAGTCGGAGTCGAGCAGCGTCATGGCCAGGCGACCGGCCGGGTTGGCGATCGGCAGGTTGACCATGTAGCGATCCAGGCCCGTGGCAACCGCGTTGCCGTCGACGCCGACGCCACCCGGGCCGCCCGGGGAAATGATCGGGCCGCGCGAGCCGTCGGCAGAGTTGAGGCCGCTGTTGCTGACGTACATCAGGCCGTCGTTGCTGCCGTAATTGCCGACGAACGCGCCGCCGAAGCGCACGCCCAGCTCGCGGCTGAAGTCGTCGTTGACGATGACGATGCGCGCCTCGATCAGCACCTGCTTCACGGGAATGTCGAGCGTCTGCACCAGGCGGCGGATGTCGGCCAGGCGGTCGGCCGTGTCCTGCAGCAGCAGCGTGTTGGTGCGCTCGTCGATCGCCAGGCTGCCGCGATCCGACAGCAGCGAGCCCTTGCCCTGCGACTTGATCAGCGAGGCGATGTCGGAAGCCTTCGCGTAGTTGACCTGCAGGTATTCCGTGCGCACCGGCGCCAGCTCGGTGAGCGACTTCTGCGACTCGAGCATCTGCTTCTCGCGTGCGGCGAGCTCCTCTGCCGGGGCGACGTAGATCACGTTGCCTTCCTGGCGCTTGTCGAGGCCCTTCGTGCGCATGACGATGTCGAGCGCCTGGTCCCACGGCACGTTCTGCAGGCGCAGCGTGACGTTGCCGGACACCGAGTCGCTGACCACGATGTTCTGGCCGCTCGTCTCGGCGAGCAGCTGCAGCACCGCGCGGGTCTCGATGTCCTGGAAGTTGAGCGTCAGCCGCTCGCCGCGGTATTCCTTCTTGCCCGGATCGGCGGCCGCCGCTGCCTTGGTCCGCTGACGCAGTTCGAGCACGTATTCGCGATCGCTCTGGTAGCCGAGCTGCTCGTAATCGCCCGTGGCGTTGACGATGATGCGGGCGCCGCTCGGCGTGCTGGTGACGTCGAAAGAATTGACGGGGGTTGCGAAATCGACGACGTCGTAGCGGCGCGCGACTTCGGGCGCGACGCTGGTGCGCGGGAAGTCCACGACCGTGCGGCCGCCTTCCTGGCGCACGCTCGCCTGCACGCGCGGATCGCTGGTGCGGACGATGATGCGGCCGGCGCCGTCGGTGCCGCGGCGGAAATCGACCTTTTCAACCGCCAACGTCCCGGGTGCCGCTGCGGCAGTCGCCTCGGTGCTGACCGTTGCGGCCGCAGGCGGATTGCCGGCCGCGCTGCCGAACGCAACGTAGACGTTGTTGCCGTCCGTGCGCGTCGTATACGGCTGCAGCGAGTCGAGATTGAAGACGACGCGCGTGCGGCCGGAGGCTTCGGCCGCGACGATCGAGTCGATGCCACCGGACTTCACGTCGATGCGGCGCGACTGGAGCGCGACCGACGTGCCCGGCAGGTCCACGGCGAGGCGCGCCGGGTTGTCGATGGTGAAGGTTACCGGCTGCGGCGCCGGGCCATCCAGCACCAGCTTCACCTCGAGCTGGTTGCCAGGCTGCGGTTGCAGCTCGACCTTGGTAAGCCGGGTGGTGGGCGCCTGCGCAAGCGCGACCTGCGCGGCGAATGCGAGCGCCCCGGCCAACGCGACGAACGCCGCGGAGCGGAACGGCCGATGCAGGCGGCCAGCCTCCGGGCGGCGATGGTTCACGTGCGACGATGCAGCGGTCATTCTCGGATCTCCTTGCAGATCATTCGCTCAGCGCAAGCGCGGCGGGGCGCTCGATGAAGCCACCCATGCCGTCAGGAACGATCTCGGTGAGCGAGATCTTGCCTTCCTCGATGGCCGTGATGCGGCCATCGCTCTGTCCCAGGTGGTTGCCAGGCAGCACCCGGTGCACCAGTCCGTCCTTGGTCTGAACCAGGCCGAACAGCTTACCCTTCAGTCGTACCGTGCCGACCATGCGCAGCGTGTCGAGCGAGAACTGCTCGAGGAACTCGCGCGGCCGGTTCTGGTCCGGACGGATCGCGTTCGGCGAGTTCGCCAGGGCGGAAATGCCCGGCTCGAACGGCGAGCGCTGATCGGTCGCGGCATAGTTGAACGTCTCGTACGGCTTGACCTCGGGCAGCGGCTCGACGCCGGTGCCCGGGGCGTTCTTGATCTCGTCGACCCTGGCCTGCAGTTCGTCCATGTCGTTGCTGCAGCCCGCCAGCAGCAGCGCGATCGACGACGCGAGCAATGCGAGCCCGGAGACGGACGACCGTGTCTTCACCGTCGTGCTCATGGTCATGCCTCGCCCGCGGCGGGCTTCTTCTTGCCCTTGCGGTCCTTCTTGGCCTTGCCCTTGTCTTCCTTCGGCGCCGCCGCCTGCTCCTCTTCGTCGAGGTAGCGATAGGTCTTCGCGGTGACGTTGAAGTTGAGTTCGGTCGGGTCCGTGATGCCCTTGCCGCCGGCCGGGGTGATCTCGATGTCGTGCAGGGTCACGATGCGGGGCAGCGCAGCGATGCCGCCCGCGAACCTGCCCATCTCGTGATAACCGCCCGTCAGGCGGATCGAGATCGGCAACTCGGCATAGAAGTCCTTCTGGTTCTCAGCCTGCGGCTGGAACAGCTTCTCCTCGAGTCCCGCCGCGAGGCCCGTCTGCGAGATGTCGACCAGCAGGTTCGGCACCTCGGTCTTGTTCGGCAGCTGCCGCAGCATCGCGCCGAAGGATTTCTCCATCTCGGCGAGCTGGACCCGGTAGGCCTCCAGGTTCGCGGCGCGCTTGGCCTTGGTCGTCAGCGATTCCAGCAGCTGCCCTTCCGTCGCCCGTGCCTCCAGCAGCAACGGGCGCTTGCTCTTCCAGACGAGGAAGTAGTAACCGCCGATCGCAGCGACGAGGAACAGCAGCACGGCCGTGGCGATGCGGACGCCGAATGGCCAGCGGCCGGGATCGTTCGGGTCGAGGTTGCGCAGTTGTTCGAACTGAGCCTGCAGCTGGTTCATTTGGCGGCCGCCTTTTTCCTGGGCTTGCCGGCAGGCGTTCCAGCCGGTTCGTCCTCGGCCGAAGCCTGCCGCCGCTGAGTCGCGAACAGCGTGAACGACGCGCCGCCGGCCGTGTCCTTGGCGCGGGTCTCGACGATCTGCAGGGTCGGGTCGGCGAGCCACTGCGAAGCATCGATGTTGCGCATGAACGAGGAGACGCGCGTGCTGGACTGCGCGACCCCGCGCAGCTCGAAGCGGTTGCCCGACTGCTTCAGGTACGTCAGGTAGACGCCCTCCGGCAGGACACGCACCAGCTCGTCGAAGACGTGGACGATCTCGGGACGGCTGCGCTGCAGCGTCTCGATGATTTCCATGCGCGCGAGCAGCCTGCGCTTCTGCGCGTCGAGGCCGTTGATTTCCTCGATCTGCTTGTCGAGCGCGGCAATTTCCCGCGTCAGGAAGTCGTTGCGATCGTGCTGATGCTGGATCGCGGAACTCATCTGCCAGTGGCCGAGCAGCACGACCAGGCCTGCGGTGGCCAGTGCCGCGCCGAGCGACAGGAGGAATTCCTGGCGCTTGCGCTTGCGCTCTGCCTCACGCCACGGCAGCAGGTTGATTCTTGGCATCAGTCGAAGCTCCTGAGCGCCAGGCCGCAGGCGGTGAGCAATGCCGTCGCGTCCTTCTTCACGCCCTGTGCGAGGGCACGAGTTGAGATCTTCATCTGGCCCAGCGGGTCGCCGCGCTCGGCCGGGATGCCCACCCGGCTCGCGATCACGTCGGCGACGCCCGGGATGTTGGCGCAGCCGCCGCAGATCAGGATCTGCTCCGGCTGCACGCGTCCCGCGCCGGCCGCCAGGTAGAACTGCAGCGAACGGCTCACCTGCTGGCACATGTCGTCGATGAACGGGTCGAGCACCTCGGACTGGTAGTTGGCCGGCAGGCCGCCTTCCTTCTTGGCGCGCCCGGCTTCCTCCATCGAGAGGCCGTAGGTGCGCATGATCTCTTCGGTGAGCTGCTGGCCGCCGAAGGAGAAGTCGCGGGTGTAGGCCACCTTGGTGTCGCGCAGCACCGAGAACGTGGTGCTGCTCGCGCCGAAGTCGACGACGGCGATGCTGCGCTCCATGCCGCCGTCCGGCATCTGGTGCGTCAGCAGGCGGCAGGCGTTTTCGAGCGCGAACGCCTCGACGTCGACGATGCGTGCGGTGAGGCCGGCAGCCTGCACGGCGGCCTGGCGCTGTTCGACGTTCTCGGAGCGCGTGGCCACGAGCAGGACGTCGAGCATCTCGGGGTCTTTTTCCGAAGGCCCGATCACTTCGAAGTCGTAGCTGACTTCTTCCATCGGGAAGGGAATGTACTGGTCGGCCTGCATCTCGACCTGCGACTCGAGCTCGTTGGCGCGCAGGTTGCGGGGCATCTGGATCACCTTGGTGATCGCAGCGTCGCCGCTGACCGCGACGGCGCATTCCCTGCTGCGGGCGCCAGCACGCTTCACCGCGCGGCGGACGGCTTCGCCGACAGCCTGCGAGTCGACGATCGCTTTCTCGTTGATGGCATTCGGCGGCGAGGGCTCGGCAGCATACGATTCGACTCGATACGAGTCGCCGCTGCGCGTCAGTTCGATCAGCTTGATCGATGACGTGGTGATGTCGAGTCCTATGACCGGTCGGAACCTGCGCTGGAACAGCACGGTTGATCCTTTCTAGTTCAAGAGGTTGCGCCGCGATCGTGTGGCAGTTTCAAAGCCCCCGCGCCACTATATATCAGGGTTGCGCCTAATAGAATTGTGCGTGGGCTAACAAAAACCATCATCCGCGTCGCTCCCGGCGGGCTGCGTGGTGAAAAACCGACAACTCCACCGTCCTGGGCTACCCCTTCCGGCCGGTGGCGTTGCGTCCCCGCCTTTCGACGGGTCTGCCCTGGTGTCGGCGGCTACTATGCACAGGCGCCATGGGTGCAGCAAGGAACGGTTCGCAGTTTTAGCAATGGGTCGCAATGTCATGACGAGAATCCTCGGTGCGCTGCTGGCCACCGCCTGGTCGCTGCTGGTGCTGGTGTGCATGGGATTCGCCGGGGCCTACCAGTACCTGGCGCCGGACATTCCCGACGCCGCGTCGCTGCGCGACGTCGAGAGCCAGCTGCCGCTGCGGGTCTATACGCGCGACGGCAAGCTGATGGCGCAGATCGGCGAGCAGCGGCGCATCCCGGTGGCCTTCGACGAGATTCCCCCCGTCGTCATCGACGCGTTCCTCGCGGCGGAAGACGCGCGTTTCTTCGAGCACCCCGGGGTCGACTGGATGAGCCTGGTCCGCGCGCTGGTCGCGAACGTGAGTTCGGGCAGCGTCCGCGAGGGCGGCGGCACGATCACGATGCAGCTCGCGCGCAATACCGTATTGACCTCGGAAAAAACCCTGCGGCGCAAGCTGAAGGAAGTGTTCCTGGCGATGCGGCTCGAGCGTGAATACTCGAAGCAGGAAATCCTGACCCTCTACCTGAACCGCATCTTCCTCGGGCAGCGTGCCTACGGCATCGGTGCGGCGTCCGAGGTGTACTTCGACAAGTCGGTGCACGACCTGACCGTCGCCGAGGCCGCGCTGATCGCGGGCCTGCCGCGGTCACCGTCGCTGGACAACCCCGTGGCCAGCAGCACCCGGGCGCACGACCGCCGGGCGTACGTGCTCCGCCGCATGCTCGAACTCGGCAAGATCGACCAGGCCGGGCACGATGCCGCACTCGACGCGCCCATTTCCAGCCGGCTGCACGGGCCGATCATCGAGCTCGACGCGCCGTACGTGGACGAGATGGTGCGTGCCGAGATGGTGCGTCAGCACGGCGCGGATGCTCTCACGGCCGGCTACCAGGTCGTCACGACCCTCGACAGCCGGCTGCAGCAGGCCGCCAATGCCGCCACCTGGCGCACCGTCCTCGAATACGAGCGCCGGCACGGTTATCGCGGCCCGCTCGAGCGGATCGACCCGGCGCAGCTCGGTGACGCCGACGCGCTGAACCAGATGTTCAAGCGCAACCCGCAACGCGGCAGCCTGCGGCCCGCGGTCGTCACGGCCGTGGCCGAGCGCAGCGCCGAGGTGATCCTGCGCAACGGCACTGTCGCCACCCTCGACTGGGACGGCCTGTCCTGGGCGCGACCGGTGATCGATGCCCTCAAGGACGCGCTCGGTCCGAACCCAAAGACCGCAGGCGACGTGCTCGCGGCCGGCGACGTGGTCTACGTCGAGCCGCTGCCCGAATCCGGGTACCGCCTGGGCCAGCTGCCAGCGGTGTCCGGCGCGCTGGTGGCGCTCGATCCGAACGACGGCGCCATCGTCGCGCTGGTCGGCGGCTTCGATTTCGGGTCGAGCAAGTACAACCGCGTGGTGCAGGCGCAGCGGCAGCCGGGCTCCGCGTTCAAACCGCTGCTGTATTCCGCGGCGCTCGAGCGTGGCTTTACCCCGGCGACCCTGGTGAACGACGCCCCGATCGTGCTGCCGGGCGGCGGTGGCGCGGAAGGCGGCGAGGAATGGCGGCCGCAGAACATCACCCGCAAGTTCTACGGACCGACACCGATGCGCGAAGGCCTGGTCCGCTCGCGCAACCTGGTGTCGATCCGGCTGCTGCGCGGCACGGGCATCGGTTTCGCACTGCAGCACATCGCGAAGTTCGGCTTCGGCCCGCAGTCGCTGCCGGCGAATCTCACGCTCGCGCTCGGCACCGGGCAGGTCACTCCGCTCGAAATGGCGCGCGGCTTCGCGGTCTTCGCCAACGGCGGCGCGCTGGTGACGCCGTATTTCATCCAGTCGGTGCAGGACTCGGACGGCAAGACGCTGTTCGAGGCCGAGCCGGCCAGGGCGTGCGGACTGTGCGATTTCGACGCCGCGGGCGAGTCCGCAGCGGCGGTCGCCGCAGACCTCGCTGCCGTGCCGGACGATGTGCCCAATGCTGTGCCGGGCGCTGCGCCAGTCCCTGCCGATGGATCTCCCGCCGACGCTGCCGCCGTGAAGACGGGCGGCGGGGCACGCGCGCCGCAGGTGATCAGCCCGGCCAATGCGTTCGCGATGACGGACATGATGACGGACGTGATCCAGCGCGGCACGGCCCAGCGTGCCGCCGCTGCGCTGCAGCGGCACGACATCGCGGGCAAGACCGGCACGACGAGCGACCGGCGCGACACGTGGTTCGTCGGCTTCAACGCCGATATCGCGGCCGCGGTCTGGCTCGGCTTCGACCAGGAGCGTTCGCTCGGCGAGAACGAGGAAGGCGGCAGGACTGCCCTGCCGATGTGGATCTATTTCATGCAGGAAGCGTTGCGCGACAAACCGGAGCACCGCCAGCCGGAGCCGCCGGGCGTGGTGCGCATGTGGGTTGCGCGCGATAGCGGTGCACCGATGCGTGCCGGCGCGCCCGGGGCGCTGTTCGAAGTGTTCCTCGAGCAGTTCGCGCCGCAGCCGGGCATGGGTGGCCTCGGTGACGATGGCGTGGGTGCAGAGACCGTCGAACCCGCTGCCGCAGACGAATCCATCTTCTGACGTCCGCATCGTGCGCAACGCCGGTTGCCGGCACGGCGCGATTCGGTATGCTCGCAGACACATGAGTCGACAGAGACCCAACCCTCGCGCAGAGATGTTGCGTCAGGCGGTGGCCGAGGAGGCCGCGCGGGTGATGGCCGAACAGGGCATCGACGACTTCCTGTTCGCCAAGCGCAAGGCGGCGGCACGACTCGGCGTCGTCGACGCGTCGATCCTGCCGCGCAACACCGAAATCGAGGCGGCGCTGTTCGCGCGGCGGCGGCTGTTTGCGGATGACCGGCACCGGGACGAAATCGCGGACCTGCGGCGCTCGGCGCTGCAGGCCATGCGGCTGATGGCGGAGTTCGATCCGCGACTGGTCGGGCCCGTGCTCACCGGCACCGCCTCGGCGCATTCCGACATCCACCTGCACCTGTTCTCGGAATCGGCCGAAGCCGTCTCCCTGCGACTCGAGGAACGTGGCGTGCCGCACGAAACGCTCGAACGCCGGCTCCGCTTCGAGCGCGACCGCACGGTCACCTTCCCGGCGTTCCGCTTCGTCGCGGGCAAGCAGACCATCGACGCGGTCGTCTTCCCGCTGGACGGCATCCGGCAGTCGCCCTGCAGTCCGGTCGATGGCAAGCCGATGCGGCGCGCGACTGCGTCCGAGGTCGCCGCGCTGGTGTGATGCTCGCTCCCCTGCTTCGAGCGGGTTGCAGGCGGCCGATCCGGTACCTATCCCCGAGCTTGGAAAGGCAGACACGCGCTGGTTGCGGGCGGCCGATCCGGTACCTGTCCCCGAGCTTGGAAAGGCAGACACGCGCTCGGGGACAGGTACCGGATCGGCCGCTTGTGAGCCGGCGCCTGAGCTCGTTCGCGGGGAAGCCCGCGAACGTCGCACGGCGCAGGTAACCGGTTACGAGCGACCTCGAAGCTGGAATCCGCACGGCCGCCGCCGCGCAAGCGACCGATCGGGTCGTTCTTCCCGAGCGCGTGTCTGCCTTTTCACGTTGCAGCAAGAAGCACGAATCGGCCACGTGCGGCACGCAGCGCCGCGCGATCAGGCGGACTTCAACTCCTGCGCCGTGGTCGGCAGGTGCTCGCGCAGGACCTCAACCGGACTGTGGACGAGATCCTTGGGCACCTCGTGCACGATGCAGGCCGTCGTGTCGGTCGAGAATTCGGTGCGCATCAGGCTGCGGAACGGTGCGGCGGCGACGACGATCAGCTGTTCGTACTCCTTCTTGCGCCGGTCCTGGTCCAGCCTGCCTGCGATCTCCTTCGCGAACTTGACAGCCTCGCGGCGCCGCGGCTCGTTCTCGCGCGCGATGGCGTGGCGTGCGCCGCCAACGCTCTCGTACGATCGCCCGGGCCGGTCACTGGAAAAATCCCGGTCGTGCAGGTGGGCCGCCGGATCCGACATCCGCGCGACTTCGGTAGGACGTGCCTTGAGCGAACTGAGGTCGTAGAAAATCGCCTCGGCCTGATCGGCGACGACGATGCGTATGCGACTCATGCGAATCTCCCGCTGCGGGACCCGATTCCAGAGTGCTCCCGCGCGGCGCGTACGGCAATTCGTGAATGTGCACAGGCGCGGGTTGCTGGCGGCTGATCCGGGCCCCCGCCCCGAGCTTGGAAAGGCAGACACGCGCTCGGGGACAGGTACCGGATCGACCCCCTGCAACCTGCGCGTGTCTGCCTTTCCAAGCTCGGGGACAGGTACCGGATCGACCCGCTGCAACCTGCGTATGTCTGCCTTGCAGGGCGCCCGAAAAACTCAGCCGCGCTTGTCGACGTCGACGTAGTCCCGCTGCGTCGGCCCGGTGTACAGCTGGCGCGGCCGCCCGATCTTCATGGCCGGATCGCCGATCATCTCCTGCCAGTGCGCCACCCAGCCGGCGGTGCGGGCGATGGCGAACATGACCGTGAACATCGAGCGCGGGATGCCGAGCGCGCTGTAGATCACGCCGGAATAGAAGTCGACGTTCGGATAGAGCTTGCGGGCGATGAAGTATTCGTCCTTCAGCGCGATTTCCTCGAGGCGCAGCGCCAGCTCGAACAGCGGGTTGTCGTTCTGGCCGAGGCGCGACAGCACCTTGTGGCACATCTCGCGGATGATCTTCGCGCGCGGGTCGAAGTTCTTGTAGACGCGGTGACCGAAGCCCATGAGCCGCGTGTTGCCATCCTTGTCCTTCACGCGCGCGAGGAATTTCTGGATGTTGTCGACGGTGCCGATGTCCTCGAGCATCTGCAGCACGGCTTCGTTGGCGCCGCCGTGCGCGGGACCCCAGAGCGCGGAAACGCCGGCGGAGATCGCGGCATACGGATTCGTGCCCGTGCTGCCGGCGAGCCGCACCGTGGACGTGCTGGCGTTCTGCTCGTGGTCCGCGTGCAGCATCAGCAGCAGGTCGAGCGCCTCGGCCGCCATCGGGTCGACGACGTAGTCCTCGGCCGGCACGGCGAAGAACATGTTCAGCATGTTCGCGCAGTAGTCGAGGTCGTTGCGCGGGTAGACGAACGGCTGGCCGAGCATGTGCTTGAACGCAGCCGCCGAGACCGTCGGGATCTTGGCCAGGATGCGGTGCGCGAAGATCTCGCGGTGGCGCGGGTTATTGTTGTCCATGGAGTCGTGGTAGAACGCCGCCATCGACGAGACCACCGCGGACACCATCGCCATCGGGTGCGCGTTGTAGTGGAAGCCGTTGAAGAACCGCAGCAGCGATTCGTTCAGCATCGTGTGGTAGCGGATCGAGCGGTCGAACTGCTCGAACTGGCTGCTGACCGGCAGGTCGCCGTGCAGCAGCAGGTACGCCGTCTCGAGGAAACTGGATTTGGTCGCGAGCTGCTCGATCGGGTAGCCCCGGTACAGCAGGATCCCGTTGTCACCGTCGATGTAGGTGATCCTGCTTTCGCACGCCGCCGTGGCCATGAAGCCCGGATCGAACGTGAAAACCCCAAGGTCCTTGTTGATGCTGGCGATGTTGACGCAGTCCGGGCCGACGGTCCCGCTGCGCGCCTCGAGGACGGACTTCTTACCGGTCTCGGTGTTGACCAGTTCGTACTTCTTGCTGCTCATCGTGATGCAAACCCCGTGTCGACACTCGCGCCCCGACAACACGGGGTTGGCCAGTCAGGTTTGCACGGCAGCAAAGTTTGTTCAAGATCGGACTATTCCACCACCTTGAGCTTCTGGCCCGGCGTGGGTTCCTTGTCCGGATACAGGTCGTTCAGGAGCCGGAGTCTCTCGGCCGGGTACTTCTTGATCGGCGATTTTTGCGCCAACTGCTCGATGTTCGTCTGCCTGGTGGCCTGGATCACCCGGATCCGGTCCGGTTCGGCGACCGTGAATTCGTTGTCCTTGAGACGCCGGAACGTCTTCACGCTCGACAGGAAGACCGGCTCGAAACCCGACAGTCCCGCCGCCTGGCGCGTGGACCCCTGGAAGATGTAGGCGAGGTTGTTGTAGTACACCACGGCCACGTTGGCTGGCCCCTGGTTGCCCCAGGGCAGGGTCATGCTGCGCACGACGGCGCGGTAGCCGTCCAGGCTGTTCACCTGCAGCGGTGCGGCCTCGGTCGTTGTGACGCCTTGCAGCATCCGGCCCAGGAACTCCTTCGGCGCCATGCCGGGCGGCGGCGCCTCGGCCGACACCGTCATGACGGCGTCCTTGGCCTCGGTGTAAGCCACCACCTTGCTGCGCTGGTTGTCGACGATCCAGCCGGTCGGGAACGCCAGCGTGATACCGAGGTCAGCGTGATAGAAGCGCGAGCCGCGCACGACCCCCTGTGCCCGGCTGTCGCCCACGGGCAAGCCATTGATATGGGAGAGGTAGAGGTCGCGGTTCGGCGGCCGGTCCTCGGCGTTCTGCACCTTGCCGGCGGCCTTGACCACCTCCTGCAGGCGCGTGTCGTTGTCCGGGTGCGAGGCAAACACGCCGTGATAGACGCGGGGCTTGCGGTTCTCCTACCGCGCCATCTGCACCTCGAGCATTTCCTGGTTCTTGAGCAGGCGGACGACGTCGATCATCGCCTCGGGCTCGTAGCCGATGCGGTTCAGGTATTCCGCGCCGAGCTTGTCGGCCTCCAGTTCCATGTCGCGGCCATAGCCGCTGATGAGCGCGCCGCCGGCCATGTTGGCGACGTTCGCGAGGTCGCCGCTGCCGGTCAGGATGCCGACCACCATGGCACCGACGCCCGCCGCGGTGGCGCCTGCCTGCTGGCGCACGGAATGGCGCGCCGTGACGTGCCCGATCTCGTGGCCGAGCACCGCGGCCAGTTCGGCCTCGGAGTTGAGGTAGGCCATGATGCCACGGGTGATGTAGACGTAGCCGCCGGGCAGCGCGAACGCGTTGACCTCGTCGCCGTCGAGCACCGTGAAGGTGTATTGCAGGTTCGGGCGATGGCTCTTCGCGGCGATGCGCTGGCCGACCTCGCTCACGTACTGCTGCAGCGGCTCGTCGTCGAAACGGCCGTACTGCTGCAGGATCTGCGGGTGCATCTTGCGCCCGAGCTCGATCTCCTGCGCCTCGCTCATCGTCACGATGTCGGTGCCGCCGGTGACGGGGTTCGTGGCGCAACCGCCCGATCCGGCAAGCACCCCCGTCGCCGCAAGAGCGAGGGCAGCAAGCTTCAGGCGCGGCGGGATCGTCATGGTTCGCTCCAGGGCAACGGGTCCTGAGTCTAGAGTGCGCCGCGGTGGGCAGAAAGTTCCTGCACGGCAGAAGTTAAACGGACCCCGCAAATGCAGCGGGGCGCCCCGAGGCGCCCCGTTGGTCGTCCGCGCTCCGGCCGGAGGCCGGGCGGAAAGGCGTCAGGCCTTGGCGGCGGCGCCCGTCGCGTACTTCTTGCGGAAGCGGTCGACGCGGCCACCCGTGTCCACCATCTTCTGCTTGCCCGTGTAGAACGGGTGACAGTTCGAGCAGACTTCGATCTGCAGGTCGTTGCCGAGCGTGGAACGCGTTTCGAACGTGTTGCCGCAGCTGCAGGTGACGGTGATCGCCTTGTAGTTCGGATGGATCGCGGCTTTCATGGCGCAGCTTCCAGGCAGGTGCAAAAGAGGGGCGCGAATTATAGGGATCCGCCCTGGAATCGACAAGCGACATCGCGTCACGCCTGGATCGGGCCGGTAGACAGATTCTCGATCGAACCGCGTGGGCCGATTTAACCAATGTTATCCACAAAAGCTGTGGATAACTGTGTGGATGAATGGCCTCACTACGGACCTTCCGCGCCGCGAGACGCGGTAATTTCCGCATTGATCAAAAAATGATCAAGCCTATTTAGCATTTAATATCAATTACTTATGTTCGTCGCCTAACGTTTCACATTCGCTACAGGCCGTAACCCGCCGAAAGTGGGCCTCCCTGCCCGCCGTTGTGCATAACTGAATTTCGAGTACTCCTTTCGATGCCGTCATGCAAGCCCATTTGCAGCCGCCGACGGTCAGCGGCACCTGGGCCGCGCGCCGAAACGACGCTAAAACTATGTCAAACCGGAAGAAACAGCTCCTGGAGGTCGTTCAGAAACTGGCGGCCCCGCGCCGTCGGTTGCCAGCGCTCGTCCCGCCGTTCGAGCAGTCCGCGGGCCTCGGCCCGCTGGATCGCCCCGGTGAGCGCAGCGCGGGGCCGTCCGGTCCGCGCTTCGAACCGCTCTGCGGTGAAACCCGCGACCAGTCGCAACGCATTGAGCATGAACTCGAACGGCAGGTCGGCTTCCGGCACCGTACGCGACTCGGAGATGCGCTCCTGGGGCAGGTCGGCCGCGAGATAAGCCGCGGGATGACGCACGCGAACGGTGCGTTCGACCTTGCCCGTCGCGACCTGCGTCAGCTTGCCGTGCGCACCGGCGCCCACGCCGAGGTAATCGCCGAATTCCCAGTAACCGAGGTTGTGCCGGCAGCGCCGGCCACGCTGCGCATACGCCGAGACCTCGTATTGTTCGAAGCCGGCGCTGGCCAGCCGCGCCTGGCACTCGAGCTGCATCGTCCACGCCGCTTCGTCGTCGGGTAGCAGTGGCGGCGGTCGCCTGGCAAACGGCGTGTCGGGTTCGAGCGTGAGCTGGTAATGCGAAACGTGGCTCGGCCCGAGTTCGATGGCACACTCGAGGTCCGCCAGGGCGCCCCGCAGGTCCTGCCCCGGCAGCGCGTACATCAGGTCGAGGTTGAAGTTGTCGATGCCGGCCGCGCGCAGCTCGTCCACGGCGCGTGCGGTGTCACTCGCGCCATGGATGCGGCCGAGGACCGCGAGCCGCTCGTCGTCGAAGCTCTGTGCGCCCAGCGACACGCGATTCACGCCGGCGGCCGCGTACTCGCTGAATCGTCCGTGCTCGACGGTGCCGGGATTCGCTTCGAGCGTGATCTCGACATCGGCCGCGAACGGCAGCAACGCGCGGGCGTGCTCCAGCACGCGCCCGATGGCCGCCGGGCTGAACAGGCTGGGCGTGCCGCCGCCAAAGAACACGGAGACGATTTCGCGCCCCGCGGCACCCGTTGCCGCGTGCTCGAGGTCGCGTTGCAGCGCGGTGACGTAGGCCTGCTCGGCCATGCCGCCCGCCGGGACGGCGTGCGAGTTGAAATCGCAGTACGGGCACTTGCGCACGCACCACGGCAGGTGCACGTAGAGCGCAAGTGGCAGCTGTCGTGCGTCGATCATGGCGTGCCGGACGCGAGTGCGGCGACCAGGCCGCGCAGCGCCTGGCCGCGATGACTCCTCAGGTTCTTGTCGGCGGGCGCGAGTTCGGCCGCGGTGCGCGCGCCGTCATCCACCAGGAACAGCGGGTCGTAGCCGAAACCGCCGCTGCCGCGGGCCAGCCGACCGATGCGACCTTCCCATGCCGCCTGCGCGATCACGGGCGACGGGTCTGCAGGCCAGCGCAGGAAGACCATCGCGCAGCGATAGCGCGCGGTGCGCGCGGCGTCCGCGACCGGCCCGAGCTCGCGCAACAGCTGCGCGTTGTTCGCGGCATCGTCGCAGGCGGGACCCGCGTACCGGGCCGAGTGGATCCCCGGTGCGCCGTGCAGTGCGTCGACTTCGAGACCGGAATCGTCGGCGATGGCCGGCAGCCCCGCGACGCGCGCGGCAAAGCGCGCCTTCAGCAGCGCGTTTTCCACGAACGTCAGGCCGGTTTCAGCCGCGGACTCCAGCGTGAACTCGGCGAGCGAGCGCACGTCGGCCTGCCACGGCGCGAGGATCTCGCGCATCTCGCGCAGCTTGCCGGCGTTGCCGGTGGCAAGGACGAGTCGCGCGGGAATGCGCACGAGGCCTCAGCGCGCCTTGCTGCGCGGCGCTCCTTCCGGAACCACCGCGAGCGGCGCCTGCAACGCTTCGAGCTGCACTGCGAAGAGCTGCTGGCACGAGTTCGCCGCCAGGTCGAGCAACTGGTCGAGCTCGTGACGGCGGAAGGCGTGGCCTTCGGCGGTGCCCTGCACCTCGACGAAACCGCCGCCGTTGTTCATCACCACGTTCATGTCGGTCTCGGCCGACGAATCCTCCACGTAGTCGAGATCGACGACCGGTTCGCCGCGCACGATGCCGACCGAGACCGCGGCAACCTGGCCGTGCAAGGGGCTGGCCGTGAGCGAGCGCCGGCGCACGAGCGTGCTCATGGCGTCGGCAAGCGCGACGTAGGCCCCCGTGATCGAGGCGGTGCGCGTACCGCCATCGGCCTGCAGCACGTCGCAATCGAGCGTGACGGTGCGCTCGCCGAGCGCACGCATGTCGACGACCGCGCGCAACGAGCGCCCGATCAGCCGCTGGATTTCGAGGGTGCGGCCGCCTTGCTTGCCGCGCGCCGCCTCGCGCGCGCTGCGGCTGTGCGTCGCGCGCGGCAGCATGCCGTATTCGGCGGTGATCCAGCCCTCGCCCTTGCCACGCAGGAAGCCGGGCACGCCTTCTTCGACGGTGGCGGTGACGACCACGCGCGTGTCGCCGAACTCGACCAGCACGGAACCTTCCGCGTGCCGGGTGAACCCGCGCGTGATACGGACAGGACGCAACTGGTCTGGCGCACGGCCACTCGGTCTCAAGGAAGTCTCCAGGAAGGGGGGAAGGGGGGAAGGGGGGAAGGGAGGAAGGGAGGAAGGGAGGAAGGGAGGAAGTGATTAGTGAATAGTAGGAGTTGCGGTGGAAGCTCCGACTAATCACTACTGTCCGGTTAAGAATCGAACAAAGTCAACTGGTTAGCCGCGTCGAGGCTGGAAGCGAGGTCGGCAGAATCTGCAAGGGCTTGTTGCAACGGCATTTTCTCGAACAGCGTGGCCGACAGGATCTGTAGCAACGTATGCAACGATGCGTCCAATTGCAGTTCCTTCTTGATGATCGCGACGAGCACATAGACCGATACGGCGATCCAGACCTGGGTCTTCACTGCGTTGTCGGAGGTGCCGTAGAAACGCTTGATGCCCAGGTGCTGCTTCACCCACTTGAAGAACAGCTCCACCTGCCAGCGACTCTTGTAGAGCGCGCAGATGGTGCGCGCGGGCGGCGTAGAAGTTGTTGAGCGCGATGGTCTGATCGCAGATCAGCCCGGTCTCGCGATCGACGGCAGCGGAGTAAAGACGTCGCGCATTCATGTTGCGCTTGGCGCGGGTGACGAAGAAGCTGCCTGCTTGATCGAGCCCATACAGGCGCGCGAAGTCGAGGTAGCCGCGATCCATGATGTAGAAGGCGCCCGGCTCGGGCAGCAGCAGATCGAGCACGTTGACGTCGTGCAGCTTGCCGTCGGAGATGTGGATAAAGCTGGGAATCGCGCCCCGCAGGTCGAGCAGCGTGTGCAGCTTCACGGCGGCCTTGGTCGAACGGAACGCCCACGGGAACATCGACAGGCACAGATCGATGGTCGTGGCATCGAGTGCGTAAACGGTATGGTCGAGTTCCACGCCGAAGCTGTCCTGAGCATAGAGTCGGCGCGCCCGGGCGATCAGACGCTGGGCAAACTCGGCGTAGATGCGCCAGTCGCGTGCTTCGTTTGCATCGGCGAGCGTGGCGCGGCGCACCGGTTCGCGAAAGCCCATGTGGTAGAGCTTGCTGGCTTGAGCCGCGAGACACGTCTCGATGTCGCGCAGGCTCTCTCGGTAGGTGAGTTGCGCGAACGCCATCACGCGAAACTGTTCCGCGCAGGTGAGCGTGCGGGCTCGATGATCGCCGCGGTAGCGTTGCACGATGCGCTGGAAGCTCGTCCACGGCAGGAAATCCATGATCTGTGCGAACAACGTCTTGCCGGCATACATGCGCGATGCTCGGGAGATGAACCCCGAGAACTTCGCCGACCGACCGCTCCGTGTTCAAGTCGACACCACCCCAAAAGCTGCAAATATCTCCATCAAATCAATGCACTCTGGGCCCAGACCAAGCGCTTAACCGGACAGTAGTGCCGACTAATCACTACTCACCTCCTCCCTTCCTCCCTTCCTCCCTTCCTCCCTTCCTCCTCCCTTCCTCCCTTCCTCCCTTCCTCCCTTCCTCACGGTCCGAGCCAGCGGATGGCGGCGGCCGACGTATTGTCCGCGTAGGGCGCGGAATTGGAAACGGCCTGCTCGCCGAGCGCGACCAGCGCTTCGCGCAGGTGATCGCTGGGACTGGTGCTGAGGGACGCGAGCGGCTCGTCCCCGAGTCCCGACCACAGCCCGTCGGAACAGAGCATGAGCACGTCGCCTGACGCCAGTGCGCGGCGGCCGCTCAGCGTCATCTCCGGCAGGGCAGGATCGCCGCCGATGCAGCATTCGACGTAATTGCGCATGGGATGCCCCTGCGCCTGGTGCTCGGTGATGCGGCCGGCCCGCACCAGCAGTTCGACGTGACTGTGATCACGCGTGCGGTGGAACACCTTGCCGTGGCGCAGCTGGTAGATGCGGCTGTCGCCGACGTGCGCCCAGTACGCGCTCGAGCCCTGCACCAGGCAGAGCGCGCAGGTGGCACGCGGACGGATTTCGGGGGGCAGGCCCTGGCCGAGGGCGACGACGGCTTCGTGGGCGCGGCCCACGGTCAGGTGCAGGAAGCCCTCCGGATCGAACAGCGGCCGGCTCATCTCCCAGAACTCGTTGAGCATCGCGCGCATCGCCACTTCGGCTGCGCGCGCGCCATCGGCGTGTCCGCCCATGCCGTCCACGACGGCGAGCATGACGGTGCCGTCGGCGTCCGCAATGGCGACTCGGTCCTGATTTTCTTCGCGATGCCCGATGAGGCTCAGGTCTGCGTGCTCGATCTGCAAGGGTCGCTCCGGCACGCCCGTTGTCATGTAGAATTGCCTGTGATTTATAGCACTTAGCGTCGCGCACAGGTAGCGCAACCGCGTGCCGGCCTGGTTCCCACCTGCCCCCGAGGCCCCATGATCCGCAGCATGACCGGCTTCGCGCGGCACGAACGCCAGGGCCCCTGGGGCACCCTCGCGTGCGAAATCCGCTCGGTCAATCACCGCTATCTCGAGCTGTCCCTGCGCCTGCCCGAAGACCTGCGCGGCCTCGAGGGCGACGCCAGGCAAACCGTGTCCGCTGCGCTGCGCCGGGGCAAGGTCGACGTCGGCCTGTACCTGCGCGGGCAGCCAGCACAGACCGGTACGCTCGAGATCAACCGCGCGCTGGTCGAGCAGCTGGCGCGCGCTGCGCGCGACGTCGCCGGCATCGCCGACTCGTCGCTGGCAGCCGTGAGTCCGCTCGAACTGCTGCGCTGGCCCGGCGTAATCCGCGAGCCCGAAAAGGACCTGGCGCCCGTGCAGGCAGCCGCACTCGACCTGCTGCACGAGACGGTGCGCGAACTGAACGAATCGCGTGCGCGCGAAGGCGCCCGGCTGCGCGAGATGCTGCTCGGACGCTGCCAGTCGCTGCAGCGGACGGTGGCGCAACTGCACGAGCGACTGCCGGAAATCGCCGCCCGTATCCGCGAACGCGTCGGTGAGCGTGTCGCGCAACTGGGCGGGTCGGTCGATCCGGCGCGCCTCGAGCAGGAACTCGTGCTGCTGGCCTACAAGATGGATTTCGCCGAGGAACTCGACCGCCTGGGCAGCCACATCACGGAAACCCTGCAGATCCTCGATGCAAAAGAGCCCGCGGGCCGCCGGCTCGATTTCCTGATGCAGGAATTCAATCGCGAGGCCAACACGCTCTCGTCCAAGTCGCAGGATGCCGACACCACTCGCGCCGCCGTGGACATGAAAGTCCTGATCGAGCAGATGCGCGAGCAGATCCAGAATATTGAATGAGGCCAGCAGCCTGTTCAGGCATACCGCCGGGCGTTGCTGTCAGTCGATCCACTCACCGACAGGTCGACCCAGGAAATCTTCGACCGGGACGCCATCGCCTCCGACGAGCAGCGTGCGCCGCACCTTGAAGGCTGCGGCAAATGCCGCTGTTCCCGAGTGTGCTTGTGGCGCGCGACCGCTCTTCACCTCAATCGCGACCAGTCGATTGCGGCAGCGGACGATGAAGTCCACCTCCTGCCCCCTGTCGCGCCAATAGAACAACTCGCACTCGCCTGCCGCCGCGGCGTTGGCCAGATGGGCGCCGACCGCGGACTCCACGAGCCTGCCGCGAAATTCCCGATCCGATTTCGCCTCTTCCAGGCCCGCTCCGGTGGTGACGGTCATCAGCGCAGTGTTCAGCACCTGCAACTTCGGGCTGGAGCCACGAGTGCGCACCGCATCGCCCGCGTATTTCGGCAGACCGCAGACCATGCCCGCGCCGGCCAGGAGATCAAGATAATGTGCGAGCGTCGTCGTGTTGCCGGCATCATGCAACTGACCCAGCATCTTGGTGTACGAAAGGATCTGGCCTGAGTACCGGCACGCCAGCTCGAACAGGCGGCGCAGCAGCGCTGGCTTGTCGACGCGCGTCAGTAACAGCACATCGCGTGAAATCGAAGTCTCGATGAGACTGTCCGCAATATATCTCGACCAGCGTGCAGGGTCTTTGATCAGCGGTGCCGCGCCCGGATAGCCGCCGAAGCAGAGATATTGCTCCAGCGACCAGCCAAAGGCCTCGCGCATTTCCGCAAGCGACCAGTGCGGCAGCCTCAACGTCTCGAATCGCCCCGCAAGACTTTCTGTCAGCCCCTGCGCAATCAGCAGCGGAGCAGAACCGAGCAGCACGACCTTGAGCGGGCGCTTCTTGCGTGTGTCCTCATCCCAGAGTCGCTTGACGGTCTCAGACCAGGCAGGAATCTTCTGCACCTCATCCAGCACGAGCACAGCGCCTGCCTTGCCCGCGGCTTCGAGCCGCGCTGCGTCCCACTGCTGACTGATCCAGTCCGTGCCACGCAGCGTCGGCTCGTCGGCGCTGACGTAGCGCACCGGCACGCCCAGTTGATCGGTGACCTGCTGCACCAGCGTAGACTTGCCGACCTGGCGCGGACCTGCCACCACCTGCAGGAACCGGCGCGACTCAACGAGCCGCTCGGCCAGGGTGGCAGCTTGAGGGCGTTGGAAGGCAGCCTGTCGTGTGCTCAAAGTATTGAGTACTTTTACTCAATGCCTTGAGTAAGTCAATCACGACACCCTGATTGAGTGAGATGGCAGGGCCGGAGTTCCTCCGACGTCCTGGTCAGCGGTTGGCAACGATTCGCGGCCGCACCGTCCTCGCCGTGCTCTCGTGCGCCGTCGCCTGCTTGTGGCCGCGGGTCGCGCCCCGCAACCGCGCCGCCGCACCCTCGAGCATCTGTGCAGCTTCGTCGGCGCCAACCTCTTCCACGAGAGTCGCCACGAGCTCGCGGATGACTCGCTGAACCTTGCCTTGATTGCCCATGGCGACAGCTTACCGAGAACTGCGTCACGGTACGGACGGTGTTTGCATTTTCTGTGACGCGGGTCTGATTTTTCATGCATGCGCGGGACATGAATGAGCGTGCGTACCGCGTGCGCCGTGCAGGTGCATGCGACGTAATGCAGCGGCAACGAAAATGTCATGCGTTATGTCTATAAAGCGTTGCGACGCAAATCACGGTGTGGTCTAAGGAAGTACAAGACCGAATCGGCACCACGCGGGACGCTGTGCTGCAAGCAAGTCGACTGCCATCTCGTTTCACCGCTGCGCGACGAGTGGTGCCACCAACCCCAGAGACCCCGGCTCGCGCCGGGGTTTTTTTGCGCTTGCAGGCTGACGCTGACGGAACTTGACCCGCTCGCGGCAGCCTGCGACCGTGCAGTCGATGCGACTCGAGCAACTGAGGCGAGCCGGCTGCCGGCGCTGGGCATGATCGACAACGACACGGCGTGGCTGTAGCCCGCCTCAAACCAGGTGAGCGCCCCCATTTTCTCGGGCCGGCTCAGTGCTCGTGAGGTTGGCGAGCGGCCACGCGATGACGCGCGTTCGTAGCCATCTCACCTGGCGCAACCGGGGCCTGGTTCGACAGTACTCGGGCTGCACACTGTCATGCGCGGGATTGGACATAAGCCTGCCTGCGGGGAGACATCAGCCTGCGGGGAGACATCAGCCTGCGGGGAGACATCAGCCTGCGGTCGAGTGGGCAGCGATCCACTCGGTGACTTGCGTCAGGGCTATTGTAGTCATATTGTCTAGAATGACTATTCGAGGCATACTTGCATCCGACTTCTCAAGCAGGGTCCGCCTCATGACCGCTCGTCTTTTCCCGCTCGACGCGCTGCCAAGGCAGAAGTCCACTCAGGTGAAGAACAAATGGGGTGACGTGGTGCGCCAGGTACGCGACCGGGGATCCCTCGCGATCACCAGCCACTCGAGCGTCGAGCTGGTCATGCTGAGTGCCGGCGTCTACCAGTCGCTGCTCGACACCATCGAGAAACTGCAGGCGCGCGAGCGGGCCGAGCTCGACGCCCTCGCCGAGCAGTTCAAGGCGCGGCTGGAGACCCTGCAGCAGCCTCAGGCGCACGATCGATTGGCGCGCTTGCTGGCGTCGAAGGGCAAGGCGAAGAAAGCTCCGATAGCCGGCAAGACCTTCTGATGCGTCGGCGCTCCCGCCCGTTCATCTTCGTGCTCGGCGGGGTCAACGGGGCGGGCAAGAGTTCCGTTGGCGGCCACCTGCTCACTGAACACGGCCTGACCTGGTTCAACCCGGACAGCTATGCGCGGGCTCTGCTGGCGACACATCACGTGCCGCTCGAAGACGCCAATGCCGCCGCGTGGAATTTCGGCCGCGAGCAACTCGCAGAGGCGGTCGCGGAGCGCAAGAACTTTGCATTTGAAACCACGCTGGGAGCCGGCACGATCCCGAACTTGCTGATCGAGGCGAGCGCCACGCACGATGTCGCGATGTGGTACTGCGGCCTTGCGTCGGTGGACCTGCATCTTCGGCGCGTAAAGGCCCGGGTGGCCAGCGGCGGCCACGACATTCCGGAAGCGAAGATTCGCGAACGCTGGGCCGGTTCACGCCGGAACCTGATTCGACTCCTGCCGCACCTCGCTCGACTGCAGGTCTTCGACAACAGTGCCGAGGCGACCCGCGGACGGCCGGTACCTGCGCCGGTGCTGCTGCTTGAGATGACGAAGGCGAGGATCCTGAGTCCCGACCCAGCTGATCCCCGGCAGCTCGGGGCCATTCCGGATTGGGCGAGGCCTGTGGTTGAAGCCGCCATCCGGCTGCAAGACCGGTCAAGACGACGACTTATGTCAATACCGGCGCCAACCCCGCGCACGCAGGCGTAGCTTCCAAGGCACAGTAGAAGAAAATGAGGGGCCGCAGCGATGGGAAGCCTTTATCCGGCCGGGGAGCGACGCAGCAGCAGTCGAGGTGCGCTTGCGAACGGCGTCACCCGGATGATGACGAACTCCATGGTCGTGTACTTCGCAGCGAACTTCATGCATCGCATCTGGGGGCTGCTGAACTCGGACATCGTGCAGTTGATCCGGCGCGCGTAGGATTCGCTGCTCGACGCGCAGTTGGCTAACCCCACGAATCTCAACCTGTGCTCAGTTCCTCCCGCAGGACACGCCGCAGAGTTGCTTCATCGACAGGCGCCGAACCAAAGGCACGGCGCAAAGTCCGATTGATCAGCGTCTGATAGCCGATGCCTTCCGCTTCGGCCTTCGCGCGAAAGGTAACCAGGAGATCGTTATCCAACATCATGGTGATGCGGGTCTTGCCCTTGGCTTCGGCTTGAAGCTTTGCAAGGTGCGGCACGTCTTTCGCCCGCTTGGCTTTTGAAAAGTCGTACTGCTTACGCATAGTAGGAAGCCTCCTTTCGCGTGGCCTTGCGTGCCGAGATGAGGCGAAGGCGATCATCCGGACGAAGTGTGTAGACAACCGTCAGAAGACGGGCCTTTGCGCTCATACCTATCAGTACCCAGCGGGATTCAGATTCGGCCGCTGGATCTTCCTGGGCGAGCGCTGTCGGATCGAGTAAGGCCGTCGCGGCCTCATCGAAGCTGACCCCATGCTTCGTCAGATTTGACGCCGCTTTGTCAGGGTCCCACTCGATCTCCATATGCATACTATATGCATACAATCGGATCCGCCACAAGTGGCGATGGTCGGGCCTGGTACAGTGGCTCGCGATGACCTAGGCGGCAACTTCTACGTATTCGACCCTGCTCGAGGGCGGCGGAAATTGACGATGACTGCCACGAGTTGCGACCAAGTACCACCCGTCGTTGTACAGGAGACGCAGCAGCTCACTCACTTTCATCCGCCAACGCTAGAGTTGGCGCCTTCGTTCGAGAATGTCCAAATCTTGCGTGAATCGGGAGATTGGCCGCCTGACGCCTGCAATCAGCGGCGGCGCGCAGCGGCGTCCGCTGCTTTGCCTTGTTGGGCCGCCGTCGCTGTCCACGGCCTGATCTTTCGTAGTACCGGCGTTAACTCGCGTTCAGCCACTTCCGTGTCGTGTGCCACCTGGGCACGCAACCAGTACCCGCTGCAGAGACCAAGGAAGCGACACAGGCGCAGGTCGGTATCGGCGGTGATGGCGCGCCTGCCAGCGACGATCTCGCTGATCCGCTGTGCCGGCACTCCGATCTCCTTGGCCAGCGCTTCACCCGACTTTGACAGCACCTGGATACACGGGGGCGATTTCCGCTGACGCGACAACGACTTGCGCGTGACCGGCGGACAGGCCGTGTATCTAGGCGCTCAGGCCAGGTGGAGGATCGGCGGGGGTTTCTGGATCTTGAGGGATTTCAGACGCTTGAGCGCGCCCGGGGCCGGCTCGGTGATCTGCCAGACCCGACTTTGACAGCACCTGGATACACGGGGGCGATTTCCGCTGACGCGACAACGACTTGCGCGTGACCGGCGGACAGGCCGTGTATCTAGGCGCTCAGGCCAGGTGGAGGATCGGCGGGGGTTTCTGGATCTTGAGGGATTTCAGACGCTTGAGCGCGCCCGGGGCCGGCTCGGTGATCTGCCAGACGGTGCCGTTCGGGCTCAACAATTGAGCCAGCTTGATGCGCCGCAGATCGTCCTTGATGTTGCGCCAGGTGTCGCCACAGGCCTGCTCGGCGACGCGCTCGAGCAGCAGTGCGAGGACCGTGAGGGCGACGTGGGCGTGGATGCGATGCGGGGCCCAGTGGAACACCGGCCGCAGCTTCCAGCCCGCTCTTGAGCGAGCGCCACGCGATCTCCACCCGCTGCAGCTGCTTGTAGCCGAGCGCGAGGTCGGCGGCGGTGAGCGTGTCGTCGTTGCTGTGCACGACGAACTTGCCATCGAGGCGCGCCGCCGTGGCGACCGCCGCCTGATTGATGCGCGGGGCATCGCCGCGCGTGAGGCGCACATAGCGGCCGTAGCGGCCCGAGGCGCGCAGCGCGCAGACCCGCTTGCTGTGTGAGGCGCCGCGCTGGGCTCGCAAGCCCTCGATCTCCGCCTGCAGCTCCTTGAGGACCTGCTCGCGGTGCTGCTGCTGGCGCGCCGCTTCCTCCGGGTTGTAGCAGACGACGTAGCGGCGGCGGCGCTCACCGTCACCGACCGTGACTTCCTTGACCTCGAGGTTCTCGGCCACCTTCTGGTAACGACCGGGCCGGGTGACGACCTGCTGCGCGACCTCCCCGCCACGGTGGATCGGCATGCACAGGATGTACTTGCCGCCGCCGCGCGAGGGTCTCGAGGTTGGCCTTCGACACCATCCCGGCATCGCCCACGAACACGCAGCGGCTCAACTGCCAGCCCTGCAGGTCGCTCTTCACCCGCTCGACGGTGGTGACGTCGACGGTGTTGCCGGGGAAGATCCAGTGGCGCACCGGGAAGCCGTCGCGGGTGACGGCGAGCCCAACCACGATCTGCGGCGCATCGAAGCGACCGTTCTTCGAGTGGCCGCGCTTCCTGAGCGCGCGGTAGCTCTTGTGGCCCGCCGCCACGCTGCCGTGCACCTCATCGTGATCCCCGACGCCGCGATCCTCCTCGTCGATCTCGAAGTGCAGCGAGGTCGTGTCGTAGAAGACGAGCTCGACATCGAGGTTCAGCAGATCCGCCATGCGGAAGTAGAGCGCCTTCTCGATCGCCTCCTTGTTCGCCTCGAGAAAGTCCATCGCCCGGTACAGGTGCTGCAGCTCGAGCCCGGCGCCGCCTTCCAGGTGCACCTCTTCCCGCAGCCACTGCTCGTAGCAGTAGAGCTTCGAGGACGGCGCACACGCCCGGTTCGCCACCATCGCAAACAGCGCCCGCTCGACATCGAAGTCGAACTTGCGCCCACCGCACACCTCGTCGATGACCGCGCCGATCCCGAGTCGTCGCCACAGTTGCTCGAGCACGTACAGATCGCCGTAGGGCCAGGCGTTCACCACCTGCCACGCCGGGTTCTCGGCCACGATCTCCTCGGGCGCGCAGCGGCGCAGGATGCTGCGCGCGAGGCGCCGCAGGCGCTCGGTGCTCGCCGGATCATCGGCACGGCCGCAGTTGTAGAGGATCCTGACCTGCGCGCGCTTCTTCGCGGGATCCCAGAGGTTCTCGGCGAGCTGCAGGTGGGTCAGGACCGACCCGTCGGCGCGCTTCTGCCGCGATTCGCGCAAGTACATGTGCGCAATGGTACTCGGTTCTTCACTATGAAGGAAGACCGAAAGCAGCTATCCATGTATCTAGGCGTTTACGCTCGAAACGCGCCTCGGTCGCGCGTAAGTGCTTGTTCTGCATACACCTCGACCTCAACCGCACCCCTCCATGTGCCTCGCAACTGTCAAACTCGGGCTTCAGTGTCGATGCACCGGAACGACCGGATCATACGGTGTAATGACGCCGCGCGTGATTAACGTCAAGCGTGACTATGCGGCCTGACTACCATCCGGCCGCACCACTGAACAGGCTGTCAGTCAGTCCTCACGACGGTCGGTCGACTTCCGTCGCTGCGGCCCTTCGTACCAGATGGATTGGGTTTCATTGCGCAGGTGGTACCGTCGATCATCGTCGCCATCGCGCCGGTCGGAGGTCTTCTTGAAATGGCACTGGCACTGGGTCGGCGAAGTGCAGTCGGCCAACGGCAGCCTGGGGGCCTTGGCGGCAAGTATCTTTTCACCCGCCAGCTCCTGCACGGCCGAACAGCATTCGCGTGCAGCGACAATCGTTACAGAGGCGTACTTTGCGGAACCCATGGCGCGAGCAGTCTTTCGCGGCAAGCGGGAAAAGTCCGTGATCCAGTTCGGGAAAATTCCGCGGCGCTTATGTCGCCAACCACCCAAACGCGTGCCCACTGTGTGACATGATTCACACATCGCCCAATTCACCACGGAGACGGTCGGATGATTTTCAGCTTGTTCGGTAGCCCGAGCCTCAAGGTGCCCACGAAGGCCCGCCTCGTCGACGCTGACGAGAGCGAGGCGCTGCGCCGCAAGCTGGAATCGGTCGAGTGGAAACCGGCGAACGGTTTCCTCCGGGACCAGGTGCAGGAGCGGTCGCAGCACGACGCGACGCGCGGGAAGCGCGCGGCCTGATCTCGACGGCTCGACTCGATCGGTTCCTTGCGTCGCCAGCCAGGCGCTGATGAACTTTGCGTTCTATTGCTCGCCCTGGATTGCGGGATCGATTTCGTAGGTGCCGGTTGCGAAATCCACCCTGACCTCGGCAGCGATGGGTTCCGGCCGCACGTCTCGCCCATCTCGCACCAGGCGAACCAGGCCATGCCGCGCGAGCAACTGCAGGGAGCGCGAGATATTGGGCTGGACGCGTCCAGTCAGCGCAGCAAGTTCGCGCACATTTTTCGGGTGCTCACGTAATAGTGCACCCATCAATTCGATCGCTTCCGGGGTGAGAGAAGCCAGTAGTGGCGCTGCCGGCAGTGGCGCAGGGGTCCGTTCGCCCCGGGCCACACCGCGCATTTCTTCGCGCAATTCAGCGAGCGACTTGCGAACCATCGTCTGGATCCTCCGCATCGAACTCTTCGATATCAACGTCTTCCGTGTCGTAAAGGAGTATTTGATGCGGTGCGGTCGATGAGCGGTCGGCACCACCTGCGCCACCCGGAATCGAACACTCCAGCGGTTGACCAGCCAATAGCGACGGCGATCGTAGGCCAGCAGACGCTGCATCGCCTCATCGATCATGTTGAAGTATATCTTTTAAAGATATATATGACAATTGGCCTCATCCTGGCCGGCAACGCAATCGACCCGTGCCGGGTTTGCAGACCCAATAAATTGTTGCCTTGACCGGGTCCTGTCTGGGTGCGGAATAACGCCCCACCAAATGCAGAAACCCCGCGGAGGCGGGGTTTCTGAGTTGCGCTAGATAGGGGACGCTCACCTATCTAATAGGGGACGCTCACCTATTTCGCGGGAATCAGCCGGTCGCAGTCTTGCGACGTCGCGCGACGGCGCCAAACCCGACGAGACCCGAGAGCAGCAGCCACGCCGCCGCCGGCAGCGGCACCGGCGTCGAGGCCTGCAGGATCCAGACGCCGTCGTCGTAGTCGCGATCGGGGTGATGCCCGAAGGCATCGTCAAGCAGAACCAGGATTCGGTTGGTCGGATCCTTCACGATCTGATCCAATTCGTTCAAGTAGGCGAATGCCAGGCTGGCGCGACCCTGGCCGCTGATCAGGGGTGGCGAGTAACCGTTCTTGACGAGAAGCTTGTCCGGATTCGGGTTGGTCCAATAGAACCTGAGGTTGGCACGCCCGGCGTCCTGGGTCACCGAGCCAATTGAAATCTCCGGGTTGTGGACCCCACCGCCAGCGCCCGCACCGAAAGTTTCTGTGTGGTAGAGGGGCGCGCCCGCGGTGTTACCGAGGCGAATCTGGTCGTTCCAGCCCGACTCGCTGCCGACGAAGTACAGCGTGAGCGTCACGTCGTCTTCGCTGATTCGCAGCGTCCCGTTCTTGATGATGCTGCCACCGGCAAACGTGATGCCGGCCGGTCCGAGCACGCTGTTGCCGGACGGGAGACTGCCGGTGGCGCTACCACCGGTGATGGAGACCAGAGCCGCCTGCGCGGGTGCCGCGAGACCGAGGCCGACCGCGAAAGCGGCGAGAGTAGAAAGTCGCGTCAACTTATTCATTGTTCTTGCCAAGTGGTTCTCAGGCGGCTACCGCCGGACGCCGACGACCGAGTGCCGCGAAACCGACCAGACCGGAGAGCAACAGCCAGGCCGCGGCCGGCAGCGGCACGGCGTTCACCGTCGCGGTGACGAATTCGGAGTTGTCATCCTTGTTGCTGTCAAAGTAGAACAGTTCGAGCAGACCGCCCGTCAACGTCTGCCCAGAAAAACTTGTACCGATAAGGAATAGGGGGCCCGCACCAATCCGCCCGACCAGTGCGCCGTAGGGTGCCGTCAGCCCGCCTTGCGAATAAGTCCCGAAGCTCTGGCCGATCAAAGTCGTGGCCGCCTCACCCGAGTCATCTGTCCCTGTTGCATAGAGATTGCCGGTGAGCCCATCCGCATTCGACCAGCGTGGCAGCGCACCAGCGTTCCATAGATCCGTGGGATCAACGGTCACGGTGAACCACTGTCCTGGACTGAAAGTCAGCGAGGCCGCACCAACACCGCCCGATGAGCTGTTGGCCTGCGCATACACGTCAACCATCGTGGCCATCGCATTTGAAGCCGCCGTCAGCAGGGCCAGCGCAGTCACAGCCATCACGCTGCGAAAAACTTCTCGGGCAGGACGTTCCATCTTTCAACTCCCCCAAGTCCGTCGCGACGGACCTTTGTCATCGACCCGGCTCTGCGGGGTCTTCCTGGATTCTGACGTGGGTCACGTTACAACGACGAGTTGCAATGCGCCATGGGCATCGAGCGTAAAAACCGGGATTTCATTGAAAATAACGACCGACAAAACGCACCGCTTTGTATGACACCGACTTGAATTATGACAAACACGAATCGCTCGCAGCGCGACAACCGCCGCTCGGCCAGGCGCTGCCTTACTTGAGCTTTGCGAGCGCCGCGCGCGCTTCCTCGATACCCGGGTAGCGCGCATCACCCTTGACCGCGAGCTCGAGACTCGCGCGTGCCGCCGAGCGATCGCCCGCCTGCAACTGCGCCATGCCGAGGTGGTACTGCAGCACCTGCGCCTCGGGCGCCTTCTTCACGGCATCGGCCAGCACGGGCACCGCCGCGGCGTACTTGCCGCGCGAGTAAAGCACCCAGCCCCAGGTATCGAGGAACGCGGGGTTCGGCGACTTCGCAAATCTCCCGGCCAGTTCTTCCGCCCGCGCCAGGCTCTTGTCGTCCTTGCGGTACGTGGCGAGCAGCATGGCCAGGTTGTTCGCGGCGATCTCGCTGGTCGGGTTGGCCGCGAGCATCGCCTCGTACTCCGCGATCGCCTCCTCCGGGCGTCCCTGCTGTTCGAGCAGCGTGGCCAGGTCGATCACCAGCGGCGCGGCACCCCTAGTCGCGGCGATGCCCTGGCGGAACACCGAGATCGCCGCGTCGACGTTGCCCTGCGCGAGTTCCGCGGCGGCCTGGCCCTGGTAGGCCTGCCAATCCGTCGGCGCGAGCGCGACTGCGGCAGAGAAACTTTCGGACGCCTCGGCCGAATTCTGCTGCCCCTGCTGCACCAGGCCCGCAAGGTAGTAACCCAGCGGCAGCTTGGGCTGCAGCGCCTGGATCGCATTGGCGGTCTTGAGCGCTGCTTCGAGATCCTTCGCCCCCGCCTGCACGCGGTACAGCGCCTCGAGCGCGGCGACGTTGTTGGGCTCGTCCTTGACCAGCTGTTCGATCACCGGCAGCGCCGCCTCGGGCTTGCCCTGCTGCAGCAGCAGCTGCGCCAGGTCGAGCCGCGCCAGCAGATCGCGCGGGCTGGCCTGCACCGCCGCACGCAACGCTTCCTCGGCCAGCGCGGTGTCGCCCGCCTGCAGGTGCGCACGAGCCAGCGCACGACGGATCGGCACGGAGTTCGGCTGGTCGCGCAACACCGCACGCAGGTCGGTGACGGCACCGTTGGTGTCACCCTTGGCGAGCGCAAGATCGGCGCGCATCACCAGCGCATCGGCGTCGCGCGGGTTCTCGGCGAGCACTTCCTCGACCAGCTTGCGCGCGTCGTCCGGCTTGCGCGCGCGCAGCTGCGCCATCGCGATGCGGTTGCGCGCCGTGAGGCCTTGCGGCCCGGTGCCGTCCTTGTCGATGACCTCGCGGTAGACGGTCTCGGCCTTGGCCGGCTGGCCGGCGCGGTCGTAGAACTCGCCGATGCCGACCAGCAGCGGCAGGTTGTCGGGCTCTTTCCTGCGGGCGGCGATGAGTTCCTTGTCAGCCGCCTCGAACGAACGCTGTGCCGCGAGCAGGCTCGCCAGCGCGAGTTGCGCCTCGACGCTGTCGGGGTTGGCTGCCACCGCCTGGCGCAGCGTCGCCTCGGCGCCGTCCACGTTCTTCGAGAACAGGTGCAGCTGCGCCAGCCGGTAGCGATGCACGAGGTTGTCGGGCTCGAGGCGGATGATTTCCTCGAGCTGCTGCTGCGCATCCGCGTTGCGCTGCTGGTCCACCAGCAGCTGCGCCAGCACGAGGCGCAGGTCCACCGACTTCGGCGCAGCCTCGACCGCCTTGCTCACCAGCGCTACCGCCTCGCGGCCTTCGCCGGCACGCCGCAGCAACGCGGCCAGCACGGCCACCGCCTCCTCGCTCGCGGGGTCGAGCTGCACGGCACGCTCGGCGTCGGTTCGTGCGGCAGCCAGATCGCCCTTGAGCATGGTCGCGGCGGCACGCACGGTGAGAAGTTCGGCGTCGTCGGGCGCCGTCACGAGTGCGGGCGCGATGATTTCGAGCGCGCGATCCGGCAAACCCGCCAGCGCGAGCATGCGGCCGAGTCGCGCCCGCGCGAGCGCGTTCTTCTCGTCGGCCGCGACCGCCGACTGGTACATCTGCGCCGCTTCGGTGTAGTTGCCGAGCCTCTCCGCCGCTTCGCCTGCGCGCACGCGCGCCGTGGCGTCCTTCGGGTCAATCTGGATCGCGTTGCGGAACTCGAGCCGCGCCTTCTCGTAGTTGCGCGCGGCCATGAGCTCCTGGCCCCTGGCGAGGTAGCGTTCCTTGCGCGCCTCGGCGCCGCCGCAGCCAGCCACCAGGGCGAGCAGGGTCGTGAGCAGCAGGCCGGCGATCGTGTGTCTAATCTTTCCTGTCGAAGTCATCGTCGGTCGCATTTTCCTTGTGTGCGGCTAACGATACTACAGGCGCGGTGCGGCGCGGCGCAGCCGTCACGCGTTGGCGTTGGTAGCCGGAATCACAGGGAGGAAAGGAGATTTCGATCTGCATTCGTATGACACTTGTCATACGAACGTCAATCATGAAGCGCCGCCTGGTTTTCCCGAACGCGATCGATGATCGTTCGAATCGTAGTCAATCGGGCAGGCTGGGCGCGAATCCTCGTCTCGAACGACGCAACTTCACCGAGCAGGCGTTCAAGACAGGCAACGGCTGCGCGCGGCTTGATGCCGCCTTTTGCTGCGAGTTGCAACAGGTGCGCCCGGGTAATCCGGCGAGCCTCGCCACAGACATCCATTTGATGCTCGCCGCCGGGTCCGACGTTGAACGTGAGATCGTATCCCGGCGCCAGGCGCCAGCGTCGGTCGCGACCGAGACGAAACGCAAAGTTCTTGCAGTGATCGTCACGATTGTTGAACAGCACGTTGAACACGGCGCGCTCGAAGGCCTTCACCACTTCGCTCTCGTCGTGCGTGAATGCCCTCGTCGCTCGCAGGAGGCTGAGGTAGTCAACCGAGGGAACGCGGAAGTCGGCATGCAGCGCGCCTGCAAGCGTGTGCACGGGCACGCGCATCGCGTCCTCGACATCGAAGCGCGCGCTACCGAAGGCAGCGTGCGTGCGACCCAGGTCGAAGTGGTGCGTTGCTGGAACGTCCAGGCCACAGGCCCGTGCAGTCTCGCAGTACGCATGCTCGATCGCACAGACCTCGCGGTGCTCGTTCTGACCTGGGAACTTGATCAGGTAGGGGCGGTGATTCAGTGCCGGGACCGTGCTGATCGTCCGCCGCTCCGGGTCAAAACCCACCAACGCCTTGGGTCGCGCGCCGTGTGGCGAGCCTCCAAGCAACAGCAGGTGCCGCAGAACCTCCGTTTCGTTGCCGGCGAGTGCGGTTTTGACCTCACGAGCCAGACCGAGCAGGGTGGTGTCCAATGGGCTTGGTTCGACTGCTGCGGCAGGTTCGAACGTGAGCGCGCCCAGTGATCGAGCGCCGAGGAACGCGAGACGATCCAACGGCGACAGGGTGGATGAGTCGATGCCGACGCTGCGGAAGAACCGGTCCATCAGCAGCAGACCCCAACCGTCGGGCAGCGAGTCGGCGACGAGCCCAGGCAGGCGGTGCAGGTGGATTGGAAAATCCCCATACGCCTGCGAACGGACCGGCAGTCGGATCGGCGACAGTTCGAGCCCCGCGCGCAGGGCTTCGTTTGAATACTCGAACAGGATTTCGTGGCCGTCGTCAGCGAGCTGCCCGATTGGCCAGCTCTCGCCCCAACCGCAGTAGCGAACGACCAGCTTCTTCATGGGTGACGACTTCGTCGCGCGCGCTGCCTGGGCGCGCCGGCGACCTGCTCCATCTGGGCAATGGACTTCGGCTTCGCGGCGAAGAGGTGCTCGAACTGGTCAGCCAACCCCAGCGCCAGGGAAATGCGAACCACCGAATCGAAGGTGGACGCACGCATCCGTGTCTCGAGATTCTTGACCGTGCCAACGGAGAGCCCTGCACGTTGGGCGACTTCCTCCTGGGTCATGCGGAGCGACAGCCGACGGCGCCTCACGCGAGCGCCGAGTTCGGTTGAAATCTCGCCAGACGACATCAATTGGATGTCTATCATAATGTCCGTTAACCAGTCGACTTTAATTTAATGGTTATTATAGTATCTATTACGACTTACCTCCAATGACCGGCTGTGGGTGTCTTCAGGCGGCGTCAGGGCGCAGGACATTGCGGCGACCCTGCAATCGACGGTCTCGATCAGTGACGTTTCGTCGGCCGCCACTCCCATCCTGCGAGCGCAAGATCGTAGCGCGTCGAGCGTCCGCCCGGCCCTGCAGCACGGACGATCAGGCCCTTCTCGAGCAGGTCGGCAAGGTGGCGCGACGCCGTGACTTTGGTGGTGCCGGCGATGGACATGTACTTGCGCGCGGTCAGTCCGCCGTCGAAACGGCCGGGCCCGGCGTCGAGCATCCTGCCGAGCACCCGCCGCTGCATCGCGTTCAGCGGCACGGCACGGTGGTCGGTCCAGAAGCGAGCTCGCGCGAGGGCCTCGCCGATCAGCGCCGCGCTCGTGCGGCAAGCTTTGGTGTACGTGTCCAGAAAACACTCCAGCCACGGCGTCACCTCACCGTCACCGCGCTGCGCGGCGTTGAGGGCGTCGTAGTACGCCTCCTGCCGGTGGCGCATGGCGGCGGAAACCCCAAGCAGTCGGCTCGAACGTCGGGCGTCCTGCGCAAGCGCCAGATCGACGATGGCACGCCCGATACGGCCGTTGCCGTCGTCGAAAGGATGGATCGATTCGAACCACACGTGCGCGAGTCCTGCACGCAGCAGACCATCGAGTTCGGCGGTGCGGTTGAACCACTCGAGGAACGCGTGCATCTCGGCACGCACCGCCGAGCCGGCGACCGCCTGGTAGTGCACGATCTCGCGCCCGTGCGGACCGCTGACAATCTGCATCGGCTCAGCGTTGCTGCGGTACTCGCCGACGACGAGGTTGCGGAGGTTTGAAGCGGCGGGAAACAACGCCGCCTGCCAGGCACACAGTCGCTCACGCGTCAGCGGTTGCTGCCAGTCGTCGGCCGCGTTCTCCATGACGTCGAGCAGGCCCTCGACGTTGCGCGACACCACCGGACCCTGGCGCGCGAGGCCCAGGCGACGGGCCACCGACGAGCGGACGGCCGCCAGGTCGATGGCCTCGCCTTCGATGGCCGCGGTGGCGACGGCCTCGTGGGACCAGACCTCGCGCTCGAGCAGGGCCTGCTCCTCGAGCCCGATGGCCGCCGCCTTGCCAAACAGCGTGCCTGCTTCCTGCCGGGCGAGCGCCAACGGTCGCGCCAGTCGGGCGGCGTCGAAGGTGAGGCGGGGCCAGCTCGGCGCCAGCCAGATCCAGCGAACGGGGTCCATATTCGTGTCAGTGTGTGAGGCGGTAGGCGACTTCTATCGCGTCATGACACGAATGGCAAGCGTATTCATAACACCAAGTGACATGAATATTCGTCTGCGACGACGAGGCATTTGCACAATACCCTTGAAATGGGTGAACGCAATACCCTAAACTTCGAAATACGTAATACCCTAGATTCGGGTAGACACGAAACCCTAGAGACGAGAGATAGGTTCCTGCTTCGGAGAAGCCATGCCCACCCCCTCGGAACACCTGGCCGCTTCGCTCGAGCGGTTGAAGGCGCTGCAGCGTCAGGGCCGTGTGGCCGTACGCGCGCGCGACCTGCCGCGGGTCCACCGGGAGCGACTCTCGCGCAACGGCTTCCTGCACGAGGTCATGAAGGGCTGGTACATCCCGGCCCGCCCGGGCGATGCGCCCGGTGAAACCACCGCCTGGTATTCGGCGTTCTGGCCGTTCGCAGCGCAGTACCTCGAGAGCCGTTTCGAGGATGCGTGGTGCTTGAGCGCGGACCAGTCGCTGCTCCTGCACGTGGGTGATCGCACGGTCCCACCACAGTTGCTCGTGCGCTCCCCGAAGGGCGCCAACAAGCCCACGCCGCTGCCGCATGGGACCTCGGTGTTCGACGTGCGCCTCGAGCTGCCCGCGGAACAGGATCGCGTGACGATCGAGGGTGTGCGCATGATGACGCTCGCCGCGGCGCTCGCTTATTGCACGCCTGACTTCTTCCGCGCCCGTCCGGTCGAGGCGCGTGCGGCGCTCGGGATGCTCACGGACGCCTCCGACCTCCTGCGCTGCCTGCTAGATGGCGGCAAAAGCAAGATCGCCGGGCGCCTCGCCGCCGCGCTTCGCAATGTCGGTCGGGACAACCTGGCCGATGAGGTGAGTGACACCTTCCGCGCGGCAGGCTACACCGTGTTCGAGGCCGATCCGTTCGCGGAGCCCTCGCCGCTCCCTTTTGCCGGTCGTCCGCTCTCGCCGTACGTCGGACGGCTGCGCCTGCTGTGGGCCACGATGCGCACGGTCGTGCTCGAACACTTCCCCACACCACCGGTCGCGCGACCGGAACTGGCGACGTACCTGCAGCAGGTCGAGGACGTCTACCACGCCGACGCCTACCACTCGTTATCGATCGAGGGCTACCAGGTGAGCGATGCGCTGATCGAGCGCGTGCGCTCGGGCGACTGGAACCCTGATCATGACCCTGCCGACCGAGAGAACCGCAACGCACTCGCCGCGCGAGGCTACTGGCAGGCGTTCCAACGGGTGAAGGCGGCGGTCGAGCGAGTGCTCATGGGCGACAACGCCGGCGTGCTCGCGGACCGAGCGCACCCGGAGTGGTACCGTGAACTGTTCGGGCCCTCGGTGGTGGCGGGCATCCTGCAGCCGGCCGATCTCGCGGGCTATCGCAATGGACCCGTCTATGTCCGTCGCTCACTGCACGTACCGCCACCGAAGGAGGCAGTGCGCGACTTGATGCCCGAATTCTTCGCGCTCCTCGCGGCAGAGCCCGAGCCTGCGGTACGCGTGGTGCTCGGCCACTTCTTCTTCGTGTACATACACCCGTACTTCGACGGCAACGGTCGCATGGGAAGGTTCCTGATGAACCTGATGGTGGCAGCGGGCGGTTGGCGCTGGACGCTCGTCACCGTCGACACGCGTGACGCATACATGGCGGCGCTCGAGCGGGCGAGCGTGCATCAGGAGATCGAGCCGCTCACGCGTTACCTGGCTGCCCGGCTCGAGGAATCTGCGCGACGGTAGCGCGGAGAGCTGTGCGACGAATCTCCGCTCGCAGCCCGGGGCTCGCGATGTCGTCGAGATCGCGGATCGCCGGCGCGATGCGGTCGATGAGGCTGCCAGGTGCGCCGAGTTCCTCGAAGATCGACTGCCACCCGCGCACGGTCGACCAGACGCGACGCATCAGCTCGATCGCTCGCGTGCGCTTGCCGAGGAATGCCGGGTGGTGTGTCAGCGCGTTGTCGAGCGTTGCGAGCTTGCCCTGGTCGCCGACCTCCAGGTGCAGGTAGCGCTCGTGGGCCTGCCCAGGGCGAGGCACGACGTCGTAGAGCGGGCTGAGCCGCCATCCGCCCATGCGCGGATCGCGCAGGAAGCCGTGGTTGCGCAGGTGATCGTCGTCGTTGCTGACGAAGACGTTGAACAGCATCCGGACGAACAGTTCCTCCACATCGGCGCGCACGCAAGGGGCCGCGACGTGCTCGCGGATTGCGAGCGCGAGATCCGCGTAGCGCTTCGTCGGCGACTCGAACTCGGAGCAGCCGACGAGCGTCAGGCCACTCACGAACGGCAGCCGGGCCTCGCGCGCCCCGACGACGGGCTCGCCCTCCCCGAGCGGCCCGGAAGCGGGCAACGCCACCCCCGGCACGGACCAGAACCGATCGAATCGGCGGATGAGCATCACCGTACGGCCGCTGACGTCGAGCACCTGCAGTTGCGGCACCGTGAGCCCGGCGCGGCGCGCGAGTTCGAGCGTGCAATACTCGGCGCGCGCGACATCGAACGTGTCGCCCCGTGCGGGGAACTTCGCGAGCCAAAGGACACCGCGGTCGTCGCGTACCGAGGCCTTCGGGCGCGCTCCGCCCGCCGTCTGGCCGGCGGCCAGGAGGTCCGCGAGTGCGGCGGGCACGGGTTCCCCGGCTTCGACGGCCGCCGCCGCCTGCAGCAGGTCCTCGAGTGAGCGCAGGTCGCTCGCCGCGGACGTTGCCGGAGCATCGCGGTGAGCGCGCACGTCGAGCGCACCGACGCGATCGCTGCTGGCATCGAGCAGATACTCGGCCTCGGTCAGCGAGTTGGCCGGCACCTTGCGGCGCGCTTCGATCACGCGCCGGCCCCACGCGTCCGGCGCGGCATCGCGGATGCCGCCGAACTCGGGCAGGCCGTTGACCGGGAACAAGCGCGCGCCGCGCACGTGGTTGCGGTCGCGGAGCGACAAGCTGACTGGATCGATTTCGAATGACAGCGGACGCTCCAGGTAGCGCAGTCCGTACCGAAATTCGGACGCGAGCGCGGCACCGGACAGCGGCGCGCCCCGCGTCTGGGTCAGGTTCAGGAGTCCGGCCGGACGAAAGCCGGGGTCGTCGCGTTCCGGCAGCCAGGCGAACACCGCGAGTTCGCGCGTCTCGGTTGCCATCAGAAGTCCAGGTCTTCCAACGCGTCGGAGGAGAGCTTGCGCACGCGTTGGCTCCTTTCGCCTGCCGCGAGCGACAGGAGCGCAGGATCCGACTCCTGCAGGAGCGACAGGAGCGTCGCGCCCGGCGCGATCGCGTCGAGATAGCGCAGCACCTGGCCGAGCGTGCGGCCCGGATCCCCCTTCTCGATCAGCACCGCGGTGCTGCGAGACACCCCGGCCCTGACCGCAACGTCCGACTGCCGAAGCCTGCGCGCAACCCGCAGCCGAGCGAGCCGCGCGCCCAGTGTGCGCGACTGCTCGAGCAGGGTTGCCTTCATCAGCGGCGCTTCTGAGTGCTTCATGGCTGTAATACCGATCTGCAATGATTTAGTGACTGCTATTGCGAACATCATAACGTAACCACTCGGCACATCATGTGCGAAATCTCACGCTTTATAGGATTATTGTATGCGATTACGTACTTCTGCGCTCAAACGACCGGATGAACGGGTTCGCAGCAACCCCGAAGAAGAGTCGCGTAACAGGCAATGGAACACTCGAGAAAAGTAACCCTGCCTCAGCGGGCCGCCTCTGCCGCCTCATGCTCGAACGCCGGTTCGAACGCGGCGAGCTCCCTCTCGGTCAGTCCGACGTCCCTGGACGTGGCCACCGTCTTCCACTGTTTGAGCTTGGCGGCCATCGAAGCCGCCTCGGCCCGCGCCTCTGACCGCGCGAGCGCGAAGTACTCGCTGTAGTCGAGCAGCATCTCGAGCGAGGTGACGGGACCGGTATCCTCGGACAGCCAGGTCTTCGATTCGCGGACACGCTCGGGGAACGGATTGAGGTCGAACGCCGGCGCGAGCCGCCATTTGCCCTGGCCGACGTGCAGCACGCCGAGGTTCCACAGGTGGTCGTCAGTGTTGGTGATAAGCAGGTTGAAGAGAATTCGTCGCCATAGCTGCTGCACGTCCAGCGTCGGTTCCGCACCGACCTGACGGAGAGCATCGGCAATCTCGGAGTAGGCACGGTCCTCGTGCCGCTGGGCTTGCAGGAGCGAGCCACCAGAGAGGTATGGCAGGCGCCCGCCGTCGGCGGCGCGATCAAATCGGCGTATGACAGCGATCGGCACGTCGTCGACGATCTCGATGCGAGCCTCCGCCGCATCGATCCCCACCCGCTGGGCGAGCTTGAGCGCAAGAACTTCGCCGCGCGTGATGGAGCGGCTGTCGCCAATGCTTGGGAACTTCCCGATCGCCAGCTGCCCATCGGCGTCGCGCACAGTGCACTTGGGACGCAGGCCGCCGAGCGAGGTGGCTTTGCCCTGCAGGTACTGCAGATCCTGCGCATTTTCATTGCCCTCCTCGACGCGACGCGCGGCGGAATAGATCGGCGACAGGTCGAGCAGCTGCGGGGTACGATGCTCGCGCGAGTTGCGAAGGAACTCACCGTCGGCATCTCGCAGGCGCAGGGCGCCTACGCGGCTCTCGTCGTCGACGGCCGCCAGATAGTCGAAGCGCGTGAGTGGACGGAGCGCGGTGTCGTCGCTTCGGCGCCTGGCGTGCGCACGCTCGATGATGCGCCTGCCCCAGGCGTCGGGCTCGGTGTCGGCGAGCGCAAAGGGAAACGGGGAATCATCCGCGGACGGCGCGCGCCGGGTCACTCGTCCAGTGGCGAGCGGCAGATCCGGGGAGACCTGGAAACACTCGCGGTGGCCAAGCCACTCCGGCCGGTAGGCGAAGCTCGAGTACTCCCGCCGTCCGTCGCGCACGAACTGCAGGTCGCCAACCGCGATCGGTGTGCGCCCAAGCCAGAGTTCCGCCTGTTGTGTCTGCGTGCTGGCGCTCACAACGCACCCGAGTGTTGGCGCAGACGTACGCGCTTTGGCAGCGCCTGGTCCATGAGCATGAGCCCGAGTTCGTCCTGGGCCGTGTCCAACAGTCGCTCGAGTCGCGGCAGTTCACCCAGAACGTGCAGGACGCGGGCGAGGGCTTCGAGCGAGACGCGGGTATCGCCGCTTTCCATTCGCTTGATGGTCGCCGGACTCACACCACTGCGCTCGGCGAGCGAAACCTGGGTGAGCTGGCGTCGCCGACGGGCTCGGGAGAGATCTTCCCCGAGCCGGGTCATGGCACGTCGCGCGGGCAGCGGGAGGGGGAGCTTGATAGTCATAATAGCTCTTATTGGAACCTTTAAATTATTTAAGGAATCATATACGAGTCATTATATCAATTCGCTGCAATCCCACAATGCGCTAACAGGGGGTCAGGGTGTACCCGAACTGCTGCGCAGGAATTTCCTTGCGATCGCGACGACGCTTATGTCACCAACCCCCCAAGCGGGCGACCCGCGTGTGACATGCTTCACATGTCGGATGATTCGCAAGGGAAGTGCAACGGATGATTTTCAGCTTGTTCGGTGACCCCGGCCTCGAGGTGCCTACCAAAGCCCGCCTCGTCGACGATGGCGATAGCGAAGCGCTGCGCCGCAAGCTCGAGTCGGTCGAGTGGAAACTGCGTATTCCGGTCGATCGTGACCAGCGATTCCGGCGGATCGTGACCGGTGATTCCGATTTAGCGTGACCGTCGATTCCGATTTCGCGTGACCGGTGGTTGACCGGTCAGGCGCGGCGGATTTGGTGCAGAGCTCGTGACCCGTACCCTGCCCGGTTCCTGGAACCGGGGAGGACCTGATGCCGACGCGAGCGCTGCCGATGAAGAAGATCCGTGACCTGATCCGCCTCGACGAGGCCCGCCTGTCGCACGAGCAGATCGCCCGTGCGTTGGCGGTGTCGAAGGCGTGGTCGCCAAGTACGTGGCTCGGGTGGACGCCCGAGGCCTCGATCCGACGACGCTGCTGAGGCTGCCGGAGGACGAGGTCGGGCGACTGCTCGCGCCGGCAGCGCGGCAACCGCAGTACGGCGGACGGGCGGCCCCGGATTACGCCGAGGTACACCGCGAGCTCAAGCGCCTGGCGTGACGCTGACGCTGCTCTGGGAGGAGTACCGGGCGGCGAACGCCGGGCAGCCGATCTACCGCTACTCGCAGTTCGCCGAGCGCTACCGCGAGTACGTCGCGACGCTGCGCCGCTCGATGCGCCAGGTCCACCGTGCGGGCGAGAAGCTGTTCGTCGACTACGCCGGCGACACGGTGCCTTATGGGCGCGTCGGCGAGCGCGCCCCAGATCTTCGTCGCCGTGCTCGGCGCATCCAACTACACGTTCGCCTGCGCGACGCCACGCCAGACGCTCGACGACTGGGTGGATGCGCTGGTGCGCGCCTCGAGTACGTCGATGGTGTGCCCGGTCTGATCGTGCCGGACAACGCCCGTGCGCTCATCGCCGATCCCGACCGCTACGAGCCGCGGGCTTCGGCCACGATCTCGGATCTGGCGAGCCACCGGCACGGCGGTGCTGCCGGCCCGGCCATATCGACCGCGCGACAAGGCGAAGGTCGAGGTCGCCGTGCAGATCGTCGAGCGCTGGATCCTCGCACGACTGCGCAACCGCAGCTTCGACACGCTCGCCGCCGTGGATGGCGCGGTCGTCGATCTGCTCGAGAACCTGAACCGCCGGCCGTTCAGCGGCTGCCCGGGTCGCGGGTGAGCCAGCGCCGATCTCGACCGTCCGGCCTGAAGCCGTTGCCGGTCGGTCGCTACGAGCTCGCCCGCTACAGTGCGGCACGGGTCAACTCGACTACCACGTCGTCGTCGCCGAGCATCTCTACAGCGTGCCGCACGCGCTCGTGCACCAGACCGTCGAGATCCGCGCCACGCACCGCACCGTCGAAGTCCTGCACAAGGGGCGACGAGTCGCCGCCCACCCGCGCTCGTTCGTGCGCTACGGCACACCACGGAGCCCGCACACCTGCCGGCCGCGCACCGCGCCCACTCGAATGGTCGCCGGAGCGGCTGATCCGCTGGGGCGAGTCACGGCACGGCCTGTGCCGAGGTCATCCGCCGCATCCTCGACACCCGGCTTTCATCCCGAGCACAGCTACCGGCCTGCCTCGGCCTGCTCGCGCTCGAGCGCCGCCACGGAGCCGCGCTCGGGCGGCCTGTGCTCGTGCGCTCGCCCTCGGCAGCGCCCGCTACCGCACCGTGGCTGACATCCTCAAGAACCGACAGGAGGCCTTGCCGCTGCCCGGCGAGACCGCCTGGTCGGCCCCCGAGCATGCGCACCTGCGCGGCCCCAAGTACTACCAGTGATCCCCTCCGGAGGACCGACGATGATCGTGCAACAGACCCTGACCCAGCTGCGAGCGCTCACTGCCGCCTCGGTCACAGCGCGCTCTACGCTCGTCTGCCGCGGCTGCTCGAAGAACTGCGCATCGCGCGCGGCGATGGCACGCACAAACGCCGCTTGCTCGCCCTCGCCAAGCTCGACTGCCTCGTCCTCGACGATCCGCGTTGCAGCCGCTCGAGCCCTCGGCCGCGAGGATCTGCTCGAACTCATCGACGATCGCGCCGACCGGCGCGCCACCGTGATCACCGCGCAGTTGCCCGTCGAGCACTGGCACGGCTGGATCGGCGAAGCCACGATCGCTGACGCCATCCTCGACCGACTGCTGCACCACGCCCATCGCCTCGCGCTCAAGGGCGAGTCCCTGCGGCGCTCCTCGGCCGCTCGATCGAAGCCCTCTTCCGAAACATCGTGACCGACTGAGGTAACATCACCAGACGGCTCGGCACCACGCCCGCCACCGGTCACGTGAAATCAGAACGACCGGTCACGATCGCCGGAATCCGCACGTTGCTCCGCGGGGGCGCGGCCACCTTGTCGTGGAGGTCGCGCAGGCTGAGTTTGGCGTAGTTGCGCTGCATGCCGATCATGGCCATCAACTGTATGTCGTCCGCATCGACGCGATGCTCGTCCTCGACGCCGCCGTTGATGACGGCTTCGAGGCGCTCTTCGTCGAGTTCGAAGTGCTGCAGGATGTCCACGCCGGTGTCGACGAACACCGGCATCAGGTTGCGCCCGCGCACGGCAGCGTCGCACAGCGGTGCCAGCTTGGCGAGCATCACCTTCAAGGCGTAGCGGATGACGTCGGAATCGCGCACGCCGAGGCGCTTCGCGAGCTTCTTGATCTTGCGGATGTCGCCCGCGCTCAGGCGCAGCGAGACCGCTTGCTTGCGTCCGTCTTGCATTGGTCGAAGCTCCCTCTCCCGATCCACGCTGGTCGTGTCCACCGACCTCCTGCTGGCGCAACGTACCCGATTCTTCTGATCGATTTTGTGCGCGGCACCCGGTTACTGGTCCGGGCGAACCAAGCGTATGACGATTGTCAGCGGCAGACAAGCGGACAGGGATGCACAGTTTATGTAATGCGCCTCGCTTCCCAATTGCCCGGGCCGCTTGTACGCTCGATCGGGCAGCCTCGAAACGCGTTGCGGGAGCAGACATTGTCCAGGAAGGCATTGATCACGGGCATCACGGGCCAGGACGGCGCCTACCTGGCCGAGTTCCTGCTGGCGAAGGGGTACGAGGTGCACGGCATCAAGCGGCGCGCATCGTCGTTCAACACCGACCGCATCGACCACCTCTACCAGGACCCCCACGACAAGGGGGTGAAGCTGCACCTGCACTACGGCGACCTCACCGACGCCACCAACCTGATCCGCATCGTCCAGCTGGTGCAACCCGACGAGATCTACAACCTGGCGGCCCAGAGTCACGTGGCCGTGTCGTTCGAGACGCCTGAATACACCGCCAATGCCGACGCGATCGGAACGCTTCGCATTCTCGAAGCCATCCGCATCCTGGGCCTCGAGCGCCGCACGCGCTTCTACCAGGCCTCGACTTCCGAGATGTTCGGCAAGGTGCACGAAACACCGCAACGCGAGACCACGCCCTTCTACCCGCGCTCGCCCTATGGCGCGGCCAAGGTGTATGCCTACTGGATCACGGTCAATTACCGCGAGGCGTACGGCCTGTTTGCCTGCAACGGGATCCTGTTCAACCACGAATCCCCGATCCGCGGCGAGACCTTCGTCACCCGCAAGATCACGCGCGGTCTCGCCCGCGTGATGCAGGGGCTGCAGGACTGCGTCTACCTCGGCAACCTCGACTCGCGCCGCGACTGGGGCCACGCCCGCGACTACGTCGAGGCGCAATGGCTGATGCTGCAGCAGGAAAAGCCGGAGGACTTCGTCATCGCGACCGGCGAACAGCATTCGGTGCGCGAGTTCGTCGAGCGAGCAGGTACGGCGCTGGGAATGCGCATCGAGTGGCGCGGCGCCGGGGTCGAGGAACAGGGCGTGGACGCCGTCAGCGGCAAGGCCGTGGTGAAGATCGACCCGCGATATTTCCGGCCGACCGAGGTGGACACGCTGCTCGGTGACCCGTCGAAGGCAAAAGCCACGCTCGGCTGGAGCGCGAAGACCTCGTTCGACGAGCTGGTGCGCGAGATGGTGGCATTCGACCTCGACGAAGCGAAGCGCGACCGCCTCGTGGCCAGCACCGGGTTCAAGACGTACCAGCACCATGAATGACGTGTCAGCACCATGAATAAGGACGCGCGCGTCTTTGTTGCCGGGCACCGCGGCCTGGTCGGCTCGGCGATCGTCCGGCGGCTGCAAGGCGCTGGCTTCAACCACCTGCTGCTGCGCACCCACGCCGAACTGAACCTGCGCGACGCGGCGGCGGTGGACCGCTTTTTCGCGGCGGAACGGGTCGACTACGTGTTCCTCGCGGCGGCCAAGGTGGGCGGCATCCGCGCCAACGACGCCTACCCGGCCGATTTCCTGCGCGACAACCTGCAGATCCAGACCCACGTGATCGACGCGGCCTGGCGCAACGGCGTGCAAAAGCTGCTGTTTCTCGGCTCGAGCTGCATCTACCCGAAGCTCGCGCCGCAGCCGATCAGGGAAGAGTCCCTGCTGACGGGACCGCTGGAGCCGACCAACGAGTGGTACGCGATCGCCAAGATCGCCGGCCTGAAGCTGTGCCAGGCCTACCGCCGCCAGCACGGTTTTAATGCGATTGCCGCGATGCCGACCAACCTGTACGGCCCGGGCGACAACTTCAGCCTGCTCGACTCGCACGTGCTGCCGGCGCTGCTGCGGCGGTTTCACGAAGCGAAGGCGAACGGTGCGCCCGAAGTGGTGGTCTGGGGCAGCGGCACGCCGCGCCGCGAGTTCCTGCACGTGGACGACCTGGCCGGCGCGCTGCTGTTCCTGATGGAGCGTTACGCGGACGAGTCACCGGTCAACGTCGGCTGGGGCGAGGACCTGACGATCCGCGAGCTCGCCACGATGGTGGCGCGCGTGGTGGGTTACGCAGGGCGCCTGAGCTTCGACCCGAGCAAGCCCGATGGCACGCCGCGGAAGTTGCTCGACATAAGCCGGCTGCAGGGGCTCGGCTGGCGCCCGCAGATCAGGTTGGAGGAAGGATTATGGCAGACGTATGCCTGGTTCCTGGAGAACCAGGCGTCGCTGCGGAGCTGAGAGGGGACGCTCGCTTAGGCGAGCCCGACGGCAGGTCTCAGCAGCAACGTGCCGTAGCCGAGCAACAAGGCGGCCATGCACGTCACGATCGCGAGCGCGTGAAAGCTCATGGGGATTCGCTGGCCGGGGGCGCACGCTGAATCCTGGCGATGGGCGCCACGTGGGCGGTGATCCAGTCGGCGAGTTGATCTTCGGTCAGGTCACCGGCGGCAAGCGACTGAATGGTATCCACCGCATCGAGCTCATCGGCCGTCAGTTGCAGACCGTTCATGCGCAGGAAGACGTCGATGATGGCGAGCGCGACGCGCTTGTTACCGTCGGGGAAACAGTGACCGCGCGCCAGCGCGAAGCCGTACGCCGCCGCAAGGCGCGGCAACGGCAGCGGAGTCTGCGAGTACGCGTGCAGATTGATCGGGCGACCGAGCGCGGCTTCGAGGTCGCCGTGGCGCGGTGGCCCGGTGAGTCCGCCGTGCTCGGCGATCAACTCGCGCTGGATCGCGACCACAGCGCGCAGCGGCGCCCAGGTGGGATCCGTCATGGTGTGGTTTCGACGCCGTTACTTCGCGAGCGTGCGCAGTGCGTTGCGGTACGTGCGGCGCGTCTGCTCGAAGGCTTCCATCGCAGCGTCGAAGTCCGGGTCAAACGGCGTCAGGTGCAGGCCGTTGGTGTCGACCACGTAGTGAACCGTGTCGTCCTCGCCCACGTGCAGTTGGTCCGCCACTTCCTTGGGCAGGATCAGGCCCAGCGAGTTGCCGATCTTGCGAACCTTGATCTTGGCGGCCATGGTCTCGAGCTCCGGGTGAGTCCGGGCGGAGTTTAACTCAAGTTATAACGCCAAGCCCGTCCTTTTGTATGACACCGGCATGACACTGGCCGTGCCTGCCTGTTGACTTTTGCTGGCGAAACTCAGGGACGATCTTCGCGGGTATGGAACACCCGCAAGACATGGATGTCGGACCCGGCGACTTCGTAGCGCACTTCGTACCGCTGGACGAGCACGCGGCGCACCTCGCGATGCTCGAAGCCGGGGAGCTTTTCCCCCAGCCGCGGTTGCGCAGGGATACGCCGCACCCTGCTTGCGACCGCACGCACGACGCGCGCAGCCGCTACCGCGTTGACGGGTTCCAGGAATTCATGGATCCGCCGCAGGTCGGCATAAGCCGCCTGCGCCCAACGCAGCGCCACGGCTTCAATCCGCGCGCTTGCTGCGCGCTTTGGGCTTCTTCGCTTGGCCCAGTCCGGCAGCCCACGCCTCGACCTCGGCGTGTTCAACAACTCGGCCCGAATCCACTTCCTCGAGCGCCGCGAGCGTTTCGCGCCGCCGTTCCTCGGCCAGGCCGACGTACGCCTCGACCGCTTCCTTGACCAGCCATCCGCGTGGCCGGTCGAGTTGATCTGCCAACCCGTCCAGCTTCTCGGCCAGTTCTTTTGGCAGGTGCGCTGTCACGACTCGGGTTGTCATGTTTCCAGTCACTCCTAATCAATCTGATTAAAAGCATACTTGTGGGCCTGGCGCGGCACAACCGTCCGGCGCGGCGCGAAGGGGTTAGGAGTTAGCTAACAGAGTTATGACTTGATTAGTGACAATTGTCCATCTTTATGATTATTCTAGCGACACTTGATCGGCAATTTCGCCCGATCCGTGCATTCTTGTGACATGGCCCTGTTCACGACCAAGGGGGCTAACCCCGCCACCCGTACCCGCCTCGCGCGACTGCAACGAGAAGGTCGTCTGCGCCGCCTCCGCGAGGGCGTTTACACCGACGACTTCGTGTCGCCGCTGGATGTTGTCGTCCGCCGGGAGATCTTGTCCATTCTTGCCATCCTGGTCCCCGACGCGGTGGTCAGCCATCGCTCCGCGCTCGAGTCCGGGTTCACCGCCACCGGGGACCTGTTCCTGACGGGGACGTACCGCCGTCGCCTGGCGTTGCCGGGCGTGACGCTGCGGATAGAGAAAGGCACCGGGCCGTTGGCGGATGACATTCGGCTCAACACCCCGTTTGGACCGGGTTACCGGGCTTCCGAACCCAGGGCTTTCCTCGAGAACCTGTCGCAGTCACGCGGGTCGCCGGCGTCGCGGCGCACGCTGGGCCAGGCGGCGATCGAAGCACGTCTCGAGCGCATTCTCTCAATTGGCGGCGCCGATGCATTGAACACGATCCGCGATCGCGCAAGGCGCATCGCCGGCGACCTCGGCCTTGTACACGAAGCCGCTCGCCTCGATGCAATCATCGGCACGCTGCTCGGCACCATGGCAGCGGCGCTCGAACATCCGATGAGCCGCGCCCGGGCTCACGGCGCCCCGTATGACCCGGCGCGCGTCGACCTGTTCCAGGGTCTTGCTGCGCGGCTGGCCGCGGCGCCACCCGTGATCCCGGCTGCGCGGACGGGTGATGACCCGCGACTGGCGGCCTTCGTCGAAAGCTACTTCTCCAATTACATCGAGGGCACGGAGTTCGAGATCGAGGAGGCCCGCGAAGTCGTGCTCGAGAACCGCACGATCGAGTACCGCGAGGACGATTCGCACGACATCCGCGGCACCTTCGATGCCATCCTGGGCTCGAGGACACTGGCATTCCCGACCAGCGCCGCGGCGTTCAAGTCGCAACTCGCGGCCTGGAATCGCCAGGTGATTTTTGCCCGCGCCAGCAAGTCCCCCGGCGAGTGGAAGCAGAAGGCCAACCGATTCGGGGACACGTACTTCGTCGTGCCGGAACTGGTGCACGGCACCCTCGACAAGGGCTATGAAGTGATCGCCTCGACCAGCGATCCCGCGATCCGGGCGGCGCTCGCCATGTTCGTCGTTGCCGAGGTTCACCCCTTCAGCGACGGCAATGGCCGCACCGCGCGGCTGATGATGAACCTGGCGCTGTCCGCCGCGGGGCTGACCCGGCTGATCATCCCGACGGTGTACCGCGACGACTATTTCAGTGCATTGCACGCGCTGAGTCACAGCCAGGCCGATGAGCCGCCGTTCCCGCGAATCGAGCCCTACCTGGTCATGCTGAATCGCACCGCCGTGTTCAGCCGTTGGCTGGACTGCTCGAGCGAGGCACGAATGCTGTCGGCGCTCGAGGCATCACAGGCGCTCAAGCAGCCGACGCAGGGCAAGCTGACGCTTCCGCGACCACCGGAACGCTACAATCCGGCATGACCTCGCAGCCCCTCGCCCGCCGCGGTCGTCTGTTCGTCGTCGCCGCCCCCTCCGGCGCTGGCAAGACCTCGCTGGTGCGTGCGTTGATGGAGCGCGAGCCCGGCCTGCGCTTCTCTATCTCATACACGACGCGCCCGCAGCGGCCCACGGAGGCGCACGGTCGCGACTACTTCTTCGTCTCGAAGGAAGAGTTCCAAGCGATGGTCCGGCGCGGCGAGTTCCTCGAGCACGCGCAGGTCTTCGACAATTACTACGGCACGGCCCGCGGCCAGGTGGAAACGTCGCTCGCCGCGGGGCAGGACCTGATCCTCGAGATCGACTGGCAGGGGGCGCAGCAGGTCCGCCGTGCGCTGCCCGAGTGCCGTTCCATCTTCATCCTGCCGCCTTCGCGCGCCGAGCTCGAACGCCGGCTGCGCGGCCGCGGCACCGACGCCGAGGACGTGATCCAGCGCCGGCTGCGCGACGCCGCGACCGACATGACGCACTGGACCGAATACGACTTCATCGTGGTCAACGACGACTTCGAGCGGGCGCTCGGCGAACTGCACGGGATCGTCCACGGCCGGGGCGACACCTCGCGGCGCAACCGGGACGGGCTGGCGAAGCTCGCGGCCAGCCTCACGGCCTGACTAAGATAGGTGCCGGTGTTACGGTTACGGTTTAGGGATTGGGGAGATAGGTGCCGGTGTTACGGTTACGGTTTAGGGATTGGCGGGCGAAGTCATTGCTGCAGCGCAGTGCGTTCGCTACATTCGGTTGGCCAAGACAGTTCTTCCCTGCGCCCCAAATAGCAACGTAGCCGCAAAGAATCGAGTATCGGGATCTTCTTCGATGTGCCCGACGCCAGGCTTACCCGCTGCGCCTGCTCGACGCGATTCGCGCTCAGGAGCGACGACGTCGACGCGGCCGACTGATTGCCAGCCTGAAGTCACGAACCAACCGCGAAAAATCCGGGTGCGTCAGCAGTGGCGTGACACGGTCGCGACGAATCAATGCCGCGCTTCGATCGAACAACGCCACCGACCGACGTGAACCCATGAACCGCGACAGGTACGCGATGCCATCGACCTTCGCTGGATGATCGTGGAATGCCTTCGCCCAACGGCGCGACGACACGTAGTCATCGTCGGTCGCAATGCGATTGTCGACTTTGGCGGCCGCCAACCCTTCGTCGTATAACTTGACCAGGCGCAGTGGGCGACCACCGGGCACGGCGGCGAGCTGCACGACACGGCGCCGCGCGAGTTCTTCATACGTAAGGAGCGGCTCCTCGCCTGGCGCGACGTCCTGCGGCACGGTACGCAGAACCGCCTCGGCGAACGCTGTCGACAAATCGAACGCCGCGTATAGAACGCCGAACTCCCCCTTGGGGGCATCGAACCGAAACTCCGCCGTCGCCCGAAACCCCAGCTGAGAGGCACGTGTGCGAAACGCGAGGCGCAAAAGAACGGCCGGATCGACCTCGAGCAGGACAAGTTCGACCCGCTCGAACCCTGCCGGTGGCGCACGCAGCACGGATCGTTACCCGCCGCCCTGCTCGCTTGCAGCCCAGGTTTCAGCGGCGCGACGCACGGCCTCGATCTCGCCCTGTCGCATTGCCTCAATGGGAGTTCTCCCCTTCGTCCCTGGGAGCCTCCGCGTGAAAAAGCGGTAGCGCTCCCACGGTTCCAAGGACGCGAGCGCCGCCAGGACGCTCTCGACGGGCGGTCCGACCAGGCGATCCTCGAACTGCCAGTCCGGGTAGCGCTTGCCGCGCTTGGCGAACTCGAGTGCGAGCAGCCTGCCCTGCTGCGCGCGCTTGTTGATCGTCTCGCGCGACACCCCAAGCCGAGCCGCGGCCGCCTCGCCGGTCAGCATCGTCGGCTCGCGCAGCAAGGCCGCCTTACGCTCGTCGCCACGCCGGAATGCGGTCTCCAACGCAGGCTCTGCACGGTCTCGATCCTCCACTCGCAGCCAATCCAGGATCCTTGCCTCCGGCACCGCGGCTCGCTCGGCTGCTGCGAGAATGCGCGTGACCTCCCGTTCGGGCACGGCGGCGACTCGACCGATCACGCCCTCAATGGCAAGCCGGATCACAGCGCCCCGCGGACCGCGTGGCAACGTATACGTGTGCGGACCCTTGCGTGAGGAGGAACCGGCGGTCCGCTGCACGACCTGCTTGAGCACCCGGCTCTTTCGCTTGTTCACGGCGGACCGCTTGGCGACCGTCTTGACCCTTGGTTTGCTCCTGGTTCCTGACTGCGGACCCGCCAACGTCTGTGCTTTCACCGTCACCACCACACCTCGAGCGGTTCCACGCCGGATTCGAGTTTAGTCCATTTCGTCTACTTCGTCCATTTCGTCAGAAGAAGCGGAAGAAGCGGTGCCGGCGTTACGGTTACGTTTCAGGGGTTAGGGGACGTGTAACTGCATGTATTTATGGGCTTTCTGATGGTGTTTGAAGTGCACGTCAATTTGACGTACAGGCTCTCCACTTAGAATCAAGCGCGGATTCCGGAGACATCCATATCGACCACAGCAAAGCTGGAGCGGTTTGCTGCGCGCATCCAGCCCGAAGAGAAGACGACGCTCGAGCGTGCCGCCAGGCTTAGGGTCGTAAGCTGACTGACTTTGTGATGGGCAGCGCGCACGAGGTGGCCGTACAGACCATCGATCACCTCGAGCACCTGACACTGATCGGCCCGCGGGATCGTGAGGCCTTTGTCGATGCGATGCTGAGCCCGCCGACGCCGGGCGCCCGGCTACGCGAAGCTGCACGGCGCTATCGCGAGGCCACCGACGAACATTCAAGCTGAGCGTGCCGCAGCCACCGCGGTCCCCGATGGCAACAGAACCCCTCGGTCCAGCACACGACCGTGGGGTTTTCTCTTGTGGGCGCCAGGAACTTGACCGGCGTTTGCGCGAGCGCGCAGGACCAGGAACGAAAAGTCTCCGTCTGCTGGATCCTGCCGGCGCGCACGGACCACCGTGAGATCGCCGGCTACTGCACATTGGCGGCCTACTCGGTCAGTCCTGGCGATCTGCCGCACGAAGTCACCGGGAAACTCCCGCGATACCCGCAGGTTCCCGCGGCGATCCTGGGCAGGTCGGCCGTATCGGCGAGGCACCAGGGCCAGGGGCCGGGACAGCATTTGCAGTTGGACGCAATGCAACGATCACTGGATCAATCAAGGGCATTGGGTCTGCTTGCGCTTTTCGTGGATGCGAAGGACGAGCAAGCGGCGAACTTCTACCGGCGCTACGACTTCGTAACGCTGCCGAGCCAACCACTGCGTCTCTTCCTGCCGATGAAGGCAATCGCGGAGCTGTTTTCTTGGCTCACCAGGAATTCGACCAGTAGCCCGCCGCTTTCCCCCGCAGCGGGACGGCGCCTCCGACTAACCCCTAACCCCCCCCTTCCGCCCTTCCCCCTTCCCCCTTCCCCCTTCCCCCCTCCCCCCCCCTCCCCCTTCCCCTTCCCCCTTCCTCCCTTCCCCCCTTCCCCCCTTCCTCCCCTTCCTCCCTTCCCCCCCTTCCCCCCCCTCTGTTACTCTTCCGCCCCTTTCCCCTTACCGTTTCCCAGCAAAAATGGCCCGCATCACCGTCGAAGACAGCCTGAAGAACGTCCCCAACCTGTTCGAACTCGTGCTCGTGGCCTCGCGCCGCGCGCGCAAGCTGGCGAACGGCGCCGAGGCGACGCTCGAATGGGAAAACGACAAGCCGACGGTGCTAGCCCTGCGCGAGATCGCAGCCGGCCACGTGGGCGTGGAAATCCTCGAAGAACCGGAAATGCCGCCTTCTCCGCCGCAGGAGCTGATGCCGGAACCGGAATTCATGGGTGAGTTCCGCGCACCGCAGATCGGGCTGGGAGACTAACCCCGCCCGCCGCACGCCCATGGACGTCACGTCTTCCCTGCGCAGCCTGCTGCCCTACGGAAGACGCTCCATCGGCATCAACCAGCTCATTTCGAAGCTGGAAACCTACCTGCCGCCCGACCAGGTCGAGCTGGTCCAGGAAGCGTACGACTTCGCCTTCCACGCCCACAGTGGCCAGCGGCGCCGTTCGGGCGAGCCCTACATCACGCACCCGGTCGCCGTCGCCGACCTGCTCGCCGACCTCAAGCTCGACGCGCAGACGATGATGGCCGCGATCCTCCACGACGTCATGGAGGACACGCCCAACACCAAGGACGAGATCACCGCGCGCTTCGGCAGCGACGTGGCGGAGCTGGTCGACGGCGTCAGCAAGCTCGACCAGATCCAGTTCCGCAGCCGCGCCGAGGCGCAGGCGGAAAGCTTCCGCAAGATGCTGCTCGCCATGGTGCGCGACATCCGCGTGATCATGGTCAAGCTCGCCGACCGCACCCACAACATGCGCACGCTCGGCGCGATGCCGCCGGCCAAGCGCCGCACGATCGCGCGCGAGACGCTCGAGATCTACGCCCCGATCGCCAACCGCCTCGGCATGCATTCGATCAAGCGCGAGCTCGAGGACCTCGGCTTCCGCGCGCTGTATCCGAAGCGCTACAAGGTGATCGAGTCCGCGGTCAAGGCCGCGCGCGGCAACCACAAGCAGTTCGTCGGCCGCATTGCCGCGTCGCTCAAGGAAGCGCTGGACCTGGCGCAGATCCCGGCGACGATCGAGGGGCGCGAGAAGGACGTGCACAGCATCTACGAGAAGATGCGGCGCAAGAAGGTCTCGCTGAACGAGATCGTCGACGTGTACGGGTTCCGCCTGATCGTCGACAAGCCGGACACCTGCTACCGCACGCTCGGCGTCGTGCATTCGGTGTTCAAGCCGATGCCCGGCCGGTTCAAGGACTACATCGCGATCCCGCGCGTCAACGGCTACCAGTCGCTGCACACCACGCTGTTCGGGCCGAACGGCACGCCGATCGAAGTGCAGATCCGCACCGCGGACATGCACCGCATCGCCGAGTCCGGCATCGCCGCCCACTGGCAGTACAAGGACGGCGGCGGCACGCAGAGCGGCATCCAGGGCGATCGCGCGCGCGAGTGGCTGCAGCAGCTGGTCGAGATCCAGCAGGGCGGCAACCCCGAGGAATTCCTCGAGAGCGTGCGAGTCGACCTGTTCCCGGACAAGGTGTACGTGTTCACGCCGAAGGGCGAAATCCGCCGCCTGCCGCGCAACTCGACCTGCGTCGATTTCGCCTACGCCGTGCACACCGACGTCGGCAACCGCTGCGTTGCGGCCAAGGTCGACCGTCGCCTGGTGCCGCTGCGCACGCCGCTGCGCAACGGCCAGACGGTCGAGATCATGACGGCGAAGGGCGCCACGCCGAACCCGGCGTGGGTCAACTTCGTCGTCACCGCGAAGGCGCGCGCGTCGATCCGGCAGTACCTGAAGAACCTCAAGCGCAGCGAAGCCATCGACCTCGGCAAACGCCTGCTCAACCAGTCGCTCGAGGAGTTCTCGCTGACGCTGCGCAAGATTCCGTCGGAGCCCGTGGCCGCGGTCGTCGCCGAACTCGGCCTGCGCACGCCCGATGAACTGTTCGAGAAGATCGGTCTCGGCGAACGCGTCGCGCCGTTCATCGCCCGCCGGCTGTTGCCCGCCGACTCGGAAGGCGTGGTCGACGCCGTTGCCGGCCCGCTCGCCATCGCCGGCACCGAGGGCCTGCTGGTCTCGTACGCGCGCTGCTGCTTCCCGATTCCGAACGACCCGATCCTGGCGAGCCTGTCGGCCGGCCGCGGCGTCGTGATCCACCGCGAGGCCTGCGGCAACCTCGCCTCGTTCCGCAAGCAACCCGAGAAATGGATTCCGGTCGCGTGGGGCCGCAACCACCGACAGCCTCTTCCACGTCGAGATCCGCGCCGACGTCACCAACCGCATGGGCGTGCTGGCCTCGGTCGCGTCCGCCATCGCGCGCACGCAGACCAACATCGATCGCGTCTCGGTCGTGGAGCGCGACACCGACACCTCGACGCTGATCTTCGAGCTGCTGGTGCACGATCGCAAACAGCTGGCGAGCGTGATCCGCGCGGTGCGCGGCATGTCGGAAGTGCTGAAGGTCGCGCGGTCGCTGGCGTGAGGGGGGGGGGGGGGAAGGGGGGAAGGGAGGAAGGAAGGATAGGGAGGAAGGGGGGAAGGGAGGAAGGGAGGAAGGGAGGAAGGCGAACTGACGGTTTCGACGCGTAGCCAAAGGAAGAATTCGAACTTCTTCCTCCTTCTTCCCTTCCCCCTTCCTCCCTTCCTTCTTCCTCCTTCCTACCTTCCTACCTTCCTTCCTTCCTCCCTTCCTCCCCTTCCTCCCCTTCCTCCCCTTCCTCTCCTTCCTTGAGTTTCCGGCCAGAAATCGGGATCTTCACGGGATCCCTTGAGCGCCGATGATCGCTGCATGGAGCAGCTGTCCAGCCTCAATCACAAAGACCTGATTCTTTGGCGTAAGGCGATGGACCTTGCAGTCCTGGTGTATCAGTCCTGCACCGCCCTTCCCCGATCTGAGGCCTATGGCCTGGTTTCCCAACTGCGTCGCGCCGTGACGTCGATTCCTTCGAACATCGCGGAGGGGTCCGCGCGTCGATCCACGAAGGAGTACATCTACTTCCTTCGTGTCGCTCGCGGATCGATGGCTGAACTGGAAACACAGCTTCTGCTTGCGCAGCGAGTTGGCTACCTGCCGGCAGACGAAGTCGCGGACTTGCAGGTCCGGATCGGTGAAGTCGGGCGCATCCTGAATTCAATCGTCGCGGGTTTGCACCGACGCCTGGATTAGCCCGGCAGGAAGGCTGGGAAGGCCAGGAAGGCTAGGAAGGGAAGACTCTTCCCCGCCTTCCGCCCTTCCGCCCTTCCCCCCTTCACGCCGCGATCGCCACCGGCAACTTCGCCAGCACCTTGTCCGCGGTCAGCAGCCGCAACGTCTCGACCTCGCACAGTGCCAGCAGCAGCCGGTCGAACGGATCCGAGTGCGGCACCGCCACCCGTTCGATGGCGGCGGCATGCCGAATGGTGACGTCGAGCGTGCGGAAACCCGCCTCGTCAATCGCCTCCCCGAGCCGATCCAGTGGCTGCCCGAGCTCGTACTTGCCGAGCATGATCTTGATGGCGATTTCCCAGACGCTGGCGCTGCTGACCCAGCATTCGTTCTCGGCGTCGGCGAGCACCGCGCGTGCCCTGGCCGACAGCCGCGGACTGTCGGTGAGCGCCCACAGCATCATGTGCGTGTCGAGCAGCACCCTCACGGCTCGACCCCGCCGCCGAAAAGTTGCTCCAGCTCCTTCTTCGACAACGGCTTGGCGATATCGGCGATCAGCTTCTCCGGCAGCTTGCCCTTCAGCCCGCCGAGCTTGATGCCACGCTTCTTTTTCAGGCGCACGAGCTGAACCACGGGCTTGCCCGCACGCGCCAGCACCACGGTCTCACCCGATTCCGCCGCTTCGACGAGCTGCGACAGCGTCGTCTTCGCCTCGTGGATGTTGACCTTGCGCATCGGGGCTCTCTCGCCAGTATTAGCTAACTTAGCTAATTCTGGACCGGCCGCCGTGAACTCGCAACCCGATGCCTGGACGGTCCTTCCTGCCCTTCCTGTCCTTCCTGTCCTTCCCGTCCTTCCTGTCCTTCCTCCCCTTCCTGTCCTTCCCCCCTTCCCCCCTTCCCCCCTTCCCCCCTTCCCCCCCTTCCTCTCCCCCCTTCAGATGCCCGTGAACAGCAGGTCCAGCGCGGCGATGACCGCCTGGCGGTCGCGCGTCAGGTGGGCGACGGGCGGCCCCAGTTCTTTCGCGGCGATGCCGGCCAGCTGCGGGGTGATGAGCACGTAAGGCTTGTCGTCGATGGTGCAGATCGGCGTCAGTGTCTGCATCGTAGTGCGTTTCGCTGCTGCCGAGGCGGGGGCCAGCGGAATCACGACGCGCGTGCTGAGTTCCTCGAGCAGGTCCGTCTGCACGTCGAGCAGCAAGGGGAAGCGCCCCTTCGTGGCGGCATTGCGATTGCGGTGAACGGCGAACTGCGGCACGAATCGGACCGCGCGTCAGAAGCTACGCAGGGTGTCGGCGAAGGCGCCGTGCGCGTCCACCTGTTCGTTGTAGGCCGCAATGCCCGGCCTGTTCTCGGCCAGCCAGCGCTCGCGCCGCTGCTGGCGCAACGCGTCGGACAGCGCCTGTTCCAGCGTGGCCGACAGGTTGATGCCGCGTTCGCGGGCCTCGCGCAGCAGCGCGGCGTCGATGCTGAGGTTGACGGCTTTCTTGCTGGCGGACATTCGATCCCCGCGGAGCCGGAGCGTGCCGGCTTCAGAAGTGTAATGCGCATAGATTATGCGCATGACAGGCTTTGTGCAATCTGCGGGCATCGCCCCCGGGAGCCCTGGTCATCCGCTCGCGCTGGCAGCATCCAGGCCTTGACACTACCCAGACCTGATGGCCCTGCCTTTACACTACGCGTCTCATCAGACATCCGACGTGCCGTGTTCCCGACGCCGCATTCCGACTAACCCCTTCCGCCCTTCCGCCCTTCCTCCCTTCCCCCCTTCCGCCCCTCCCCCCTTCCCCCCTTCCCCCTTCCCCCCTTCCTCCCTTCCTCCCTTCCTCCCTTCCCCCCTTCCTCCCTTCCCCCTTCCCCCCTTCCCCCCTTCCCGGAGCCCCCCGTGCCCCCAACCGCAATCACCACCCCCGACGCCCCAGGCGCCATCGGTACGTACTCCCAAGCCGTCAAAGCCGGCAACACCGTCTACCTCTCGGGCCAGATTCCGCTCGACCCGAAGACCATGGAGATCGTGACCGGCGAAGTCGAAGTGCACGTGCGGCGCGTGTTCGACAACCTGCGCGCGGTGGCGAAGGCCGCGGGCGGCGACCTGTCGAACGCCGTGAAACTCAACGTCTACCTGACCGACCTCGGCAACTTCCAGACCGTCAACAAGGTGATGGCCGACTATTTCAAGCAGCCCTACCCGGCGCGCGCCGCCGTCGGCGTCGCGGCATTGCCGCGTGGCGCAGTGGTCGAAGTGGACGCCGTTCTGGTCCTGTAGGAAACCGCGCGATCACGGCATGAGTGCGGCCGCCTTGTCTGCCGAACATTCGGTCACGACATGAGCGTGGCTGCCTTGGCTGCCGAACACCCGTTCACGGCATGAGTGCGGCCGAGCTGCTCGCCGAACGTCCCGTCACGGCGCTGCGCGGCGTCGGGCCGGCGCTTGCCGAACTGCTGGCCAAGCTCGGCCTGCACACGGTGCAGGACGTGCTGTTCCACCTGCCGCTGCGCTACGAGGACCGCACGCGCGTCGTGCCGATCGGCGCGCTGCGCAACGGCGACCGCGCCGTCATCGAAGGCGAGATCCAGCTGGCCGAAGTCGTGTTCCGGCGGCGCCGCACGCTGCTCGTGCGCATTGCCGACGGCACGGGTTTCGTCACGCTGCGTTTCTTTCATTTTTCGGCGCGCAGCAGGCACAACTCGTGCGCGGACAGCGCCTGCGCTGCTTCGGCGAAGCGCGACTCGGTCCGGGCGGCATCGAGATCGTGCATCCGGAATACCGGCGCGTGCTGGCCGATGCGAGCGGCGCGCCGCCCGATTGCCTGACGCCGATCTATCCGACGACGGAAGGCGTGCAGCAGGGACGGCTGCGCATGCTCACCGACCTGGCGCTGGCGGAGCTGTCGCAGGGCGCGATCCAGGATTACGTGCCGCCCGGCGTGCTCGATGCGTTCGACCTGCCGTCGCTCGAGTCCGCGTTGCGTTACGTGCATCGGCCGCCGCCCGACGCCAACGTCGCCGAGCTCGAAGCGGGCCGGCACCCGGCGCAGCGACGGCTCGCGTTCGAGGAGCTGCTGGCGCATCAACTGAGCCTGCGACTGCTGCGGGCTGAAACCGACAAGGACGCCGCGTGGCCGTTGCCGCACACCAGCGACCTGGCCGAGCGTTGCCTGGCGCGCCTGCCGTTCCGGCTCACCGGCGCGCAGTCGCGGGTATGGACCGAGATCGCGCGGGACCTCGGGCGTCCGCATCCGATGATGCGACTGGTGCAGGGCGACGTCGGCTCGGGCAAGACGGTGGTCGCGGCGCTGGCCGCGGTGCGTGCGGTGGAGCACGGGGCGCAGGCGGCGGTGATGGCGCCGACGGAACTGCTGGCCGAACAGCACGCGCGAAATTTCAACGCCTGGCTGGAACCGCTCGACATTCGCGTCGCGCTGCTGACCGGCCGGCAGACCGGCAAGGTGCGCGCGGCACTTGAAGCCGACCTGGCGTCGGGCGCGATCCAGGTCGCCGTCGGCACGCACGCGCTGTTCCAGGAAGACATCGCATTCCAGCGCCTGGTGCTGGCCATCGTCGACGAGCAGCACCGCTTCGGCGTGCACCAGCGCCTGCAACTGCGCGAGAAGGGCCAGCACGAGGGCCGGTTTCCGCATCAGCTGGTGATGACCGCCACGCCGATTCCGCGCACGCTGGCGATGACGGCGTATGCGGACCTCGACGTCTCGATCATCGACGAGCTGCCGCCGGGACGCACGCCGATCAAGACGGTGGTGCTGCCGGACACGCGGCGCAGCGACATCGTCGAGCGCATCGACACCGCCTGCCGCTCGGGACGCCAGGCGTACTGGGTGTGCCCGCTGATCGACGAATCCGATCTCGTGCGCTACGAGGCCGCGGAGAAGACCGCGGCGCAACTGGCCGAAGCGCTGCCGGGCGTGCGCATCGGCCTGATCCACGGGCGGATGGCGGGCAAGCAGAAGGACGTGGTCATGACCGCGTTCAAGCACGGCAAGCTCGACCTGCTGGTCGCCACGACGGTGATCGAGGTGGGCGTGGACGTGCCCAACGCGAGCCTGATGGTGATCGAGAACGCCGAACGCATGGGCCTCGCCCAGCTGCACCAGTTGCGCGGTCGCGTCGGTCGCGGCTCGGTCGAAAGCACCTGCGTCCTGCTCTACCAGGCTCCGCTGTCGCCCGTTGCACGCGAGCGGCTGGCGGTCCTGCGCGAAACCAACGACGGCTTCGAGGTGGCGCGCCGGGACCTCGAACTGCGCGGTCCGGGCGAACTGCTGGGCACGCGGCAGACCGGCCTGATGCAGCTGCGGGTCGCCGACCTCATCCGCGACGCGGACCTGCTGCCGGACGTGCAGCGTGCGTCGGCATTGATGCTGGGCGGTCCGCAGGCCAACATAGCGGGGCTCGTCGGCCGCTGGGTCGGCGCGGGCGAGCGTTTCCGCAACGTCTGAAGATTGCCGCGATGAGTAACCTGACCGAGCTCGACAAGAACAGCGCGACGCCCGCGAGCACCAGTCCGCAAGCGCTGGCGCGTCCGCGAGCAGCTTCGCCCGGATGCGTGGCCGGCTGGTCGAGTACGCGCGCCTGATGCGGCTCGATCGTCCCATCGGCATCTGGCTGCTGCTCTGGCCCGCGTTGTGGGCGCTCTGGATCTCGGCCGATGGCCACCCGGACGAACGCATCTTCGTCATCTTCCTGCTCGGCACCTTCGTGACGCGCGCCGCCGGCTGCGTGATCAACGACTTTGCCGATCGCGAGTTCGATCCGCACGTGCGCCGCACGGCCAGCCGCCCGCTGGCGCGCGGTGTGGTCTCGCCGGCCGAAGCGCTGGCCGTTTTCGCCGTGCTCGGGCTGATCGCGCTGGCGCTGCTGATCCCGCTCAATCGCCCGACGCAGGTGCTGGCGTTGATCGGCGGCGTGCTGGCCGTGACCTACCCGTTCCTGAAGCGGTTCTTCGCGCTGCCCCAGGCGTACCTCGGTCTCGCCTTCTCGTGGTCCGTGCCGATGGCGTTCGCGGCGCAGACCGGCGAGTTGCCGCCGCTCGCGTGGGTGCTGTTCGTGGCGGGCGTGCTGTGGACCACGGCGTACGACACGATCTACGCCATGGTCGATCGCGAGGACGACCTGGTGATCGGCATCCGCTCGTCGGCGATCCTGTTTGGCCGCGCGGACCGCGGCATCGTCGCGGCGCTGCAGGCCGGCGCGCTGGCCCTGCTCGGCCTCGCGGGTTACCTCGCGCAGCTCGGTCGCTGGTACTGGCTGGGTCTCGCCGTGGCCGTGGCCACCTCGCTGCACCAGCAGTACCTGATCCGCCGGCGCGATCCGGCGGCTTGCTTCCGCGCCTTCCTCAACAACAACCTGTTCGGGCTCGCCGTGTTCGGCGGCATCCTGCTCGATTACCTGTTCCGGCCCTGAGGGCGGCCAGCGCCGCATCCATCACCGCGCGCCGCGATTGCGCGGCAGCGCCCAGTGCAGCACCAGCGCACCGACGACGGCCGACAACACCGTGCCGGCGAGGATGCCGATGCGATCGGTGACGATCACCTCGCCGGTCGCCGTGTTCTCGAACGCGAGAAAACCGATCAGCAGGCTCATGGTGAAACCGATGCCGCAGAGGATCGCGGCGCCGTAGACCTGCGCGAAGCTCACGCCGCTCGGCAGGCGCGCCAGGCCGGCCTTGACGGCGAGCCACGAAAACGCGAACACGCCGACCTGCTTGCCGACGAACAGCCCGAGCAGGATGCCGAGTGGAATCGGGCCGAACAGGTCGCGCAGGCTCATGCCGGAGAGATCCACGCCGGCGTTGGCAAAGGCGAACAGCGGCAGGATGCCGAATGCCACCCACGGATGCAGCGAGTGCTCGAGCCGCGACGACGGCGGGTGGTCGGGATGGGCGGGATCCGAGGTCGGCACGAACAGCGCCGTCACCACGCCCGCGAGCGTGGCGTGCACGCCGGACTTGAGCACGCACACCCAGAGCGCAGTGCCGACGAGGATGTAGGGCGCAATGCGCGTAACGCCGGCACGGTTCAGGACCAACAACGTGCCGATCGCGACCGCAGCACTCATGAGCGCCAGGGTCGAGAGGTCGCTGGAGTAGAACAGCGCGATGATCACGATCGCACCGAGATCGTCGAGCACGGCCAGCGTCAGCAGGAAAACCTTGAGGCCCACCGGCACGCGGTTGCCGAACAGCGACAGCAGGCCGAGCGCGAAAGCGATGTCGGTTGCCGAAGGAATGGCCCAGCCGCGGATGCCGATCGGATCGTGCCAGTTCAGCGCGGCGTAGATCGCCGCGGGCACGATCATGCCACCGAGTGCGGCGACAGCAGGCAGTGCCACCTTGCTGCGCTCCGAGAGTTCGCCCGCGACCACCTCGCGCTTGATCTCGAGCCCGACCAGCAGGAAGAAGATCGCCATCAGCAGGTCGTCGACCCAGATCAGCAACGTCTTGTCGAGCTTGAACGCGCCGACCTGCAGCTTGATCGGCGTCTGCAGCAAGGCCTGGTAGTACTCGGCGAGCGGCGTGTTCGCGGCGACCATGGCGAGCACGCCCGCGATCACGAGCAGGATGCCGCTCGCGGACTCGAGCTTGAGGAAATCGCGCAGCGCGGCGACGGTGCTGGAATCGTAGCGGTACTGGGTCATGGTCACGCCTGGCGCAAGTGCCGCGCAGTGTAGCCGACGCAACTGCGCTGCTGCCCGGCTCAGCCGGGCGCTCGTGCCACGACTCGGTCGAGTGCGCGCGCCACGGCCCAGACGGCGATGGACTCGGCGCCTGCGGCGCGCAAGGTCGACGCGGCTGCGATCGCCGTGCTGCCGGTGGTGACGACGTCGTCGATCAGCACGACGTGCCGGCCCGCCACGAGGCTGCTGTCGGCGGCAAAGGCCCCGCTCAGGTTGCCCGCGCGTTGCTGGCGCGTGAGTCCGACCTGCGGCGCCGTGCTGCGTAGCCGGCGCAATCCCGACCCTGCCAGCCGCAGGTCCAGCAGGCGCGAGACGACCCGCGCGATTTCGTGCGACTGGTTGAAGCCCCGCTCGACCAGCCGTGACGGGTGCAGGGGCATGGGCACGAGCAGCGCCGCTCCCCGCCATGGATCGGCTTGCTCACGCAGCGCCTGCACGACCATGCGCGTGCCAAAGACCCGCGCATTCGCCAGGGCGCCTTCGTACTTGAGCGCCTGCACCAGTTGCGTCAGCGGAAACTCGTAGGCCCACGGCGCCACGCACCGGGAGTAGGGCAGGTCGAGCGCCCGACACTGCGCGCAACCTCCTTCCCCCCCTTCCCCCCCTTCCTGCGGCAGCCCACAACGCCGGCACGGGTTCGGCACCATCGGGATCTCGGCCTCGCACTCCACGCACAGATCGTAGGCCGGACGCTGACCGGCACCACGACACAGGACACACCGAGGCGGCAGCAGCCATCCCGCAAGGCGATCGATCTGTGTGTAAACCCGACTGCGGCGCATTGGTTGACAGCGTTCGCCGGGGTCCGAATACTGCCCGGACACTGCTGCGCACAGCGTGAGCCGCCTGCTGGCTCAAAGCCCGCGGCGTTTGTGCCTCTTTCGTCGAGATTTGCACCATGACTTCGCCCGACCTCGGCCTGCTCGGCACCGTACGCAGCGACTGGACGCTGGAGGAGGCGCGCGCGATCTACACCGCGCCGTTCAGCGACCTGCTGTTCCACGCCCAGCGCGTGCATCGGGAGAATTTCGTGCCGAACCAGGTGCAGGTCAGCACCCTGCTGTCGGTGAAGACCGGCGCCTGCCCGGAAGACTGCAAGTACTGTCCGCAGAGCGTGCGTTACGACACCGGCCTCGACAGCGAGCAGCTGCTCGACGTCAGCGCCGTGGTCGAGGCGGCGCAGGCCGCGAAAGCGAACGGCGCCACCCGCTTCTGCATGGGCGCCGCCTACCGCAACCCGAAGCCGCACCAGCTGCAGAAGATCAAGGTGATGGTGAGCGAGGTCCGTGCGCTCGGTCTCGAGACCTGTGCCACGCTCGGCATGCTCACACCCGGGCAGGCGACGGAGCTGAAAGACGCCGGGCTCGACTACTACAACCACAACCTCGACACCTCGCCGGAGTTCTACGGCGAGATCGTCACGACGCGCACCTACCAGGATCGCCTCGACACGCTGCAGGCCGTGCGCGATGCCGGCATCAACGTCTGCTGCGGCGGCATCCTCGGCATGGGTGAAACCGAGACCGATCGCGTCTCGCTGCTGCACACGCTCGCGACCTTGCCGCAGCATCCGGAGAGCGTGCCGATCAACCAGCTGGTGCAGGTGCCGGGCACGCCGCTGCACGGCCTGCCGGAACTCGACCCGCTCGACCTCGTGCGCGCGATCGCCACGGCACGACTGCTGCTGCCGAAGTCGTACGTGCGGCTCTCCGCGGGCCGCACGGACATGAGCGATGCCGTGCAGGCGCTCTGCTTCCTCGCCGGCGCCAATTCGATTTTCTACGGCGACCGCCTGCTGACCACGCCGAATCCCGGCCGCAGCCACGACGAGCAGCTGTTCCAGCGGCTCGGCATCGTGCCGGAGCAAGCCGCCGCCGTCGCTGGCTGAACGGGCGACGCGCCGATGTCGCGCGCCGACCAGACGCTCGCAGAAGAACTCGCGGCCCAGGCGGCTGCCGGGCGATCACGCCGCCGACGCACGGTCGAGGCGCGTGCAGCGGGTGGCGTCCGCGTCACGGTCGCAGGACGCGAGTGCCTCGCCTTCTGCAGCAATGACTACCTGGGGCTGGCGGACCATCCGCGGGTCGTCGCGGCATTCTGCGAGGCCGCGCGGCGGTGGGGCGTGGGCAGCGGTGCTTCGCACCTGGTGAGCGGTCACGACGCCGAACACCACGCGCTGGAGGAGGAGCTTGCGCGTTTCGTCGCGCGTCCCCGCGCGCTGCTCTTTTCCACCGGCTACATGGCGAACCTCGCCGTTGCCTCGGTGCTGGCCGGCCGCGGCGATCACGTGCTCGAAGACCGGCTCAATCACGCTTCGCTGCTCGACGCGGGCCTCGCCTGCGGCGCGCGATTTTCGCGCTATGCGCACGGCGACGTCGCGGCGCTGCGCAGCAAGCTGGCCGCGATCGGCGCGGCGGCACGCACGCTGGTGCTGACCGATGGCGTGTTCAGCATGGACGGCGACATTGCACCGCTGCAGGAAATCGCCGCCGCCTGCCGTGAATTGCCGGCAACCCTGCTGGTCGACGATGCGCACGGCTTCGGCGTGCTCGGCGCAACCGGAGCAGGCGCCGTCGAAGAGGCCGGACTCGGCCTCGACGCCGTGCCGGTGCTGATGTGCACGCTCGGCAAGGCGGTCGGCACGTTCGGCGCGTTCGTCGCCGGCTCGCCGATGCTGATCGAGAGCCTGCTGCAGCGCGCGCGCACCTACATCTACACGACGGCGCTGCCGCCGGCGGTGGCGGCCGCCACCCGTGAATCGCTGCGCGTGATGCGCGATGAACCGTGGCGTCGCGGCCGCGTGCTCGAGCATGCGGCACGATTTCGGGCGGGGCTGGCCGAGCTGGGGCTGCGGCCGCTGCCTTCGCGCACGCCGATCCAGCCGCTGCTGATCGGCGCTGAAGCCGCGGCCGTGGTGGCGAGCCACGCCTTGTTCGAGCAAGGCTTCTGGGTGCCGGCGATCCGCCCACCGACGGTGCCCGTCGGCACCTCGCGCCTGCGCTTCACGTTCTCGGCTTCGCACACCGAGGCCGAGGTCGAGCAGTTGCTCGCCGCCTTGCGGACACTGCGTGACAGCGGCGTGATCCAGCCGACGGCCGCGGCATGAACGCTCCCCTGCACGTCGAAATCCGCGGCACGGGTCCCGACCTGGTGCTGCTGCACGGCTGGGCGTTGCACGGCGGGATGTGGGGCCCGTGGATCGACGAGCTGGCGCGGCGGGCGCGCCTGCATCTGATTGATCTGCCGGGACACGGTCGCAGCCGGTGGCCGGAAGGGGCATCGACGCTGCGTGATCTCGCCCGTGCCGTTTCGCCGCACGTGCCGCAGGGTGCGGCGGTACTGGGCTGGTCGCTCGGCGGCATGGTGGCGCTGGAACTGGCGCGGTTGCGGCCCGGTGACCTGGCCGCGCTGGTGCTGATTGCAACGACACCGTGCTTTCTTGCGCGCGAAGACTGGCCGGCCGGCATGAATCCCGGCGTGCTGGACGGCTTCGCGGCGGGCCTCGCCGGCGACTACCGTCGCACGCTGTCCAATTTCCTCGCGCTGCAGACCTGGGGCGACGAGAACGCGAGCCAGGCACTGCGCTCGCTGCGCGCGAACCTGGACGCGCACGGCGAACCCGAGCCGCAGGCGCTCACCGCCGGGCTCGGCATCCTGCGGACCGCGGACCTGCGCGCTGAGCTCGCGACGATTGCGGTCCCGACGCTGGTCATCGCCGGGGAGCACGATCGCATCACGCCGGTGGCGGCGGGACGTGAACTGGCATCGCGGCTGCCGTCCGCCCGTTTCGTCGAGGTGCCGAAGGCGGGGCACGCGCCGTTCCTGTCGCACCCGGAGACGGTGCTGCGGGAAGTCGAAGGTTTCCTGTCGTTCCTGGCTCCCGCGAGCGCGCGCAGCGTGATCTCGCCCGCGTCAGCGAAAAATTCCAGTCGCGAGGGCCCGGGTTCCACCGCGACGGGCGCGGGCAAGGCAGCAGCGGGTGCAGGCTCGGCGGGCGACGGCAACTCCGGCCGCGAATTCGCGCTCGACGTACAACGCGTCCGCGCTTCGTTTTCGCAGGCGGCGGCGAGCTACGACGCGGCGGCCGTCCTGCAATCAACGGTGCGTGACGAGCTGCTGCGCAGGCTCGAGGTCCTGCGCATGGCGCCGGCCGTCGTCGTCGACCTCGGTGCCGGCACAGGACAGGGCTCGATCGCGCTCAAGCGCCGGTACCCGGGCGGGCGGGTGGTGGCGATGGACATCGCGCACGGCATGCTGCTGCAGGCGCGCAAGCGCCAGACGCTGCTGCGCCGGTTCGACCGGGTCGTGGCCGATGCCGCCGCGTTGCCGCTCGGCAATGCCTCGGTCGACATGCTGTTCTCGAGCCTGATGCTGCAGTGGTGCAACGACCCGGACCGGGTCCTGCGCGAATGCCGCCGGGTACTGCGGCCGGGGGGCGTGCTGCACTTCACCACGCTGGGTCCCGACACCCTGGTCGAGTTACGGCAGTCCTGGCAGGCTGCCGACCCGAGCCACGCCCACGTGAATCGGTTCATCGACATGCACGACCTCGGCGACGCGCTGCTGCGGGCCGGGTTCGCCGAACCGGTGCTCGACGTCGAACACTACACACTGACCTACGACGACGCGCGCGGCCTGATGCGGGACCTCAAGGCAATCGGTGCGCACAACTCGACGGCGGGCCGGGCCCGCGGCCTGACGGGCAAGTCCGCCCTTGCTCGCATGCTCGCCGCCTATGAAGGATTTCGTCGCGAGGGTAAGTTGCCGGCGACGTACGAGGTGGTCTTCGCGCAGGCCTGGTGCCCCACCGGCCCGATCCGCAGCAAGGGCCAGCTGCGGGCCGAGACGGTGATTCCGATCAGCCAGATCCGCCGCCGAAATTACTAATGTAATTTGACTAATACGTCATTTATCGGCCTGAATTCTCCGTTCTGACTACCAAATCTTGATGCTACTCAGTACGTGAGCAAAAGCTCTTCCGATTGCAAAACTCCGTGAAATCCGTAATATGCGGAAATCCGAGGAGACCCCCAGATGGTTCAAGTGACCGCCACCGAGTTCGCCAAGAATTTCGGCCGATACCGCGAGGAGGCCCAGCGGGAGCCGGTTGCGATCACGAGCCATGGCCGCACCAGCGGGTACTTTGTCTCGCCCTACGAATACGCCGAGCTTGTGCGTTTGCGGGCCTTCGAGCGCCGCGTCTACCGGATCGAGGAATTGCCTGAGAACATCGCCCAGGCCATCTCCGAGGCAGAGATGGACCCGAAACACGAGCACCGCAACGCGCTGCTCGACAAGTAGCCGCCGACGAGGCTCGTCGTGGCAATCCCGACGCCTGAACCCAGCCTCCTCCCTGCCCCCCTTCCCTCCCCTTCCCCCTTCCTCCCTTCCTCCCTTCCTCCCCTTCCTCCCTTCCTCCCTTCCCCCCTTCCCCCCTTCCCCCTTCCCCCCTTCCCCCCTTCCCCCTATGCCCCCCGGCCTCTTCATCACCGGCACCAGCACCGGCGTCGGCAAGACGGCGATCTCCGCCGCGATCCTCCGACTGCTGGCGGCAGAAGGCGTCCAGGCCGTGGGCCTGAAACCCATCGCCAGCGGCAGCGAGCGCCGCGGTCCGGGTGAGCCGCTGCGGAACGCAGACGCGCTGGAACTGCAGGCCGCCGCGCCGCTGCTGCTGCCCTACGAGAGCGTCAACCCGTGGTGCTTCGAGCCGGCGATCGCCCCGCATCTCGCGGCGGAGGAAGCCGGACAAGCCACGTCGCTCGGCTCTCTTGTTGATTGGTACGAGCGGGTCACAGTGGACGCGGAGTTCGCGCTGGTCGAAGGCGCGGGCGGATGGCGCGTGCCGCTGTACCCGGAAGGGTTCCTGAGCGACCTGCCCGAAACCCTCGGCCTCGACGTGATCCTGGTGGTGGGAACCACCCTCGGTTGCCTCAACCATGCCCGGCTCACCGTCGAAGCCATCCACGTGGCCGGCTGCTGCCGGCTCCTGGGCTGGATCGCCAACGAAATTGACCCCGCGTTCGAGCGCCAGGCCGCCAACCTGGCCACCCTCGAACGGTTGCTGGGTGCGCCACCCTTGGCGATCACCGGTTGGACGCCCGAGCGCTCCGCGTTCGGCCATGCCGTGCTCGACGTCAGCGGCGGCGCGCGCCTGCGCGAGGCGTTGCTGGCCGCGGTGCGGCCGCATGGGCAGTTTGCCATAACCTGCGGGGGCTTCCCCGTGCCCCGCCGCCCCCTTCTGGCCGCGTCTTCGAAGCCGCGGTCTTTGTCTTTCGTCCCAGTCCGCCGCGTCAACGCGCACGAAAGCCCGGCACGGGATGTTCGCAGCCGTGCAGCAAGGGTAAATCTGGCCTCCGTTCTGCTGTTGTCGCCGCGCCACCATGGTCGTTTCGACGCGTCGGTTCGTGGGTGGCCTGGCGCTGGTCACCTTCGGCACCGCGGGATTCTTCGCCATGCACGGCCTCTGGCCGATCCTGCCGTTCGCGGGACTGGAAATCGGCCTGCTCTGGTGGGCCGTCCGTGCGAGCATGCGCGTCGGCCGACAGCGTGAACTCCTCCTGATTACCGACGATTCGGTGGTGGTCGAACGTCAGGGTTTCGCCCGACCCAGCCGCACGGTATTTGCACGCCATTGGGCGACGGTTAAACTGCGCGACCCGCCAGCGGCAAGGCATCCGAGCCGGCTCGTCATCGAGTCACACGGTCGTGCCTGCGAGGTGGGACGTTTCCTCACCGAAGAGGAGCGCGTCGGCCTGGCCGGGCGTCTCCGCCAGCTGGTGGGCAAGTCGAGCGAATCCCCTGCGCTGGTGGCGCGGTCCTGACGACCGGCCCGGCGCGCGGGTCGGGCCCGTTCCTGGCGGGTGGTGCCGGTCAATGACACGGGAGTTTCGGTAGTGCCAATGAACATGAAGCGTGCCCTCGGGGCCATTTCCGCGACGGCCCTGGCCGCATTGTGGTCGGTACCGGCTGCGGCCGCCTGGACCCTGAACCTGCGCGAAGGCGTCACCGAACTGAGCCGCGAGATCTACGGCCTGCACATGCTGATCCTCTGGGTCTGCGTCGTGATCGCCGTGGCCGTGTTCAGCGTGATGATCTATTCGATCGCCACCTTCCGTAAGTCGAAGGGCGCCGTGCCGGCCACCTTCGAACACAACACCAGGGCCGAAATCATCTGGACCGTGATCCCGGTCGTGATCCTCGTCGCGATGGCGGTTCCCGCGGCGCGCACGCTGGTGAAGATCGAGGACACCCGCGGCGCCGACATGACCATCAAGGCCACCGGCTACCAGTGGAAGTGGCAATACAACTACATCGACGAAGACGTCTCGTATTTCTCCACGCTGGCGCAGGCCAGCAACGAAGCCCGGCAGGTCAATGCGGGCATCGACGTCCACTCCGTCGACAACTACCTGCTCGAAGTCGACAATCCGCTGGTCGTGCCGGTCAACAAGAAGGTGCGCATGCTCGTCACCGCCGCCGACGTCATCCACAACTGGTGGGTGCCGGACTTCGGCATGAAGAAGGACGCGATCCCCGGTTACATCAACGAGCTGTGGTTCCGGGCCGACAAGGTCGGCACGTACCGCGGCCAGTGCGCCGAGCTCTGCGGCCGCGACCACGGCTTCATGCCGGTGGTGGTCCGCGTCGTCGAGCAGGCCGAGTACGACAGCTGGCTCGCCAGCCAGAAGGCTGCGCGCCAGGCCGCTGCTGCGCCCGCGGCACAGACCGCGGCGGTAACGACGACGAACGCCCTCGAGACGACGACCGTGCTGGTCGCGAACGCGGAGTAACCGAGCAATGAGCGCTTCCCAGACTCACGGCCACGCCGCCGCGCACGACCATCACGACGAGCATGGCCCGGCGAAGGGCATCCTGCGCTGGCTGACGACGACGAATCACAAGGACATCGGCACGCTGTACCTCGTCTTCAGTCTCATCATGTTCTTCGTCGGCGGCACGATGGCGCTGGTGATCCGCGCCGAGCTGTTCATGCCCGGCATGCAGCTGGTCGACCCGCAGTTCTTCAACACCATGACGACGGTGCACGCGCTGATCATGGTGTTCGGCGCGGTCATGCCCGCGACGGTCGGCCTCGCCAACTGGATGATCCCGCTGCAGATCGGCGCGCCCGACATGGCGCTGCCGCGCATGAACAACTTCAGCTTCTGGCTGCTGGTCGCGGCGTTCTCGCTGCTGATCCTGTCGCTGTTCATGCCGGGCGGCGGCCCGGCGGCCGGCTGGACGCTCTATCCGCCGCTGGTGCTGCAGACCGGTGACGCGTTCCCGCTCGCGATCTTCGCGATCCACCTCGCCGGTGCCTCGTCGATCATGGGTGCGATCAACATCATCGTCACGATCATGAACCTGCGCGCGCCGGGCATGACCCTGCTGAAGATGCCGATGTTCACCTGGACGTGGCTGATCACGGCCTACCTGCTGATCGCGGTGATGCCGGTGTTCGCTGGTGCGGTGACGATGCTGCTCACCGACCACTTCTTCCACACCACGTTCTTCGCCGCGGCGGGCGGTGGCGACCCGGTGCTGTACCAGCACATCTTCTGGTTCTTCGGGCACCCCGAGGTCTACATCATGATCCTGCCCGCGTTCGGGATCGTGTCGGAGATCATCCCGACGTTCTCGCGCAAGAAGCTGTTCGGCTACGACGCGATGGTCTACGCCACGGCCTCGATCGGCTTCCTGTCGTTCATCGTCTGGGCGCACCACATGTTCACGGTGGGCATGCCGCTCGCCGGCCAGATGTTCTTCATGCTGAGCACGATGCTGATCGCCGTGCCGACGGGCGTGAAGGTGTTCAACTGGACCGCGACGATGTGGAAGGGCTCGCTGACGTTCGAGCCGCCGATGCTGTTCGCGCTGGCATTCCTGTTCCTGTTCACCATCGGCGGCTTCTCCGGCCTGATGATGGCCATCGCCCCGGTCGACTTCCAGTACCACGACACGTACTTCATCGTGGCGCACTTCCACTACGTGCTGGTGCCGGGCGCGGTGTTCGCCATCATGGCGGCCGTCTACTACTGGCTGCCAAAGTGGACCGGCCACCTGTACGACATCAAGCTCGCCAACTGGCACTTCTGGCTGTCGGCGATTTTCGTCAACCTGCTGTTCTTCCCGCAGCACTTCCTCGGCCTGGCCGGCATGCCGCGCCGCATCCCGGACTACTCGACGCAGTTCGCCGACTGGAACATGGTGTCGTCGATCGGCGCGTTCGGCTTCGGCCTCTCGCAGCTGCTGTTCCCGTACATCGTCGTCAAGTGCGTGCGGGGCGGCGCCCGAGCGTCGGACCACGTGTGGGAAGGCGCCTACAACCACGGCCTCGAGTGGACGGTGCCATCGCCGGCTCCGTATCACACGTTCGAAGTCGCTCCGGTCGTCAAGTAGGATCACGGCGTTGCCGAAAATGGCCGAGCGTGACCCCACTGCAGAGCAGCGCCGTCGCATCCGCCGTTCAGCCATCGTGCTGGCGCTGGTTGCGATCGCGGTCTATGTCGCCTTCATCGCCTCGGGCTTGATGAAGGCGCAGCCCTGAGGCCGCACGCGTCATGAGCAGCACGAACCCGCAAGTCAGGCGCGAACCGCTCACTCACCCGGAGCCTCTGGGTGATGGTGGCGGGCAGTTTCGCGTTCGGTTTCGCGCTGGTGCCGCTCTACGACGTGATCTGCGAGGCGGCGGGCATCCGCGTCAACACGGCGCCGTCCGCAATCGAGGCGTCCGCGGCCGGCGTCGGCCGCGAGGTCACGCTCGAGTTCATGTCAATGATCCCGCCGGGCAGCGCGTTCGAGCTCACGCCCGAGACGCGCTCCATGAAGCTGCGGCCGGGCCAGCTCCACGAGGCGAAGTTCCTCATCAAGAGCCTGGCGTCCGTGCCGGTGACCGGCCAGGCGATCCCGAGCGTCGCTCCGGCGACGACGGCGAAGTACCTGCAGAAGACCGAGTGCTTCTGCTTCACGCCGCAGACGTTCAAGGCGGGAGAACAGCGGGAATTCACGGTGCGCTTCATCGTGGCCCCCGGCCTGCCGCAGGACGTGGACCGGATGACGCTCGCCTATTCGATGTACACGGTGGCCGACGCGGAGCCCGCGCGGCTGGCGACGCTTCGCAAGTGACTGCAGTGAGTAGTGAGTGGATTAGTGATAGAGGCCCACTTGGCGCCGTCTCCCCCCCTCACAATCCAACCCCCACTGATCACTAGTTTCGTTAACGCAGAAAAAGGGCACACGCCATGGCTCACGCTCAAACCGCGCACGACGCGGGGAAGTACTACATCCCGCACGGCAGCAAATGGCCCATCGTCGGCGCGGTGTCGCTGTTCGTCATGATGCTCGGCGCGGCTGCGCTGCTGAACGGCGTCAACATTGCGCCGTTCATTTTCTGGGCGGGTTTCGCCTCCGTGCTGTTCATGTTCTACGGCTGGTTCGGCACCGTCATCGGTGAGAGCCAGGCGGGCATGTACAACGCGGGCGTCGACCGGTCGTTCCGCATGGGGATGATGTGGTTCATCTTCTCGGAAGTGATGTTCTTCGCCGCGTTCTTCGGCGCGCTGTACTACGCGCGCAACCTGTCGGTGCCGTGGCTCGGCGGCGAGGGCGCCAGGTACCTGAGCAACCTGTTCCTGTGGCAGGACTTCGAACCCACCTGGCCGACCAACGGCCCGGCAGCCGTCGGCGGCGCGTTCGAGACGATCCCGGCGTTCGGCCTGCCGGCGGTCAACACCGCGATCCTGCTCACCTCGGGCGTGACCATCACCATCGCGCATCACGCGCTGCAGGCGGGTAATCGTGGCGTGCTCAAGATCTTCCTTGCACTCACGTTCCTGCTGGGCTTCTTCTTCGTTTACCTGCAGGCGACCGAGTACGCGCACGCCTACCACGAACTGAACCTGACGCTCGGCAGCGGCATTTACGGCTCGACGTTCTTCATGCTCACCGGCTTCCACGGCCTGCACGTGACGCTGGGCGCCATCATGCTGGTCGTGGTCTGGCTGCGCGTCATGAAGGGCCACTTCACGCCCAAGCAGCACTTCGCGTTCGAGGCGGTGGCCTGGTACTGGCATTTCGTCGACGTGGTCTGGCTGGGCCTGTTCATCTTCGTCTACTGGCTCTGAGGAAGGGAGGAAGGGAGGAGGAAGGGAGGCGGAAGGAAGGACGGGAAGGGAGGAAGGGAGGAAGGAGAGGAAGGACAGGAAGGGCGGAAGGACAGGAAGGTTGGCGCAAACTGACGCCGTTCCACCTACCCCGTTCCACCTACCCAGATGAAGAAGGCCGGCAATGCCGGCCTTCTCTGCTTGGAAAACTTGAGCTTGATTGTCTGATCAGGAGTCGCGCTTTCCGGCCCACCTTCCTCCGATCTTCCTCCTTCCTCCCTTCCCCCTTCCCCTTCCTCCCTTCCCCTTCCTCCCCTTCCTCCCTTCCTCTCCTTCCCCCTCCCCCTCCCCCTTCCCCCTTCCTCACCTCACATGATGCGGCGTGATCAGACCCGCATACCAGGCGATGAACAGCAAGATGAAGAGCGCGACGGACAGCGCGATGCGCACGGTCAGCGCGTTGACCATCCGCCGCGACTTGCCCTCTTCCTTCACCAGGTGGAAGAGCCCGGAAAACAGGCTCAGGACGATGGCGACGAGGACGAGGACGATGAGAAACTTGATGAGCATGATCGGTCTGTCTGCGCGGCGCGGATGCTGCGGGCGCGAAGTATAAATGAGCCTGCGGATTGCCAATCGCGAGTTCGCCCCGCGCCTGTGGGCAGCGCTGCTGACCGTCGCGGTGCTCGCAGTCGCCGTTGCGCTGGGCTGGTGGCAGGTGGGTCGCGCGCGCGAAAAGCAGGCAATGATCGAGTCGTTCCAGCGGGGTACCCAGTCGAGCGTCCAGCTCAGGGACGACGTCACCGTCGATGAGCTGCCACGCTACCAGCACGTGCGGGCCGAAGGCCATTACCAACCGGCGCGCCAGATCCTGCTCGACAACATGCCGTCGCAGGCGGGCTTGCCCGGTTTTCGCGTGCTGACGCCTTTCCGGCGCGAGGGCAGCGAGCGGCTGCTGCTGGTCGATCGCGGCTGGGTGCCGCTCGGTGCAACGCGCCAGGACCTGCCGCCGGTGTTCGTGTCGCCCGAATTCCGCGCCGTGTCCGGTCGCCTCGATACGCTGCCCGCCCCGGGCGTGCGCGTCGGTGACGCCGGCGTCGCCGGCGACACGAGCTGGCCACGCGTGCTGAATTTCCCGCAGCAGCAGGACATCGAAAAGGTGCTGGGCGCCAGCGTCGAAGCAAGGATCATCCTGCTCGATCCGGCGGCGCCCAACGGGTACGAACGCGTCTGGCGTCCTGCCATGCGGTTCGGTCCCGAGCGCCACCTGGCCTACGCGATCCAGTGGTTCGTGTTCGCGCTCGTCGCACTGATCATCTTCATTGCCTTGAGCCTGCGCCGCCTGTCGGACACTGCGCCGGCGCCCACGGATTCGGCTTCCGGCACACCCTGAGCGCACCGATCGCCATCACCGAGTCATGAAAACACCGATCGCCACGCCATCGCAGACACCCGATCGCAGACCGCCGGCGTGGGCGCCGCCAGCTCATCCTGCTGGCGTCGCTCTTCTTCGTGCCGCTGCTCGTGGCCTTCTGGCTGTACTACGGCAGCGCGGGCTGGCGACCGGCCGGCGGCACCAACCAGGGCGACCTGGTCAACCCGGCCGTGCCGTTGCCGGCGGTGTCGCTGGCGCGGCCCGACGGCACGCGCACGACTGCCGATTTCCTGCAGGGCAAATGGACGATCGCGTACCTGGGCGATGGCGCCTGTGACGAGCGCTGCCGCAAGGCGCTGTACCTGTCGCGCCAGTCCTGGATCGCGCTCAACAAGGACATGGACCGTGTCCAGCGCGTGTTCCTCGCGACGGGGTCGGGTGTCGACGTGGAGTTCATGGCGGCGGAACACGGTGACCTGGTGGTCGCGTTCGTCGGCGACGAGGCGGATGCGCAGGCACTGCTCGCGAAGTTTCCCGTGTACGACGGCGTCGCACCGACGGCCGCAGGCCGGCTTTACCTGATTGATCCGCTCGGCAACCTCGTGCTCAGCTATTCTGCCGCAGCTCCGGACAAGGCCCTGCTCACGGACGTGAAGAAACTGTTGAGACTCTCGCACATAGGTTGAGAAATACGGTGAATACGAAGACGCGACTGACTACGTTCCACAAGCTCTGCCTGCTCGGCACGATCCTGGCGTTCTGCGTCATCGTGCTGGGCGCCTACGTGCGCCTGAGTCATGCCGGCCTCGGGTGCCCCGACTGGCCCGGTTGCTACGGTCACCTCACGGCCGGCCAGGCGGCCGAGAACCATCCTGCCTCGAACGCGGCGTTCCCCGAGCGTCCGGTCGAGTACGCGAAAGCGCTCAAGGAGATGCTGCACCGGTATCTCGCGACGACGCTGGGTATCGTCATCCTGGTCATCGGCGCGCTGGCCTGGCGCAATCGGCAGGATCCGCTGCAACCCGTCGGCCTGCCGCTCGCCGCCATCGGGCTCGTCATCTTCCAGGGCCTGCTCGGCATGTGGACGGTGACGCTGCTGCTGAAACCCGCCATCGTTTCCGCGCACCTCGCCGGCGGCCTGACGACGATGGCGTTGCTGTGGTGGATGGCGCTGCAGACCACGCGTCGTTCACGGCCGCAGTCCGAAGACAGCCTGCGTCGCTGGGCCGTCATCGGCATGGTCGTACTGGTCGTGCAGATCCTGCTCGGTGGGTGGGTCAGCTCCAATTACTCGGCCGTGGCCTGTCCCGACTTCCCGACGTGCCAGCGCTCGTACTGGCCGACCATGGATTTCAAGAATGCGTTCGTGCTCTGGCGCGGACTCGGCATCGATTACGAGGGCGGCGTGCTCGACCACCCGGCCCGCGTCGCGATCCACTACACGCATCGGATCGGCGCCATCGTGGCTGCGCTGGTGCTCGGTTTCGTCGCGTGGAAAGCCGTGCGTACCGGTCAGTCGCCCGGCGTGCGCACCGCCGGCATCGCACTGGCGCTGGCACTCGTGACGCAGTGGCTCGTCGGGCCGATCATGGTCATCAAGACGTTCCCGCTGCCGCTCGCCACCGCGCACAACGCGGTCGCGGCGCTGCTGGTGCTCGCGATGATCGCGCTGCTGCGGTTCCTGTTTCCGCCGAAAGGCTCGGGACTCTACTGAGGATCGTTGGCCGGCGGAGCAGACGCGGTCGAGGTGCTGGCCCTCATTCGTTCCAGTCGTCTCCGGGCATGATCCGGCGCATGAACTCATCAAACAGCGGCACGGTAAATGCGGTGTCGCCATGGTTGGGACTCCACACCATGCCCTTGGAGATCAGTTGATTGCGGGTCGGACCCAGCGAGGTCACCTTGCGGCGAAGTTTTTCGGCGATGTCGCCGGAACGGTGCGGTCCCGGCCCCAGCTCGGCCATCGCACGCAGGTACCGCTTCTCGAGCGGCGTCAGCCGGTCAAATCGAACCCGAAAGAAGCTCTCATCCAGCGCGGCAACTGCAGAGATCGACGCTGACTCGACATCCGCGCCCGTGATCGGCGACGTCGTGGCGGTATCCCAGGCGTGACTGCCCCACTCCTGCAGAAAGTAAGGGTAGCCGCGGGTCTGGTCCACGATGCTGCGCAGCGCATCGTCGTCGATCTGTACGCCTTGCTCCTCAAGGGGCTTCACAATCGCGTTGCGCGCATCGGCGACGGATAGCGGCCCGATTTCAGGAAAATCAAACAGTCGCTCCGCGTACGACTTTGCCCGACCCATCTGCCCTCGCAGCTGCGGCAGGCCAGCACCCACCAGCACCACGGGCAGCCTGCGCTGTGCGGCCCGGTGCAATGCCGTGATGAGGGCGGCCAACTGGTCTTCCTCGACGTACTGCAGTTCGTCGACGAACAGTGCCAGCGCGGTCCCTGCTTGTTTAGCAGCCGCACCCACTGCTTCCGTGAGTGCCTGAAGGTCGTGCTCGAGATCGCCGTTATCGGCGAGTCCTGGCTCCGGTTCGAAGTCCAGGCCGACCTCGATATCTTCGTACTTGACCTTGAGCGCGGACGCGAACCCTGCCAATGCGCGTAAGGCCCGTACGGCCAGTGCCTTGGCCTGGGCATTGCGCGACAGTCGCAGAAGAGCCTGGCGCAGTTGCGGTGCGAGCAGGGCAGGCAGAGATCGTGTTTCGGGTGCCTCAATCCGGACAGTCTGGATGCCCGTCGCCTCGGCATCGTCTCGCATCCGATCGAGCAGCACAGTCTTGCCAACGCCCCGTAACCCAACCATCAACACGCTCTTGGTAGGGAGCCCTCGCCTTACCCGCTCGAGAGCAACGCGAACGGTTTCCCGCAGTTCGTCACGGCCAGCGAGTTCTGGCGGGGGTGTCCCAGCCCCTGGGGCGAACGGGTTACTGACAGGATTCATGGCCAGACTTTATATTGAAATTATCGCAATTACAAAATCTTTGTAATATTGCTAATTTACACCAAACTGAACCTGAAACGGCCCGCAACACGGCTCGCCCACCCTGTAAAATCGGCGCCCCGCCCGACACCCGCTGCGATCGTGCCCTATACCTCCGCCACCAATACCGTCCATGGCCAGTCGGCCTGGCGCGATTACTACGAGCTCGGCAAGCCGCGGGTCGTCGCGCTGATCGTGTTCACGGCGGTGGTGGGGATGTTCCTCGCCGTGCCGGGCCTGCCGCCCTGGCAGGCCCTGCTCTACGGCACGCTCGGCATCGGCCTCGCCGCGTCGAGCGCCGCCGCCATCAACCACGTCGTCGACCGCAAGTTCGACGAGAAGATGGCGCGCACGAAGAACCGCCCGATCCCGACGGGTCACGTGACCACGCGGCAGGCGCTGACCTATGCCGGCATCATCGGCGTCGCGTCGATGGTCATCCTGTGGTGGCTGGTGAATCCGCTGACGGCGGTGCTGACGTTCCTGTCGCTGATCGGCTATGCGGTGCTCTACACCGTCTGGCTCAAGCACGTGACGCCGCAGAACATCGTCATCGGCGGTGCCGCCGGCGCCGCTCCGCCCGTGCTCGGCTGGACGGCGGTGACCGGTTCGGCCGATCCGCACTCGCTGCTGCTGTTCCTGATCATCTTCGCCTGGACGCCGCCGCACTTCTGGGCGCTGGCAATCGCGCGCCGCAACGATTACGCCAGGGCGGGTATCCCGATGCTGCCGGTCACCTACGGCGTCGAGTTCACGCAGCTGCACATCCTGCTCTACACCATCATCCTGTTCATCGTGACGCTGCTGCCGTACTTGACGCAGATGAGCGGCCTCATCTACCTGGCCTCGGCCGTGGTGCTCGGCGCGATCTTCCTCCGCTACGCGATCGCGATGCGCCGGCCGGGCGCCTCCGACCAGCTCCACATGCAGGCGTTCCGCTATTCGATCAATTACCTGATGCTGCTGTTCGCTGCGCTGCTGCTCGATCACTACGTGCTGATTCGTCCCTGACGGCGCGATGGCCGGCCGCTCCACGCATTTCGCTGCACCCCTGCTGCTGGCCGTGGTCACCGGCCTGATCGTCTACGTCTCGCTGTATCCGTTCCGGTTCGTCGCCGACGGCCCGGCGCTGGTCGAGGCCCTGCGCTCGCTCAGCTGGGCGCGCGCCGGCCGCGGCGACATGTTCAACAACGTGCTGCTGTACGTGCCGTTCGGCTTCTGCGTCGCGCTGGTGATCGAGCCCCGCTGGGGCCGCGTCACCGGGATCGTCGTCGGCACGTTGCTCGGCGCGATGCTTTCGCTCGGGCTCGAGCTGCTGCAGGCCTCGGTGGCGATCCGCGTGTCGAGCCTGCGCGACCTGTCGCTGAACGCGACCGGATCGCTGCTCGGTACGGTCCTCGGCACGGCTTTCCACGCGCTCGGCAGCCGGGTTTCGCCGCAGGGCACCCCCCGCAGTCGCTCGGCGTTCGTCGCGATGGCGATCCTGGTGCTGTGGCTGATCGAGCGCCTCTGGCCGCTGTTGCCGGATCCGGGCCTGGGCCAGTTGAAACGCGCCGTGCGGCCGCTGCTGACGCCGCAGATCGACTGGATGTCGCTCGCCGGCTTCCTCGTCGGCTGGCTCGTCGTCACGCAGGTCGTCTTCAGTCTCGTGCGCCGGCAGCGCGCGATGGACGTGCTGCTGCTCGTCATCGCCACGGTGCTGGTGGGACGAACCTTCGTCGCGGGCAGCACGCTCGAGGTGGCCGAGATCGCCGCCATTGCGCTGCTGCTGCCAGTGCTGGTGCCCTTCAGCCGGCTCGACGACGGCTCGCGTTCGACCATCGTCGCCGTACTGCTCGGCGTCTGGCTGGCGTGGACGTCGGTCCGCATGCTGCTCGACGGCTCGGTCGCGTCGTCGGCCGGACTGCCGGAACTGCGCGAGGTGCTGTTGCGCAACGTGCCGCCGCCACCGCTGCTCGCGAACAAGTCCTTCAGCTATCTCTCGCTCGGCTGGTTGCTGGCCGGAGCGGGCATCGTGCCGTACGTCGCCGCCGGCATGACCATCCTGTTCGTGCTGCTGCTGACGCTGCTGCAGCTCGGCGTGTCGTCGCCCGACTATGGCTGGGTCGACCTGTTGATCGCGTGCCTCGCGGGCTGGATCGTGGCGCGCTGGATTCCCCGGAGCTGACGGCGATCGATGCCAGCTTTGCGGCGATTGCAGAAAGCGGTACCGTGGCGGCTGCCCGTGAGGTGACCTGCCATCTTTAGAATTGCCGCCCGCTCCCTTGCGCTGTTGCTCGCGAGCGCGGGTCTTACCGCGCCCGCGCGTGCCGATCTCGACGAGCGCCAGGGCAAGCTGCTGTCCTCCAACTGCGTGCAATGCCATGCACGGCCCGAAACCGGTGCGCCCCTGATGGGCAACCCGCCGGACTGGAAAGCGCGCAACGAGCAGGGCATGGACCGGCTCCTGGTCAACACCGTGCTCGGCCTGCGCGGCATGCCACCGCTCGGTTACTGCAGCGCGTGCACCGAACAGGACTTGCGCGAGCTGATCAAGGCGGTCAGCGGCATCGAGGTCGCTGCCGAATGACCGTGCCACGCCACTCGATCAGCCGTCGCCGGTTTCTGCGCACCGCAGCTGCCGGAGCGGCGGCCAGCGTCCTGCCGGGTTGCGGGCCCGCGACGACCGACACGCACTCCCTCGTAAGTTACCAGCCGGGCGAACCGTTGCCCTGGATCAACTGGGCGGCCAATCAGACCTGTAACCCGGCCGTGCGAGCGGCCCCGGCGAGCGAAGCCGAACTGGTCGACGTGCTCCGGAATGCCAAAGGCGTCGTGCGCGCAGTCGGGGCCGGGCACTCGTTCAGTGCGGTGGTGCCGACCAACGACACGCTGATCTCCACCGACCTGCTCGCCGGATTGGCTGGACACGATGCGGCAAAGAATCAGGCCACGGTCCTGGCCGGCACGCGTCTGCACGACCTCGGACCGTTGCTCGCAAGCGTTGGCCAGGCCTTGCCCAACATGCCCGACATGGACTACCCCGCCCTCGGTGGCGCCCTCGCCAGTTCCGTGCACGCCACCGGCACCGGTTTCGGCTCGATGTGTTCGTACGTGGCCGGTCTGACGCTGGTCACGCCGGCGGGCGAAGTCCTCGAATGCAGCGCCGACCAGAATCGGGAGGTCTTCCAGGCGGCGCGCACGGCCGTTGGCGCGCTGGGGATCGTCTCGCGCGTGACGCTGCAGAACCAGCCGTCATTCGACCTGACCGAGGTGGCCACCATCGGCAGGACGGAAGACGTGCTCGATGCCATCGACGAGCTGTGCGCCCGCAATCGCCACTTCGAGTTCTTTCCGCTGCTGCACTCGAAACTCTGCATCGCCGTCGCCACGAACCCGGCCAGGCCAGGTGACGCGACGGTGGGCACCGACGATCCGCAGGCCGTGAATACGCTGCGACGGGTTTTCGACACGGTGCAGTGGCTGCCCGGGGGCAGCGGCCTGTACGACAAGCTGGTCGAACTGGCGATGGGAGGCGAAGCCGCCACCACGCGCACCGGCCCTTCGTACCAGGTCCTGGCGCACGTGCGCGTGGTGCGCTTCCGTGAGATGGAATACACGGTGCCTGCGGCAGCCGGCCCTGCCTGCGTGCGCGAAATCCTGCGCACGGTGCGTGAGAAGAACCTGCCGGTCTGCTTTCCGCTCGAATACCGCTACGTGCAAGCCGACGACATCTGGTTGTCGATGTTCGAAGGCCGCGATGGCTGCTCGATCTCCGTGCACCAGTACGGCGACGTGGACTACCGGCCTTACTTTGCCGAGATCGAGCCGATCTTCTGGAAATACGAGGGCCGGCCGCACTGGGGCAAGGTGCATACGCTCGACGCCAGGCGCCTGGCCGCGCTGTATCCCCGCCACTGGCAGGATTTCCACGAGGTGCGCGAGACACTGGATCCGCAGGGCCGCCTGCTCAATGCGCACCTCAAGCAGATCTTCCTGAGCTGATCATGCCGACCCGTCGTACTTTCATGCTGGGTGGTACCGTTATTGCGGCCGCTGCCGTCGCCGCCAGCAAGCCTGCCGACCGCGGCGGCCCTTACTCCGGGTATTTCGCCCGCCTCAACCGCACGTTGCGCGCGCATGGCATTGACCGCCCGGTGCTCGTCATCGACCTCGACCGGCTGGATCGCAACATCGACCGGGTCGTCGAGTCAGTGGCCGTGGCACCGGCGAAGACCTATCGCGTGGTGGTGAAGTCGTTGCCGAGTCCGGCCCTGGTCGACTACGTCGCCACGCGTGCGAACACCCGGGCGCTGATGGTCTTTCATCGGCCCTTCCTGCAGGCGATGACCCGGTTGCGCCCCGACTCGGACATCCTGCTCGGCAAACCCATGCCCGTCGCGGCGGTCGCGACGTTCTATCGCGAGCACACGGGGCCGTTCGATCCAGGCCGCCAGCTGCAATGGCTGATCGACAGCGACGCGCGCCTGGCGCAGTACCTCGAGTTCGCCAAGGCGCAGAACCAGCGCCTGCGCGTCAACCTCGAACTCGACGTCGGCCTGCGACGGGGCGGCTTCGGGGATGCGGCCTCGCTGCACGCGCCGCTGCAGACGATCCACGACCACCGACAGCATCTCGAGTTGGCGGGATACATGGGCTACGACGCGCACCTGATGGGCCTGCCTGGTTTGATCGAGGCGCGGGAAAAGCCCAAGGTGCGCGCGCGCTACCAGGCCGCCGTCGACGTGCTGCAGTCGCGTTTTCCATCCCTGCTGCACGACCGTCTCACGTTCAACGGTGCGGGCAGCCCCACCTTCCGCCACTACGAAGGCGACGCCCTGCTCAACGACCTCTCGGCCGGCACCTGCCTGATGAAGCCGACGCACTACGACCTGCCGGTGCTCGCCGATTTCGAGGCCAGCAGCTTCATCGCCACGCCGGTCCTGAAACGGCTGCAGGGGGGACGGATTCCCACCATGGAGCCACTCGCGCCGCTGATTCGCGGCTGGAACCCGAACGAGGCCCAGATCTACTTCGGTTACAGCGGCAACTGGCTGGCCGAAAACGAATCGCCGCCGGGCCTGTCGCCACACTGGGCCTACGTCAGCTCGAACCAGCAGGGTTACAGCGCATCGAGCAGCGTCGACATCGACGTCGACGATTTCATTTTCCTGCGACCGATGCAGTCCGAGGCCGTGCTGCTGCAGTTCGGCGACCTGCTGGCGGTGCGCGGCCAGCAGGTCGAAGCGCGCTGGCCGGTGCTGCCGGTGGGCCTGTGAACGTATGCTGACGCGCTGACCGGCGGCTGGCGTCAGGGTTTCGCGCTGGCGGTTTCCGCGCCGAACTGAGCGCCCAGAACTCAACACGGCCGAACCGAGCACGACGCCCGCGCGACCGCGACCCGCGCAACGCACACCCCGGGCCGGCCCCCCCCGCCCCTGCGACTATCCCTAACCCTATCCCCCTACAGAGGCGGCGAATCGTTGCCGAGCATCAGCTTGCGCACCAGCGGCACCGGCCCGCTGTACGACAGGAACGCGTCGTGGAAGTCGCGCAGTGACGCCTGCGGGTTCGCCGCCATCCAGTCCTTGCGCAGCTGCAGGATCATCAGCTTGCCGAGCGTGTAGTTGAGGTACGCCGGATCGTAGGTGCCGCGCAGCGCCTGCTGCCGTGCATTGCCCGGATCGGCCAGCGCGTCGCGGAACAACTGCTCGGATTGCGCCACCGTCATGCCTTGCGTGTGCAGCCCGATGGCCGAGAGGTAGCGCGCATTGCGGCGCAGGGCCGACAGCAGCTGGCCGATTTCCCACTCCGCGCTGCCGGCGCGCAGGCCCTCGTCCTTCATCATCTCCTCCGCGTAGTGCGCCCAGCCTTCGGTGTAGGCATAGCTCTGGAACAACTGCGCGACCTTGGACGGATTGCGGTTCACGTGCAGGAAGTGCAGGAAGTGTCCCGGCCACACTTCGTGCACCGAGGTCGACAGCAGCGTGCCTTCGCCACCGACGTACTGCGCCTGCTCTTCCGGCGTCCAGCGCGGATCGGGCGGCGCGATGTAGTAGACCGACGGCACGTCCTTGCTCTCGTACGGCCCGGCGGTGTTGATGTAGGCGAAGTTCTGCGCGTTGTACGGCGGCGCGGCTTCGACCAGTGCCTGTTCCGGCCCGGGAATCGTGACGATGCCTTTCGCCGCGACGAACGCCTGCAGTTCCGGCAGCTGCCGACGGGCGCCTGCGACGGCACCGCCCTCCGGTTTCATGGCATTCGCCTTGTCGGCGCACTCACGCAGTGTCTTGCCCGGCGCGTAACCGTCACAGACTTTTTTCAGCGACGCGAGGTTGCGGTCCATGTCGGCCTGGCCGATCTGCTGCAGCCGCGCGAGCGGCACGTCGACCTGCTCGGTCGCCGCGACCATGCGCGCGAAGAGCTGCGGGCCCAGCGCGTAGTCCTGGGTTGCGTGCTTGCGTTCCGCAATGAGCCAGTCCGCCAGTTCCTGCATCGCCTTCGCCGCCGCTGCGTTCGCAGCAGCCAGCTGCGACTGCAGCGCAGGGTCCTTGACGTCGGCGAACACCGCGGCCACGTCGTTGCCGTAGAACTGCGCAAAGCCGCTGAACGCGTTGATGCCGTATTCGATCCACGGCGCCGGCATCGGCGTCCGCAGGTTCCCACGGATCTGGCTGGCCGCACGCGGAATTTCGCGGGCGTAGGCGATGTAGGCGCGCATGCGGCTCTCGAGCGACGCATAGGGCTTGCTCAGGTAGATCTCCGGGTCGAGCAGGCCCAGGTAGAACGCGGGATTGCGTCGCGGCCAGTCGGCTTCCTTCTTCCAGAACAGGTCGGCATCGAGCGCGGCGAGCAGGTAGGCGCGTTCGCGCTGGCGGGATTCGCTCAACTGGCTGACGTCGACCGCCAGGATGCGCGCGCGTTCGGCCTCGATCCGCGCAACGTCGCGACGCAAGGCAGCCTCGCTGAGGTCCGGCAGCCTGCCGTCGAAATCGTGGCGACCCGCATACACGGCGGTGACTGGATTGGCGGCCAGATGGCCCTCGATGAAGCGCGCGACGCCTGCATCCCAGGCGGCATCGCCGCTGGGAGCATCGGCTGCGCGGGCCGGTGCAACGACCAGGAGTCCCGTCGCGATGACCGCAGCGAGTAGTGAAACGAGACGATTGATCTGCAAACCCGATGATGCGCATGTCTGAACTTCCTCTACTTCCTCTACTTTACTTCCTCCTTCCTTCCCTATCCTTCCCTGCCCTTCCTTCCCTTCCTCCCCCTTCCTCCCCTCCCTTACTTTACGCGAGGCACAGGCGAGTCCTGTAGAATCCGCCACCCTCCGATGGACGTTTCCCACATCCTTGCGCCGCTGAACGACGCGCAGCGACAGGCCGTGAGTGCCCCGCTGCTGCCGACCCTCGTGCTGGCCGGCGCGGGCAGCGGCAAGACGCGAGTGCTGACCCACCGCGTCGAATGGCTGGTGCAGGTCGAAGGCGTGTCGCCGCACGGCATCCTCGCCGTGACGTTCACCAACAAGGCCGCGGCCGAGATGCGGCACCGCATCGAAACCCAGCTCGGCCTGCCTTCCGCGCCGCTCTGGATCGGCACCTTCCACGGCATCTGCCACCGCCTGCTGCGCCTGCACTGGCGCGAAGCCGGGCTGCCGCAGGGCTTCCAGATCCTCGACGGCGAGGACCAGCAGCGCCTGGTCAAGAAGATCATCCGCGGCCTGAACCTGGACGACACGCGCTGGGTGCCGCGCGAAGTGGCGTGGTTCATCAACGCGCAGAAGGACGAAGGCCTGCGGCCGAAGCACCTGAAGGACGACGGCGACCCGACGCGGCGCCAGCTGATCAAGCTGTACGCAGCGTACGAGGACGCCTGCCGCCGCAACGGCGTCGTCGATTTCGCCGAGCTGCTGCTGCGCTGCTACGAGATCCTGCGCGAGGCGCCGGGCCTGGGCGAACACTACCGCGCGCGCTTCAGGCACGTGCTGGTCGACGAGTTCCAGGACACCAACACCATCCAGTACAACTGGATGAAGGCGCTGGTGGGCTCGACCAGCGTCCCGTACGTGGTGGGCGACGACGACCAGTCGATCTACCGCTGGCGCGGCGCGCGGGTCGAGAACCTGCAGCAGTACCGCAGGGATTTCCACGACGTGCAGCTGTTCCGGCTCGAGCAGAACTACCGCTCGACCGGCAACATCCTCGACGCCGCCAACGCCATCATCGGCAACAACAGCGGCCGCATCGGCAAGAAGCTCTGGACCAGCGAAGGCAAGGGCGCGCCGATCCGCCTCTTCCGCGCCTACAACGAGCGCGACGAGGCCGAGTTCGTCATCGCCAAGATCCGCGAGTGGATTGCGCGCGGCGGCAAGCGCGCCGACAACGCCATCCTCTACCGCTCGAACGCGCAGTCGCGGGTATTCGAGGAATACCTGCTGGCCGCGCGCATCTCGTACCGCGTGTACGGCGGCCTGCGGTTCTTCGAGCGCCAGGAAATCAAGGACGCGCTGGCGTACCTGCGCCTGATCTCGAACCGCGACGACGACGCGTCGTTCGAGCGCGTCGTGAACCTGCCGACGCGCGGCATCGGCGCGCGCACGCTCGAAGTGCTGCGCGCCCACTCCCGCGAGCACGTGAAGTCGATGTGGGCCGCCGCGTTCGAATGCAACGAGGACCTCGGAACCAAGGCGGTCTCGTGCCTGCAGGCGTTCCTGACGCTGATCGAGAAGCTCGACGCCGAAACGCAGGGCCTGCCGCTGCACGAGCAGGTCGACCACGTGATCCAGGCCAGCGGGCTCGTCGGTCACTACCAGAAGGAAAAAGCCGACAAGGGCGAGGCCCGGCTCGAGAACCTCGACGAACTGGTGAGCGCCGCACGCGGCTTCGAGCCCGAGGACACGGACATGCCCGTGCTGATGGCGTTCCTGTCCCATGCCGTGCTCGAGTCCGGCGAAGGCCAGGCCGAGGCCTGGGAAGACTGCGTGCAGATGATGACGCTGCACTCGGCCAAGGGACTCGAATTCCCGGTCGTGTTCCTGTGCGGCCTGGAAGACGGCCTTTTCCCGCACCAGCGCTCCATCATGGACGTGCACGGGCTCGAGGAGGAGCGCCGCCTCTGTTACGTGGGTTGCACGCGTGCCATGCGCCAGCTGTACGTGACCTACGCCGAACAGCGCCGCATGCACGGCGTCGACAACTTCGGGGCCCCGTCCCGGTTCATCGCCGAGATTCCGCTGGAGCTGGTCGAGGAAGTCCGCCCGAAGGTGCAGGTGTCCCGGCCGGTCTATTCGCCGCAGTCGCGCCCGACCCCGCAGCACGCGACCCGCCCCGCCGGCAGCAACCTGTCCATGAGCGGCCGGCGGTTCCAGGACGAGGCTCCCCCGGGGGCGTTCAAGCTCGGCCAGCAGGTCCGCCACGCCAAGTTCGGGGACGGGGTGGTCCTGAGCCTGGAAGGCCAGGGCGCCAACGCCCGCGTGCAGGTGAATTTCGAGCGCCAGGGCACCAAGTGGCTGATGCTGGGGTACGCCAACCTGGAGTCGCTCTGAGTCGCGCTAGAATGGCGCGCTGCCCCACAGGTCAAGAAGCTTGAAAATCATCATCCTCGGGGCCGGCCAGGTCGGCCGGACAGCGGCCTACCACCTGGCCCGCGAAGAGGCCAACGACGTCACCGTCGTCGATACCGACGAAGCGTTGCTGCGCGACCTGCAGGACCGCATCGACATCCGCACGGTGCAGGGCAACGCGGCAAGCCCGCGCACGCTCGAGACCGCCGGCGCGCGCGATGCCGACATGATCGTCGCGCTCACGAACAGCGACGAGACCAACATGGTCGCGTGCCACGTGGCGTGGAGCCTCTTCGGCACGCAAACCAAGATCGCCCGCATCCGCTCGCGTGATTACACGAAGCACCCGAGCCTGTTCGTTTCGACCGACCCCCCCGAAGCGGCGTCGGCGTTGTCGGGATTCGCGATCGACATGTACCTGAGTCCCGAGGAAGCGGTCACTGCGTACATCGAGCGGCTCATCCGCTACCCGGGCGCGTTGCAGGTCGTGAACTTCGCGGACGGCAAGGTCCGGCTCGTCGGCATCAAGGCGCTCAAGGGCGGCGCGCTGGTCGGACGCCCGATCCGCGAACTCAAGGGCCACATGCGCAACAGCGAAGCGCGCGTGGCGGCCATGTACCGCAAGAGCGAGAGCATCGAGCCCGAAGGCGACACCGTGATCGAGGATGGCGACGAGGTCTTCTTCGTCGCGGCGACGCAGGACATCCGCGTCGTCATGAAGGAAATGCAGAAGCTCGAGGATCCGGTGAAGCGCGTCGTCATCGCCGGTGGCGGCAACATCGGCTTCCGGCTCGCGCAGACGCTCGACGAGGAGAACCAGGTCAAGGTGATCGAGCGCGACTCGAAGCGCGCGCGCAAGATCTCGGAACAATTGAACAACTCGATCGTGCTGGTGGGCGACGCCGCGGACGAGGAACTGCTGGTCGAGGAGAACATCGACAGCGTCGACGTCTTCTGCGCGCTCACCAATTCCGAGGAAGCCAACATTCTTTCCGCCATGCTGGCCAAGCGCCTCGGCGCGCGGCGCGTCATGGCGCTGATCAGCCGGCCCGCCTATGCCGACCTCACGGCGATGGGTGAAATCGACGTCGCCATTTCGCCGCAGACGGTCACGATCGGCTCGCTGCTGGCGTACGTGCGGCGCGGCGACGTGGTGCAGGTGCACTCGCTGCGCCGGGGTGCGGCCGAAGCCATGGAAACCATCGCGCACGGCCTGCGCGGCGGCAGGGTCGTCGGCCGCCCCATCGAGGACATCAAGCTCCCCGAGGGCGTGAAGATCGTGACCCTCGTGCGCGGCGAGCAGGTGATCATGGCGCACCACGACACCGTGATCGAGAACGGCGACCACGTGATCCTCTTTCTCTCGGACAAGCGGCACGTGGAGCAGGTCGAGCGCCTGTTCCAGACCTGAGCCCGACCGCTACACGCAACCACCCCGATGTTTGCCGTCCTCAACGTCCTCGGGTCGATGCTGATGCTGTTCAGCGTCACCTACCTGCTGCCGATCGTGACGTCCCTGATCTACCGCGACGGCATGCTGGTCGACTTCGTCTACGCGGCGCTGGCTTTCGGTGGCCGTCGGCGCGGCCTGGTTGGGTGACCCGGCGCGCACAAGCGGGAACTGCGTTCCCGTGACGGCTTCCTGCTGGTGACGCTCGCGTGGGTGTTCATGTCGGCGATTGCCACGGTGCCGCTGCTGATCGCCCTGCCGGGCCTGACCTTCACGGACGCTTTCTTCGAGACGATGTCCGGGCTGAGCACGACGGGTGCAACGGTGCTGACCGGCCTCGACAGCATGGCGCCCTCGCTGAACATGTGGCGCGCCGCGCTGCACTGGTTCGGCGGCATGGGCATCATCGTGCTGGCCGTGGCGATCCTGCCGCTGCTCGGCGTCGGCGGCATGCAGCTCTACAAGGCCGAGACGCCGGGCCCGGTCAAGAACGAGAAGCTGACGCCGCGCATCACGCAAACGGCCAAGGCGCTGTGGGTCGTCTACCTGCTGATCACGATCTCCTGCGTGTCGGCGCTCGCTGCGCCACACGCACGTTCAACCTGGTCGCGTTCGCGACGACGTGCGGTTTCGTCACGCAGGACTACGCCGTGTGGCCGGTCTTCGCGCCGATGGTCATCGTGATGCTCTCGTGCTACACGTGCAACACGGGCTCGACCGGCGGCGGCATCAAGATGTTCCGCACGCTGGTGCTGGTGCGGCAGGCGATACGCGAACTGTTCCTGCTGGTCCACCCCCAGGCGGTCACGCCGGTGAAGATCCGCAACCAGGTGGTTGCCAATCACATCGTGTTCGCCGTGCTCGCGTTCGTGGTGCTGTATTTCGGTACCGTGGTCACGCTGACGTTCATGCTGCTCGCCAGCGGCATGGACTTCATCAGCTCGTTTACGGCCATCATCGCGACGATCAACAACGCGGGGCCGGGCCTCGGCGTCGTCGGGCCGGCCAGCAACTACCAGGGACTCACCGACTTCCAGACGTGGGTCTGCGCGCTGGCGATGCTGCTCGGGCGCCTGGAGATCTTTTCCGTGCTGGTGCTGCTGACGCCCACTTTCTGGCGCAAGTAAGCTGCGACGATGGCCAGGCGCAAACGTAAACCGAAATCCCGGCAGAAGCTGCAGCGCGGCTTCGCGATCATCGCGCTGCTGGCCTTGGTCGCCGCGATCATCCTCGTTGCCGTGCTCGATCGGCGCGTCACGCAGCAGTTCGAAGGTCGCCGCTGGACCCTGCCCGCGCGGGTGTACGCGCAGCCCCTCGAACTTTATGCCGGGCAGAATCTCTCGTCGGCCCGCTTCGCCCAGGAGCTCGAGCGCCTCGGTTACATCCCGCGCACCCCGGTGGACCGTCCCGGCACGTTCCGTCGCAAGGGCGACTCGGTCGACGTCTACGTCCGCGAGTTCCGCTTCTCCGACGAGACGCAACCGGCGCAGAGGCTGCACGTCGGTTTCGACGGCGAAGCGATCACGGCGCTGGCCGGTGCCGACGGCGCCGACGTGCCGGTGTTCCGCCTCGATCCGCTGCTGATCGGCAGCATCTTCCCGATTCACGGCGAGGACCGCATCATCGTCTCGCCGGCGGAGGTTCCGCCGCTGCTGCCCGAAGCGCTGAAGGCCGTGGAGGACCGCAAGTTCGAATCGCACCACGGCGTCAACCCGCTGGCGATCCTGCGCGCGTTGTTCGTCAACGTCCGCGCGGGGCAGGTTGAGCAGGGCGGCAGCACCCTGACGCAGCAGCTCGTGAAAAGCTATTTCCTCGACAGCCGGCGCACGCTGCGCCGCAAGGGCGAGGAAGCGATCATGGCGTTCATTCTCGAATCCCGGTTCGAGAAGGCGGACATCATGAACGCCTACATCAACGAGATTTACCTGGGCCAGGACGGCCGCCGCGCGGTGCACGGCTTCGGCCTCGCCAGCCAGTTCTATTTCGGCAAGCCGCTCGCCGAGCTGAACCTGCCCGAAGTCGCGCTGATGGTGGCGATCGTGCGCGGGCCGTCGTACTACGATCCGCGGCGCCAGCCGGAAAGGGCGCGCGAGCGCCGCAACCTGGTGCTGAAGGTGCTCGCCGAGCAGGGCGTCGTCAAACCCGAAGAAGCCGAGCGCGCCATGAAGGCGCCGCTCGGCATCACCGACAATGCGGGCCGCTCCGCCAATTACTTCCCGGCCTTCCTCGACCTCGTCCGGCGCCGGCTGCGCGAGGACTACCAGGAACAGGCGCTCACCGAGACCGGGCTCACCGTCTTCAGCACGCTCGATCCGCTGCTGCAGGAGAAGGCCGAGATCGCGCTGAGCGACGAGCTCGCCCGGCAGGACAAGGGCGGCCGCAAGGCAGCTCACGGTCTCGAAGGCGCCATGGTCGTGACGACTCCGCAGACCGGTGAAGTCGTCGCCATGGTCGGCGGACGTCGTGCGTCGTTCGACGGCTTCAACCGCGCGCTCGACATGAAGCGGCCGATCGGCTCGCTGGCCAAGCCGATGGTCTACCTGGCCGCGCTGCAGTCGGGCCGGTACACGCCGGCGTCGGTCGTGATGGACGAACCGATCGAGTACGAGCTCGAGAGCGGCGACGTCTGGAAACCCAACAACTACGACAAGAAGATCCACGGTCCGGTCACGCTCGTGCGCGGACTCACGCAGTCTTATAACCTCGCGACCGTGAACCTGGGGCTGGACGTGGGTCTCGGGCCGGTCGCGAAGACCTATGTGCAGCTTGGACTCGACGAGGCGCCGCCGAAGTACGCGTCGATCCTGCTCGGCACCGCACAGCTGAATCCGGTCGAAGTCGCGCAGATGTACAACACGCTGGCGAACGGCGGCTTCCGCTCGCCCTTGCGGGCCGTGCGCGCGGTGATCGACGAGCAGGGCAAGGCACTCAAGGCGCCGGAGCTCGAAGTCACCGAGGCGGCGCCGGCGGAAGCGGTGTACACGCTCAATCGCATGCTGATCGAGGTCTTCGAGCGCGGCACGGCGCGGCCCGCGAAGAAGGTGCTGCCGCCAGGCCTGGTCGTTGCGGGCAAGACCGGAACGTCGAACGATTACCGCGACAGCTGGTTCGCTGGCTTCTCGGGCGGTCACGTGATCGTGGTGTGGATGGGTCACGACGACAACGCCAACACCGGTCTCACCGGCACGACCGGCGCATTGCAGGCGTGGACGCGCCTGATGGCCTCGATCTCGACGACTTCGTTCGACCCGCTGATGCCCGAAGCGGTCGAGGATCGCTGGATCGAGTTCTACTCGGGGCAGGAGACGTCGCCGTATTGTTCCGGCTCGGCGGTCAGAATGCCGTTCGAAGTCGGGACGGTGCTGAACCCGAACCCCGCCTGCCCGCCGAGCACCACAGCCGAGGAGGCCGCGCTGATGCAGCCCCTGCTGCAGGACGCTCCGAACGTGGAAGGCGTCACGGTGCCGGCTGACGCGGCGCCGCCGACCAGCAATCGTCCTTGATCTGGTCCGCGCGGGGGCCGGACAATCGCGGCCGAGGTATTTCAATGCTCCCGCTGTCGCGAACGTTCGTTGCCGTCGCCGTGCTCGCAGCCGCGGGTTGCTCGCTGCAACCCTTCCGTTCGCAGCCACCAGCCACGACCAGGCCCGCACCCCAGGGTGGCAGCGCGCCGGTGATCTCCGAGCCGCCCACGGTCACCTCGACCCTGCCGGCGGAACCCGTGATCCAGGGGCCGGCACCGTCGGTCCCGGTGCCACGCGAGCGCCCGAAAGTGGCGCCAGCCACCCTCAGCCCGGCCAGCAAGGCGCTGGTCACGCAAGCGCAGACACAGCGCAAGAAGGGCGACCTGCCCGGCGCGGCCGGATCGCTCGACCGCGCGCTGCGCATCGAGCCCAGCAATCCGCTGCTGTGGATCGAGATGGGCCGGCTGCGGATGGACCAGCGCAACTACGCGCAGGCGGAATCGATGGGCCGCAAGGCGCTGTCGATGGCGGTGGGTGACAACCGCACGCAATCGGCTGCCTGGCAGCTGATCGCCGATTCGCTGCAGGCCCGCGGCAAGAATCCCCAGGCGCAGGAAGCGCTGGAGAAAGCCCAGGAGCTCGGTGCTCAGTGATTTCTGATGCCACTTTCTCTTTCTGTTTCGACTTTCTATTCCGTCTTTTCCCCACTTCCTTGAACTTCCTTGACTTTCGGGCCATCTGCTGGCATTTTTAGAAAGTGGGAGATCTTGTCGGAAGAAACGCCGTGATCCTGCTGATCCAGCGCGTCTCTGAAGCCAATGTCCGCGTCGATGACGAGATCGTGGGCCAGATTGGTCCCGGCTTGTTGGCATTCGTGGCCGTCGAGCCCGGTGACGACGACGCGACTGCCCGGCGCCTGGTCGACCGGGCCGTGAGCTATCGCGTGTTCGGCGACGATGCCGGACGCATGAACCTGAGCCTCGCCGACACCGGTGGCGAACTGCTGCTGGTTTCCCAGTTCACGCTCGCGGCCGACACGCGCAAGGGCCTGCGCCCGAGCTTCACGACGGCCGCCGCACCCGAACTCGGCCGGCAACTGTTCGAGCGGGTCGTCGAATACGCCCGTGCAGCGCTGCCGGGCAAGGTGGCCACGGGTCGCTTCGGGGCCGAGATGAAGGTTTCGCTGGTGAACGACGGGCCCGTCACGTTCTGGCTGCGGTTTTCCGCAGGCGCGGCAAACGAGTCGCGATAGCGATTGTCGTATGATGGCGGCCCCCGTTTTTGCGGGCCCCGGAGAACTCCATGGGTATCGGTTTTCGCGAACTGCTCATCATCCTGGCGATTGCGCTCGTCCTGTTCGGGGCCAAGAAGCTGAAGAACATCGGCTCGGACCTCGGCGGGGCCGTGCGCGGCTTCAAGAAGGCCATGAACGAAGGCGAGGACGAGCAGAACAAGCAGCTGACGGACCTGACCAGCGGCGGCACCAAGGACGCCAGCTTCCAGGAGCCCGCGTCGTCCACGTCCAAGACGGACGGCAAAGCAGGCTGATCCAGCCGCATGTTCGAGGTCGGCTTCACCGAGATCATCCTGATCTTCGGCATTGCGCTGCTCGTGCTCGGGCCGGCGCGGTTGCCGAAGCTCGCTGCTGACCTCGGTCGCTGGGCAGGCCGCGCACGATCCATGGCGCGCCAGCTCCGCAGCCAGCTCGAGCAGGAGACGCAGTTCGATCCGCTCGCCGACACCGCGCCGGCAGCCTCCGGACAATCGAACACGATCCACGCCCCCGCCCCCGCCCGCGGCCCGCCCCCCCCCGCCCCCGGCGCCGACTCCGCGCCGCACCGGCACGCTCGCCGCGGCAACGCCACCCGCCCACTCCTCACCGGCCGAGACGATCGCTGATGAGCCAAAGCCCGGCTGAGGGAGAGCCGCTGGCCGAGGGCACGCTCGTCTCGCACCTCCTCGAGCTGCGGGACCGGTTGCTGCGCACGGTCATCGCCGTCGTCGTCTGCTTCGTGCCGCTCGCGTTCTTCCAGAACGAGCTGTTCACGCTGGTCGCGCGGCCGCTGATCGACAAGCTGCCGGCCGGCACGTCGCTGATCGCGACCAGCGTGGTGTCGCCCTTCATGGCGCCACTCAAGCTCTCCCTGATGGGCGCGATCTTCCTGGCGATGCCCTACATCCTGTTCCAGGTCTGGGGCTTCGTTGCACCCGGACTCTACAAGCGCGAGCGGCGCTTCGCGGCGCCCCTGGTCGTCTCGAGCATCGTGCTGTTCTACGCGGGCATCGCGTTCGCCTACTACGTCGTCTTCCCGCTGATGTTCCAGTTCCTCGCGTCGACCACGCCGGTGGGCGTGAAGATGATGACGGACATCGCGCAATACCTGGATTTCGTGCTGCTGCTGTTCATGGCGTTCGGCATCGCGTTCGAGATGCCGGTGGCCGTGGTGCTGCTGGTGGTGACGGGACTCGTCAAGCTCGAGGTGCTGACGCGCAACCGCGGCTACGTCATCCTCGGCATCTTCATCATCGCGGCGTTCCTGACGCCGCCGGACGCGGTGTCGCAGAGTTTCATGGCCGTGCCGATGTACCTGCTGTATGAACTGGGCATCGTGTTCGCGCGCATGATCCAGAAAAGCCGGGGCACCCCGGCGACCGCGACCGAGAGCTGAGTCGCCAGGTGCTGGGGGGACATCCACGCGCGCTGTCGACGCTCTTCTTCACGGAGATGTGGGAGCGCTTCACGTTCTACGGCATGCGCGCCCTGCTCGTGCTGTTCCTGGTCGATGCCGTCGACAACGGCGGCTATGGCTTCGACGACAAGACCGCGACCGCGATCTACGGTCTCTACACGGCGGCCGTGTTCATGGCTGCGCTGCCGGGCGGCTGGATCGCCGACCGGCTGCTCGGCGCGCAACGCGCGGTCATGATCGGCGGCACCCTGATGACGCTCGGCACCCTGATGCTGACGATCCCCGGCCCGAAGCAGCTCTTCTTCGGCGGGCTGGTGGTGATCATCCTCGGCGTCGGCCTGCTGAAACCGAACGTTTCCACGCTCGTCGCCGACCTCTATCCCGAGGGCGGCGGCCGGCGTGACGCAGGCTTCACGATCTTCTACATGGGGATCAACCTCGGCGCGTTCATCGGCCCGTTGATCGCGGGCTGGCTGGCGCAGCGTTACGGCTGGCGCATCGGTTTTCTCGCGGCGGCGATCGGCCTGCCGTTCGGACTGCTGCAGTTCTGGCTGTCACGCCGGCTGTTCAACGGCGCCGGCGCGCACCCGAACCGCAACGACGGCGGCGCTGGACTTGCGACCGACTGGCGCCGGCTCTGGATCGCGCTGGCCGTGTTCGCCGCGGTTGCGGCCCTGCTGTTTTCCGGGACCGTGCACCTCGACCCGGCGCGGCTCGCCAAGGGCGCCGCCTACGTGCTGGTGGGCATGGCCGCGCTGTACTTCCTGTACCTGTTCTTCGGCGCGGGGCTCGATCCGGTCGAACGCAAGCGCATGGTCGTCGTGCTGGTGATGTTCCTGGGAGTCGCGTCGTTCTGGTCGGGGTACGAGCAGGCGGGGTCGTCGCTGAACCTCTTCGCCAAGCGCTACATCGATCGCATGGTCGGTGGCTTCGAGATTCCCGCGGGCTGGTTCCAGTCGGTGCAGCCGGCGTTCGTCATCCTGTTTGCGCCGGTCTTCTCGGCGCTGTGGGTGCAACTCGCGCGACGCCAGATGGATCCTGCGGCACCGCTCAAGTTCGCCTTCGGCCTGCTGCTGATGGGCCTCGGCTTCCTGTTCATGGTGTCCGCGGCCAACATCGTGGCCGGCGGCGCCAACGCCCCGGCGTACCTGCTGATCCTGACCTACCTGCTCACCGTGTTCGGCGAGCTCTGCGTCAGCCCCGTCGGCCTCTCGACCGTGACCAAGCTCGCGCCAGCGCGGCTGGTCGGGCAGATGATGGGCGTCTGGTTCCTCGGCAGCTCGCTCGGCAAGCTCATGGCCGGCCTCATCGCCGGCGGCTTCGACGCCACCAACCTCGCTGCGATGCCCGATCGATTCATGGGCATCGTGCTCTACGCCTGCGGCATCGGCGTGTTCCTGCTGCTCATCAGCCGCCCGCTCGCGCGGCTCATGGGCAACGTCCGCTGAGCCTCGATACCACCGTCAATCATTCGTCCTGAGACTGGAGACCTGAATGCGTCCGACTTCGTGCCTGTCCATCCGCCGCGTGTTCGCTGCCTTCGCGGTATGTGCGATCCCGACGGTCTTTGCCGCCGACGTGCCGCCGGCTGCGGCTCCCGAACCCGTCACGGTGATCAAGGCGGGCAGGCTCATCGACGTGGCGAGCGGCCGGGTGCGCAACGACCAGGTGATCGTCGTGCAGGGCGGCAAGATCAGCGCGGTGGGCGCCGCGGGCGTGACGGCGGTGCCGCCAGGTGCCACCGTCATCGACCTCTCGAGCAAGACGGTGCTGCCGGGACTCATCGACACGCACACGCACGTCACCGGCGACCCGACGCTGCCACCGTATTACGGCTATGGCATTTCGGTGCCGCGCGAAGCGCTGATGGGTGCGCGCTTCGGCCGCGAGACGCTGCTCTCCGGCGTGACGACGATCCGCAACGTCGGCGCCGGCGGTTACTCGGACGTCGCGCTGCGCGATGCCATCAACGCCGGCGACGTGATCGGACCGCGCATCCTGGCGTCGGGACCGGCGCTGGGGATCACCGGCGGCCATTGCGACAGCAACATGCTCGCGCCCGAATACAACGATCGCGGCGAGGGCGTGGCCGACGGAGTCGACGCGGTGCGCGCCATGGTGCGCAGGAACGTGAAGTACGGCGTGGACGTGATCAAGTATTGCGGCACCGGCGGCGTGTTCTCCAAGGGCACGCGCGTCGGCGCGCAGCAGTACACGCCGGAAGAAGTCGCCGCCATCGTCGACGAAGCCCACATGCACGGCCGCAAGGTCGCGGTGCATGCGCACGGCGCCAATGGCATCAAGGTCGCGCTCAAGGCCGGCGTCGACACGATCGAGCACGCGAGCCTGATCGACCAGGAGGGCCTCGACCTGGCGCAGAAGAACGGTGCGTTCCTGTCGATGGACATCCTGAACACCGAGTACACGCAGACCCAGGGCCCGAAGCGCGGCGAGCTGGAGGAGTTCCTGCGCAAGGACCGCGAAGTGGCGCAGGCGCAGCGCGACAATTTCCGCAAGGCCGTGCAGATGGGCATCAAGCTGACGATGGGAACTGACACCGGCGTGCATCCGCACAAGGACGCGCCGAAGCAGCTCGCCTACATGGTGCAGTACGGGATGACGCCGATGCAGGCTATCCAGGCGGCCACGAAGGTCGGCGCCGAGGCGCTCGGCATCGAAGCCGAGGTGGGACAGGTGGCTCCCGGCTACGCGGCCGACATCGTCGCCGTGACACGCGACCCGCTCGCGGACATTCACGCCATGGACGCCGTCGAGTTCGTCATGAAACAGGGAACCGTGTACAAGAAATAGGCCGCAGTCCGGACCCCAATAGGGACATTCACCTATTTCCGCCAGGGGGACTCGCCATTCGGGATCAGTGGTTCGGGCAACCGCGGGGACTCGCCACACTCTTCATGACGGAGATGTGGGAGCGCTTCACCTATTACGGGATGCGCGGAATCCTGATCCTGTTCCTGGTCGACGCCGTCGCGACCGGCGGCTTCGGGCTCGACGACCGCAAGGCCACGGCGATCTACGGCCTCTACACCACGGCGACGTACCTGATGGCCCTGCCCGGCGGCTGGCTCGCCGACCGCCTGCTCGGAGCTCAACGTGCGGTCGTGTGGGGAGCCGCGTTGATCCTGGTCGGCAACACGCTGCTGGCCATCCCGGCAGGCTCCACGCTCTTCTACCTCGGTTGCCTGGTGGTCGTGCTCGGCGTCGGCCTGCTGAAGCCGAACATCAGCGCGATGGTGGCGCAGCTGTATCCGCACGGTGGTGCCGCGCGTGACGCAGGATTCACTCTCTTCTACATGGGCATCAACGTCGGAGCATTGGTCGGCTCGCTGGCGACGCCCTGGCTGGCGCAGCGGTACGGCTGGCGGGCCGGATTTGCGGGTGCCGCCGTCGCGATGGCGCTGGGACTCGCGCAGTTCCTGCTGACGCGTCATCACCTCGGCGACGCCGGCAAGCGAGCGCGTCCCACGCATCCCGCCCTGCTCGCAGCCGACCGGCGGCAGTGGCGCGGAGTCCTGGCCGTGCTGGCTGCCGTCGCTGTCGTCACGACACTGATTGCCGCCGGCATCATCACGTTCGACCCGACGCTTGTCGCACGCTGGACCGCCGTTGCGATCGTCGGCGTGACCGTGGGGTATTTCAGCTACCTGCTCGCGTTCGCCGGCCTTGACCGCACCGAGCGCCGGCGCGTGCTGGTCGTGCTCGCCCTGTTCGTGTCATCCGCGCTGTTCTGGGCCGGCTACGAACAGGCAGGGTCCTCGTTGAACCTGTTCGCGGAACGGTTCACCGATCGCATGGTCGGCGGCTTCGAGATCCCGGCGGGCTGGTTCCAGGCGCCCAGCTCGCTCTACATCCTGCTGTTCGCGCCGGCGTTCTCCGCGCTGTGGATTCACCTCGGCCGGCGCAACCTCGACCCTGCGGCCCCGGCCAAGTTCGCGCTGGGACTGTTGCTGCTCGGCCTGGGATTCGTCGTGATGGTGGGTGCCGCCACGGTGGTTGCCAGCGGCCGCCTCGCGGGTCCGCAGTGGCTGCTGCTGGCCTACCTGCTGCATTGCTTCGGCGAGTTGTGCCTGAGCCCCGTGGGTCTCAGCTCGGTCACGAAGCTCGCACCGTCCCGCTTCGTCGGCCAGATGATGGGGCTGTGGTTCCTGGCGACGTCGCTCGGCCTGTTGCTCGCCGGTCTCGTCGCCGGCGAGTTCGATGCACAGGACGTAGCGTCGATGCCTGGCCAGTACCTGAAGATCGCACTCGTCTCGCTGGGGTCGGGCGCCGCGCTGCTGCTGATCGCCGGCCGCGTGCAGCGGCTGGCTGGCGGTATCAGGTAGAACGGAGACAGGCACCTATTTCCGTCAGGAAGGTGCCCGTCCCTCCGGCTTGCCCTTGCACCGCAACATCCACCAGACTCTGCAGCCTCGCGCCCGCTGGCGCAACCCATTGGAACAGCGAAAAAATAATGTCCAGTACAGCAGTACCCGGCGTGCCTGACGGCACCTGGCTCGGCCACCCGAAAGGATTGTTCCTGCTCTTCGCGACGGAGATGTGGGAGCGCTTCAGCTATTACGGCATGCGCGCGCTGCTGGTGCTGTCGCTCGTGGCCGGCGTCGAGACTGCCAACCCCGGTTTCGGCTGGACGCAGGGCGAAGCGCTGAAGCTCTACGGCCTCTTCACCGGCTTCGTCTACTTCACTCCGCTGATCGGCGGCTGGCTCGCCGACAACTACCTCGGCCAGCGCAAGTCCGTGATCATCGGCGGCCTGGTCATGGCCGCGGGCCAGTTCACGCTGGCGGCCGCGATTCCCGGCAACCTGCAGCTGTTCTACCTCGGCCTGATCCTGCTCGTGCTCGGCAACGGCTTCTTCAAGCCGAACATCTCGACGATGGTCGGCGACCTGTACCCCGAAGGCGACGCGCGGCGTGACGGCGCGTTCACGATCTTCTACATGGGGATCAACGCGGGCGCTTTCCTCGCGCCGCTCATCTGCTCGACGCTCGGCGAAGACCCGGCCAGGGGTTGGGCGTACGGTTACTTCGCCGCCGGCGTCGGCATGATCCTGTCCGTCATCATCCAGCTGCTGCTGGCGCGCAAATACCTGGGCGAGATCGGCGTGGTGCCGGCCGCACGCCGGGCTGCAGCGCTCGCGGGCGGCGAGAAAAAGCCGCTCACGCCGGACGAAGTCGATCGCCTGCGCGTGATCTTCATGCTGTTCGTGTTCATCGTGCTGTTCTGGGCCGCGTTCGAGCAGGCCGGCGGCCTGATGAACCTGTACGCGGCGGAGAAGACCGACCGCATGATCGGTACGTTCGAGGTGCCGGCGGGCTGGTTCCAGTCGCTGAACCCGCTCTTCATCGTGCTGCTGGCGCCACTGTTCTCGGTCGCCTGGAGCAAGCTCGGCGAGATGGGCCGCAATCCCGCGACGCCGAAGAAGATGACGCTGGGCCTGGTGCTGACGGGCATCGGCTTCCTCGCGATGGTCGCCGCGGCACTCGAATCGCACGGCGGCGACGCCAAGGCCAGCATGTGGTGGCTCGTGATCGCCTACTTCTTCCACACCACGGGCGAACTCTGCATCTCGCCGGTCGGCCTCTCGATGGTCACGAAGCTCGCACCGCTGCGCCTCGCCTCGCTGATGATGGGCGTCTGGTTCCTGATCAATTTCGTGGCCAACTGGCTCGCCGGCATCATCGGCTCGTATGCCGAATCGCTCGGCGAGCTGTCGATCTTCGGCGGCCTGGCCGGGACGCTGTTCTTCTTTGCGATCGTGCTCTGGACGCTGTCCGGCACGCTCGTGCGGTGGATGCACGGCGCCGAGGACATCAAGCACTGATGGCACACGGCGACGGAGCGCCTGCATGAGACGGACCGAAGGCGCGGCGGCGCTCGCCCTGCTCGACCGGGGACTGATCGACGCCGATTCGCCCTCGCCGCTGTATTTCCAGCTGTACACGGTCCTGCACGACGCCATCGTGAAGGGCGTGCTGCCGAACGCGTCGCGCATGCCGTCCGAGAAGGAGCTCGCGGACGGTTTCGACGTCTCGCGCATCACCGCGCGGCGCACACTGGTCGAGCTCGCCGCCAAGGGCCTGGTGGTCCGGCACCGTGGCAAGGGCACGTTCGTCAGTCACGCGGACCGCCCCGCGCCGATCGTCGCGCCACTCGGCTCCAACGCGGAAAGCCTCGGCGACCTCGGCCGCGACACGACGCTCACGGTCCTGTTGAAGCGCATGGCGGTGCCGCCACCGGACCTGCAGGCGGCATTCGCCCTCGGTCCCGGCATTCGCGTGTGCCAGCTCGTGCGGGTGCGCAGCTCGAGCGGCCGGCCATTCGCGCACTATGTCTCGTGGACGCCGAAATTCTCGGCGTCGATGCCGAAAAAGGAATTCGAGGGCGCGAGCCGGCTGACGCTGTTCGAACGCTACGGGCTCAGGATCGCGCGCATGGAGCGCTTCCTCAGCGCGGAGGGCGCGGCGCCTGACGTGGCCCGCGCGCTCGACGTCCCGAGCGGCAAGCCGCTGCTCAAGCTCGTCCGCTTTTCCTACGACGCGCAGGGCCAGCTGCAGGATCACCTCGTGGCCCGTTACAATTCCGACCTCTTCAGTTACCGCGTCGAAACGAAAGTCGGCCTCGACTGAGTCCGGCGCTGCCGGAGCCCGCCATGTCCCCGAACCGTGCCGTCCCGCGTTGCATCTCTCCCTTGCGCCTGCGTCGGCGACTCGCCGCAGCCGTTGCCATCGCGCTGTGCGCTGTCGCGCCAGTGGGCAACGCAGCCGCCGAGACCGGCGACGAGTTCGTCGCACGACTCAACAGGGAATTCGCCGACATCTACCGCGAGCTCAATGCCGCCGGCTGGACGCAGGCGACCTACATCACGGTCGACACGCAGTGGCTCAGCGCGCGAGCCAACGAACGCTTCCTCGCCGCCTTCAGCAGGGCGGTCGAGGAATCGAAGCAGTTCGACGGCAAGCCGATGAGCGCTGCATCGCGCCGCGCCATCGACCTGTTGCGGCAGGGCGTGGCGGCGCCGGCGCCCGACGATCCCGCGAAGCGCGCCGAGCTCGCGACGATCCTGGCAGGCATGGAAGCGAAGTACGGCGAGGCCAGGTACTGCAAGGACGGCGGCAAGGACTGCCGCGACGAAGTGCAGCTCAAGACCGTGCTCGAGGAAAGCCGCAATTACGACGAACTGCTCGACGCCTGGAAGGGCTGGCACGACCAGGCCCGCGGGCTGCGCCCCGACTACGTCCGCTTCACCGATCTGGCGAACGAAGGCGCGCGCACGCTGGGCTACAAGGACCTGGGCGCAATGTGGCGCTCGGGTTACGACATGCCCGCTGACGACTTCACCAGGGAAGCTGCACGCCTCTACCAGCAGGTCGAGCCGCTCTACAAGGACCTGCAGTGCTACGCGCGCGGCAGGCTCGCGGCAAAGTACGGCGAGGACAAGGTGCCGGCGGGCAAGCCGATCCCGGCGCACCTGTTCGGCAACATGTGGGCCCAGCAATGGGATGCCGCCTACGACATCTTCGAGCCGTATCCGGGCGTGAGCCAGCTCGACGTGGACTCCGCGCTCGTCGCGCAGAATTACGACTCGGTGCGCATGGCGAAGTCCGCCGAGGCGTTCTACCAGTCGATCGCGTTCCCGGCGTTGCCGGCGACGTTCTGGGAACGCTCGATGCTGTCGCAGCCGCGTGACCGCAACGTGCAATGCCACGCCAGCGCGTGGCACATGGACGGCAAGGACGACGTGCGCATCAAGATGTGCACGCGTCCGACGTTCGAGGAGCTGCAGACCATCTATCACGAGATGGGTCACGTCTATTACTACCTCGGGTACAAGGACCAGCCGTTCATGTTCCAGAACGGCGCGCACGACGGCTTCCACGAAGCGATCGGCGACACCGTCACGCTGTCGATGACGCCCGCGTACCTCGCGCAGATCGGCCTGGTGCCGGAATCGAAGCCGAGCAAGGAAGCGGTCATCAACCAGCAGATGAAGATGGCGCTGGAAAAGATCGCGTTCCTGCCGTTCGGCAAGATGATCGACGAGTGGCGCTGGCAGGTGTTCTCGGGCCAGGTCAAGCCGGAGAATTACAATGCCGCGTGGTGGGCGCTGCGCGAGAAGTACCAGGGCATCCGCCCGCCGGTGGCACGCACCGAAGCCGACTTCGATCCGGGCGCCAAATACCACATCCCGGGCAACACGCCGTACACGCGGTACTTCCTGTCGTTCATCCTGCAGTTCCAGTTCCAGAAGGCGCTCTGCGATGCGGCCGGGTTCAAGGGCCCGCTGTCGGAATGCTCCGTCTATGGCAACGAGGAAGCTGGCAGGAGGTTCGCCGCAATGCTCGCCAAGGGCGCCAGCCAGCCGTGGCAGGACACGCTTTATGAGCTGACCGGCACGCGGCAGATGGACGGCTCGGCGCTCATCGAATACTTCGAGCCGTTGCGGGGCTGGCTCAGGGAGCAGAACAAGGGCGAGACCTGCGGCTGGTAGCCGCCCGTCTTCGGCAATTCCACCGCCACGTAGGCATATCCGCGGAGCCTGCGGAGCCGCGGGCTGCGCTTTCTTCCAGTACATTCGAGCCAGTCACAGCGACGGAGCGGCGCGACGCAGCACGTCCCTGGCACCGGATGCGGATCGACCGATACGTTCACGACGAACGCCTGACCTGGGGCGCCGCGTCGGTATTGCTGATCGTCACCGCACTGCACGCTGCGGGCATCGGGCGACTGCTGCTGACCCGGCTCGAGCCCGGGAATGACGAGCCGCCACCGCCCATCTTCCAGGTGAGCCTGCTCAAGCTGCCACCGCCACGCCTGCCGCCAACCGAGGTGCAGCAGGCACCGGACACCGCGACCGACGCGGTCAAGCAGGAACGGCCCAAGGTCACGCGCCCCGTGCCGATCCTCGTCGACACCCCCACCACGGATCCGGTCCCGCCCGACACGCAGGTCAAGCAGTACGAACTGGGCGACGAACTGCTGCCCGGTGAGCCCGGTCCGCCGATGCCGGCGGGAACCGTCGACGGCGACGCGACCGCCTCCGCTCCCGTCGAGCAGACGCCCGTGTACTGGAAGATGAAGCTGCTCGACATGAAGCCGCCGGTCTATCCGCCGCGCTGCCTGCGCTTAGGGGTAGAGGGCACGGTGCGCCTGCGGGTGCTCGTCGGCGAGGACGGGCGGCCCCAGGACGCGGCGGTTCGCACCAGCAGCGGCGACGCGAGTCTCGACCAGGCGGCGCTCGATGCCGTGCGCGACTGGCGATTCGAACCGGCGAAGCGCGACGGCGTGCCACTGCGCGCCTGGTGCATCGTCCCCATCACGTTCTCGTTGGAAGACTGACCACAGGATCCAGCCATGCGTCCCACCGAAGCCCTGACCACGATGAGTTTCGCCAACTTCCTGCAGCAGACGGACGCCGTCGGGCTGTTCGTCTTCGGGCTGCTGGTCGTGATGTCGATCGTTTCGTGGTACTTCATCGTCCTGAAGGCCGCGCGGGTCGTCCGGATCCGCACGCGGTCGCACCACGTCGTGACGACGTTCTGGAAGACGCCGACGGACCAGGCGTTCGCTTACCTCGAACAACAGCCCGACTGGGAGCCGTTCTCCAAGATCGCGCTCGACGGCGAGTTCGCCATGGAGCATCACGATCGCCTCACCGAAGAGCGCGTCGCGGGCACGCTGCACCGGGCCGAGTTCCTCGACCGCTCGCTGCGCTCCTCGATCAACCGCGAGACGGAGCGCCTGGAAACCGGTCTCACGTTCCTGGCGACGGTCGGCAGCACGGCCCCGTTCATCGGCCTGTTCGGCACGGTGTGGGGAATCTTCCACGCGCTGGTGCGCATCGGCGCGTCCGGCGAGACCTCGCTCGACCAGGTGGCGGGACCCGTGGGCGAAGCGCTGATCATGACCGCGCTCGGCCTCGCCGTCGCGGTGCCGGCGGTGCTCGGCTACAACCTGGTGGTGCGCAACAACCGCGTGATCATCGCGAGCTTCCACGCGTTCGCCGAGGACCTGCTCGCCTACCTCACGACCGGTGCGCGCGTGCCCTCGTCGATGGACCATCATCGCGCGCATCGCCTGCAGCAACAAACGGCCTGACGCTGGCACGGGAGAAGGCCATGGCATTCAGCGGACTCGGCGGCGGCGGCGGCACCGCCACACTCGGCCCCGATGGCCGAGATCAACATGATCCCGCTGGTGGACGTCATGCTGGTGCTGCTGATCATCTTCATGATCACGGCGCCCCTGATCGCCCACAAGATCAAGATCGACCTGCCGCAGGCGTCGACCGTCCTGCTCGAGGAAAAGCCCGACACGATCGTCATCGCGCTGATGGCGGACGGCAGGATGTTCCTGAACGACGTGCCGGTCGACCGCAAAAGCATGGTCGAGCGTCTCGCCGCCGAAGCGCAGCGCAAGCCGCAGCCGGAACTGCACCTGCACGTCGACCGCACGCTGCAGTTCCAGTCGCTCGCCACGGTCATGGCCGACGCGCAGAACGCGGGCATGGTCAAGGTCGGCATCGCGACGGATCCGATCAAGGGCAAAGAGGGCGGCTGACGGACCGCGAGGAGTGACCGATGGCGCTCACCGTGACGCTCGAGTTTTCGGAAGACGAGCTCGACTACTTCCGCTCCCTGATGCATCGCGTGCGGGGCGTTGATCCAGGCACTCGTCGACCATGGCGTGCAGCAGGTGTTCGGCATCCCGGGCGATTTCGCGCTGCCGCTGTTCAGGGTGCTGGACGAATCGCAGCGGCTGCCGCTCTACATGCTCAGCCACGAGCCAGGGGTCGGGTTTGCGGCGGATGCTGCGGCCCGCATCGCGTCCGCGCCGTCCGCAGCGCTGGTGACGTACGGAGCGGGCGCACTCAACGTGCTCAATGCCGTCGCCTCGGCCTATGCCGAGCAGGTGCCCGTCGTCGTGGTGTCGGGGGCGCCGGGGACGCACGAGGGACGCGGCATGCTGAAGCTGCACCACCAGGTGAAGACGCTCGACTCGCAGATGATCATCTACCGCGAGGTCACGTGTGACCAGGCGCGGCTCGACGATCCGCGCCGCGCACCGGAAGACATCGCGCGCGTGCTGTCGAGCTGCATCACGCACTCGCGCCCGGTCTACCTCGAATTTCCACGCGACCTGGTGGATGCCCCGTGCGCGCCGGTCCGTGCCCTGCCGGCGCCTGCCGTCGTCATCGAGGCTGTCAACGACTGTGTCGACGAAGTGCTCCAGCGCATCGCGCGCGCGCAGTCGCCGGTGATGATGCTGGGCGTGGAGGTAAGGCGCTTCCGGCTGGAAGCGCCGGTCGCCGAACTGGCGCGCAAGCTCGGTATCCCGGTCGTGACGTCGTTCATGGGACACGGCCTGTTGCCGGCGCGGGACTCGCCGCTGGTGGGCGCCTACCTCGGCACTGCCGGCGATCCCGCCATCACGCGCCTGGTCGAGGACTCCGACTGCCTGCTGCTGCTCGGCGTCACGCCGTGCGACACGAACCTGGGTGTCTCGGAGCACATGATCGCGCCACGCACGACGATCCTGGCGCACAACCGCTCCGTCGGCGTCGGCCACCACAGGTATCCGGACGTTCCGCTCGCGGCGCTGGTCGAGGGCCTGCTGGCACGCCTTGCCCGCGAGCGGCGAGCGCCTCGCCCCTTGCCCGTCCTGCAGTCACAGCCGGCAGCCCCGTTCGTCGCCGACGACGCGCCGCTCTCACCTGGCGACATCACGGCGGCGATCAACGACGCGTTCGCGCGCAGCGGTCCCATGCCGCTGGCCGCGGACATGGGCGACTGCATGTTCGCCGCGTTCGACATCGGCCACTCTGAACTCGTCGCGCCCGGCTACTACGCCAGCATGGGGTACGGGGTGCCGGCGGGACTCGGCCTGCAGGCAGCCACCGGGCGACGTCCGCTGGTGCTGGTGGGCGACGGCGCGTTCCAGATGACCGGCTGGGAACTCGGCAACTGCCGGCGCTACGGCTGGGACCCGATCGTCGTCGTGTTTAACAACCGCAGCTGGGAAATGTTGCGCGCGTTCGAGCCGGGTTCGTCGCTGTATGCGCTCGACGACTGGGACTTCGCTGGCTGCGCGGCGCCGCTGGGCGGGGCCGGAGTGCGCGTGAACACCCGCCGCGAGTTCGCCGCGGCGCTTGAACGCGCCATCGCGGAACGTGGCCGGTTCCAGCTGATCGACGCCACGCTGCCGCGCGGCTCGGTCTCGACGTCGCTCGCGCGATTCGTCTCGACGTTGCAGCAGCGTCAACGCCCCCGCATCGACACGTAGCGCAGCCCGCGAACGACTGTCTCGCGCAGGCGCGTCGTGCGACATCCCGGCGTCGAAGCCGACGCGACAATGCGCGCCGGTGATGAAGACGGATCCATGGGTCGATTGGTCATGGCTGGCGCTCATCAGAATATTCGATCCGGGTCGACCCGGTCATGGCATTGCTTTTGCCGCTGCCGGCCACTTTAATGCCGCAACTTCACCGGCGGAACGCATTCATGACCAACGCCCCGGCCCCGGCGCAACTGACGCCCCGCGCGATCATCCTTGCCATCGTCCTGGCCGTCCTGCTCGCCGCCGCCAACACCTACCTCGGGCTCTTCGCCGGGCTGACCATCGCGTCCGCCATCCCGGCCGCCGTGGTCTCGATGGCGGTGCTGCGGGTGCTCGGCGGCAGCACGATCCTCGAAAACAACATCGTCCAGACCGGCGCTTCGGCAGGTTCGTCGATCGCCTCGGGTGTGATCTTCACGATCCCGGCGCTCGTCATCCTCGGCCACTGGACCGATTTCCGCTACGCCTGGGTGCTCGCGATCGCCGGTCTCGGCGGCATCCTCGGCGTGTTTTTCTCGGTGCCGCTGCGGCGCTCGCTGATCGTCGAGCAGAACCTCAAGTTCCCCGAGGGCGTGGCGGCCGCCGAAGTGCTCAAGGCCGGCGACAACCCGGCGCAGGGCGTGAAACTGCTCGGACTGGCCGCGCTCGGCGGTGGCCTCGCCAAGCTCGCGGCCGGCAGCGGCCTGCGCGTGATGCCCGACACCGCGGCAGCCAGCGGCTTCTTCGGCAAGTGGCTCGCGTACTTCGGCACCAACCTCTCGCCGGCACTGCTCGGTGTCGGCTACATCGTCGGCCTCAACATCGGCGCGCTCGCGCTCATCGGCGGCATGATTTCGTGGAGCGTCGCGATCCCGGTCTACGCGGCCTGGTTCCTGCAGGACAACCTGCCGCTGGCGCAGCAGCTCGCGGGCGCCGACGCCGAGACGATGGCCAACGCGATCTGGTCGGCGCAGGTCCGTTACCTCGGCGTGGGCGCGATGCTCGTCGGCGGCATGTGGGCGCTGGTGTCGATCCGCAGCTCGCTCGCCTCCGGCATTCGCAGCGGCCTCGAGGCCACGCGTGCCGGCGCGGCGCGGGCCACCTCGCACACCGAGCAGGACCTGCCGATGCAGGCGATCCTGGTCGGTCTCGTGCTGTTCACGATTCCGCTCTTCGTCCTCTACCAGCTGATCGTCGACAACATCGGCATCAGCCTGGTGATGACGGTGATCATGATCGTCGCGGGCTTCGTGTTCACGTCGGTGTCGGCGTACATGGCCGGCCTCGTCGGCTCGTCGAACAACCCGGTCTCGGGCATCACCATCTGCACGATCCTGTTCGCGTCACTGCTGCTGGTGGTGCTGATGGGACGCGGCGCGGCGCTCGGCCCCGTGGCAGCGATCATGATCGGCTCGGTCGTGTGTTGCGCGGCCTGCATCGGTGGCGACAACCTGCAGGACCTGAAGGCCGGGCAACTCGTCGGCGCCACGCCGTGGCGGCAACAGGTGATGCTGGCGATCGGCGCCGCCAGCTGCGCACTGGTGATGGCTCCCGTCCTCAACCTGCTGCTGAAAGCCTATGGCATCGGCGCGCCCACCGCCGAGCATCCGAACGCACTGATCGCCCCGCAGGCCACGTTGATGGCTTCGGTCGCCAAGGGCATGTTCGGCGGCGAGCTGCCGTGGGGCATGATTTCGATCGGCGCGCTGCTCGGCGTCGGCATCATCCTCGTCGACGAATACCTCAAGCGCGTCAAGGCGCCGTTTCGCGCGCCCGTACTCGCCGTGGCGGTGGGCATCTACCTGCCGCTGGAACTGTCGGTGCCGATCTTCTGCGGCGGCCTGATCGCGCACCTGGTCGAGCGCAGGCTGGGTATCAGCGGCGATTCGCCGCAGGCGGAGCGTGCGAAACAGAACGGGATCCTGTTCGCAGCCGGCCTGATCACGGGCGAGGCGCTGATGGGCATCTTCATCGCCATCCCGATCGTGATGTCGGGCCGCGCGGATATCATGGCCCTCGGGTCGGGGCTGCAGTTCGGCGAAGGACTCGGCCTGGCTGTCGTCGCAGGGCTTGCGTTCTGGCTGTATCGCGTCGGCGTCGCGCTGGTGACGGTGCCGCACCGCTATTTCTAGCGACTGGACCTCAGCGGCTGGCCGGGAACTTCTCGAATTTTCCCGACGAGCCGATCAGGCCCGTGGCGGCCCACGAGACGACGCTGACGATGACCGCAGTGCCCACGGCAGTCCAGAAGCCCGCAATCGTGAAGCCGGGGACGACCCACGCCACCAGCGCGACCATGCCGGCGTTCAGCACCAGCAGGAACAGGCCGAGCGTCACGATCGTGATCGGCAGCGTCAGGATGAACGCGAGCGGACGCACGAAGGCGTTGACGATGCCGAGCAGCACCGCGGCCAGCAGGAGCTTGGACGGCGTGGCGAAGTGCAACCCGTCGAGCAACTGGCTCGCCACCCACAGGCCCAGCGCGGATATCGCGGCACGCAGCAGGAATCCAGCCATGTCGAGCGCTCCTGTCGTCACGGCGCCCGGCGCCGTCGGTTGACCTGCGCGCGATGGTAATGGAATCTGCGGGGCGTCACACCCATCCCGGCCGCGCCGGAATCGAGTCGTCGGGCTCGATCCCGCGTTCGTGAATCGACGTGCCTGACGGCGTGAAGTAGAGCGAGGTCGTGAGCTTCAGCGCCTGGCCGTCGCGCAAAGGGATCACCGTCTGCACGGAGCCCTTGCCGAAGGTACGCTCGCCCAGCAACGTCGCACGGCCGTGGTCACGCAGCGCGCCGGCAACGATCTCCGACCCCGACGCCGAACCGCCGTCGACCAGCACGACCAGCGGCTGGCCATCGAGCGCATCACCCGGCGTCGCGGACATTTCGAAGCGGGACTCGGGCGTGCGCCCGTTGGCGCGGACGATCACGCCGGAATCGAGGAAGGCATCGGCGATGCTGACGGCCGATTCGAGCACGCCGCCTGGATTGCCGCGCAGGTCGAGCACGAGACCGCGCAACGGGCGGAACGCCGACTTCGGCGCCGGGTGCATCAGCGTCGACAGGGCCTGCACGAGATCGTCCGGCGTCGAGTCGTTGAACTGCGTGATACGGACGTAGCCGAAACTGCCCGGCAGCGGTTCCGCGCGAACCGAATGCACGTGCACTTCGCCGCGTTCGAGCGAGAACAGCAGCGGTTCCGGTTCGCCCTTGCGCCCGACCGCGAGCCTGACCTGCGTGCCCGTCACGCCGCGCATGCGACCGATCGTCTCGTCGAGCTTGTCGGCGGTGACGAGCTGGTCGTTGACCGCCAGCACGACGTCGCCGGCATGCACGCCGGCGTGCGCGGCGGGCGAACCTTCGATCGGCGTCACGACCACGACCCGGCCATCCTGAGCCGAAACCTCGATGCCCACGCCGGTATAGCTGCCGGTGGTCGCAGCCCGCATCTGGTCGTATTCGGCGGCGTCGAGAAAGACGGAATGCGGATCGAGGTTGGCGACGATGCCCTTGACCGCGGCCGTGTCGAAGGCCGCGTCGGGGACCACGTTGCACGTATTCGCGACGGATGCGGCCCACCACTTCGTCGAGCAGCTGATGGCCGGCCACGGGCTTCGCGGTCGTCACGGCCACGGCAGCCGGGACCGCCGGCGGGGCAGTAAACCACTGCGGTGCACGGGCGAGGCCGTACCCCATGGCAATGCCGGCCACGGCGGCCAGCAGGATGTGCGAACGGGCGGTCACTTCGGTCAGGCGGTCCGGGTCCCGGTGGAGCGCTCCATGTTAGCGCCAACCAGGGTGCCCAGCACCTGCTCGAGCGGCGTGGGCCGTCCGATGTAGAAACCCTGCCCGTAGTCGACCCCGAGGGACCGGGTTGCCTGCCAGATCGCCTCGCTTTCGACGCATTCCGCCACGGTCTTGAGCTTCATGGCCCGGGCGAGCTGGACGATCGCGCTCAGCATCGCCTGCGAGCGTTCGTCCGCCACGGCGTCGCGCACGAAGATGCCGTCGATCTTCAGGTGCGTGACCGGCAGCGTCTTCAGGTAGGTGAGGGAGCTGAGCCCGCGACCGAAATCGTCGAGCGCGACGTCGCTGCCGAGTTCGCGCAGCCGGCGGATCAGGGCCTCCGCCCGGACGATGTTCGCGACGGCCGCCGTCTCGGTGACCTCGAACGACAACAGTCCGCGTGGCAGCTTGCTTTCGCGCAACGCAGTGTCCATGAAGGCGGCGAATTCCGCGTCGCCGAGGGACTGCCCGGAAATGTTCACCGCAAAACCGGCCTGTATCTCCTGCAGCCTGGCCGCGTGCGGGGTCAGCATCTCGATCGTGCGGCGCACGACCCAGCGGTCGATGGCCGGCGCCAGCTGGTAACGCTCCGCCGCCGAGAGGAATTTTTCCGGCGGCACGCTCTCGCCCTGCTCGTCGCTCATGCGCAGCAGCAACTCGAACTTCGGCGCCGCGGGCGCGTCGCCGAACGACACGACGCTCTGCGCCTCGAGCCGGAAGCGCTGGTCCAGCAACGCCGAACGCACCGTGCCGATGAGCGTAAGGTCGGTGTAGCGGCGCACGATGCTCTGGTCGCCGTCGAAATACGTCTCGACCCGGTTGCGGCCGCGATCCTTCGCGGCCTTGCAGGCGATCTCGGCGGACGCGAGCGCATGCGACAGCGGATGGTTGCCCTCGACGATGTTCGCCACGCCGAAGCTGGCGGTCACCTCGACCTGCTGCCGCTCGCGCAGGAAGCCGAGCCGCTCGAACGAGAGGCGCAGGTTCTCGGCGATGTCCTCGGTGGTGTCGATCGAGGTCTCGGGCACGAAGATGGCGAAACGGTCGCCCGAGATGCGGGCCGCGAGCATGCGCGGCGAAAGGCTCTGCCGGATGCTCTCGGCGACGCCCACGATCACCGAGTCGCCGACGTGCATGCCGAGGTTCTCGTTCAGCACGTGCAGGCGGTCGATGTCGACGTAGATGACGCAGTTGTCCTTCTGCAGCGCCTGCGGCGTCAGCACGGCGTTGGTGCGCTTCTCGAAGGCGGGCCGCGTCAGCAGGCCCGTCGACGGATCGTACGAGTTCATCAGGATGTAGGCGACGCGGCGCCCGAGCAGTTCGACGATGCGCACCTGGCGCAGGTCGAAGTCCGGCGAATGCAGGCGCTTGAACAGCACCAGCACGCCGTGCACGCGCTGGGCGCCATGCATCACGGGACAGGCAAGAATCTTGTACGGGATCCTGGCGAACGGCCCGGAGTCGTGCGGGACGTTGGAAGTCATCGTCTGCCGGTGCAGCTGGGCCCAGCCGAGCACCTGGCGATGCGTGCGCGTCAGGACGTCGGCGCCCGCACGCGGCGGCGTGTCGGTCGCCGTGCGGCACACGGCGATGTTCTTGTCCGGGATCAGCAGCGCACCGACGGCGCAACCGAGATGATCGATGCAACCCTGGACCAGCTTCGCGAAGTCGTCGGTGGAGTCGCCGCCGTCGGACTCCTCCTGCGCCGCGCCGAGCAGCAGTTCGAGGTCGCGATCGCGCACGACCAGGCTGCGCTGCAGGTTGCCGATGCTGGACTGCGACGCGAGTTCGCGCTCGAGACACTGCAGCGCAGGACGCAGCAGCCCCTGCACCAGCGTGAACGGCCGGGGTTCGCGGTTCGACTCGCGGCTCGCCATGCCGACGACGCCGAGCATCGCGCCGTCGCCACTGCGCAGCACGAACACGTAGGCGACCTGCTCGCCCGGCAGCGGCTCCGCGAAGCCGTCACCCGCTGCACCGGCCTGCGCGAGTTCGGCAGCCTGGGCGTGCTGCTGCAGGGCTTGCAGCTCGATGTCGTCGTTGTCGCCGCTGGCCCACACCGTCACGCCGAGGCGGTCGCAGACCACGATCGAATGCGCGCGCGGCAGCAGCATCTTGAGCAGCTGCCCGTACGGGTCGAGCGATGTGCCGCTCAACGGTGCGGGTGCGTCCGAGAATTGTTCTGCGTTTGAGGCCATCGGTCCCTGCCCATCCCCTGGGCAACGAAATTGTTCTGGAAGCGGATGATCCGGAAAAAGGGGGGGGCCAAAGCGTGATGCAGAGCCTATTTCCGGGTGAGCCAGGTCTGCGGGTCGACCGGCGTCCTGCCGCGACGGACCTCGAAGTACAGGGCTGGCTGGCTGTGGCCGCCTGAATCGCCGACGGAGCCGATGGCATCCCCGGCCACGACGGACTCGCCGACCTTGCGGAACAGCTCCTCGTTGTGACCGTAGAGGCTCATGTAGCCGCCACCGTGATCGATGACGAGCATCAACCCCATGCCCGGCAGCCAGTCGCCGTACACGACGCGCCCCGCATAGGGTGCGCGCACCCGGGCACCGCGTTCCGTCCCGATCAGCATGCCCTGCCAGCGCATCGAGCCGCCGGCGCGGGGCTGGCCGAACCTGGCAATGACCTTCCCGTCCTGCACCGGCCACGGCAGCTTGCCGCGCAGTGGCTCGAACGGAGCCTGTTGCGCCACGGTGCCGGTCGAATCGCCCTTGCGCGCGGGCTGGGCCTGCTGTGCGCGTTCGATGGCTTTGCGCAGCTCGGCGATGAGCCGCTCGACGGATTTTGCCTGCGACTGCAGCTGTTGCAGCTCGCCGCCCCGGGTCTTGATCTGCTGGTCGATGGCGCGCACGGCCTGCGCACGCTTGTCCTGCGACGACTTGAGGTCTGCCACGCGCCGCTCGCGCTGTTGCTCGAGTGTCGCGAGCCGGCTGTTCTCGGCCACGATCTTTTCGCGGACCAGCGCCAGGTGCTCGAGCTGGTCCTGGATGCCGCGGATGCGGTCCGCCCGGGCGCGGCCGAAGTAGCCGTAATACGCCAGCATGCGCCCGAAATTCGACGGATCCTCTTGATTTAAAAGAAGTTTCAGCTGCTCTTCGCGACCGTTGACATACGCCGTCCGCAGCTCGCCGGCCAGCTCGGCGCGCTCCCCATCCAGCTCCTGTTCGCGGCGCACCCGTTCCGCTTCGAGCTCGCGCACGCGCGCTTCGACCGCCAGTCGCTGCGCCCGGATTTCGTCGAGTTCCTTGCGCGCGGACTGGACGCCGAGCTCGGCCTCGCGCAGCTGCACCGAAAGCTTGTCCCGCTTCTGCACGTCCGCGTTGACGGTCTTGCGGACTTTGTCGATCCGCTGGTTGAGCTTGCGCAGCTCGGCCTCTTTCTGCGCCGGCGTCTGCTTCGGGGCAGCCGGGACCGGCCCGGGCGCCAGCACCAGCAGCGCCAGCCCGGCCAGAACCCATCCGAAACGTGCGCGAACCGCTCGCCGCCGGCGGCGGTCCCGCGGCGCAAGGTGCGGTGAGGTGGGGAAAAATGCAGTCATCGGGAGGTGTTTGCGGCGGTTTACCGAGACGGCGGGGGCGACAAATCCGCGCAAGTCTAGCCTGTCGGCAGGGGCTGCTATAATTCGCGCCCCTATTTGCCGGTCTCCCTGATGGATCGACTTCTCGAATATGCCGCCCGCCATCCCCTGCTGGTTGGCGGCACGGTGGTCCTCGCGCTGGCCCTCGCGGCGTACGAATTCAGCCGCTCCCGCTCCGGCGGGCAGGCCGTCGGACCCCCCGAAGCCGTGCGCCTGCTGAACCAGGGCGCGCTGCTGGTCGACGTCCGCTCGCAGGCCGAGTTCGACTCCGGCCACATCCTGGATGCCCGGCACGTGCCGCAGGACCAGGTGGCGCAGGCCGCGGAGACGCTCAAGCGCTTCAAGGACAAGGTCGTGATCATGTGCTGCGAAAGCGGCATGCGCTCGAGCGCGGCAGCCCGGGTGCTGCAGGCGCAGGGTTTCACCAACGTGGTCAACCTGCGCGGCGGCGTGCAGGCCTGGCGCGCCGAGAACCTGCCGCTGGTCAAGGAAGGCGGCGGCAAGTCCAGGCGCGACGGAACCAGGGCATGAACACTACCGCCCAGCCTGACATCACGATGTATTCCACGGGCTGGTGTCCGTACTGCGACCGCGCGCGTGGCTTGCTGCAGCGCAAGGGCGTCGCCTTCAGCGAGGTCAAGGTCGACGACGATCCCGCGCAACGCGACCTGATGCTGAAGCGCAGCGGCGGCCGCCGCACCGTGCCCCAGATTTTCATCGGCGACCGCCACGTCGGCGGCTTCGACGACCTTTATGCCCTCGACAAGGCCGGCGAGCTCGACCAGCTGCTCGGCCGCGCCTGAACCACGCAGTTACAAGGAATAATCCGCGATGACCGACCAGAACGCCGCAACGCCCGCCGTCGACCCCAATGCCCCGGTGGTGACGCCGCAGGTCGTTTACCTCAAGGACTGTTCATTCGAATCCCCGAACGGCCCGTTCGTTGGCGGCCTCGAAGGCCAGCCCGCGGTGAACCTCAATATCTCCACCCGCGCGACCGCCCTTGCACAGGACCTGCACGAAGTCGTCGTACAGGTGCACCTCGAAGCCAAGGCCGGTGACAAGGTGGTCTGGCTGCTCGAACTGCAGCAGGCCGGCGCGTTCCTGGTCAGGAACCTGGTCGCGACCGACGTCGCGCAGGTGCTCTCGATCATGGCGCCGAACTACCTGCTGTCGTACGCGCGCTCGACCGTCTCCGAGCTGGTGACGAAGGGCGGTTTCCCGCCGTTCCTGCTGCCGCTGGTGACGTTCGAAGCCCTGCATGCCCGCGCTGCGCAACAGGCGGCTGCACAGCAACCGGGCGCCGCCACGGTCAACTGAGCCAGCGCCGCGGTCGCCGCGTGACGACCTCGAAGGATGCGGCGGTCGACGCCGTGGCACGCCCAGCGGTGGCCGTGCTCGGCGCCGGCTCGTGGGGCACGGCTCTCGCCGTGCACCTGGCGCGCACCGGGCATCCGACCGTGCTCTGGGGCCGCGATGCGGCGCAGATGGCCGCACTGGCAACCGCGCGCTGCAATACGCGCTACCTGCCGATGGCGCCGTTTCCCGAATCGCTGCGGGTCGAGTCCGACCTCGCGCGTGCCGTGGGGTCGGCGCAGGAGTTGCTGATCGCCGTGCCGAGCCACGGCTTCCGTGAATGCCTCGAGCACGTTGCCCCGCTGCTGCGCAACGGCATGCGCGTTGCGTGGGCGACCAAAGGCTTCGAACTCGACTCGGGCAAGTTGCCACACCAGGTGGCGAACGAAGTACTGGGAGTCGCCGTACCGAAAGCAGTGTTGTCCGGACCCACTTTCGCACGCGAGGTCGGGCTCGGCCTGCCCACCGCCATGACGGTCGCCTCGCGCGACCAGGACTACGCGCTGGCATTGGCGCGCGCGCTCTCCGGACAGCATTTCCGCGCCTACGCGTCGACCGACGTCATCGGTGTCGAAGTGGGCGGCGCGACGAAGAACGTGCTGGCGATCGGCGCCGGCATTTCGGACGGCCTCGGCTTCGGCGCCAACACCCGCGTCGCGCTCATCACGCGCGGCCTCGCCGAGATGATGCGGCTCGGTGTCGCGCTCGGCGCGGAGAAGGACACGTTCATGGGGCTCGCCGGCCTCGGCGACCTCGTGCTGACCTGCACCGACGACCAGTCGCGCAACCGCCGCTTCGGTCTCGCGCTCGCGGCGGGCAAGTCCACCGCGGCAGCACAGCGCGAGATCGGGCAAGTGGTCGAAGGCGTGCTCGCGGCGCGGGCCGTCCGCAAGGTTGCAGGCAATCACCAGGTCGAGATGCCGATCGCGGAACAGATCTGCCGCGTGATCTACGAAGGCCTGCCGCCGCGCGAAGCCGTATCCGCGCTTATGGGCCGCGCCGTCAAGTCGGAGACGCAATAGCCGGATCGACGGCGCCCGGGCCGACCTGGCGAAACCCGAGGTGCTTGGGCGCAAGGGCTTCGCCGGTGTTGGGCGGGATTGCAGATTCGAACAGGACGACGTGCAGTGGCATAGAATCGGGTGCGAGACGCGCGGGACGGCCTCGCGCGCAAGGACTGACCGGGGGATTCTCACATGGTACAAGTCAGGCAACTGCTCAGACGCAAAGGACACGCGATCTGGTCGGTGGATGCCGACGAACCGGTGCTCGAAGCGATCCAGATGATGGCGGACAAGCACGTGGGCGCGCTGCCCGTCACTCGCGGCGGCGACCTCGTCGGAATGGTTTCCGAACGCGACTACGCCCGCAAGGTGATCCTGCTCGGCCGTTCCTCGGCCGAGACACCGATCTGGCAGATCATGAGTTCGCCGGTGGTGACGGCCACGCCCGACGATGGCGTGCGCCAGTGCATGCAGGTCATGACCGAGAGGCGGATCCGTCACCTGCCGATCGTCGAGGGCGGACGCATGGTCGGCATGATTTCGATCGGCGACCTCGTGCGCGTGGTGATCGAGGAGCAGGACCAGACGATCGAGCACCTCGAACGCTTCATTGCGGGCTGAGGTCGCCCGCGATCAGCCGGGACGACCTGCGTCCGACCCCTCCCGCCGTCGGACGGCGCGGTGATTTCCTTTACAATTCAGGCATGCACGCTCCCCTGGATCCGTCGCTGGCCGTCGATTTCTGCGGTCTCCGGCTCGCTTCTCCGCTCGTCCTGCTGTCCGGGTGTGTCGGTTTCGGCGAGGAGTACACGCGGGTGGCAGGGTTCTCGAACCGCGACGTCGGTGCGATCGTGCTGAAGGGCACGACGCGCGAGCCGCGACTCGGCAATCCGGCGCATCGCGTCTACGAAACGCCGATGGGGATGCTCAACGCCATCGGCCTGCAGAATCCTGGCGCCGATTACGTGATCGACCGGATCCTGCCCACGCTCGACTTCACCGAGACGGCGTTCTTCGCCAACGTCTGCGGCTCGACGATCGAGGACTACGTCGAGGTGACGCGCCGCTTCGACGAGTCAGCCGTGGACGCGATCGAGCTGAACATCTCCTGCCCCAACATCAAGGAGGGCGGCGTGCAGTTCGGCAATTCGCCCGACATGTCGGCGCGCGTGGTCGAAGCGTGCCGGCGCGTGACGAAGAAGCCGCTGATCACGAAGCTGTCACCCAACCAGACCGACATCAGGGAAAACGCACGCCGCTGCATCGAGGCGGGCAGCGATGCGCTCGCGGTCATCAACACCATGATGGGCATGGCCATCGACGTGAAGACGCGCAAGCCGGTCATCGGCAACGTCCAGGGCGGCCTGTCCGGGCCGGCGATCAAGCCGATTGCGCTGCTGAGGGTGATGCAGGTCGCCGAGGTCGCGCGCCCGCACAACGTGCCGATCATCGGCCAGGGCGGCATCTGCAGCGCGGACGACGCGCTCGAGTTCATCATCGCGGGCGCGACGGCCGTTGGCGTCGGGACCGCGCTGTTCTACGACCCGCACTGCTGCAAGCGCATCAATGACGGCATCGCCGCGTATCTCGCGGCCAACGGCATGGCCTCCGTGGGTGAACTGGTCGGCAGCCTCGACGCGCCGAAGAAGACCGTCGCCGCCTGCGCCTGCTGATCACCGTTCACCGTGCGGTGCCGGAGGATGTGGCCTTCCTCCGCGCCCCGAAGTCTCCCGCGCTTCGACACGGGGCGCGGAGGAAGACCGCAACCTCCGTCATCGCACGAACTCACCGATCGTTGCACGCCCGACAACGCCGGACAGAGAAGACCCTCAACTGCGCTCTGCGCGATTACTTCCGATAATTCGGGCAAGGCGAATGCCGGCGGGAGAGGCGAAATTGCTCAACAGGCGCAAGCCTGGGCGCAGCGGATGCGAACCGGCCTCGACCCGATGAAAGGAAAATCACCGTAACGTCACATCGGCCGGAGAAGTTGCGCGAAGCTCGGGTGAGTGGATCGTCTGAATCCGCGACTGCGAGATCAATCGTCACTGGCAGACAGTGCGGTGCCGGAGGATGTGGTCTTCCTCCGCGCCCCGTGTCGGACGCCGCAGCTCGAGCGCAGGAGCGAAGCGGCACCGCGGCCTGGTCGCTACTGCGCTGACACCATCGCTTCGCTCCCGCTCGAGCAAGGGTCGCCGTTAATCGTGCGGGTCCTCCGCACGATTAACGAAGCGCGGGAGACTTCGGGGCGCGGAGGAAGACCGCAACCTCCGCCACCGCACGCGCTCATTTCACTGACAGCTAAACGTCATCCATGCCGAGTTCCTTGAGCTTGCGCGTCAGCGTGTTGCGGCCCCAGCCAAGCAGCTTCGCCGCTTCCTGCCGGCCGCCGCGAGTCACCTTGAGCGCTTCACGCAGCAGCGTGCGCTCGAACTCCGGCATCGCTTCGTCCAGCAACGGCGGGCCGCCATTCACGAGGCGCGCCTGCGCCCAGCTGGCGAGCGCCGCTGACCACCCGGTGCCGTTGGCCATCGCCGCCGCACCGGCCCCGCCGAGATCGGCTGGAAGGTCGCTCGCCTTGATCTCGCGCCCGGCCGCCAGCACCGTCAGGCGACGACACGCGTTGACGAGCTGCCGCACGTTGCCGGGCCAGTCAAAGGCCGCAAGTGCGCGCGCCGCATCGTCGGACAGCACTTTCGGCGCGACGCCGAGTTCGATCGCCGCCACGTCGAGATAGTGCTGCAGCAGCTCGGGGATGTCCTCGCGGCGGTTGCGCAGCGGCGGCACCTCGATGCGGATCACGTTCAGGCGATGCAGCAGGTCCTCGCGGAATAGATTTTCGCGCACCCGCGCTTCGAGGTCCTGGTGCGTGGCGGCGATGACGCGCACGTCCACCTTCACCGGCAACTGGCCGCCGACGCGGTAGAACTCCCCTTCCGCCAGCACGCGCAGCAGGCGCGTCTGCAGTTGCGGCGACATGTCACCGATTTCGTCGAGGAACAAGGTGCCACCGTCCGCCTGCTCGAAGCGCCCGCGGCGCAGCTCGGTCGCGCCCGTGAACGCGCCCTTCTCGTGGCCGAACAGTTCCGATTCCAGCAGGTCGGCCGTGAACGCCGAGGTGTTGAGCGCGATGAACGGCTTGCTGGCGCGCGGACTGTGACGATGCAGCGCGCGTGCCACCAGCTCCTTGCCAGTGCCCGATTCGCCGGTGATCAGGACCGTCATGCTGGAGCGTGAAAGCCGGCCGATCGCGCGGAACATCTCCTGCATGGCCGGCGCGTGGCCGAGCATCTCCGGAATGCGGCGCGACTCGGAGACCGACTCGACCGACTGCTGCTGCGTGGCTGCACGCCGCACCAGCTCGACCGCCTGGTCGATGTCGAACGGCTTCGGCAGGTATTCAAACGCACCGCCCTGGTAGGCTGCGACGGCGCTGTCGAGATCGGAGTGCGCGGTCATCACGATCACGGGCAATTTCGGCCGCCGCATGCGCACGTCGTCCAGCAGTTCAAGCCCGCTCGTGCCGGGCATGCGGATGTCCGTGACCAGCACGTCGGGCTCGCCACGGCGCAACGCGGACATCGCGCTGTCAGCGTCCTCGAACGTGATCGGCGACATGCCCGCCTGCTTCAGTGCCCGCTCGAGTACCCAGCGGATCGATGCGTCGTCATCGACGATCCAGACGTCAAGTGCCGGCGGTCGGTTCATTGGCGTCGAATGGCAGCAGGATCGTGAAGACAGTGCGACCCGGGCGACTGTCGAATTCGATCAGTCCGTCGTGACGGCCGATCAGGTCCTGCGCGACGGCGAGGCCGAGACCGGTGCCGGTCTTGCGCCCCGTGACGAGCGGGTAGAACACGGTGTCCTTGAGCTCGATCGGCACGCCCGGGCCGTCGTCCTCGACCTGGATGCCGACGACGACGCGGTAGCGGCGGCTGCCGATGCTGGCATTGGTGAGCGCCCGAGTGCGCAGGACGATGCGGCCATGCTCGCCAACCGCCTGGATCGCGTTGCGTCCGAGGTTGAGCAGTGCCTGGATGATCTGGTTGCGGTCGAGGCGCAGCCGCGGCAGGCTCGGGTCGTAATCGCGCTCGATCTGCACGCCCGTGGGTGCCTCGGCCGCGAGCAGGTGCCCGACGTGCTGCACGATCTCGTGGATGTTGACCGGCTCCTTGCGTGGCGGCTGGCCTGGCCCGAGCAGGGCGTCGACCAGCGCCGCGAGCCGATCGGCCTCGGCGATGATCACGGCGGTGTATTCATGCAGCGCCGGTTCCTTCAGCTGGCGTTCGAGCAGCTGCGCCGCACCGCGCAAGCCACCGAGCGGATTCTTGATCTCGTGCGCGAGCTGGCGAACCATGGCGCGGCTGCCGCCGAGTTGCGTGAGCAGCGCGTTCTCGCGCGTGATGCGCTGGTGGTGCGTGGTGTCGGCGAGCTCAACCAGCACGCCGCCGCTGCGGCCCGGCGGATCGAACGGCGTCACCGTAAGGTCGAGCACGCGCAGCGGCGCGCCGGGGCCGGCTTCGAACGGAATCTCGCGGCGTGAGTACTGCGCGCCAGCGGCACGCGCACGGCTCACGACGCCTTCGAGTTCGACGTTGGACTTGAGCAGGTCGCGGACGGCGCGACCCATGGCCTGGTTGCGGCTCAGACCGAACAGGTCTTCGGCGGGTTCGTTCAGGTGGACGACGGCGCCGTCGCCGTCGAGCCAGACGATGGAAGTCGCGATGCCATCGAGCAGGGCGGTGAGTTCGGCGGGGGTGGGTCGCGCAACGGCGCGCAGCTCGGCGGCCACGTCACGCCCTCCGTGCCGGGCGCGACGCCGGCGTGACCGGCGGGTTCAGCCGCCTGCGCGGGGCTGCGGCGGCCGGACGGCCGGACCCTGGCTGCGCGGATTGCTGATGTTCGGTTGCCGCACGTGAAAGACGACGGGCTCGCTGCGGATCAGTTCCCTGCCGTCGCGGCTGACGATCACGCTCGTCACCGAATGCGCGCCGCGTTCCACGTTGCTCAGCGAATGTTCCAGCGCGTTTTCGCCCGGCAGCAGCTTGCCGTCGAGATACGTGAGCAGGCGATCCGTGGGCCCCAGTTCGGGCTCGGCGCGAATGCGGACGTTGACGACGGCGTCGGCGCCGAAGAAGTTGGCGCCACTCTCCGGCGACCAGATCTCGAGCCGTTCGTAGACGACTTCGGTCGCAGCGGGCTGTGCCCGTGGTCTGGCAGCAACCGCGGCGGAGGCAGGGGGCTCCGCCGTTGTGCTCGCGGGTGACCCGTTCAGGACGATCTTGCGGGCGCCGGGTGCAGGGTAGTCCGAGAAGTGCGTGACGCCGTTGGCGTCCTTCCATTGCCAGACTTCGCGCCGTGACGACTGAGCCGAACTCGCGAAGGCGAGCAGGCACCCAAGCAGCAGCAGCCAGGTTTTCATGGTCCCGAAGCATAGCGATTAGCGATTGCGCTGACAAAGCTTTACCCGCGATCCGCGAAGTGCGTCATGGTCGGGCTGACCCGCCGGGCGGCCGCGATCGGCCACCCGGCTGGCACACGACTGCCTGGCCGCGTCAGACGCTGTAGTAGAGCTCGAGCTCGACCGGGTGCGTCGACATGCGCAAGCGGGTGACCTCCTGCATCTTCAGGTTGATGTAGGCATCGATGACGTCGTCGGTGAACACGCCGCCCTCCTTGAGGAATCCGCGGTCCTGGTCGAGCGCGTCGAGCGCCATGTCGAGCGAATGGCAGACGGTCGGGATGTTCTTGGCTTCCTCGGGCTCGAGGTCATAAAGGTCCTTGTCCGCCGGGTCGCCCGGATGGATCCTGTTCTTCACGCCGTCGAGGCCCGCCAGCAGCATCGCCGCAAAACAGAGATACGGGTTCGCCGTGCTGTCCGGGAAGCGCACTTCGATGCGGCGGCCCTTCGGGTTGATGACGTGCGGGATGCGGATCGACGCCGAGCGGTTGCGCGCAGAATACGCGAGCATCACCGGCGCCTCGAAGCCCGGCACCAGGCGCTTGTAGCTGTTGGTGCTGGCGTTCGAGATCGCGTTCAGCGCCTTGGCGTGCTTGATGATGCCGCCGATGTAGTAGATCGCGATTTCGGACAGGCCGCCGTACTTGTCGCCGGCGAAGATGTTCTTGCCGTCCCTGGCGAGCGACTGGTTCACGTGCATGCCGCTGCCGTTGTCGCCGACGAGCGGCTTCGGCATGAAGGTGGCCGTCTTGCCGTACGCTGCGGCCACGTTGTGGATCGCGTATTTCAGGATCTGCACTTCGTCGGCTTTCTTCACCAGCGTATTGGCCGAGACGTTGATTTCGGCCTGGCCGCCGGTGGCGACCTCGGCGTGGTGCACTTCGACCTTGAGGCCGAGCTGCTCCATCGCGCCGCACATGGCGGTGCGCAGGTCCTGGTAGGTGTCGACCGGCGGCACGGGGAAGTAGCCGCCCTTGATGGTCGGGCGATGGCCGAGGTTGCCACCCTCGAGCTGCGCGCCGGAGTTCCACGCGCCCTGCGCCGAATCGACTTCGTAGAAGCAGCCGTTCATCGAGTTGCCGTGACGCACGTTGTCGAAGATGAAGAACTCGTTTTCGGGGCCCCAGATCGACGCATCGGCAATGCCGGTCGACTTCAGGTAGGCCTCGGCCCGCTTCGCGAGCGAGCGCGGATCGCGCTCGTAGCCCTGCATCGTCGACGGTTCGACGATGTCGCAGCGCAGGTTGAGCGTCGGTTCCTCGAAGAACGGGTCGACGATGGCGGTGCCCGCGTCCGGCATGAGGATCATGTCGGACTCCTGGATGCCCTTCCAGCCGGCGATCGACGAACCGTCGAACCCCTTGCCGTCCTCGAAGAAGGCGTCGTCGACCATGCGGGTCGGCACGGTCACGTGCTGTTCCTTGCCCTTCGTGTCGGTGAAACGCAGGTCAACGTACTTGATTCCCTTTTCCTCGATCAGCTTGAGGACGTCGGCACCGGTGGTCATGGGGTCTCCTGATGAAGTCGTGCAGCGAAAGGGAGGCTCAGGGTCGCTCGCCGCGACGGCCCTGCAGCGTTGTCTGTTAGCGCATTCGGAATGCATCAATTATGCCAGCGCACGAAAATCGCGCAAGCTTTGACGTAAGTAACCCGGATTACTCGCTCCAACCGTTTCTACGCCCATTAATGGTGCATTTATTAAATCCACCGCTCTAATTTGGTGCATAGAAGACCGATCATGCTGACTCTCGAGATGAAGCAGGTGGACGTCCGCCGCGCAGGTGCGGGGTGTCTGCGCTCGCCCGCAAACAGCAAGCACCGTGCTAGAGTCTGATTCGATGCGGGGGTGCGGAAAGACACGTGACGGCTGCCAGGAAGGGGCGGTTGGATGCGTGCGTCGATAAAAAAGACCCGCACCGATGCGGGGGAGGTCCAGATGAAGATTCGCGCCCTCGATCGCCGTTCGCTGGCGATCGCTCTCGCATTCGGTGTCGCAACGGCGCTCGCCGGCTGCGGCTCGAAGCAAGAGCCCGCAGCCACCACGACAGCCCCGCCTGCTGCAACGCCTGACGCTGCCCCGGCAGCGCCGGCGGCAGTGCCCACCCCTGTCAGCGCAACGGATGTCGCCAGCGCCACCTGGACCGCTGAAGCACTCGAAGAGCTGCTCGCGCCGATCGCGCTCTATCCCGACCCGGTCTTGTCGCAGGTGCTGATCGCCGCGACCAACCCGCAGGAAGTGCTCGATGCGGGCAACTGGCTCATCGCCAACGAGGCTCTCGAGGGCAAGGCGCTCGACGACGGCGCGGCGCAGGCAGGGTTCACCCCGCCGATCCGCGCGCTCGTGCAGTTCCCGCAGACCATCGACATGATGTGCATGGAGATGGGCTGGACGACCGAACTGGGCCAGGCGTTCGTCGCCGACCAGGCCGGCGTGCTCGCCGCCGTGCAGCGACTGCGCAAGCAGGCCATGGACGTCGGCAACCTGAAATCATCCGAGGCGATGAAGGTCGAGACCGAGGTGCAGGAAGGCCAGGAAGTGGTCGTCCTCAAGCCGCCGAAGCCGGAAGTCGTCTACGTGCCGACGTACGACCCGCAGGCCGTCTACGCGCCGGCACCTGCCGCCGCAGCCGCGCCCGCTGCTGCAACGACCACCACCACGACCACCGAGAAGTCGGGCCACAGCACCGGCACCCTGGTCACCACGGGCCTGCTCGCCTTCGGCGCCGGCATCCTCGTCAACGAAATCTTCGACGACGATGACGACTACCACGGTTACAACTACCCGAATTACGGCTACGGCGGCATGCCCTATTACCCGCCGTATCCGTACCGTCCGTCGTACGGCGGCGGCTACTACCCGAGCAACGGCTACAACCGCCCGCCGAACTACAACCAAGGCTTCCAGAACAGCGGCAACATCTACGTCAACACCGGTGGCGGCAAGGACAACTACTGGGACCGGTACGACAGCAAGCCGGGCCAGGGTGGCTACAAACAGGCGCGCACGACCAGCAGCCCGATCACGCAGGCCAATCCAAAGCGGTCGGACCTGAACGATCTCGCCAAACGCCAGCCGCGAGCCATGCCGGCAGACGTCAAGCGACCGGCGTCGAACGCGACGGCCAGCAACTGGAAGGGCCAGCAGAGCTATGCCGGCAAGGACAAGCGTCCGGCCTCGGCGCAGGGCCCGCAGGAGCGCATCAACGCGGCCACGCCCGGCTATTCCAGGCCTGCTTCCAATGCCCGCCCCAGCGGGCAGAACAAGACGCCGCCAAAAGTGCAGGGCTCGTACGCGGGCAAGGACAAGGCGAACCGACCGTCCACGGGATCGATGCCAGGCACACGTGACGTGCAGAAGCCCGCACAGAAACCGATGCAGAAGCCGGCCACGCGCGAGCTGCCGCAGCCGTCGCAGAAACCGCTGCCGAGCGGCGATCGCGGTTACGGCGCCGGCAATGCACAACGGCCGTCGCCGCAACCCTCGGCCAGGCCCGCCCAGACGAATCGCCCCTCGCCCGGCACGCAGCAGGGCGGCAACAGGGGCACTGCGATGTCGGGCGCGAGCGGCAACCGCGGCAGCGCGGGTGCCGCGAGCCAGCGCGGCAAGCAGAGCATGCCGCAGGGCGCCCGCAGCAAGGGTGGCGGTGGCGGTGGCGCCAAGAAGAAAGCGCGCTGAGCGAGGAACACGAACATGAACAACATCGCATTCAAGATGACGCGGGCGCGTACTGTCGTCTCGCTGCTGGCGCTCGCGTTGCTGGCCGCCGGCTGTGCCGGCAAGAAGGAAGAAGCCGCCGGCTTCGCAACGCCTGAGGCCGCCGTGGCCGCGCTCGTCGCCGCACTCGAAAAGGAAGACACCGCGGCAATGGCCGGGCTGCTCGGTCCCGGGACGGAGGACCTGTTGTCGTCGGGCGACCCCGTGGCCGACCAGGCCGAACGTGCCGATTTCCTCGCCGCGTACAAGGCGAAGAACTCGCTCGCGGCGGACGGCGACCGGATGATGCTGACCGTCGGCGACAACGAGTGGCCGATGCCGATCCCGCTCGTGCAGCGTGACGGCAAGTGGGTCTGGGACGGCGAGGCCGGCGCGGATGAAGTGGTCTACCGGCGCGTGGGCGAGAACGAGCTGGGCGCCATCGACGTGATGTACGGCTTCGTCAACGCGCAGAACGCCTACGCGGCCGAGGGACGTGACGGCGATCCGGCGGGCATCTACGCGCTGAAGCTGATCAGCGACGAAGGCATGCACAACGGCTTGTACTGGCCGACGGCCGAGGGTGAGACGCCGAGCCCGGCTGGCCCGTTCGTCGCAGGCGCCGCGGCGGAGGGGTATGCGGCTGCCGGGCGTACGCCCTACCACGGCTATTACTACCGCATGCTGTATGCGCAGGGCGCCAATGCGAACGGCGGCGCCCGCGAGTACTTCAAGGATGGCGTGCTGACCGAAGGCTTCGCGGGAATCGCCTGGCCTGCCGACTATGGCGCCAGCGGCGTGATGACCTTCATCGTCAATCGTGACGGCGTGGTCTTCCAGCAAGACCTGGGCGAAGACACGGCGACGGTCGCCGAGACGATCCAGAAGTTCGATCCGGATGCGACGTGGACCGCGATCGTCCCGCCCGACGCCGGCAACGACGCGTCGGCAACGACCGCGGCGGCGCCGACCTCCTGAGGTCGATCGGCGTCGAGCTCGTAACGATGGGCGGCCTGCGGGCCGCCCATTTTTTTTCTGCGCTCCTTCGGCAGTTCACGATGACGGCACGGATCGGTCGCCGGACAATGACCTGTCGTACCCGCGACGCCGGGCATTCAGCCTCGACTTCGCACAGGCAGTCCGTCGACGCGACGCCCCGCATCCCAAGGAGAAAAACGTGAGTGGCAGTACCGGCGCGCAGCGCATGAGCCCCTCGGAAGCCCTGGTCGAAACGCTCGCCGCCAACGGCGTCACCGACGTCTTCGGCATCGTTGGCTCGGCCTACATGGACGCCCTCGACATCTTCCCGGCCGCCGGCATCCGCTTCATTCCGGTGGCACACGAGCAGGGCGCGGCGCACATGGCCGACGGCTATGCGCGTGCCTCCGGTCGCCACGGTGTGTGCATCGCCCAGAACGGCCCTGGCATCACGAATTTCGTCACGGCCATCGCGGCCGCGTACTGGGCTCACTCGCCCGTCGTGTTCATCACGCCGGAGACGGGATCGATGACGATGGGGCTCGGCGGCTTCCAGGAAACGGAACAGCTGCCGATCTTCTCGAAGATCACCAGGTTCCAGGGTCACGTCAACAATCCGCAGCGCATGGCCGAGATCGCCGCCCGCTGCTTCGACCGCGCCATGCTCGAGATGGGTCCGGCGCAGCTCAACATTCCGCGCGACTACTTCTACGGCGAATGCAGGGCGGTGATTGCGCCGCCGACCCGTATCGGTCGCGGTCCCGGCGATGCCAGCGCATTGGATGAAGCGGCCATGTTGCTCGCGGCAGCGAAGTTCCCCGTCATCCTTGCGGGCGGCGGCGTCATCCTCGCCGCGGGCGGCAGGGAAACGGTGCAGCTCGCCGAACTGCTGCACGCGCCGGTCTGCAACAGCTACCTGCACAACGATTCGTTCCCGGCCTCGCACCCGCTCTGGTGTGGCCCGCTCGGCTACCAGGGCTCGAAGGCCGCAATGAAGCTGATCGCGCAGGCCGACGTGGTGCTGGCACTCGGCACGCGGCTCGGCCCGTTCGGCACACTGCCGCAGCACGGCCTCGACTACTGGCCGGCCAGTGCCAAGATCATCCAGGTCGACGTCGACGCGAAGATGCTGGGGCTGGTCAAGCCGATCTCGGTGGGCATCAATGGCGATGCGAAAGCCGCGGCGGCGGCGCTGCTCGAGCGTCTCACCGGGCGCGAGCTCGCCTGCAGCGCGAACGAGGCCGAGCGCTCGCAGCGCATTGCGGCCGGGAAGGCTGCATGGGAGCAGGAACTCAGCGCATGGACGCACGAGCGCGATCCGTTCTCGCTCGAAATCGCCAGGGGTTCAAAGTTCATGCATCCACGCCAGATGCTGCGCGAGCTGGAGCTGGCCATGCCGCAGGACGCGATGGTCTCGACCGACATCGGCAACGTCTGCTCGGTGGCGAATTCCTACCTCCGTTTCGAGCAGCCGCGCTCCATGTTCGCCGCGATGAGCTTCGGCAACTGCGGTTATGCCTTTCCCGTGGCGTGCGGCGCAAAGATCGCGTCGCCCGCCCGTCCGGCCATCGCCTACGTGGGCGACGGCGCCTGGGGCATCAGCCTCAACGAGCTGCTGACGTGTGCCCGCGAAAAAATCGGCGTGACGGTGATCGTCTTCAACAACGGCCAATGGGGCGCCGAGAAGAAGAACCACGTCGATTTCTATTCGCGGCGCTTCAATGCCGTCAATCTCGACAGTCCGAGCTGGGCGGCGGTCGCCAAGGCGTTCGGTTGCGAAGGAGTGACGGTCGACAAGCTGTCGGATGTCGGCCCGGCGCTGCAGGCGGCGGTGCACGCGCAGGCAACAGGCAAATGCACCGTGCTCGAAATGATGCTGACGCAGGAACTGGGCGATCCGTTCCGGCGTGATGCACTGTCGAAGCCGGTGCGTTACCTCGAGAAGTACCGGGCATACACCTGACACCGGCCCACCCCACGACTTTTCGGTCTACGATTCTGGATACCCCGGACAGCGCTCCCCAGGTCTCGCCGTCACCATGCCTGTCGACACCCACCGCAAGAGCGGTGCCGTTCCCACCTCCCGCCTGGGTCGGGCGCTGCGCTTCGGCATGCTGACCGGCGAACTCGCACTGTCCGCGCCGTGCCCGCGGCGCGACAGCTGTCGACCGGCAAGCCGGTCGACCTGGCGGCTTCGCTGCTCACCCCGGGCAATGCGGAAATGCTGGCGCGCAGGCTCGCGGTACTGCGTGGACCCGCCACCTCGAGCGCTACCGCAAACTGGTCGCCGTCATGCCCGAGGTCGTCGTGCCGCGCGTCGATCGCACGCTCACGACGAGGCACGTGCTGGCGATGGACTGGATCGAAGGTGAACCGCTGGAAGCCCTGGCGAGCGAGGCCGTGCCGCAGGCGCGGCGCAACGCCGTTGCCCGCACGCTGTATGAGCTGATGTTCCGCGAACTATTCGAGTTCCGCTTCGTGCAGACCGACCCCAACTTCGCGAACTACCTCTACCTGCCGGCAACGCAGCAGGTGGCGTTGCTGGACCTGGGATCCGTTGGTGAGTACCCCGCCGGACGATCCCGAAGCCATGATCCGCAATGCCGCGGACATCGTCCGGCTGGCGTGCGAGCCGCTCGGACACCATGGGCCTTACGATTTTGCCGCGTCGGGCCTCGCCGTTCGCGCGTGCGTGAACGTGCACGCCCTCATCGAAAAATTTCTCTGGCCGCTGCTACTGGTCGGCGACCGGCCGAAACAGTTTCCTAGCGGTCCGCCCCACCATGCGGCACACCACCGCGTCGAACGCGCCGCCGACCACGCCGCCAACGACGGGAATCGCCTTCGGAAATTGCGCCAGTCCGCGCTGACCGGCTTTTGTCAGCAGCTGCAGGCCGATCCGCTTGTTGATCTCCACCAGGGCACGACCGGGCACCTGCTTCATCGCCGACTGGGGCAGCTTCGAGCCCAGGTCGAGGCCGAGGTCCGACATGGCTTGTTTCGCGACGTCGCCGGCGAGACTGAGCAGGATCAGCGTTCGCACACGCTCCTCGGCGAGGTCGTGCCCGTAGATCCTCGCGATCGCGCCGGCCATGCGCGCCTGGATGAGCCAGGACGCCCCGAGCGCCGACGGCACGCCGACCGGCAAAGTGACGATGCCACCGAGTCCGGTGATGAATCCGGTCGTAAAGTTCTTGGTCATCTCCCACTTGATCAGCGCCGCCACCCGTTCGTCGTTGCTGTCGAAGTCCCGATCGATCAGGTACTCATCCGCCAGGTTTGCGGCGCTCGACAACGGCGGGAACCCTCCCAGCCCCTTCTCCAGCAGGTACTTCACCAGCTTGCCGGCGGACTCGTCGTTCGCACTGTCTGCAGTCATGGGGTTCGTCTCATCGGGCTATCGACGCGCGGCATCTGCGGCTGCATGCTAAAACAGGACGGCCAGGGTCCTGGCTATGATCGCAGGACCCGAGGGGAGGTTGCGTGCTGAAGTGGAAATTGATGGTCTCGACCTTGCCGGTCGTACTGGCCCTGCTCGGCCTGAAGCTGTTCCTCGAACACGTGCGCGGTTTCCTGCTGGCCGGCACCATGGCCGACTACAAGGAAGCCGAGAAGCTGCCGGCCGACCTGGCCGGCCTGCGCCGTGCCGCAACTGCTGCTGGTGCCATTCGTCGCACTGGTGAACATCTACATGCTGCGACTCATCAAGGACGTCGACAACCCGTTCGACTTCAAGGACGGCGCCCGGGACCAGAGCTCGGGCGAGGTCGCGCTGTTTCCGCTCGACGAGTACCGCGAGCGGCTGGCAGCGCGCGTCGGTCAAGGCGCTGATCCGATGCCGGGCCAGCAACGATTCTCGAGATTCTTTCATCGCAGAGGTCACGCACATGACGGCACCCGCATCGTTCGATCTCGCGGGCCGGGTGGCCCTGGTCACCGGCGGCAATGGCGGTATCGGCCGAGGCATCGCGCTCGGCTTCGCGCAGGCCGGAGCGGCTGTCGCAATCTTTGGCCGGAACGCGGCCCGGTCGATGTCCTGGTCAACAATGCCGGCATCGCCAACCTCAGCGGCGGCATCCTGCAGGAGACGGCGAAATCCTGGGACAAGGTCATCGAGACGCAATTGAACGCCGTGTTCCTGCTGTCGAAACTCGCGGCTGCGTCGATGGTCGGCCGCAAGCGCGGCAAGATCATTAACCTCGGCAGCATGTACTCCTACTTCGGCGCTGGACCGATCCCCTCGTACAGCGCCGCGAAAGGCGCGATCGTGCAGCTCACCAAGTCGATGGCCATCGAACTCGCGCCGCATGGCATCCAGGTCAACGCCATTGCTCCCGGCTGGATCGAGACGGACATGACGGCGCCGGTGAGGACCGAGGCACTCAAGGCCATGAACGACGAGATCCTGGCGCGCACGCCCGCCGGCCGCTGGGGACAGCCCTCGGAGATAGCTGGTACGGCGATCTTCCTGGCCTCGAGCGCCTCAGACTTCGTCACCGGCGAAACGATCCGGGTCGACGGCGGCTACGCCATCCGCTGAGGTTGCCGACCCCCTGTACGCGGACGTACCTATAGGAAAGATCTTGCTTCTCGGCGCCGGGAGTTTCGATCCCACGCTGGGGGCCGCCCCGGCACCAGACAACAGGAAGAGTAACCATGGCTGTAATCGTCCCACGGTGGGAGTGGCGCTGGTTCGGACCGCGCCTCGGGCCGGCAGAATCAAAGCTGGCGGCGCTGACTCCGGTCGGCGTGCAGGAGAGCAGCGAGACCTACCTGCTTGCCGGGGCCGGCGACAACGTCAAGGTGCGCGATGCACTCATGGACATCAAGGTCCTGCGCGAGGTAGATCGCAACGGCCTGGAGCAGTGGACGCCCGTCATGAAGGCGGGATTCCCGTTGCCGGCAGCCGAGGTGGCCAGGGTGTTCGAGGCACTGCACCTCGAGCCACTGCCGCTGCGCCGCGCGAGCTACGGCCTGGAGGAGTTCATCAACGAACTCGCCGTGCCCAGCGGCCGCATTCGCGCCGTCAGCGTGCACAAGCGACGAACGCGCTACACCGTGGGCGAGTGCATGGCCGAGCTTGCCGAAGTCGTCGCGGACGGCAAGCCGACGCGCACCGTCGCCGTCGAATCCGAGGACGCCGCAGCAGTAATCGCTGCCGTCCGCAGCCTGGAATTGAGCGGCTACGTGAACACGAGCTACCCCCGCGGCCTTGCCGCGCTGATCGACGACGAGCCACTGCGCTTTGCGGTGATCGACGTCGGCACCAATTCGATCAAGTTCCACATCGGCGAGCGTGAGCGCGACGGCAACTGGCGCGCCGTCGTCGACCGCGCGGAGATGACGCGTCTCGGTGAGGGGCTCGAGCAGAACGGCTTCATCGCCGACGCTGCGCTCGAGCGGACAGTTGCCGCGATTGCAGACATGGTCGATGAAGCTAAGCGACGCGCGGTACTGGCAACCGCGGCCGTGGGCACTGCTGGCCTGCGCATCGCGGCCAACCGCGACAGGGTCCTCGCTGTGATCGAGACGCGCACAGGGGTGCGCATCGATGTGATTTCGGGCGAAGAGGAGGGCCGGCTGGCGTACGTGGCTGCCACGTCGGGACTCGGCTTGAGTAAGGGCTCGCTCGTGGCGTTCGACACCGGCGGCGGCAGTACGCAGTTCACTTTCGGGCACGACTCGAGCGTGGATGAGCGCTTCAGCGTCGACGTCGGTGCGGTGCGTTACACCGAGCGCTACAAGCTGGACGGCGTCGTCTCAGCCGAGGTGATGCGCAGGACCATGGCAGCAGTTGCGGCAGACCTGTCACGTATCGACGGTCGCCCGGTTCCCGCCGCACTGGTGGCGATGGGTGGCGCGGTGACCAACATCACCGCCGTCAAGCACGGGCTTGCGCGCTACAATCCGGCAATCGTCCAGGGCACAGTGCTCGACCGCAGCGAAATCGACCGGCAGATCGAGCTTTACCGGTCACGAGATGCCGACGGCCGTCGTACCATCGTCGGGCTGCAGCCGAAGCGGGCGGAAGTCATCCTGGCCGGCGCGTGCATCGTCCGGGCGGTCATGGAAAAGCTGGGCAAGCAGACTCTCACGGTGAGCGACCGGGGCCTGCGCCATGGGGTGCTGGCCGAACGATTTGGTCCATGAACGCGGAGCGAGCCATGAAAATCAGGAAGACAGTGAAAGCCAGGAGGACCGTGAAAGCCGGCAAGAGGACGCAATCCCGGAAGGCCCGGAAAGCCACGCCGGCCGGTTCGGTGGTCGCATTGTCGAACGAACAAGTGACCAGGGTGCTCAAGCTCCTCAAAGGGGCGAACAGCGTCGAACTGAAGTTCGTCGTGCCGGCCACGGGTCATCGTGCGACGATCGCTGGCATCGGACTGGATCCGGTCGAGGCGCAGCCGCGGCAGGCCTTTTTCTTCGATACCCCCGGCCTGGACCTGAACAAGACTGGACTGATTGTCCGAGCCCGGCGCATCCCGGGTGGGCGTGCCGATACCGTCGTGAAGTTGCGACCGGTGGATCCAGCCACGATCGACCCAGGCCTTCGTCGCTCAGGCAGCTTCAAAGTCGAACTGGACGCGATGCCGGGCGGATTCGTGTGCTCAGCGTCGCTGAAGGGAACCTGCACCGCCCAGGAAGTGCTGGACGTGACGACCGGCTCCACGCCGCTGCGGTCACTGTTCTCCAAAGAGCAGCTGGCGTTCTACGATGCACACGCTCCTGCGGGCATCGGGATGGACTCGCTGGTCACGCTGGGCCCGACTTTTTGCTCAAGGCCAAGCACAACCCGAAGAACTTCGACCGCCGCGTCATCGTGGAAATGTGGCTGTATCCCGATGGCTCCCGGATCCTCGAGGTTTCGACCAAGTCCCTGCCGGAGGAAGGCTTCCAGGTCGCCGCCGCGTTCAAGGCTTATCTGACCGAAAGTGGAATCACGCTGACCGTCAGCCGGGAAACGAAAACGAAGGCGGCAATGGAGTTCTTCGCGCGCAGCCTCAAGGCGGAGCGGGTGACCCGCTGAACGGCGGCCAGGATCCTGCGAGTCGCGATCCTTGCTTAATCGGAACTGAATAATTACTCCACCAGAAAGCCTATAGCCAGATAACTGTCAGTGCGTGATTGACGATTGCTCGACACGGACAGAGCCGGCGCGGTTGCTATACTGCCGCCCTTTGCGCGAGCAGTGAGCCTCCTCCCCATGCCCAAAGTGGACCAGCCTCCCCGCACCTTCCAGGACCTCCTGCTCACGCTGCAGCGCTATTGGGCCGAGCGGGGCTGCGTCATCCTGCAGCCCTACGACATGGAGGTCGGTGCGGGTACGTTCCACACCGCCACGTTCCTGCGCGCGGTCGGACCCGAGCCCTGGAGCGCCGCGTACGTGCAGCCCTCGCGCCGGCCGACTGACGGTCGGTACGGCGACAATCCATTCCGGCTGCAGCACTACTACCAGTATCAGGTGGCGATCAAGCCTTCACCGCCCGACATGATCGAGCTGTACCTCGGGTCGCTGCGCGCCGTCGGCATCGACCCGCTGGTGCACGACGTCAGGCTGGTCGAGGACAACTGGGAGTCACCGACGCTCGGCGCCTGGGGCCTCGGCTGGGAGATCTGGCTGAACGGCATGGAGGTCACGCAGTTCACCTACTTCCAGCAGGTGGGCGGCCTCGACTGCCGGCCCGTCATGGGCGAGATCACCTACGGACTCGAGCGGCTCGCGATGTACCTGCAGGGTGTCGAGAGCGTGTTCGACCTGGTCTGGACCGATGGCCCGCTCGGCCGCGTCACGTACGGCGACGTCTTCCACCAGAACGAGGTCGAGCAGTCGAAGTACAACTTTGAATACGCCGACGTCGACGAGCTGTTCCGGCAGTTCGACGCCCATGAGAAGGAATGCCTGCGGATGCTGGAGCTGAAGCTCGCGCTGCCGGCCTACGAGCGGATGCTCAAGACTTCGCACACGTTCAACCTGCTCGACGCGCGCAAGGCGATCTCGGTGACCGAACGTCAGCGCTACATCCTGCGGGTGCGCACGCTGGCCCGCGGCGTCGCCGAGGCGTACTACGCCAGCCGCGAGGCGCTCGAGTTCCCGCTGCTGCAAAATGAGGGAGCCGCCCCTGTTTTGCATGTGGACCCGCCGCTGCCGGAGCCCCCCCAATTTCCGTTGGAAATTGGGGAGGCTCCCCTGCCGGAGGCCTGGCATGAGCGCCTACCGGGATTTCCTGGTCGAGATCGGCACCGAGGAATTGCCGCCCAGGTCGCTGCTCAACCTGAGCGCGGCGTTTGCCGAAGGCGTGGCCAAGGGACTCAAGGACGCGGGCGTCGCCTACAAGTCGCTTGAAGCATTCGCGACCCCGCGCCGGCTGGCCGTGCGCGTGAACAAGCTGGCCGAACAGCAGCCGGACCGTCCGCTCGAAAAGCGCGGCCCGCCCGTGAAAGCCGCGTTCGATGTGAACGGCGCTCCGACGCAGGCAGCCGTGGCGTTTGCACGTGGCTGCGGCGTCGACGTCTCCGCGCTCGAGAAGATCGAGACGCCCAAGGGCGAGTGGCTCGTCTTCCGTGGCACCGAGACCGGTGCGCACACCGTGAGCCTGCTCCCCGCCATCGTCACCGCGTCGCTTGAGGCATTGCCGATCGCCAGGCGCATGCGCTGGGGCGCCGGCGAAGCACTGTTCGTGCGTCCGGTGCACTGGGTGCTGCTGCTGTGGGGCAAGGACGTCGTCGAGACGGAAATCCTCGGCCAGAGGGCGGGCAACGTCACCTTCGGCCACCGCTTCATGGCACCGAAGGCGCTTCGGGTCTCGAGTCCGGCGTCGTACGTCGGGACGCTGCTGAAGCGCGGCAAGGTCATGGCGGACGTGAATGCACGACGCGACAGCATTCGAGCCGGCGTCACCGCCGCGGCCGCGAAGCTCGATGGCATCGCCGTCATCGACGACGCGCTGCTCGACGAGGTCACGGGTCTGGTCGAATGGCCGGTCCCGCTGGCGGGACGATTCGACCCGCAGTTCCTCGAACTGCCGGCCGAAGTGCTGGTCGCCACGATGCAGGAGCATCAGCGGTATTTCCCGGTGCGCGATGCGCAGGGGAAGCTGCTGCCCTGGTTCATCACGGTTGCCAACATCGAGAGCCGTGAGCCCTCGCAGGTGATCGCCGGCAACGAGCGCGTCGTGCGTCCGCGCCTGGCCGATGCGGCGTTTTTTTACAGGACGGACCGGCAGCAGCCGCTGTCCACGCACGTCGCAGCCTTGCAACGCGTGACCTTCCAGACGCAGCTCGGCTCGCAGCACGACAAGTCGGAGCGCGTGCGCGCCCTGGCGAAATCGATTGCCGCGGCGATTGGAGCCGACCCGGCCCTGGCCGATCGTGCCGCAGAACTCAGCAAGTGCGACCTGCTCACCCACATGGTGGGAGAGTTCCCCGAACTGCAGGGCCTGATGGGCCGGTACTACGCGTTGCACGATCACGAACCGGCCGAAGTCGCCGAGGCGCTGCGCGAACAGTACCTGCCCCGGTTTGCGGGCGATGCGTTGCCGGCCACGCGCACGGGCATGGCGCTGTCGATCGCGGACAAGCTCGACACCATCGCCGGTATCTACGCCACGGGCCAGAAGCCGTCCGGCACGCGCGATCCGTTCGGCCTGCGTCGTGCGGCACTCGGACTGCTGCGCACCTCGATCGAACGGGGACTCGACCTCGACCTGCAGCAGTTGATCGGCCAGGCCGTGGCCGCGGCGCAGGCCGACATGGCGCGTGTGGCGGTCGAGCAGGGCAAGGCGCTCGGCGCCATCGACACCGGGAAGCTTGCCGTCGAAGTGTACGACTACGTGATCGAACGGCTGCGTGCGTACTACGTGGAAGGAACCGCCGATATCACTGTTTCGGTCGAAGCGTTCGACGCCGTGCTGGCGACTCGCCCGGCGTCGGCGCTCGATTTCGATGCCCGGCTGCGCGCACTGGTGCAGTTCCTGCGGTTGCCGGACGCAGCGAGCCTCGCGGCGGCCAACAAGCGCATCGCCAACATCCTGAAGAAGGTGGCGGAGCCCGTTGGCGAAACGGTCGACGAGTCGCAACTCATCGACCCGGCGGAACAGGTGCTGGCCGAACAGGTCGTGGCGATCGCGCGCGCGGTCGAGCCGATGTTCGCAGCTCGCGACTACACCCCGGCGCTGCTGCAACTCGCGGCCTTGCGCAAGGCGGTCGACGATTTCTTCGATTCCGTGATGGTCAACGCGGACGACCCGGTCCTGCGTGCGAATCGACTGGCGCTGCTCAATCGCATGCGTGGACTGTTCATGCGCGCGGCCGACCTGTCGCGGTTGCCGGGCTGACGCCGATGCTGCAGTGGGTACGCTCGGTGATCTACACCGTGCTGCTGTTCCTGGTGACGGGCATTTTCGGCGTCATCGTGCTGCTGTCGGCGCTGCTGCCGCTCACCATCGAGCAGCGCTACGTGGTCCCGCGCAGCTGGGGCCTGTTCCTGACGTGGCTTGCCAAGGTGGTATGCGGCCTCGGCTACACGATCGAAGGCGAGGAAAACCTGCCAGCCTGCCCGTTCGTCTCGATGTGGAAGCATTCCTCGGTGTGGGAAACGCTGGCACAGATGTTCGTCGTGCCACCGGCTTCCTGGTCGCTCAAGCGCGAAGTCATCTGGATCCCGATCGTCGGTTGGGCGGTGAGCACTTTCAAGCCGATCGCCATCAACCGCAGCGCCGGCCATTCGGCCGTGAACCAGATGGTGCAGCAGGGCCGCGAGCGCCTGGCCGCGGGCATGGGCGTGATCGTGTATCCCGAGGGCACGCGCATGGCGCCGGGGCAGACGCGCAAGTACGGCACCGGCGGCGCCTTGCTGGCCTGCGAGACCGGCGCACCGGTGGTGCCGATCGCGCACAATTCCGGGTATTTCTGGCGGCGTCGCAGCCTGCTGAAGAAGGCCGGCACGATCCGGGTCGTGATCGGCCCGCCGATCGACCCGACCGGGCTCACGCCGCGCGAAGTGAACCAGCGCGCGCAGCAATGGATCGAGGCGAAGGTCGCCGAGATCGTGGCGCAGCCCGGCGGCCAGGGTTAGCGCGCCCGCCGTGGCACGCACGATGGCCGCCGCCGCCTCCCCGCAGGGGAATCAGGCTAAGTACTTTCGCTCATCAACGACCAGGCGTAGCGTTGCTCTAATTACCGCCAACGCCCCCAGGCGGTCATTTACAACCGAGGAATTCGTACGATGAACAAGCTCTCGATTCTTGCGCTCGCGTCCTCCCTGGCGCTGATCGCCGGCCCTGCTTACGCGGGCGACGCCGCCGCAGGCAAGGCCAAGGCCGAAGAGGCCTGCGCCGACTGCCATGGCGACGACGGCAAGGGCGACGAAGACAATCCGGCCATTGCCGGCATGTCGGTGACCGACTTCACCAAGGCGATGACCGAGTACCAGAATGGTACGCGAACCAAAGACGCCAAGATGGCGAAGGCCGCGAAAAAGATGACGGCGGCCGACGTGGCCAACCTGGCCGCGCACTACGCAAAGCTGCCGAAGTAGTCCGGCCCTGTTACCGTGGATGACCGAGGGCCCTCACCGAGGGCCCTTTTCGCCTGTCTGTGCATCATCAAGTCAAAATTGACAGCGATCTATTAAGTTAGCGGACATCTTCGTCATCATCAAATCCTGGTGATGTCCACATAACTGCAGTCGAGTCTGCTCGAGCCGCATGCGGGCCGCAGCGCGCGACCGGTTGACCCCGCTTCGCTCGCACCACCGTTTACAGGGACGCCCACCCTGCAAACGGAGTCCGAGTCATGTGCAATCCGATCACCCGCCGCAGCCTGCTGGCGGCCGCAACCGCAACGGTCCTCGCGAGCGCGATCGCCCCGTTGGCCGTTGCCCGAACCGGCACTCTCGCCAACGTCGACATCTACGATCGCGGCGCCGGTGAGGTCCTGACCGAATACCGTCACCGCGGCCAGCGCTACGTGGCCGGCGAGCCCGGCAACGAATACGCCATCCGCATCCGCAATTGCTCTGACCGCCGCCTGCTGGCCGTCGTGAGCGTGGACGGCATCAATGCGGTGACCGGCGAAACAGCCTCGCCGGCTCAGTCCGGTTACGTCCTGGAGCCGGGTGGTTACGTGACGGTCCAGGGCTGGCGCAAGGACCTGGGTCGCACCGCGGCCTTCTACTTCGCGGACCCAGGCGATTCCTATGCCGCGCGCACGGATCGGCCGAACGACCTCGGCGTCATTGGAGTCGCGTTGTTTCGCGAGCGCCACGTCGAGCAACCGGCGTGGCTGAGCAGGGATCGCCAGACAGCAGCGCCGGCGTCGGAGCAGCGCGCCGAGGCCGATGCGGCCGGGGCCGCCAAGGCCAGACGGGCGACAGAGGCCACCGCTTCTGCCCCGGCCATGCCGCAACCGTCGCTCGGCACCGGGCACGGTCGGGGGGAATACTCGCCAGTGCAGCAGGTCGAGTTCGAGCGTGCCAGCGCACGGCCGGACCAGGTGATCGCGATCCGGTACGAGCGCCGGGAAACGCTGCTGGCCATGGGCGTCATTCCGCAGCCGAGATACGGCTTTTCACCCCGCCGCCCTGATCCGTTCCCGGGCGCAGCGAGTTTCGTCCCCGATCCGTGACCCGTGCGGTTGCTGCGTCTGCCGTGCCGACCAATACTGCACGGCGGATGCAACCCCGGACCGTCGAGCAGGAACCCCGCACCGACGAGACACTGATGCGCGCGTACGGCGACGGCGATGCGCGCGCGTTCGAAGAGCTCTACGCGCGGCACAGGGCCGCGACCTACCGGTATTTCCTGCGTCACTCGGCAGGCGATGCGGCCAGCGCGGATGAACTGCACCAGGACCTGTGGCTGAAAGTCATCGGCGCGCGAGCGCGCTACCAGGCGCAGGCGAAGTTCTCGACCTGGCTCTACACGCTCGCGCGTCACCGCATGGTCGATCACTGGCGTTCCCGCCACGGCACGACGCTGGCGTCGCTCGAGGACGAGGCCACCGTCGCGCAGGCGGAGGAGTCCGTGGCAGCAGCGCGCAACGGCAGCGACGACCCGCTGCATGCAAGCATCGATGCGCAGGCACGAGGTCGCCTGTTTGCGGCGCTGGCCGACGTTCCACCGTTGCAACGGGATGCCTTCCTGCTGCACGTCGAGGGTGGCCTCTCGCTCGAGGAGATCGCCGGCCTTACGGCTGCGTCCGGCGAGACGGTAAAGAGTCGGTTGCGTTATGCGTATCGCCGCTTGCGCGCCGCGCTGGAGGACATGGCATGAGCAATCACGAGCGCGAAAGTTCGCAATCACCGGGCGGCGACGACGCCCTGGATCGTGCCTGGCAGCAGCTGTCGGATGAACAGCCGCCGTCAGCACTCGATGCGGCGATCATCGCGGCTGCGCGCAAATCGACCGAGGGCCGCGACGAGCCGGCGCAGGTCAAGCGCGCCAGCCCCCCGCAACGAAGCTGGCTGACGCGATGGCAACCGCTGGCCGCTGCGGCGGCCGTAGCCGGTCTCGCTTTCGTTCTCGTGCAGTCGCTGCCTCGCGACCGCGATGTCGGGCCGACTCTGCAGATGGAAGCACCGGCAACCGCGCCCGCCGCGGCGCGGGAGAAACCAGAAAGTCCAGCCACGCGCGAGGCGAGCGAGGCGAAGACCGCAAGTCCGCCTGCGCCAGCTGTCGTGCGGGAGTCCGTCGCGGCACCGGCCAGGGTGATTGAACGGGAATCCGCGGCGGACACGGCGACGACAATGCCTGCAGCAGAAGTCGATCAACGGCAGCAGGCGGCGGCGGAATTGGACGGGCGAATTTCATCGGACGCGGCAGCAGGAGCAGCAGCACCGATACCGGCCCCGGTACGGACAACGGCATCGGCAGAGGCGACGGCAACGTCAGCGAAAGCTGCAAGAGACAATGTGGCGCCGCGCGACGCCGCGGACCGTGCCGCGAGTGTCGCGGCCCTCTACGCCGTGGGCGATATCGCCGGCGCGGCAGACGCGCTGCGCGAATTCCGTGCCGTCGATCCGGACGCGGACAGCTACCTCCAGGAATCGCTCCGCGACTGGGCGCGGACCGTGGAGTGACCGTCGCCGGCGCGCCGCGCAACGCAGGGCTCCAGCGACCATGCTAGCCTCGCGCGCTGCGTAACGGACATGCTCCCAGGAAGAGAATGGCCTCGGTTTTCATAAGGCGTGCCGCGGGCTGGCGAGTTGCAGGCCTGTTGCTGTTGCTGTTCGCGTCGCAGGCCGACGCCACGCGCCGCTTCACCGAACTCGGCGCGGGACGCGGGCTCGACGTCAACGTCGCGGTCTCGATGCTGGTCGATCGTGACGGCCTGCTGTGGGTCGGTTCGCGCGAAGGCCTGTTCCGCTACGACGGTTACCAGGCCACGGCGTTCCTGCCCGACCCGGAGCGCACGGGCAGCATCAGCGACCAGGACATTCGCTCACTGCACCAGACCGACGACGGTGCGCTGTGGGTGTCCACCAACACCGGCGGCCTCAATCGTCGCGACCCACAGACAGGCCAGTTCACCCAGTTTCACCACGACTCGAGGAATCCGCGCTCGTTGAGCGACGAGAGCATCTACGGCGTCGCCCAGGACGCCACCGGCCGGGTCTGGGTGGGCACGCAGAACGGACTCAACCGGCTCGACGCGGAGGGCCGCAACTTCGTGCGCTATTTCCACGACAGTGGCACTGCGGCCAGCCTTGCACACAACTGGGTCTATGCGCTGCACCGGGGGGCATCGCGGCAGCTGTGGATCGGCACGGTCGGAGGTGGCATCGACCGCTGGGATGACGCGGGCGGGAGGTTCGAGCATTTCCCGCTCGCGTCGCTCCTCGACGGCGCCCGCGGGCTCGACGACGTGTTTGCCCTGCACGAGGCGGCCGATGGCCGGGTGTGGGCCGGAACGCGCGACGGGCTGGTCGTACTCGATCCCGCGCAGCGCACGGCAAAGCGCATCGACCTCGCCAACGACTCGGGCTCGCAACCGCTCATCACCACGATGCACGCGGATCAGTACGGGCGCCTGTGGATCGCCACGCTGGCGCACGGTGTGCTGGTCGTCGACCTGGCGACGGGCAAGTCGTCGCGTGCGCACCCTGGCGGCGTCGGCGCTCCCGGCAACCTGCCGTCGCAACCGCAGCTAAGCCTTGCGAGCAACGAACACACGCTCTTCGTCGGCACCTGGGGCGGCGGTGTTTACCGCGCGCCGCTCGAGGAGGCGGAGTTCCGGCTGCTGGCTCCAGGCACCGATGGCGGCGGACTTCGCGACAAGAACGTCACCGCAGTGCTCGGCCGGGTGTCCGCAGGACAGCCCTGGGTCGGGAGCTTCGGTGGCGGCCCGCAGCTGGTGGACGTCGTGGCCGGTTCTGTCGCCCCGACCGGCGGGCCGACGACCGATTCGATCCTGCAGTCAGGCGTGTTGAGTTTCGCCGTAACCCGGGACGAGAAGATGTTTGCGGGGTCGACCGCGGGCGTCTACCGGTTCGCCGAGGACGGCAGCAACCTCGGTCTCGAGGCGTACGACGCGGATCGTCCCGACGGCATCGGCCAGGGCTACGTCGGGGCGCTGCTGGCGGCCGAGGAAGGTGGGCTCTGGGTTGGCGTCGGCGGCAGCGGCCTGTTCCTGCGCGAGGCCGGCAGCGGGCGCTATCGCGCTTTTCGGCACGATCCGCAGCTGCCGGATTCGTTGAGCGGCGATTACGTCACCGCCCTGGCCCAGGGCAGGAGTGGCTACGTCTGGGTCGGTACCCGTTCGAACGGACTCAATCACTGTCGCATCGAGCCCTGGTCCTGCGAGCGTTTCGACGGTCGCAGCGGCGGCGACCGTAACTTGCGGCACCACCACGTGACGGCGTTGCGACGCGACCGCGCCGGCGGCCTGTGGGTGGCCACCGACGGCGGCGGCCTGCACCGTGCGCTGGTCGACGCCGCTGGCCGCGTGACGCGCTTCGAGCGCTGGGGTGTCGAACGCGGCCTGTTGAACGACGGGATCATGGCGGTCGAGGAAGACGACGACGGCTCGCTCTGGCTCAGCACGCGCCACGGCCTCTCGCGTCTCGATCCCGCCAAGGGCCAGGTCGTGAATCACGTGCCCCAGTTCGGGTTGCCGGTGAGTTCCTTCAACACCGGCGCATCCTCGACCGATTCCGGGTTCGTGCATTTCGGTTCGGTCCAGGGCCTGGTCAGCGTGCCAAAGGGCACGCCTCTGCAAGTCCGCCCGCCCTCGCCGGTTCGCATCACCGGCGTCGAGCGACTGGCGAGCGGCGCAGGCCAGCAGTTGTCGCCCGCGGAATTGCGCCATGGTTTCGAGAAGAACATCGACGACGGACTCGCGCTGGAATTCGCCGTGCTCGATTTCGCCGAGACGCGGCACGACTACGCCTATCGCCTGCAACCGCAGGACGACTGGACGCCGCTCGGCCGGCGCCGGCAGGTGACATTCTTCGGCCTCGCGCCAGGGCACTACCGCTTCGAGGCCCGCGGCCGGGACGTGTTCGGCCAATGGAGCACGAGCCCGCCGCTCGAGTTCGACGTGGTGCCGCCGTTCTGGATGACGTCCTGGTTCCGGGGGCTGGCGCTGGCCGCAATCGCGATGCTGATGCTCGGTCTGCACTTCGTCCGGCTGCGCTCCCTGCGACAGCGCAATGCCGTGCTCGAGCAGCTCGAAAGTCAGCGCGAGCAGGCGCTCGCGCGCGCACATCGCAGCCAGGCGGAGCTCGAGGAAGCCTACGCCGGGCTGCGGCAGCTGACAGGCCGCCTCGAGTCGGCGAAGGAAGACGAACGCATTCGAATTTCCCGTGAACTGCACGACCAGTTCGGCCAGACACTCACCGCCGCCAAGATCAACCTGCAGTTGTTACGCAGCACCGCGACGGACTCAATCGTCGCGCGGCGCCTGCAGGATTCGGTGGCGATGGTGGACGGCATGATCCGCCAGGCGCGCGACATCGCCCGGGGCTTGCGGCCGCCGCTGCTCGACGAGGCCGGGCTGGTGCCGGCGCTCGACCATCACTTGAAGTCCCTGGCCGAGAGGTCGGGCTTGAAGATCGAGCTGGACGCAGCACCAGAGGTCGCTGGCGTGCCGCAAGGACTCAACACGACCGTGTTTCGCGTCGTCCAGGAAGCCGTCAGCAATGCGTTACGGCATGCGCGGGCCACCTTGATTCGCGTTACGTTGCGTGTCGAATCCGACGCGCTGCGACTCCTCATCGAGGACGATGGCGTGGGCTTCGATCCCGAAGCTGTCAGCCAGCGGGTCAAGCGCGGCGAGCACCTCGGGCTCCTCGGCATGACCGAGCGCGTGCGCAACGCCGGCGGGACCCTCGAGCTGGATTCGCGGCCCGGCTCTGGCAGCCGCCTCGAGGTCATGATTCCATTTGCGAAGCCCGGCGCAGGCCCGGTGCCGGGATCCGTGCCACCCTCATGATCGCCCGACGACGCATCCTGCTGGCCGACGACCACGCACTCGTGCGCGCCGGTATCCGTGCGCTGCTGGAAAGCCTGCCCGGCGTCGTGGTCGTCGGCGAGACCGGCGACGGGCTCGAGGCCGTCGACCTGGTGCGGCGTGACCCGCCCGACGCCCTCCTGCTCGACATCACGCTGCCAGGCTTGAACGGCCTCGACGCGGCGGCGCGCATCGCCCGGCTCGACCTGCCGACCCGCGTGCTGATGCTCTCCATGCACGCCTCCGCGGAGTATGCCGCCCGCGCCTTCGCCGCCGGGGCCGCGGGTTACCTCAACAAGGACTCCGCATTCGACGAGCTGGCAACGGCGCTGGACGAAATCTGCGCGGGACGGCGCTACCTTTGCCGTGCGATCGATGCCCAACAGGTGCTGCAGTTCGAGCGGCGCGCCGGCACCGGCGAGTCGGAGCTGGACGCGCTGACGCCGCGGCAACGGCAGATCCTGCAACTGATCGTCGAAGGACTCGGCACCCGGCAGATGGCCGAGCGCCTTTTCCTCAGCGTCAAGACGATCGAGACTCACCGGATGCAGCTGATGCAGCGCCTCGACATCTTCGACGTGCCGGGCCTGGTGCGGTTCGCGATCCGCAACGGGCTGGTGCCGCCGGAGTCGACCTGACGCGTCACTGCTGCCAGCGCTGCTGGCGGTGGCCACGACGATTTCCTGACTTTCACGCCGTCGGGTGGCGGGCTGGCGAATCGCATCCAGTGCGACATCGGCACGTTCGACAACCGCACGCAGGAGGAGAGGTTGTCTGGCCAGAACACCGCGACGACTTTCGCCCGTCCGGCCCGCGAACGGCTGTGGTTCAGCCGCTGCCGGAGCCTCGGTCGGCGGGCCGCCATTTCGAGCGGAGGTAACCGATCCCGGCCTTGGCCAACTCTCCGGCGCGGTAACGGTCGCGCATGTTGCACTGGTCACACAGCGAGGGAATCGTCGCCATGCCTTCGCGACGTCGCAGCGTGTCGTGGATGCTGTCCGTCTCGACGTGTCCGATCGCATGGCGGTGCGCGACGTCGTTGTAGCAATACAGGTAGTCCCCCGATGAGGAGATGAACAGGTCGACGTTGCGTGGCACGCACTTGAACCGGTTGCGGCGCCACTGACTGACCAGCTGCGCAACGCCGGGCACGAAATCGATTTCCTGCGAACGGAGCCCGTGCCGCTCGATCAGTGCACGCAGCTTTTCGCTGGCGAGCTCGTGCTCGGTCATGTTTCCGCCGCGGTTGTACAGCGTCGGCGACATGGTCAGCGTGGTAATCCCCTGTTCCTGCAGCCAGCCGATCGTGTCGGGCAGCGACGGCAGGCACTCCGGCATCGGCGTCAGGCTGATGGCCAGGCGGGTGTGCTTGAGAATTGCCTGCGCCGACCGCAGGTTCTGCATCACACGGCGCTGGTCGAGATTCACGTGTACCCGGCGGTAAACCTGCGGGTCGACGCTCGAAAAGGAAACGATCAGCAGCTCGACGACGCCATCGAGATGAGCCAGCTTGTCGGGGCTGAGGAGGTGGCCGTTGCTCACCATGTCGAAGCGAACCGGGTGGCCGCGCATGGCGTCGATGAACTCGAAGAAGCGTGGGTGCGTGGTCGCCTCACCGTAACCGGCGATCACGACCCGGAAGACCTCGGCCGGGTCGAGACGACGCAGGACGCTCGACCAGGTGTCGGACCGCATGAGTTGCGGGTGCTGGATGGCGTCGCGCGTACACATCGGGCACAGCGCGTTGCACTTGCTGGTCCACTCGGCATTGACGGCGATGCGGTAGGGCGCGCTCATCTGCCCGGCGATTCCCGGTTTCCGTGGTCGCGCCAGGGTGTCAGGCCAAAGACTGCAGTCGGGGAATGTGGCGCGCACAGTTCGGAACCACCTGCTCGATGTCGACCAGTACGACCCGATGCTGCTGCGGAAAGAGGTCCAGCAGCGGCCCATCCTCGTGGATCGAGGCGCGCCCATTCACGCGCAGGCGGGCCCCGTCGCTGAAGTCGATGAACAGGCAACCGACCCTCGGGTTGAGGAGGATGTTTCCGAGGCTCATGAACGCCCCGTTGCCGTCGAAGTCGGGAAATGCAAAGCGGCGCTGATCCAGCATGCGGATCAGGCCGGGACCGCCGCCCTTGAACGAGCAGTCGCAGCTTCCGTCCGGCGCACTCGTGGCAAGAAAGAAGAACGGCGCGGCTTCGACGCGCGCCAGCAGGTGCCCGGGAATGTGGTCCCAGAGCAGTCTGTCCTTGCGCGCCGTGTCCCACAGGTCGGCAGTTCGCCAGCGTTGCTGGGCTGCCAGTTCTCCACGGTGAAACGGTTCGTGCTCCATTTCGCTCATCGCTGCCTTGAATCCGGTCGAGGGGCACCGGTGGTGACGGGTAGCGCCATGCAGCGTTGGACGTCGCAACTGGCGGGAATCAGTCGCGACCGGGCGTGGTCCCCCCCGCTTGAATGTCCGGCGTGTCCTTGAAGGACAGGGGTTGGACGCTGGTCACGAATGGCATTGAGCCCTTCGCGGAGGTCATCAGGCGCAGTGAACATGAACGCCCGACCTTTCATCGATTTTTCCAGCAGTCCCATCGTCATCGGGTCCAGTAGATCCGTCCAGGCCGTCTGGTCCCGCGGGTCTGGTACGTCACATGGTGCGAGGACTGGTGCCGATCGATCTTGTAGGCAGCACTCCCTCGCAGCGACGAGGAAGGCGGCGAAAAAAACGAACACGAGCAGGAGAATTACGACGGACATTTTCGCGCGTCCGAGTCCGTTGGCGTAGGGTCGAATTCAATCGCAGTCAGATTGTCGAGATAGCGTGGACGATCGCAGTTTCTGCGATCGCCCCTCCGACTATTGCTTTGGCAGGTAGTGGACGCCTCGCACGTTCTCGAAGTCGGCGTCCTGGGTCCAGAGCGTGGCGCGATGCGCGAGCGCCGTGGCGAGGATGATGCTGTCGGCCATTGGCAGCCGATGTTCGACCGAGAGGCGTGCGGCGTCGAGAGCCAGTGCGTCATCGAGCGGGACCACCCTCCCCTGCCGCATCATCGCCACAGCCTCGAGTGCAATGTCCTCACCGCGTTGGGTCATGACGCGCTTGAAGACTTCGAACAGCGAGATTGACGGGATGATCAGCGTGCTGGTCGCCTGGAGCGGTTTGGCGAACACTGCAGCATTCGGGCCGTCGGCGAAGTACTCGAGCCAGCCGGAGGAATCGACGACGTTCATACCCGATCAGGTTCGCGCACGATGTCCGTGTCGATGCCTTTCACGAAGCCGCGGGCATTCTTGATCGAGCGCACCGGGACCAGTGCGATGTGACCCCGATAAGGGATGGCGTCGAGTTTCTCGCCCACCTTGATACCGAGCGCCTGACGGACTTCCTTCGGAATCACGATCTGGTACTTGGGCGAGACGGTTACCGTTGTCATACGAATCTCCGATCGATCGCTTGATCGTAAGCCGTTCGTCCAGGTACAGCAATGGGCTTCGGTGTGTGGAGCGAGTCGGTGGTCTCCGGCAGGACGATAAGCACCTGAAATCCTTGATTTTGGAAGCCAATCCGAGACCCCGATTCTCGGTGACCAACAGCAGCGATTCCGACGCTGGAGAGATGGCACGGCAGTTGATCGCTGCGATTGGACCGCTGCTGCTGAACGACAGGCTCGTTGCCCTCAGCTCCACGGCGCCGGGAATCGATACCGTCGCCCGGCTGGAACCGCTGGGGAACGGCCGCTTCCAGATCGAAACGCCTACAGGCAACAACCCACCGGTGGGAGAAGTGGCCTGATTCCAGGAAGAAGCAGGAAAGCCGGTCCGACTGTACCTGGGCGACAACTGGTCGGAGCGCATCACTTCGGATTGATGTTGCAAATAGAAACGCGCCTCTTGTCGTCGGAGGCGGCGGCGTCCCGGAGCGACGGGGCGATCCCATGGAGCCGAGCCGAAATTGAACCTTTCGGCTGCTCAGGGTGGGTCTATCTAATTAGAGCGAAACGAACATCCGCAGCAATCCGCCTATCAATCCGGATACCAAAACGTCCTCATTTTTGTTGAATACGAGCACTCATCGGTTCTCTTTATTAACAAAGAAGAGGACCTTTGAGTAGTCTTTTGCGAATCTAAAGAGTACCCTTAGGCCCCCTAGCAGACAGTAGCGGGGATGGTTTATATAGCTAACCATTTGTTTTTCATAGGGATAAACTATGGTCCAATTCAGCCGATCCGCTCTGGCACAGTTTGACAGTCAATTGGTGCCTTTGCGAAGAGCCGCAAATCAACTGGCCCATGCTCGACCTGGATCCGGTTGGGTCAGCGCGCTTCGTCACGCATTAGGAATGAGCGGAGCCGCATTAGCGCGACGGATGGGTATGACCCGGGGTGCCGTATACAAGCTCGAAGCGAACGAAGTGGATGAGTCCATCTCAGTAGCCAGCTTGCGACGGGCAGCCCAGGCACTCGACGCTGACTTCGTCTACGCGATTATTCCGCGCGCACCGTTGCGCAAGATGATCAACGAGAGAGCTCGCGAGGCCGCCCGCGATCAACTCACCAAAGTGGCTGGAACCATGGGGTTGGAAGCCCAGACGTTAACCAAGCAGCAGATCGAAGACCTGGCGGAAATCATTACCGCGAAACTTGAAAAGAATCCTTCAAGCCTGTGGCTCTGATCGGCACCCACGCTCCGGGTGCGACCCCTTTACGTCCGGAGGAGATCGCGGCCCTGAGACCCGCGGTCTCGTGGATCACAACGCATGAACAGTTGAATCAAGCCGAAGCAGCCAATATTGCCGAATATGAAGCCTGGATGCAGAGCGCCAGAGGCGTCGCGCTAAAACGCGTCCTTACTGACGACTTCCTGATCAGATTACACAAGAGAATGTTCGGCAACGTCTGGCGCTGGGCTGGGCAATACCGACTACACGATCTCCAGAATGAGTTTGCCAGTCCGCATACGCGCATCCGGCAAGACATGCGGGTCTTGTTTGAGGACATGACCTTCCTGGCGACAACTGCACTGGAGCCGGTATCGCCGCAAGAACTTGCGGCAAGGCTGCACCATAGGATCGTGCGGGTGCATCCATTTCCCAACGGTAACGGTCGCACATCGCGTGCAATAGCCGATTTTCTGCTCGAGAAAGTGTTCCGCGTTGAGAGGTTTCGTTGGGGCAGTGCAGACCTCGCCACCATCGGCGAAATGCGAAGTGAGTACATCGCCGGGCTAGAAGAGGCCGATCGAGGCGACTATGAACGACTCATGCGCTTCTGCATCTGATATTCAGCCGGCTCTGGGTCGACTCACCGAGAGGGCCGCAGGCGCCGGTCTCAGTTAGCGTGGCGCTGGCCTGCATTCGTCAGTCTCCAACGCCCGTTGATGCTCCGCCCCGACCCCGTTTTCAAATGATTGGGCTCGATTCTCGCCGCCGCGTCTCGCCCGACGACGACTATCGTCCATTGATCCGCCGCACATGGCCCGACAGGGATGTCGGCCCGCTGTCGATCACCCGGGGAAGCCGCGAGGTCGGTCTCGGCAAGCATGACACCGTATGACACTGCCCCCCGACTTGTCGCAGGAGAATGATCTGAGCCGCGGAAGACTCGGGGCCGGCGCCGCCGTAAGTGGAATTAATGAGGCCAGTCCGGCCGCATGACCCAGGCGACAACTATCTGGACGCACGCCGAGATCGGGAATGCTGCGAATCTGCAACCAGAATCGGGGAGAGCTCCATGAATCTGAAAATGAGCCGATGCGCAGCAAAGACCGTTTCACTCGCTCTCTTCGCTCTCCTCGCCTTCGTCGGCGGCATGTCCGCGTTCGCGGCCGACGTGACGACCGTCGCCGGTACCGGCACGCAAGGCTACTCGGGCGATGGCGGCCTCGCGATCGCAGCGCGGCTGCGCTCCCCGCACGGCATGGCGGTCGCCGCCGACGGCACCGTGTACATCGCGGACACCGACAATTATCGGGTGCGCCGCATCAGTACGGCCGGCATCATCACAACGGTCGCCGGCACGGGCACGTGGGGTGACACCGGTGATGGCGGTCAGGCCACCGCCGCTCAGCTGTCGGGGCTCTTGAGCCTCGCGCTCAGCCCCGCCGGTGACGCCCTCTATATTGCCGACATCGACAATAACCGGATTCGCCAGATCGATCTCGGCACCGGTGTGATCACCAACTTCGCGGGCGCGGGCTTAGTCGGTTTTGGCTATGCCGGTGACGGTGGCCCCGCCGGGACCGCGTCGATGCAGCTGCCCGAGGGTGTCGCGACCGACGCTGCCGGCAACGTGTATATCGGCGACGTGCTCAATTGCCTGGTTCGCCGGGTCGACATTGCGACCAATATCATCACCACGGTCGCGGGTAATTGGGAGGTTCCGGGTGTTCCGGGTGCATGCACACCCGGCGGAGATGGCGGCAACGCCCTGGCTGCACGCTTCTCGGTGCCGCGCCGTGTGGCCCTCGATGCGGCCGGCAATCTCTACGTGCTCGACAGCGGCTCGCGCAGCATCCGTCGCGTCGACGCCATCACCCACATCATCACCACGGTAGCCGGCGGCGGCCCCACGACACCGGGCTCCGGCGCGGCGACCAGCATGGATATCGGCACTCCCCAGGACCTCGCCCTCGACGCCACCAACCATCTCTACATCTCGAACTACAACCAGGTCTTCAAGGTCGACCTCGGCACCGGCATCCTCTCGGTGTTCGCGGGGACCGGCGTCACGGACTTCTCCGGTGATGGCGGCCCCTCTCAGGACGCCACCTTCCGAGACATCGGCGGTGTTGCCAGCAGAGGCGCGGATATCCTGATCGCGGATTCCGACAACAACCGCATTCGCGCAGTCGTGCCGCCGCCGCTGCCGGACGACCTGGTCATCGACGCTGCCACCGCGCAGCTGCTCCTCGACAGCGTGAACGCCGTGGTCGGCAGCATCCTCATGGTCAACGTCGACGGCCGTGAGTATCTGCTGATCCCGAACGCGACCAGCGTCGGGCTCAACGTCACCATCACCGGCAACGATCAGCTTCTGGTCATCGACCTCAACGCCCTCCAGAGCGCCGGCGGCAGCATCACGATCGCCGGCAACCTCGTGATGCAGAGCGTTGATTTGAGCAGCCTCGCGACGGTCGACGGCTCGCTGACCATCTCAGGCAACCCGGCGCTGAACGCGATCCTGATCTCGGGCGTGACCCACATCGGTGGCGATCTCACTATTGTCGGTACTGCCGCGACGGTCATCGACGTGAGCGCACTCACCAGCAACGGTGGCTCGCTCGACATCAGCGACAACACATCGGCGACAGTGGTTGACGTGAGCGCACTCGCCACCAACGGCGGCTCGCTCGACATCAGCGACAACACCTCGGCGACAGTGGTCGACGTGAGCGCACTCACCAGCAACAGCGGCTCGCTCGACATCAGCGGCAACACATCGGCGACAGTGGTTGACGTGAGCGCACTCGCCACCAACGGCGGCTCGCTCGACATCAGCGACAACACCTCGGCGACAGTGGTCGACGTGAGCGCACTCACCAGCAACAGCGGCTCGCTCGACATCAGCGGCAACACGTCGGCGACAGTGGTCGACGTGAGCGCACTCACCACCAACGGCGGCTCGCTCGACATCAGCAACAACACCGCCGCGACAACGATCGACGTGAGCGACCTCACCACCGTGAGCGGAAACCTCACCATTGTCGACAATGGCGACGCTGCGGTCGACGTATCCTCGCTCACCGACGTCGGCGGCAACCTCACCATCGAGACAACGGGCGCGGGCACGATTGACGTGGGCGACGACGCGACCGTCACCGGGAACTTCACGCTCGACGCAACCGGCTACACCGACATGAGCGGCACCACACCCGGCGGCTCCCTCGACCTCACCGCGACCCGCGCCGAAGCCGTCATGCACCTCCAGGTCCAGGCGGCGAGCTTCACGACGCCCGTGAGCTTCTCGGTCACCCGCGTCGACCCGGTGGCGCTGGTGCCCGAGAGCGGCCTCAATGCCAGCGGCTCCCACGCGACGATCGATCCGATCGCGGCGTACCAGTTCACCTTCGCGGTCCCGACGCTGAATCGCGACGCGACGCTCTCCTTCGACATCACCGTCGCCCAGCTCGACGCGGCCACCCGGACGGCCCTCCTCGGCGCCCTCGCCGCGGGTACGGCGACGCTGGTGACCAAGGGCGACGCGCCCGGCAGCGTCTTCCAGGCGTTCCCGATCTGCGTGGGCACGGGCACCCCGACCGCCGGCGGCTGCGTGCGAGTCGAGACCTTCGACGCGAACGGGCAGCCGACCACGGGCACGCCGGCTCGCGTCCGTTTCAGCAACGTCATCGGCCACTTCTCCACCTGGGCCGTCGCGACCGTCAAACAGGTCACACAGACCAATCAGACTGTGATCTGCTCGATGCTGGGAAACCACTGGTTCCTCGATATCCACTTCTTCGAGTTCAACGGCGTCAAAGGCGAGAAGGTGACCGTTGCGCTCGCGCCGAATCCTGCGGGGACCTTCACGCCCGGCAAGGCGGCACTGACCCTTTCTGGCCTCGGCCTGCTCAGGCTCGACGCGACGAACCTTCCGAACACGATCACGGCGACCCTGCCCTGGTCCGGAAAGTACTTCGTCACAGTCGCCGAGCTGCCCCTGAAAGCGGGCAAGTTCAAGGGCGATTACTGCGTGAGTGCGAAGTCAACCCAGAACGCCTGGCAGACCTTGCACCGGATGTAGAGATGGGTTCGGAAACATCACTTGCCAAGCAGCTTGCGATTCGTCGCCCAATGGCACGGTGGGCGATGTCACGCTCAACGCCGGTGTTGGCGGTTAACTGGGTGACGCGACCTTCAACCGACCGGCAGGTTCAACCGACGGTAGAGCGACGTCGCGCGCGGTTCGGCAAGCAACTGCGTTAAAGGTGGATGGTCGGCGATATGGACGAGGAACGGATCGCGGGCGCCGGCAGCGAGCTCGAGCTGATGGATGGCTTCCGGGATGTCGTGGCGCCCCAGCGCAGCAAGCGCCAACGCCATGTGGTTCGGGGGGTCGATCTCGCCGAGCCGCCGCTCGCTGGCCTCCGCCACCTCGGGCTGGCCGGCTCGCGCCTGGTAATAAGCGATGAATCCTTCGACGAACGACCATGTGCCGCCAGCCTGCGCGATGGCCCTCTGCAGCAACGTCACGCCGAGATCGGTGTTGCCCGCCTCGGCTTCGATGAGTCCGTGCAGGTACGTGGCGAAAGGCGCGCGCGGCGACAGGTCCAGCGCCTGCAGCACGTGCTCACGGGCCCGCTCGAGGTCCCCGCGTGCGAACCAGACATACGCGACACCACGGTGCGCCACCATCGACAGCGGATCGAGTTCGACGGCGCTTTCGACGTAGCGCAGCGCCTCGTCGAAGCGCCGCAGGGCGCAGGCGGCCATGCCCCAGACGTAGCGCGCCATCACGTAGCTGGGCTTCAACTCGATCGCAGTTTTCAGGTGCCGCTCACTGCCAGCGTGGTCGAAGCGGTACTGCCCGATGGCCCAACCCTGCGCCGCGTGCGCTTCGGCGAGGTGAGGGGCCAATACCAGAGCGCGCTCGGCGCACTCGAGCGCGAGGGCTCCCAGTTCCACCACTCGGACGGGAGCGTCGAGACCCAGCACGCAGTAGCACTCGGCACGCGCCGCCCACGGGGCCGCGTAGTCGGGGAAACGCGTGGTGAGTTCCTCGAGGAGCCGCAGCGCCTTGGCGATGCCTTCGGGCGTGCGCGTGTGCCAGTGGTAGCGTGCACGCAGCAGCATCGCGTAGGCGTCCGCGTCCGGCGGGCCGGCCTCGACGAGTTTCGTTTCACTCTGCCTGATCCCGAGCAGCAGCGCCTCGCGTATCCGCACAGCCAGTTCCTGCTGGCAGGAGAGGATGTCGCGCTCGTCGACCTCGTGGGTCTCGGCCCAGCGGTGGAAGCCGCTGTCGGCCTCGACGAGCTGCACCGTCGCGCGGACGCGCCCGTTGCTCCAGCGCACGCTGCCCTCAACGAGGTTCGAGACGTTGAGGCGCCGGCCGATCTCCCTTGCGTCGGCCGGGCGGTTCTTGAACACGAAGGCCGAGGTACGCGCGACGACGCGCAGGTCCGCGGCGCGGGCCAGCTCGCTGGTCAGCTCCTCGGTGAGGCCGTCGACGAAATACTCCTTGGACGCGTCTCCGGTGAGGTTCTCGAGCGGCAGCACAGCGATCGAGAGCGGCTGTTCAGATCGCTGCCGGTGCCGCCACGTCAGTCCATACCGGCCTTTGGGCAACTCAAAGACGAGGTCACTGTCGCGTCCGTCTTCCGCGTAGTACTCGAGCAGCTTTTGCCGCAGACGCCGGATCTCCACGCGCACCACTGGGTCCGTCCTTGGATCGAAGTCGGTGGATCGGCCGAGGGCCTCTGTGGCGATCACGTACTCCTTGGGGACCGACTCCGCCAGAGCGCTCTCCACGAGGTAACTCAGGAGCGTGGACGCGTGCGGTGCCCGCCGGAACGCATCGCTCGCGAGGAGGCACTGCAGGTGTCCTCTAACGTTGTCCACAAGGTCCCAGGAGTTCTGACTCTCAAAGTCTAGCGCGATGAGGCGCGGAACAGCATGTCAACCGGCGTCCAGCCTTGACCAGCAACATAATCTCGCAAGTCATCCCTGGTCCGACTTCGACGCCGGTTCGCTTGGATATCGGGTCAAGCTTCGATGCCGGTTTGCACCATGCACGTACCTGCAAGTGATGCAGGTTCAAACGTCCAGATTCGACACCAGCAGCGCGTTCCTCTCGATGAATTCCCTTCTGGGCTCAACCTCATCGCCCATCAGCGTCGAGAACAGTTCGTTCGCGACGTGCGCGTCCTCGATGCGCACCTGCACCAGCCGGCGCGTTTCGGGATTGATGGTCGTGTCCCACAGCTGTTCGGGGTTCATCTCACCGAGGCCCTTGTAGCGCTGGATCGTCTGGCCGCGACGCGCTTCGTCGAGCAGCCAGTTGATGGCTTCCTTGAAGCTGTCGACGGTCTGCTCGTGGTCGCCGCGGCGCACGATGGCGCCCGCGCCGAACAGACCGACCAGCGTGCGCGAGAGATCCGTGATGCGGCGGTACTCGCTCGAATTGAAGAACTCGCGGTGCAGGTGCTTCTCGACGGCGTTGCCGTGCTCGACGCGCGTGACGACCAGGTGCGGCGGCGTGCCCGGTTGCAGCGTCACGGTGTAGTGGCGTCCGGCCTGCGGCACGTCGTTCAGCATCTGCTCGAGCTGCGCGCCCCAGGTGGTGAGCTTGTCCGGGTCTTCGCGATCGGCAATGCCGATCTCCGGCAGGTGCAGCATCTGCTCGAGCACGTGCGTGTCGTAGCGTCGCGGCGACTTGTGCACCACGTTCTGGAAATCCATGTACTTGCGGGCCAGCGTCTCGAGCGCGCCGTCCTGCATCGGCACCGACGAATCGCGCACGACCAGCGAAGCGCCTTCGAGCGCGGTGCGCAACAGGATCTGGTTCAGCTCGACGTCGTCCTTCACGTACGCCTCGCTCTTGCCCTTCTTCACCTTGTAGAGCGGCGGCTGCGCGATATAGACGTGGCCGCGTTCGATCAGGTTCGGGATCTGACGGTAGAAAAAAGTTAGTAGCAAAGTTCGGATATGGCTGCCATCAACATCCGCATCAGTCATTATTATGATACGATGATACCGTAATTTGGCTAAATCCAGTTCATCCTTTCCAATACCGCAGCCGAGCGCGGTGATCAGCGTACCCACTTCCGCCGACGACAGCATCTTGTCGAAGCGCGCGCGCTCGACGTTGAGGATCTTGCCTTTCAGCGGCAGGATCGCCTGCGAGCGGCGGTCGCGTCCCTGCTTGGCGCTGCCGCCTGCGGAATCGCCCTCGACGATGAACAGTTCGGACTTCGCCGGATCTTTTTCCTGGCAGTCGGCGAGCTTGCCGGGCAGGCCCGCGATGTCGAGCGCGCCCTTGCGGCGGGTGAGCTCGCGCGCCTTGCGTGCGGCTTCGCGCGCGCGGGCGGCGTCGATGATCTTGTTGACGATGGCTTTCGCCTGCGCCGGCTGCTCGAGCAGGAATTCGCCGAGTTTTTCGCTGGCGATTGCCTCGACCACGCTTTTCACTTCGGACGAGACCAGCTTGTCCTTGGTCTGCGACGAGAACTTCGGGTCGCTCAGCTTCACGGACATGACGGCGGTGAGACCTTCGCGCGAGTCGTCGCCCGTGGTCGGCACCTTGTCCTTCTTGTTCGCCATCTCGCCTTCGATGTAGTCGTTCAGCGTGCGCGTGAGCGCCGCGCGGAACCCGGCCAGGTGCGTGCCGCCGTCTTTCTGCGGGATGTTGTTGGTGAAGCAGTACATCGTCTCCGCGTAGGAGTCGTTCCACTGCAGCGCGATTTCCACGCCGATGCCGTCGCGATCACCGCGAAACCAGAAGATTGATTCGTGAACTGCAGTTTTGCTGCGATTCAGGTACTTGACGAACTCCTTGATGCCGCCGTCGTAGTGGAAGGTTTCGCGGCGGTCGTCGCGTTCGTCGACCAGTTCGATGCGTACACCGGAATTCAGGAACGAGAGTTCGCGCAGTCGCTTCTGCAGGATTTCGTATTCGAACTCGATGTTGGTGAAGATCGTGTCGCTGGGCTTGAAGCGGATCGTGGTGCCGCGCTTGTCGCTGGTGCCCGTGGGCGTGAGTGGCGAGACCGGCTCGCCGAGGCGGTATTCCTGGGTGTAGACCTTGCCGTCGCGGTAGATCGTGAGATTCAGCGTCTCCGACAAGGCATTGACGACCGACACGCCGACGCCGTGCAGGCCGCCCGAGACTTTGTACGAGGAGTCGTCGAACTTACCACCGGCATGCAGGACGGTGAGGATGACTTCAGCCGCCGAGACGCCCTCCTCCGGATGGATATCCACAGGAATTCCACGGCCGTCGTCCTGCACCGTGACCGACTGGTCGGCGTGGATGGTGACGATGATGTTGGTGCAGTGACCGGCGAGCGCCTCGTCGATCGAGTTGTCCAGGACCTCGAACACCATGTGGTGCAAACCGGACCCGTCATCGGTGTCGCCGATGTACATTCCCGGGCGCTTGCGGACCGCATCTAGGCCTTTTAAGACTTTGATTTTACTGGAGTCGTAGACGTCCGCGGCGCTCATGGGATACCCGGTTCAGAGGAACGCGAAATTATAGCAGAGGGGTGATTTTGCCGTGTTCCACGTGAAACCTTCGTGCCGCGGGAAGCCGTTGAAAGGCCGCCATGCCGGGGTCCAGGGCCGACACGAACAGCTGCCCTGGCAGTTCCAGCACCATTGAAATCAGCCGCTCCAGGTTGGCCTCGTCCAACTCTGCGGCCGGATCATCCACAAGTAATGCAGCGGTAGGACTCCCTAGGGCGTGGTCACACAGCAGCTGCCCCAGGAGCATCGCCGAGGCCGTCAGTTTCTGCTGGCCACGCGAGACGCGATGCTTGGCCAGGTCGCCGCCAACCCGGATCGAGAGGTCCGCCCGATGCGGTCCAACGTGCGTCGTCCCCCGCTCCCGGTCCCTGGGCCAGGAATGCTCGATTGCCTCCTGCAGCTCTGTTCCGGCCAGCCATCCGTCGCTGAGCGACAGTTCGATGCTCGTGCCCAGCAGGCGTTCGCCGACCGTCGCGACATGGGGCACCAGTTGCGCAAAGTACTCCCGACGGGAAGCCGCCAGCGAGCGGCCAGACTCCAACAGCTCCGGATCCCAGGCCCGGACCACCTGTTCCGGCGCTTCAGCCCTGAGCGCGGCATTGCGCTGTTTGAGCGCCCGTTGGTAACGGCGCCACTGTTCCACGAACCGTGGTTCCACGTGGAACACTCCCCAGTCCAGGTAACGCCGACGCTCCTGCGGGCCATCCTCCACCAGCCGGTGAACCTCGGGGTCGATGGCCTGGACCGGCAGGATGCTTGCCAGCTCAGCCAGGCTGCCGATCCGGTTGCCACCGGCCCGCGCCTCGAATCCTTCGCGGCTGTAACGAACACCAACCGGACGGATGCTCTCGCCCGCTTCGAATCGTCCGGTGAGCAGCAACTCCTCGGCGCCTTTACGAATCAAGGTTTCGTTGCGGGCGGTGCGGAATGAACGACCGCGACCGAGAAAGAAGATCGCCTCGAGCAGGCTGGTCTTGCCCGTGGCATTCGCGCCGCTGATTAGATTGCAGCGGCCATCGAATTCGAGATCGGTCGCCGCGATGCAGCGAAAGTCGCGGACTTCGAGTCGGCGCAAGCTCATCGTGTCAGGCCTGCGGATGTTTCACGTGGAACAGGCCAGGGGACGTCGAGACTTCATGGCGCCAGCTCAACCACGTTGTTCCACGTGGAACCAACGTGGAGACTGCGGGGCTGAGCGGAGACAGGCGAGCGTCCGCCCTCCGCTGCTCAGAGCCGCATCGGCATGACAACGTAGCGCGCCGACCCGTCCTGCGTCGCCCGGATCAGGCAGCTGCTGTTGCCATCGGTCAGACCCACCTGGACGTCTGCGCCGTCCACGGCCGCCAACGCATCCAGCAGGTAATTGACGTTAAAGCCAATCTCCAGCTCTTCGCCGTCATAGGTCACTTCGACCTCTTCCTCGGCCTCTTCCTGCTCCGGGTTGTGCGCCTGGATCATCAGCGCGTTCGGCTTGAGCGCGAACCGGATGCCGCGATATTTCTCGTTCGACAGGATCGCTGCACGCTGCAGCGCCTGGCGCAAATCGTCGCGAACTGCGCCGATCGTCTTGGGTGGCGTGGCGGGAATCACCCGGCTATATTCGGGGAAACGGCCATCAATCAGCTTCGAAGTGAAGCGAATTTCGCCGATCTGGACGCGAAGATGATTGGATCCGATCGAAACTTCGAGCAACTGATCTTCATTGCCGAGGATTCGCTGTAATTCGAGCACGCCTTTGCGCGGCACGATGACCTGTTGGCCCGCTTTTCCGCCATTGGCCAGCTCAACCTCGCACAATGCCAACCGATGGCCGTCAGTCGCTATGGCTCGCAGCATTTTTGCCGACGTTTCAAGCAGAAGGCCATTGAGGTAGTAACGGACGTCCTGCTGCGCCATCGAGAAGTGGGTCTTGTCGAGCAGCCGCTTGAAGTCCTTCTGCGGCAGCTGCAGGGTCTGCTCCGCGTTGATCTCCTCCACCGTGGGGAACTCTGCCGCCGGCAGCGTGGTGAGCGTGAAGCGGCTCTTGCGCGCACGCACCAGCATCCGCTCGCCTTCCTGCGTGAGCGTGATCTCAGTGCCCTCCGGCAACGCGCGACAGATGTCGAGCAGCTTCCGTCCAGGGATCGTGATCTCACCGCCGCGCTGCACGTCCACCTCGGACGTGGCTACGAGCTCGACTTCGAGATCCGTGGCCGTGATCGAGAGCTTGCCGCCTTTGGCGGCTACCAGCACGTTCGCCAGGATCGGCATCGTCTGCTTGCGCTCGACGACACCGATGACGGCCTGCAGCGGGCTCAGGATCGCTTCGCGCTTCGCGATGATCTTCATCTTCTATAGTTCCGGAGTCTTTATATAAGAGATCTATTGTTATGACTTTTAGCACAGCGCATGTCTGTGCAAAACCTCAGTTTCCCCAATGGCAGCGCAGGTTTGCAGACAGGGCCAGCACCCCTCACAACGCCCGCAAGCCCTGTCCGCAGCCTGTGGATGAAATGTGGAGTACTCGAGCTCCGCTTTCATCCACAGCTTAATCATGTCATCCCGCCAGCGTTCTCAACAGGTTTGAATAGTCCTCGTTGAGCCGCTGCTGCGAGGTTCGCAGTTCTTTCATGACGCGGCACGCATGCAGCACCGTCGTGTGGTCACGGCCGCCGAATGCGTCGCCGATTTCCGGCAGGCTGTGATTGGTGAGTTCCTTCGACAGCGCCATCGCCATCTGCCGCGGCCGCGTGATCGAGCGGCTGCGCCGGCGTGACAGCAGGTCGGCCACGCGGATCTTGTAGTACTCCGCCACCGTCTTCTGGATGTTCTCGATCGTGACCAGCCGTTCCTGCAGCGCGAGCAGATCCTTGAGCGCTTCCTTGGCAAAATCCAGCGTGATCGGCCGACCCGTGAATTGCGAGTTGGCGATCACGCGGCGCATGGCGCCCTCGAGTTCGCGCACGTTCGAGCGGATGCGCTTGGCGACGAAGAACGCGACCTCCTCCGGCAGCTCGACGCCGCTGGCGGCCGACTTGCTCATCAGGATCGCGACGCAGGTTTCGAGCTCGGGCGGCTCAATCGCCACCGTGAGGCCCCAGCCGAAGCGCGACTTGAGGCGCTCCTCGAGGCCTTCGACTTCCTTCGGATAGCGGTCGCAGGTGAGGATCACCTGCTGCTGCCCTTCCAGCAGCGTGTTGAAGGTATGGAAGAACTCTTCCTGCGAGCGATCCTTGCCGGCGAAGAACTGGATGTCGTCGATCAGCAGCGCATCGAGCGTGCGGTACGCCTGCTTGAACTCGTTGATCGTGTTGTGCTGCAGCGCGCGGACCATGTCGCCGACGAAGCGCTCGGAGTGCACGTAGGCGACCTTCGCATCCTTGTTGCGCGCGCGGATCTGGTTACCGATGGCGTGCATCAGGTGGGTCTTGCCGAGGCCGACGCCGCCGTAGATGAACAGCGGGTTGTAGGCCCGTCCCGGGTTTTCGGCGACCTGGACCGCGGCTGCACGCGCCAGCTGGTTGCTCTTGCCCTCGACGAAATTCGCAAACGTGAACTCGGCATTCAGCCGGCCACCGAACTGGGGCAGCGGGTCAATGGTGCGGCGGGGGGCGAGTCCAGGCTGCTGCTCCGGCTGGCTCGTGGGCCGTGCGGCGGGCCGCGGTGGCACCGGCAGGCCGATACCCTCCGTCATCTGGGCTGGAGTGGGGGGCGGCTGGCGCCTCGACCCGATTTCCACGACCACTTGTGGGACTGGTGACGGAACCAGCTCGTCGACGAGCTCGCTGATGCGCGCGGTGCAGTTCTGATTGACCCAGTCGACGACGTACCGGTTGGGCGCCAGTAATCGCAGCCGGTCACCGTCCTCGACGGCCTGCAGCGGACGGATCCAGGTGTTGAACGCCTGTTCCGGGAGCTCCGCTTCGAGCCGGCGGAGGCATTGATGCCAGAGCGAAATCTGCACGAACCGACGGGCCTTTCTCAGGGACGGCGAGCGCTTGCGAGCGGGAAGGGGCGGCGAGTGTATACCGGCTCCCGGCCTGTGGATATCTTCGGTTGAGGTTGACTCCGGCGGGGTCCGTGCGTATTCTTCCCGGCCCTTTTACGGCCAGTGCATGTTGTTGTTTCTGGTCCTGTTTTCCGGTCCTGTCCAGGACACTTTCGGAGCCGACGATGAAGCGCACTTTCAACCCGAGCAACCTGCACCGCAAGCGAGTCCACGGCTTCCGTGCGCGCATGGCCACCAAGGGCGGTCGTCTCGTCCTCGCCCGTCGTCGCGCCAAGGGCCGCAAGCGTCTTGCGGTCTGACCGTTCTCACGACCAGTAACGATTGCACACCTGTCTCGCGACGCTTTCCGCGCGCGAGCCGCCTGACCGACAAACCGCAGTTCGACGCCGTTCATCGGCAAGGTCAGCGATCCTCCGATGCGCTGTTCCTCGTGCTCACACGTCCGAACGAAGCGGGCCGGGCCCGGCTCGGGCTCGCCGTCGGCATCAAGGCCGCGGGCAATGCCGTGAAGCGCAATCGCATCAAGCGCCTTGCGCGCGAATCGTTCCGCGACCGCCAGCACGAACTGCCGGCCCTGGACGTCGTCGTCAACGCGCGACCTGCCGCCACCACGAGCAGCAGCGCCGAGATCCGCGCGAGCCTGCAAGCGCACTGGGATAGGATCGTGCGACGATGCGCCCGCTGCTGATCGCCCTCATCACGTTCTACCGCTGGTTCATCAGCCCGTTGCTCGGGCCGAACTGCCGCTTTTATCCCACGTGTTCCTGCTATGCGCAGGACGCCATCCAACGTCACGGGGCGCTGCGCGGCTCGTGGCTCGCGGCGCGTCGCATCGGACGCTGCCATCCCTGGAATCCCGGCGGCTACGATCCCGTGCCCGAATGCACGCACACGCCGTCCGACCACACTGACAAGCGACCGAGCCATGGATAACCCGCGTCTGTTTCTCTGGATTGGCCTTGCGCTGCTCGCGTGGATGAACATCATCCAGTGGGATCGTGATTACGGTGTGCAGTCCGCCGCGACCACGGCGACGTCGGCATCGAGCGCGACGTCGCCCGTCGTGGCACCCGCCGCGCCGGGCGCGGCCTCGTCGAGCTTGCCTGAGCTGCCGTCAGCGACTGTGCCGGCGGCGGCAGCGCCCGCCGCCGCCACGCCGGCGCCGGTGAGCAGTGCAGCCACTGCCCCCAGTGTTCGCGTCGTCACCGACGTGCTGGACATGGACATCAGCCTGCAGGGTGGCGACCTGCTGCGCGCCGACCTGCTGCAGTACCCGCAGGACAAGCAACCGGGCAGCCCCGCTGTGCGTCTGCTCTCCACCGACGACACGAGGTTCAGTGTCGTGCGCAGCGGACTGCGTGCGGCCGACGGCCGCGCCGAACCGACGCACCTCGCGCATTACACGGCGCCTGCCAGCGAATTCCGTCTCGCGCCGGGCGCACAGGAACTGCGCGTGCCGCTGACGTGGACGGACGGGCAGGGCGTTACCGTGATGAAGACCTACGTCTTCAAACCGGGCCAATACGCGATCGACGTGCAGTACGAGGTGAAGAACGCATCGGGTGTGGACTGGCAGGCCGCTTCCTACGTGCAGTTCGCGCGGCACGTGTACTCGCAGAAGCGCTCGATGTTCGACGTCGAGAGCTATGCGTTCCGCGGGCCCGCCGTATACGACGGCAAGAAGTACCAGAAGCTCAGCGTCGATGACGAGGACGACGCAGCGTTCCGCCAGGCCGCGGCCGGTGGCTGGATGGCCGAGATGCAGCATCACTTCGTGTCGGCCGCCGTGCCGCCGAAGGCCGAGACCTATGATTACTCGCTGCAGCGTGAAGGCGACCATTCGGTGGTCAGCTACCGTGGTCCGCTCAAGAGCGTACCCGCGGGGGCCAGCGCCGCGTTCAGTGAGAAGCTGTTCATCGGTCCGAAGCTGCAGGACCAGCTGAAGCTGACCGGCCCGAAACTGGAGCTCACGGTCGACTACGGCAAGCTCACGATCCTCGCCAATCCGCTGTTCCACCTGCTGCAGTGGGTGCACAAGTACGTCCAGAACTGGGGCGTCACGATCATCATCGTGACGGTCCTGCTGAAGCTGCTGTTCTACAAGCTGACGGAAAAGAGCGGCCGCTCGATGGCCAAGATGCGAGCCATCGCGCCGCGCATCAAGGCGATCCAGGAGCGCTACAAGGACGACCGCGAGCAGCTCGCCAAGCAGACGATGGAGCTGTACAAGCGCGAGAAGATCAACCCGGTCGCGGGCTGCCTGCCGATCCTGATACAGATCCCCGTGTTCCTCGCGTTCTACTGGGCGCTGCTCGAGAGCGTCGAGATGCGCCAGGCGCCGTTCTTCGGCTGGATCCAGGACCTGTCGTCGAAGGACCCGTATTTCATCCTGCCGATCCTGATGGGCTTCGGCATGTTCGCGCAGTTCAAGCTGAACCCGGCGCCGCCCGATCCCATGCAGGCGAAGATGTTCGCCTTCATGCCGGTCATCATGACCGTGATGATGGCGTGGTTCCCGGCGGGCCTGGTGCTGTACTGGCTCACGAACACGCTGCTGTCGATTGCGCAGCAGTGGCAGATCAACCGCGTGGTGCTGGCCGAGGCGAAGAAGAGCGGCTCGACGGCTTGAGCCGCTGCCCGAGCTTGGAAAGGCAGACAGGCGCTCGGTGGCAGACGATCGATCCGGGGCCTTTCCCCGAGCTTGGAAAGGCAGACACGCGCTCGGGGAAAGGCCCCGGATCGATCGCCTGACAGGCGGCGCCTGGGCTCGTTTTCGGCGCGCCGAAAACATCGCACGGCGCAAGCAACGTCACCGCCGCTTCAATTCTAAGTGATGTTGCAAACGCATCAAATAAGCCTAGAATGTGTGCATGGAACGCAATTCGTCCAACCTGGCTGGCCATGCCGTCGCCGATGGCGCAAGCCTCAGCGCCGCCGGGGTCCTCGCGTTCGCCCTGGTGAAAGCCGGCAAAGAGCTGGGCCTGACGCAGGCCGAGCTCGGCTCGATCGTCGGTCGCGACCGCACGGCACTGAGTCGTGGCGCACTCGAGCCCGGCAGCAAGTCCGGCGAACTGGCGCTGCTGGTGATCCGCGCCTATCGCGCGCTGTTCGTGCTCGTGGGCGGTGAACCGCGGCAGATGAAGCACTGGATACACACCCACAATCTCCACGTCGGCGGCGTGCCCGCGGAACTCATCCGTTCCGTGCCCGGTCTGGTGCGGGTCGTCGAATACCTCGACGCCATCCGGGGTCGCGTGTGAGCGGGATCTGGGCGGCGTGCTCCGAGCGAGTTACGCCGGTCACGCTACGCGGAACCGTTCTGCGCCTGGTCGAAAGCCAGGAGCAGGTGGCGACCCACTCCCTCGTGCGTACGCTTGCGGAGCAGGCGCTGCTCGAAGATCTCATCGAGGCGTCCAAGCCGAAGCTGCCCGGGCCAGCGATCGGTCTGCACTACCTGCTGGCCACGCCGTTTCGCTACCCGCCGCTGCCCTGGGGCTCGCGGTTCGGCACGCGCTTCGAGCCGAGCCTCTTCTATGCCGCGCGTACCGCCGATACCGTGCTCGCCGAAAGCGCGTACTACCGGTTCGTCTTCTGGTCCGGGATGGCGGTACCGCCCTCGGCACCGCTCGACACGCGGCACACGCTGTTCAGCGCTGGCATTGCGACGAGCCGCGGTCTGCAACTGCAGCAGGCGCCGTTCGACGCATTCGGCGACCGACTGCGCGATCGGCGTTTCTACGGCGCAACGCAGGCGCTGGGCTCGGCCATGCGTGACGCAGGGCTCGAAGCCTTCGAGTACCGTTCGGCGCGTGATCCGCAGCAGGGGCTCAACGTCGCCTTGTTCACGCCCGCTGCAATCAGTTCACCGAGGCCCGATATTCTCGATGAGTGGTTGTGCCAGACCCGCGCCGATCACGTGACCTACTACAGTCGTCACGGCGGCGGCGTGCGCGACTTCCCGCTGCAATCGTTCCTGGTGGACGGCGAGCTGCCGTTGCCGGCCGCCTGACGAGCGCGGCATGAAGCTTCCCGCGACCGACACGATTGCAGCCATCGCCACCGCACCAGGCCGCGGCGGCATAGGCATCGTGCGCGTGTCCGGACCGCAGACGCAGGCGATCGCTCGAGGTCTGCTTGGTGCCGTGCCTGAACCACGCCGTGCCGGGTTGCACGAGTTCCTCGATGGCGCAGGCGCACCGATCGACACCGGTCTGGCGTTGTTCTTTGCGGGTCCGCATTCGCTTACCGGCGAAGACGTGCTCGAGCTGCAGGGGCACGGCGGGCCCGTGGTGATGGAGCTGCTGCAGCAGCGGGTGCTGGCGCTCGGCGCGCGCGCGGCGGCGGCAGGCGAGTTCACGCAACGCGCCTACCTCAACGACAAGCTCGACCTGGCGCAGGCCGAAGCGATTGCCGACCTGATCGACAGTGGCTCCGCGCAGGCAGCGCGCGCGGCGTTGCGCTCGCTGCAGGGCGAGTTCTCCGCGCGCGTGCACGAACTCGCCGAGTCCGTGCTGCTGCTGCGGCTCTGGATCGAGGCGGCCATCGATTTTCCCGAGGAAGAAATCGACTTTCTTGCGGACCGTGCGCTCGGCGAGCGCATGCAGGACGTGCGGCAGCGATTCACCGAACTTGCGGAAACGGCGCGCCAGGGCGCATTGCTGCGTGACGGCCTGACGGTCGTCATTGCGGGTCGACCGAATGCCGGCAAGTCGAGCCTGTTGAATCGCCTCGCGGGCTACGATGCCGCGATCGTCACCGCGACGCCCGGCACGACGCGTGACGTGCTGCGTGAACGCATCGCGATCGACGGCCTGCCGTTGCACATCCTGGACACCGCAGGCTTGCGCGAATCGCCGGACGAGGTGGAAGCCGAAGGCATCCGGCGTGCCCGTCACGAAATCGCGCGCGCGGACCGCGTGCTGTTCGTCGTCGATGCGGCCGATCCGCAGGCGATCGCCACGATCGAAGACGACCTGCAGCACGTACCGGCCAAGATTCCTCTGACGCTTGTGTTCAACAAGATTGATCGCAGTGGCGATGCGGTAAAGGTCGAGGCGGGGCAGGGTGGTACGCCGCGGGTCTACCTGAGTGCCGCAACAGGCGCGGGCCTCGACGGCCTGCGTGAGCACCTCAAGGACTGCATCGGCTTTCATCCGTCACCGGAAGGCGCACTCTCCGCACGCACGCGGCACATCGATGCGTTGCGGCGGGCACGGGAGCATGTCGAGACGGCACACGAGTTGCTGACGACGCGGCATGCGGGCGAACTGGTCGCGCAGGAACTGCGCGACGCGCACCAGGCCTTGGGCGAGATCACCGGCGAGGTGTCGAGCGACGACCTGCTCGGGCGGATCTTTTCCAGCTTCTGCATCGGGAAGTAGGCGGGCTTCCAGGGAGGTCCGGCGCGGTCCGATGTTCAGATCCAAGTTGTTTTCTTACAAGAATTTGTCGTCCTGAGAAGGTCTCGTGCTCGAGGTGTTCCCGACCGGCGGCATGCTCTGGCACTACCGGTACCGGCTGAACGGCAAGCAGGAGCGGGTGACGCTGGGCCGCTACCCGGCGCTGTCGCTCAAGCGCGCGCGTGCCGAGCGCGACAGGCGGGAGACCCTGGTCGCGCAGGGCCAGTCGCCCGCCGTCCAGAAGCAGCTCGCGAAGCAGGGGGCCGCGCCGGACACCACGGTGGTCTGCGACGTCACCACCGAGGACGTGCGCGCCATCATCTGGCGCAAGAAGGACGAGGGGTTCGACGCGGCTGCCGGCAACATCCGCCGGCAATTCAAGATTGGCCTGCATCTGATCCTGCTGACCATGGTGCGCAAGTCCGAACTGCTGCTTGCGCGCTGGGAGCACGTGGACTTCGAGCAGGCCGAGTGGCACATCCCGGCTGAGCACTCGAAGACCGGCAAGCCGCACATCGTGTTCCTGTCGCGCCAGGCGATCGCGCTGTTCAAGGAACTGCAAGCGCTGGCCGGCGGCAGCGAACTGGTGATGCCGGGGCGCGGCAGCCTGACCAAGCCCTTCGCGCACAACGAGATCAACACCGCGCTGAAGACCGCGCTGCAGGGGCAGGACATCCCATTCGGGTCGTCGAGGAGCCTGGCCAGGTCCAGTCGCGACAGGTTGTAGAACGGTCTGCCGGTGATCCGTTCCAGAAGGCTGCGGACGACGGTCTCGGGCTTGGTCTTGATCTTCGCGTGCTCGGCGAGGACTTCGGCCTTGGTCGGCGCGAGCAGACAGTCGAAGCGGCGCAGAACAGTCAGCGGCAGGATGACCTTGCGATACTCGTTGCGCTTGTAGGGGTCACGCAGCAGGTTGCAGATGCTCCAGATGAAGCTGGCGAGCTGCGAGTGGGTTTCTGCGCTCATTCAGACGCTCCGACGCCGGGCCAAGGATCGCTGCCGACGGGCAAGGCCGCAGGCGCTGTCGCCGGACTTCTTGTTGGTTGTTCTGGCCATTGCACGTTCCCTTGTACTCATGGGGGCGGCTCCCCGGCCCCGCCCTCTGGCCCCGCATCGTTGAACAGCGCGATATAGGGCGCATAGCGAAAGCGCCGGTTCCGCGCGTAGCCCGTCATTTCGCTGAGCACGTCGAGCTTCACCAGCCGGGACACCAGGCTGTTGGCCGCGGCGTACGTGGTGCCGGTCATCTTCTGCACGTCATTCACAGCGACGATGGGGCGGTCGAACAGCGACTCGAGCACCTTGTGACCGTTGCCGGCCGCGCGGCCGAGCTGCACCGTGATCGCCGCACGGTGCTGCTCGCGCAGTTGCAGGATCCGCCGTGCCGTTTCCGCGGCCTCGCCGGCCACCTCGATCACGCCGCGCAGGAAGAACGCGAGCCACGCTTCCCAGGCCCCCTGGTCGCGCACCGCCTGCAAGTGCTCGTAGTAGATCTGCCGGTGCTGCTTGAAGTAGTGCGACAGATACAGCACCGGCTTGTGCAGCACGCCGCGCTCGGTGAGCAGGAACGTGATCAGCAGCCGCCCGACGCGCCCGTTGCCGTCGAGGAACGGGTGAATCGTCTCGAACTGCACATGCGCGAGTGCGATCTTCACCAGCGGCGGCAGGTCGTCGGAGGCGTGCAGGAAGTTCTCCAGGTCTCCCAGCGCCGCCGGCACCGCGTGGTGCGGCGGCGGTACGAAGGTCGCGGTGTTCAGCGTGCAACCTGCTGAGCCGATCCAGTTCTGGCTGATGCGCAGTTCACCCGGCTGGAGCCGGCCGCCGCGCACGCCGCGCATCAGCTCGGCGTGGATCTCGCGGATCAGGCGCACCGAAACCGGCAGCTCGGCGAGTCGTGCCAGGCCGTGGTTCATTGCGCGCACGTAGTTGATCACCTCGTCGACGTCGCGCGGCAAGGTCTGCTCGAAGAGCTGCGCCTCGGCCGCGAGCAGGTCCTGCAGGGAGCTCTGCGTGCCCTCGATCTGGCTGGAGAGCACCGCCTCCTTGCGCACGTACATGAAGACGAACAGGTCGGGGTTCGGCAGGGTGAGCACCGACCCGTCGAGCCGACCCAGCGCGCGGTCGGCGGCGGAGAGCAGGCCCTGAAGCTCGCCGCCCAGCGCCAGTGCGGGCTGTGGCGGCAGGGGTGCCGGCATGAACGCCCGATAGCCCGTGGGCTGGGTGATGTAGCGTCCCGCTCGGGTCGGGGCTTCGCCGACGATCGCCATCCAGATGGCTGCCTTTCGTATGGGGCCAGATTGGCCCCATACGATAGGCAGTCTTTAACAAGAACGGAAGGCGGGCGCCTTGTTTTAGTTTCCGGAGGGTGCGAGATCGGGACAGACCGCCGGCCGCGTGTTGGCCAGTTCGAGCGCCAAGGTTGCCTTGCCGACTTGGTGCGGCCTACGCCGCGCCACCGCCGGGCCCTCGGCCAGAGCCGACGTGAGCGCGGCGATGAGTCGGCGGGGAATCACACGTGCAATCACGGAATGCGTCTCCAGAAATGCAAGGTCGCCCGCCCTGGCAGCGTCATCACGGCGTGGATGAAATTCATTCACGTCGTGAATAGGCAAGCCCGTGGTGGTACCGAAGGGTTCCTGCAAGAGCTTCTTGCACGATGGGCTTCCGCCGTGGTCGCGGCATCCAACGGCGCGAGGAAGGCCGCCGCATGCGCTTGACTGCCTTCACTATGTGGGCAATGTGCTCGGCTTGTCATAGGCTCGACGGCACTTCGGCGAGCAGCCGAGGCGCGCCGCGCATGACAGGCCGATCTCGAGTACACGCATGAGTACACATTCACCGCGACGAATCGGAAGAGGCTTGATTCACAAGGCTCCGCCGCGATTCACGCGCTTCTGCATCGGGAATGCACTTGCCCACGAGCAGAAGGGTGTCCGCGGCGTCTACAACAACGCCGAGTACCTGGCTCAGCACCGGGAAATGCTCCAGCGGTGGGCCGACCTCGTGGATGCGCAGATCGAGGAGGGCCGGAATGTCCTCCTCGGGCGGTTCGGGAAGGCGTTGCAGGTGACGTAGGAACGCGCGGCTACTAAGCGCGAGCCCGCGCCGCCGAATCAGTCGGAAGGAGCAGCTTGTCCGATAGCGCGCGTGGCAGCACGCAAGCCTTGCTGATGCACCATAGTGGTGTAACATGGTGCATCACAAATTTGGAGCAAGCGATGGCCACAAGACCCAAGACCCGCAAGAAGCGAGGTGGTGAGTCTGGAACAGCTCGGGCGTCGGTCAGTTTCCCCGCTGAGCTATATGAAGCCCTCGAACGCATCGCTACGCAGAAAAAGGTTTCTGTAGCATGGGTCGTGCGCGAAGCGGCGGCACAGTACGTAGTAGAAAAGCCGCCATTGCAGGGCAGGTACTAAACCGTGAATTTCATCGCTAACGAAACCGCGCAGAAACTCCGTGGCGGCTACTACACTCCGCAAGACTTGGCGACGTTCCTATGCGAGTGGGTGCTTGAAATCAACCCCCGCAGGGTACTAGAGCCAAGCTGCGGAGACGGCGTGTTCTTCAGTGCGCTACGCAACGCGGGCGCCAAGGCATCGCTGGATGTTACTGGCTTTGAACTCGACCAGGATGAAGCAACAAAGGCCGCGAACCGCGCGAAAGAGGTGGGGCTCAAGGCGAGCAAGGTCCACGCCTCCGATTTCCTAGGTTGGGCTCTGGAGAAGACCTGCCTTGGCCTATTTCCGCAAGACCTCATGTTTGATGCTGTGGTAGGTAATCCCCCGTTCGTTCGCTATCAGTACTTGCCGGAGCCATTCCAAGCACAGGCTGAGCGAGTCTTCCGTGAGTTAGAGCTGCCCTTCACAAAGCACACCAATGCATGGGTGTCGTTCATCTTGGCGAGCATGAGGATGCTTCGTCCCGGGGGACGACTCGCAATGGTTGTTCCAGCTGAAATCATTCATGTGATGCATGCGCAGTCGCTGCGCTCGTACCTCGGCCGGGAGTGTCGTCGCATGGTCATCATCGACCCGGAAAAGCTGTGGTTCGCCGGCACATTGCAAGGCGCGGTGCTGCTGCTCGCCGAAAAGCGGAAGGATGAGGGCGAGAGAGCTGAAGGACTCGGCATCCATGAAGTACGTGACCGAGAGTTTCTGCGGGAGTCTCCGGCGCGGATTTTCGCTGCGCCGCGGTCAATCAACGGTAAGACAGTCGCCGGCAAGTGGACACGCGCACTGCTGGACGAGAAGACGCGCGCGCTGCTTGACGAGCTTGGCGACCACCCGCACGTGCATCGCTTCGCGGACGTCGCCGATGTGGATGTGGGGATCGTCACGGGGGCGAACAAGTTCTTCCTCGTGACCGATGATGTGGTTAGCACGCACGGCTTGGAGCGCTGGGCGCATCCGATGTTTGGCCGGAGCGAGCACTGCCCCGGCATCATCTACGACGCCAAGCAGCATGCCGCGAACGCGAAGGCCGGAAACCCAACAAACTTCCTGTGGTTTCCAGACGACGGGCCACTGAAGTACAAGAAAGCGAAGTCATACATCGAGGCTGGAGAGGCAGAGAAGCTGCATACCCGCTACAAGTGCCGCATTCGTTCGCCGTGGTTCAAGGTTCCTTCGGTGTACGCGACGGAAATCGGGATGCTCAAGCGGTCGCACGATCTCCCGCGTCTCATTCTGAACAAGGTCGGCGCTTATACCACGGACACGGCTTATCGCATCCGAACACTCAAGGGCACATCTGTGGAGCAGCTTGTAGGCTGTTTCTACAATGGATTGACGGCACTCAGCGCCGAGCTGGAAGGGCGGCACTATGGGGGCGGCGTGCTGGAGCTGGTTCCCTCCGAAATCGAGAAGCTCGTGCTCCCGCTGCCGACAAAGGGTCACATCGACCTGAGGGAGCTTGACCGGCAAATCCGCTCACCGATGTCCGCCCAGGACGTTCTTGAGGCGAACTCGCGCGTAGTGTTGGGAGGCCTTGGACTGTCACGCGCGAAGCAAGATTGCATCCTCCATGGCTGGGTGCGCCTGCGTAACCGCAGACACCGTACGACCAGCGAAGAGAAGGTCGAGGCTTCCGAGGCCGCCTAGTCAATTTCCAGAACGAAGCGCTTCGGGTCGGCCTTGTCGCGATAGAGCGCGAGCGTGCGGCCGAGCAGGTCTTCTCGGCCGATGTAATCGCGCAGCGGCCCCCAGCTGAGGCGGGTCATGGCGTTATTCTGCTTGTAGGCCGCGCTTGTCGTTCCCTTGGTGTGGGCGATCCGAAGGTCAAACTCCCCGTAACTGATGCCTTTGAGAACGAGTTGAAACTTCGTGTAGGCCTCCTCGACGGTTTTTGTGTTGCTCGGCCCCCATGACAGGTCAGGGAAGATTTCCTCGCGGAAGTAGTGGCGATGATCGACCGCCATCGGCAGAAGTCCCTTGTCTAGGCTGATTGAGCCCGTGCTGTTGGTGTTCTTGCCGTCTGGGATGTTGAGGTCACGCCTGGTTAGTCCCTTGCTCTCCCATACGAGTTCGTATTCGACACCAGGTACAGGCGGCGGCAATGGCGACGCGGCCCCTTTCTTCGCAGGTGCCGTCTTCTTGACTGCCGGCGGTGGCGTGGCCGGCTTGGCCGCGGGCTTTTTCGCCGCAGCGAGCGCACGGCGCAAGGGGATTACTTTCAGCTTAATTCTTCGGAGGGTATCGCCAGTTGGTGATGTTGCCGCGCTGGCCGGCCTGGGCGGCGACGTCGTCATCTCGTCGATAAGCCGGCCTGTCGCTTGGAGGGCGTCAAGCTCAGCGGCTTTGGTTATTGGAATGACATGGTCGGGGTAGTCTTTTGTCAGCGCATCGAACTCCTTCTCGATGCCTTCAACCAGGGCTTTCTCATCGGAGTTCTTGAGGTCAAGCTCGATTGCGAAGCCGGCCTCAATATTGTTATTGAGCCCGCCCATCGTGAAGTTCGCGCTGCCGATGACTAGTCGGGCATGTTCAGCCCCCTTGGCCAGATACAGCTTCGGGTGGAAGAGCACCGACCGGGAGCCGGTATCGACGAGAAGGAGCGAGACTCCTAGGTCGAGAAGGTGCTTCGCGCCCTGTGTCGATGTGATGTCGTTTCGGATGCCGATGAAAGCCTTGGTCTTCGCGGCGTACTTCTTGAGCTGATGCTTGAGCAGCTCTGTACCGCTGCGATTCACAAAAGCAACGCTGACGATGACTCGCTGGATGCCAGGCACATCAAATAGTCGAGCTATCGCCTCGCAGTGTGTCTTGGCTGTGAAACCTTGAAGTATGAATTCCTTTTTCGCCATGATTCGCTCGTCTCCGCTCGTCAACGCACTCCGAAGCCGATGGCACTCAAGGCCGCCGCTATCGCACAGCATCGCTGAGGAGGGTCTCGCACTCCACGTTGCCGAAGCTCCGCCCCCTTTATCTTGACGGACTCTACCGGATAACGATTCGCGTAGACTGCCGCTGTCCGAGTTACTTGCAAGTCAAAGGCGAGGGGTGGATTCTGGCGTTGGGAGCCGCCCGATCTACGGCCCCGAACGGTGAGGAGTGCTGACTCACTCTGTGAAATCCGGCGGCCGGGTGGCCCGACGATGCCGTATGCGTCTGGCCAGCCAGACACGCACCCTGGAGGGGAACCGGCACTCTGATTCAAGCTGGTAGATCATCGAACGACAGAGGCCGGTGATCTTGCAGACCTGTGGCAGACGCAGTATCTGTACCGGCGACACGGCGTCGATCGATTGACTTGTCATCGTTGAATTTTCGGGAAGCATGCGACGTAGCGCCTCTGCTGAGTACCAGCAGGGCAAAGGCTACGACGGGCGGGTGCCGGTAGCGAACCAATGCAAGTGCAGGACAGCCAGCGGCTTAGCGTTGGGACACATTGGGACACAACAGCGACGCGGTGGGGTCAGGCGATCGTCCGAGCAATCAAAGAGCTACGTACGCTCTAGAGCTTCTGCATGGAAAGCAGGTCCGGTTCCAGGACTCACCGACACCGCGCACAGGCTCGCTTGTAGACTGCGCAAGCCCGGCACCCATCCGTTCATTTCATCCGCGATCTCCAGACTCATGCCCCGCACCAGAAACCCGCGTCCCGCCACCAGGAAGAAACCCCGCCACAAGAGCGAGCCGCGCCTGTCGCCGCGCAAGGCACCGGCTGACATGCGGCCGGACGACTGGCAGCGCGCGCTACGACGCCAATTCGGCAGGGAGCAGGCGTTCGTGCTGGAGAACATCGACGGGGAAGCGCCGTTCTCCAGCTTCCAGGTGCGCAACCCGCAGTCCGGCGGTGCGTACGAGGTGCGCATCCGCGGCCTGGCGCCGGGCGACAACCAGTGCACCTGCCCGGACTTCCGCACCAACGAACTGGGCACCTGCAAGCACGTCGAGTTCGTGCTGGCTCGCCTCGAGCGCAAGCGCGGCGCCCGGACGGCGCTCGCCCGCGGCTGGCGTCCGCCGCACAGCGAACTGCTGCTGCAGACGGGCAATCCGCGGACCCTGCGCCTGTATCTGGGCAGTGATGCGCCGCCATCGGTCGCGAAACTGGCGCACCGGCTCTTTCGCGCTGAACCGGGTCCGGGCGGGCAACGTCTCGTGCTCGACACGCAGCACGCCGGGCGCGTCGAGGACCTCGCCAGCCTGTGCAGCAAACACGGCCACGCGCTGCACATCGACGCGGCGGCCCGCGATCACCTGGCCGGGCTGCGCGATGGCGCCCGGCGGCGGCGGGTGCTGGCGCGGGCGTTCCCGCAGGGTGCGGCCAGCCCGGCGCTGGCGAAGCTGATCAAGGTCCCGCTGTATCCCTATCAGGCCGAGGGCGCGCTGTTCGCGGTGGCGGCCGGCCGTGCGCTGATCGGCGACGACATGGGCCTGGGCAAGACCGTGCAGGCGATCGCCGCGGCCGAGATCCTCGCCCGCCATTTCGGCGTGCGGCGTGTGCTGGTGATCTGCCCGACCTCGCTCAAGTACCAGTGGCAACGCGAGATCGCGCGCTTCGGCGGCCGGGAGGCGCGGGTGATCGAGGGCGGGCGCCAGGCGCGGCGTGCGATCTTCGAGGCCGACGATTTCTGCAAGATCACCAACTACGAAAAACTGCGCACCGACCTGGACCTGATCCAGGCATGGGCGCCGGAGCTGGTCATCGTCGACGAGGCGCAGCGGGTCAAGAACTGGAACACCATCGCGGCGCGCGCGATCAAGCGCATCGACAGTCCCTACGCCATCGTCCTCACCGGCACGCCGCTGGAGAACAAGCTGGAGGAACTCATCTCCATCGTGCAGTTCGTCGACCAGCACCGCCTCGGGCCGACCTGGAGGCTGATGCACGAGCACACGCTGCGCGACGAGACCGGCCGCGTGACCGGCTACACCGGCCTGGACCGCATCGGGCGCACGCTGGCGCCGATCCTGATCCGCCGGCGCAAGGCCGAGGTGCTGCGGCAGCTGCCGGCGCGCACCGACCAGCAGGTGCTGGTGCCGATGACCGAGCTGCAGGCCACGCTGCACGAGGAGAACGCGCAGATCGTGGCGCGCATCGTGCACCGCTGGCGGGCCAGCGGCTTCCTGTCCGATTCGGACCAGCTGCGGCTCACCTGCGCGTTGCAGAACATGCGCATGGTCTGCGACAGCAGCTACCTGCTCGATCCGGCCACCGATCACGGCGTCAAGGCCGACGAACTGCTCGCACTGCTCGACGAACGGCTCGCCGATCCGCACGAGAAGGTGGTGGTGTTCAGCCAGTGGCTGCGCATGCACGAAGTGCTGATCCGCCGCTTCGAGACGCGCGGCTGGGGCCACGTGCTGTTCCACGGCGGCGTGCCGTCGCCGAAGCGTGCGGCGCTGGTGGATCGCTTCCGCGACGACCCGCGCTGCCGCCTGTTCCTGGCCACCGATGCCGGCAGCACCGGGCTGAACCTGCAGCATGCCGCCACCGTCGTGAACGTGGACCTGCCGTGGAATCCCGCGGTGCTCGAACAGCGTGTGGCGCGCATCCATCGCATCGGGCAACGACGCCCGATCCACGTGGTCAACTTCGTTGCGCGCGGCACCATCGAGGAGGGCATGCTCTCGGTGCTCGCCTTCAAGCGCTCGCTCGCCGCGGGCATTCTCGATGGCCGCGAGGCCGAGGTGGCGCTGGGCGGCTCGCGGCTGGCGCGCTTCATGAAGGAAGTCGAAGCCGTCGCCGGCGCAGTGCCTCCCGCCGAGCCGATCGCGCCGGCGGAGGAGATGGCCGCGGTTGCGGCCGCGCCTGCGGAGACCGGCGAGTCGCAGGATCCGTGGGCCGCGCTGCTCGGTGCCGGCACGCAACTGGTGGATGCGCTGGCGGCGGCCAGCCGTCCGGCGGGGGAGGCGGAGCATCCCTGGGTCGAGCGCGATGCGCGCACCGGGCAGGCGCATCTGCGGTTGCCGCTGCCCGCACCGGAGACCGTCGGTCGCATCGCCGAAGTGCTGACGGGTCTTGCCGCCGCGCTGGCGCAGCGACGCTGACGGTACAATCCGGGCGCTGCAGGGACTGCCACGCGAATGACCAACGCTTTTTTCGAAAAGCCGATCCTGAACTCGCCCTACGACCAACCGGTGCGTCACTGGGAGCTGGATGACGCCGGCCAACCGACGCAGCAGATCGTCGCCGCCCGCCGCCGCGCCGAGTTCATCACCCCGATCCCGAAGCCCAGGAAGCAGACGGGAGGCCGGCAGGACGAACTGCTGTTCGACGAGCTTTCGTCCCAGCAGCAGAGCTACCACAGCGGCATCATCAACGGCGTGCGGGCCGAGGTGGACCGCTGGCGCGCGCTGCCGAACCCGGCCGACTGGCGCGTTACGCCGGAAACGGCGCGCCTGCTGCAGCACTGGCGCAGCCACGAGTTTGCCGGCATCCGTCCGTTCTTCTGCCAGGTGGAAGCCGCCGAGACCGCCATCTGGCTGACCGAGGTCGCCCCGCAACTCGGCAAGGCGGGCGAGAAATTCCTGACACATCTGGCCGACGCCAACCGCGAAGCCAACCCCGAGCTCGCGCGTCTTGCGTTGAAGCTCGCCACCGGCGCCGGCAAGACCACCGTGATGGCGATGCTGATCGCCTGGCAGACCGTCAACGCCGTGCGCCGGCCCGGCAGCAAACGCTTCACCCGTGGCTTCCTGATCGTCGCGCCGGGTCTCACGATCAAGGATCGCCTGCGCGTGCTGCAGCCCAACGATCCGGACAGCTACTACGCCGACCGCGAGCTGGTGCCGCCGGACATGCTCGACGATCTCGGCAAGGCGAAGATCGTCATCACCAACTACCACGCCTTCAAGCGCCGCGAGCGCCTGGAGCTGTCGAAGGGCGGGCGCCTGCTGCTGCAGGGCCGCGGCGGCGACGAGCTGGAGACGCTCGAATCCGCAGGCCAGATGCTGCAGCGCGTGATGCCGGAACTGATGGGCATGAAGAACCTGCTCGTCATCAACGACGAGGCCCATCACTGCTATCGCGAGAAGCCGGGCGAGACCGCCGAGGATCAAGCAGCCCTCAAGAGCGACGACAAGGCCGAGGCCGAACACAACAACGAGGCGGCGCGCCTGTGGATCTCCGGCCTGGAGGCGGTGAACCGCAAGCTCGGCCTCGCCCGCGTGCTCGACCTTTCCGCCACGCCGTTCTTCCTGCGCGGCTCCGGCTATGCGGAAGGCACGCTGTTCCCCTGGACGATGAGCGACTTCTCGCTGATGGACGCGATCGAGTGCGGCATCGTCAAGCTGCCGCGCGTGCCCGTGGCCGAGAACATTCCCGGCAACGAAATGCCGATGTTCCGCGAGCTGTGGAAGCACATCGGTTCGAAGATGCCGAAGAAGGGTCGTGGCAAGGGCGCGCAGCTCGATCCGCTCGCCATCCCGGTGGAACTGCAGACCGCGCTGCAGGCGCTTTATGGCCACTACGAGAAAACGTTCGAACGCTGGCAGAAGGCCGGCATCAAGGTGCCGCCCTGCTTCATCGTGGTCTGCAACAACACCGCCACCTCGAAGCTGGTCTACGACTGGATCGCAGGCTTCGAGCGCCCGCCCGGCGAGGATGGCGTCGTGCCGCCATCCTTCCGTGGTTCCCTCGAGCTGTTCTCCAACTACGACGCGCACGGCCAACCGCGGCCGCGCCCCAACACGCTGCTGATCGACAGCGAGCAACTGGAATCGGGCGAGGCGCTGGACGACAACTTCCGCCGCATGGCCGCCGGCGAGATCGAACAGTTCCGCCGCGAGATCATCGAGCGCACCGGCGATCGCCAGCAGGCCGAGAACATCACCGACCAGGACCTGCTGCGCGAGGTGATGAACACCGTCGGCAAGGCCGGGCGGCTGGGCGAATCGATCCGCTGCGTGGTGTCGGTGTCGATGCTCACCGAAGGCTGGGATGCCAGCACCGTGACCCACGTGGTCGGCGTGCGCGCCTTCGGCACGCAGTTGCTGTGCGAGCAGGTGATCGGTCGCGCGCTGCGCCGCCAGTCCTACGAGCTGAATGCCGACGGACTGTTCAACGTGGAATACGCCGACATCCTCGGCATTCCCTTCGACTTCACCGCGCAGCCCGTGGTCGTGCCGCCCGAGCCGCCGCCGCGCGAAACCGTGCTGGTGCGCGCGCTGCCGGAACGCGAGCAGCTCGAAATCCGCTTCCCGCGCGTGTCCGGCTACCGCGTGGAACTGCCGGAGGAACGCCTCACGGCGAAGTTCACCGCCGACCATGTGTTCGAGCTGACGCCCGACATCGTCGGCCCGTCCATCACTCGCAACGCCGGCATCATCGGCGAGACGGTCGACCTGAGCCTCGATCACCTCGATCAGGTGCGCCAGTCCTCACTGCTGTTCGAGCTGACCAAGCGCCTGCTGTACGTGCACTGGCGCGACCCGGGCGAGGAGCCGAAGCTGCACCTGTTCGGCCAGCTCAAGCGCATCACCCGGGAATGGCTCGACACCTGTCTCGTCTGCAAGGGCGGCACCTATCCCGCGCTGCTGATGTACCAGGCGCTGGCCGACATCGCCTGCCAGCGCATCACCGGCGCCATCACGCTGGCCGGGCAGGAGAAGTCGCGACCCGTGAAGGCCGTGCTGGATGCCTACAACCCCACCGGCAGCACCCGGCACCTGCGCTTCACCACCTCGAAGACGGAGCGCTGGGATACCAGCGGTCCGCCGCCGAAGTGCCACATCAACTGGGTGATCCTCGACAGCGACTGGGAGGCCGAGTTCTGCCGTGTGGCCGAGGCGCATCCGCGCGTGCGGGCCTACGTGAAGAACCACAGCCTCGGCTTCGAGGTGCCGTACCGCTACGGCAGCGAGAGCCGCAAGTACCGACCCGACTACATCGTGCTGGTGGACGACGGCCGCGGCGAGGCCGATCCCTTGCACCTGGTCGTGGAGATCAAGGGCTACCGGCGCGAGGATGCCAAGGAGAAGAAGGCCACGATGGACACCTACTGGGTGCCCGGCGTGAACCACCTCGAGACCCACGGCCGCTGGGCCTTTGCCGAGTTCACCGACGTGTTCCAGATGCAGGAGGATTTCGGGAAGAGGGTGGCGGAGGAGTTCGAGCGGATGCTGGCTGCGGCAGTGTCCTGAAGGGTTCGTTTTCTATACACGTTTCTCTTTACATGTATAGAAAACTGGCGTTCTCTATACACGTCCTGGTCGCTTAGTTAAAGAAACTGGCCAAACATGAACGCGTCTACCCCTCTGCCATCCCTCGAAGCCCTGGACCCGGCCCGGTTCGAGACGCCTGCCATTCTCAAGAAGGCCGTGGCGGCCAACCGCCAGTTGGCTGAATTGAAGGGGTTGCCTCCTCGATGCCCAACCAGGCCATCCTGATCAGCACCCTGGGCTTGCAGGAAGCCAAGGACAGCTCGGCCATCGAGAACATCGTCACCACCCACGACGAGCTGTTCCGCGAGGCGGCATTTCCCGAAACCGCCACCAGTCCCGCAGCCAAGGAGGTTGCCCGTTACCGCGAGGCGCTCCAGGTCGGTTTCCGTACCGTGCGTGGCACTCAGTTGCTGACCACCAACAACATCCTGGCCGTCCAGGCCACCCTCGAACGAAACCGTGCCGGCCTGCGCAAGGTTCCTGGCACCGTGCTCAGGGATGGCGCAGGCAGGACGGTTTACACCCCGCCGTCGCCCGAGCAACTCCCGTCCCTGATGTCGGACCTGGAGCACTTCATCAACGACGGCTCCCGGTTCGACGCCGATCCGTTGGTCAAGATGGCCCTCATCCATCACCAGTTCGAGAGCATCCATCCGTTCTACGACGGCAATGGCCGCACCGGCCGCATCATCAACGTGCTCTACCTGGTGAAAGAGGGCCTGCTGGATATCCCTGTTCTGTACCTCAGCCGCTGCATCGTGCGTACCAAGAGCGACTACTACCTCCTGCTGCAAAGCGTGCGCGATCTGGACAAATGGGAGGATTGGGTTCTGTACATGCTGACGGCGGTGGAGCTGACTGCCGTCGAGAGCATTGCCACCATCCGCCAGATCAAGGCGCAGCTGCTGGAGTACAAGCACGGCATCCGCGAGAAGCACAGGTTCTACAGCCAGGACCTGATCAACAACCTGTTCTCCTACCCGTACACCAAGATCGAGTTCATCCAGCACGACCTGAAAGTCTCGCGCATCACCGCAACCCGCTACCTGGATCAACTGGAGGCCGGCGGATTCCTGAAGAAGCGCCGAGTCGGTCGCAGCAACTACTACGTCAATGAGCCGCTCTTCCGCACCTTGACCGGAGAGCATCCGCCCGCGGGTGATACATGAGGATGATGGCGTCCACTTCTGCAAGAGAATCATAGATATGCGGTTCGACTTCAGCGAAGCGGACGTTTGGCGCGGACATCTGGGACGAACTGGGAGCCTCTCGGGTGCTGGAGGTCAATTCTTTGCGCGGCGGCCCGCCGGGGATCGTGGTGTGGCCAACTTGAGCGCACAAATGAAAAGCCCGCCTTGCGGCGGGCGGGGGAAGTCCTACTGCCGACCAAAGGACCAGGCTCAGACTCCGATTGCAAATATAGGTCTGCTGCAGGTGCATGACAAGGCTGGTGGTCGCTTCTGTGTCGAACGCCGATCTGTGACGAATACCCAAGATCATCGCAATGGCCCGTAAACCCGACAAACCCAGAACCCCGCTGGCCGTCGAAGCCCTCAAGCACGACGAAGCCACGCGCAAGAACATCCCCACCGCCGAGCACCAGTCGGTGCTCGACGAGCACACCAAGCGTCCGGTCCAGGTGGCCTACGGGCGCCGCAACCGCGACCTCGATCCGCAGCTCGTGTGGCGCGGCAAGGACGAGCAGGACTGGTCCGACCTCGTCGTCCACGCGCCGCCGCTGTACATCCAGGAGAAGATCCACCCCAAGGCGCTGATCGACGACCTGCGTCGTCGCGCGGAGGCCGGTGCCGCGCAGCAGGCCGGCGCCATCGGCGACCTGTTCGCGGACTTCAACGGCCTGCCGGAAGATGCCGACCGGACCGACTTCTACCAGCACGACGCCCACTGGTCGAACCGCATGATCCTGGGCGACAGCCTGCAGGTGATGGCGAGCCTCGCCGAGCGCGAGGGCCTGCGCGGCAAGGTGCAGTGCATCTACCTCGATCCGCCCTACGGCATCAAATTCAACAGCAACTTCCAGTGGTCGACGACGAGCCGCGACGTGAAGGACGGCTCAGCCTCGCACATCACGCGCGAGCCCGAGCAGGTGAAGGCGTTCCGCGACACGTGGCGGGACGGGATTCACTCCTACCTGACGTATCTGCGGGATCGGCTGACGGTCGCGCGCGATCTGCTGACGGACTCGGGATCGATCTTCGTGCAGATCGGCGAGGAGAACGTGCACCGACTACGTGCTGTACTGGACGAGGTAATTGGAGAGGACAACTTCATCAGTCAGATCAATTTCAAGACGACTGGCGGTGCAGGATCTCCAACAGGCGGTACGGAGACGCTCGCGTCGGTCAACAACTTCATCCTTTGGTATGCCCGCAACGTATCCGTGGTGAAGTACAGGCAACCATTCCGTGAGAAGGGCGATCTTTCTGGAGGTGCGGCTGCGTACAACAAATTGGACTTCTTCGACGTCAAGGAGCGATGCGTAGCCAGAGAAGAAGAACGGCTGTCTGTGCCGGAAGACGCGCGCCTGTTTCGCTATGACAATTTGACTAGTCAGAGCTCCGGCGGACCACAGTTCTTTGACGTTGGATTTGAAGGCAAGACTATTTCCGTCGGTAAGAGCGGATGGAAAACCACCGCCACTGGAATGGAGCGATTGGCGCGTTCTCGACGAATTGGTCTTGCTGGCAAGACATTGAGCTACGTTCGATACATCGTGGATTTTCCCGTCTACCCTCTGAACAATTCTTGGGACGACACGGTTACGGCAGGATTTGCCTCGGACAAGCTGTATGTCGTCCAGACGAATCCCAAGGTTGTTGAGCGCTGCCTACTCATGGCGACCGACCCTGGCGATTTGGTGTTCGACCCCACCTGCGGCTCCGGCACCACCGCCTACGTCGCCGAACAATGGGGTCGCCGCTGGATCACCATCGACACTTCCCGCGTCGCACTGGCGCTCGCTCGCGCCCGCATCATGGGCGCGCGCTATCCGTACTACCTGCTCGCCGACAGTCCCGAAGGTCAGGTGAAGGAAGCGGAAGTCACGCGGACGGCGCCTTCCACCAAACCCACCCGCGGCAGCGTGCGGCAGGGCTTCGTCTACGAGCGCGTCCCTCACATCACGCTCAAGTCCATCGCCAACAACGCCGAGATCGACGTCGTCTGGGAGAAGTTTCAGCGGAAACTCGAACCGCTGCGCGAGCAGCTGAACGAGGCCGCCGGCAAGAACTGGCAGGAATGGGAAGTCCCTCGCGACGCTGATGGGAAGTGGCCCCAAGCCACGCGCAAGCTGCACGCCGACTGGTGGGTCGCGCGCATCGCCCGCCAGCGTGAGATCGACGCGTCCATCGCCGCCAAGGCCGAGTTCGAATTCCTCTACGACAAGCCCTACGACGACCGCCGCAAGGTCCGCGTCGCCGGACCGTTCACGGTGGAGAGCCTCTCCCCGCACCGCGTGCTCGGCGTGGACGAGAACGACGAACTGATCGATCCCGCGAAGCAGATCGCGGACCACGGCGCGGATTACGGCGGCCAACCGCGCGACTTCGCCGCCATCATGCTGGAGAACCTCAAGACCGCCGGTGTGCAGCAGGCGAACAAGGCCGACCGCATCGGCTTCACTTCGCTGGTACCCTGGCCCGGCGACCTGATCTGCGCGGAAGGCCGCTACAGCGAAAGCGGGGACGCGGCTGGCAAGGAGAAGCGCGCCGCCATCTTCATCGGCCCCGAGTTCGGCACCGTCGCCCGGCCCGACCTGGTCGAGGCCGCGCGCGAGGCCGGCGACGCCGGCTTCGACGTGCTGATCGCCTGCGCCTTCAACTACGACGCCCACTCCACCGAGTTCGCCAAGCTCGGCCGCATCCCCGTGCTCAAGGCGCGCATGAACGCCGACCTGCACATGGCCGAAGACCTGAAGAACACCGGCAAGGGCAACCTGTTCGTGATCTTCGGCGAACCCGACATCGAGATCCTCGGGTCGAGCGACGGTCGCGTGCAGGTGCAGGTGAAGGGCGTGGATGTCTTCGACCCCGCCACCGGCGAAGTGCGCAGCGACAGCATCGACGGCATCGCCTGCTGGTTCATCGACACCGACTACAACGAAGAGAGCTTCTTCGTCCGCCACGCCTACTTCCTCGGCGCCAACGATCCCTACAAGGCGCTGAAGACCACGCTCAAGGCCGAGATCGACGCGGAAGCGTGGGCCACGCTCAACAGCGACGTGTCACGGCCGTTCGAGAAGCCGAAGACCGGGCGGATTGCAGTGAAGGTGATCAATCACCTCCGGGGCGGGGGAGGGAGGTGTTTAAGGTGTCCCGTGGGCGGCGGGCCGGCAGGCGAGCCCCCGGTGCCGAGGGCGAGGGGGTGGGGCCCATCGAACGAACTGACATCTTCCTGAAAGTGGCCAGATGTCCGCTTTGCGGTCAACATGACCAGTAGATCGGGTCATTAGAAAGCGCCATGAATATCGACGCTGCCGAATTCAAGGCTAAGTGCCTCAAACTCATTGACGATGTCGTCGCGACACGTCGACCGCTGCTGATTACCAAGCGCGGCAAGCCGGTCGCGCGCATCGTTCCCGTCGAGGATGAATCCGCGCCCCCAAGCCTGTTCGGCTACATGAAGGGCACTGGGGAAATTGTTGGCGACGTCATCGATGTGCCGCCCGAGCCGTGGTCGGCTGAAACCAGCGATGGGGACGGCCTGTATCTGCCGCGCGCGCCGTAAGACAGCGCACGCTGAGCGAGGCGGACTTACCGCTCCTGTTGGAAGTCGCGCGGCTCGTCGCGGAGGGGCGAACTTACTTGCAGTTTGATTGGTGGCGCAAGGAGATCGCGCCCGGCGCACGTGCTGCTCACAGGCGTCATCCAGGTTGGGCCGTCGCCCAGCGGAGCATCGACCTGCGGCCACTGCGTCAATCATGCAAGGATCACTCGCGGAGCGACTCCAGTCGCTCGACGTCCGCCAGATCCTGGGTGCGCCCGGTGGCTCGCTTGTTGGCGATCAGGTCTTCAAGGGAAATGACCGGTACTTCCATCCCTTGCAGACTGACGGTGTTCCTGCGCTCGTAGGCTTGCTGAAAATCGACGCCGCTGATGCGCGTGAGGATGTCGATGCGCCGCGGATGGTTGCCGATCTGGAACACGATTCCTTCAGCGGAGAAATCGGCCGCCGAGATTCCGGAGAGCGGCGCACCGAAACGGGCCAGCGCCCGCATGAGGTTGGACGCATTGTCGGGTGCTGCCCGCACGAAGATATCGATGTCCTTGGTCGCCCTGGGGTACCCGTATGCGGCAACCGCATATGCCCCGACCAGAAGGAACCTAACGTTCTCCTCTGACAAGCACTGCAACATCTCTTTGTAATCGTTGTTCAGCATCGCTTGGCCGGAAGAAAGCCCACGCGTCCCTGGTCAGCTCCCACACCTCCAGAATCCGTTGCTCTGGCGTGCCGGGCATGTAGCCGCTGTCGTCAGCCTCGGCCAGTGAACGGTGCACGACGACCTGTTTCCTGTCGACAGATTGCATGGGGCAATTGGGGCTGGCGGGGTTGTCGCAATTATACGGCAGATGCACCGGCGGCGACCGCCCGCAGATCGTCCACCAGCGTCTCCACGACTGCTTCCTCGGCAATCGCCAGGCCATGCGCGCGCATCGCCCTGCCGAGTTCCGGATCCCAGCTCGCGTCGACCGTGGCAGCATCCAGATCGTGACGCCGCGCGGCGGAGCAGCGACCGACGGCCAACAGGTAGTCCGCCGCACCGAAGCGCCACGGCGTCGCGTTCCAGCGTCGCATGACCAGGTTGCCGATACCGATCCCTGCCCAGTCGTAGTCGCCGTGGTAATGCAGACGCGCGCCGCCGGCGGCGAGCTGGTCGAGCAGGGTGCGCTGGGCGGCGGCGGGCATGCCGTCGGTGCAGACCAGCGGGGCGCAGGCGGCGCCGAGCCGGTCGGCGGCGATGGCCACGACGTTCGGATTCTCGCAGACGAAGATGCGGCAGCCGTCGACGCGCCAGGCGGGCGGGCTGCGCAGCAGTTGCCGCAGTGACAGCCAGGCGGGTTCGCCGGGCACGCAACCGCCCGTGATGCCTGCGACCCAAGGCAGGTTCAGGAACAGGACGGGACGCGCCAGCTCATTGACCAGCACGCCGGCACGCGCCCACACGTCGCGCACTCGCTCGTGGTCGTCGACCGTTGCGTGATCGACCTCGTGCAGCCGCCACACCGCCAGCACCAGCGTGGCCACCGGCCGTCCGGCATCCAGCGCATGCGCATCGCCCAGTGTCTCGGCCGCCAGTTGCGAGCGGGTCAGGCCAGCGGCTGGCAGCCGACGCAGCACGGCCGTCGCGTCGGCCAGCAGGTGCGCGGCGCGGTCAGGCTCGCGCCCCAGGCGCTTCAACAATGTCAGTGCGACGGGCGTGCGCAGCCAGGCCCGCAGGCGTGCGTCGCCGTCTGCGGTTGTGGCGAGGGTCGACCAGCGCGCCTGCAACGCCCGCCGCAGGTGGGTCCTCGCCACGATGGGACCTTCCAGCCGCTCCAGTGCGTCGCGCAGCGAAGCGGCGAGGCCGCTGGCGCGCAGCCGCGCGTCCAGGTCGGTGATGTCGAGAATCATCGAGCGTGCTGCGCGCGAAGGGCGGCCGGTGAGCTGGCACAGCGCGCTGTGCGCGGCCGGGTCGAGGCCGGCAAGACGCAGGCTGCCCGTGTGCGCGCCGGGGTCGATGCGCTCGAAATGCCGGCGCAGTCGTTGCCGCACGTCTGCCAGCGCAGGAGTGCCGAGCAGACGCTGCAGACGGGCGTCGGAGGTGTCCGTCATCGTCGCCTGCTCCGTCATGCCGCCGAGAAGCGCCGGTCTGGATCGTCCTCCAGCCGTCGGCCGCGGCCATCCCAGGTCCAGCGCGAGACGTATACCGCATCGACGCCTTCGCGCCGCTGCAACTGGCAGATCGCCACGCCCGGCAGCTCGGCGTAGCAAGCCCATTCGCGCTCGCTGGTGATGACGAAGTCCAGGTCGAACTCGCGGATCAATCCCAGCAGTGGGCGCGCGCGGCGTCGTCGATGCCGGCAAAGGCTTCATCCAGCAGCATCAGTCGTGGCGCGAGCCGGCTCGCGCCGTGGCCGTAGAAACTGGCGATAGCGGCGAACAGCGGCACGGTCAGGCCCAGCGCGCGCTCGCCGCTGGAGGCCGGCCCGGACAGTTTGCGCCACTGTCCGTCCTGCTGGCGCTGCACGGCGAAGCGGTGCCAGTAGCGATAGTCCAGTGCGCGGGCGAGCTGCTCGGTGAGGCTGCCGCCGGAGAGCTCGGCATCGGCGCGGGCGCGCTCCGCGGCAATTCGCTGCTGCAGCATGGTGCCGACGGCGCGACGGTCCTCGGCCGACCACAGATCGGCGCTGGTGTTGAGCAGGCGCTCGCGGGCCACCTCGAGGCCGGCCGGTGCGCCTTCCTCGGCCGACAGCGGCTCCCACCTCAGGCGATAGCGCATGCCCGTGCTGGTCGGCCGTTTACGCAGTTCGTCGTTGATCGCGCTGACGCGCTCGGCGGCGGCGCGCATCAGGCGCTGGATCTCGGCGGCGATCTCGGCCTGCAAGTGGTTCTCCAGCACCTCGCGCTCCCTGGCGGACAGCAGTTCGCTGCGCTGGGCGATGTCGTCGGCCAGCAACGAGGCCAGCGTGTCCGGGCGTTCTGTGCGGTTCTGGTACTGAATGCGGACGGTGAAGCCCCAGTCATTGGGTTCGGAGACGGCCTGGTGGCCGAGTGTGCCCAACGCGCGTTGCAATTCGATCAGGTCCTCGGAGACCTGCTTCGGCACGCGGTTCCAGGCCGCGTCATCGTCGGCGACATGGCGCAGATCCTGTTCGATGCGCCGGGCCAGATTCAGTGCCGGATCGATGCTCCAGGTCTCGGGCAATGCAAGGTCCGGCAGCGCGGAGGCCAGCAGACCGCTGGCGGCGAAGCGCTGCAGGTGCTCCGCGGCGTGCGTTCGTTCGTTGCTGCGTACGGCAAGGTCGCGCTCCTTCTGGGCGGCCTCGGTCTGCGCGATGGCGCGTGTTTCACCGGCTGCGCGGTGCTCGTCGTCGGCTTTCTGCAAAGCCTGTTCGATGCGCCCGTACGCTTCGCGCGCTTCTTGCAGTGCCTGCAGCAGTGCATCGACTTTCGCACCGACGGAGCGCTGCAACGTGGTGAAGCGCACCGTGGCCTGGTCGGCTTCTTCCCGGGCCTGGCGCAGCGTCGTGTCGGCCTGGTCTTGCAGTGCACGCGCCTCCTGCTCGCGCTGCTGCTGTTCCAGGTGGGCAGGCCAGTCGCGCTGCCAGACATGCGCTGCCTGCAGCAGGCGGCTCCGGATCCGGTCGAATTGCTCCAGCCCCTGCGCGACCGCCGGCAGGCCTTCGGCTTCCGCCGGCAGCCTGAGATCCGCCGCATCGCGCAGCAGTTGTTCCCGCGCGGCCTGCAGAATCTGTTCGGCTGCCAGGGTGCTGGCATCGGCCTGCTCCAGCCGCAGCCGGCCGCGGCCGACGTCCTGCCCGGCCGTGCCAGCCGCGGTGATGGCGGCGAGCAACGCGTGGTCGGAGGGTGCGCCGCGAAGTTCCTGGCCGGCCTGGCTGCGATCGGCGTCCAGCGTACGCAGTTGCTGGTCGAGCTCGGCGCTGGCGGCGTCCAGTGCGGCGATCAGTGCAGCGATCTCCTGCAGGCGACGATTGCGGGCACGTTCGCGCGCGGTGTGACCGATGTAGCGCGCCTCGGCTTTGCGCCATGCACCGGACAAGGCGCCGAGGCGGAAGCGGCCGTCGGGCGAGATCCAGCTCTCGACGTCAGGCCGGTCCTGCGTGCCCCAGGCCACGCTGGCCAGCAATGCGGTGAGCGTCGTGCCGGAAATGGCGGAATCGTCCGGCAGCGAGGGGACCAGCGCCTCGTTCAGGCTGGCGCCGGCCACCGCCGCACGCTGGGTCCAGTGCGCGTCGAGCAGCGGCTGACCGGCGTCGTCGGTCAAGACGCCGTCCGGCGACAGCCAGGCATCGAGCAGGCCGCTGGCTTCCAGTGCGGCCTCCAGTCCCGCGCGTTCATCCGCGGCCAGTCGTGGATGGAAATCGATCAGCCGCCACAGCGGTGCGCCGGGCCGCTGGGTGCGGATGCCGGCGGCGCGGGTCGGTGGCTCGGGTGGCGTGGCATCCTCGCCGGCGTTCAATCGTGCGCGTTCGTCTGCCAATGCGTCGCGCTGCTGGCGCTGTGCTGCGCGTCGCGCATCCAGTTCGGCCTGTCGTGCCGCGTACCGGGGCATGGCCGCCTGCCACGTGGCCGTCAGCGCCAGTCGGACGGGATTGTCGGCCTCCGGCCGCGCCGCCCATGTGACCAGCGCGAGCAACGGTTCGGTGGCATCGAACTGCAGCTGGACGAGGCTCGCGCCGTAGCGGGACCAGGATTCGACCAGTGCCTCGCCTTCACGCTCGGCCGCGAGGTCGGCCAGCCTGCGCTGCTCCAGCGCGGCGTCCAGCTCGGCCCGGGCCGTGCGCTGGTGCTGCTGGGTCAGCGTCCACGCCGACAGGTGCTTCCCGGTTTCAGCGTGGCGCTGCTGCAGATGCGCGACGTCCTGCCGCCGCTGCGACACCGTCGCCTGCAGTGCCTGCGCGCCACCTTGCAAGGCGGATGGGTCGTCGACCAGCGCCTCGGCGGCCAGCGCAAGCAACGGATTGCCGATCACCTGCGCGTCGATGCCGATCGGGACCGCTGACTGCAGCACTTCCGTGCGCGCCGCGTCCAGTGCGCCGCGCGCCTGGTGGGCCTGCTGGTCTCGTTGCCGGCCGCGTTCGGCTTCCCGGCCCAGTCGATCCTGCGCATCGGTGAGCTGTCGTGCCGCCCGCCCGGCCGCGTCGCTGCGCTGGCGCGCGTCGTTCGCGGCCTGTGCGAGCTGGTTGGCATCGCGGTTGGCCGGGTCGCTCTGCAAGGTGTCGACACGTTCGCGCGCCGCGAGCCAGGCACGCCGGGTGTTGTCGCGCGTTGCGCCGGCTGCAGTTTCCGCCGCCTGCGCCCGTTCGAATGCGGTCTGCGCCTGATTGCGCGCCGCGCTGGCATTGTCGAAGCCGGTCTGTGTCTGCCGCAGCGCCCGCGCCTGCCGCCGGGCCAGCATGCCGGCGTAGATGCGGTAGCGATGCTCGAACTGTGTCACGGCCTGCTGCAGCTGACGGGTGTCTTCGAGCTGGTTGCGGTCTTCCTCCAGCTGGTTGAGTGCCTCGGCCACGTCGCCCAGCAGTTCATGCGGCAGCGGCGGGAGCGATTCGCTCAGCGCGTGAGAAAGGCCAGCCTCGTCGGGCTTCTTCGACAGCTGCGGCTGGCGCAGTTGCACCAGCGTGTCCATCAACGCGTCGTAGCGGCGCTGGCCGAGCTGGAACAGGCGCTCGTCCACCGCGCGGCGGTAGGCCTGCCCGCTTTCGAACAGCTGGCCGCAGCCGACGATCGCCTCGCGCAGCCGTTCGCGGGTCAGTACCTGGCGCTGGGTCGTGGTCAACCACAGATCCCGACCCAGGCGCGGCCCGGGCGAGTCGCGCCCGCCCTCGAGCAGAAAGAACCAGCTGTCCACGTGCGCTCGGTCGGCAACTGCCGACAGACCCACGCCCAGGGTCAGGTAATGCGCACGGCCGCCGCCGTCGCGCCGACCGAACTCGACCCAGCTGTAGCCGATGCGGCGTGGATAGCTGCCCATCAGCAGGTTCCAGGCCATCTTCTTGCCGCTGTCGCCATCCGGCTCCACGCGCGCCGGGCGCAATTGCGCATCGAGCAGCAGTGGCAGGGTCAGCGACAGCACCTTGGACTTGCCGGTGCCGTTGTTGCCGCGCAGCAGCAGGTGGCCGTCGTGGAACCAGAACTCCTCGCTGTCATAGTGGAACAGCTCGATGAGTCCGATGCGCAGCGGCTGCCAGCGTTCGCGTCGTGGTTCGGGCAGCGGCGGGCGGGAATCGGCACCCGGGAGATCGCCGGTTGTCGGCGGGTCTGCCGTCATAGGAGTGTCGCCTGTAGTGGGGCGCTGACGTTGCGCACTTCGGCTTCGCCCAGCGAGAAGCGCGCGAGCGCCGGCAGTGGCCGCACGCCCCCGGACTCGCGCGCGACCAGACTCAGCCGCTGCAGGCGGTCCAGCACGATCTGTGTCAGTTCACGTTCCGCGCCGGGGGCGCGCGCCGATTTGCGCCAGTAGCGGCCATAGCGGTCGACGGCCTCGCGCAGGAACGCGGCGATCTGCTCTTCGGCGACGTGCAACGGTGCGCGGGCCTGGCGCAGGCGCTGCGCCAGATACTCTGCGACCAGCAGGGTGGCATGCGCATCGGTGCCTTCGGCCGGCATCGCCACGTCGGTGAGCTGGCCACTGGCGTCGGCCAGTGCCAGACCTTCGGCGCGCTGCTCGGCGATCAGTCCGGTGGCCTCGCACAGGCGGGCGGCCATCGTGCCGCGCTGGTTGATGAAATAGGCCTGCGCATGCGGCGCCAGGGTATCCGTGTAGAGCACCGGGTCGTCGAGCAGGCGCCGCGTCAGCTCGTGGCGCAACGCATCGCGCCGACCCTGTTCACTGTCCGCCGCGTGCGCGGTGACCAGCGCGTCCAGCCGTGCTGCGGTATCTTCCGGCGCTTCTTCCACCGGCCAGGTCGAAGGGCCACGCACGGTCGCCAGCAACCCGGCGAGCAGGCGGCGCTGCACGTCGTACAGTGCATCGGACTGCTGCCCGCCACTGTCGTGCACGAAGCTTTCCTCGTCGCCGGCCACGCGCTCGAGCACGCCCTGCTCCAGCAGCGTGCGGCACACGGCGACCAGTTCGCGTCGCTCGGATGCGCTGCGCAGCGTGAACGCATATCCCAGCGCGGCGAGCGCGGGATCGGCCGCCTCCTGCATGATCCTCTCGCCCAGCAGCTGCAAGGTGATCTGCGGGTCGGCTCTTTCCAGCACCGCACAGGCGAGGCACAGCAGCACATAGCGTCGCCGGTCGTAGTCCGGCAGGCCGCGGGTGGCATCGAGCAGGTTGCCCGGTCGCTTGAACAGGCGCGCGCCCTCGCGGTCGACGTGCAAGGGCCAGCCGGCTTCGCGCGCGAACCACTCACGCAGTCGCTCGGCCTGCCGACGCACGGCGGCAAACTCCGGGTGTTGCGGGGACATCAGCGGGCGCAGCAGCAAGGCTCGCAGCGCACGCCGGAATTCGTCGTGCTGCTGCAGGCGCTGCAACTCGCCGACAGGCCGCGCAGCCGGGACGGGCGAGCGCACGTTCACGGTCCGTCCTGCGTGGCGTGGATGGTCAGCACATGGTCGCGGCCCGAGAACGTGCCGGCCGGTGTGTGCAGTTGCGCGCGGCTGTCCCGCGCCAACGGCTCCAGGCGAATGCGCAGCAGGCCATCGCCTGTCTGGCGTTCGACCGTCTGGTCCGGACTCGGCTGTTCGGCCAGCGCTTCGCCCAGCAGGCCCAGGAACAGGGCGAACTCGTGCACGCCCAGCTCGCCCAGTTCGGAAAGCCGGACCGGCCGACTGCTGGCCAGGCGTCGGCGCGCAGCTTCGACCTGGGACGACTCTTCGGCCAGTTGCCGCGCCATCAGTTCGCGTTCGCGATTGCGTTCGCGCACACGTGGCAGCGGGCCGCGCGGCGCCGCCTCGCCATACTCGCGCAGGCGCGGGTTGATCGTCAGCGGTGGTGCATCCAGCCACGAAGTGCTGGCCGACACCTCCTCGTCCGTGTGGACATCGAGCGAGAAATGGCGCGCGGGATTCAGCGCGAAGGCGGCCCGCGCCAGGCGGTGGGCGTCGTCGTCGCTGCCACAGTCGGCGAACCATTGCGCCAGCACACGGAAATCCGCTGACCGATCACTGCGCCCGCTGCGACGCTCGTTGACCGCTGCGATCGCGCCCAGCAGCTGCGGGATCGCCGCGCGTGCCCGCGCGCGCAGCAGTTCGGCCTGTGGCGGCTGGCTGCCGTTCGCCAGAAACCAGCCGCGCAGTCCCTGCCATCGCTCGAGCCACGCATCCTGGCGCCTTTGTTCTTCTGCGGCGCGCTCTGCGGCGTCGCCAGGGGCGGCGTCGCGCGCTTCGCGCTCGGCGACCTGCCGCAACACGGTGTCTACGGTGGCGGACAACTCGTGCAGCTTGCGAGCAATGGCGTCGGAGCGGCGGATCAGGTCGCCCATGAACCGTTCCAGGTATTCGATCAGCCGGCGCTTGTAGGCCGCCACGGTGGTGGCATCGGCCTGCTGCAGTTCCAGGCTGCGGGCGACGCCCGCCATGAACGCCTGTGCATTGGCGGCGAGATCCTCGAACACGCGCACCAGGTCGCGCAGGATTTCGTGCGCCTTGGCCACGTCCACGGCATCCTCGCCGAGCAGCCGGCGCAGTGCCTGCAGACGGCTGTCGATGTCCTCCAGCGCCACGGTCTGCAGCTCGGCGCGGTGGCGCAGCGTCTGCTCGAACGCCGCGAGGCCGGTTTCCACCGCCTCACCACCGCGCGACAGCCGGTACAGGAAGCGCGCGCGGTAGTAATCGCTGAGCGTGGCGACGCGCGCCATGTCCGGCTGCGACTCCAGGTTGCCCCACGCCGCCAGCTGCGCCAGGGCCATGGCGACTTCTTCCTGTGCGGGCGGCGTGCCGTTCCAGGCCGCGTCGGCCAGTACCTCGTCGGGTCGCAGCTGCAGGCGGTACTGGCGCTTCGCGGCGGCGAATACGTCCATGATGGCGCGGTACAACGTCGTCTTGTCGGCGGTGACGTGGCGAAACAGATTGGCTGCGTTATCGATGTTCATACCAGCTGCCCCGCCCGCCGCCACGTCGAACCAGATGCCCATGCTCCACCAGCGCCCGGAAATGCTGCTTGAGCGTATTGCGGTTGCTGCCGGTGAGGCGGATCGCGTGGCCCATGGTGATGCGGCCGTGTTCGCGCGCGAACTCGAGGATCTGCAGCGACAGGCACGGCAACGTCGCGAGCACGAGCTTCTCGCGTTCGATCTTGCGTTCCAGTCGGCGCATCTGCTGGTCCAGCGCTCGCAGGAAGAACTCCAGCCACGGTTGCCAGTTCGGCGCATCGGTGCGGACAGTGCCCTGGGTCTGGCGCATCGCGAGGTAGCAGGCTTCCTTGCTCTGCTCGATGGCGCCTTCGAGCGAACTGTAAGGCACGTAGGCATAGCCGGCCTGCAACAACAGCAGCGTCGTAAGCACGCGGCTCAGTCGGCCGTTGCCGTTCTGGAAGGGACGGATTTCCAGGAAGACGACGATCCAGATGCCAATGAGCAGCAGCGGATGGACTCGGCCGGCGGCACGCTCTTCGTTGAACCAGCTCACCAGCTCCGTCATCAGGCGTGGCGTATTGAAAGGCGTAGCGGTCTCGAACACGACGCCCCGCGGCTGCCCGCTCTCGTCGAAGGCGGCTGCGCTGTTGCCCGCCGACTTGTAATTGCCTCGATGGCAGGCGTCCTTCTCGCTATGGATCAGCAGGTCACGATGCAGTTGTCTGATGCGGTTCTCGGTCAGCGGCATATCCGCCCACGACGAGAACACCAGCTCCATGACTTCGGCGTAGCCGGCCACCTCCCGCTCGTCGCCGGTCGACGAGCCAATGCTCTCGATGGTGGCGACCCGCCGCAGTGCCAACAACCGGTCGGGAGCGAGTGTGCCCGGTGCTCGCCAGGCGCCCTTGAATTCGTCGATGCCGGTGATCAGGCCCAGGATTTCCGGGGTGATCTGGAGCGAGTCGAGGCGAGGCATTTGCCCAATAGTACGCCCATTTACACCCAATAAATGAACTCGGGCATTGTGCCGCCCATTTACTCCCGTTCCTGGGCACCACGACAGGCAACCGCCTTTGGGCAATCGCCGCCGCAGTCGTTCCTGCACGACGTGGATGGAGCAGGCGTCTGGTTCCAGCAGCTGTTTCGTGGAGAGCAGGTATTCGTTGCCGATCCCTGCAGCTCAACTCTTCGAGCTCTGCGAAGTGTGGGCATGCCGGAGGGTCGGTGCTGGCAGAGCGTCCCACTGCACGGATTGCCTTATCATTCCCGACCCGGCACTGGATTGACGCCGGGTCAGAGAGGCGGCCATGCGACAGCTTTCCGGTGCGGATTCGATGTTCCTGCAGTTCGAACGCGGGAACAATTTCACGCACGTCGCCTCGCTGGCGATCTACGACCCGTCGACCGCCCCGGGTGGCGGGGTGCGGTTCAAGGACGTGTTGCGACATTTTGCGACGCGGATCGCGCAGTTTCCGCAGTTCCGTCGCCGGCTGGTCTCGTTGCCGCTTGCGCTCGACCGCCCGTACTGGGTCGAGTCCGACAGCATCGACGTCGAATTCCACGTGCGTCACATTGCCGTGCCGCATCCGGGCGACTGGCGGCAGCTCTGTATCCAGGTGGCGCGCCTGCACTCGCGACCGCTCGACCGCAGCAAGCCGCTGTGGGAGGCCTACGTCATCGAAGGCCTGCACAACGTGCCTGGCGTGCCGCCCGGCAGCTTCGCCTTGTACACGAAGATGCATCACTCGATCGTCGACGGCGAATCGGGCACCGAAATCATGCGGGCGCTGCATTCGCTGACGCCGGAATCGATCGATTTCGACGCCGAGGAACGCAGCGCGAGCGGGATCTACCATGCCGACCGGGAACCGACCCTGGTCGAGCTGTACTCGCGTGCCCTGGCGCACAACGTCCAGAAGCTGCCAGGCATCGCGCGCTTCTCGCTCGGCACCGCGCGCAAGGCCGCATCGCTCGGCGCCGAAGCGCTGACCAAGTTCAACAACCTGGGCCAGGGGGGGTTCATTGCCAACGTTCGTTCCCTGTTGACCGGCGACCTGCGCTTGCTGCTGCCGCGCATGCCGCCGCAGACGCGCTTCAGCGGCGACGTTTCAGCGCACCGGGTGTTCGAAGCCGTTTCACTGCCGCTCGCGGACTTCCGGGCAATCCGCCAGCAGGTGCCGAAGGCCACCATCAATGACCAGTTCCTGTGCGTCGTCGGTGGCGCACTGCACGCGTACCTGTCGGCGAAGAAGGAACTGCCCGATTCGACCATGGTAGCGATGGTGCCGATGACACTGCGCGGCCAGGAGAAAGGCGGCGACGTCGGCAACCAGGTCGGTTTCACGCTGATGCCGGTGCACTCCGAGATCGAGGATCCGCTCACACGACTGCGCACGATCTGTGATGCAGCGGCCAAGTCGAAGCGCGTGACGGACGCCATCGGCAAGGAACTCGCACGCGACCTGCTCGAGACGTTGCCGAGCATCGTGGCAGATCCGTTGTTGCGCAACGTGCAGACGCCGCGCATCGGTCTCATCGTCTCGAACGTGCGCGGCCCGGACGTCCCGCTGTACATGGCGGGGGCGCAGCTGGTGAACTACGTACCGATCAGCATTGCGCTCGATGGCATGGGGCTCAACGTCACCGCGTTCAGTTATGCCGGGAACATGTGGATCTGTGCAGTGTCGTGTCGCGAGATGTTGCCGGATCCGGCGTTCTTCGCCGACTGCCTGCATGCGGCGTTCGAGCAGATGAAGGCAGCGGCAGCGCGTGAAGCCGACTTCACCGTTGCCGGCATGGCAGCGCTCGTCCCGCCGCAGGGCGACAGGATCATCGAAGGCAAAGTGGCGCGCAAGCCAGCCCGCAAGAAGCCTCGCAGCCGCAAGGGCGCGGCGCCGGCCAACCCGGCCTGACCGCAATGCGCACGCGCGACCGGATGCCTGTCGAATTGCGGCGGGCACTCAGCGAGGTCTTCGGCGACCCGGTCGACGATGTCGTGCTGCGCGAGCATTCCTGGTTCGCGATGCTGCACCGGCACGCCTCGGCCACGACGCGCCACAACACGATCTACCTGCGGGGTTCGGTCGATGAATTCTTCGCCGATCCCGAACTGCTGCTGCACGAGTATTTCCACGTGCTGCGACAGTGGAATCGCGGGCGCATGAACGTGGTGGATTACCTGCTCGAGTGGTCTCGGCGCGGCTACTGGCAGAACCGTTACGAGCGGCAGGCGCGGCGTTTCGTGAAATTGCGGCTCGCCGCGTTGCGCGTGGCGATGGCGCGCCCGGCAGCGGCCAGCTGAAGGAGACGCCGATGACGCGCTGCGCCGGGCATTTCGACGTGATCGTGGTGGGTGGCGGCCATGCCGGCACCGAGGCCGCGCTCGCCTCGGCACGCCGCGGCGCACGCACGCTGCTCGTCACGCAGAGCATCGAGGCCCTGGGGCAGATGAGCTGCAACCCGGCGATCGGCGGCATCGGCAAGGGGCACCTCGTCCGCGAGATCGACGCGCTGGGCGGCGCAATGGCACGCGCGATCGACCGTGCGGGCATCCAGTTCCGCACGCTCAATGCCAGCAAGGGCCCGGCCGTTCGTGCGACGCGAGCGCAGGCCGACCGCACTCTCTACAGGAAGGCGATCCGCACCTTCGTCGAGAACCAGCCGAGCCTGGCGCTGTTCCAGGCCGAGGTGGCCGACCTGCGGATCGAACACGGCAGGGTGGCCGGCATCGTCACCGCGGTGGGTCTCGAGTTCGCTGCTCGAGCGGTCGTCCTGACGGTAGGTACGTTCCTGGGCGGCAGGATCCATGTCGGCCTCGAACAGTCGCCTGGAGGCCGGGCGGGCGATCCGCCGTCGAACCGGCTCGCGGCGAAGCTGCGCGCACTGCCGCTGCGCGTCGGTCGCCTCAAGACCGGCACGCCACCGCGCATCGACGGCCGTTCGATCGACTACACCGGGCTGCTGGTGCAGGCTGGCGATGAACCCGTGCCCGTCTTTTCGTTCCTCGGTCGCCGCTGCGAACACCCGCGCCAGGTCTGTTGTCACATCACGGCCACGAACGAGCGTACGCACGAGCTGATCCGGTCAGGCACCGACCGTTCGCCGCTGTTCTCCGGCGTCATCGAAGGCGTCGGCCCGCGGTATTGCCCCTCGGTCGAGGACAAGGTCGTCCGCTTCGCCGACAAGCCGTCGCACCAGGTCTTCATTGAGCCGGAAGGCCTCGACACGCACGAGATCTACCCGAACGGCATTTCGACCAGCCTGCCGTTCGACGTGCAGCAGGCCTTCGTCCGCAGCATCAAGGGCTTCGAGCAAGCGCACATCACGCGGCCCGGCTATGCGATCGAATACGACTTCTTCGATCCGCGCGACCTGCACCCCACGCTCGAGACGAAGCACGTGCCGGGACTGTATTTCGCGGGCCAGATCAACGGCACCACGGGTTACGAAGAAGCCGCCGCGCAAGGCCTGCTCGCCGGCATCAACGCGAGCCTGCAGGTGCAGGAGCGCGAACCGTGGTTCCCGACGCGTGGCGATGCCTACATCGGCGTGATGGTCGACGACCTGATCACGCGCGGGGCACCCGAGCCGTACCGCATGTTCACGAGCCGCGCGGAATACCGCCTCACCTTGCGCGAGGACAACGCGGATCTGCGCCTGACGCCCACGGGTCGTGAACTCGGTCTCGTCGACGACGAGCGCTGGAGCTTCTTTGAGCGCAAGCGCGGCGCCGTGGCGGCCGAACTCGAGCGGCTGCGCGCGACCTGGGTCCGGCCGGGCACCGCCGCCGCCCTCCAGCTCGGACCGGTTCTGGGCGCACCGCTGTCGCGTGAGCAGCGCGCGTTCGAAATGCTGCGCCGGCCCGAAGTGCCGTACGCGACGCTCGATGCCGCGCTCGGCGGCGGCATCGACGACTGGCGCGATGACGAAAGACTCGCCGTGCAGGTGCCACTGCAGGTCGACGTGCAGGCGAAGTACAGCGGCTACATCGACCGCCAGCACGACGAGATCGAGCGCCAGCGGCGCAGCGAAGAAACCCGGCTGCCGGAAGCGCTCGACTACGCGCAGGTGCGCGGCCTTTCGAACGAGGTGCGGCAGAAGCTTGCGCAGCAGCGGCCGACGACACTCGGCCAGGCGGCACGCATCCCGGGGCTCACGCCCGCGGCGATCTCGATCCTGCTCATCCACCTGAAGCGGCAGCACGAGGCGCCCGAATCCACGCGCGCTGGCGCCGCCGGGTAAGATCGGGCGCAGTTCCCGCGCCCGAGGTTCGCATCCCATGCCGCAGGCCGTTCTCCGATCGAGTTATCGAGCTGCGCCCGTGGCGAACGCATGGCTCATCGGTCTGTGCGCGGCGATGCTCGCGCTGGCGGGATGCGGCGGTGACAACCGCGGTGCGGACAAGGCGAGCGACGCGGCGAAGACGGGGAGCACGGTTCCGTCCGATTTCAATCCCACCATCCTGCGGCGGGGTAATGGCCCCGAGCCGGACACGCTCGATCCGCAACTCGCGCGGACCGACGGCGCGTTCAACATCCTGCGCGACGTGTTCGAGGGCCTGACCGCGATCGGTCCCGATGGCTCGCCCGTTCCGGCCGCGGCCGCAAACTGGACCGTGACCCCGGACGGCCTCGAATACCGCTTCACGCTGCGCGACGGATTGCGCTGGTCGAACGGCGACGTGCTCAGGGCCGCTGACTTTGTGGCCGGCATGCGCCGGCTCGTCGATCCGCGCACGGCCTCGCCCTACGCGCAATTCATCGATCCGGTGCTGAACGCCGGGGCCATCACGCGCGGTGAAAAGAAGCCCGAGGAACTCGGCGTCACCGCACCCGACGACCGCACCGTGCTGATCCGGCTCGCGACGCCCGCGCCGTACCTGCTTGGCCTGCTGTCGCAGCCGGGGACATTCCCCGTTCACGGTCCTTCGCTGGCTGCGCACGGAGCGGAGTACGCGCGACCCGGCAAGCTCGTGTCGAACGGCGCCTTCGTACTGGCGGACTGGGTCATTGGCTCGCACGTCGTCCTGCGCCGGAACCCCAGTTACTGGAACAACGTGGCGACGAAGCTCGAAGAAGTCCACTTCCTGCACAGCGCAGACGCGGGCACCGAACTGCGGCAGTACCGCGCGGGACAGCTCGACGTCACGTACGTCGTGCCCGCGCCGCAATTCCAGTGGATCAAGCAGAACCTGCCGGGCGAGCTGCACGTCGCGCCACAGCTCAGCGTTTACTACTACGGGTTCAACGTGACGCGGCCGCCGTTCAAGGACAACCCGAAGTTGCGCCGAGCCCTGTCGATGGCGATCGACCGCGACAAGCTGACCACGGCGGTGACGGGCGTGGGTGAAGCGCCCGCCTACGGCTGGGTGCCGCCCGGGGTCTGGAACTACACGCCACAGCAGTTCGACTACGCGGGCAAGCCGTACGCTGAACGACTGGCCGAGGCACGCCGCCTGTATGCGCAAGCCGGGTACTCCGCCGCCAGGCCGCTGCAGGTCGAGCTGCGTTATAACTCGGGTGACCAGCACAACCGGTTGGCCGTCGCCGTGGCGGCCATGTGGAAGGAAGCGCTCGGCGTCGAAACGACACTCTACGCCGAGGAATTCCGCGCGTTGCTGCAGAGCATCCAGGCTCGCAAGGACACGCAGGTGTTCCGGTCCAGCTGGGTCGGCGATTTCAATGACGCCTACACCTTCGCCCAGCTGCTGCAGTCCAGTTTCGGCATCAACCTGAGCGGGTACTCGAACCCCCGGTACGACGCGTTGCTGGCCGACGCGGTCACGCAGGCCGACCCGGCGCGGCGCCGGGCGCTACTCGAAGAGGCCGAGCGGGTGATGCTGGCCGACCATCCAGTGCTGCCGCTGTACTTCTACGTCAACAAGCATCTCGTGAAGCCATGGGTGCGGGGCTGGACCGACAACGTGATGAACGTCGTCTACAGCAAGGACCTGCAGCTCCAGCCGCCGCCTCCCTGAGGATCGCGTCACAGATTGCTCATGCCGCACCCGTCCGGAGTTGAGTCCAGCACCTTCGGCTTGCGACGATCCCGGCACTGGAACAGTCGCTGCAGAACACCCATGACCTGGTTCGTCGTCTTCGCCCTGTCCGCGTTCGGTCTCTGGTCCTGGCGGCATTACGCGGTGCAGCAGCGCGACCTCGAAAGCGCCTCGTCGCCGCAGCGCAAGGGTGAGCGATTCATCGGCCAGGTCGTGACGGTGCCGAAGGGTATCGAGAACGGCCTGGGTCGCGTGCAGCTGGGTTCGCAGCAGTGGTCGCTGCGCGGGCCGGACGTGCCGGCCGGTGCCCAGGTTCGCATCACGGGTGTCGACGGCCGCGTGCTGATCGTCGACCGGATGCCGAGCCGCTGACACGCGTCCGCACAAAAGAAATATTAACAATCGTTCTGTATCTTGATGTTCAGTAAACCCTGTGCATCGAAATACTGAACAGTCAAGAACGTCATTCAGGGTCCCAGCAGCGCGAACTGCGCGCTGACGCTGGCCGTGAATTTCATCTCGGACGACTGGTAACTCTGTTCAGCCTCATCAGCCATAGGCGCTGCAGCGACTGACATCGCTTTCTGGGCGTACATGGGCACCGGCATCGTTCCCGTGGTGCTCAGGCTCTGCACGGCACCCAGCCGTGCGCCCGCGGCACGGGCCAGGGCATCAGCGTTCAGGCGGGCGTCGTCGACCGCTTGCGTCAGTGCCGCGCGCTCCAGTTGCTTGCGCCGCGACGAGTCGAGTCGCACCCCGCCGACCTGGTTTGCACCGGCGGAGACCGACTTCTCGAGCAACGTGCCGAGGCGGTCGAGGTCATGCAGTTCCACGTCGACCTGCCGGCTGACGACGTAGCCGAGCAGCACCTGCCTCGACTCCTTCTCGTCCCAGCGATAGTCGGGCTGTACCTGCAACCGCGTCGAGTCGACGAACTTCGGCTCGATCTTCAACTCGCGGGTCAGGGCCAGGAGCCGTTCGACCGTCGCGTTGACCTGCGTCCGGGCTTCCGCCAGCGCCGGTCTGCGCGCTTCCACCCCCAGCGTCACGTAGGCCATGTCGGGCTGCGCCTTCACCTCACCCGAGCCGGTCACGCTGACCGATCGCAGCGGGACGTCGGCTGCCGTCGCGACGCCTGCGGACGCCAGTATCGAAGCGACCACGAGAACAGCGAGCCACGGGGTCCGAACCAGCTGGGACATTGCGGGAATCCTTGCGGGGGGTCGAAAGGCGCAGTCTATGCCAGCGGCGACCGGGGACCGAGCTGGGCCGCCATTCGACTCGCCAGATCAATTTTATTAACATGCCCGACCCTTCAGCCGACCCTGGGGCCGCCCCCGCGCCGCCGCAGTCCGAACGATGATTCCGCAGGAGTGTTCCATGACCCCGAGACCGGCCTGGCTCGCACTGAGCCTGACCCTTGCGTTGCTCGCCCCGGGCTTCTCGCCGGCGGCTGACGCCATCCGCGGCGGCAAGCTGGCCTATACGTGCCACGGCTGCCACGGCATCCCGGCTTACAGGAACGCGTACCCAGTCTACAACGTACCGAAGCTGGGCGGCCAGCACGCCGCGTACATGGTTGCCGCACTCAAGGAGTACAAGTCCGGCGATCGCGCGCACCCGACGATGTACGCGCAAGCGACGACGCTCGCCGACGCGGACCTGGCCGACATCGCTGCGTACCTGTCGGGGACCGAGCTCAAGCCGACGGGTCGTGCGGTCGGCACGGCGCCGAAGGCCAGCCAGACCTGCGTCGCCTGCCATGGCAACGACGGCGTGGGCATCCTGCCGGAGTATCCGAACCTCGCCGGACAGCACGAGGACTACATCGTGAACTCGCTGCGCTCCTACAAGAGCGGCGTCCGCAAGAACGCAATCATGGCCGGCATGGCTGCCGTGCTGACGGAAAAGGACATCCAGGAACTGGCGATGTACTACTCGGCGCAGCGTCCCGGCCTGTGCGCTACGGACGAAATCCGTGCGGCGGGCAAGTGCGAAGGGCAGTGATTCCTGCCCCTCGTCCCATGACATGACCTCATGCGACGCAGGCCGTGTTGCCCAGCCGCTGGGTGATGGCCTCTTCCTGATCGATACGGAGTACGTGCGCCCCGGGCTCGCGGCCAGCCACCTGGTGGTGGACCAGGGACGTGCCGCTTTCATCGATACCGGGCCCGGCCCGGCGGCGCCCCGGTTGCTGGCGGCGCTCGACGAACTGGGCCTTGCGCGCGAGCAGGTCGACTACCTCTTCCTGACGCACGTCCATCTCGATCACGCGGGTGGCGCCGGACAGATGATGCAGGCGCTGCCCAATGCGAAGGCCGTGCTGCATCCGCGCGGCGCGCCGCACCTGGTCGATCCGTCGAAACTCATCGCCGGCACGATCGCCGTCTATGGGGACGCGGCGTACCACCAGCTGTACGGCGAGCTGCTGCCGATCCCGGCCGACCGCGTGCTGCTGATGACGGACGGCATGCGGCTGCAGCTCGGCGCACGCACGTTTGAATTCATCGATGCGCCGGGCCATGCCCGGCATCATCACTGCCCGATCGATCTCGACTTTCGCGACGTCTACGCCGGCGACAACTTCGGCATCAGCTACCGCGAGTTCGACACGGCCGCCGGCCCGTTCATGCTGCCGACGACGACACCGGTGCATTTCGAGCCCGACGTGCTCGCCCGGACGATTGACCGGTTGCTGTCGTATCGCCCGCGGCGGATCGTGCAGACACATTTCGGCCCGGTCACGGATCTCGAGCGCCTGGCGCGCGACCTGCACGCGGACCTGGATACGCTCGTGGTCATCGCCCGGCGACATGCGAGCGCGCCCGATCGCGCGCAGCGTATCCGGCAGGAAATGTTCGAGCACTTCAACGCCCGGCTCGACGCGCACGGCTATGCCGGCAGCCTGGCGCGGCGCCATGAATTCATCGACGAAGACGTGAACCTGAACACGCAGGGCCTCGAAGTGTGGCTCAGTCGGCAATAAGCCCCCATTGCCGGCGATAAACTGCCACACCGCAGAGTCTGGGCAAGCTGACCGATCACTGGCGCGGTTTCAATGACGTTTGACACGAAGACCTTTGCGGCATTTCGCATCCACCGGCAGGGCGGCCAGGTTTCCGCCCGGTTCGACGACATCGGGCTGTCCGACCTGACGGCGGGCGACGTGGTCGTGCGCGTGACGTACTCGGACATCAACTACAAGGATGCCCTGGCTGCGACGGGCACGGCGCCGATCCTGCGGAAGTATCCGCTGGCGGGCGGCATCGACCTGGCGGGAGAAGTCGTCGACTCGTCCGATCCGCGCTTCACGCCGGGGCAGCGGGTGCTGGTCACGGGCTGCGGTCTCAGCGAAACGCAGGACGGGGGTTACGCGGAGTACGCCCGCGTGCAGGGAGACTGGACCATCCCCGTCCCGCCCGGCATGACGGACGCGGACGTGATGAAGCTCGGCACCGCGGGATTCACCGCGGCCCTCGCGATTCATCGCATGGAGCAGAACGGGCAGCAGCCGGAGCACGGACCCGTCGTCGTCACGGGTGCCACCGGCGGAGTCGGCAGCCTCGCCATCAACATGCTGGCGGGCCGTGGCTACGAAGTGGTGGCCGTGAGCGGCAAGCCCGAGGCGGATGCCTACCTGCACGAAATCGGCGCTTCGCAGATCCTGCGACGACAGTCGCTCGACCTCGGCTCGAAACCGATGGAGGCCGCGCTGTGGGCCGGCGCCGTCGACAACGTCGGCGGCGAAGTGCTCACCTGGCTCACGCGCACCGTGGGTTATGGCGGCAACATCGCCAGCGTCGGACTGGCCGCCAGCCACGAACTGCGCACCACGGTGATGCCGTTCATCCTGCGCGGCGTGAGCCTGCTGGGAATCAATTCCGTGGCGACGCCACGCGAGCTGCGCCTCGCGGTCTGGCATCGCCTTGCCACCGACCTGCGGCCACGGTTGCTCGACCGGATCGCCGGCAAGACCGTGAGCTTTCGCGAGCTGCCCACGCAGTTCGACGACTACGTCAAGGGCCGGGTCACGGGTCGTAGGCTGGTGCGGATTGCCCGCTGATCACCATTCACATAATTGAATGCCTTGCAGATATTTGACATCCATCAGACCGCTCTCGAAGCTTCACCCCAGCGCAACCCCAGGCCATGCGGCCCTCCCGGCCACCGCACGCACGTGAAACCCATGATCGAAACCGCACACAAATCATCCACTGACGGCAAGCCGCTGCTGTCACCCGCAAGGCTCACGCACATCCAGCGCCTGGAAGCCGAAAGCATCCAGATCATGCGCGAGGTGGTCGCCGAGTGCGACAAGCCCGTCATGCTGTATTCGATCGGCAAGGACAGCGCCGCGATGCTGCACGTCGCGCTCAAGGCGTTCTATCCGGGCACGCTGCCGTTTCCGCTGCTGCACGTCGACACGCTGTGGAAATTCAAGGCGATGTACGAGCTGCGCGACCAGATCACGCAGAAGTACAACCTGCAGCTGATTGTCTACACGAACCCGGACGGCATCGCGCAGGGCATCAACCCGTTCACGCACGGCTCGGCCATCCACACCGACGTGATGAAGACGCAGGGGCTGAAGCAGGCGCTCGACCTGCATGGCTTCAACGCCGCGTTCGGCGGCGCGCGCCGCGACGAGGAAAAGAGCCGCGCCAAGGAGCGCGTGTTCTCGTTCCGCAGCGCGCAGCACCGCTGGGATCCGAAGAACCAGCGGCCGGAACTCTGGTCGCTCTACAACACGCGCATGCACAGGAACGAAAGCCTGCGCGTGTTCCCGATGTCGAACTGGACCGAGCTCGACATCTGGCAGTACATTTACCTGCACGACATCCCGATCGTGCCGCTGTACTACGCGGCCGTGCGGCCGGTGGTGGATCGCAACGGCACGCTGATCATGGTCGACGACGACCGCATGCCGCTGCACCCGGGCGAGAAGCCGATGCTGAAGAAGGTGCGCTTCCGCACGCTCGGCTGCTATCCGCTGACGGGTGCGATCGAGTCCGAGGCCGACACGCTGACCGCGATCATCCAGGAGATGCTGCTCACCACGACGTCGGAGCGGCAGGGCCGCATGATCGACCACGACCAGTCGGCGTCGATGGAGAAGAAGAAGCAGGAGGGGTACTTCTAATGGCACACGTCAGCGACCTGATCGCCAGCGACATCGACGCCTACCTGCACGCGCACGAGCACAAGAGCCTGCTGCGGTTCATCACCTGCGGCAGCGTCGACGACGGCAAGAGCACGCTGATCGGGCGCCTGCTCTACGACTCCAAGATGATCTTCGAGGACCAGCTCGCCGCGCTCGAAGCGGACTCGAAGAAAGTCGGAACGCAGGGCGGCGAACTCGACTTCGCCCTGCTGGTCGACGGCCTGGCCGCCGAGCGCGAGCAGGGCATCACCATCGACGTCGCCTACCGCTTCTTCTCGACCGACAAGCGCAAGTTCATCGTCGCCGACACGCCGGGGCACGAGCAGTACACGCGCAACATGGTCACCGGCGCCTCCACGGCCGACCTCGCCGTGATCCTGATCGACGCGCGCAAGGGCGTGCTGACGCAGACCCGGCGGCACAGCTACCTGGTGTCGCTGATCGGCATCCGCAAGGTCGTGCTGGCGATCAACAAGATGGACCTGGTCGGTTACAGCGAGGTCACCTTCAACAAGATCGTCGAGGACTACACCACGTTCGCCCGGCAGATCGGCATCGAGGAGTTCGTCGCCATCCCGGTGTCGGGCCTGCGCGGCGACAACATCAAGGACCCGAGCGAGCACACCGACTGGTACCACGGTCCGACGCTGATGGGATATCTCGAGACCGTCGACATCGAGGACGTCGCCCAGCAGCGCCCGCTGCGCCTGCCGGTGCAGTGGGTCAACCGCCCGAACCTCGATTTCCGCGGCTTCGCCGGCACCATCGCCAGCGGTACGCTGCGGCAAGGCGACAAGGTGCGTGTGCTGCCCTCCGGTCGGGAGAGCGTCGTCACGCGGATCGTCACCATGGACGGCGACCTCGATCACGCGATCGCGGGACAGGCGATCACGCTGACACTGGCCGACGAGATCGACATCAGCCGCGGCGACGTCCTCGCCCGTCCGGAAAATCTGCCCGGCGTCGCCGACCAGTTCGAGGCGGTGGTGGTGTGGATGTCGGACGAGCCGATGCTGCCCGGCCGCCCCTACTGGCTGAAGATCGGCACCAAGCAGGTCTCGGCGACGATCACCGAGCCGAAGTACAAGGTGAACGTCAACACGCTCGAGCACCTGGCGGCGAAGAAGCTCGAGCTGAACGAAATCGGCGTCTGCAACGTGTCGCTCGACCAGTCGATCGCGTTCGACCCGTACCAGCAGTGCCGCGAGACCGGCTCGTTCATCCTGATCGACCGGCTCACCAATGCCACGGTCGGCGCGGGCATGATTCATTTCGCCCTGCGCCGTTCGCAGAACATCCACTGGCAGGCGCTCGACGTCAACAAGCAGTCACGCGCGGCGTTGAAGGGCCAGCAGCCTGCGGTGCTGTGGTTGACGGGCCTGTCGGGCGCGGGCAAGTCGACGATCGCCAACCTGGTCGAGAAGCGCCTGCTCGCCCTCGGCAAGCACACCTACCTGCTCGACGGCGACAACGTCCGCCATGGCCTGAACCGTGACCTGGGTTTCACGGATACCGACCGGGTCGAGAACATCCGGCGCGTAGCGGAAGTCAGCAAGCTGATGGCCGATGCGGGGCTGATCGTGATGGTGTCGTTCATCTCGCCGTTCCGGGCGGAGCGTCGCATGGCGCGGGCGCTGTTCCAGGCGGGCGAGTTCCACGAGGTTCACGTCGATACGCCGCTCAGCGTGGCGGAAGACCGCGACGTCAAGGGCCTGTACAAGAAGGCCCGTCGCGGCGAGCTCAAGAACTTCACGGGCATCGATTCGCCGTACGAAGCGCCGGAGAATCCCGAGATCTACATCGACACGACGAAAAACACGTCCGAGCAATCGGCCGAGGCGATCGTGGAATACCTGCAGGCAGCGGGGTTGCTCGGTCCGGCCCAGTAAGCGAAGCGGGTTGCTCCGGTGCGTTCCCGGCGCGTGGGAAGGCAGACACGCATTGACGTCACAAGCGGTGGCTCCGGGGTCTTTCCCCGAGCTTGGAAAGGCAGACACGCGCTCGGGGAAAGACCCCGGAGCCACCGCTTGCGAGACAGCGACTGCGCATTTTCCGGTCAGACGGAAAAGAGCGCACGGCGCGTGCAACGTCGCGTTCGCACCCCCACCCCCCTCCCGTCTGGGCGGGAGAGGTCTGCCGCAAGCCGGGTGAGGATCCATGCGTCCGACCCGGCATCTCCTGTCGCGATCGGTAAGGACGACACTCGATCGTTGTATGCGGCCGATCCGGACCCTTGCCCCGGGCGCGTGTCTGCCTTTCCAAGCTCGGGGCAAGGGTCCGGATCGGCCGCTTGCAACCCGAGCGTGCCTGCCTTTCCAAGCTCGGGGCAAGGGTCCGGATCGGCAGACTGCAACCCGCACGTGTCTCCCTTCCGATGCTCGGGAAAGGTGACTGATCGACCGCTGCGGAGACTTCACTCGATCGAAAACGGCACGATGCGCCGTTCGTTGGTCCGCACGGTCAGCTTGCGGCCGAGCGGCGGGAATGCGCGCTGGTGGCAATCGGGTCGTTCGCAGATGCGGCAACTGACGCCGACGGGCACGGCTGCGCCATCGAGGCTGAGCCCTTCCGAGTAAACGACCTTGTCGGCATGGGCAACTTCACAGCCGATGCCGATCGCGTACTGGCGGTTGGGGCGCAGGAAATTGCCCGAGCGCTTGACGATGCTGCGCCCCACGCACAGGTAGCGCACGCCGTCCGGCATCTCTGCGACCTGCACCAGGATGCGGCCTGGATGACCGAAGGCTTCGTGCACGTTCCACAGCGGGCACGCACCACCGAAACGGGCGAACTGGAAGCGCGTCGAGCTGTGCCGCTTGGTGATGTTGCCCGCGGCGTCGACGCGCACGAAGTAGAACGGCACGCCGCGCGCGCCGGGACGCTGCAGCGTGCTCAGGCGGTGCGACACCTGCTCGAAGCTCGCGTTGTAGCGGTGCTGCAGTTGCTCGATGTCGTGGCGCAGCTCCATGGCGGACGCCGCGAAGCGTCGATACGGCATGACGAGTGCGCCGGCCGCGTAGTTGAGCAGCCCGATGCGGGCAATGTCGCGCGCGGTCGCGGACTCGAGCCCGGCCGTCGCCAGCACATCATTGCAGAGGCCGGTAAGAAGCAGGTCCGCCAGCTGCGTTGCAAGCTGAAAGGCACGCGTCGGCTCGGCCAGGTCGCGGTCGAGCGTCAGCACCTTCGTGGCGGGATCGTAATGGCGGATCAGTCCGGCATCCGTCAGGGCTCGCACGACGCGGATACCGAACCGCTCCGCCAGCGCACGCTCGAGCGTGGCCACCGCGTTGCCGTCGCCGTCGATGCCGATGTCCGCCGCGAGCGCCTCGGCGGCGACGTCCAGCTCGTCGACGTAGTTATCGCGGTAGTGGAAGAAGTCGCGCACCTCCTGGTACGGCACCAGCGAGTCGGGCGCGTCCTCGGTTCGCATCTTCACCGTTTCGTCGAAACGCAGGATCCGTTCGTCGAGCGCGCGGTAGGCCCGGTGCAGGGCGAGGTACTGGCGAGCCAGTGTCGGAGTCGTGGCGGCCGCCAGCTTGAGTTCGGACAGTGCCGGCGACGGCAGGCCGAGACCCAGGTCGGCGCTGGCCTCGCGCAGGTCGGCGATCAGCCGGGTTTCCTCGTCGCTGTCGAACTCAGCCGGCCCGACGGCAAAGTTCCGCGACAGCGCGATCAGGACCCGGGCCGTCACCGGCCGCTGGTTGGTCTCGATCTGGGACAGGTAGCTGGTCGACAGCCCCAGCAGCTTGGCGCACGCATCGAGGGTGAGGCTCTGGCGTTCGCGCAGGGCCCGGACCTTGGGTCCGACAAAGAGCTTGTCTCGCATTTGCAGTTTCGCAATTTCGCAGCTTTTCGCAAGTTTATACGCCCTTTTTTGCACGCCTCGCAACGACAAGTTGGAGCAAACTAGCGGTCCTTTCGCGCGCACACCCGCCGGAGCACCGCAACCCATGCCAACGGCCAAGAGTCCCACATCCGCCGGCGCGAGGTTTCGCGCGGCCCTCGCCGCCGAAAAGCCCCTGCAGGTCGCCGGCGCCGTCAACGCCTACTCGGCATTGCTCGCCGAACGGGCCGGGTTCAAGGCGATCTATCTTTCGGGTGCCGGTGTCGCCAACGCGTCGTTCGGCTTGCCGGACCTCGGCATCACCAGCCTCAACGACGTCTGCGAAGACGTGCGTCGAATCACCGCCGCCACCGACGTGCCGCTGCTCGTCGATGCGGACACGGGTTGGGGCGCCGCTTTCAACATTTCGCGCACGATCTCGGACCTGATCAAGTCGGGTGCGGCTGCGTGCCACCTCGAAGACCAGGTGCAGGCCAAGCGCTGCGGCCACCGCCCGGGCAAGGCGCTGGTCTCGGCCGACGAAATGGTCGACCGCATCAAGGCCGCCGTCGACGGTCGCACCGACGACCATTTCGTGATCATGGCGCGCACGGACGCTCACGCTGTCGAAGGCCAGCAGGCCGCGATCGACCGTGCCCTGCGGTACGTCGCAGCCGGCGCGGACATGATCTTCGCCGAGGCGCTCACCACGCTCGACGAGTATCGCCAGTTCACGGCGGTCGTGAAGGTGCCGGTGCTGGCCAACATCACCGAGTTCGGCAAGACGCCGCTCTTCACCGTGCAGGAACTGGCGGGCGCCGGGGCGCAACTGGTGCTGTATCCCCTCTCTGCGTTTCGCGCAATGTCGAAGGCCGCCGAGATCGTCTACGGCGCATTGCGCCAGCAAGGCACGCAGAAGAGCGTGCTCGACCGCATGCAGACCCGAGTCGAACTGTACGAAGTGCTCGGCTACCACGACTACGAGCAGAAGCTCGACCAGCTCTTCGTGCGCGAAGGCACCGTCAAATAGTCCATGTCGGGAACACAGCCATGAGCAGCAACGAGACTTCACCCGCCGGCTTCAAGCCGAAGAAATCCGTCGCCCTGTCGGGCGTGACCGCGGGCAACACCGCGCTCTGCACGGTGGGCCGCAGCGGCAACGACCTGCACTACCGCGGCTACGACATCCTCGATCTCGCGGACAAGTGCGAGTTCGAAGAAGTCGCGCACCTGCTGGTGCACGGCAAGCTGCCGAACGCAGCGGAACTCAGGGGCTACAAAGCCAAGCTGATGCGGTTGCGCGGATTGCCGGAGTCGGTGCAGATGGCGTTGCAGGCACTGCCGGCGGCGAGCCACCCGATGGACGTCATGCGTACCGGCACGTCGGTGCTCGGCTGCACCCTGCCGGAGAAGGACGATCACGACGTCACGGGTGCGCGCGACATCGCAGACCGGCTGCTTGCAAGCCTGGGCTCGATGCTCTGCTACTGGTACCACTACAGCCACTCCGGCCGGATCATCGAGGTCGAAACCGACGACGACTCGATCGGCGGTCACTTCCTGCACCTGCTGCACGGCGAGCCGGCGCCCGCCTCGTGGGTGAAGGCGATGCACGTCTCGCTCAACCTGTACGCCGAGCACGAGTTCAATGCGTCGACCTTCACGGGCCGCGTCATCGCGGGCACGGGCTCCGACATCTATTCGTGCATCACCGGCGCGATCGGGGCGCTGCGCGGGCCGAAGCACGGCGGCGCCAACGAGGTTGCCTTCGAAGTACAGAAGCGTTACGAGACGCCCGACGCAGCGGAAGCGGACATCAAGGCCCGCGTCGAGCGCAAGGAAGTCGTCATCGGCTTCGGTCACCCGGTCTACACGATCAGCGATCCGCGCAACAAGGTGATCAAGAAAGTCGCGCACGACCTGTCGCGGGAAGCCGGCGACCTGAAGATGTTCCATATCGCCGAACGCCTCGAGTCCGTCATGTGGGACATCAAGAAGATGTTCCCGAATCTCGATTGGTTCAGCGCGGTTTCGTATCACATGATGGGCGTGCCGACCGCCATGTTCACGCCGCTGTTCGTGATCTCACGCACGGCAGGCTGGAGCGCGCACGTGATCGAGCAGCGCATCGACGGCAAGATCATCCGGCCGAGCGCGAATTACACGGGACCGGAAGACCGGAAGTTCGTTCCACTCAAGGAAAGGGGCTGAGGAAGGGGGGAAGTGCGGAAGGGCGGAAGGACAGGAAGGGCGGAAGGACAGGAAGGGCGGAAGGACAGGAAGGGGAAGTGCCCCCTTCCTCCCGCCCTTCCCCCCCTCCCCCCCCCCCCCTTCCGCCCTTCCCCCCTCCCCCCCCCCCCCCCCCCCCCCCTTCCTCATGAACACCGCCCACCGCAAGCCACTCCCCGGCACCTCGCTCGACTACTTCGATGCGCGCGCCGCTGTCGACGACATCGAGCCGGGCGCATACGACAAGCTGTCGTACACGGCGCGCGTGCACGCCGAGAATCTCGTGCGTCGGTGCGATCCGGCGATTCTCGAGGCCTCGCTGCGGCAGCTCATCGAGCGCAGGCGTGACCTGGATTTCCCGTGGTTTCCGGCGCGCGTCGTCTGCCACGACATCCTCGGTCAGACAGCGCTGGTCGACCTCGCGGGGCTGCGGGATGCGATCGCGGAGCAGGGCGGCGATCCGGCCACGGTCAATCCGGTCGTGCCGGTGCAGCTGATCGTCGACCATTCGCTTGCGGTCGAGTGCGGCGGCTTCGATCCCGATGCGTTCGCCAAGAACCGCGCGATCGAAGACCGGCGCAACGAGGATCGCTTTCACTTCATCGACTGGACCAGGCTCGCGTTCAGAAACGTCGACGTGATTCCGCCGGGCAACGGCATCATGCACCAGATCAATCTCGAGCGAATGTCGCCGGTGATCCACGTGCAGGATGGCGTCGCATTCCCGGACACGCTGGTCGGTACCGACAGCCACACGCCACACGTCGATGCGCTCGGTGTGATCGCCGTTGGCGTCGGCGGTCTCGAAGCCGAGAGCGTCATGCTCGGACGGGCGTCCTGGATGCGACTGCCCGACATCGTCGGCGTGCGGCTCGCCGGCAGACCGCAGCCCGGCATCACTGCCACCGACATCGTGCTGGCGCTGACCGAGTTCCTGCGCCAGCAGAAGGTGGTCGGCGCGTACCTGGAGTTCCATGGCGAAGGCGCTTCGGCGTTGACGCTGGGCGATCGCGCGACGATCTCCAACATGGCGCCGGAATACGGTGCGACGGCGGCGATGTTCTTCATCGACGAGCAGACGATCACGTACCTGCGGCTCACCGGCCGTGAAGATGCGCAGGTGAAGCTGGTCGAGACCTACGCCCGGCATACTGGACTGTGGGCGGACAGCCTGGCGACGGCCGTGTACGAGCGCGTGCTCGAGTTCGACCTGTCGCGCGTCGTGCGCAACATCGCCGGCCCCTCGAACCCGCACGCACGCGTGGCAACGAGCGATCTCGCTGCGAAGGGCATTGCAGGAGCGTGGACGGACGCACCGGGCCAGATGCCGGACGGCGCCGTGATCATCGCGGCGATCACGAGCTGCACCAACACCAGCAATCCGCGCAACGTGATTGCGGCCGGCCTGCTCGCGCGCAACGCGAACCGGCTGGGCCTGCGGCGGAAGCCCTGGGTGAAGAGCTCGCTGGCGCCCGGCTCCAGAGCCGTGGCGCTGTACCTCGACGAGGCCAATCTGACCGCGGAGCTCGAGCAGCTCGGATTTGGCGTCGTGGCGTTCGCGTGCACCACCTGCAACGGCATGTCGGGCGCGCTCGATCCAGGGATCCAGCAGGAGATCATCGAGCGCGACCTGTATGCAACGGCCGTGCTGTCGGGCAATCGCAACTTCGACGGCCGCATCCACCCGTATGCGAAGCAGGCGTTCCTCGCGTCACCGGCGCTGGTGGTGGCCTACGCCATCGCGGGCACGATCCGCTTCGACATCGAGAGGGATTCCTTCGGCACGGATGCCGCGGGCGAGCCGATCCTGCTCAAGGACCTGTGGCCGTCGGACGCGGAGATCGACGCCGTCGTGGCCGCAAGCGTGAAGCCCGAGCAGTTCCGCAAGGTCTACGAACCGATGTTCCGGATCAGCGTCGAGTCGGGCCAGCAAGTCAGCCCGCTGTACGCCTGGCGTGCGCAGAGCACGTACATTCGCCGGCCGCCGTACTGGGAAGGCGCGCTGGCCGGGGAGCGCTCGCTCAAGGGCATGCGACCGCTGGCGGTGCTCGGCGACAACATCACGACCGATCACCTGTCGCCGTCCAACGCGATCCTGCTGGACAGCGCGGCAGGCGAGTATCTTGCGAAAATGGGCCTGCCGGAAGAAGACTTCAATTCCTACGCGACCCATCGTGGCGATCACCTGACGGCGCAGCGCGCCACCTTCGCCAACCCCACGCTCAAGAACGAGATGGTGGTCGTCGACGGCAAGGTCAAGCCGGGGTCACTGGCGCGCATCGAGCCCGAGGGCAGGGTCACGCGCATGTGGGAAGCGATCGAGACTTACATGGCGCGCAAGCAGCCCCTGATCATCATCGCCGGTGCCGACTACGGCCAGGGTTCGTCACGTGACTGGGCCGCCAAGGGTGTCCGGCTCGCGGGCGTCGAAGCGATCGCTGCGGAAGGCTTCGAGCGCATCCATCGCACCAACCTGGTCGGCATGGGCGTGCTGCCGCTCGAGTTCAAGCCGGGCGTGAACCGCAGGACGCTCGGCATCGACGGCACGGAAACGTACGATGTCGTCGGTGAACGCAAGCCGCGCGCGGAGCTCACGCTGGTCATTCACCGCAGGAATGGCGAGCGTGTCGACGTGCCGGTGACCTGCCGGCTCGACACCGCCGAGGAAGCGTCGATCTACGAAGCGGGTGGCGTGCTGCAGCGCTTCGCCCGCGATTTCCTCGAGTCGTCGCGCGTCGCTTAGTTCTGCCACTGCCGCTGGCGGCAGCGGGTCAGGGCGAGGGTTTCGATGTCACACGCAGCACAGATCGCCATTCCCGCCACGTACATGCGTGGCGGCACCAGCAAGGGCGTGTTCTTCCGCCTGCAGGACCTGCCGCTTGCCGCGCAGACGCCGGGCGCGGCACGCGATGCATTGCTGCTGCGCGTGATCGGCAGTCCGGATCCCTACGGCAAGCAGATCGACGGCATGGGTGGCGCGACGTCGAGCACGAGCAAGACGGTCATCGTGGCGAAGAGTACGCGTGCCGATCACGACGTCGACTACCTGTTCGGCCAGGTCTCGATCGACAAGGCCTTCGTCGACTGGAGCGGCAACTGCGGCAACCTGTCGGCGGCGGTCGGGCCGTTTGCGATCGGCAGCGGGCTTGTCGCCGCGAGTCGCGTGCCCCGGGATGGAACTGCGGTCGTGCGCATCTGGCAGGCGAACATCGGCAAGACGATCATCGCCCACGTGCCGGTCGCGAACGGCGCAGTGCAGGAGACGGGTGACTTCGAACTCGACGGCGTGACCTTTCCCGCCGCCGAAGTGCAGCTCGAATTCATCGATCCAGCCGCGGAGGAAGACGGCGCCGGCGGCTCGATGTTCCCGACCGGCAACCTGGTCGATGAGCTCGAGGTGCCGGGCGTCGGCACGCTCGAGGCCACCATGATCAACGCCGGCATCCCCACGATCTTCGTCAACGCCGATGCGATCGGCTACCAGGGCACCGAGCTGCAGGACGCGATCAATGGCGATGCCAAGGCACTCGCGATGTTCGAGACCATTCGCGCGCATGGCGCCATGCGCATGGGTCTCATCAAGCACCTCGATGAAGCGAACCGGCGGCAGCACACGCCGAAAGTGGCGTTCGTCGCGAAATCAGCCGACTACGTTGCGTCCAGCGGCAGGCGTGTCGCTGCCGCCGACATCGACCTGCTGGTACGCGCGTTGTCGATGGGCAAGCTGCATCACGCGATGATGGGCACAGCCGCAGTGGCCATCGGCACGGCTGCTGCAATTCCTGGCACGCTGGTGAACCTTGCGGCCGGCGGAGGTGCACGGCAGGCGGTCCGCTTCGGGCATCCCTCCGGCACGTTGCGTGTCGGAGCCGAAGCCACGCGGGTCGGTGACGAATGGACGGTAACCAGGGCCAGCATGAGCCGCAGTGCCCGGGTGCTGATGGAAGGGCGCGTCCGGGTCCCTGCCGACTGATGGACGCCGCTGCTTGGCTCGCTCGTGCCTGGTGCGACGATGGCCTTCGGGGCGCGCGTACCTGGCACGTCCTGTCAACTCGATCCCGCGCAGTTCAGTGCTATCTGACTTGGTGATGTAGTTGACTACAACACCAAGTTCCCCCTAGGATGCCTCCCAGTCTAAGGCCGGCCCAGACCCGGTCCGGCAGGGATCCTCCATGCTCCGCATCGACAACCTGACCCATGTCTACCCCAACGGCACGCGCGCAGTCGACGGCGTCACGCTGGAGGTCCCGCGAGGCATGTTCGGCCTGCTCGGCCCGAACGGCGCGGGCAAGTCGTCGCTGATGCGCTGCATCGCGACGCTGCAGATCCCCACGCAGGGCGCGATCCGTTTCGGCGATCTCGACGTGCTTGCCAGCCCCGACGCGTTGCGTCGCACCCTTGGCTACCTGCCGCAGGATTTCGGGGTGTACCCGCGCGTCACCGCGCTCGACATGCTCGATCACCTGGCCGTGCTCAAGGGCTTCGCCAACGGGCCGGAACGCCGCGAGACTGTCGATGCGCTGCTGCACCAGGTCAACCTGTGGGACGTGCGCAAGAAAGCGCTCGCGGGATTCTCGGGTGGCATGCGGCAACGGTTCGGCATCGCGCAGGCGCTCATTGGCCAGCCGCAGCTGATCATCGTCGACGAGCCCACCGCCGGCCTCGATCCCGAAGAACGCAACCGCTTCCTCAACCTGCTGGCCGAGATCGGCGAGAACGTGGTCGTGATCCTCTCGACGCACATCGTCGAGGACGTCGCGGACCTCTGTCCGAACATGGCAATCATCGCCGGCGGGCGCATCGTCGAAGACCGGCGCGCCGCTGGAGCTGATTGCCTCGATGGCAGGCCGCGTCTGGCGCAAGACCATCGCCAAGAACGAACTCGACGCGCACCGGCGCGACCACGAAGTGATCGCCACGCGACTCTTCGGCGGTCGCACCGTCATCCACGTGCTGGCGGACACGGATCCCGGCGACGGCTTCGAACCGATGCAGGGCGGCCTCGAGGACGTCTACTTCTCGACGCTGGCCGGCACGCGCCGCCAGGCGGCCTGAGGCCAGGCGATGTTCAAATCCGTCGCTGCGTTCGAGCTGCGCTACCAGCTCAAGTCCCCGGCGTTCTGGGTCACCTTCGCCATATTCCTGCTGCTCGCGTTCGCCGCCACCGCCTCCGACAATGTCCAGATCGGGTCGGGCGGCAACGTCTGGAAGAACTCGCCCTACGCCATCGCCCAGACCCTGATGGTCATGACCGTCTTTTCGGTCTTCATCCTGACGGCGTTCGTCGCCAACGTCGTGGTGCGCGACGACGAGACCGGCTTCGGCCCGATCATTCATTCGACGCGCCTGTCGCGTTTCGACTACCTGTTCGGTCGTTTCACCGGGGCCTTCCTTGCGGGCTGCCTGCTGTTCCTCAGCGTGCCGCTCGGCATGATCCTCGGCGCCGCGATGCCGTGGCTCGATCCCGAGGTGCTCGGGCCCTTCAACCCGTGGCACTACGCTTACGTCTACCTGCTGCTCTGCGTGCCGACGCTGTTCGTCACCGGCGCCGGATTCTTCGCGATCGCGACCGCCACGCGCTCGATGATGTGGACGTACGTCGGCGTCATCGTGTTCCTGGTGCTCTACCTCGTCGCGACCGGTTTCCTGTCGCGGCCCGAGTTCATCAATACGGTTGCCCTGGTCGATCCGTTCGGCCTCGGCGCGTACGACCAGGCCACCCGCTACTGGACCGCCGCCGAGCGCAACACGCAGATCCCCGACTTCGCCGGCTACATCCTCTGGAACCGCGTCTTGTGGGTGGGCGTCGCTTTTGCGTTGCTCGGCCTCGCCTGGGCGATTTATGCGCGCGCGGCAACGGGAGGCCGCATGGCCGCAGCCAAGGCGCCGGACGACTTCGACGACGATGCGCCGATGATCGTCGCGCGCGCCGCCGCCGTACCGGCCGTGCAGGCGCCGCCGTCCGGCGACGCGGGCTGGAGCCAGCTCTGGGCGCTCGCCCGGTTCGACATGGCCGCCGCCATTCGCAGTCCCGCCTTCATCGTCCTGCTCGGCATCGGCTTCGTGAACTCGCTGGCCACGCTCTGGTACGCCGACGAGAGGTACGGCAACACGATCCATCCCGTCACGCGGATCATGATCGAGGCGCTGCAAGGCGCCTTCACGATCATCCCGCTGATCATCGCGATCTACTACGCGGGTGAACTCGTCTGGCGCGACCGTGACCGTCGCATGCACGAGATCATCGACGCGACGCCGGCGCCCGACTGGGCGTTCGTCGTGCCGAAGATTCTCTCCATCTCGATCGTGCTGTTCGCGACCCTGGCGGCGAGCGTGCTGGCGGCGATCGCCGTGCAGCTGCTCAAGGGCCACTTCGAGCTCGAGGTCGGCAAGTATCTGTTCTGGTACGTGCTGCCGACGACCGTGAGCGTGGTGCTGTTCGCGGTGCTCGCGATCTTCATGCAGACGCTCGTGTCGCACAAGACTTTCGGCTGGATGCTGATGTTGCTGTTCGTGGTTGGCCAGACAACGCTCGACCGGCTCGGTTTCGAGCACAACCTCTACCAGTACGCGGGCAATCCCGGCACACCGCTCTCCGACATGAACGGGCAGGGTGATTTCGGACGCTTCGCGTGGTGGTTTCGCGCCTACTGGACGGCCGGGGCGGCCCTGCTGGCCGTTCTGGCCTACGCGCTCTGGCCTCGCGGCATCGGCGCGCCGCTCAGGACGCGCCTGGCGCAGCTGCCGCGAAAGATCCGCGGCACACCCCGTCGGGTGGCGGCCGCGGCCGTGGTCGCGATGATCGGATTCGGCGGCTGGATCTACTACAACACCAACGTCGTGAACGACTACACGACGACGCGGAGTCGTGAGCGCGAGCAGGCGGAGTACGAGAAAGTGCTGATCGGCTACGAGAACGTGCCGCAGCCGCGCATCACGGACGTGACGCTCGACGTTGCGCTCTATCCGGACGAGCCGCGAGCCGTCACGCGCGGCGCCTACGTGATCCAGAACCGCACCGGCCAGCCGCTCGCTGCAGTGCACGTGCGCTGGCTCAAGCCGTTGCAGATGACGAAGCTCGATGTCGAAGGTGCGACGCTCGAGCGGGAGCACGTCGACCAGGATTACCGGATCTACCGCTTCCAGCGCCCGCTGGCGCCGCTCGAAGTCCGCCGCATCACCTTCGAGACACTGCGCGAGCAGCAGGGCTTCCGCAATTCGGACAACGAGCGCCGCATCGTCGACAACGGCACGTTCCTCGACAACACCGAGATCGCGCCGATGCTCGGCATGAGCCGCGAGGGCCTGCTGCAGGACCGCGCGAAGCGCCGCAAGTACGGCCTGCCGCCCGAACTGCGCCCCGCGAAGCTCGAGGACGAGAGCGCACGTGCGTTCAGCGGGTTGCGTCGTGACAGCGACTGGGTGAACTCGGACATCACCGTGTCGACCACGGCGGACCAGCTCGCCATCGCGCCGGGATACCGTGAATCCGATACCGTCGAGGGCGGCCGCCGCACGATTCGCTATCGCAGCGACGCCCCGATCAACAACTTCTTTTCGGTCCAGTCGGCCAGGTACGAAGTGGCGAAGGACCGCTGGCAGGACGTCGAGCTGGCGGTTTATTTCGACCCCGCGCATCGTTACAACATCGAACGCATGCAGGCGGCGATGAAGGCTTCGCTCGATTATTTCACCGCGCATTTCAGCCCGTTCCAGTTCCGCCAGGTGCGCATCCTGGAGTTTCCGGACTACGCCAGCTTCGCGCAGTCCTTCGCCAACACGATTCCGTACTCGGAAGGCATCGGCTTCGTCGCGGACTATCGCGATCCCGAGAAGATCGACATGGTCACCTACGTCACGGCGCACGAAGTCGGGCACCAGTGGTGGGGCCACCAGGTCATCAGCGCCGATCAGCAGGGCGGCACCTTCATCGTCGAATCACTGGCGCAGTATTCCGCGCTGATGGTGATGGAGCAGATGTACGGGCCGGAGCAGATCCGCAGGTTCCTGAAGTACGAACTCGATCGTTACCTGCGTTCGCGCGGCGGTGAAGTGCTGGAGGAACTGCCGCTCGTGCGCGTCGAGAACCAGCCGTACATCCATTACCAGAAGGGCGGTCTCGCGCTGTACCTGCTCAAGGACCAGATCGGTGCGGACAAGGTCAACGAGGCCTTGCGGGGCCTGATCGCGGAGTTCGCGTTCAAGCCGGCGCCGTACGCCAACCCGACGGACCTCATCAAACGATTCCGTGCCGTGGCGGGTCCCGAGCAGCAGCAGCTGATCACGGACCTGTTCGAGAAGATCACGCTCTACGACGTGAAAGTGACGGACGCGAAGGCGAAGCGCCGGACCGATGGCCGCTGGGACGTCACGCTCGAGGTGGACGCGCGCAAGCTCCATGCCGATGGCAAGGGCAAGGAGACCGAGGCGCCGCTCGACGAAACGTTCGACGTCGGCGCGTTCACGGTCGAGCCGGGCCGCAAGGGTTACGATCGGTCGAGCGTGCTCGCCGTCCAGCGGATGCCTGTGCGCAGTGGCAAGCAGACGCTGGCGTTCGTGACCGACAAGGAGCCGAACTACGCGGGCGTCGATCCGTTCAACAAGTGGATCGATCGCAACTCCGACGACAACGTCAAGGAGCTGACCAAGGCGGAGTCGCTCGCGGCCGCCTCACGTTTATAGCGCCGTTCGGGCACTGCCGCGCCCGCCCGCGACAGGGTCGGGGCGGAAGTCCGGTGTATCCTGCCGGGATGACAGACCTGATCGAAGGGGCGCGCGGCCTCGGCATCGAACTCGACGCAACGCAGTCTGCAAAACTGCTTCAGCACCTCGACCTGCTCGACGACTGGAACACGCGCATGAACCTCACGGCCATCCGCGAGCGACCGGCGCAGATCACGAAGCACCTGCTCGACAGCCTGACGCTGGTGCCCTGGCTGCGCGGCAGGCGGGTCGCGGACATCGGCAGCGGCGCCGGCTTCCCCGGCATTCCGCTGGCGATCGTCGTGCCCGGCGTGCATTTCGTCCTGGTCGAATCGATCGGCAAGAAGTGCCGCTTCCTCGAACACGTCCGCGACACGCTCGCGCTGACCAATGTCGAGGTTGTGCAGGCCCGGGCCGAGGCCTATCAGCCTGCGGCGCGCTTCGACACGGTGATCGCGCGTGCGGTTGGCCAGCTCGCGGAACTGGTCAGGAATGCGGGCGGACTCGTGGCTGGCGGCGGGCGCCTGCTGGCGATGAAGGGCCGCTATCCCACCGACGAGCTGGCCAAAGGTTTCAACGGCTGGAAGGTCGTGGCGGTGCACAAGCTGCACGTGCCCGGCCTGGACGAGGAACGGCACCTCGTCGAGCTCGCCCATTCCCACGAAAAGGTCCCGCTTTAGACGGAGAGGGTCGGGGTGAGGGCCTCCCCCCGTCGCCTCCTGTATCCTTGACCGTTCCATGAAACGGGTCATCGCAGTCGCGAACCAGAAAGGCGGGGTCGGCAAGACCACGACCTCCGTCAACCTTGCGGCGTCGCTCGCGGCGACGCAACGCAAGGTGCTGCTGATCGATTGCGATCCGCAGGGCAACGCCACCATGGGATGCGGCGTCGACAAGGCCAGCCTCGAGCGGTCGACGACCGACGTGCTGCTCGGCGATTGCGAACTGGCGGCTGCGCTCGTGCCCGTCAATCCCGGCAACTTCACGCTGCTGCCGGGCAACCAGGACCTGGTCGCCGCGGAAGTGCAGCTGATGAGCATGATCGGCCGCGAGCTGCGGCTGCGGAATGCGCTGAAGCCCGTCCGCGACCACTACGACGTCATCATCATCGACTGCCCGCCGGCGCTGAACCTGCTGACGCTCAACGCGCTGGTGGCGGCCGACAGCGTGCTCGTGCCGATGCAGTGCGAGTACTACGCGCTCGAGGGCCTCTCGGGACTGATGAACACGATCGAGCAGATCCGTGCCAGCGTGAATCCCGAGCTCGGGCTCGAAGGCATCCTGCGCACGATGTACGACCCGCGCAACAATCTCTCGAATGAAGTGTCGGGTCAGTTGCTGATGCATTTCGGCGACAAGGTGTTCCGCACCGTGATTCCGCGCAACGTTCGGCTGGCGGAAGCGCCGAGCTTCGGCAAGGCCGTGCTGTTCCACGACAAGGATTCGCGCGGCGCACTCGCGTACCTGGCGCTCGCCGGCGAGATGATTCGTCGTGAAGAAGAAGCGCTGGCGGGACCGGCGCCCGAGCCCGACGAAGAATGAGAAACAGGAAACAGGGGACGCTCACCTATTTCCTGTCGGAAATAGGTGAGCGTCCCCTGTTTCCTGTTTCTGCAGCGGTACCTGCAAGGTGAGCAGCACCGCTTCCGTGCCGTTGTTGGGATGCGCCAGCCCGCCGTTCGAAATGTGCAGGCCCGCCAGTCCGAGCCGCAGTCCGTTGTCGAAGCGCCGCGAAAACAGGATGCCGCTCTGGAATTCCAGGTGATCGCGCGGGCCGATTTCGTCGCCGTTGATGAACCAGCCGGTTGCAAGGCTCGGTGTGAACGTCCAGCGTTCGCCCAGAGCGAAGTCGCGACGCACGTCCACGTACACGAAGGCGATGCCGTCGGGTCCCACGGCGAAACCTGCACCGGGTGACAGGCGCCACGTCGTCAGCGGCCGCGCGACATAGGTCACGCCGAAGCTGTACGGGTAGTCGTAGGCCTCGACCAGCGCGAACACACCGGCGGCAAACACCAGCGACGGCGAATCCAGGGCATGTGTCGGCCGCATCGAAGCTTCGTCCGGACGCCCGGAATCCGCCTCCGATTCAACGGCCGATGAGGTCCCGGCGGCCTGCGCCGAGGCCGTGCCACCGCTGCCGCAACAACCGATCAGTCCACCCAGCAGCAGGGCGGCAACGGGACGCATGCAAGCCTCCGGCTCGAACTCGATCCAGCGGGGTTTCCTGCGCCCTCGCGACGCGGCCGGCATAATAGTCCGCTATGGCAACAAAGCGACCCTCCCTCGGACGGGGCCTCGAGGCTCTGCTCGGTTCCGTCACGCCGGCGCCTGCCCCCACTCCCGCAACTGCGGTCGATGCACCCGGCACGTCGTCCACCGCGGCCCCGGCCCTGGCGCCTGTTGCGGCCACACCGCGCGACGAGGAACTCACCCGCATTCCGGTCGACCTGCTGCAACGGGGCCGCTACCAGCCGCGCCTCGACATGCGTCCCGAAAGCCTGCAGGAACTCGCCGACTCGATCCGCGCCCAGGGCGTCGTGCAGCCGATCGTGGTCCGCCCGCTCGTCGCGCAGAAAGCCGGCGAGCCGATCCGCTACGAGATCATCGCGGGCGAGCGCCGCTGGCGCGCCGCGCAGATGGCAGGCCTGCACGACATCCCCGCCGTCGTCCGCATCGTGCCCGACGAAGCCGCGGTCGCGATGTCGCTCATCGAGAACATCCAGCGCGAGAACCTGAACCCGCTCGAGGAGGCCCGCGCGCTCGACCGGTTGATCCGCGAGTTCGGCATCACCCATCAACAGGCGGCCGATGCCGTCGGCCGCTCGCGTGCTGCCGTCAGCAACCTCCTGCGGTTGCTCGAGCTGACCGACGAAGTGAAGGCACTGGTCGAGCAGCGGCAGCTCGAGATGGGACATGCCCGCGCGCTGCTCGGGTTGCCGCAGGCACGGCAGCAGTCCGAGGTCGGTGCGCTGGTCGCCAGGAAGGGCCTGTCGGTCCGCGAGACCGAAGCGCTCGTGAAACGGATGCTCGCCCATGGCGACAAGTCCAACCGCAAGGACGACGCCGACGACCCCCGGCCCGACCCCAACGTCACCCGGCTGGAACAGGACCTGGCGGACAAGCTCGGCGCCAGGGTGTCGCTGCAGCACGCACGGACCGGCAAGGGCAAGCTCGTGATCGCCTACAACAGCCTGGACGAGCTGGACGGAATCCTGGCGCACATTAAGTAGGGAAGGGGGGGAAGGGCGGGAAGGGGGGGAAGGGCGGGAAGGGGAGGAAGGGGAGGAAGGATAGGAAGGATAGGAAGGGGAGGAAGGATAGGAAGGATAGGAAGGGGAGGAAGGATAGGAAGAAGCCGCGCCGTATTTATAAGTTTTTTGGAATGCAAGCTAATTGCATAATATTTGAATGATATAACTGTCAACTTCACATTTATTAATCTCGCGCATCCATTCCGTCCACTGGTACCGCTTTCTTCAACCCGCAGCGCGCGGCGTTGGCGCGAAAAACCCCACTACCCTCCGCTCCGGACTCGATCTAACTACTTGCCTCGCCTTTTCCCCTCCTTCCTGTCCTTCCTATCCTTCCTCCCCTTCCTCCCCTTCCTCCCCTTCCTATCCTTCCTCCCCTTCCCCTCCTTCCACCCCTTCCTCCGCGGCAGATGCGGATTTGAAGCACTGCAAAAAGGTCCCTATACTTCCGCGCCTTTCCGGCGGCCACGCCTCGGCGTGAGCTGGCCCGGGTAACGGATTTCAACGCCACCCGTGGCCGGCCAACCGGCATGAAGTGGCTTTTTTGTTGCCCGGAAGCTGGATGAGGCCTTGAGCAACCTCGACGTGCAGAAAGGCAGGCGCCAGGCGCTGGCCGTCGTGCTGAGTCAGGTCCTGCTCGGGGCGGCTGTCGCGGCCGTGTGTTTCGTGATCTCGGGTTCCCGTGCCGGCGCGTCAGCGCTGCTGGGAGCCGGGATCGGCGTGGCGGCGACGAGCCTGATGGCCTTTGCGATGCTGCGGCATGGCGAAGGCGCGACGCTGATGCGGGCCACGATCGGGTTCTTCCTGGGGTGGCTGGTGAAGGTCGGCTTCACGATCGCATTGCTGGTGACCGCGTTCCGGTCGCCGAACGTCGAGGCGGTGCCGCTGCTCGCAGCGTACGTCGCGACGTTCTTTGGGTACTGGTTTGGAGCGGCTCGCCTGGGCGGGCCCACCAAGAAGCAATAGTCCGTCCGGTCGGAGTGGGAACTAGACAATGTCCGCCGCTGAACACGCCACCGCAGGTCCCGCGAACAGCACCGAGTACATCACCCACCACCTGACTCACCTGAGGGTCGGCGAAGGGTTCTGGTCGTTCCACGTCGACACGATTTTCATGTCGGTGCTGCTCGGCGTCGTCACGCTCGGCCTGTTCTATTCGGCCGGTCGCAAGGCGACCGTCGGCGTCCCCGGCAAGTGGCAGGCCTTCGTCGAGATGGTCGTCGAGTTCATCGACACGACGGTCAAGGAAGTCTTTCACCTCGACCGCTCGTTTCTGGCTCCCCTCGCCCTCACGATCTTCGTCTGGGTGTTCCTGATGAACGCGATGGACCTGCTGCCGCTCGACCTGCCCGGCAAGGTGGCGGCCCTGTTCGGCATTCATTACTGGCGCGCCGTGCCCACCGCCGACGCCAACACGACGTTCGCGATGTCGCTGACCGTGTTGCTCGTCGTCCTGTTCTACAGCTTCAAGGCCAAGGGCGCGGGCGGCTACGTCCACGAGCTCTTCACCGCGCCGTTCGGCTCGAACCCCGTGCTGTGGATCCCGAATTTCGTGCTGAACCTCGTCGAGCTGCTGTCGAAGCCCGTTTCGCTCGCGATGCGACTCTTCGGCAACATGTACGCCGGCGAACTCGTGTTCATGCTGATCGCGCTGCTCGGCGCGGGCGTCTTCACGCTGACGTTCGGCAGCGCGTTCGGCTTCTTCGGCCAGGTCGCCATGGGCGCCGTCTGGGCGATCTTCCACATCCTGATCATCACGCTGCAAGCGTTCATCTTCATGATGCTCACCGTCGTGTACTCCGCGATGGCCACCGAGCATCACTAGAGGCGAGCGCTCGCCGCTGCACCGCATTCCTTTCCCGATTACTGCAACCGCACATTCCGCCAGGAGATTGAGATGGAAAACCTCGCGCTCATCGCACAGGTCCAGGGCTACACCGCGATCGCACTCGGCCTGATCATCGGCCTGGGCGCCATCGGCGCCTGCATCGGCATCGGCATCATGGGCTCGAAGTTCCTCGAGGCGGCCGCCCGCCAGCCGGAACTGATCCCCACGCTGCAGACGCGCATGTTCCTGCTGGCCGGCCTCATCGACGCGGCGTTCCTGATCGGCGTGGCGCTCGCGATGTTCTTCGCGTTCGCGAACCCGCTGCTCGCGCGCTTCGGTTAACCGGCACTGCAGCGAGGACGTCGTCATGGATATCAATGCGACGCTGCTCGGCCAGATGCTGGTGTTCGGGGTCCTGATCTGGTTCTCCTGGAAGTTCATCTGGCCGCCTCTCACCAAGGCGATCGAAGACCGACAGAAGAAGATCGCGGAAGGACTGGCTGCCGCTGAGCGCGGCCAGACCGAGTTGCAGAGCGCGCATGGGGAAGCCCAGGTGATCGTCAACGCCGCTCGCGACCAGGCCAAGAAAATCGTCGACCAGGCGCACAAGCGCGAGGTCGAGATCGTCGACGAAGCACGCTCGACCGCGATGGAAGAGGGCAAGCGCATCGTCGACAGCTCGCGGCAGGACGCAGCGCAGGAGAAGTCCCGCGCGCGCGACGAGTTGCGCAAGGACGTGGCCAGCCTGGCCGTGGCCGGCGCTTCCCGCCTGCTGCAGCGAGAGATCGACCCGAAGGCACACGCCGACCTGATCGAGCAACTGGCCCGCGAAATCGAGGGTGGAGTAACGATGCATGGCTGAGAGAGCCACGGTAGCGAGACCCTACGCCAAGGCGGCTTTCGCCCACGCGCGGGACAGGAACACGCTCGATGCCTGGGCGGGCTGGCTTGGCACCGCCCGCGCAGTCGTCATGAGCGATGAGTTCAAGGCGTTCGAGAGCAGCCCGGGAGTCGGCAGGCAGCAGCTGAAGGAGCTGGTGGCCAACGTCTGTGGCGACGCGCTCGACGCGAATGCCCGGTCCTTGCTCGAGCTGCTGGCCGAGAACGGCCGCATCGACTACCTGCCCGAGATCGCCGAGCACTTCGACGAGCTGAAAGCCGAGCACCAGAACGTCGCCGACGTCGAGGTCGCCTCTGCTGCCGAGCTCAACGACGCCCAGCGGGAGCGCCTCGCGGGCGCCCTGCGCGCACGACTGCGCCGCGACGTGCGGTTGCATTGCACTGTCGATCCGGCGTTGATCGGCGGCGCGGTGGTGCGCTCGGGCGACATGCTCATCGACGGCTCGTTGGCGCACAAGCTCCAGCGGCTCGACGTCGAACTTGCGACTGGCTGACGACTGGCTGACGACCGAAAACGATTCAACGGCCCACGCCGCGCATTGCGGCAGGCCCGCAGAGGATTGGCAACATGTCCATCAAGGCTTCTGAGATCAGCGAACTGATCAAGGCACGCATCCAGAACTTCACGGCCGCAACCGAGGCGCGCAGCGTCGGCAGCGTCGTCTCGGTGACGGACGGCATCGTGCGCATCCACGGTCTGCAGGACGTGATGCAGGGCGAAATGCTCGAGTTCCCGAAAAACACGTTCGGCCTCGCGCTCAACCTCGAGCGCGACTCGGTCGGCGCGGTCATCCTCGGCGAGTACGAGCACATCTCGGAAGGCGACACGGTCAAGTGCACCGGCCGCATCCTCGAAGTGCCCGTCGGCAACGAGCTGATCGGGCGCGTCGTCAACTCGCTCGGCCAGCCGATCGACGGCAAGGGCCCGATCGACGCGAAGGAATTCGACGTCATCGAGAAGGTGGCGCCGGGCGTCATCGCCCGCAAGTCGGTCAGCCAGCCGGTGCAGACCGGCCTCAAGTCGATCGACGCGATGGTGCCGGTCGGCCGCGGCCAGCGCGAACTGATCATCGGCGACCGCCAGACCGGCAAGACGGCCGTCGCGGTCGACACGATCATCAACCAGAAGGGCAAGGAGCTCATCTGCATCTACGTCGCGATCGGCCAGAAGGCCTCGACGATCTCCAACGTGGTGCGCAAGCTCGAAGAAACCGGCGCGATGGCGTACACGATCGTTGTCGCCGCTTCGGCGTCTGAATCGGCGGCGATGCAGTACATCGCCCCGTACTCGGGCTGCACGATGGGCGAGTACTTCCGCGACCGCGGCCAGGACGCCCTGATCATCTATGACGACCTGACCAAGCAGGCCTGGGCGTACCGCCAGGTCTCGCTGCTGCTGCGCCGCCCGCCAGGCCGCGAGGCGTACCCGGGCGACGTGTTCTACCTCCACAGCCGCCTGCTCGAGCGCGCCGCGCGCGTCAATGAAGAGTACGTCGAGAAGTTCACCAAGGGCGCCGTGAAGGGCAAGACCGGCTCGCTCACCGCGCTGCCGATCATCGAGACACAAGCTGGCGACGTGTCCGCGTTCGTTCCGACCAACGTGATCTCGATCACCGACGGCCAGATCTTCCTCGAGACCGACCTGTTCAACGCCGGCATCCGCCCCGCCATCAACGCCGGCATTTCGGTGTCGCGCGTCGGCGGCTCCGCGCAGACCAAAGTCATCAAGAAGCTGGGCGGCGGCGTCCGCCTGGCCCTCGCGCAGTACCGCGAACTGGCGGCGTTCGCGCAGTTCGCGTCCGACCTCGACGAAGCCACGCGCCGCCAGCTCGAGCGCGGCAAGCTCGTGACCGAGCTGATGAAGCAGCCGCAATACTCGCCGTTGTCGGTCGCCGAGCAGGCGATCACGCTGTTCGGCGTCACCAAGGGCTACTTCGACGACGTCGAAGTAAAGCGTGCACTGGCGTTCGAAGCGGCGCTGCGCAGCCACGTGAAGAGCAAGTACAAGGACCTGTTCGACCGCGTTGAATCGACCAAGGACATGAACGCCGACGACGAGAAGGCGCTCGTGGCCGCGATCGAAGATTTCAAGAACAACGGCGCGTACTGATCCCCGTTCTTCCCACGCCGCACAGGTAGCAGAAAGTCATGGCCGGAACCAAGGAAATTCGCCTCAAGATCAAGAGCGTGCAGAACACGCGCAAGATCACCAAGGCGATGGAAATGGTCGCTGCCTCGAAGATGAAGAAGGCGCAGGAGCGCATGCGGCGCGGACGCCCGTACGCGCAGCGTCTGCTCAACATCACGATGCACGCGGCGCGCGCCAACACGGAATACAAGCACCCGCTGCTCACGCGGCGCGCGACCGTGAAACGCGTCGGCGTCGTGGTCGTCACCACCGACAAGGGACTGTGCGGCGGCCTCAACACCAACCTGCTGCGCCTGGTGCTGAACCAGCACAAGGAATGGCTGACGCAGGGCATCGAGGCCGAGTACTGCACGATCGGCAGCAAGGGCCTCAGCTTCGTCAACCGCATGGGCGGAAAAATCGTGTCGCAGGTCACCAATTACGGCGACCATCCCGCGCTCGAGCGCCTGATCGGCCCGGTCAAGATGCTGATCGACGGCTTCCTCGAAGGCCGCCTCGACGAGGTGCACATCTTCTCCACGCGCTTCATCAACACGATGAAGCAGGAGCCGACGCACGCGCCCATGATTCCGATCCCGCAGGAATGGGTCCTGCCGACGGGCCAGGTCATGAAGGCAGAGGTCGGTGAAGGCAACTGGGATTTCCTGTACGAGCCGGATCCGAAGTCGGTCCTCGACGAGCTGCTCGTGCGTTACCTTGAGACCGTCGTGTACCAGGCGGCCACCGACAACATCGCGTCCGAGCAGTCGGCGCGCATGGTGGCGATGAAGGCGGCTTCGGACAACGCGCGCAACATCATCGACGAGCTGCAGCTCGTCTACAACAAGAGCCGGCAGGCCTCGATCACGAAGGAACTCTCCGAGATCGTGGGCGGCGCGGCTGCCGTTTAGGACGGCGTTTCTTACTAGTCACTAATCACTAGTCACAAATCACTTCTTCAGGCAAACGACCATGTCACAAGCATTCGGCACCATCGTCCAGACCATCGGCGCGGTCATCGACATCGAGTTCCCGCGCGATGCGATGCCCAGGGTGTACGACGCGCTCGTCCTCGAGGACAGCGGCAACGCGCTGGCCGAGAAGGGCCTGACGTTCGAAGTCGAGCAGCAGCTCGGCGACGGCGTCGTGCGCACCATCGCGCTCGGCTCGTCCGACGGCCTGCAGCGCGGCATGAAGGTCCGCAACACGGGCGCCGCGATCTCGGTGCCGGTCGGCCCGGGCGTGCTCGGTCGCGTCATGGACGTGCTCGGTCGCCCGATCGACGAGCGCGGCCCGATCCAGGCGGAAGAGCGCCGCGGCATCCACCAGCCCGCTCCGAAGTTCGACGAACTGGCGCCTTCGGTTGAGCTGCTCGAGACCGGCATCAAGGTCATGGACCTGATCTGCCCGTTCGCGAAGGGCGGCAAGATCGGCCTGTTCGGCGGCGCCGGCGTGGGCAAGACCGTGAACATGCTCGAACTGATCAACAACATTGCCATGCAGCACTCGGGCCTGTCGGTGTTTGCCGGCGTCGGCGAGCGCACCCGCGAAGGCAACGACTTCTATCACGAGATGTCGGACGCCAAGGTCATCGTGCAGGAAGACCTGAGCCAGTCGAAGGTGGCGATGGTGTTCGGCCAGATGAACGAGCCGCCGGGCAACCGCCTGCGCGTGGCACTCACCGGCCTGACCATGGCCGAGCGCTTCCGCGACGAAGGCCGTGACATCCTGTTCTTCGTCGACAACATCTACCGCTTCACGCTGGCCGGCACCGAGGTGTCCGCCCTGCTCGGCCGCATGCCGTCGGCGGTGGGTTACCAGCCGACGCTGGCCGAGGAAATGGGCCGACTGCAGGAACGCATCACGTCGACCAAGGTCGGCTCGATCACCTCGATCCAGGCCGTGTACGTTCCGGCCGACGACCTCACCGACCCGTCGCCGGCCACCACCTTCGGCCACCTCGACGCGACCGTCGTGCTCTCGCGCGACATCGCCGCGCTCGGCATCTACCCGGCCGTGGACCCGCTCGACTCGACGTCGCGCCAGGTCGACCCGAACGTCATCGGCGAAGAGCACTACGAGACGACCCGCGCCGTGCAGGCCGTGCTGCAGCGTTACAAGGAACTGCGCGACATCATCGCGATCCTCGGCATGGACGAGCTGTCGCCCGAGGACAAGCTGGCCGTGTCGCGCGCCCGCAAGATCCAGCGCTTCCTGTCGCAGCCGTTCCACGTTGCCGAAGTGTTCACCGGCAGCCCGGGCAAGTTCGTTCCGCTCAAGGACACAATCCGCGGCTTCAAGGCCATCGTCAACGGCGAGTACGACCACCTGCCCGAGCAGGCTTTCTACATGATCGGCGCGATCGAGGAAGCCGTCGAGAAGGCGAAGACCCTGCAGTGAGGAAGTGAGTAGTGACTAGTGACTAGTGAATAGTGATTAGTGATCTGTGAGATGGATCTCCGATGACGAATCACAAGCCACTGGTTGCCAATCACTAATCACTAATCACTAATCACTAATCACTAACGACTGGCACGCAAATGGCCACCATTCAAATCGATGTCGTCAGCGCGGAAGAGTCCATCTACTCGGGTGAAGCCGAGTTCGTGGTGCTGCCCGGCGTCATGGGCGAGTTGGGCATCTACCCGCGCCACGCGCCGCTGATCACGCAGATCAAGGCCGGCGTCGTGCGCATCAAGGTGCCCGGCAAGACCGAAGAAGAGATGGTGTACGTGCAGGGCGGCTTCCTCGAAGTGCAGCCCGACCACATCAACGTGCTTTCCGATACCGCAATTCGCGCCGCTGACCTCGACGAAGCCAAGGTGCTCGAAGCGAAGCGGCTGGCCGAAGAAGCCTTGCGCGCCCGCAGCGAGAAGCAGGAAATCGCCAGCGTCGAGGCCGAGCTGTCGGCCCTGTCGGCCCAGCTGCAGGCGATCCAGAAGCTGCGCAAGAAGCGCTGAGGAAGGGGCGGAAGGGCAGGAAGGGGCGGAAGTTAAGAAAAGGGGCCGTACGAAGCGGGCCCTTCTCGAATCAGGTGGCGGCCTGCCTGGTTACTTGAACTCGATCTTCCGGATCACCTCGCTGCCAACGGCAGTGCGCATCTTGCCCCGAGCGATCGTGGCCGCATCGCGCGCCTCCTGGTTGCCGAACATCTTCTCCTGGATCGCCTCCATTTTGTCCTGCAGGTCGTCCATCGCGGCCAGGTTCTTGTAGGTCGTGACCAGCGTGAGGCTCACGGTACGCTTCGGTTCGCGATCACACATGACGCGCTGCGTCACGCCGATACCGCTCGCCTGAACGCCGCGCATGCTGCAGCGCACCACGCCGCGACGGTATTGCATGTGCTATACCCGCCGTCTCATCGCGCCCGGCGCGACCGCGTCGGCCGGGGTGCGGTGTCAATAAAATGCAGGAAGGGGAAAGACACATGAAAACCACCCATACACTCGTCGTGCTGCTGGGGACGCTTTTGCTGCTTGGCCAGGCGTATGCAGGGGACGATCCGAAAGTTGCGGCCGAGGTGATGGCGCTCGCTCGCGCCCAGTGGGCCGCGGAAACCACCGGCAAGAGCGTGGCCGAGCAGATGGCGGACACGGCCGACGATTACACCGAGTTCAATCCCGATTTTCCCGTGCGACTCGACGGCAAGGCATTGAATTCACGCTTGTCGGAGGCCATCGGTTCGGACGGCTCGAAGTCGCTGGTGGGCGACATGCAGAACGCGAAGGTGCAGGTCTACGGTGACACGGCAGTCCTGACGTACAACTTCGTGGGGGTCAATCGCGACAAGGACGGCAAAGTCTCGCCGAACAAGGCCAAATCGACCCGCGTGTACTCCAGAATCGGCGGCAAGTGGATGCTGGTCCACGCCAACTTTGCGCCGGTGGACTGACGTCGAAGTAATCAACGGGCTGTCTTGAGTCGAGTGCGCCCCTGCGGGCCTGACCCGCAGGGGCGTCCCGCATCTGGACGGCACCTGCCCGCCCGGCGCAGGCCACCCGGGAGGCGTCCGGTACAATGACCGGGATATGGTCCAGCCGCCGGATTCCTCAATGCCCCTTTCCGTCGTCATCCTGGCCGCCGGCCAGGGCAAGCGCATGAAGTCGGACCTGCCCAAGGTGCTGCAGCCCGTGGCGGGACGCCCGCTGCTCAAGCACGTCATCGACACTGCGCGCGAGCTGGCGGCCAGCGACATCCACGTGGTCTACGGTCATGGCGGCGAACAGGTGCGCGCAGCGCTTGCGAGCGAGAACGTCACCTGGGCATTGCAGGCAGAACAGCACGGCACTGGCCACGCGGTACAGCAGGCCATGCCGGGCGTGCCCGACGATCATCTCGTGCTGGTCCTCTACGGCGACGTTCCCCTGACGCCGGCATCCACCCTGCAACGCCTGATCGACGCCGCGGCCGCTGGTGAAGCGCTCGGCATCCTCAGCGTGCGCATGAAAGACCCCACAGGCTACGGTCGCATCATCCGCGACCGTGCCGGCACGGTTGCGCGCATCGTCGAGCACAACGACGCGAACCAGAAAGAGCGCGTCATCGACGAGGTGAACACGGGCCTGATGGCCGCGTCCGCGAAACGCCTGCGCGAGTGGCTGGCGCAGCTGCGCAACGACAACGCGCAGGGCGAGTACTACCTGACGGACGTCGTCGTGCTGGCGGCCAGGGCGGGACTCAAGGTCAACGCGATTCCGGCGGACAGTGAAGACGAGGTGCTCGGCGTCAATGACAAGGTGCAGCTCGCCGAAGTCGAGGCCGTGTACCGCAAGCGCCGCGCGACGCAACTCATGTTGCAGGGCGTGACGCTGGTCGATCCAGCCCGGTTCGATGCGCGCGGTCCGCTCACCGTCGGCCGCGACGTGCACGTCGACGTCAACGTGGTGTTCGAGGGCGTGGTGAAGCTCGGCCACCGCGTGCGAATCGGGCCGAACGTCGTGATCCGTGACAGCGAGATCGGCGACGATACCGTGGTGTTTCCCAACTGCGTCATTGACCGCGCCAGCATCGGACCCAACTGCAACATCGGACCGTTCGCACGCTTCCGGCCGAGTTCCAGCCTGGCCGCGGGCGTGCACGTCGGCAATTTCGTCGAGGTGAAGAACAGCATCCTCGGTGCCGGGGCCAAGGCGAACCATCTCACCTACCTGGGCGATGCGACGGTCGGCGAGAAAGTGAACGTCGGCGCCGGCACCGTCACCTGCAACTACGACGGCGCGAACAAGTGGCGCACGGAGATCGGCGCGGGCGCGTTCATCGGCTCGGGTGCGATGCTGGTGGCGCCGGTGAAGATCGGAGCCGGAGCGACGATCGGCGCCGGCTCGACGATCACGAAAGACGCGCCGGAAGACAAGCTCACGCTCGAGCGCAGCAAGCAGCTGACGCTCGACGGCTGGCAGCGCCCGGTCAAGCAGCCCAAGGGCTGACGGCATGCTCGAGATCCGGTGCAGTGCGAGTGCGGGGCTGGAGCGACCCGCCGCCCCGTGCGCCGGCAGTTGGCCGCACATCACGCAACCAACGGCGGCTGACCTCGCGGTCGTGCGCGAGTTCGGTGTCCCGGCCTCGTTGCTCGACTTGCAGAAGAGCCTGACGTCCTTCGCGACCGGATTGAAGGCGCGTACCCAAGTCCCAAGGATGCTCAATCGATGCGACCGTCTTCGACCCTTTGTCGTTCGTGGCGGGCTTTCGCGAGCGTCAGCTGCCTGCTCGTCATGTCAGCCGTCGCCGCGGCAGACGCAGCGCCCGCCGCGGCCAGGTACAAGCATTACCTGACGGGCAACCCGGCCGACGTGGTCCGACCCACGGCTGGCCTGCTGGTGCTGCAGGGCGGCGGCGACGACGTCGACGAGAACTTCCGCCGGATGGGCACACGCGGCGGCGGTGGCGATTTCGTGGTGCTGCGCGCCACGGGCGATGACGGCTACCAGGCGTACATCCATGGGTTGTGCCACTGCGACTCGGTGGAGACGCTGATCGTCGACAGCCGCGCCGCCGCTTTCGATCCCTACGTCGTCGCGACGGTCCGCAATGCCGAGGCGCTGTTCATCGCCGGCGGCGACCAGGCCAACTACGTGCGCTACTGGAAAGGCACGCCGCTCGAAGACGCCATCCACTTCGTGGCGGCGAAGCCGGCGCCGATCGGCGGCACCAGTGCCGGCATGGCGATCCTCGGCGAGTTCTCGTATTCGGCCATGACGCCCGACAGCCTGACCAGTGCCACCGCGCTCGCCGATCCGTATGCCCCCGACGTCACCCTGGAACGGGATTTTCTCGATCTGCCGGGCCTCAGGGGACTGCTCACGGACCAGCACCTGCAGGAACGCGACCGGGTTGGTCGCACCGTCACCTTGCTGGCCCGGCTGCTGCACGATGGCTGGACGACCGAGGCACGGGCGATCGCGGCGGATCGGGAGACCTCGGTGCACATCGATCCCGTGACCAGGACGGCCGAGGTTTTCGCAACCGCGGATCACCCGACACCGTACGCCTATTTCATGAGTGCGAACCGGGCACCCGAGCGCTGCGAACCGGGCCAGCCGCTCACGTTCAGTCAGATAGAGGTCTATCGGCTCGCGCCCGGCGGGCGCTTCGATCTGGCGGCGTGGCAAGGCGAAGGCGGTCTCGCGTACGAGTTGAGCGTCGAGTCCGGCGTGCTGCGCTCGTCGCGGGGTGCAATCTACTGAGTGAGTATTACACCGGGTCGTGGTCACGGGCAGCGCCGCAAGTCGCTGTCGTTTCGACACGACGCTGTTGTCAAATCAACGACAGGTGGGATAGGCTCGGACCAAGACGTCGCAGACGACGCATTTACATGGGGGCGAGCAGGAATCCTATGAACGACCAGAATGCGCCTGGCGCCGAATCCGTGATCAGGCTTGGCGGTGACATCGGGGCGTCGTTGCCAGCGCAAACTGGCCGGGGTCAATCGATGACACCGCTGGCCGCGGCCATCGTCGCGGTGCTGTACCCGGCCGCGATGACGCTGGCGCAGGGCGCCAGTCCCGCGGCGGGTCAGCTGGAGGAGATCGTCGTCACCGCCACGCGGCGCGACGTCAACCTGCAGAACGTCGCGCAGAGCGTCACGGCGTTTTCGACTGCCGACATCGAACGGCAGGCGATGCAGAGCACGGCGGACGTGATCAACGCGCTGCCGAGCGTCAACCTCGTCGCCGCGATGCCGGGCCGCAACGCGATCGTCATGCGTGGTGTTTCGACGGGTTCGTCCGAGTACCGGACCGACAGTCAGGTGGCGGTGTACCTGGACGACCAGCCCATGACATCGATCTCGACCCAGGTCGAGGTCCGGCTGATCGACCTCGCCCGCATCGAGGCCCTGCCGGGTCCGCAGGGAACCTTGTTCGGCTCGAGTTCGCAATCGGGCACGATCCGTTACATCACCAACAAGCCCGATCCGACGCAGTTTACGTCGCAGGTCGACGCCGAACTCGGCACGACCAGGGGCGGCGAGGAAAGCTACGACCTGAGCGGGCACCTCAACGTGCCGGTGACCGACAGCATTGCCGTTCGCGCGGCTGCCTATTACTCGGTCGAAGGCGGCTACGTCGACAACGTCCTGGGCCCGACGCTGATGGGCGACCAGGACAACGCCAGTGTCGTCGAGAAGGACTGGAACGACTACAAGACCTGGGGCGGGCGCATCGCGGCGCGCTGGCAGGTCAACCCGGAGTGGGAATCGACGCTGAGCCTGATCTCGCAGCACAGCGAGGCGGACGGCGCCTGGGAATCGGACCCGGCGCTCGGCGACTACAAGATCACGCGCTTTTTCGACGAATACCGCGACGACGACTGGTATCAGGCCTCGCTCAACGTGAAGGGCGACCTCGGCTTTGCCGAGCTGTCGGTCACGGCCTCGTATTTCGATCGCAGCATCAAATACGAATGGGACAACGCCAACTACAGCCAGTGGCGCAGTGCCTACTACGGCGGTTTCGATCCGACCGACCCCGAGAGCGGCAGCTACAACGTCTACAACACCGGCACCCTGATCGGCTCGACGTTCAACGATCAGAAGCAGAAACGCTCGGCGTACGAGGTGCGGTTGACCTCGCAGGGCGAGAGCCGCTTCGCCTGGATGGCTGGCGCCTTCTACGAGGACGTCGAGGATTCCTGGCATTACGGCGCCAAGCTGCCGGGCCTAACGGGAACGACGGCGTGGGAGGCGGCCAATTATTACGCCTGCTACGCGAACGAACTGGGCTACGACGTCGCCTGCCCGCTGGCGCCGACCGACATCTACTATTCGGACAAGTACAGGAAGACGATCAAGCAGACCGCCCTGTTCGGTGAAGTCACCTATTCGCTGACCGACCGCTGGTCGATCACGGGCGGGGCGCGCTGGTTCGAGTACGACCGCGACCAGAAGGACGTCTACAACATTCCGCTCGGCCTGCCGATCAACAACGACTTCGAGGGCGGCGGAATCAACGCGAGCCAGGGCAAGGAATCGGACACGGTCTTCAAGTTGGCCACCGAGTACCACATTGACGACGACCGCATGGTCTACCTGCTCTACAGCGAGGGGTTCCGGCTCGGCGGCAGCAACAGCGAGCGGGCCGCGGCGACCGGTATCCTGCCGTTGACCTACCAGCCGGACAAGCTCAGCAACTACGAAGGCGGCCTCAAGAGCCAGTGGCTGGACCACGCGGTCACGCTCAATGTCGCCTTGTTCTTCATGCAGTGGGATCACATCCAGCTCAACGCCTCGGGCAGCGCTGCCAACAATCCGTTCTGGTTGCGCGGCACCTTCAACGGCGGCAAGGCCGAGCAGAAAGGCATCGAGATGAACGGCGCCTGGCAGGTCACGCCCAATTTCAAGTTCGAGGCCAGCGCGTTCTTCGCCGACCCCGAGTTCTCGGAAGAAACGATCTACCCGGACGGCGGCCTGGCCATCCCGGCCGGCACGGTCATGCCGATCTCGCCGGAGCGGAAGTACTGGGCCGCGGTCGAGTACATGGTGCCGAATTTCATGAACCTGGATGGCAACCTGTGGACCCGGCTGTCCTACAGTTACCAGTCCGAGGTCTGGAAGAGTACGGGTGCCATCGCCGATTGGGTCGACGCCACCACGCCCGAGGAGCGTGCGGCCGCGCGCGAGTTGCTCCTCCCGTCGTACTCGACGGGGACGCTGCAATTCGGATACACGGCCACGTCCGGCTGGGAGACGTCGCTGGTGGTGCGCAACCTCTTCGACGAGACCGGGTACAACTACATCAGCAGCAGCAACTACGGCGACTCTCCGGACATCGGCTGGAACGACTCGCGCTGGAAGTATGTCCGCAGCCTGCAGCGGCCCCGCACGATCAGCCTGTCGTTCACCAAGAAGTGGTGACGACGGCAACGGGCTGAACCGGGCGCGAGTGCGCCCGGCGCGTGCGATTGCATGAAGCTTGTCACCACGTCGGTGGTACGAGGCAGCCACCAGGGCGAAAGCCATGGTGGCGTGTACCTGCTCGATCTCGAGAGCCAGGCGGTCAGCCAGAAGCTCGACTGGAACACGGCCGCGATCGACTGGCAGGGACGCGGCTGGGACCGCGGGCTGCGCGGCATCGCCTTCGATGGCGACGTCGTCTACGTCGCCGCGAGCGACGAGCTGTTTGCCTACCGACCTGATTTCAGCCTGATCGGCTCCTGGCGCAACGCCTACCTGCGGCACTGCCACGAGATCGCGGTCCACGAGCGTCGCCTTTACCTCACTTCGACCGCGTTCGACACCGTGCTGGGCTTCGACCTCGATGCGCACGAGTTCAGCTGGGCACTGCACCTCGCCGTGCACCAGTTCCAGTTCAAGGGCAACGTCTTCGACCCGCGGTTGGCGGACGGCCCGCTGCCGCTCAACAAGCTGCACCTGAACAACGTGCACAGCACGCAGGGCGGACTGTACGTCACCGGGCTCAAGACCGGCGGAATGCTGCTCTACAACGGCGAGCGCGTGCAGATGTCGGTGGAGCTGCCACCGGGAACCCACAACGCGCAGCCGTTCCGTGACGGCGTGCTGTTCAACGACACCGAGGCCGATGCGCTCAGGTACACGGGCCGCGGCGAAGGCCGCGAAGATCGCGCACTCAAGGTGCCGCGCTATCCCGCCGATGCGCTGCTCAACATCGACCTCGACCAGAGCAAGGTCGCGCGTCCGGGTTTTGCACGCGGTCTCTGCGTCATCTCGGATACCGTCGTCGCCGGTGGTTCGTCACCCTCGACGATCTCGGTGTACGACTTGAAGGCAAACACGCGGCTGCTGTCCGTCAACCTGACCATGGACGTGCGCAACGCCATCCACGGCCTCGCCGTGTGGCCGTACGACTGATCCACCCCTGCGTAGCGGGTGGCTCGGAGCGAGTGGTCAAAGTCCTGCGTCGCGAACCGTCGTCGGCAGTTCCTGCAGGATGTCGGCGAAATCATCCTGCCACATGCCGAGATGGCGTTCGAAATGCCGCCAGTGGCCGAGCGCGTCGGTGTAGATCGGCCGCCGGACCTGCTCTGAACTCGCGGTCTTCACCGCGCGGGTGTTCTCGTGGAAGCGCACGCAAGCCTCTTCGAAAGGCAGGCCGCAGTGCGCCAGGATGCGGCGCACCTGCGTTTCCAGGTCGGTCACCGTTTCCTCGTAGTGCACGTCGAGCACCTTGCCCGGCAGCACCCGATGCCAGTGCCGCATGGTCTCGTAGTACTGGCGGTAGTAGGCCGAGAGGTCGGCCATGTCGTAGGTGAAGTTCTGCCCCTTGCCGAACAGCTGCTTGTAACCGCCGAGCAGGCTGTCGAACGGATGACGGCGGGCGTTGATGACGCGGGCGTTCGGCAGGATCAGGTGCAGCAGGCCGACGTGCGAGAAGTTGTTCGGCAGCTTGTCAGTGAAGAACGGCCGGCCGGTGACGCGGAAGGCACGGGTCTCGTCCATGTACTGGCGCCCATACGCCTTGAAGTCCTTGCCGCGCAGGTCGACGACGGACTCCGGGTAGCGCTTGTGGTCCGGCCGATAGCGACCGATGGAGTACGCGAGCCGCATCAGCACCGGCAGCTCCGCGGTGCCCTCGACCTGGCTGTGGCTCGCCAGGATCTGCTCGATCAGCGTTGAGCCCGACCGCGGCAGGCCGACGATCAGGATCGGATCCGGTGCGTCGCAACCCTGCCCCGCATGCTTCTCGAACAACTCCCGCGTGAACACGGTTGTGATCTGCTCGTGACGCAGCTCCATGGCGACGGGATCGTGAAACACCGTCTTGCGTTGCCGATCGTTGCCGGTGTCGTAGTAATGCCAGGCGCGATCGTAGTCGCCCCGGTCTTCGTACGCCTTGGCCAGGGCGAAGCGAAAATGGATGCCGGAGCTCTCGGTCAGGTCGTCGCGCTCGAGTTGCCGCTCCATGGTCGCGATCTCGGCGTCATCGAAGCGAAACACCTTCAGGTTGGCCATGCTCCAGTAGACCTCGCCGAAGTCCGGCCGCAATGCGATCGCGGCCCGGTAGGCGCGCAAGGCCGCCGGCTGATCGCCGCGGGTCTTGAGGACATGGCCGTAGCCCAGGTGCACGTTCGGGACGTCTGGATCCAGGGCCAGCGAGCGCTCGAACGCCGCGATGGCTTTGTCCACGTCGCCGACGTGCGCGTAACCGGTGCCCAGCCCGGACCAGCCCATGGGGTTGTCGGGCTCGACGCGGGTCGCAGTCAGGTAGCACTCGATCGACTCCGCCGGGCGTTCCGCCTCGTGCAGCATCGCGCCGAGCAGCAGCCAGGCGGCCGTGAAGCCCGGCGCCAGCGTCGTCGCGCGCCGCAGCAGCGCTTCGGCATTGCTCTGCTGCTTCTCCTCGCGCCAGTAGATCTGCGCCAGGAAGCGCATCGCGTCGACGTTGCTGGCGTTCTCGCGCAGCGCGCTGCGCAGCGTGTCGATGGCCTCGGTCTTGCGTCCTGCGTGCAGGTGATCGAGCGCCAGCGCAACCTTGCCGCGAGCGGAGTCCAGCTCGAAGAATTCCTCGAACGCGGCGTCCGCGTCCTGGCCACGGCCGAGGGCGGCAAGGGCCTGACCGAGCTTCTTGTGCGCCAACGGCAGGCGCGGTTCGAGCCGGATGGCCTGCTCGAAGCTCGGGACGGCTTCCTCGAATCGGTGCTGCAGCGCCAGCACGCTGCCGAGGTCCTCGTGCAGGTGGGGGAAATCCGGTTGCAGCGCGATCGCCAGTCGCACCGTCTGTTCGGACTCGGCGTACCGGCCCTGCTTGCTCAGCGCATTGCCGAGCAGGCGCAGGTGCTCGACACAGCCGGGATTGCCTTCGAGGTAGGCGCGGCAGATTTCCTCGGCGCGGAGCGGCCGGTTGGCCTGCATCGCTTCGACGGCGGCGGCGAGACTCGCGTCCTTGGGCGGCACGGATCGGGGCACGGGCTTCATCATGGCCCCGTAATGTACGATGGTCCGCCGGCCGATCCAAGGTCGGGCGCCGCGCAGCAGTGCACTTACAGGTCGCCGATCTGCGCCAGGATTGCTGCGCGCACGCTCGAGCCATTGTCACCGTTGGTGAAGATGACCAGGCCCGATCCCTTGTCACGATTGAATTGACCGAACGTCCGGAAGCCCGAGCTGTTCGAGCCCGTGTGCTGGACGATGTCACCTTCCGCGCTGACGTCCACGCTCCAGCCGAGTGCCCGGTAGGTTGCGACGGATCGAGCCAGGCCGGGTCGCGCAATGGCATCGCCGTCGTCGACACGCTGCGCCCGTTGCAACAGCGTTTCGACGCTCGCCGGGGTGAACGCGGCCGCTCCGAGGCGCTCCGGCCGCATCAGCGTCAACATCAGCTCGGCGTATTCGGTCGGTGTCGTGTACAGCGAATACGCGCCGTTCGCCCTGCGGTAGTGGGTACGGTCCTTGAAGCTGCCGTCCTCGCGATGGCCGCTGGCCAGGTTCTGTTCGATGGCCGGCGTCCAGACGTAGCTCGTGTGCCGCAAGCCCAGTGGCGCGAACAAACCCTGCTGCGCAAAGCGATCGAGGGTCGTGCCCGTGATGGCTTCCAGTGCGCGCTGCAGGAACAGAATGCCCTCGCCCGAGTACGAGTAGTCGGATCCGGGTGAAAAAAGAAGTGGCAGCGGACCGCCCATCTCGTCATAGCCCACCCGCCAGTTCGGCAGGCCCGTGCGGTGCGTGAGTGCCATGCGTGCCGTGATGAGGTCCTGCGCGGGTTGATCACGCAGGTAGTCGCGTCCAAGGTAGTGAGTCAAGGGTGCGTCGAGATCCAGCCGTCCCTGCTGGATCAACTGCAGTACGCTCAACGCCAGGATCGGCTTCGACATCGAACAGGCTTCGAAAATCGTGTCGGTGGCGACGGGCTGCTGCCCGCGCACGTCGCTCACGCCGAAGCCCTGCGCCCAGCGCACGCTGCCCTCCTGGATGATGGCGATGGACACCCCGGGCACGTGGTGTTCCCGCATCAAGGCGGGCACGTGCTCCTGCAGCCATGCCTGGTACGCGACGAGCCGCTCGTTCGCGATCGGGGCCGGCGGGACGATCCGCCGCATGGCCGTCGCCGCCGCCAGCCGGACATCGGCTGCCGCGTCCAGCAACAAGGGCGAGAGCGCGGGAACCGCGTCACGGGCTGCCGGCCCCATTGCGGCCAGTGTCTCGAGCGTCGCGCGGCGGATGGAACGTTCTGCATGCTGCAGCAAAGGCTGCAATGCAGGCAGCGCGACCACGGCGCGCGACTGCATGCGCGCGAGCACGGCCAGGCTGGCGTAGACGATCCGCTGGTCCTCGAGCCCCAATTGCCGCATCAGTTGCGGCAGGAAGCGGTCGATGTCGGCGCCGGTCTGGTACAGCGCCACCGTGGCGGCCCAGCGTTGCTGCGCCGTGCCGTGTGCAAGGATCCCGTCGATGGTATCGAACGCATCGACGCCGAGCCGGCTCAACGCGGTCGCTGCCTTGCCGGCGACGTAGCCGTCCCGGTCATCGAGCAGCCCGGCAATCTGCCGCAGGATCGCCGGGTCCGGATCGGGAGTCTCGATCAGCCGATCCAGCGCCCACTCACGCTGTTCGACGGTCGATGAGTTCAAGGCCTTTGCGAGCGCGGTATCCCGCGGGCCATCCGCAGCCACCGATGCCGTCGCGGCCGCGACGAGCAACACCACGCAACAACCTGCCATCCAGCCGCGCTGCCGCATGCAAGGCCAACCCATCGGATCACCCTCCACCGAACGCTGGCTTTCGGCACGTCGCACGATCGCGACCGCCGCCAGCGCGGAGGGCGCAAGCCTCGCATCCTACTGGGTTCCGCGCCGGATCCGCAGGTATGATCGCGGCAGTACAACTGCCCAGCGGCCGACATGCACATACCCCGTTCCTTCCTGGTGACCGCGCTCCTGCTGGCCTCCAGCCCGTTGCTGGCCGCCGGCGTGCTGCTGACCAACGCCGTCATCTACGACGGCACCGGCAGGCCGCCGTTCCGCGGCGACGTGCGCGTCGAGGGCGAGCGGATTGCCGCCGTTGCGCCACACCTGGCCGCGAAGCAGGGCGAGACGGTGCTCGACCAGGGCGGGCTCGCACTGGCGCCCGGCTTCATCGACATGCACAGCCACGGCAGTCGTGGCCTGGGCGACGACCTCGACGCCGCGACGGTTTCGCGCCAGGGCATCACCACGATCCTGGTCGGGCAGGACGGCGAGTCGAACTTCCCGCTGCGCGACTATCTTGCACAGCTCGCCGCGAACCCGCCGGCGATCAACCTCGCGAGCATGGTCGGGCACGCAACGCTGCGCGAGCAGGTGATGGGCACGGACCTCTACCGTGCCTCGACGCCGCAGGAACTGGCGCAGATGAAAGTCCTGCTCGCCCGCGAACTGACGGCGGGGGCGTTCGGCCTGTCGACCGGTCTCGAGTACGAAGCGGCGCATTTCTCCACCACCGAGGAAATCATCGACCTGGCCAGGGTCGCTGCCGCAGCCAGTGGCTTCTATATCAGTCACGTCCGCGACGAAGCGAGTCGCACCTTCGACTCGTTCGACGAAGTGCTGCGCATCGGCCGCGAGGCAGAGCTGCCGGTCGAGATTACGCACATCAAGATGGGCTCGACCTCGGTCTGGCACCAGGCCGCGAAGCGCATGCCGGAGCTTTTCGCGCGCGCGCGACGGGAAGGCGTCGATCTCAAGGCCGACGTCTATCCCTACACGTACTGGCACTCCACGATTCGCGTGATCGTGCCCGATCGCGACTACTTCAATCCGCAGAAGGTCGAGCAGGCGCTGGCCGAGAACGGCGGTGCGCAGAACATCCGCATCGTCAACTATGCGCCCGAGAAAGCGCTGGCCGGCAAGACACTCGCCGAGATCGCCACGCACTGGCAGGTCACCCCGGTCGAGGCGTACATGCGCATCGTGAAGACGACCGGAGGCGCGGACGGGCCGAACGAGCAGGACGTGAACGTGCTCGGCACCTCGATGAGCGAAGACGACGTGAGCTGGTTCATCGCGAATCCGGAGATCATGTTCTGCACCGACGGCGCATTGCACGGCGCCCACCCGCGAGGCGCAGGTTCCTATCCCAGGATCCTTGGCCACTACGTGCGTGAGCAGAAACTGCTGCCGCTCGAACTCGCGATCCACAAGATGACGGGCTTGCCGGCCGCGCAACTGCGCCTCGCCGATCGCGGCCGCATCGCGCCGGGTTACGTCGCCGATCTCGTCGTGTTCGATCCCGCCACGGTGATCGATCGTTCGACGGTCGAGCAGCCACTGGAGCCACCCCTCGGCATTCCGGGCGTGATGGTGAGCGGCGAGTGGGTCGTGCGCGACGGTGCGGTCACCGGCCGGCGTCCAGGTCGCGTGCTGCGCAGCGCGGCATTCAAGCCTTGAGTGGCCTCGACGGACGATCTTCACCCGGCCCTCAGGCTGCGACACCCATGCTCATCCTGCGCAAGCCCTACCTGCTTTACCTCGGCGACGCCGTGCTGAAGTCGGATTGCAAAACCGCCTTCGGGCTGCGCGACTGGTGCGGCCAGGACGTGGTCGGGGAGTGGTCGCAGCCCACGGCCAAGGTCAGCCTCGGCTTGCCGCGCCTGTCGCCAGCGGAAGCCGCCACGCAGGGCGCGGGTTCGATCGTCGTGGGCGTGGCGCCGACCGGGGGCCTGCTGCCGGAGCACTGGCAGGACGATCTCGAAGCCGCGCTCGCCGCGGGTCTCGACGCCGTGAGCGGCCTGCACACGCGATTGGCGTCGTTGCCGCGGCTCGTGCACGCCGCTGCGCGGTCCGGGACACGGCTGGTCGACGTGCGCAATCCGCCAGGCGCAATTCCCGTCGGCAGCGGACGCAAGCGCACGGGTCTGCGCGTCCTGACCGTGGGTACGGACTGCGCGCTGGGCAAGAAGTACACGGCACTGGCGCTGACGCGCGCGCTGCAATCGAAGGGAGTGGCGGCTACGTTTCGCGCGACGGGCCAGACCGGCATCTTGATTGCTGGCAGCGGGATTCCGATGGACGCGCTGGTCGCGGATTTCCTGGCGGGCGGCGCCGAAGCGCTTTCGCCAGACAACGATCCTGCGCACTGGGACGTGATCGAGGGCCAGGGCTCGCTGCTGCATCCCGCGTATGCGGCGGTGACGCTCGGCCTGCTGCACGGTTCCCAGCCGGACGCGATCGTGCTGTGCCATGCCCCCGAGCGCCTCACGATCGAGGAGTACCCGGATTACCCGATCCCGCCCCTGCCGCAGGTGATCGACGAGTACCTGCGTGCCGGGCGACTCACCAACCGGAACATTCGCTGCGTCGGCATCAGCATCAACTCCTCGACGCTCGATGACGACGGCTGGCGGCGCTACCGCGCGCAACTCGAACGGCAGCTGCAACTGCCGGTCTGCGATCCGATGCGTGGCGGCGTCGACGCCATTGCGGAGGCATTGCTGGCCGGATGATCGAACTCGCGACGGACGTCGAACGCTGGGAGCTGATCGAACCGTTCGTAACGGCGCGCGATGCCAACACGCACGTGCCGGTGCTCGTCGTGCGCCTGACCAATGCCGCTGGCCAGCGGGGCTGGGCCGAGGCCGCCGGCGTCGATTATGACGGCGAGACCCCCGCATCGATGGCGGCGCAGGTCGAAGCCGTGCGCAGCGCGTTGCACGATCGGTTGACGGGCGCCGAACTGATCGACCTGCTGCCGGCGGGCGGCGCGCGTAACGCACTCGATTGCGCGTTGTGGGACCTGCGAGCGAAGGAGTCCGGCAGACCGGCCTGGAAGCTGGCTGCGTTGCCCGCCCCGCATCCAGTGACCACGGCCTTCACCATCGGCCTGGGCGACGCGCAAGAGGTGCGGCGCAAGACAAGCCCTCGACTACCCATTGCTGAAGCTCAAGGTCGACGCCGAACGGCACGTCGGTCTCGTCCGGGTCGTGCGAGAGGAGCACCCCACCGCCCACATCATTGTCGACGCCAACCAGAGCTGGACGCGCGAATTGCTCGAGCGGCTGACTCCGGAATTGCAGCAGCTCGGCGTCGAACTGATCGAGCAGCCGGTGCCCGCGGCGGCCCGCGGCTGCGCCGTTGGCTGGGCGCCGACGAGCCGCCCGATCGTCCCCGCGGCCTGGCCGGCGCACCAGGCGTCAACATCCAGCTCGACAAATGCGGCGGGTTGACGGAGGCACCCGATGGCCAGGCGCGCCCCTGGTCTCGGCTTGTGGTGGGGAACATGGGCACGTGCCGCGTGGCGCCGGCGTTCCTCGGCGCAGGCGTGCCCCCCGGCCTCGACGGCCCGCTGTTGCAGCGGCTGGACCGGCCCCACCCGATCCGCTTCGAACGCGGCGTCATGCAGGCACCGGATTCCGCGCTGTGGGGCTGAGTGCCTCAATTGCCCGCTCGCGTCGTCTGCAGTAGCGTAGTACGATGGACATCGAGGTACCGATCCGCTGCTTCGGCCAGGTTGCAATGCAGGACCTGGCCACTGCCATCCTCGCCCAGGACGAAGCGGCGTGGAACGAGAACACACAGCGACAACAGGACTACGAAGTTCACGAGCAGACGCGTTCCATCGTGCTGCTGTTCGCCGATGTCGAGGCGTGGCCGGAGGCGAAGGTCGGCCGCAAGCAGGGTTGGGATCGTCTCGGTGCGGTCGCGGAACCGGTCATGCAGGCAATCCTCGGCCGGCACTACGCGCCGGGTGGCAGGATCATCCGCGCCATGGCCGCCAAGCTGCTCGCCGGCGGGCGCATCCTGCCGCACCGCGATTCGCACCCGTCCTTCGCTGCCGGTCACCGGATCCACGTGCCGATCACCACCAATCCGCGGGTGCGCTTCACGATCGACGGCCGGCCCTGCCGCATGGAAATCGGCCAGGCCTACGAGATCAACAACCAGAAGATGCACAGCGTCATGAACGGCGGCACCGAGGACCGGATCACATTCATTTTCGACTACCTGCCGTCGGCCTGAGATCCAGTCCCGGTTAACATGAACCGGCAATACACGATATCCGCCCGTGGCAAGGCTGCTGCCATGCCGATTCAGATGTTCATGCGGCGGCACTTCGCCGACATTCCGGTCGCCCAGATCGACAGCTTCTTCGGTTTCACGACCGACCGGAGCACGCTGTACGGCGGCCGGATTTATGGCGGCACGGAACTCAGCGCCTATGACCTCAAGTCGATGTACGAGATGGGCATCGGTCTGCGGCTGCCGTTGACCAACCACGACGCCTCGCCGGAGGAATACGCAGCCAATGTGCCGATGCTCGAAAAGCACCACCGGCCGGGAAACTCGATCATCGTCACCAACGACAACCTGGCGCGGTGGATACGCCGGGACTTTCCCGGGTACCGTCTCGAAGCCAGCGTGATCAAGAACATCGACAGTCTGGCGAAAATCGAAAAGGCGGCCGGCATCTACGACAGCATCATCCTGCCGATGAGCGCGAACGAGGACGAGGCTTTCCTGGCCTCGATCGGCGACAAGGCCCGGATCACGTTGTTTGCCAACGCCGGTTGCGCGCTGACGTGTCCGTCGAAGATCTGCTATCCCAGCATCTCGAAGGCCAACAAGACCGGCGACAAGTCGCTGTTCCGGTGTTCCCAGCAACTGAAGTACCGGGAATTACTCGGGATGCAGGATTTCGACCTGGACCATCTCGAGAGCCTCGGGTTCCATCGGTTCAAGTTGCTGCGCGCCCGCGACGGCAACATCACGGGCGCCTGAACCAGCCGGTGTTTCGGCCGGGATGCGGCGGGCAGGGTCCATGGCCGGGCTCGAATGTGACGCAGAGCCGACTGCGAGCCCCGCGCTGCCTTAGAATCGGACATCAGCGGGGCTGGCAGGGGCTGTCTGGAACTGTTCAGCTGAACGTAGCCCTTTGATTCACAAAGAAAAACTGTTAGTGTCGCCGGCCCACGAACAAAGGATTGAGCATGTGCGGAATCGTTGGTGCCATCGCGCAGCGTGATGTCGTTCCCATCCTGATCGAAGGCCTGCGGCGCCTCGAGTACCGCGGCTACGACTCCGCCGGTGTCGCCGTGCTGAACGGCAGCGGCACGATCAAGCGGCTGCGTGCGGTCGGCAAGGTTCGCAAGCTGCAGGATGCGCTCGATGCGGACCCCACCCACGGGTTGCTCGGCATCGCGCACACCCGCTGGGCCACGCACGGCGTGCCCGCCGAGCGCAACGCGCATCCGCACATCTCCAGGGACGGCATCGCGCTCGTCCACAACGGCATCATCGAAAACCACGAAGAGCTGCGCGCGGAACTGCGGACCGCCGGCTACGAGTTCACCTCCGAGACCGACACCGAAGTGATCGCCCACCGCGTTCACTACCACCTGCAGAAGACCCGTGACCTGTTCAAGGCGGTCCGCGCGACGGTGGCCGAACTCGAAGGCGCCTATGCGCTGGCGGTGATCTCGCAGCAGGACCCCGAGCGCCTCGTCCTGGCGCGCCAGGGTTGCCCGGTCGTCATCGGCCTGGGCGATGGCGAAAACTTTGTCGCCTCCGACGTCGCTGCGCTGCTGCCGGTGACGCGCAGGTTCATCTTCCTCGAGGAAGGCGACGTCTGCGAGATCCGTCGCGAGAGCTACCGGATCCTGGACAAGGACGGCAACACGATCCAGCGCCAGGTGCACGAGAGCGAGCTCTCGGCCGACGCGGCGGAGAAGGGCGACTTCCCGCATTACATGCTGAAGGAAATCCACGAGCAGCCGCGCGCCGTCGCGCAGACGCTCGAGGAACGTGTCGCCGGTGGCAAGCTGCTGGAGGCTGCGTTCGGTCCGGCGGCACAGACCGTCTTTGCCAGGACCGAAGCCGTGCGCATCGTCGCGTGCGGCACCAGCTATCACGCTGCGTCGGTGGCGAAGTATTTCATCGAGCAGATCTGCCGGCTGCCGTGCTGGGTCGAGATCGCGAGCGAGTATCGCTACCGCAATCCGGTCGTGCCGAAAAACACCTTGTTCGTCAGCGTCTCGCAGTCGGGCGAGACCGCGGACACGCTGGCCGCGCTGCGCATGGCGAAGCAGGCGGGTTACCTGTCGCAGCTCGCGATCTGCAACGTGCCGGAAAGCTCGCTGGTGCGCGAATCCGATCTCGTCATGCTGACGCGCGCGGGGCCAGAGATCGGCGTGGCATCGACCAAGGCCTTCACGACGCAGCTGACGGCACTCGGCATGCTGGTGGTGGCGCTGGCCAAGTTCCATGGCGCCGACGCCGAGCGCGAGCGCGGCCTGGTGCAGCGCCTGCTCGGCATCCCGTCGCTGATCGAGGCGACGCTGAAGCTCGATCCGGTCATCAAGGAACTGGCGAAGCGCTTCGTCGACAAGCAGCACGCGCTGTTCCTCGGCCGCGGCCCGCTGCACCCGATCGCGATGGAAGGCGCGCTCAAGCTCAAGGAAATTTCGTACATCCACGCCGAGGCGTACCCGGCGGGAGAGCTGAAGCACGGTCCGCTCGCGCTCGTCGACGCCGACATGCCGATCATCACGATCGCGCCGAACAACGACCTGCTCGAGAAGCTGAAGTCGAACCTGCAGGAAGTGCGGGCGCGCGGCGGCGAGCTGTACGTGTTCGCCGATCCGGAATCAGGAATGGAATCGTCGGACGGCGTGCACGTGATCGAGATGCCGCGGCACGTGAGCTATTTCCAGGCGCCGGCGGTGTACACGATTCCGCTGCAGCTGCTGGCGTATCACTGCGCCATTCTCAAGGGAACGGACGTCGACCAGCCGCGGAACCTGGCGAAGAGCGTGACGGTGGAGTAGTTCTCTTTATGGACACAAACATTGAGCACGGGAAACAAAGCCGGTAACTGAAGAACGGATCAGGAAACTGGCGAAGGGCGCCAATCGCACTTGATGGTCCGTACCTCGGCTCAACGGACGTCACCGGGCTCCAAGCTGGTTCAACGGCCAAAGGGGCGCCTGCGGCCACCTCCTGTCTTCACCTTGTATCGGGACCGTCGGCCTGCCGGCCCGCATTTGCCCGCTCAGCGGTCCAATGATGTAGTCCGATCAAGAAGTTGCCAAAGAACTGGCTTCGACAAAGGTGGACAGGATGTGGGCCACGATCACGGGCCACGGCATCAAGGTGCGAACGGAATCCCTGAGAGGTAAGACGTGCCGAAAGCGCAGAAGAAGTCAGGTCCCGCGGGCGATACCTCGGCCACCGTCGGTTACGAAGCCCAACTCTGGCAGATGGCGGACGCCCTGCGCGGCAGCATGGACGCTGCGGAGTACAAGCATGTTTGCCTCGGTCTACTGTTCCTGAAGTACATCTCTGACGCCTTCGAGATCTCCGACTGGGGCGGCGAGCGGCTGCGCGACGACAAGCGCTGGCAGTACGGCGTGCCGCCGGCGGGCAACGCCAACTTCGCCTGGGTGCAGCATATCGTGCACCACCTCGCGCCCGCGGGCGTGGCGGGCTTCGTGCTGGCCAACGGCTCGATGTCGTCCAACCAGTCCGGCGAGGGCGAGATCCGCAAGAGCCTGATCGAGGCCGACCTCGTGGACTGCATGGTCGCGTTGCCGGGGCAGCTCTTCTATTCGACACAGATCCCCGCATGCCTGTGGTTCCTGGCGCGCGACCGCAAGAACGGCAAGTTCCGCGACCGCCGCGGCCACGTGCTCTTCATCGATGCGCGCAAATTGGGCCGCATGGTGGACCGCACCCACCGCGAGCTGACCGACGAGGATGTCGCGCGCATTGCCGACACTAACCACGCGTGGCGCGGCGAGACGGAGGCGGGCAAGTACGCCGACGTCCCCGGCTTCTGCAAAAGTGCGCCGCTCGACGAAGTGCGCAAGCACGGCCATGTGCTCACGCCCGGCCGCTACGTCGGCGCCGAGGCGCAGGAGGACGACGGCGAGCCGTTCGAGGAGAAGATGAAGCGGCTCACGGCGACGCTGTGTGAGCAGCAGGCCGAGGCCACGAGGTTGGACGCCGCGATTGCCGACAACCTGAGGGAGCTTGGGGTATGGCGGCTAAGAAACGGGCGCCGAAGAAGCCGGCGCAGCCTGTGGCACAAGCCCGGCGCGCACTGGGTCGAGCGCGGCCCGATGGCGATGCCTTGTTCCCCGTTGCACCGCCGAAGTCCGAGGTGCCGAGCGGCTACGGCGACGCACTGGGCGAGTTAAAAACGCGGATCCAGCAGGCGCGCCTTCGCACCGTCATGGCCGCCAACGCCGCCATGCTCCAGCTCTACTGGGACATGGGGCGCACCATCCTCGCTCGCCAGGAGCACGAAGGCTGGGGTGCGAAGGTCATCAATCGACTCTCCGCGGATCTCCGCGATGCCTTCCCCGACATGTCGGGCCTCTCGCCGCGCAACCTGCGTTACATGCGCGACTTCGCTTCCGCCTGGCCGGACCCCGAAATTGTGCAACGGCTGTTGCCAAATCTCCCCTGGGGCCAGAACGTCGTGCTCCTCGACAGGCTGCGCGATCCGCAGACGCGACTCTGGTACGCAACGCAGTGTGCCCGGCAGGGCTGGAGCCGCAGCGTTCTGGCGCTGCAGATCGAACGCCGCCTGCACGAACGCCAGGGCAAGGCGCAGAGCAACTTCGCGCTCACGTTGCCGCCTGTCGACTCGGACATGGCCGCGCAGGTCTTCAAGGATCCTTACCTGTTCGATTTCCTCGGCACCGCCGATCCGCGGCGCGAACGCGAGGTCGAGCAGGCGCTCGTCGATCACGTCCAGCGCTTCCTGCTCGAGCTCGGCAGCGGATTCGCCTTCGTCGGCCGGCAGGTGCCGCTCGAAGTCGGCGGGCAGGACTTCGTCGTCGACCTGCTCTTCTACCACCTGAAGCTGCGCTGCTACGTCGTGGTCGAACTGAGGGCCGTCGCCTTCGACCCGGGCTTCGTCGGCCAGTTGAACCTCTACCTCTCCGCCGCCGACGATCTGTTGCGCCACCCGGACGACCAGCCGACCATCGGTCTGCTGCTGTGCCGCGGCAAGAACGAACTCGTCGTCGAGTACGCGCTGCGGCACCTGAAGCGCCCCGTCGGCGTCGCCGAGTGGGAGACCGAACTCGTCGATAAGCTGCCCAAGGCGCTGCGCGGCAGCCTGCCGACGGTCGAGGAGATCGAGGCGGAACTGGGCGGAACGGGCGCGACGCCAAAGAAGCGCGCTGCCCGGACCGCGCGCAAGCCTTCGCGAGGCAGGGCGTGACTGCGCTGGGTTACGAACAGACTGCGCGCGCACAGGCTGATGCGGCGAATGCCTCAAACCAGAAGGGGTTGGGGTATGACGGCTGAGTGGCGCGAGTCGACCGTCGGCCAAATCGCGGCCCCCGTACAGAATGCGCTTGTCGGTGGGCCGTTCGGCTCGAACCTTGTTTCTCGCGACTACGTCGAAGCTGGGGTTCCAGTCATTCGGGGTCAGAACATGGGTGCGCGCTGGGTTGCCGGCGAATTCGCGTAGGTCACCAGCGCGAAGGCGGACTCCCTTGACGCGAACCTTGCCCGGCCGGGTGACATCGTGTTCACGCAACGCGGAACACTTGGGCAAGTAAGCGTCGTGCCGTCGGCGAACTTCAATCGCTACCTTGTGTCGCAAAGTCAGATGAAGCTGAACGTGAATCGCGAGATCGCAGATCCACTCTTCATCTACTACGTGTTCTCGACCCCAGAGCAGCAGGACTACATTCGTCAGAACGCCATTCAAACCGGCGTACCCCACACAAACCTCGGAATTCTTTGCCGAACGTCGATTCCGCTTCCGTCACTTTCTGAACAACGCGCCATCGTCCACATCCTCGGCACGCTTGACGACAAGATCGAGCTGAACCGGCGGATGAACGAAACGCTGGAGGCGATGGCGTGCGCGCTCTTCAAGTCGTGGTTCGTGGACTTCGACCCCGTCCGCGCCAAGGCCGAAGGCCGCGACCCCGGCCTCCCCAAGCCCCTCGCCGACCTCTTCCCCGACCGCCTCGTCGACTCCGAACTCGGCGACATTCCGGAGGGGTGGGAGGTGGGGCCTCTCGATAGTGTCTTGGTGCTGCAAAGGGGCTTCGATCTCCCTGCGACAGAGCGCACTTCAGGCGCATACCCAGTGCTCGCGGCAAGTGGACCGAGCGGCACCCACAACGAGTTCATGGTGCGCGGTCCCGGTGTCACCACGGGTCGAAGCGGCTTGTTGGGGAAGGTGTTTTTTGTCGCCGAGGACTTCTGACCGCTCAACACGTCGCTGTGGGTACAAGAGTTCCGGCGCTCACGGCCGGCATATGCGTTCCACCTTCTTCGAGGTCTGGACTTCGCGGCTTTCGACGCCGGTTCTGCCGTACCAACGCTTAACCGAAATCACATACACACGCTGCCGACGCTACTACCCCCTGTGGCTGTTATCGATGCGTTCGAGCGATTCGCAATTGGATGCCTCACGCGCCAGAAAAACAACGCCGAACAGGCGACGACGCTCGCAAAGGCGCGAGACTCGCTGCTGCCAAAGCTCATCTCCGGCGACCTGCGATTGAAGGAAGCGGAGCGGGTCATCGAGGAAATAATGGGATGAGCGAACTGAAAACCTGCTTCAAGCGCGTCGACTACGACCTCGCCGGCCTGCTGCACTACTTGGACATCGGCGACATCGGTCTGCCCGACATCCAACGCCCGTTCGTCTGGAGGAACGCCAAGGTTCGCGACCTGTTCGACTCGATGTATCGGGGCTTCCCGGTCGGCTACCTGCTGTTCTGGGAGAACGCGCAGCCGAACGGCGCTAAACAGATCGGTGTCGGGGCAAAGCAGCACCCCGTGTCGTCGCGACTGATCGTCGATGGTCAGCAGCGTCTCACGTCGTTGTATGCCGTGTTTCGCGGCAAGCGCGTGCTCGATGAGGACTACAGAGTGCGACAGATCGAGATCGCGTTCAGGCCGCGTGACGGCAAGTTCGAGGTTGCCGACGCCGCGATCCGCAAGGATCCGGAATGGATCGCGAACATCTCGGACCTGTGGGCGTCAGGCAAGTCGAGCTACCAGATGGTCAAGGGCTTCCTTACGGGCCTCAAAGCGAAGGTCAGCCTGACCGAGGAGGAAGAGGAGCAGCTCAGCCATAACCTCGACCGGCTCTTCGACCTGCAGAAATATCCGTTCACCGCGTTGGAAATCGCCTCGTCGGTCGATGAGGAGCAGGTCGCAGATATCTTTGTCCGCATCAACAGTGAGGGCGTAAAGCTCAATCAGGCGGACTTCATCCTGACGCTGCTCTCGGTGTTCTGGGACGAAGGACGTGCCGCGCTGGAAGATTTCTGCCGATCGTCACGACAGCCACCCGCGCCTGGTGCGGGCGCATCGCCCTTCAATCACTTCATCGAGCCCGATCCGGATCAATTGCTGCGCGGCAAAGACCTCGAGACTGGGGTCTTTTCACCGGAACGTCGGGATCAGCAGTTCACGGTGCTGAAGGACGCACAGGCGCGTGTGCTTGATCTCAAGCATTGGCACCAGTTCCTGAGTGCCTTGGTTGGCGCAGGCTACCGCAGCGGCGAAATGATCTCTTCGCAGAACGCGCTGCTGTACGCCTATGCGTTCTACCTCATTGGCCGTATCCGCTGCGGCGTCCCCGAACACCAATTGCAGAAGCTGATCGGGCGTTGGTTCTTCTTCGCGAGCCTCACGGGCCGCTACACCAGCTCACCGGAAACCGTGATGGACGGGGACCTGAATCGCGTGAGGGGCATTGGCGAGGCGCAGCCATTTGTCGCGGTCCTCGAAGAGTTGATGGCCAGCGCGCTGACAAACGACTTCTGGACGATCACGCTGCCGGCCGCACTCGAAAGCTCGTCTGCCCGCAATCCTGAGCTATTCGCCTACGTCGCCGCTCAGAACCGCCTCGGCGCTCCCGTGCTGTTCTCGCACAAGAAGGTGAGCGATCTGATCGACCCAGCGCTGAAGACGAAGAAGAAGCCGTTGGAGCGACACCACCTGTTCCCGCGCGCATGGCAGGAAGCGCAGGGCGAATCCGACCTCAAGGTCATCAACCAGATGGCAAACTTCGCCTTGCTCGAATGGCCCGAGAATATTGACATCAGCGACGACCCGCCGGGTGTCTATGTGCCGAAGATCCGGACTCGGTTCAAGCCCGACGAGTGGGAGCGGATGCATGAACTGCACGCCCTGCCGGCCGAGTGGGAGTCGATTGGCTATTCGGATTTCCTTGCTGCGCGGCGCCGTCTGATGGCCGGCATCATTCGGCGCGGGTTCGAGACGTTGTAGGGTAACGCCGCCAATTATCCGTGAAGCGCGGCGATCTGGTCGCGCATCGCGCGTTCCTGCAACCGCGTGGTGTCGTTCGCACCTGCCGCGCATTCGAGCGCAGCTCGGAAAAGATCCTGCGACAGCGTCGTAACGAGCTGAATCAAACCGTTGTGCACCTCCCGCTGGGCGATGTGCGAGTCCGCATCGTCCAGATATCGGAGGTCCAGCCATGTGGGCCGGTCAAGAGGTCGTGCGAGCACGCCGAGAAAGAACCCTGGATAGGGGTCGCCGTGGTAGCAACGCGGCTGCTCCGGCCGGCCGTGTGGCCGACTCGTCAGCAGGCGCATGATCAGGTCGCCACCCGGCGTGGTGGCTAGCACGAGCATGTACTTGCCGCGGAAGGTCCGTATTGCGGGGTCCACGTAGAACTGGCGGTGATGATAGATTGCCCCCGGCGTCATCGACCGCTACCCGCCTAATGCCGGGCGCGTTGCGCTTCGGCGATGGTCTCGTGGTCCCGCGCGGCTTCAAGAACCGCTTCGCGATTGGCAGCGTCGTCGCTAACGGCGAGCGCGTAAGGAATCCGCTGGTTAGAGCCGCGGCCGCCGTCCCAGATGGTTGCCCAAGGGCTCCTGTCCGCATGGGTGACGTTGACCATGCGCATCGATAGATCAGACGCATAGCGTTCGGCGAGTTGCCGCAAGAGGTTCAGCTCGCGGCGAGTGAAGTGGCTGTCGTCGAACGCAATCTTGGCCACGACACGATCGCGAACGTGGTCGAACACCTGCTCCGGCACGATCTCGACGGCCTCGGCGAGGTCGGGCTCGAGTTCGTCCCATTCCTGCGCGAGTTCGATAGGCACCGGCCCGAGCCGCCAGGCAAGGTAGTCGAGTCCGGTGACGCTTCGACCAGTCTCGCGGAAATGGGCGAAGTCCAGCAGGTACAGCAACTTGAACAGCTTGACCTTGCCGCAGCCCTGCGTATTGGCGGCGAAATAGACGCAGGCCTGAATGAGCTTCTGCCTTTCGCGGCCGATCAGCATGGCGGGACTCCCCTCGGGCTCGGCGGTTGCGGCAAAGACGTACCATAGCGACCATGGCGCTTGCCCGGAAGCCGGTATTTCTGGCAGGAATGGGGCATTTCGCGCCGCGATGCTACCGTAAAGCCGCACCGAGCCCCAAAAAGATTGCCTGACCTTGCCGAATCCGTCGTCGAAAAACTATATTGTCACCGCTTCATCGGCGGATGTTGAAGAACTCTATTGTCAGTTCCTATCAGGGGATACAGGCAAACTGGCAGGAGCCAGCGCATTTGCCACGGCCAAAACGCTCGTTCACCAGGATCGGTTTGCCAGCGTCAAGGGCGGGGCACCAGGCTGCAAGTCAGAGGCAAGCATGTATCTGGTCGTCGGAGCCACGGGACTCGTCGGTCGAGCGGTAGCGCAGCAACTGCGCAAGCAGGCCTGCGAGGTAAGAGCCTTGCTCCGTGGCGGTGTCGCTCATGCAGAAGCCAGGTCACTTGCGCTCGCCGGCGTTGACATCGTTGCCGGCGACCTCCGGGACCCGCTGGCTGTGGCGGAAGCCTGCACGGGTGTGGATACGATCATCTGCACCGCCACATCGATGCCGGCCGCCGGTGGCGACGCATTGCAGCGAGTCGACCAGGACGGGGTGCTTGGACTCATCGCTGCGGCCGAGCGCGCCGGGGTTCGCCGGTTCGTATACACATCCTTTTCTGCCAACATACGAGTCGACTCGCCGCTTACGTCAGCGAAGCGATCGTGCGAGGCGCGACTCGCCGCAAGCCCGATTCAGAGTGTCATCCTGCAACCCTCGTTTTTCATGGAGGTGTGGCTCGGACCTTATCTGGGATTCGACGCCTCCCGGGCGCACGCACGCATTTATGGCGATGGCAAGGCCGGCGTCAGCTACGTCTCCGCTTTGGATGTTGCGGCATTTGCAGTCTCCGCGGCGACGGCTCCGGGGGAGCTTCGAGACGTAATACACATAGGTGGTCCCGAGCCCGTCGCACAGTTGGACGTCGTCGCCGTGTTCGAGCGTACGTCAGGGCGCAGCTTCTCGCGCGAGCACGTTCCGCTGCAAGCTCTCGAAATGCAGCATCTGTCAGCCGATCCGCTGCAGAAGAGCCTGGCGGCGCTGATGATGGCTTACGCACTGGGCGACCCTGTGGCGATGGCACGGCAGACAGCGGACCGATACGGCGTGCAACTGACAACGGTTGAGGAATACGCCGCGCGCTTGCGGCCGTGAAGACGACCCACCTGGGACGAAGCTGTCCGCCGCGTCGCGTTCAGCCGCTCGATGACTGAGGCCTGATCCGCAACTGGCGGTAAACGGCTGAAAGTGCCGTGCGACGTAAGTCTACAGCAGTTGGTGGATTCGCTGCCGCCAGTAGGCGAGATCACCGAGAGCGACCCACCGTGTCGTGACCACTGCGCGGCACGACAGTTGCCGCCGGTGCCGCCCCGACCTCGCCGCGCCGGATGGCCGCTGCCCGCGCGCGAATCGCCTCTCTCTCTGCAACCTTGAGCCGCGCCACGTTCTTCACCTGCAGCGCCATGCGCGGGTTCGCGGCCAGCCGGGTCTCGTGACGCATGAGGAAGTCCCAGTACAGCGTAGTGAACGGGCAGGCTGTCTCGCCCGTCCGCTGCGTGGGGTCGTAACGACAGCCTTGGCAGTGCGGGCTCATGCGCTGGATGTACTTGCCCGTGGCCACGTAGGGCTTGCTGGCCAGCTGGCCGCCATCGGCGTACTGGCTCATGCCCAGCGTGTTGGGCAGCTCCACCCATTCGACGGCATCGACGTAGACCGCCAGGTACCAGGCATGCACCTGCTGCGGCTGCACGCCGTACATCAGCGCGAAGAGACCGGTGACCATCAGGCGCTGGATGTGGTGCGCGTAGCCATGCGCCAGCGTCAGCTCCAGCGCATCTCGCAGGCAGGCCATGTCGGTCGCGCCGCTCCAGTACCAGGCGGGCAGGTCTTCGTTGGCATCCAGCGCGTTGACCCCGGCGTAATCGGACATGCGTGTCCAGTAGATGCCACGCACGTACTCGCGCCAGCCGAGGATCTGGCGCACGAAGCCTTCCACGCTCGGCAGCGGCGCAGCGCCGGCGTGGTATGCAGCCACGGCCGCGGCTACCACCTCGCGCGGGTTCAGCAGCTTCAGGTTGAGCGCGGCCGCCAGGTGCGAGTGGTACAGCCAGGGCTCGCCCGGCCACGTGGCGTCCTGGTAGCGGCCGAACAGCGCCAGTCGCTCGTCGACGAAGCGCTGCAGGGACAGCAGGGCCTGCTCGCGCGTCACCGGCCAGGCGAAGCTGTCGAGCCGTCCGGGATGGGTGGCAAAACGCGCATCAACCAGGGCGATCACCTCGCGCGTGATCGCGTCGGGCGAGAAGGCAGTGCGCGGTGGTACGGCTCCTGGCCCCGTGGTGCCGAAAGATTCGCGATTGTCCGCGTCGAAGTTCCACTGGCCGCCTTCAGGTTCGTCACCCGCTGCGCCGCCCATCAGCACGCCGTGGCGCTTGCGCATCTCGCGGTAGAAGTACTCCATGCGCAGCGACTTGCGGCCCCGCGCGTGCGCAGCGAACTCAAGCACGCTGCAGTAAAAGTGTCGATCCTCGCGCAGGTCGAGCGGCAACCCCTGCGACTGCGCTGCGCCCTTGATCGCCTGCAGCACCCGCCAGTCGCCTGGCGCCGTCATCACGAGCGCGGCCGGACGCAGGCGCTCGATGTCGCTCTCCAGCTGCGCCTGCAGGCTGCCACGGTTGGCGGGGTCGTCCAGCAGCCTGTAGTGCAAAGGCCGGCCGGCTGCACGCAGGGCCCGCGCGAAGTGGCGCATCGCGGCGAGGAACAACGCCGTGCGCGGTTTGCTCGACCAGACGTGCGTCGACTCCTCGGTCACCTCGGCCATCCAGACGGCATCCTGCGCGGCGTCGAAACCGTCGAACGCGGCGGCGTCCAGGTCGAGCTGGTCGCCCAGTACGACTACGAGATTGCGCAGTTCAGCCACGCGCAACCTTGCCGCGCCGGCAGGCTTTGTTGCCACGGAATTCACGGGCGGGTGGTTGCATCGGGCAAGGCGTGGGCGCTGAGGCCGGCAAGCGAAGGGACTGCAAAGCAGACATCGTACGCGGGCTGGATGCAGGAGCGCATCATGACGCAGCGTGCCGGCCCCATCATCGAGACATCGCGGCCAGGGTTCGATGCCGTCAAGTTGACCTAATGTGTCAGTATGACGAATACTTCCGGCGTCTCCGTTGCCTGGGAATGCCTGCCGTGACAGACACCGACGAACGCTCAAGTCCACTTTTTACACGCCGCGATTTTCTCGCCACCGCCGGCGTCGGCGCGGTCGGCCTGGGGCTGGGCGTGTCGCAGAGTGCCGCCGCGGCAGCAGCGCTCGAGCGCAGCACGCAGAGCGTTGACGCGCCCGGCGCGACGCAAGGGCCCTGCAACATCGTCTTTATTCTCACCGACCAGGAACGCTTCTTCCGTCCGGGAGAGCTGCCCGACGGCTACTCCCTGCCGGCGCACGAGCGACTGATGCAACGCGGCACGGTCTTCACCAACCACACCATCAATTCCTGCGTGTGCACGCCATCACGCTCGGTGCTGTACACGGGGCGGCACATCCAGCAGACAGGAATGTTCGACAACACGAACTTCCCCTGGATCCAGAGCATGTCGACCGAGTTGCGGACCGTCGGCGACATGTTGCGCGAGGCGGGTTACTACACCGCCTACAAGGGCAAGTGGCACCTGACCAAGGAGTTCGAAACGGTCAACAAGCTGGGCACGCCGACCAAGATCTTCACGGAAGAGATGGAGGCGTATGGCTTCTCCGATTACATGGGTATTGGCGACATCATCGCGCACACCCAGGGTGGTTACCTGCACGACGGCATCACCGCGGCGATGGCCGGCAGCTGGCTGAGGGGCAAAGGCCGCGAACTAGCCGCCGCCCAGAAGCCGTGGTTCCTCGCGGTCAACTTCGTCAACCCGCACGACGTGATGTTCTACGACACGGACACACCCGGCACGCCTGTGCAGAGCGCACGCGGCATCACGCACGTGGCGCGCGATCCGGTCGATCCACTGTACGTCCGGCAGTGGGACTTCGACCTGCCTGCCAGTCACGCCCGACCGATCGATGCGCCCGGGCGTCCCGCGGCGCATCGGGACTTCCTGCGCTCGCACGACGCCCTCGTCGGCAACATTCCGAACGAGCCAGACCGCTGGCGGCGCCGGCACAACTATTACCTGAACTGCCTGCGTGACGCGGATCGCAACATCGCTTCGGTGCTGGCCGAGCTCGACGCCGCGGGCCTGACCGACAACACGATCATCGTGCTCACCGCGGACCACGGCGACATGGACGGCGCGCACCAGCTGCATGCGAAAGGGGCGGTCGCCTACCGGGAGCAGAACCATGTCCCGCTGATCATCAGCCATCCAGCAGTCGCGGGTGGTGGCAAGTGCCGCGCCGTTACTTCGCATCTCGACATCGCGCCGACGCTGGTAGCACTGAGTGGCGTGCCAGCGGAGCGGCGCCAGGCAATCGCCAAGGGTCTGCCGGGAAAAGATCTGTCCGGCCTGCTGGCCACCCCCGCCAAGGCCGATCTCAACGCCCTGCACGAAGGCGTGCTCTTCAACTACAACATGTTCGCCTACCTCGACGGCGACTACCTGCTGCGGGCGGTCGCGTTCATCCAGCAGGGCGGCGACCCGAAGAAACTGAAGGAGGCCGGCATGCTGCCGGACATGACCAAGCGTGGCGCCGTGCGTTCCGTCTACGACGGCAGGTACGTCTTCTCGCGCTACTTCTCGCCCCGCCAGCACAACCGGCCAACGACGCTCGAAGACCTGTATCGAGTCAATGACGTGGAGCTGTTCGACCTGCAGACCGATCCGTCCGAGGTGGTCAACCTCGCGGCGCGGCAGGGCGCGCATCGCGAACTGGTCATGGCAATGAACGAAAAACTGAATCAGCTCATCGACACCGAGGTCGGTGAAGATCGCGGCCAGATGCTGCCCGGAGGCGTGGAGGCGGGCTGGGAGGTCACCGCGGAGACGATGGCTCCTTGACGCCGGCCTTCTGCACGGGTCGGCGCAACCGCGGAACCCGCGCCTTCAGCACTCGATCCGCCTGCGTGGCTTCGAGGCCGAGACCCGTGAGGATCGACCGTGCCACGCCGTCGGTGTAGGCCTTCGATACCGGCGCAGTCATGATGCGCGACATCGCTTCGAGAATCGTGCCCACGACCAGGTCGCGCGCCGCCTCGATGCTGGCGAAATTCAAAGCTCCTGATTTGCGACCATTCTTCAGATCCATGCGGAGCTGCTGCTCGACCAGCGCGCCGCGGAAACGACTCTTCACAATGAACGCACACCAGACCGGATCGGCTCGGGCCCAGCCCAGCCATAGACGCACTCCTGTGGCCAGCCGCACGACAGGATCCCGCAGCTCGCTCATCTCTGCCTCGATCGCAAGCATCAGGTCGTCTTCGAGCGACCTCGATACCGCCAGCAGCAGTTGCTCCGTTCGCGTGAAGTAGTTGTAGAAGGTCCCGTGCGCAACCCCCGCCTCGCGGATGAAGTCGTCGATCACCGGCGTATCCATGCCCTTGGCAGCGAATACCCGCAAGGCAGCCGCGACGATACGTGATTTGGTCCGGGTGCGGCGCTCCAGGCCGACACGGGTTCGATACCCGACGTCGCTGGTTCTACCCGATGATTTCTTCATGGCCGTCGTCAAGCTGGGAATGAACACCGCTGGCGATTCACCGGGATTCTACTTGAGGCGGCCCTGCAGGCAGCGAGCCAGAACACTCGCATCGCGCTGGAACCTCGCACGACCAGCCGGATGCGGGCACACCGCGGTCTTAAAAGTTACAGGAACGGCCTGGCCCGCTCGATCAGCTCCTCGAGACCCGGCTCGTCCGGATTCCAGGGTTTGCCGGGATGGATGACCGAAACCTGGCAGCTCTCGGCCGCCTCGACCAGTTGCCGGTAACTTCCTGTCTTGAGGTCGGTGATATAGGCCTGCTTGTTCTGGTCGTAGGCGAACATCTTCGGGCTGGCGAGCGTGCATTCATTGCAACTCGAGCACCGCAGGGTCTCGATGTACGCGACGTCGGGATTCGGTGCAGCTTCATCCTCCGCTGTAGCAGCCAGTGGGGCTGCGACGGCTGGCGGTGCCAGACCGGCCTGGGCTGCAGCAGTGACGGCTGGCGCCAGTGCGGCCACCTCGATGGCCCGGGCCTGTTCCCAGAGCGCCTTTTCGCGCGCCAGCAGCGCCTCGGCGCGTGAATCGTGAATGCCTGCAAGCTCCTGCAGCCGATGCCAGGCGTCGCGACAACGTTGTGCGGCACGCATCATCCTTTCGTCGACGATCACCCGGCACAAAAGGTCCGCATCGTCGACCGCCAGAATGCTGGGCAATCCGGTCGCGGCATCGGCCGGCGGAGATTCCAGCCACTGCCGTGCGCTGATCAGTCCCTCGCCCCAGTGCGCGCGCGGCACGACCGCGAAATGCCGACTATGCCGCCGGTCGGCGAGCAGGAAATCGACGAACGTGAAGGCCAGCTCTTCGGTCACGGCCTGCAGGTCCTGATCGGCATAGATCAGGGACTCGAGCGGCCAGTCCGCGTCCGGTTGCGGATTGTTCTCGAGCGAGAAGCGGGTGGCGCTGTCGGAGCCCATGCCGGGGTCGTAGCTGAACGCAGGGAAAGCCCGTGACTGCATGGCCGACGCGGACGCCAGGTACCCGGGCAAGGTGCTTTCACCGTCCGCCGGTGCGTAGACGCTGAAGAGCGCCGGGCCGGCATGACGCAGGCCGCGCTGGATGCGGTCGCGCAGCTGCAGGAGGTTGGACGCCGTGCTCTGCAGTACGTACGCGTCGCCGAACGTCATCGCCATCGATGCCAGCTGACTGCCGCGCATGCCGAACGAGAAGCGACCCTGGCCCGGCGCCGCTTCTTCCAGCAGGTCCCGGACTTCGAGCAGCACCTTGGTCGGCATGCCCGACGCCAATGCGTTGACGAGATCAGCCTGTACGCCGGGCGCGTCGCTGTCGAGGGTCACCAGATAGTCCGGGAAGAACTGCAGGTCGGTCGCCGTGAAGTCCTGGCTCTGCATGCCGTCGAAGATCGGTGCATGCAGTTGCTCGACGAATTGACCTTCGACTTCCAGTTCCGCCAGCGACAGCGCCTTCAGCAACGACAGCACGTCGGGCAGGCGCTGACGGTAGGCATCCAGTGCCGCCGGCACGTTGTCGAAAGCGAAATCGTCGATGCCTGCCGACCTCGCGCCAGGATCGCCCGGGGCCGGGTAGAAGCCCTGCTCACGCAACGTGCGCAGCGCCCACTCGATGCGGGCGCGGCGCGGTGGCTCGAGACCTCCCTGGCTGGCCGCGGGCGCCAGCAGCCTCGACATCGTCGCGAAATTGAACAGCGCCTGGTGCGTGCCACCGAAGGTTTGCTGCAGGTTGGCGGCCTGGAAAGCGACGGCCGAGCGCGCATAGTCCGCACGGAGTATGCCTTCGAGACGCAGGACAAGTGCGTCGATGCGGACACGCGCGGCACGTGCTTTCTCGCCTTGCACCACGGCCCACGCATGTCGCAGGAAGCGCGACGACAACCGCGCATCGCATCCTGCCAGTTCGCCATCGACCGCCAACGCGTCGCGCACGATCGTCATTTCACGTCGCCAGGCTTCGTCGCAGCCAGCGACAACCTCGTCCCAGGCCTGCAGCAAGGTCCGCGGTGCCCCGCCGGCGGCCGCTTCCCGGATCAGGCGTTCGACATGCAACGCCCGCTTGCACATCGCCTCGCCCTGCAGACCCTGCGGCGCCGCTGCCCGCAGTGCGCCATCGACGGCGGCAGAGAGTGAGACGACGTACTCGCCAGCTCCGGCGGCGAGCACGACGGGAAAGTCGTGACGAATCGACTCGAGTTGGCGGTACGGAGCCAGCAGGGCTGGCCGCAATCCTGCCGGCAACGGTTGCCCCGCCTCGTCGTCGTCCGGCAGACGGCCCGTGAGATGAAAGACGACCTGTGACCTGAGCCGGCTGTCCATGGCTATTGCGGCCATACGGTGAATTTGTCGAGCTCGGCATCGAGCGCGCCGCGGACCTGGTCAGCGGTGCGCAGCTTGCCGGCGCCGCGCAGGTCCTCGTAGCAAGGTACTTCCGGGTTGCGATAGAGAATCCCCACCGGGATCGGGTCTTCGGACGACGCGATTTCGCGGGCGCGATTGATGTCCGCAGGATCGTGGGGCAGCTGGTTACGGTAGATTTTCTGCAGGGCCGGGCTGACGCGAATCCCGTCGGCGTGCGTGAGCATCAACATGCGTTGCGGGTCGTGCACCCACGGTTCGAACATGTTGCCGACGAATTCCGGGCAGCGCTGCAGGATGCGCACGAACGAGAAGCCGCGATGCCGGTACGCGGCCGTCAGGATCTGGAACAGCGACTCGGGTATCCAGTCCACCGCCTGGGCGACGAAAGAGACGTTCTGCACGCCCAGCGTGACCGTGAGCGGGCTCAGTGCATCGAGATACGAGCCGCGCGGTGTGGTGTTGCTCCGGGTGCCGACCGGCGACGTCGGCGAAGCCTGCTTCTTGGTCAACCCGTAGATATGGTTGTCGTGCAGCAGCACGGTCATGTTCATGTTGTAGCGGATCGCGTGGATCCAGTGCGCGGCGCCGATGCTGCAGCAGTCGCCGTCGCCGGTATTCACGAACACGTGCAAGTCGGGGCGTGCGAGCTTGATGCCTTCGGCGATCGGCAGGGCGCGGCCGTGGATGCCGTGGAAGCCGTAGGTGCGCATGTAATGCGGCAGCCGGCTCGAGCATCCTATGCCCGAGACGAAGACGGTCTTTTCCGGTCGCAGGCTCTCGTCGCGGCACAGGCGCTGTATCGCCGCCAGGATCGCGTTGTCACCACAGCCCTTGCACCAGCGCGGCACGCCGCCCTGGTAGTCCTCGAGCGCGTAGTTCTCCTCGGCAAAGTGGTGCAGGCACAGCGTGGCGGCGCTCATCGCGAAGTCTCCAGGTGGGCCAGGCGTCCACGCAGCGCGGCATAGACCGTTCCCGGCTTGATCGGCCGGCCGCGCACCTCGGTCCAGCAGTCGACGTCGACGAGATAGCGCGACCGCAACAGCATGGCGAGCGCGGAGTAACGGCGATTGGATTCGTCGATCAACGGATCGCCCGGATCGTCGGCCCAGTTACCTTCGACCGTGATGACCTGGCGGAAGCCCCGCAGGATTTCACCGATGCCTGGCTGCATCGGTTGCAGGAACGTCAGGTGCGTGGAGGAGACGCGGTGACCTTCGCCGCGCAGTCGCGCCACGGCCTCTTCGATGGCGCCCCTGGTGCCGCCCCAGCCAACCACGAGCAGTTCGCCCTCGCGGTCGCCGAACACTGGCGGCGGCGTGAGAGTCTTCTGCAGCGTGGCGAGCTTCATGCTGCGCGCGCATGCCCTGCTCGTTGATCTCGGGGTCGTAGGCGACACGACTGTTGCGATCGTGCGCCAGGCCGGTCAGCGTGTGCATGCCGTTCGGCTGCCCCGGGACGAAGCGCCGGCTGAGACCGGTGACCGGATCCCAGTCGTAGGGCTTGGCGCCGTCCGGCACAGGGTTCTGGTCGACTGGCGGTGCGAGCCATTCCGTGGAGAATTGCGGCCGCGGAAATGGTTGCTGTGCCGTTGCCAGGCTTGCATCCGACAGCACGACGACGACCATGTTGAAGGTTTCGGCAAGCCGCCGCGCCGTGATCATCGAATAGAAGCAGTCCTCGATCGTGCCTGGCGCCATGACGACCTTGGGTGCGTCGCCGTGACTGCCGAACATGACGGTGAGCAGATCGCCCTGCTCGACTTTTGTCGGTTGCCCGGTGCTCGGACCGCCACGCTGCACGTTGACGACGACGAGCGGGATTTCCGCCATGACGGCGAGGCCCAGTCCTTCCTGCTTCAGCGAATAGCCCGGCCCGGAGGTGATCGTCACGGCGACCCGGCCCGTGTAGGAGGCACCAATGGCGAAGGCGCACGCTGCGATCTCGTCCTCGGCTTGGTGCACGATACCACCCGCACGTTCGAACACGTCGCTGAGGTAGTGCGAAGCGGACGTCGCCGGCGTGATCGGGTACATCGCGCAGATGTCCATGCCCGAGGCGAGCACTCCAAGCGCGACGGCCGTGTTGCCGTTGATGACGACCTGCGGCACCGTTGCCTTGACCGCGGGCACCCGGTATTTGAAGTCGAGATTCGACTCCGCCCATTGCCAGCCGGCTTCGAGCAAGGCCACGTTGGACGAGATGACCTTCGCATCCTTCTTGCCGAAGATGAACGCGATCTGGTCCCGTGCAAGATCCATGTCGAGGCTGTAGATGTTGCAGAGCATCCCGAGCACGAACATGTTCTTGCCCTTGCGCGGGTCAGGGACCAGCGAGCGACACTCCCTCTCCATCGGTACTTCGTAAACCCGGTAGCCCTCGGCGACGAGCCGGTCGCGGGTCTCGGCATACTGGCCGGCGATCTTCGCGTCTTCGTGCTCCGCCCACATGTTCTCCAGCAGCACGATGCAGCCGGCCTTGAGTTCGCCGGCATTGACCCGGCCCAGCAGCACCTGCTCGTTGAAAGCGACCGCGATGTCGGCCTCGTCGCCGCCGTTGGTGATCTGGTGCGAGCCGATGCGGATCCGGTTGCCGCTCGCACCCGCGACACTGCGCGCAGGAGGCTGGATCTCCGCCGGGATGATCTCCACCGTCCACACACCGTTGCCCGTGCGCGCGGCAATCGAGCCGAACGACTGGCCGCACTTCTGCGCACCCTCGCCCGAGTCGCTCATGATCTCGATCACGTGCTGATCGAGCGTCTGCAGGTGCTTGGCGACGGTCGCGGTCGAACCCGTGCGGGCGGCACTGGCTCGCGCCGGCAGGGGCGTCACTGCATTCATGGCGAATTCACCTCGGCACACGGACGCGGGCAAAGCCGCGCTCCGCACGATCGATGCCAAACATTCGCGAACGCGGCTCTGCCGCGGCGTCGCCATACAGATGATCGGTGTCGCGCAAACCCAGGAACGCTTTCATGGCACGGGCGGCGCGGCGTCCGGCGCCCATGGCTTCGATGACGGTGGCGGCGCCCGTGACGATGTCGCCGCCGGCAAACACTCCTGGAATGGACGTGGCGAGGCTTGCATCCGTGGCGATGTAGCCGCGCGGGTCGAGTTTCAGTTTCGACGTCTGGCCGATGATCGGATTGGCGTTGGTGCCGATCGCATAGACCACCATGTCGGCCTCGATTTCAAATTCGCTGCCGGCTTCGGGGACGGGGCGGCGGCGTCCGGAGGCGTCCGGTTCGCCGAGGGTCATGCGGATGCAGCGCACGGCGCAGACATTGCGCTTGCCGTCGTCCAGCAGTTCGACGGGGCTGGCGAGCCAGTGGAATTCGATCCCTTCCTCTTCGGCATGGTGGAGCTCCTCCGCACGGGCAGGAGCCTCGGCGCGGCTGCGCCGGTACAGGCAGCGCACGCTCTCGGCACCGAGACGACGGCTGACGCGCAGCGCATCCATCGCCGTGTTTCCCGCACCGATGACGACGACGCGCTGGCCCGGCTGCAGGGGCGTGTCGTAGTCCGGAAACTCCCGTGCATGCATGAGGTTGCAACGCGTCAGCAGCTCGTTGGCCGAGAGCACGCCGTTCAGGGACTCGCCGGGAATCCCCATGAAACTCGGATAACCCGCGCCGGTGCCGACGAATACCGCGTGGAATCCCATCTCTTCGACCATCTGCTCGATCGTGAACAGCCGGCCGACGAGCGTGTTGCACTCGAAGCGGATGCCGAGCGCCTCGAGCTTCGAAATCTCCGCGTCGACCACCTTGTTCGGCAGGCGGAAATCGGGAATGCCGTACTTCAGCACGCCGCCCGGCTCGTGGAAGGCCTCGAACACCGTGACTTCGCAACCTGCCTTGGCCATGTCTGCCGCGCAGGCCATGCCCGCCGGGCCGGAGCCGACGATGCCCACCTTGAAGCCGCTCGGCTGGATGTACGGCACGTTCGACCAGCGTTCGCGGATCGCCAGGTCGCCGACCCAGCGCTCGAGCCTGCCGATGGCCACCGGCTCGAGGGTGTCGCCGACCGTGCAGGATCCCTCGCATTGCGTTTCCTGCGGACACACGCGTCCGCACACGGCTGGTAGCAGGTTTGTTGCGGTAATCACGTCGTACGCGCCGCGATAGTCGCGGGCCGTGATGCGCTGGATGAAGTCGGGAATCGCGATGCCCACCGGGCATCCCGCGACGCAGGGTTGCTCGGGACACATCAGGCAGCGTTCCGCCTCCAGCTGTGCGTCCTCAACCAGGTAACCCAGGTTCACTTCGTCGAAATTGCAGGCGCGCTCTGTCGGATCCTGTTCGTGGGCAGGCGTGCGCGCCTGCGGAATCATCCGGATCGTTTTCTTCTTCGGCCTCGCATCGCCTGGCATGACAAGCTCACTCCGCCACGACCGGCTGTGCTGTCAGGTTGCGCATGCGACAGCTCTCGTTGAAACGCTCGGTGGCGGCCAGTTCCGTCGCGCGGTAACGCTGCAGGCGGAACATGAGATCGTCGAAGTCCACGAGATGACCGTCGAAATCGGGGCCGTCGACGCAGGCGAACCTGACGGTCTCGCCGACCTTCACGCGACAGCCGCCGCACATGCCGGTGCCGTCCACCATGACCGGGTTCAGGCTGACGATCGTCCGGATGCCACTGCTGCGAGTCGCTTCGGCACACCCTTTCATCATCACCGGCGGGCCGATGGCGACGCATTCGTCGATGTCCCGGTGTTGCGTTATCGCCAGCCGGATGCCTTCGGTGACCAGGCCCTTGATGCCGGCGGAACCGTCATCGGTGCAGACGATGAGTTCGTCGCACGTGGCGCGAAACTTGTCTTCCCAGAACATCAGCTCGCGGTTGCGGAACCCGAGGATGCCGATCACGTACGCGCCGCTCTCCTTGTAGCCGCGCGCCTGTGGATAGACCGGCGCGACTCCCAGGCCGCCGCCAACGCACAGGACCTTGCGCGCCTGGCCGATGTGGCTCGGCACACCCATCGGGCCGACGAGTGCGACGAGCCGGGTGCCGACGCGGCAGTCGCGCTGCATTTCGCGCGTGGTCTTGCCGACCGCCTGGATGACGAGGGTGACCGTTCCGCGCGCGCAATCGTAGTCCGCGATCGTCAGCGGGATGCGCTCGCCGTGCTCGCTGGCCATGATGATGACGAACTGCCCGGGGCGGGCCGCCCGGGCCAGTTGCGGGTGCTGAACCTCGAGCAGGAACGTAACGTCCGAGAAGTCCTGCCGGGCTACGACCTCGTACCCGGCAACTCGTGCCTGGTTCATCCGTTTCCCCCTGTGCTGCTGCGGTTTTGCCCGAAGCTTGCAGCCGAAACAATCAGGGTAATTGCCGATCCGGGCGCGCGGAATGGCCGCGTACTACGTCGACCTGCTCAGGGCGAACGGTGGACGCAGCAGGTTCTGCTCAACGGCTCGTTGAGCAGGGGGTCCCGGCCCCGGTTATTCGCCTTCGTCACGACATCGATAAGTCTGCGCGGTGTTCGTGCCGTGGCTTCCTGCGCCGCGACCCATTGACGAATCATGTCGTTGGCGGACGGCACGCCCTCGACTTCCTTGATCGCCGCGAGCTCGACGAACTCGTTGCAGGCCCGGGGCGCCGGTTGCCCCAGTGCACGAATGCGTTCGGCAATCAGGTCGAGCGCGTTCCATTGTTCGGTGTACTGGCCCATGAACATCAGGTGCAGGCCAGCCATCCAGGTAAATATCTAGATGCTAATGCGAACGATTCGTATTAGGATATTCAAGCGTCATCGACTCACAGTCCGCAGAACAATGCTTCGGGAGTTTTCTAACATGACTCGGCCCAGGGCCCGGGACCGATTGGGTCCTGCAACGGCCATTCTCGTCATCGCCTGGCTCGCCGCGGGGTGTAGCAGCGGCAGCTCCCGGGATCCGCTCGGTTCACCTGCAGCCGGCGAGTCAATGTCCGACATGGCAAAGCTCGGCGAGGCGATCTTCAAGGATGAATGGCTGTCCGCCTCGGGCCGGATGTCCTGCCAGACCTGCCACTTGCCCGAGCACGCGCATTCCGGCCTGCCCACGGACGCCGTCGCAGCCGGTGGCCCGGACCTCGAACTGTCGGGCCTGCGCAATTCCCCCTCGATCCGCTACGCCAGTCTCACGCCCGCCTTTCACCTCGAGCGTGACGGCACGCCGGTGGGCGGATTCTTTCGCGACGGGCGTGCGGCCAGCCTCACCGACCAGGCGCGGCGGCCGTTCCTCGATGCGCGTGAGATGGCGAACCCGTCCGTCGAGAGCGTCGTGGAGAAAGTCCGGCGCGCCGCCTACGTCGCGGAGTTCACGCGGATCTTCGGGGCCGACGTATTCGATGATCCGACGCGGGCATTCGACAGCGTCGCGCTTGCGCTGGCGCGCTATCAACTGGAGGACCCCGACTTTCGGCCGTTCGACAGCAAGTACGACGCCTTCCTCGGCGGCAAGGCGCGCCTGACCGACCAGGAGCTGCGTGGGCTCGCGCTGTTCAACGATCCGCTGAAGGGCAATTGCGCCGCGTGTCATCCCAGCGCACGAGGCAGCGACGGTTCGCCCCCGCTGTTCACCGACTTCACCTACGACAACCTCGGTGTGCCGCGCAACGATATGATCCCGGCCAACGTCGACGCTGCCTACTTCGACCTGGGGCTCTGCGGACCCCAGCGCACCGACCTGGCGGACCGCGGCGATTTCTGCGGCGCCTTCAAGGTGCCTTCGTTGCGCAACATCTCGCGCACAGCACCGTATTTCCACAACGGCCGCTTCGCGACCTTGCGCGAGGTCGTGGCCTTTTACGTCCGTCGCGACACCAACCCGGAAGAGTGGTACCCGGTCGGTGCCAACGGAGTGCAGAAGTTCAACGACCTGCCGGTGAACCTGCACCTGAACGTCAACACCACCGAGGCGCCCTACAACCGGCGGCTCGGCGACGCCCCGGCGCTGACGCTCGCTGAAATCGAAGACGTGGTCGCGTTCCTGGGGACGCTCGACGACGGCTACCAACCCTGATTCCTGCCCGGAGTTCCTGTCATGAAATCGAACATCCTGAGCTGCGCCATTGCAACGGCACTGCTCGCTGGCGGCGTCACGCAGACGGCGCTCGCGGACCAGGCGGCAACCGACGCGCGCCTCGCGGAATTGAGCGCACAGATCGAGGCCTTGCGTGCCGAGGTCGCGACGTTGCGAGCCGCGCAGGCGGCGGCGCCGGTAGCGTCCGCTGCACCGGCCGCGGCCCAGGCGCCCGCCTCGTCGCCGTCTGTTGCGGGCGCGATCCCGACCGTGGCCGCCGAACCGGCCGTGACGCGCGAGCCCTCACCCATCACCTTCACCGGCTATGGCGAGGCCGTCTACTCGCGGCCAAGCGACAACCCGGAGCTGGCCCAGGCCGACCTGCGTCGCGTGGTGCTCGGCGTCGGCTACCAGTTTGACGAGCGCACGCGGCTGGAGGTCGAGGCCGAGTGGGAGCACGCCGTGACCTCGGCCGACGACGACGGCGAAGCGGCGATCGAGCAGGCGTTCATATCGCGCGAACTCGGCCACGACATGCGCCTGCAGGCAGGCCTGTTCCTCATCCCGATGGGCATCATCAACGAGCGCCACGAGCCGCCGACTTTCTACGGCGTCGATCGGCCTTTGGTCGAGACGGCGATCATTCCGTCGACGTGGCGCGAAGGCGGCATTGCATTGGGCGGCAACACGTCGATCGGTCTGCAGTGGTCGGCCGGCGTCACCACCGGCTTCGACCTGACGGCGTGGGACCCGACCAGCACCGAAGGCTTCGAGTCGCCGCTCGCCAGCATTCACCAGGAAATGATGCTTGCCAAGGCGGCGGATCTCTCGGTCTTCGGCGCCGTGAAGTACACGGGCATGCCGGGCGTTGCACTCGGTGCGGGCGTCTTCACCGGCGGCGCCGCGCAGGACAGCCCGGCCAGCTTTCCGGCCGACGATGCGCGCGTGACGGTCTGGAGTGGCTACGCTCGCTGGGCGCCGGCGGATTGGGAACTCACGGCGCTCTACGCCGAAGGACGCATCTCGGACACGGCCGACCTGAACCTGACGTTCATCGGCAATCCAGTGCTCGTTCCGGAGCGCTTCTGGGGCGCCTACGGCCAGGTGGCTTATCGCGGCTGGGGCATCGGCTCGACGCGCATCGAGCCGTTCCTGCGCTACGAGCAGGTCAACACGGGCGCCGACTACGCCAGCATCGGCATCGGCCTGACGCCGCCGTCGCTGCGGACCGTGGACGCCACGACGTTTGGCGCAACGGTGCGCATCCATGAGAATGTCGTGTTCAAACTCGACTACCAGGACTTTCGGAACGCGGACCTGACGCTCGGGTTCACCGACCGGTTCAACCTCGGCCTGGGCTACATGTACTGAGACGGCAGGAATCGGCGGCAATGCGTCATCCAGGCTGGACCTTGGCACCGTTGGTCGCATTGGCGGTTCCCGCGCCTGCATACGCTGCGCTTTACTTGACCAGCGAGCAGGCGCTGCACAACGCATTCCCGACGGCCGATTCCTTTGCGCCGTCGCGGATCGCATTGAGTCCGGCGCAGTGGCAGTCGATCAACAGCGACACCGTCGCGCCCGTCGCCGAGCGCGAGCCGCGTGCCTGGGTCGCCTCGTCCGCGGGCAAGCCGCTCGGTCAGCTGTACGTGGACGAAGTTCTCGGCAAGCAGCTGAACATCAAGTACGCGGTGGCGGTCGGCCTCGATGGGCGCGTGCAGCGCGTGGACATTCTGGAGTACCGTGAAACCCACGGCTACGAAGTGCGCAATGCCCGTTGGCTCGCGCAATTCACCGGCAAGGACTCAAGCAGCGAACTGCAGCTCGGGCGCGACGTCAGGAACATCAGTGGCGCAACCCTGTCGTGCCGGCACGTGACCGCCGGCGTGCGACGCCTGCTTGCCATCCACGCGGCGCAACAGCATGGTCCCTGAAGGCCCCATCGTCAGGCGGGCGCAGCCGTGGCTCGGCACCTGCGTCGAGATTCGCGCGGAAGCCGCACGCCTGCCGCGGTGGGAGGTGATGGCGGCGATTGATGCGGCCTTTGCCGAGATCGCCGCGGTCCATCACTTGCTGAGTCGCCAGGACCGCGGCACGGACTACCTCCAGCTGACGCAGGCGCGGGCCGGCGACGTGCTGCGGGTGGACGCGCGTACTGCCGAAGTCCTGCGGCTGGCGCTGAACCTGCGCAAAGAGTCCGCGGGGGCTTTCGATCCCGAGTGCAATGAATCACCCGCCGCTGCCACGGCGCACGCTGCTGCGCAGCCGGCCTGGTCGCTGGAGGATGGTCGGGAGGTTCGTGTCCACCGTCAGGCGACGATCGACCTCGATGGCATCGCCAAGGGCTATGCGGTCGATCGCGCGAGCGACAGCCTGCACGCGCACGGCCTTGCTGGCACGGTCAATGCCGGTGGTGACCTGCGCACGACGCGTCACTGCAGCGAACCCTTGTTGGTCCGCTGCGACACGATCCGCGGCGGCCTGGTGAGCCTCGGTCGGCTGGGAACCGGAGCCTTTGCCTCGTCGCAGTCGCGGGCACGGCGCGAGTTGGACTCAGCACTGGCCGGCGACGGCATCGATGACCGCAGGACCGGTGGACGGCCGTTGCCGCTGATGGTCGTCGCAGTGGCTGCACCGTCGTGTGCAGTGGCGGACGCACTGACGAAGGTGGTCGCCGTCGATCCGGGCGCCGCCGTCGGTCTGCTCGAGCGATGCGACGCGACGGCCTGGATACTGCGAGAATTGTCCGGCGTGCTGCGCATGAGGCAACTGGGGTCCTCGTCGATCGTGACCGTCGATGCTGCCTGAGTCGTCGAAGATCAACGCGCCGGCGGCAGCGGAAGTTGCGCCGCGAAACAGCCGTTGGCGCAGCGTGCTCAGTTGGGTCAGCTTCGCGCTCTGGCTCAGCGGTGCCTTGTGGCTCGCCGCGCGCCATCTATTCGCGTCCGAATCCGATTTCGGGCCACAGGTGCCGGCGTGGGCAGCGCAGGTGCTGGCAGTGCACGGGGCCGTCGCCATGGTCTCGCTGATCACCTTCGGTGCCTGGCTGCCGTTGCATGTTGCGCCCCGGCTGCGCCAGTCATGCCATCGCCTGACCGGGTTCACCCAGCTCGGCCTGCTGTCGATCCTCGCCGTGACCGGCTACGGTCTCTATTACATTGCGGACGAGGGCTCCCGGCCGACGTGGAGCGTCGCCCACTGGGTGGCGGGCTTCGTCTTCCCGGCCATCTTGCTGGTGCATCGCCGGGCCGGTGGCCGCAGCAGCCGTTGACCCGACGCCACGCAAGCCACGGTTCGACTATGCTGCCGCGATGTTGCTGTTCCATGCGGTGAGAATCATGCCCAGGCCCTCTTTCCTGGCTCGTCCGATTGGACGGCAGACGATCGCGTCGGTGCTGCCTGGCGTCCTGCTGGCCGTAGCGGGAGCAGCCACGGCGGCTGACAGCAACGTCGCTGCCCGGGCCGAGCGGATCCTGGCGACAACGCCGCTGATCGACGCCCACAACGACCTGCCTTGGGAACTGCGCAATCGCACGAAGGGAGCGCTGGCGTCGATCGACCTGCGGTCGGAGACGACGAAACTTCCAGTGCCCGAGGGCGGCGCTCCCTTGATGACGGACATTCCGCGGCTGCGCGCGGGTCACGTGGGCGGGCAGTTCTGGTCGGTCTGGGTGCCGACGGAGCTCAAGGGCAATGACGCGGTCCAGGCGACGCTCGAGCAGATCGACCTCGTCAAGCGGATGGTCGCGATGTATCCCGCCGACTTGCAGATGGCGTACACCGCCGCCGATGTACGCCGTATACACCGGTCAGGCAAGATCGCCTCGCTGATCGGCGTCGAAGGCGGCCACCAGGTCAACAACTCGCTCGCAACGCTGCGCATGTTTTACGACCTGGGCGCGCGTTACATGACGCTGACGCATACCCGGAACACCGACTGGGTCGACTCGGCGACGGATACACCGGCGCACCACGGACTGACGCCCTTCGGCGCGGAGATCGTCCGGGAAATGAACCGGCTGGGCATGCTGGTCGACCTGAGCCACGTCTCGCCCGCAGCGATGAAGGCCGTGCTCGCCGTCACCGAAGCGCCGGTGATCTTCTCCCACTCGTCGGCACGGGCGATCAACAGTCATCCGCGCAACGTCCCTGACGACGTGCTGCGGCTGGTCGCGAACAACGGCGGCGTCGTGATGGTGAATTTCTACCCGGCGTACATTTCCGAGGCCGCGAATCAATGGGAGGCGGATTACGCCGCCGAACACACTCGCTACAACTCGCCACCGTATGCCGGGCTGTACATCGGCCAGCCTGAAAAGGCGAAAGCAGCACTTGAAGCCTGGGAGAAGGCGCATCCGAAGCCGATCGTAACCCTGGCTGAGGTCGCCGATCACATCGAACACATCCGCAAGGTTGCCGGTATCGACCACGTCGGCATCGGCTCCGACTTCGATGGCATTCCCGCGGGACCGCAGGGCCTGGAAGCCGTCGACCGGTATCCGGCGCTGCTCGAGGAAATGATGCGGCGCGGATGGCCGGATGCCGACGTCGCAAAGCTGGCAGGCTTGAACATCTTGCGAGTGATGGAGCAGGCTCAGCAGGTTGCGGCGAGGCTGCAAGCGACGCGACCACCGTCTGAGGCGCTGCTGCAGGCTGAGCCTCAGCCGTAAGCTTGAGCAGCCCGGTCCGGTCATTTGCCTGCATCCGCTGACGAGCGGTGTGCGACATGAGTATTCATTCCCGGTGCGTGCCTGGACTGTCATGACACCGGCTCGAAGAAGGCACCGCCTTTTTCACGCCTGCTGCACCTGGTGCACCTCGTCGGCGGCACGAACAATGCCTACGTGACGACGCACAAGAGCGACTGCACGAGTTGCCACAAGCTCAGCACGCAAACCGGGGAGTGGTCGATGCCGAGCGGCCCGGAGAAATAGCGGCAGCGTCGTCGCTGGCTGGTTTCAGCCGAAGATCCGCTTCATCAGCGGGGCGATGCGCCGTGGTCCCGCAATTGCCGCCGCAGACGCCATGCCACCCATCATGGCGCCCGCGACGCCGCACGACATCACGTCCTGCCCGGTGAGCCAGAGCCCCTTGATGCGGGTGCGCGGTCGCAACCAGTCCTGCCGCAAGCGTTCGGGATCGTGGTCCAGCCCGTAGAGCTCGCCGCGACCGTAGCCGCAGAAGTGCTGCATCGACAGCGGTGTCGACACTTCCCAGTAATCGACGTGCCCGCGCACCTGCGGCACCTTGTCGTAGAGATGCTCGAGCAGGCGCTCGCCATACGATTGCTTCAGTGCGTCGTAATCGTCGCCGCGCTTGCCCCAGGTGCTGTCCGCCCATTGCTCGAAGATTTCGTAAGGCGCAGGCGCCACGATCTCGATCGTCGAGCGTCCAGGATGTCGCTGTTCGAACGAGGGATCCTTCGCTGAGGGGAACGACAGGTACACGACCGGAAACGGACCGTGCGGATCCTGCAGGAAGCGGTCGAGCGCGCCGTCGTAATCGTTGCCAGCCGGGTAGATCCAGTAGTTGGTCTTGGGCAAGCCGAGTTCCTGCGCCGTCCCCTGCAGGCCGATGTAGACGCCGAGGTGGCCGATGCTTGGCTGCACGGTCTTGAGCAGGTTGTCGTAGCCGTGTTCCTGCACTGCCTGTGGCGGCAGCAGTTTCTTGAAAGTGTTGATCACGCCGGCGTCCGAAATGACGACACGGCAGTCGATTTCATGGCCGTCCGCCATGCGCACGCCGCTCACCCTGCCATCGCGCAGCAGCACTTCGTCGACGCGCGCGTACGTGAATACTTCGCCGTCCGTGGCACGGATGCGCGGCAGGATCGCTTCGCCAATACGCCAGGCGCCGCCCACCGGATAAAAGCCGCCGTGCAGGTAGTGCCGGGCGATCAGGGCCTGCACCACGAACGACGATCGTTTCGGCGGCAGCCCCAGGTCGCCCCACTGGCCGGTCAGAACCGCGATCAGTTCCGGGTCGGAGGTCAGCTCCGAGAGAACCTCCCAGGTCGTGCGCTGGAATGTGCGGGGCAAGCGACGCCGGAGGATCGGCGCCGCCAGCATGGAGGCCCACGCCGGCAGCGTTCGATCCAGCGTGAACGTGCGCATGCCGCGCGCGACCTCGCGCAGCAATTCGAGGTAGCGATCGATCGCGGCGGCCTCGCGCGGAAAGTGCATGACCAGGTTGTCGCGAAACTCGGCGCTGCCCGCGACCGCATCGTAGGTCCGGTCGCCGATGAAGAAGCGATCGTAGTGCGCGTCCATGGGTGCCCACGCGAGCTTGCCCTGCGTCAGGAAATCCATGAGCCGGCGCGACATCGTGGCGCCGCCCATGTCGCCGATGTAATGCACGCCGACGTCCCACTCGTAACCGTTGCGTTCGTAGCTGTGCGTGGCGCCGCCGGCCGTGTAGTGCTGTTCGAGCACCGCGACCCGCCAGCCGAGTTCGGACAGCAGTGCGGCCGTGGTCAGGCCGCCAATGCCGGAGCCGATGATCAGCGCGTCATACGGGCCATTGAGCCGCGAAGGCCGATAGCGGTGGCCGATGCGGAGCGTGCTGGGCTGGAGGCTCTTCTTCTTTTTCGCAGGCGTCGTCATCGACGCATTATCGACGAGCATGCCCGCGGTGGCTCAGGGTTCTTGCGCTGGGGACGACGACACGACCGTCGCCGTTCCTCACGCGCGGCACTTCGCCGCGATCACCACGGTGAGGCTGGGCCGGGAGAGCATCGACGTCATGACCGCGTGGATCGCGGTCGTGACGCTGCTTCGGCGGGCGTGTGTCGCAACGACCATCGCGATCACTGTCGGCACACGGCACGACGACGTACCGCGGATAGGGGTTGTACGCGTAACCGTAGCCGTAGGGATACGGCCCCTGCATGGCGTACCAGGGGCTGCCATCGGCGTAAACGTTGCCGTAGCCCGGCTGGTACCCGTTGGCATAGCCGATGCCATAGCCGTACCCGTAGCTCGGATAGGCCTGCGCCCCTGGGGCCGCGCCGCGCGGTGCCAGGTCCGGCAGGCCAAACGATTCCTGGTAAGCGCAGCCAGCTGCTGCAGCAAGCACCGCGGTTCCGGCCAGGGCCGTCGCTACGCGTCGAATCATCGCTGCAGTGCTCCTCAAGGACTGGTTTCCAGGATGACGTTGAGTAAGACCGTGTGCAAAGAGCAAACATTCCCGCAACCGGCAGTTCGTCTCTTCTTTACCACAGCCCGTTGCAAATACCGGACGAGCTCGCACTACGCTCAATTCGGCGGCAGCGAACCTCGCGCCAAGTGCGTGTTTTTGCGGCGAATGCACAGCCGCTCGCCGTGGCTGCTGGGTATCTCTTGGCGCCGTCTGGTCATTGCTCCCAATGGTCGCGTCGACGCGAAGCGCCGAACCTGTCGCTACGGGAATAAGAAATGCGCAGACGGCAGGGGGAGCGACCGCCGTGCAGCCGTTCCCGTCTTCAAACAGGAGATCATCATGACTACCAGGAAAGTTCTGCTCCCCGCCGCCGCGACCATGCTGCTTGCGATGCCGATGATCGGCGTTGCCCAGGACCGTGGCCAGAACGAAGTGGCCGGCTCGTTGTCGTATACGGACATAGCCGACGTCTCTACGACCAGCATCGACGTGTCCTATGGCCGCTACCTGACGCCGCAGCATGAGGTCGGCCTGAACGTGGCCTACATGGACACCGACGTCGACGAGTTCGGCAGTGTCGACGGTACGACGCTGGGCGCGTTCTACCAGTTCAATTTCGACAACGGCGGCAACATGGTGCCGTTCATCGGAGTTGACGTCGCCTACATCGGCGGCGACCTGGGTGACGTCTACGACTTTGGCTACGGCGTGTCGGCTGGCGCCAAGTACTATCCGTACGAGCACGTCGGCGTCATCATTGGCATCGCCTGGCAGAACCTCACCGGCGCCGAGAACTACATCGACGACGAGGACGGCTTCAACCTCAACGTCGGCCTGTCGCTGCGCTTCTGATCGGTTCAAATTGGACCAGGCCGGGTGGCATTGCTGCCCGGCCTGCTTGCTTCTTCAGGGCGAATCGCCGGTCATTCGAACGCCCACCGGACCCCCACGAACACCTCGTCGCGGTCCAGTTCCAGCTGGTACTTCGACGGATAGTTCGGCAGCGTCAGGTAATCGAGCTCGCCCGTCCTGTACCCGGCCGTCAGGTTCCAGCGGTCCCGCAGCTCGAGCACGCCACCCAGCTCGGAGGTGTGGCGTGAACTGGTACGACCCGACGATCCGGTAGCTGTCGTCCGAGTCGTACGACTGCCCGTACGCCTCGATGGTGCTGTCGATGCCGTATCCGACTTCGACGTAGGTAGAGTCGAAGCCATCTGCGGCGAATGAAGACGGCGCAAATGCCGCCAGCATGAGCGCCGGAAGAGCTGCGGGAAATCTGCGGTGGAGTGCGGGGACGCGATTCATGTCCGCTTCTCAGCAGCGCGCCGGAAAAGCTTGCATGCATTCTACGCCTGCCGGATTGCTGCGTCCGGCATGCGAAAGAATCTCGATCCAGCAACTGCTCGAGGCGTGTGCCTGACGCTATCTCCGGATAGCCTCGCCCTTCGGGTCGTACAGCGGCCGCGTGGAAACGACGGCCGGGTAGCGCGTGCCGGCGATCTCGACTTCCCACGTGCCGGACGTCAGGTAGGCCTCGTCCACGGTCTGCTTCGGTTCCAGGAATGCGAGGCCAACAGCGCCGCCCAGCGTGTGGCCATACGACGCCGCTCGCACATAGCCAACGGCCTTGCCGTCGCGACGCACGATCTCGGCGTGGAACATCTGCGGCGCCGGATCCTTGACCAGGACCGACACCAGGCGCCGCTGCAGTGGACCCCGCGCCTTGCGCTCCAACAGCGCTTCCTTGCCGATGAAGCCACCGGTCTTCTTCAGGTCGACGGCGAAGCCAAGGCCGGTCTCGTACGGATCGTCGGTGTTGTCGAGGTCGTGGCCGTAGTCGCGGTAACCTTTCTCCATGCGCAGGCTGCCGAGCGCGCGCAGCCCCGCGTGCACCACGCCGAGCTCCTCGCCGGCCGCCACGACCTGGTCATACACGTGCACGGCCTGATCCGTCGGAATGAACAGCTCGTAGCCCAGTTCACCGAGGTAAGTGATGCGGGTGCACAGCACGCGCGCATAGCCGATGTCGATCTCGCGCGCAGCGCGGAACGGAAAAGCCGCATTGGACAGGTCGACGCTCGTCAGTGACTGCAGCAGTTCGCGCGAACGCGGGCCCTGCACGTTGAGCTGTCCGTAACCCGAGGTAACGTCGGTGACGAACGCGTGCACGCCATCCGGAATGTTGCGCTTCATCCAGGCTTCGGCGTGACGAACCATCGTGTCCGTGACGACGACGAAGAACCTGTCATCCGCCAGCTTGGTGACGGTCAGGTCGGCTTCGAGCCTGCCCTGCGCGTTGAGCCATTGCGTGTAGGTGATCTCGCCGACGGCGCCGTCGACATTGTTTGCCGAAATCCGGTTCAGGCAGTGGCCCGCGTCGCGACCCTGCACCATGAATTTGCCCATGAACGACATGTCCATGACGATCACGTTCTCGCGCGCCGCGCGGTGCTCGAGTTCCCACCGGCTCCACCAGGCCGGCCGGCTCCACGTGTCCGGACCGGGATCCGCGACCTTGCCCACGCCTGCATACCAGGCGGCTGATTCCCAACCGCTGGTTTCGATGAAATATGCGCCCTGCGCCGCGAGCCGGTCGTGCAACGGCGAACGCCGTGCGCCGCGCGCGGTCTGCAGCGTGTGCGTCGGGTAATGGCACTTGTAGACCATGCCGAGCGATTCGACCGTGCGCGAACGCCGGTACTGCGGGTTTGCCTGGAAGGGCAGCACGCGGTCGATGTTCATGCCGGTGACGTCGACGTCGGGCAGGCCGTTGATGATCCAGTGCGCCATGACGCGGCCGAGACCGCCGCCGGTCAGGATGCCGATGGAATTGAGCCCCGCTGCGACAAAGTAGCCGCGCAGTTCCGGCGCCTCGCCGACGATCGGCTTCAGGTCCGGCGTGAAGCTTTCGGGGCCGCAGAAGAACTTCTTCATGCCGACCTGGCTGGTGACCGGGACGCGCGCCATGGCGGTCTCGAGGTAGGGACCCATGCGTTCCCAGTCGGGTTCGAGGTCCAGGTAGGGCGTATCCGTTGGCGCGCCATCGATCTGCCACGGTGCGCACACCGGCTCGAACAGGCCGACCATCAGGCCGCCGCCTTCCTGTCGGTAATAGCCGTACGCGGACGGGTCCTCGAGTACCGGCATGTTGGGCGGTAGGTCCTTGATCGCCTCGGTGATCAGGTAGTAGTGCTCGGCCGCCTGGTTCGAGATCGCCACGCCCGAAACCGCGCCCAGTTCGCGTGCCCACAGGCCGGCGCAGTTGACGACGAAATCGGTCTGGATGTCGCTGAAGGGCGTGCGCACACCGGTGACGCGCCCGTTCTTCTGCAGCACTCCGGTTGCCGGTACGCCCTCATAGATCTTCACGCCGCGCATGCGCGCGCCCTTGCCGAGTGCCATCGTGACGTCGACCGGATTCACGCGGCCGTCTTCCTTGACGTAGAAGCCCGCCTCGATGTCGTCGACCTTCGCCAGCGGGAAGAGCTCCTGCACCTGGCGCGGCGAGATCTCCTGCACGTCGATGCCGCAGTAGCGGTTGAACGCGGCGACGCGCCGGAATTCCTCGAGGCGGTCCTTGTCGGAAGCGACCTCGATGAAACCGATCGGCATGAATCCCGTGGCCTGTCCGGTCTCGGCTTCGAGCCGGCCGTAGAGGTCGCGCGTGTACTTGCGGATTTCGGTCGACGTTTCCGAGGTCGAGCCGTACGTGACCATGAGTCCCGCTGCGTGCCAGGTGGTGCCAGCGGTGAGCTGGTGGCGCGCGAGCAGCACGATGTCCTGCCACCCCAGCAACGCCAGGTGATACGCGGTTGAGGTGCCGATGACGCCGCCGCCGACGATGACGACGCGGGCGTGCTTTGGAAGCAAGGGGAGGCGTGTGCATGAGCGGACCCCGGTTTGCTGGCGAACCCAGGCGTCCGGGTCTCGCCGATTCGGCCGCAAGGATACTCCGAACCTGACTTTTCCCGGAAATACGCAGGCAATGACGCCGTTCGCTGCGCGGGACAGGCCCATCCTTTTTCGCTAAGGTCCTGCAATGCGGTTGCTACGAACTCTGTCGGCCTGCGCGTGCATCGCAGCCAGCCTGCTGCTGGCTGCCTGTCATTCCATGCCCGACCAGTCCGCGTCATCGGCGACCGCCGGTGCCGTCACTCTCGACTCGCTGGCGATCCCCGTCAGCGCGGAAGAAAACCGCGCCGTCTCCTTCACCAACAAGCGATCCGCGTTTTACTACACGCAGACGCACCGCAACGATCACCCCGAGCACGCGTACTTTCGCGGCTTCAACATCGCGGGTCGGCGTGTCTTCAGCGACTACTGGCTGATCGTTGCCGGGGCAGCGCTCGATCCGCAGACGGCCACGGTGATCGTGCGACCGGATGCATTGATCCGCACCTATCCACAGGGGGTCACTGAGACGCTGCGCCTGTTCGACGGGCAGGACGTGATCGAGGTGGCAGTCGATGGCGCCAAAGGTGACGTGACGTTGCAACTTTCGGGCGACACGGTCACGCACGTGCATAGCGGGCAAGGCATCGACGAATACACGGCCACACAAGCAGGCGATTCGAGCGCCGTCGATCACATCGTCGTGGGCCGCAGCGGCAATCGCTTTCTGATCGCCGTTGGCTCCTCACGCGAAGCCGCTCGCACGCTGCACGACCGGGCAGTCGCGTCAGCGCCTGCATGGCAGGACGCCCGGAGCGAACGCCTGGCAGCTGTCATCAATGACGATCATTACTTGTCGAGCGACGATCCCCGGCTGACGGAGGCGCTGCGCTGGATCCAGCTGACGACGGATGCGCTGGTCACGCGGCAGCGTGGCGACGGCATCTACGCCGGCCTGCCCTGGTTCAACGAATACTGGGGCCGCGACAGCTTCATTTCGCTGCCAGGCGCCACGCTCGTCACGGGTCATTTCGAGGAAGCCCGCGCCATCCTGGCATCCTTTGCAGAGTTCCAGGACCTCGATCGCTTCTCCCGCTTCTACGGGCGCCTGCCGAACATCGTCAAACCCGGCAGCATCGATTACCACACCACGGACGGAACGCCGCGCTGGGTCATCGCGTTGCGCGACTACGTGCGCTACACCGGCGATCGCACGATCGTGGCCGAGCTGTATCCGAACGTGACGGCCAGTATCGAGGGTGCGCTCGCCAACTTCACCGATGCTTCCGGCTATCTCGTGCACGCGGACAACGAAACGTGGATGGATGCACGCCGCGAGCCCGACAAGGTCTCGTACTCGCCACGCAGCACGCGCGCCAACGACGTCCAGGCGTTGTGGTACGAGCAACTGCGGGCCGGGGCGGAATTCGCGACCGCGCTGGGTGACAGGGAATCGGCAACGCGCTGGTCCGCGGCGGCCGATCGGCTGCGCAGCCAGTTCGCGCACGACTTCCTGGATCCCGCGACCGGCCGCATGGCCGATCATCTCGATGCGCGCGAGGTCCCGAACCTGCAGCTGCGGCCGAACCTGCTGTTCAGTCTGCAGTTGCTGGACCAGCCGGACGATGCGGCGCGCGCAGCCCGTCAGGCCTGGGAGGCCCTGGTCTACCCGTGGGGCGTCGCGACGCTCGACCAGGGCGATCCCGGCTTTCATCCGTACCACCTGGCGCCCGGGTACTATCACAAGGACGCGGCCTACCATAATGGCGCCGTCTGGCCCTGGCTCAACGGCATCGCGATCCAGCGCATGATCGAAATGGGCCAGGTCGATCTGGCATGGCAACTGTTTGCCAACACCAACGAGATCGCACTCACGCGCGGCGTGGTGGGCGGATTGCCCGAGAATCTCGACGCTTATCCACACCCCGGTGAATCTGCACCGCGTCTCACCGGGACGTACCTGCAGGGCTGGTCGAATGCCGAGCAGCTGCGCGTCTGGTACCAGGGCTTCCTCGGCATTCAACCCGACCTGGAGCGGGGCGTGATTCGCCTGGCACCGCGGCTGCCAAGCGCCGTCGGCGACGTCAAATTCAAATCGAGAATCGGCGCCGGCGTCCTGCATGCATCGTATGAGCGTTTCGATCGCGGCCGACGCTACACGTGGCGACTGCAGGGGCAGCTTGCACGGCTCGACCTCGACATCGTGCCGTTCGAACGGCACTCGTTCAGCGCCGCCGCCGGCGACACTCTCATGGTCGAGCAAACAACGGACAGCTTGATCGTGCATCGTGTCGGTGTCGGCGGCGGCGAGCACGAACGCGTGACGCTGGCGCCTTCGCCCGCGCGCCGCGAGCTGCAAGCGCGCTTCGACGCTATCCTTGCCGGAACCGAATTCGCCAAACCGGGCGTCGCCGCTGCACACCCGGCGATGCAGCAGTCGAGGACACCGTGACGAGCCCCGCGGCGACCGCTGCGCCGGCGAGGGCTACCTGGCGCGCCGGGTGCACGACACGATCAAGAGCAACGGGTATGCGGCAAAGCTCGAGGCATGCGACCTCTTTCCCGAAAACTTTCGCGTCCCGGAGGTGCCGTGCCACGCCATCAACCTGCATGGCGGACTCCCCTTCGACGACCAGAGCGTCGACCTTGCATACTCGGTCGAGGTGCTCGAGCACCTCGAAGACCAGTTCCTGTTTTTCCGTGAAGTGCAGCGCGTGCTGCGACCCGGCGGCGCTGCTCGTGCTGTGGCCGCTGGTGACGCTCGGTGCGGCCATCGTCGCGATGCATGCCCGCCGTAACATTCCTGCGATCTACCAGGAGAACCGGGACCACCTGGCGCGGATGAATTCCGTCGCGATCCTGACCGGGCGCACGGTCCTCGTCGAGATGGAGCGGCGCTGAACGGCGTGGCCGGCGCGCCAGGCCAAGGCCCAGCCCAGCCCAGCCCAGCCAGCCGTCCGTCGGGTCCCTACCCGCAAAAGTACGCGTACCATCTGCGCCGCGTTCACCGTCAAATAGCCGGACGTAGTCACGGGCCGGGTTACCGGCCGCGATCCTGGAGACGTGCCGCCGATGAGCATTTCCCGCCGTAGGTTCCTGCTGCACTCGAGCGTGCTCGCCGGCGCCACCCTGCTCGTCGGGCGACGCGCCTGGGCCGTCGAGGACACGGCGGACGTGATCGTCGTCGGAGCCGGTCTTTCCGGCCTGCAGGCGGCCTGGGTCCTGGAGCAGAGGGGCTTCAAGGTGCTCGTGCTGGAAGGTCGGGACCGCGTGGGCGGCCGTGTCCTGACGTTCGGCGACGCCCGGGGCGTCCCCGAGGCGGGCGGCAACAACATCTACGGCGATTACCGGCGCCTGATTGAGGTCGCGACCCGCGTCGACGTGCCGCTCGAAGATCAGGTGCCGCGGCTGTCGAAGCACGCGAAGTTCACGCTCGTGCTCGACGGCAAACCGGTGAGTCGCTCGGAATGGACGGACTCGCCCCGCAATCCGTTTCCGCCCACGCTGCGCGAGATGATGCCGTGGCAATACGTGCCGCTGGTGACGAGCCAGGAAAACCCGCTCACCACGACCGCAGGCTGGTACGAGGCGAAGAACGCGCCGTTCGACGTGTCGATGCGCGACTTCCTGCGCCAGCAGGGCGCAACCGATCCGATGATCGAACTCGCCTACGACACGATTCCGACCTACGGCCTGAACGCCAGGGACATCTCTGCGCTGATGATGGCGTACGTGTCGGCATTCACCACGGCGCAGAAATCGGCCAGGCCGGTCATACTGCAGGCCCGGGGGGGCAACCAGAAACTGCCGATCGCGATGGCCGCGCAATTGCGGCAGCCGGTGCGGCTCAAGCAGGTCGTCAAGTCCGTCGAGGCGACGGGTGCCGGTGTTACGGTCCGCACGACCGACGGCACGCGCTATTCCGCGCGCGCCGTCGTGTGCGCCGTGCCGTTCACGACGCTGCGACGCATCGAGCTGCGGCCGGATCTCGCGGGCACGCAGGCGCGCGCCGTGAAATCACTGCCTTACCAGCCGATCCACCAGGTTGCGCTGCAGGTGTCACGCCCGTTCTGGGAGGACGATGACCTCGAGCCTTCGATGTGGACCGATTCCCCGATTGGCCGCGTCTCCGCGATCTATCACGAAGCGCAGGACGACCAGGTGTCGAGTCTCCTCGTCTCGGCGTTCGGACCCGGTGCCAGGCACCTGGACCGCCTTGGGAAGGAGGGCGCTGCGCGCTACGTCGTGGCGCAGGTCGAGCAAATGCGACCCGCAGCAACAGGTGCGTTGCGGGTGCTCGGCCAGCATTCCTGGGAGCAGGATCCGTTCGCCGGCGGTGCGTGGGCCTATTTCAATCCCGGCACGGTCACGAAGTTCCTGCCCGCGATGTTCCAGCCGCGGGGCCGCGTGCATTTCTGCGGCGAGCACACGTCGGTGAGTGCGCGTGGCATGGAAGGCGCGATCGAATCGGGCGATCGCGCAGCCGGCGCGGTGGCACAGCAACTCGCCTAGACGCGCACAGAAAGACGGGCGACCGCGAGGTCACCCGTCCCGTGCTGTTCGAGTTTGCGGCTCGATTACTTCTTCGCGGCCTTGGCGTCGGCGGCGGCCTTGTTCACCTGCAGCATCGCGTCGTCGGTTGCTTGGCGGATGCAGCGGTCGACTGTCCAGCCTTCGACCGGTACGTCGACCCTGATTTCCTTGCACGATGAAGCGGCGGCATCCTTGACGCGCTTCTCGAGCGTCGCGACGCCGGCGGCCGTGGTCAGGTCGAGGTCCGCGTAGCTGACGCGCGAACGGATGGTCAGTTCCTTGATCGGTGCGCCGATCGGCGACTTGCCGACGACGATTTCGCGGACGGCTTCGACCGTCACGACTTCCATGGCCTGGGCATACACGCCCTGGCTGGCCAGGGTGCAACCGGCGGCGACCGCCAGCAGGGCGAACTTGGTGAGCTTCATGTCTGTGTCTCCGTAAGGGACTCTGGCGGACCGCATTCAGGATCTTCGAAAATTGCGAGTGAAGCTTAGGACGTAGTCCACCAGCAACACATCCGTGAGGTTACGGACGGGGGCAGAAGCTAGAGAGACCAGGTTGGAAATGCTCGGCCTCTTGTTCAAGACAGTGTCTAAAAGTCTGATGCCTGGCGTATCGTACTGCTTCGACACCCTGGTTCGAAGGACCATGCTGGACATACGCCCTTCCTGTGAGTGCTGCGATGCCGATCTGCCGCCGGAGTCGCCGCTGGCACGGATCTGCTCGTTCGAATGCACGTTCTGCGCGACCTGCGCCGAGCGTCGCCTGAACGGCAAGTCCCCGACCTGCGGCGGCGAGCTGCTGCCGCGACCGCGACGGCCGGCATCGAAGCTGGAGGCATATCCGCCATCGTCAGTGCGCGTGTGCAAGCCTGCGGGGAGCAGAACGGTCCCGGTCGTCGGTGGGCCCACGAGGTCATCCCGCACGGTCGTCGTGCGCCGAGTCGCTGCGACGGAAACTTCGTTGCTCGAACCGCCCGGTGATTTATTGATCGACGCAGTGCATTCGGGCGCTGCCATCGGATTCCTCGCGCCGCTGTCACGCGAGACCGCGGGTCGTTACTGGCACGGAGTGTTCGCATCCCTGCCGGGGTGGAGCCGCGCGGGTGAAATACCTGAATACGCGACCACGCCCGATGGGGAACTGTTTCCAGCCGTGCTCTATTTCAAGCAGCTTCGTGCCTGAGCCGGCTGGCGGCTGCCTGATTGGAGGACCATTGCCATGCACGCTGGATCGTCGCTGGAACTGCGCGTCCCACCAGTCGCCGTCGGGTTGATTGCGGCGCTGTGCATGTGGCTGCTCTCCCGTTGGACCCCCAGCCTGGCGTGGGGCCAGTACTGGCGGCTCGCAACTGCCGTGTTGCTGCTCGCAGCAGGGATCCTGGTCGCCGTCGCGGGGGTGCTCGAATTCCGCCGGGCACGCACGACGGTGAATCCGACGACACCGCAAGCCGCGTCCTCGATGGTGCGCTCCGGCATCTACCGTCATACACGCAACCCGATGTACCTCGGCATGCTGCTCATGCTGGCCGCCTGGGCCGCCTGGCTCGCCAACCCGGCGGCTTCGGCCGTCCTGCCGGGCTTCCTGCTGTTCATCAATCGTTTCCAGATCGAACCCGAGGAACGCATCCTGGGGCGACTCTTCGCCGGCGAATTCGACGCCTATCGCCGGTCCGTCCGCCGCTGGCTCTGAGCTCGACGGGAAGCTGCGCATGACGACGGATGCCATGATCATCCAGCAGCCGCGCGGTGTGGCACGGCAGCTCGTGCTGCTGTTCCACGGGCTCGGTGCCAGCGAAGAGGACTTGCGACCGTTGGGCGAGCGGCTCGCCGCCGAGTACCCGGAAGCGTTGGTGGCAAGCCTGCGCGCCCCTCATCCGGCGAGCCTCGGCGCCGGCTACCAGTGGTTTGCCGTCGAGGGTCTGGACGACGCCAGGCGGGTCGAACGGGTTGCTGCCGAAATGCCGCTGTTCGTGGCGGCAATCCGGCACTGGCAGCGTGATACGGGCCTCGGTCCGGAAGCCACCGTGCTGGTGGGTTTCTCGCAGGGGGCGATCATGGTGCTGGAGGCGGCGACCCAGGCGGGCGACGACGTGCTTGCCGGTCGCGTGGTGGCGCTGGCCGGACGTTATGCCCGGTTGCCGGCGACCAATCCAGGCGCTACGACGCTGTTCCTCGTCCACGGCAAGGCCGACGACGTGGTGCATTACGGTTTCACCGTCGAGGCTGCCCGGCACCTTGTCGCGCTCGGCGCCGACGTCGTCGCGGATGTCATTCCGTGGCTGGGGCACGGGATCGACGTCAAAGTGCTCGACCTGGTGGCCCGACGGTTGCGCACCCACGTGCCGAAGCGTCATTGGGAGGCCGCGATGCGACAGCTCGAGTCTCCGCCGGACGGCGTGACGCAGTAGGATAGGCACCCCACGGCACCGCTCCCAAGGGCGAAAAATCGATGAACTCACCGGCTTCTTCGCTGAAAATCGCAGACGCCTCGCTCGTCAGCTATACCCACTGGATGTATGCGCTGCACGCGGCGAGCGCCCTGATCGGCATGTTCGGCTCGGCGTTCATCGCCACGGCATTCGTGTTCGGCCTGCCGTCGATCGTTGCCGTGGTGATGAACTACGTCCGCCGCAGCGATGCCCGTGGCACCCATCTGGAATCGCACTTCGCCTGGCAGCTGCGCACGTTCTGGTTCGCCGCGCTCTGGGTCACGGTCGTCTTCCTGTTGTCGCTGCCCCTGTTCTTCGTGCTGGTCGGGTTCGTCACGTTCCCGATCGGCATCTTCATCGTCGGCGTCTGGGTCATTTATCGCGTCGCGCGCGGTTGGCTCAAGCTCAAGGACGGGCTGCCCGTCTGAGTCCGTTCTTCTTCTTCTTCTTCTTCTTCTCCTTCTTCTTCTTCTTCTTCTTCCCTTCCTATCCTTCCTCCCTTCCTATCCTTCCTCCCTTCCTCCCTTCCTCTTCCCCCTTCCCAACTCCGGAGTCGCTTCATGGTCGTTGCTGCGGACAAAGTCGTGCTGATCCACTACACCCTCACCAACGATGAGGGCAAAGTGCTTGACAGCTCAGCGGGCGGCGAGCCGCTCGCGTACATCCACGGCCACGGCAACCTGATTCCGGGCCTCGAACGCGAACTCGAAGGCAAGGCGTCGGGCGCAAGGCTCAGCGTCAAGATCGCGCCGGCCGATGGCTACGGCGAACGCGACGCGGAACTGATCCAGCGCGTGCCGAAGCGCTCGTTCGGCAAGGTCCCGAACCTGAAGCCCGGCATGCAGTTCCAGGCCCAGACGTCCGACGGTCACGCGCGCATGGTGACGGTCACGGGCATCCAGGGCGACATGGTCACCGTCGATGGCAACCATCCGCTGGCAGGCGAGCACCTCAACTTCGAAGTCGAGATCACCGAGGTGCGCGAAGCCACGCAGGAAGAACTCGAGCACGGCCACGTGCACGGGGCCGGCGGTCACCACCACTGACCGGCGCGCAGGCGCGTCCATCCCGCCTAGTAATTTACCCCTATGGCAAGGTGGATAGTCCGGAAGCCGGAAAAATGTTCAGGGAGCAACCTAGGCCCGGTACGTTTTTCCTCCTGCGTGAAAATTCGGCCGGCTACCACAAGGTTCGCCGGCCTTCTTTTTAGCGTCAGTTGACGACCGGCACGCGGAAGTCGCTGTCGAGTGCCGCAAGCGTCGGCGGATCTCGACCATAGACGTCGTTACGGAAAATCACCTGGCCATCCGGTCGCGGCTGGGCAGTCCAGTACAGGAGCAGCACCGGAACCGGCGTCTTCAGGTTGACCGTTCGTGTCTCCTTCGTCGCGATCACCGCGTCGATCCTCTGCCGGTTCCACTGCGGGTCGTTCAGCACGAGCTCCGTGAGTTCGAACGGCTGCTGCACGCGGATGCAGCCCGAGCTGAAGGTGCGCTGGTCCTGCTCGTACAGCGACTTCGCCGGCGAATCGTGCAGATACACGAGGTAGGGATTGGGAAACATGATCTTGACCAGGCCAAGCGCATTGTTCGGGCCGGGATCCTGCACGAACTGGTACGGCGGCAAGCGCGAAGGCCCGTACTGGTTCCAGTTGACCGAATAGGGATTCACTTCGCGCCCACTGCGGTCGAGCACGCGGATGTTCATTCGTTTCAGCGCGCCGGGGTTGCGCCTCAGCTCGGGCAGCTTGTCCTTGACCAGGATGCCCGGCGGAATGGTCCACGTCGGATTGAACACGACGTAGGTGATTTTCGAGCGGAAGATCGGCGTTTCGCGTTGGTCCCGGCCAACGACGACTTTTGACGTCCAGATGGGTTCGTCGTTGCGGAAGTAGCTCACGTAGAAACCAGCGACGTCGACCAGCACGAACTCGCCCTTGATCTCGTGCAGTGTCCAGCGGCCGCGCTCGAGATTGACGCGGATCTGGTCGATACGCTGCGCTACCGGCACGTTCATTGCGGCGCGGGTGCCGGGTCCGATCGCGGCGTCCGGCGTCAGGCCATGACGTTCCTGGAAGGCCCTTACCGCCTGCTCGAGCGGCGCGTCGTAGAGGTTGGGGTCGGTGGTCGCGGTGGCGCCCGGTGCCTGCACCAGATCTCGCGTGACTTCCAGTCGCTTGCGCAACACCGGCACGCGCGTGTCGCTCATGCCGGGTTTCAACGTGGGGCCATCCGGAAGGATCGGCCAGCCACCGGCCGCGGCGATTGCACGGTATTCCTGCAGGCGTTCACGACCACGCTGATACCAGACATGCGACGGACGCGCGCTGTCGAAGGCTGCGCGAATTTCGCCGGCGGCAAGACGCTCAGAAAAATGCTGCATGACCTCTTCGAACGAGGGGAGCGGGCGCTGCGAGAAGTTCCACTGCGAGCTCAGCTTGACCGGATCCACCTTGCCGACGAAGACGTGGTACAGGCCCAGCATGAACGCGTCGGTCGCGAGCAGCTCCAGGTCGGCGCGGTCCTGCAGCGTCAGCGGCGACTGCATGCGCACGTCGAGACGGTACGAGCGAAGCGCTTCGACGTGGTAGTCGTTGGGATCCAGACCGTCGTTGCGCAGGTCTTCGATGCTCGCGACGAGCTGGTCGAGTCTCGCCGGGTCCTGCCAGGCCGGCTGGAACTGCTGCGCCTCGTAATATTTTGCAACCGGCTCGTCGAGGATGACGCGGGCGCCGCGCACGTCGTGCTGCTTCTCGTAGCGCAGATGATCGATGCGGTCGCGGATGGCTTCGGCCAGCGGATTGGCGGCGGCGGTGACCGGTGGAACCGTAACTGTCGGCGCGGGTTGCTGCGCGAACGCGGTCACAGGCGGGAGGAGTGCCGTGGCCAGGGCGGCCACGACGGCAAAGACCGATCGGTGTGTCATGCGGGTGTGTTCCAGGAATGTCAGGAGCGCGCGATCCTGGCCTGCAGGTCGTAGGCATCGGCGCCGGTGATCTGGACATCGGCCCAGTCGCCGGCCTGGAGCTTCTTGCCGGGCCTGTGGATGCGCACGACACCATCGATTTCCGGTGCGTCGGCCGCCGAGCGCGCAATCGCGCCTTCGGCCGGGTCGACGTGATCGACGAGGACGCGCATCCGCTTGCCAAGCTTTGCGGCCAGCTTTTCCGCGCTGATCGCCGCCGCCACTTCCATGAAGCGCCCGAGCCGCTCTTCCTTCACTTCTTCGGGCACAGGATCGGGTAGTGCGTTGGCCGCAGCACCCTCGACCGGCGAATACTTGAAGCAACCGACGCGATCGAGCCGGGCTTGCCGCAGCCAGTCGAGCAGCAACGCGAAATCCGCTGCCGTTTCGCCGGGGAAGCCGACGATGAACGTGCTGCGCAGCGTGATGTCGGGGCACATTTCGCGCCACCGACGGATGCGCTCGAGCGTGTTCTCGGCGTGCGCCGGACGCTTCATGAGCTTCAGCACGCGCGGGCTGCCGTGCTGGAACGGGATGTCGAGGTAGGGCAGGATCCTGCCGTCGGCCATCAACGGGATCACGTCGTCGACGTGCGGGTACGGGTAGACGTAGTGCATGCGCACCCAGGCGCCGAGTGACCCGAGAGCACGCGCGAGGTCCACGAACTTCGCCTTCACCGGCTTGCCGCCCCAGAAACCCGTGGCGTACTTGAGGTCGGCGCCGTAGGCACTCGTGTCCTGCGAGATCACCAGCAGTTCCTTAACCCCGGCTTTCACGAGACGCTCGGCTTCAAGCATTACCTCGCCGATCGGGCGGCTCGTCAGGTCGCCCCGCAGCGAGGGGATGATGCAGAACGTGCAGCGGTGATTGCAGCCCTCGGCAATCTTGAGATACGCGTAGTGCCGCGGGGTTAGCCGGATGCCCTGCGGCGGCACGAGGTCCACGAACGGATCGTGCAGCGGCGGCAGCTGCTCGTGCACGGCCTGCACGACTTGCTCGTAGGCGTGCGCGCCGGTGACTTTCAGTACCGTCGGGTGACGATCGGTGATCGTCTCCGGACGCGCGCCCAGGCATCCGGTCACGATCACCTTGCCGTTGCGCGCCAGGGCCTCGCCGATCGCGTCGAGCGATTCGTGCACGGCGTCGTCGATGAAACCGCAGGTGTTGACGACGACGAGGTTCGCGTCCTCGTACGTGCCGACGACGTCATAGCCCTCGGCGCGCAGGCGCGTCAGGATGCGTTCGGAGTCCACCAGCGCCTTGGGGCAGCCGAGGGAGACGAAGCCGATGCGGGGAGGGGGGGGCAAGGGAGGAAGGCGAGGAAGGGGAGGAAGGGGCGGAAGGGGCGGAAGGGGCGGAAGGGGCGGAAGGGAGGAGGAGGAGGAGGAGGAGGAGGAGGAGGAGGAGGAGGGGGCATTCTAGGGCAATATGCGGTCATTCACAGGAGATGGCGCGTGGCCGAGATTCGACGCAGCCAGGAGCGGGGCTTTGCCAACCACGGCTGGCTCCAGTCCTGCCACTCGTTCTCGTTCGCGGGTTACCACGATCCGCGCACGTCCACTTCGGACCGCTGCGCGTGATCAACGTGGACCGGGTCGTGCCAGGCGCGGGTTCTGGCACCCACGGTTACCGCGACATGGAGATCCTCAGCTACGTGCTTGAGGGAGATCTCGCGCACAAGGACTCGACCGGGACAAGCTCAACGATCCGCCCCGGCGACGTGCAGCGGATGAGTGCCGGCAGCGGCGTGCAGCACAGCGAATTCAACGGGTCGCAGCAGCAACCCGCGCGCTTCCTGCAGATCTGGATCCTGCCGAACGTCGTCGGCATTCCCGCGGGGTACGAGGAAACGCGTTTCGGCGAGGCCGAGCAGCGCGGCCGCCTGTGTCTCATTGCATCGCCTGGCGGGGTGCAGGGGTCTGTTCACATTCATCAGGACGCGCAGGTGTATGCGGGACTTTTCGACGGTCCGGAGCAGGGGCAGCTGCAGGTCGCGCGTGGACGACTGATCTGGATCCACGTCGCGTGCGCTCGCATCGTTGCCAACGGCGAAGTGCTCGAGGCAGGCGACGCGCTGAAGCTGACCGGTGAACCTGAGTTGCGTCTTGGCTCTGGCGAGGCAGCCGCAGTGATCGTGTTCGACCTGCCTGCCGGCGCCGACTGGCTGCTACGGTCGACCCGGGTTGTCAGAACTCGCAGCCGCCGCCGCCGCAACCACCACCGCCGCACGGGCCCGTGTCACACGGTCTTTCGTAGCCGCTGCCGAGCGATCCGACGTGCACGACGCCGCTCGCGCTCATCAGCTTCTCCACCCTGGCCTTGCCGGACGTGCCATCGAGCGGCAGCCCGGCCAGGCGGCAGAGTTCGTTCCACGTCGAAATCCTGTCGGCCATCTTGTGGCTGACTTCGACGATGCGACCGTTGGCGGGGCAGTGGTAGTCGTAGGTAGGCATGGGTGTGAGGAGTTGCGGGAAAAGCGAAGCCCCATTCTATCGCACCCGCCCCTTCCCGGAAGCGTGCTGCGCGGCCAGTTCGCGCTACTGACCCTTCGCCAGGTACAGCCGGTCGTCGAAGCTCATCACCCAGCGCGGACAGTAGACGACGGCCATGCCGACGATCATGCCGTTGACGACCGCTTCGCCGAAGCTCATCAGCGGCAGGATCGCAAAATACTCGGGGCCCGCATGCGTGGCGGCGAGGTTCCCGCTCACTGCAATCAGGCCGACGCGCAGCAGGCCAGCGAGATTGAAGGCCAGCGCTGCACCCAGGAACGTCGTGACGAAGAAGTAGATGAAGTAGTTGTGCGGCAGCCGCGCGTGCACCTGTTCGTGGAACCACGCCGTGAACAGCGCCGGCACGACGGCCATGCAGAGCAGGTTGGCGCCATAGAGGTGCCAGTCCGCGATGCCCACGACCGAGAGCACCACGAGCACCAGCGCCCCGGCCACGATGGCGAGCTGCCAGCCGTGCATCAGCGTCAGCGCGGTCACCAGCAGGAAACGCACCGACAGCCCGGGCGTGATGCCTGCCTTCATCGACCAGACGACGACCAGCAGCGCCATCGACCCGAACCAGACCCACTGACGCTCGCTGTCGCCGAGCCAGGTCCGCCACGGAGCGCTGTACAACGCGACCGCAAGTGCAAGGCCGCCGAGCACCGCTGCGACGATGCTGACGCCACCCTGCAGCATCCCGGCCTCGAGCAGCACGACTACGTGGAACGGGGAGCGTCCGGCGGCGGCATCGCGCCGGCGGACTGCCGACCGCTCGCTGGCGACACGTTGCGGATGTGGACGGCCTGCTGCGGGAATGGAATCTCGATGCCTTCCTGCATCAGCGCCTCGTACACGCGTGCGGTCATCTCGGTGCGGATCGCAACCCAGTCCCCGAAATCGTTCGTCCACGCGCGGATGCCGAAGTCGAGCGAACTCGGGCCGAAACCCTTGAGGACGATGGCCGGCGCGGGCTCGGGCGTGATGCCGGGCGTTGCGAGCGCCACGTCGCGCAGCAGCGCGAGCACTCGCCGCGGATCCGAGCCATAAGCCACGCCCACTTCCACGTCGATGCGGCGGTTCATGTCGCTCAGCGTCCAGTTGATCAGCTTCTCCGACAGCAGCGTTCCGTTCGGAACGACGACGTCGGCGCCTTCGAACGTCGTCAGCGTGGTGGCACGCATGCCGATTTCGCGCACCTTGCCCGAGGTGCCGGACACCTCGACGACGTCGCCGGGCTGGATCGGGCGCTCGAACATCAGGATCAGGCCCGAGACGAAGTTGTTGACCACGTTCTGCAGCCCGAGGCCGATGCCGATGCCGAGCGCGCCGAAGACGAGCGCAAACTGCGAAGTTTCGAAGCCTGCGGCCGCGAGCGCCACCAACAGGCCGATCAGCACCAGGCCGTAGTAGCTGAGCGACGAGATGCTGTTGCCGACGCCACGCGGCAGATCCATTTTCGGCAACATCTCGTCGCGCAGGACTATGCGTACCGTGCGGGCGACCCAGAACGCGACGTAGACCGAGACGATGAACAGCAGGATGCTGCCGAGGGTCACCGAAATCTGCCCGATCTCGAGCGGGTGGGTCAGGATCGCCCTGGCGGCGCCGAAAATCGGACGTGCGACGCGGAACTCGTTCAGCGTGACGACGATCCACGCCGTGAGCGCCGTGTACATCACAAGTTTATTCATGCTCGCCAGCAGCGGCCCGGCGTGCTGCGTGATCACGCGGAAGCGCGTCATCTCGCGCCGTGCCAGCAGCAGGCTGAGGATCGAGGACACCACGTTCGCGCCGGCATACAGCGCGAGGCCCACATACGCGCTGTCGAGCACCGCGCCGGTCAGCACCTCGGCGAGCGAGACGTTGCCGACGATGTTGGCGACGATTCCGGTGAGCAAGGCGGCCACCGCCCCCCATGCGACCGCACGGACGATACCCTGAGGCGCCGGTGCGCCGGATCGCTCGTGCCGGTTCTTCGACGACACCAGCAGCCAGACCAGCACCGCGGCCGTGAGCAGCGCGAGCGCGAGCGTGTAGAGACGGTAGTGCAGCGGCTGGCCGACCAGGAAGATGCTGAGCCGGTACAGCAGGTACAGGATGGTGCCCACGACCGGCCAGTGACCGAGCACCGCGAACACCCGCTGCGGCAGCAACCGTAACACCGGCACCAGTGCGAGCAGCAGCGCCGTCTGGTGCAGTACCAGCGGTGCGTCCTGGAAAACGAACGGCACGCCGATCAGGGTCAGGAGCAGCCAGGCTGAAATCGGACGCTGCAGCACCTTCGCGGCGGCCTGCATCGAGGGTTCTGTCGTCGCCGTCCTGCGGCTGCGCCGGCTGAGCCAGAGCAGGAGCGGCAGCAAAGCCAGCGCGCCGAACTTGTAGGCACGCAGGCGTGGCTGGTTGGCGGCGCCCCATTCTTCCATGAACGCCGTCTCGAGACGCAAGCCGGCTTCCGTACCCTTCAGCTCGGCTGCGTTGAACCTTGTGTCGTTCCAGGCCTTCCAGACGGGCGTCGCATCGATCATGCCGAGCCGGCGGTCGTAGTGGGCGATTGCCGTGTCGACACCCTTCCTGCCGGCGTCGATGCTGGATTGCACGGTGTTGGCGCGCCGGCGCAGCTTCAGCTGTTCGTCGAGCGGCCGCGACAGCGCTCGTTCCGCGAGCGTGAACTGGTCGATGATCACATTGACGCGATCGATCAACGCCGGAGTGACGCCGCCCGTCAGCATGGCCTGGCGCGTCGCCTCCCAGGCGCCGCGCCGCCTGGCGAGTTCCGCTGCGTCTTCGGTGTAGGAGCTCGTCGTGCTGTCGAGTCTGGTTCGCCAACGATCGAGCTCGCGCTGGTAGAACTCCCAGTGGTTGTCCAGGCTTTCGAGCCGGATTGCAGCGAGCTGCTTCAGGTCCTCGTTGTCGAACACCTTCGCCAGCTTGACGATCCCGGCAGTCAGGGCGTCGAGTTCGGCACCCAGTTTTTTGCTTGGATCCCTGCCTTGCGCGCGCTGGACGACACCCTGCGCGAAGCGCTCGTCCGCGTCCGCGCGCAGCGGGATGTCGCCGGCGGCGATCGGTTCCGGCGCTGTCGGCTTCGGCCCGGCCTCCGCCGGTGCATCGGTCCTGCCCGTGCCCGCAAACAATGCTGCCTGGGCGCTGACCGGACCGGCGACGGCAACAAACAGGGCGAACACCGCGCCGAGGGTGCGAACGGTGGGGCGGGAATGCGGCAGGCGATCCGTCATCGTCGTCACTGTGGATTTCCGGAAGGCGGGAATTGCCGGCATTGTCGCACCTGTCACGGTCCCGTCCTACGGGGACAGTCGCCTGAGGGTGGCCCGGCTCTGGCAAAATGCCGGACTTTCCAAAGTCGAAGTCATCCATGCACGAGATGCTCGCGTCCCTGATCCATTGGTACCTGGAAGCCCTCGACCAGGGGGGTTACTGGCTGATCGGGCTGCTGATGGCGATGGAGAGTTCCATCCTGCCGGTGCCGAGCGAGTTCGTGATCCCTCCTGCCGCATACCTCGCGCACTCCAAGGGAACATTCACGCTGACCGGTATCGTCATCGCCGGCACCGTTGGCTCGTGGGTGGGCGCGAGCGTGATGTACTGGGCCTCGTACCTGATCGGCCGGCCGTTGCTGATGAAGTACGGTCGCTACGTGATGATCACGCCGGAGAAAATCGAGCGCGCCGAGGCCTGGTCGTCGCACTACGGCATGGTTGGTGTGTTCATTTCGCGCCTGCTGCCCGTCATACGTCACCTGATCGGCATTCCCGCGGGCGTCGTGCGCATGCATTTCGGCTGGTACTCGCTCGCAACGATCATCGGCTCGGGTATCTGGTGCGCGGTGCTCTGCTGGGTGGGCGTCACCGCCGGACAGGACGAGCAGCTGATGCAGGGCAGCCTGCACCGCATCACCCTGTGGGTGGGCGGCGTGCTCGTGTTCCTGGGCTCGCTGTACTATTTCTTCGTGCACCGGCACATGCGCCGGTGATGCGCACACTGGCATGAACGGTGCCGACTCGCCGCCGGCCGGGACGAACACCGTCTCGCTGCCGGCTGCACTGCCGTTGCCGGCGCAGAAGCGGGATCCTGCGACGGGACGGCACGTCATCGACTATCGCGCTGTCGCGGCGCTGGCGTTGCCGCTGATGCTCAACAGCAGCCTGCAGGCCGTGATCAGCCTCACCGACACGTGGTTCGTCGGCCACATCTCGACGACCGCGATGGCGGGCATGGCCGCGGTCTACTGGGTGGTGCTGCTGTTCCTGATGCTGGTCGGTGGCGTCGGCCTCGCAGTGCAGACCTTCGTGGCGCAGGCCGAAGGCGGCCGTCGCTTCACGCGCGCGAGTCACGCCACCTGGGTCGCGCTGACGGCCAGCGCGCTGACGCTGCCTTTCTTCGCGTTGCTCGCGTGGTCGGGTCCGCTGCTGTTCGCGCCGTTCGGTCTCGCGCCCGACGTGTCCGCGCAGGCGATGGCGTTCTGGCAGCCGCGCATGCTCGGCGCGCCGCTCGGGGTCGCGTTGTGGGCCGTGCTCGGCTTTTTCAACGGCATTTCGCGGCCGCGCATCGCGGTGATGACGACGGGCCTGGTCGCGGTCGTGAACGCGGCGCTGAACTGGCTCTTCATCTTCGAACTCGACGGCGGTATCGCGGGTTCCGCGTGGGCCACCAACGTCAGCATGGTGTGTGGTCTCGGCCTGGCGCTGCGGGTATTCCTGGGCAAGGAACTGCGCGCGAGGTACAAGCCGCACCTGACGTGGCGCCCGGATCCGGGCAGCCTCGCGCGACAGTATCGTCTCGGCTTGCCGATGGGTGCGATGTATGCCGCCGACCTGTTCGGCATGGCCCTGTTCCAGCTGATGCAGGTGCGGCTGAGCGCGGTCGACGGCGCTGCCACGCAGATCATCATGATGCTGACCTCGATGTCGTACATGCCGGGCATCGGCATCGCGCTCGCCGGCACGACGCTGGTCGGCCAGTCGATCGGTGCGGGCGATCGCGACTGGGCATTCCGGCTCGGCAACGCGATCATCGTGCTGACCGTCGCGTTCATGGGCACGCTCGGCGTGCTGGTTGCTCTCGCGGGGCCGTGGCTGCTGCCAACGTTCATGAATGCGACAGACCCGCAGACGGCGGACGTCGCCGGGCTCGGCATCGTACTGTTGTGGATTGCCGCGGGCTACCAGATCTTCGACGGACTCAACCTCGGCAGCGGTTTCTCATTGCGCGGTGCAGGTGACGTGCGCGTGCCTGCGATCCTGTTCTTCGTGCTGGCGTGGGGCGTGTTCGTGCCTCTGGCTCACTCGCTCTCATTCGCGCCGGGCCAGGGCTGGGTCGATTTCCTGCCGCAATACGGCTTCGGCGCGGCGGGCGGCTGGACCGGCATGCTGGTGTACGTGGTGCTGCTTGGCGTCGCATTGCTCCTGCGTTGGCGGTCGAGGCGGTGGCAGCGGATTCGCCTCTGATGGTGGGCGAGGTCGTGGCGGCCGATCCGGGGCCTTCCCCCGAGCTTGGAATGGTAGACACGTGCCGGGGGCAAGCGACTGATCCGGGGCCTTCCCCCGAGCTTGGAATGGTAGACACGTGCTGGGGGCAAGCGACTGATCCGGGGCCTTCCCCCGAGCTGGAATGGTAGACCGGGGCCTTCCCCCGAGCTTGGAAAGGCAGACACGCGCTCGGGGGAAGGCCCCGGATCAGTCGCTTGTGGTACGCGGCACCTGAGCAAGTTTTCCGCCGAGCCGGAAAACTTGCACGGTGCACGCACCGCCCACCGGATCCGGCGTCGAGCGCGGCATGAATCGCGCCCGCCGTTCCGCCGCATCGGTGTGCCGCCATCGGTGATCGTGGCCGCCGCTGGCAGGCTGCATGCGCCGTGCGGATTCTCGGGCTCTGGCGAGAATCCGCTCAGGCGCCGTTGCGCAAGCGGTCGATCCAATGCCTGTCCCCGAGCGCGTGTCTGCCTTTCCAAGCTCGGGGACAGGCATTGGATCGGCCGCCTGCAACCGGCGCGTGTCTGCCTTTCCAAGCTCGGGGAAAGGTGCCGGATTGACCGCCTGCAACCGGCGCGTGTCTGCCTTTCCAAGCTCGGGGACAGGCATTGGATCGGCCGCCTGCAACCGGAGCGAGGTCACGCTGCCTTCGGCACCGCTCCGTCGATCGCATGCGCGACCGCGTCCTCGACTCGCTCGAGCCAGACGAACTGCAGGTCCTTGCGCACACTCTCCGGGATATCTTCCAGGTCGCGGCGATTTCGCGCCGGCAGCATCACCGTGCGTATGCCCGCCCGGTGCGCGGCCACGGTCTTTTCCTTGATGCCGCCGACGGGCAGCACTAATCCGCGCAGGCTGATCTCGCCCGTCATCGCGACGTCGTTGCGCACCGTCTTGCCGGTCATCAGCGACACCAGCGCCGTATAGAGCGTAACACCGGCACTGGGCCCGTCCTTCGGGATCGCGCCCGCCGGGATATGCACGTGGATGTCGCTCTTCTCGAATCGTGCCGAATCCACGCCCAATGACTCCGCCTGCGACTTGAGCAGGCTCAGCGCCGCCTGCGCGCTTTCTTTCATTACGTCGCCGAGCTGGCCGGTGAGGATCAGCTTGCCGCTGCCTGGAATGCGGGTCGCCTCGATGAACAGGATGTCGCCGCCCACCGGCGTCCACGCGAGGCCCGTGGCCACGCCCGGCACGCTCACGCGCATCGCCACTTCGTTCTCGAATCGCGGCGCACCGAGGATCTCCTGCACGTCGCCCGCTTCGATGCGGACCGACGTTGCCTTGCCCTCGGCCACGCGCACCGCGACGTTGCGCAGCACCGCGCCGATGGCACGCTCGAGGTTGCGGCAGCCCGCTTCACGCGTGTATTCACGCGCGATCACGTGCAGCGCTTCGTCGGAGATCGAGGCCTGCTCCTGCTTGAGCCCGTTCGCCTCGAGCTGCCGGCGCACCAGGTAGCGCCGTGCGATCTCGACCTTTTCCTCTTCGGTGTAACCCGTGAGTTCGATGATCTCCATGCGGTCGCGCAGCGGGCCCGGGATCGTGTCGAGCTGGTTCGCCGTGGCGATGAACAGCACCTTCGACAGGTCGAACGGCACGCCGAGGTAATTGTCGCGGAAAGTCGAGTTCTGCTCGGGGTCCAGTACCTCGAGCAGTGCGGATGCAGGATCCCCCTGGATGCCGTGACCGAGCTTGTCGATCTCGTCGAGCATCAGCACCGGGTTGCGCGTGCCCGCCTTGCGGATCGCCTGGATGATGTTGCCCGGCAGCGCGCCGATGTAGGTGCGCCGGTGTCCGCGGATCTCGGCCTCGTCGTGCGTGCCGCCGAGGCTGGTGCGCTGGAACTTGAGGCCGACCGCGCGCGCAATCGACTGGCCGAGCGAGGTCTTGCCCACGCCGGGCGGGCCGACGAAGCAGAGGATCGGACTGCGGCCTTCCGGGTTCAGCTTGCGCACCGCGAGGTACTCGAGGATGCGCTTCTTGATCTTTTCGAGGCCGTAATGGTCCGCGTCGAGGATGCCGCGGGCACGCTCGATGTCGATCGACTCGACGTCGAGCTTCGACCACGGCAGGGCGATCAGCGTGTCGAGGTACGTGCGCGCCATCGAGTACTCGCCGCTCGCCTCGTTCATGCGCTCGAGACGCTTCAGCTCCTTGCGCGCATGCTCGTCGACTTCGGGCGGCATGCCGGCCTTCGCAATGGCTTCCGCCAGTTCCTCGCCTTCCTGGCCTTCCGCTTCTTCCCCTAACTCTTTCTGGATCTGCTTCAACTGCTCGCGCAGCACGTACTCGCGCTGGCGGTCGTCGATCGCCTCCTTGGTCTGCTCCTCGATCTGGCGCGAGAGCTTCAGCACCTCGACGCGGCGCGTCAGGTGCGTAGCCACGCGCTCGAGCCGCTCGCGGATCTCGGTTGCCTCGAGCAGTTCCTGCTTCTCGGCCGGCTTGACGTCGAGGAAGCTGGCGATGGTGTCGGCCAGCGCCGCGGGCGATTCGATCGCCTGGATCGAATTCGCGAGTTCCGCCGGGGCCTGCGGCAGCAATGTGATGGCCTCGACCGCCTTCTGCTTCAGCAGCAACGAGCGCGCCTCGACTTCCGGGTGGTGAGCTCCGCTGTCGTTGAGGTATTCCACGCGCGCCACGAGGTATGGGAAGCCGCCCACTGCGTCGAGCACGCGGAAGCGCCGCTCGCCCTGGCACACCAGGTGGTGGGTGCCGTCGGGCGCGGTCACGTAGCGAACGATCGTGGCGGCCGTGCCGATCCGGTGCAGCTCGTCGAACGACGGGTCCTCGGTCTCGGGGTTCTTCTGCAGCAGGAACCCGACCTTGCCTTCGACGCGCACGGCTTCCTGGGCACCCGCCACTGTCTTCTCGCGCTTGATCGCGACGGGGAGGATCACCCCGGGGAACAGCACGAGGTTGCGGACCGGCAGGATGATCAACATGTCATCCGGCAGGCCGGGTGCCTTGCTGGCCTCAGCGCCGTTGGTCGCGATGGCCCTGGGTGCGTCGTCTTGGTCGTGGTTCATGTCCGTGCTCATGGGGTCGTCACCGGTCGTGGGTTCATCAGCGGCGGGCCAGCAGCAACTGCAGGCAGCCATCGGCAAGGCGCCGGTCAACCAGGTCCCAGTGCCCGGGACCGAGTGCCAGACGGCGTTCGAACCGTCCGTAGGGAATCTCCAGTCGCTGCAACGTGGTGCCGGCGGGCCGGTTCGGCAGGGCACGCTCGCCCCGGATCACCAGTTCGCCCGGCCCGAGAATCAGCTCCATGCGATTCGCCGGCACTCCAGGCAGCGCGACTTCGATCAGCAGCTGTTCGGCGCCCGCATAGACGTCCACCGGCGGCTCCCAGCGGGGCTGCTGGCGCCGGTCCGCCGACTGCACGGCCAGGCGGAAAAACTGCCGCTGCAGGCGGTCGGCCTGGTCGAGCATGTCCGCGGTTTCTGACCACATCCATGAGCGCATTTCGCGTCGGTTCATCGTCGCGGCTGCCTGTTTGATCGCTGCATGAACCACGAAGTGGGGGCGTCCGGTCGCGATGCAACCGCGGCGGGGCCGGCGAACGGCTGACCCGCGGTTGCGGGGAACGAAGCGTTGTTCGGCAAAACTACGTAAAGCTCAAATGATGGTCGCTGATTCGTGAAATACTTTAAGCTTTAGCTACCGAATCAAGATCGCCGGCCGGCTGCGGCCAGGTGCCAGGAAGTCGACCCACGTGCCAGCGAAAACCGTCTCGATCGAGCAGTTCGGCGAAGCCTTCTTCCGTCGCTTCTACCTCAACCCGAAGACGCGGGTCGTGACCAGCAAGGAGATGCTCCGGCGCGCCGACCTGATCGCGGCGTTCGTAAATCACGGCGAGCTGCAGGTGCGCTCGATTCTCGACGTGGGGTGCGGACTGGGCCTGATGCGCGAGCAGTTGCTGCGGCACTTTCCAAAGGCGAAATACACGGGTCTCGAAGTCAGCCAGTACCTGTGTGACAAGCACGGCTGGGCCCAGGGGTCGGCGGCCACGTTCGAGTCGCCCAGGCCGTTCGATCTGGTCGTCTGCTACGACGTGTTTCAGTACCTGCCGGTGCGCCCCGCCGCCGCCGGCCTGCGCAACCTCGCTCGCCTGTGCCATGGCGTCCTGCACTTCGGTGCGCTGACGCGCGAGGACTGGGAGCTGTACTGCGACAAGCGCCGCACGGACCGCAACGTCCACATTCGCCCCGCCGAGTGGTACCGCAAGCGGCTGGCCCGCTCGTTCATCAATGCCGGGTCGGGCATGTTCGTGCGCCGTGGCGCGCCAGTGCACTTGTGGGAACTCGACCAGGTCGAGGTGCTGCGATCGCGGCGCGGCTACAGCGCCTAGGCGCCTGCGGCGACGCACTGCTGCGTGACCGGCAACGCGGCACACGGCACAAGCGCGCGGGGGGACGCTACAATGCGACCCCTTCGCCTGTTGCGCCCGGTGACCCGCCGATGCCCGTTTCGAGCACCTTGCTTCGCTTGCTGATCCTGCCGGGCATGGCGCTTGCCGCGCTGACGGGCTGCGCCACCAGCAATCCCTGTGGCGACAACCCCGAGTACCTCGCGGCGCAGGAACGTCCCCGATTGCAGCTGCCGGAAGGCGTGACGGGCAGCGAGCGTCTGAGCGGCGGCATGACCATTCCGCCAGCGGCGCCCGATCCCGCGAAGCTCGATCCGGCACCCAAGTGCCTCGATCAGCCGCCCGCGTATTTCGGACCCAAGGCCGTGATGGCCGGCTCGGTCGAAGAGGCGGTGTATGTCTGGGCCTCCGCGTGGGCGAACCGCAAACCGGACCAGGTGGCGGCATTCTACTCGCCGCAGTTCCAGGCTGCGGAGAATGGCGGGGCCACGGCCTACATCGCCGACCGCAAGCAACAGGTCGCGAACGGCGACCCGCCCGACGCGCGACTCGAAGAACTCAAGACGAAGGACGCCGGTCCCGACCGCAAGGTCGTGACGTTCGTGCAGCGCTTCGGCAAGGATGCGTACGTCAAGGAACTGACGCTCGCCAGGGACGCGCAGGGCTGGCGCATCGTGGCCGAGCGGACGCTGCAGAAGCTCTGACACGCCGCAGCGCCTTGGTCGTGCAATAGCAGGACGCGGCCGGTTCCGCGCCCGCGTACGGAGTCACTACGTGAGAAGCACCGCCTTGCTCAGTGGAATCACGCTGCAGCCCGGCACGCTGCGCGCCGTCCTGCTCGACCGCCTGACGCGCTCGCTCGGCAAGGACCCCGACTCCGCCACGCAGCGCGACATCTACGATGCGCTCTCGCTGGCAGTGCGCGAAGAGCTGGCCGCGCGTTGGTTAGCCACCCAGCGTCGCATCTCGCAGGCGGGCGTCAAGCGCGTCTGCTACCTGTCGGTCGAGTACCTGCTCGGTCGTTCGCTCATCAACGGCCTCGCCAGCCTCGATGGCGACCTGGTGCAGGAAGCACGCGAAGCGCTGGCCGAGCTCGGGTACGACCTCGAGCGCGTGGCGCAGGAAGAAAACGACCCGGGACTCGGTAACGGCGGTCTTGGCCGCCTCGCGGCCTGCTTTCTCGATTCGCTCGCGACGCTGCAGTATCCGGCGGTCGGCTACGGGATCCGCTACGACTACGGCATCTTCACGCAGGTCATCGACGAGGACGGGCGGCAGCGCGAGATCGCGAGCACGTGGATGCGCGAGCGCAGCCCGTGGGAAATCGCGCGCGACGATGCCCGTTACGTCGTCAGCTTCGGCGGCCGCTGCATCGGCACGCAGGACGCACAGGGCCGCACGCGGTACCGCTGGGTCGAGACGCACAACATCTGGGCCGTCGGTTTCGACCAGCTGATCCCGGGCAACCGCAGCCCGACGGTCAATCATCTGCGGCTCTGGGCAGGCCGCGCCATCGCGCCGTTCAACGTCGAGGTGTTCAATGCCGGGCGGCACGTCGAGGCCTCGTCGGCACAGGCGGAGGCGAAAAACGTCTCGCGCATCCTGTACCCGGACGACACCACGCCGCAGGGCAAGGAGCTGCGCTTCAAGCAGCACTACTTCTTCGTCAGCGCCAGCCTGCAGGACATGCTGGCGCAGCACCTCGCCGAAGGCCGCAGCTTCGACTCCCTGCACGAAGCGCTCTCGATCCAGCTCAACGATACGCATCCGGCGCTGGCCATCACTGAGCTGATCCGGCTGCTGGTCGACGAGCACGAGGTCGAGTGGGAGCAGGCCTGGAACATCACCCGGCGCGTGTTCTCGTACACCAACCACACGCTGTTGCCCGAGGCGCTCGAGGTCTGGCCGGTCGCGTTCTTCGAGCGGATACTGCCGCGCCACCTGCAGATCATCTACCTCATCAATCGCGCCTTCCTCGACGAGGTTACGGCGCGCTGGCCCGGCGACAGCGAGCGCCGCAGCCGCATGTCGCTCATCGACGAGGGCGGGGGACGCCAGGTCCGCATGGCGAACCTGGCCGTCGTCGCGAGCCACACGGTCAACGGCGTGGCCAAGCTCCACTCCGAGCTGATGACGAAGACGATCTTCACCGACTTCGCCGAGCTGTATCCGGACCGCTTCACCAACGTCACGAACGGCATCGCCGTGCGGCGCTGGCTCAAGCAGTCGAACCCCGGGTTGTCGTCGCTGATCACGCGCCATCTCGGGCACGCATGGGAAAATGACCTCGAGGAACTCGAACGCATCCGCGGCATGGCGGAGGACGCCGGGTTCCGGCGCGAGTTCCGCGAGATCAAGCTGGCCAACAAGCGCCGTCTCGATGCCGAGGTGCAGCGTCGCGTCGGCATCGACCTGGACGTGCACTCGCTGTTCGACGTGCAGGTCAAGCGCATTCACGAGTACAAGCGGCAGTTGCTCAACCTGCTGTACGTCGTGACGCGATACCACAAGCTGCGGGCGAACCCCGCCGCGTTCACCGTGCCGCGCACGGTGATCTTCGCGGGCAAGGCGGCGCCGGGCTACGTGATGGCCAAGGGCATCATCAAGCTCATCAACAACGTCGCCAGCATCGTCAATGCGGACGAATCGATCCAGGGCAAGCTGAAAGTCGTCTTCCTGCCCGACTACGACGTCTCGCTCGCGCAGCGGATCATGCCTGCCGCCGACCTGTCGGAGCAGATCTCGACCGCGGGTCTCGAGGCCTCCGGCACGGGCAACATGAAGCTTTCGCTGAACGGCGCGCTCACCATCGGCACGCTCGACGGCGCCAACATCGAGATCCGCGAACAGGTCGGTGCGGAGAACATCTTCATCTTCGGCCTGCAGGCGCACGAAGTGACCAGCCTGAAGGCCAGGGGTTACGCACCCGAAACGTTCGTCGCCTCGAACCCCGATCTCGCCCGCACGCTCGACATGATCGATTCAGGGCATTTCTCACCCGCGAACGTGTTCGACGGCAAGCCGATCGTGGGGCGGCTGCTTTCGGACGGCGAACCGTTCCTCGTGCTGGCGGATTTCGCGGCTTACGCCAGGGCGCAGGACGAAGTGGACGCGCTGTATCTGCAGCCCGACGAGTGGAGCCGGAAGGCGGTGCTCAACGCGCTCGGCATGGGCACGTTTTCGAGCGACCGCAGCATCCGCGAGTACGCGGAGCGCATCTGGCGCATCAAGCCGGTGCTCTGACGAGGGACCGTCGAGGCAGGCCATGCCGGTGCGGCGAGGTTTTGAAGCGTGCAGCCGGCCAATCCGGCCGCTCTGTCGGATCGCGGAAAGGCAGACACGCGATCCGACTGAGCGGCCGGATCGACCCGCTGCGACCGCACGTTACCGGCGCAGCTGCCGGAAAGGTCGCTCAGAGCGCCGGATTGCGACGCGGCTTGTGCTCGCCCAAGCGCGTGGCGACGTGCCCGGTCCTGGCGTGCGGCGCCATTGGGTGTGGTGGGCGCATGTCTGCGCTGTTGGAGCGGTCGGTCCGGGGTCTGTGCCGGGTCGCGTGTCTGCCTTTCCGCGACCCGGCACAGACCCCGGACCGACCGCCACCAACAAGGCACTGACTTGACCGCACCGATGAAATCGAATTCATCGCCGCTCTTTTCGTTCCGACTATCCCCCATCCCCATCCCCTGCCGCAGGCTAGACTGCGGCAATGACCGTCCGCACGACACTTTCGCCCGCCGACATCGACGCGCTGGTCAACGCGCTGCACCCCGCGCCACGTTCGGTCCTGGGCTACCACGAGTTCGCACGCCGGAACGACGCTCCGGTGTGCGTCGTGCGCGTGCTCGAGCCGGACGCGGTGGCCATCAGTGTGCGCTGGGAAGGCGAAGCCGCGGTCGAACTGAAATCGATCCATCCGGCGGGACTGTTCGAAGGCCGCGTGCCGCACCGTCGTCCGTTGCAGCCCTACAAGCTGCACGTGCGCTACGCCAGCGGCGTCGAGCTGGACAAGCACGATGCGTACTACTTCGCACCGCAGCTCTCCGACTTCGACCTGTACCTGTTCGGCGAAGGCAATCACTACACGATCTACTACAAGCTCGGCGCGCATCCAGCTGAACTCGACGGCCTGTCCGGCACGCGGTTCGCCGTCTGGGCGCCCAATGCAGAACGCGTCAGCGTGGTCGGCCCGTTCAACCTGTGGGACGGCCGCAAGCACGCGCTGCAGACCCGCGGCGGTTCCGGGATCTGGGAGCTGTTCGTGCCGGGCGTCGGGCCGGGCACGCTGTACAAGTACGAGATCCGCACCAAGGCCGGCACCACCGTCCTCAAGTCCGATCCGTACGGCTTTGCGATGGAGCTGCGCCCGGGCACGGCTTCGATCGTCGCCGCGCTCGACGGCTACGAGTGGCACGATGCAGACTGGATCGGCGCACGCAAGACGGCGCCGCATCACCTGCAGCCGATCAACGTCTACGAAGTGCATCCCGGCAGCTGGCGCCGCGATTACGGCCGCGAGCCTCAGTTCCTCAACTGGCGTGAGCTCGCGGACGAGCTGATCCCGTACGCGAAGGACCAGGGCTACACGCACCTCGAACTCATGGCTGTGGCCGAACACCCGTTCGATGGCTCGTGGGGCTACCAGGTCGTTGGCTACTACGCGCCGAGTTCCCGCTTTGGGACGCCGCAGGATTTCATGGCCTTCGTCGATCGCTGTCACCAGGCGGGCCTCGGCGTCATCATCGACTGGGTGCCGGCGCATTTTCCGCGCGACGACCACGGCCTTGCGAACTTCGACGGCTCGAGCCTGTACGAACACTCCGACCCGCGGTTGGGCGAGCACGCGGACTGGGGCACCAAGATCTTCAATTACGGCCGGCACGAGGTGCGCAACTTCCTCGTGGCGAACGCGCTGTACTGGATCGACCGGTATCACGTCGACGGCCTGCGCGTGGATGCGGTCGCGTCGATGCTGTACCTCGACTACAGCCGCAAGGCCGGTGAATGGGTGCCGAACCGGTACGGCGGCCGCGAGAACCTCGACGCGATCGAGTTCCTGCGCCAGCTCAACATTGCGATCGGTCGGGACTACCCGGGTGTGATGACGTTCGCCGAGGAATCGACGGCGTTTCCAGGCGTCACGCAACCGGCGCACCTCGGCGGGCTCGGGTTCCACTTCAAGTGGAACATGGGCTGGATGAACGACACGCTGCGCTACGTCGAGCACGATCCGGTGCATCGCCGGTTCCATCATTCGCTGGTGACGTTCTCGTTCGTCTATGCCTGGTCCGAAAAATTCGTGCTGCCGATCTCGCACGACGAAGTCGTGCACGGCAAGGGCTCGCTGCTCGACAAGATGCCGGGCGACGTGTGGCAGAAGCGCGCGAACTATCGCTGGTTCCGCGCGTACATGACGGCGCACCCGGGCAAGAAGCTGCTGTTCATGGGGTGCGAGTTCGGGCAATGGCAGGAATGGCGCGAGCAGCATTCGCTCGACTGGCACCTGCTCGAGCAGCCTGAGCATCGCGCGCTGCTCGACCTGAACCGCGACCTGAATCACCTCTACCTAGAGAATCCGGTGCTGCACGCCGGTGACACCGACCCTGCGGGTTTCGCGTGGATCGACCTGCACAATGGCGACCAGAGCGTGTTCGCCTTCCTGCGCCGCTCGCCGCTGCACCCGGACCGGCCGCCGCTGTTGTGCGTGTTCAACTGCACGCCGGTGCCGCGCGAGGACTACTGGCTGGGCGTTCCCGCGACGGGCACGTACCGCAAGGTGCTCGATACCGATGCCGCGCGCTACGGTGGCTCCGGCTTCAACCAGCAGGAGCGCGTCGTGACGCAACTGGCGCCGTGCCAGGGTTACCCGTGCCATATCCGGCTCGACCTGCCGCCGCTAGGCGCGCTGTTCTTCGAACTCGCCGACTGAGAGCCTGATGAACCTGTTCAACCCCTCCACGCCTGAAGCCATGTCGCTGGACGTTGCAGCGGGCGTGCCTCGCCTCGAAGCAGGGTCCCCGCAGCCGCTCGGGGCGAACTGGACCGGGCGCGGCACGAATTTCGCGGTCTTTTCGGCGCACGCAGATCGTGTGGAACTCTGCCTTTATGATGGCAGCGGTCGTGACGAAATCGCGCGACTCGAACTGCCGTCACGCACGGGCAACCTGTGGCACGGCTTCCTGCCGGCGCGCTTCGGCGGCCCGGGGCAGCAGTATGGCTATCGCGTGCACGGGCCTTACGATCCAGCGCGTGGTCTGCGCTTCAATCCGGCCAAGCTGCTGGTCGATCCCTGCGCGCAGTCGCTGCGTGGAAATTTCGAGTGGCACCCGTCACTGCACGGCGCCGTGCGTGGCCGCGACGACCTGCCGTCGCCTGACGACAGTGCGCCGCACGTGCCGCGCGCCGAAGTGGTCGACGGCAGTTTCGACTGGGCGAAGGTGCGTTCACCGAACGTGCCGTGGCGCGACACGATCGTCTACGAGGTGCACGTCAAGGGCTTCACGCAACGGCACCCAGAGGTACCGCCGCAGCTGCGTGGCAAGTTCCTCGGGCTCGCCGAACCGGTGGTCATCGAATACCTCAAGCGGCTCGGCGTCACCACCATCGAGCTGATGCCGGTGCAGGCGTTCATCAGCGAGCAGTTCCTCGCCGAGCGCGGCCTCGCGAACTACTGGGGTTACAACTCGCTCGCCTGGTTCGCACCCGAGCCGAGCTACGCGGTCGAGGATGCGGTCACCGAATTCAAGACGATGGTGCGCGCGCTGCACCAGGCCGGACTCGAGGTCATTCTCGACGTCGTGTTCAATCACACGGCCGAAGGCAACGAGCACGGACCGACACTGAGCCTGCGCGGCTTCGAAAATTCGGTCTACTACCGGTTGCCCGCCGACAATCGTGCGCAGTACGTGAATTTTTCCGGCTGCGGCAACACGATCAACTTCGACGAACCCGCCGTGCGCGCCATGGTGATCGATTGCCTGCGGTACTGGGCCACGGAAATGCGCGTCGACGGCTTCCGCTTCGACCTTGCGCCCATCCTCGGCCGTGACGCGCACGGGTTCAGCCGCTCGGCGCCGTTCTTCGCGGCGCTGCGCGCCGATCCGCAGCTCGCCTATCTCAAGCTGATCGCGGAGCCGTGGGACGTCGGCGCGGGCGGCTACCAGCTCGGGTCGTTCCCGGTCGGGTGGGCCGAGTGGAATGACCGCTATCGCGACACGGCGCGGGCGTTCTGGCGCGGCGACCGTCCACTCGTCGGCGCCTTCGTCGAGCGCTTCGCCGGCTCCAGCGATCTCTTCCGCGCGCGCGGCCGCAAGCCGACGGCCAGCATCAATTACATCGCTGCGCACGACGGCTTCACGCTGCACGACACCGTGGCCTACAGCGACCGTCACAACGAGGCGAACCTCGAGGGCAACCGCGACGGTCACGCGCACAACCTGAGCGCAAATTACGGTGTCCAGGGTCCGACGGACGATCCGGTGATTCTTGCAACGCGCGCACGCCAGGCCCGCAACCTGCTCGCGACCGTGTTCCTGGCACAGGGCGTGCCCATGCTGATGGCGGGCGACGAATTCGGTCGCACGCAGCAAGGCAACAACAATGCGTATTGCCAGGACAACGAGATCAACTGGATCGACTGGACGCTCGCCGAGCGTAATGCGACGTGGATCGCGTTCGTGCGCCGCCTGATCGACCTGCGCAAGTCGCGACTCTGGCTGCGTCGCGACACGTTCCTCAAGGGCACGCTTCGCGGTGCGGACACCAGGGACGTGACGTGGCTGCACCCGTCCGGGCGCGAGATGACCGAGCCCGACTGGAACGATTCCGGGCTGGCGGCGATCGCGGTGCTGCTGAACGGCGCGGCGGCACGCAGCACCCGCAATGGGGACCTGCTCATCGCCTTCAACGCCGACGTCACGCCGGCGCAGATGACGTTGCCGGCCGGACCCGAAGGCTCGGCCTGGGGCGTGCTGTTCGACACCAGTCACGCACAACCGCCGCGCGCCATGGCCACTCTCGCGGCCGGGACGCGGCTTGCGCTGCAGCCACAAAGCACGGTCCTGCTGGAATCGCGGGCCGTCTGAACGGATCAATACACTTGCGGCGGTCCCTGACGTAAGGCATCGTCGCGACCGCCAACCGGACGGTGCCGCATGCTCGATTCATTGCTCGACCGACTCGCCAGGCAGCGCGGTATCGGCGACGCTTACCACAATTATCGCGGCGAACTGCTGCAGATCAGCCGCGAAACCAAGACCGCGATCCTGGCGGCGATGGGGTGCGCCACGTCCGATGCCGCGGCAATCGAGCGCGAATTGCACGAACGCGAGACAGGGCGGCTGCGTTCGCTGTTGTCACCCGTGGCGGTCGTGCATCCGCACCGCAGGAGCGTGGCGCTCGCGCTGCCTGCAGACTCGCTCTCGCGGGAACTCGCCTGGCGCATTGCCATCGAAGGCGGCAACGAAGTCAGCGGTCGCGTGCGTGCCGGGGAACTGGCGGAACACGAGCGGCGCGAAGTCGACGGCCGCTGCCTGACGCGGCGCGACCTGCCGCTGCCCGGCAACCTTCCGCACGGCTATCACACGCTGCACGTCGCACTCGATGGCGGTGCCAGCGAATCCTGCGCACTCATCGTGGCGCCGCTGCCGTGTCACGAACCGAGGGTCCTGCACGATGGCGGGCGGCTGTGGGGCGTGGCGGTGCAGCTCTACACATTGCGCTCGGAGCAGAACTGGGGCATCGGCGACTTTGCCGACCTGGCCGCCGTCGTGCGTGCGTGCGCGGAGCAGGGCGCTGCCTTTGTCGGCCTCAATCCGCTGCATGCGCTGTTCCCCGGTAATCCGTGGCAATTCAGTCCGTACAGCCCTTCGTCACGGCACTTCCTGAACGTGCTCTACATTGCGATCGAGCACGTCGCAGAGTTCGGGCACTGCGCCGAGGCGCGGGCGACCGTGCGTGCCGCCGGATTCCAGGCCGAGCTCTCCCGCCTGCGCGCGACGCCCTGCGTGGACTACCCCGGCGTGGCCCAGGCGAAACTGCGCATCCTGAGGCTGCTGCACGCGCATTTCCGTCGCGACAAGTCAGCGCAAACGTCGGCGCGCGCCGCGCGGTTCCAGGCCTACTGCGCCGAACGCGGCGAATCGCTGCGTCGGCATGCGCTGCACGACGCCATCGACGAGCACATGCGTGCCGTCGATGGTCACCGCTACTGGGGCTGGCCGATGTGGCCCGAGGAACTGCGCGAACCGACGCACCCCGGCGTTCAGGCGTTCGAGCAGGCGCATGCGGACCTGGTCGAGTTTCATGCCTGGCTGCAATGGCTTGCCGACGAACAGCTGGGCGAGGCGCAGGCGCTCGGCCGCAGGCTCGGCATGCCGATCGGTCTCTACGGCGATTACGCCGTAGGCGTGAACCCGAGCGGATCCGAGACGTGGTCCGACCAGGCGCTCTATCGCAAGGGCGCCGGCGTCGGCGCTCCGCCCGATGCGCTTGCGCTCAAGGGCCAGGACTGGGGCATCCCGCCGCAGGATCCGAACGTGCTGATGGCGGAGCAGTACCGGCCGTTCCGCAACCTCGTCGCAGCGAACATGCGGCACTTCGGCGCGCTGCGGCTGGACCACGTGATGGCGCTGTTTCGCCAATGGTGGGTTCCGGCCGGCCTCGGCTCGATCGCGGGCGGCTACGTGCACTATCCGCTTGACGACCTGATGTCGGTGCTGGTGCTCGAAAGCGAGCGGCACGGCTGCCTCGTCATCGGCGAAGACCTCGGCACCGTGCCGCCCGAGATGTCGCACGCGATGGACGACCGCGCCGTGTACTCGTACCGCGTGCTGCTGTTCGCAAAGCGTGCCGACGGCAGCTTCATCGCGCCCGGCGAGTATCCACGGCGCGCGATCGCGACGGTCACGACGCACGATCTGCCGACCCTGCGTGGCTACTGGTCGGGCGGCGACATCGACCTGCGCCAGCGCCTGTCGCTCTATCCGAACGAGGAAACCCGCCAGCACGTCGCAGACGAGCGCGTGCGCGACCGGCATGCGCTGCTGGGTGCGCTCGCAGACACCGGGCTGAAGCCCGCCGCCGCGTCGGCCGCGCCGGACGCGTACACCGACGAGCTCGCGTACGCGATCCACGTGTACCTCGCGCAAACCGCCTCTGCCCTGGTGGTGCTCCAGGCGGAGGACCTCGCCGGCATGCCGGATCCCGTGAACGTGCCCGGGACCCACGACGAGCACGCCAACTGGCAGCGCAAGATGGCGTGCCGGATCGACGAGCTCTTCGGTCGCGAGTCCGTCCGGACACTGCTGCGGGACGTTGCTGACGCTCGCGCCGTGGCAGGTCAGGGTTAATCCCTAGATCCCGGTGTTGCATCCAGGCAACGCTGATTCATTATTCAATGAATACGTTTGCACGCCATTGCATGTGGTTTTGCTAGGCGACTAGGATCCAGTGTTGGGTGAGCACTACACCTTTTTCTAACCTGGGGGCTATCCGTGGCCAAGCATCTGCAGTCCGGCGACAAGCGCGCCGCCGATCATTTCAGTTCGATTCTCCATCCCACGCGCCGTACCGCGCTGTCGCTCGCGATTGCCATTGCGCTGGGCATGCCTGGCATGGTGCAGGCACAGGCGGCACCGGCCACCGAGGGCGAACTCGAGGAGATCGTCGTCACCGGCATCCGCGCCGGCATCGAGAGCGCGATCGCGGTCAAGCAGGACGCGTCGAGCATCGTCGAGGCGATTTCGGCCGAAGACATCGGCAAGCTGCCGGACACCAGCATCGCCGAATCGATCTCGCGCCTGCCGGGCCTCACCTCGCAGCGCGCCGAAGGCCGCGCCTCGGCGATCAGCCTCCGCGGCACCGACCCCGGCTTCACCACCGCGCTGCTGAACGGCCGCGAGCAGGTCAGCACGGGTGACAACCGCAACGTCGAGTTCGACCAGTACCCCTCCGAACTGATCAGCCAGGTCGTCGTCTTCAAGACGCCGGACTCGCAGCTGGTCGGCCAGGGCCTCGCCGGCACCATCGACATGCGCACTGTGCGTCCGCTCGACTACGGCAAGCAGGCCATTGCGCTGAACATCCGCGGCGAAATGAACTCGAACGACAACCTCGGCGCCGACTCGGACGACACCGGCTATCGCGCCAGCTTCTCGTACATCGACCAGTTCATGGACGGCAAGCTCGGCTTTGCCTTCGGCTATGCCCACCTCGACAGTCCGCTGGCGACGCGCGGCTTCGGCACCTACGAGCCGTGGAATGCCGCGGGCAGCAGCGGTGGCGCGGCCAGTTGCGGCGGCGGTTCGCCGGCCAACTGCGTCAACAACCCCGGCATCACGGCCGGCAACTACGTGACGAACGGCATGAAGGTCCGCGCGGACATGGGTTCCACGGAACGTGACGGCCTGATGGCGTCGTTGCAGTTCGAGCCGAACGACATGTACACCGGCGTGATCGACCTGTACTACTCGACCATGGACCAGACCAACAACGCGCGCAGCCTCGAGGTCAATCTCGGCGGCTATCCGGCGCCGTGTTGCGACGGCACGTTCCCGGACGGCACGGTGTTCGGTTACTCCAACACCACCGTCGCGGCCAACACGATCGTTGCCGGCACGCTGAACAGCGCGATGCCGCTGGTGCGCAACTTCCTCTTCACCACCGAGGACGAGATCTTCGCGACGGGCTGGCGCAACGAGTTCACGCTGAACGACGAGTGGTCGATGGTGGCCGACATCAGCTATTCGAAGGCCACGCGCGACCAGCTGCAGCCGGAAATCAACGCACAGTACGCGCAGCTGCCGGCGAACGGCACTGCGCCGCGCAACCAGTACGACACGGGCACGTTCCAGCTGCGCAACAACAGCAACATGCCGTCGCTGTCGTTCCTGCGCGACTACACCGATCCGACGCAGGTCCTGGTCGGTCCGACGATCTACGGCTCCGGTTACACCAAGAAGCCGCACACCGAGGACGAGCTGACGTCGTTCCGGCTGGACGCGACGCGCACCGCCGATCTCTGGTGGTTCGACAACTTCTCGTTTGGCGCCAACTACAGCGACCGCACGAAGGACAAAGAATCGCCGGAATCGGCCCTGAGCACGATCGGCGGCGGGGCCTACCAGATCGACCAGCAGTTCGTGCTGCGCAACACCAACCTGAACTACGCCGATGCGGGTCAGGCGATGGCGATCAACGTCAACGGCGTGCTGCGTGAGTACTTCAACCCTGTCGTCTGGGGTACGCCGCAGCAGCCGGGATTCGCCTACCTGGCCGGCAAGTTCTGGACGGTCGAGGAAGAGGTCATCACCGCGTACCTGCGCGGCGAGCTGAACCACGACATCTCCGACACGGTCACGTTGCGCGGCAACGCCGGTGTGCAGGTGATCTACACCGACCAGAGCTCCGACTCGTAACCGTGTCGACACGGGCGCGGGCAACGCGGTGTACGGCGTCACGGACGGCAAGGACTACACCGACGTCCTGCCGCAGATCAACCTGGCCTTCATCCTGCCGGATTCGCAGGCCATCCGCGTCGGTATCGCGCAGGAACTGGCTCGTGCCCGCATGGACCAGCTGAAGGCGACGGAAGAGAGCGGCTTCAACTTCGCCACGGGCGAGCCGGGCGGCAGCGGCGGCAACGCACAGCTGGATCCGTGGAAGGCCTGGGCCCTCGACGTCTCGTACGAGAAGTATTTCTACGACAACAAGGGCTACGTCTCGGCTGCCGCATTCTACAAGGACCTGGATACCTACATCTACAACCAGACGACCGACGGGCACGATTTCACTGCGCTGTGTGCGACCACTCCTGACACGGCGTTCCCGCCGGGCGTCACCAAGCAGTGCACGGGCCGCTTCACCCAGCCGGTGAACGGCAGCGGCGGTTACCTGTGGGGCATGGAGTTCGCGGCGTCGCTACCGTTCGACGTGTTCTCCGACGCGCTCGACGGCTTCGGCGCGATCCTGAGCTACTCGTACACGGACAGCGACATCGAGATCCAGGGTTCGATCAGCTCGGTTGCGAACCAGAACATCCCGTTGCCGGGCCTGTCCGAAGACGTGTGGAACGCCACGCTGTACTACGAAAAGTATGGCTTCGGCGCCCGCATTGCGACGCGTTACCGCTCCGAGTACATCGGTGAAGTCGCCAACTTCGCCAACGAGCGTGCGCTGCGCTTCGTCGATGCCGACATGATCACGGACGCACAGTTGAGCTATGCGTTCAGCGGCAACATGTTCGAGGGGCTGCAGATCCTGTTCCAGGTCAACAACCTCACCAACGAGCCGTACATCGCCTACTCGGAAAACAAGCAGCGGCTCCTGGACTACCAGGAATACGGCACGCAGTACCTGCTGGGCCTGAACTACAGGTTCTGACCGGTCCACTGCAGATCCGTGCCGGCTTCACGCCGGCACGGCGTTCGCAGATTCAAGCCCTCGCTGGTTCGCCGGCGGGGGCTTTTTCGTCTGCGCTGTCAGCCATTTGTGCTGCAGGCCGCGCTCGGGACGACGGTGACATCTCCCGGCCCATATCCATTGGAACCTCCGACTTGCCTGAGTGTGCCAGCGCGGTCCAGCAGGACGCCTTGGGCGGCCATATCCGATTGATCGTCCGACGGTCCCGCGCTGTGACCGCGTCAACGTTGCATGCGCCGCGCGAAATTTCGGGACTTTACGAGAACTCGCTCACGTGCCGCGTATCACGAGCGACCGATCCGGGGCCTTCCCTCGAGCGTGTGTCTGCCTTTCCAGGCTCGGGGGAAGGCCCCGGATCGGTCGCCCGCAATTGTCGCGCGTCGGCCTATCCGCACGCCCGGGGACGACCAGCAATGAACATCCTCATCGACCGTCCGACTCGGATCGATCGTCTGCAGACGCGGCGAGCTCGCGGCTAAGTCTCGGCGACCTTGGCCAGGCTGACCACGTTGCTCGAGGTCACCACCCGGGTCTCGGCGCGATCGACGATGCACTCCATGCTGCCCTCCACGCGGGCTCCGCAGCTCATCTGCAGGGTGCGGTACCTGATGGCCCCGGTGATGCGGGCATTCGCCTGCAGCTCGATGAAATTCTCCACCTCGAGGTCGCCGCAGATCGTGCCGTTGATGACGGCGTCGTGCACGCTGACGTTGCCTTCGATGCGACCGAGCTCGCTCAGCACGAGCAGCCCGCGCGTGTCCGGCTTCGACAGCACGTTGCCGACGACCTGGCCGTCGATACGCACTCCGTCCGTGACGACGACGTCGCCGGCAATCTCGACGCCGGCCGCGATCAGGCTCGACAACCGCGAGACGTCGATGGAAGGCTGGTCGGTTTTTCTGCGAAACATGGCTTCGTCCTCGAGTGATTGGTCGCGCTGTCGGGCCTGGCAGGTCAGCGCGTCTTGCCTTGCCGGCCGCTTTGCGCGTTGAAGAAGTCGAGGCGGCTCTTCAGCTCGCGCGATTCCTCGTTCAGTTCCGCGACCTGGCGGGCGAGTGCCTTGCGCGTGGAACGCTCCAGCTCCAGTTCGACCAGGGCACTCGACAGATCGTCCCTGAGTGCGGCGTTCTGCTGCCTGAGTCCCGCCAGCACGGTCGTGGAGGAGCGGCTGTCCGCATGCAGCCGCCAGCCGATCATGATGAGCAGCAACACGAGCGACGCCACGGCCGCCAGGTGCAGCGCGTTCGTGACGCGGCGGTCGCGGCCGAACTCCAGGCGAGCGGCGGCGAGCTTGAGCGTGGACGTGCGGGCAGCGGCAGGCTTCAATTCGGATTCCTGGCGAGGACGTCCGCCAGCACCTGGCCGGGCTCGATACGCTTGCCGCTGCGTATGACCTCGAAGTGCAGGTGGGGCCCGGTCGACCGGCCGGTGGAACCCACGGCCGCAATCTTCTGTCGCGGCAGCACGAGGTCTCCGGCGCGCACGTACAAAACCGAACAGTGACCGTACAGCGTCTGCGTACCGTGGCCGTGATCGATGACGATGGCCTTGCCGTAGGGACCGCGGTACCCGGCCGATATCACGCGGCCGCCGCCGCTCGCGAGAATCGCAGCGCCGTGGACTGCCGGTATGTCCAGCCCCATGTGACGTGCAAGCCGTCCCGTGAACGGGTCGTGGCGGACTCCGAATCCCGAGCTGATCTTCGGCATGCGACCCGGCACAGGCGGGCGGTTCGGCTGCGTCATGGTCGCCAGGTCGCGGTCGTCGAGGAGGCCAGCCATGCGATCGAGCGATGCCTCCAGCAGCGCGATCTCCGTCTCCAGGTACCCAAGGCTGCTGCCTGGCTCGCCAGCGATTGAGTGCGCTGCTGCACCGGTCATCGGCGCCGTGTTGCCGAGCGGCAGCAGCGGCCCCCCGCGAGGCCGGTCATCCACGGCTGGCTTCGCGCTCCCGGGCTCGATATTCGCTGTCGACGGCGCCACGCCGAGCCGCCTGGCCAACGCCGCCGCTTCGATTTCGAGGCGGATCAGCCTTCCTGACAGGTCACCGATACGATCGATGACTGCGCGACCCTCGGTGCGCTTCGCGTCGAAGACATTGCCTGCCGCGGCCTTCGCTGCCAAGCCGGGTTCGATGGTCGAGCCCTGCGCGATGAGGTAGCCGAGAGCGATACAGCCCGCCATCAGCACGAGCGTGATCGCCAGCAGGCCGGATAGCGCCCGGCCAGCGCCTATCGTCCGCATCCGGCAGGTTGCCATCGGTCCGGCAGCGAAGATAATGAAGGCCACGCGATCACCGGCGTCTGCGATCGCATAACTAAAACCCGGTCAGTGGTCCGAGACAACCCCTGCGTACGCAGGTGCGTCAATGTGTGATGCAGTCCGCAGGTTTTGCGGCGGGCGTTACCCCGCGCAGGCGTGCATCGGGTTGGCCAGGAATCAGTGTGACCGCAGCTCGAAGGTGGTACCGACGGCAGCTCTGCCGTCGTTGGCCACACTGCGCCACGCGATCGCTGAAAACGCCATGCTGGCGGCGCCGATCAGGAAGATCAGGCCTTTGTCGGTGGCGCCGCTGATGAACCGGCCCACACCCAGGCTCACGACGAGCTGCGGCAACACGATCGAAAGGTTGAAGACGCCCATGTACAGGCCGATCCGCGCGGGGTCGACGCGCTGCGACATGATGGAGAACGGCAAGCTCACGATCGCGGCCCAGCCGATGCCAAGCAACGCCATGAGCGCATACAGCACGAGCGGACTCCGCGCGAAGAGATAGATGCCGGCGAACGCCACGGCCATCGTCGCCAGGCTCATCGCGTGCACGCGCACCTCGCCGAACGTCCGGGCGAGCGGCAGCAGCACCAATGCCGGCAGCAGCGCCGCAACGGCGTTCAGCGAGAGGAAGCTCATCGACAGCACCTTGCCGACGTCGTCCGCGCCGAGTGCCGGGAAGCGCTGCTGCGCGAATGCGATCATGTAGACGAACATCGTCTGCATGCCGATCCAGCTCAGCGAATTTGCCGCCAGCACCTTGCGATAATCCGCATAGTCGTCAGCAACACGGACGCCCTGTGGACGGATCAGGAGGGTGCGCCAGATCAGCACGATCGCCAGCGTTCCAAACGCGATTTCCAGCCCATAGCCCGTCGGCGTGATCCCGGCGAGCCGCAGGCTCATCGCGACGATGTCGTAGAGCAGAAACGCCCACAGCGGCTCGATCAGGCGCAGCACGCTGCCGACACTGGTCCGTTCGCCGCCGGAAGAGTCGATGCGTGGCAGTTCCCGCGGCTCCGTTACCACGAACACCGGCAGCAGGGAAAACAGCAGCACGATAACTGCGCCAACGTAGATGAGCGCGACGTTGCCAAAGGCCGCGCCGATCGCATACGCGAGCACGCCGAAGCTGCCCGACACGGTCTGCATCCAGGTGTAGCCGCGCGTGCGTTCGGCCCCCTCGGGCGTCACGTCCGTGATCAGCGAGCGGGCCGGGTTGAAACTGACGTTGATCGAGAGGTCGAGCGCGATGGCCACGGCGATCGCCACGCCCAGGATGCCGTCGAAGCCGAGCCGCTCGGAAATGACGCCGATGGACGGCAAGGCCAGCAGCATCAGCGCCGCCAGCGTGCCACCGATGATCAGGAAGGGCCGCCGCCGTCCGCCCCACAACCAGACCTCGTCGCTGAGGACGCCGATCAGCACCTGGCCCACGATGCCGGCCAACGGACCCGCGGCCCAGACCAGCCCGATGTCGTGCAGGTCGAGCCCGTACCTGGTCGAGAGGATCCAGCTGAGCGCCGAGATCTGCACCGACAGGGCGAACCCCATCGCCGTCGCCGGCAGCGTGAGCAGGATCAGGAACGGCGTCGACAGCTTGCGCTGCATGGCCAGCATCGAAATCACCCCCGGGACAGGTCGTTGGCGATCGCTGCGTGCAGCGTCGCGCTGCGAGTGTAATGCATCGTTCGGCGCGGCGCGGCCGCCGCCAGCAGCAGCTGCAGCTACCGGAGCACCTGCTTGCCCTCAGTGGAGTTCCAGGATCGTCGCGCTGTGCGCCGGTACCGCAATGCCGCTGGCCAGCACATGCGGCTGTCCCGAGATCACGTCGGTGCCCGCCGTGGCGCTGCCGATGACTTCCTGGAAGCGCTGCGTCTCCACGGTTTGTGCTGCGTCGTTGTTGTTGAGGATGACCATCACCTTCTGCGCCGCGTCGTGCCGGAAATAGACATAGACACCGCCCATCGGCACGTACTGCGTCAGTTTGCCGTCACGGATCGCCGGGGCCGTGCGTCGCCACTGCAGCAGCTGGCGCAGGTAGGTCTGCATCGCACGCTCGTCCGCCGACAACCCTTCGCCGGTAAAGGCGTTCTTCGCATCACCCGGCCAGCCGCCCGGGAAGTCGCTGCGGATCAGGCCGTCGTCTTTCGGGCCCGGCGGGTTGTGCATCAGGATCTCGGTGCCGTAATAGATCTGCGGCACGCCACGCGTGGTGAGGAAGAAGGCCACCGCCATCCGTGTCAGCTCGGCGCGCTGGCCGAGCATCGTGTGGATGCGGCTGACGTCGTGGTTGTCGGGGAAGACGACGAGTTTGTCGGGGTCAGGGTACAGACCGTCGTACGACAGCGTGCGATAGATCCGACGCATGCCGGTGCCCCAGTCCTCCTTTTCGAGCAAAGCCACCGTCACCGCTTCCTGCAGCGGGAAGTCGAACAGGCTGGGCAGGTACGAGACGTAGCCGTCGGCGGGCTGGCGGCCCCGCTGCCAGTACGACACGGTGATCGGGCTGCCGCTCCACTCCTCGCCGACGATGCCGAGGTTGGGATATTCCTCGGTCAGGCGGCGCGCCCACTCGGTCAGGAAGGTGCGGTCCGAATACGGCCAGGTGTCCACGCGCAGGCCCGACAGGCCAGCGTACTCGACCCACCAGATCGAATTCTGGATCAGGTATTTCGCCATGAACGGATTGCGCTGGTTCATGTCCGGCATGGTGTCGACGAACCAGCCGTCGGCGAAGACCTCGCGATCGACCTGCGCCGCGTGCGGGTCCTGCAGCGCCTCGCGCACGTGCGTGGTCGGCTTGAAGGTGTTGCCGTTGTTGAACCAGTCGCCGGTCGGCAGGTCGCGCATCCACCAGTGCGAGGCGCCGCAGTGGTTCAGGATCACGTCCTTGATCACGCCGATTCCGCGTTGACGCGCGTCGGCCACCAGCCGGCGGTAGGACTCATTGTCACCGTAGCGGGCATCGATCTTGTAGAAGTCGGTGATTGCGTAGCCGTGGTAACTCGCCTCCGGCTGGTTGTTCTCAACGACTGGATTGAGCCAGAGCTGCGTGAACCCCATGCCGGCGATGTAGTCGAGGTGCCTGGCGATGCCGGCGAGGTCGCCGCCGTGCCGGCCGAGCGGCGCGGCGCGGTTCAGCGGGTCGGGCATGCCCTTGACGTAGTCATTGCCCGGGTTGCCATTGGCGAAACGGTCGGGCGTGATCAGGTAGATTACGTCCTGCGGCCCGAACCCCTGGCGCACCGCGGAGTCCGGCTCGCGCGCGTTGAGCGTGTAGCGGTGGCTGGCGACGGTCTTGCCGCCCTTGCGGAAGGAGATGTGGAACGAGCCCGGCCTGGTCGCGGGCGAGATCTGCAGGTTGACGAACAGGTAGTTGGGGTTGGCGACGCGCTCGACGCTGTCGAGCACGACGCCCGTGTACTGCACGGCAGGCTCCAGGTCGGCGATCCGGGTGCCATGGACCAGCAATTGCAGCCGGTCGTCCTTCATCCCCACCCACCACGAGGCCGGCTCGACACGCTCGATGGGGTCGGCGGCCAGCGCAGGCATCGCGACGACCGCGAGCCACAACACGGCCACCCATTTTCTGATCATGGCAAGTCTCCTGCGCGGGTGGCGAAGTGAAGCACCCAGACTGCTTGCGCCACAAGGCCTTGAATACGATTGCACTGAAGGATCCCCGCGGTTCATTGCTAGACTCGCCCAGCCTTCGGGGGAAGACGACCATGGGCCTTGTCTCGCGCTGCGGCTGGACCGTGCTTGCCATGTTGCTGGCCACTGCAGCGACGACGGCAATGGCTGCGAACGTCAGATCCCCGATGGGCAGACGGTCGTCACCGTCGACGTCGACAGGAACGGCGCGCCGCGCTACGCAGTCGCCCGCAACGGCAAGGTTGTGATGCCAGCGGGGTTCCTCGGCATGCGCTTCCAGTCGCAGCCGGCCTTCGACGACGGCTTTCGTGTCGCCGGCACTTCGACCTCAACCCACGATGCCACCTGGGAGCAGCCTTGGGGTGAACGTCGCTACGTGCGTGACCGGCACAACGAACTCCTGGTCACTTTCGATTCGGCGCAGGGGGCGGCGCGCAAGTTCAACGTGCGCGTGCGGGTCTTCGACGACGGCTTCGGCTTCCGCTACGAGGTGCCGCAGCAGCCAGGGTACGACGCGGTCAACATCACCGACGAACTGACCGAGTTCCGACTCGACCCCGACGCGACGCAGGAGATCACGGCGTGGTGGATTCCGGGCCGTCGCTGGAACCGCTACGAATACCCGTACCTCACGACGCCGCTCGACGCCGTGCACATGGCACACACGCCGATGACGGTGCGCCTGCCGGGCGGCCTGCACCTGAGCTTCCACGAAGCAGCGCTGGTCGACTATGCGGCCTACGTGCTCGATCACCGGCGGCCCGGCATCTTCCGCACCAGCCTCACGCCGTGGTCCGACGGCATCCGCGTCAAGACCCGCACGCCTTTCACGACGCCGTGGCGCACCGTGCAGATCGCACCGAGTGCCGCGGCGCTGCTGAATTCAAGCCTGATCCTGAACCTGAACGAGCCGAACGTGCTCGGCGACGTGTCCTGGGTCGAGCCCGGCAAGTACGTCGGCATCTGGTGGGCGATGCACATCAACCGGGCCACGTGGGCAACCGGCCCGAAGCACGGCGCCACGACCGCCGAGACCAGGCGCTACATCGACTTCGCCGCGGCCAACGGGTTCAAGGGCGTGCTGGTCGAAGGCTGGAATGTCGGCTGGGACGGCGACTGGTTCCACAACGGCAAGCTGTTCAACTTCACGCAGGCGAATCCGGACTTCGACCTGCAGGCAGTGACCGCCTACGCGCGCAGCAAAGGTGTGCGTCTCGTCGGCCATCACGAGACCTCGGGCGACGTGGGCAATTACGAGCCGCAGATGCCCGCGGCGTTCGCGCTCTACGAGTCGGTCGGTGTCAGGCAGGTGAAGACCGGCTACGTCGCGGACGCGGGCGACGTGCGACGCATCGACGACAATGGCGTCGAAGTGCACGAATGGCACGACGGGCAGTTCCAGGTCGGCCACCACCTGCGCGTGCTGCGCGAGGCAGCGAAGCACAAGATCAGCATCAACGCGCACGAGCCCGTGAAGGACACTGGCCTGCGCCGGACCTACCCGAACTGGATCTCGCGCGAAGGCGCCCGCGGCCAGGAGTACAACGCCTGGGGTAATCCGGTGAATCCGCCGGAACATGTCGCGATCCTGCCGTTCACGCGCATGCTGGCCGGCCCCATGGACTACACGCCGGGCATCGTCGATCTCGATGGCTTCTCGCCGCAGCACCGCGTGCCGCACACGCTGGCCAAGGAGCTGTCGCTGTACGTGGTGCTGTACAGCCCGGTGCAGATGGCAGCCGACCTGCCCGAAAACTACGCGAAGCAACCGGTGGCGTTCCAGTTCATCAAGGACGTGCCGACCGACTGGGACGAAAGCGTGGGGGTCGCCGGCGAGATCGGCGACTACGTCGCGATCGCGCGCAGGCAGCGCGGCAGCCCGGACTGGTTCCTCGGCGCACTGACCGACGAGAACGCCCGCTCGCTGCGCCTGAAGCTCGACTTCCTCGAGCCGCGCGCACGCTATGTCGCCGAGATCTACCGCGACGGGCCACAGGCTGACTGGAAGACGCGGCCGCACGATCTCGTGGTCGAGAAGCGCAACGTCACCGCCGCCGATACGCTGGAACTGGCGCTGGCGTCCAGCGGTGGCGCCGCCATTCGATTCACGCAGGCAAGATGAGCGGAGTCGCTGATGCAACCAACACTGTTCCTGGCCCTGAACTCGTGAAAGCCCGAATCCTGCTGGTGCTCGTATCGCTGGTCGCGAGCGTGCTGATCGGACTGGCACTGGCCGCTCGCGGGGGCAGTGCCACCGGCAAAGCGCGGGACGACGGCATCGTCATCGGGCTGTCGATGGACACGCTGAAGGAAGCCCGCTGGCAGGCAGACCGCGACATGTTCGTGCGGCGCGCGGGCGAACTCGGCGCGAAAGTGCTGGTGCTCGCTGCCAACAGCGACGACACCGTGCAGGTCAGCGACGTCGAGAAGCTGATCACCAATAAGGTCGACGTGCTGGTCGTCGTGCCCCACGATGGCACGGCGATGGCGAAGGCCGTCACGATGGCACACGAGGCCGGCATCCCCGTGATCGCGTACGACCGCATCATCCGCGACAGCGACCTCGACCTGTACGTGAGTTTCGACAACGAGCGTGTGGGCGAACTGCAGGCCAGATTCCTCGTCGATCACCTGCCCACTCCCGGCAAGGGCCGGATCGTGCGCATCTACGGCGCCAAGACGGACAACAACGCGTCCCAGTTCAAGCGCGGGCAGGACCGGGTGCTTGAGCCCTACATCGCGCGCGGCGACATCGTGGTCGTGCACGAGGACTGGGCCGAAGAGTGGAAGCCCGAGAACGCCAAGCGCATCGTCAACGCAGCGATCACCGCGGCGGGATCGGGTATCGACGCGGTGCTCGCCAGCAACGACGGCACCGCGGGTGGCGCGATCCAGGCACTGAGCGAGGAAGGCCTCGCGGGCAAAGTGCTGGTGACCGGGCAGGACGCCGACACGGTGGCGTTGCAGCGCATCGCCGCAGGTACGCAGGCGATGACGATCTACAAGCCGCTCAAGACGCTCACGCGCGGCGCAGCTGAACTGGCCGTACAGGTGGCAGCGAAACGACTCGTCGTGGCGCGCAGTACGGTCGACAACGGCCACGGTCCGGTGCCGGCCGCCCTCTACGACGTCGTCACCGTGACGCGCGACAACCTGCTCGACACCGTCGTGCGCGACGGCATGGCGACCTACGACGAGGTGTATCGCGGCATCCCCGAAGCACAGCGTCCCCCGCGCCCGTGAGCGAACGCATCGTCCTGGAAGCACGCGACGTCGTGAAGCGCTTCGGCGCCGTGACGGCGCTCGGCGGCGTCAGCTTCGACCTGCGAGCGGGCGAGGTGCACGCGCTCTGCGGCGAGAACGGGGCGGGCAAATCGACGCTGATCAAGCTGCTGGCCGGCGTGCATCCGCACGGCAGCTACGAAGGCGAGATCCAGGTCGACGGCAAGACGGCCGAATTCCATTCGACGCGTGACGCGGAACGTGCCGGCATCGCCATCATCCACCAGGAGCTGGCGCTGTTCCCGGACATGACGGTGGGTGAGAACCTGTTTCTCGGCACATTTCCGCAGCGTTTCGGGCGCATCGACTGGGATCGCGTCTACGCGCAGTCCGCGGCGACCCTCGCCGACTGTGGCATCCAGCTCGACCCGGCGGTCCGGGTCGGCGATCTCGGCCTTGGCCAGCAGCAGCTCGTGGAGATCGCACGCGCCGTTGGACGCAAGCCGCAGGTGCTGGTCCTGGACGAGCCCACCGCCGCACTGGCGCGCCACGAGACCGATACCCTGCTCGACCTGGTGCGTCGCCTGCGTAGCCGCAACGTCGCCTGCGTGTTCATCTCGCACAAGCTCGACGAGGTGTTCGCGATTGCCGACCGTATCACGGTACTGCGCGATGGTTGCGCCCAGGGGACGCTGACTGCGGCCGAGACTGACGCCAGTGAGATCATCCGCAGGATGGTCGGTCGTCGCATCGAGGATCACTACCCGCGCCGGCAGTCCACGCCTGGACGCACGTTGCTTGCGCTGCGCGGTGTCGACGTGAAAGCGCCGGGGGACGGCGCACTTGCGCTGCACGGCATCGAACTCGAAGCCCGGGCCGGAGAAGTGCTGGGGATCGGCGGTCTCATGGGTGCGGGACGCACCGAGCTGCTGCTGCACCTGATGGGGCTCTGGGGTACGAGGGCAAGGGGAGCGGTCGAACTGAACGGCCGGCCACTGCTTGCGCGGAATCCGCGCGAAGCTCTGGCACAGGGTCTCGCGCTCGTCACGGAGGACCGCAAGCGCTTCGGGCTGGTAGCGCAGCAGGGCGTCACGTTCAACGTTTCGCTGTCGTCGCTGCGCAGTCTGCGTCGCGGTTTCTTCGTCGATCGTGATCGCGAGGCGGGGCACGCGAAGTCCATCGTCGAAGAGCTGCGCATCAAGGCGCAGGGCCTCGAGCAGCCGGTCGGCACGCTTTCAGGCGGCAACCAGCAGAAGGTCGTGCTCGGCAAGATGCTGCTGACGCAACCCAAGGTCCTGCTGCTCGACGAACCGACGCGCGGCATCGACGTCGGCGCCAAGCTCGAGGTGTACGAACTCATCAACCGGCTGACGGCGGCCGGGCAGGCGATCGTGCTCGTCTCGAGCGAACTCGGCGAACTGCTGGGCATGAGCGACCGCATCGTGATGCTGTGCGCAGGCCGCATCGGCGGCACATTCGACCGGTCGGAAGCCACCCAGGAGCGACTGCTGGCTGCGGCGATGGGCCGGCTGGAGCGTGCCGCTTGAATCGCTTCGCCACTCGCGAACTGTCGATGCTGGTCGCACTGCTTGCGATCTGGGCGTTTTTCGCGTGGCAGGAGCCGGTGTTCCTCTCCGCGCGCAACCTGTCGCTGCTCTCGGTCGAACTCGCCGTCACCGCGGTGCTGGCCCTCGGCATGCTGGTGGTGCTGTTGCCCGGCCAGATCGACCTGTCGGCCGGCAGCGGCGTGGGACTCGCCGGCGCGGTCGCGGCTGTCCTGGTGTTCTGGCACGACGTGCCGGCCCCCGTCGCGCTGTTGATTGCCGCGCTTGGCGCGGTGCTGGTCTGGTCGGCGATGGGTGCGCTGATCGCGATCGAGCGGATCCCGGCCTTCATCATGACGCTGGGCGGCCTGCTGGTTTTCCGCGGCCTGCACTGGCTCGTGATCGAAAACCAGACGGTGCCGGTCGTCGTGGGCGGAGGCCAGAACGTGTACTCGCTGCTCACCACGTATTACCTGCCGGTGGTCGCCGGTTATGCGCTTGCCGGACTGGCCGTGGTGGCGATCGTCGCATCGGCGCTCGCAGCACGGAGGCGCCGGCAGTCCTACGGCTTCGCGGTCGACGACGGCGAAATCACGTTCCTGCAGCTGTTCGCGCTCGCGCAGATGGTCTTCCTGGTCGTCATCGTCACCAACGGCTACCGCGGCGTACCCATCGCATTGGTGATCCTGGGCCTGGTCGCGGTGCTGGTGCACCAGCTGGTGACAAATACGCCGTTCGGTCGCTATCTCTACGCGATCGGCGGTAACGAAGAAGCCGCGGTGGTGTCAGGCGTGCCCGTGCGCAACGCCATCATCGGTGCCTACGCACTCATGGGCGGCGTCGTGGCACTGACCGGGTTCATGCAGACCGCGTACTCGGGCGCGTCAACGTCGACCGTCGGCTCGCTGATGGAACTCGATGCGGTCGCGGCCTGCGTGATCGGCGGCACCAGCCTGCGGGGCGGGCGCGGCACCGTGCTCGGGGTGCTGTTCGGCGCGCTGATCATGGCGAGCCTGCTGAACGGCATGACCCTGATGGCGGTGTCACCGGAGGCCAAGTACATTGCGCGCGGCAGCGTGCTCGCGCTCGCCGTGTGGCTCGATCTTCGGCTGGGTAAGGACAGATAGTGCGCAAGCAAAAGCCGACGCTGGGTTTCTGGCAGATCTGGAACATGTGCTTCGGGTTCCTCGGCATCCAGTTCGGCTTTGCCCTGCAGAACGCGAACGTGAGCCGTATCTTCCAGTCCCTGGGCGCATCGATCGACCACCTGCCGATTCTCTGGCTCGCGGCACCGGTCACCGGGCTCATCGTGCAGCCGATCATCGGTTACCTGAGCGACCGCACCTGGGGTCGTCTCGGCCGTCGCCGCCCGTATTTCCTGGTCGGCGCGCTGCTCGCCACGGCGGCGCTCGTGGTCATGCCGAACAGTCCTTACCTGTGGATTGCGGCCGGCATGCTGTGGATTCTCGACGCGTCGATCAACATCTCGATGGAGCCGTTCCGCGCGCTGGTGGGCGACATGCTGCCCGACCGGCAGCGTTGTCGCGGCTACTCGATGCAGAGCTGGTTCATCGGCGTCGGTGCGGTGGTCGCCTCTGCGCTGCCGTGGATCCTCGCCAACGTCTTCGACGTCGCCAACGTGGCCGAGCCGGGCCAGCTGCCGCAGTCCGTGAAGCTCGCGTTCTACCTCGGCGCCGCGGCGTTCCTCGGTGCCGTGCTCTGGACCATCATCAGCACGCGCGAGTACTCGCCAGCGCAACTCGCAGAGTTCGACGAGCGCGTCGATGAGCAGGCGGGCGGTGTCGAGCGTCACGCGCGGACGTCTCGGTGGTATCGAAGATCCGCCGCGGTGTGGATCGTCGTGGGCGCGGCGTTCGCGGCAGCCGTTGCCTTGTGCGGGTGGGACAAGCAGCTCTACGTGCTCGGCTGCGGACTGGTCGCGTTCGGCCTGTTGCAGCTCGTCGCCGCGTCACGGCAGCTGCGTGGTGACACGGAGGGCATGCTGCACAACGTGATCAACGACCTGTACCTGATGCCGCAGGTAATGCGGCAGCTGGCGGTCGTGCAGTTCCTGTCCTGGTTTGCGCTGTTCGCGATGTGGATCTACACGACCGCGGCAGTCACCGAGCACCATTACGGCACGACCGATGCAGCCTCCGCGGCCTACAACGAGGGCGCGAACTGGGTCGGCATCCTCTTTGCCGCGTACAACGGCTTCGCCGCGCTGGCCGCACTGTTCATCCCGAAGCTCGCCGAAGCGCTCGGCCGCCGCAAGGCGCACCTGGTCTGCCTGTGGTTCGGTGCGCTCGGCCTGGTTTCGGTCCGTTTCATCGGGGACCCGCGGCTGCTGCTGGTGTCGATGATCGGCGTCGGCATTGCCTGGGCGTCGATCCTGTCGCTGCCGTACGCGATGCTGTCGCAGGCGGTGCCGATGAAGAAGATGGGAATCTACATGGGGATTTTCAATTTCTTCATCGTGATCCCGCAGATCCTCGCGGCCAGCGTGCTCGGCATCCTGGTGCGTGCGCTGTTCGGCGGTCACAGCATCAATGCGCTGGCGCTGGGCGGGATGCTGCTGGTCCTCGCCGGGCTCGCGACGCTGCGCGTCGATGACCATGAAGACCGGGCTTGATGACTGGCGGCAGCGAGCGCAGCGGTCGCGCCGCAGCCGCCGGGACTACGCGCCGGCTGAACCGCCGCAGGAACCGCGAATGACGAGCCTGGGTTCGATCAGCGCGGATTCGACCGGCTCGCCCGAGGTCATCTTCAGCAGGTTGTCCACGAGCATGTCAGCCGCGCGATGCGTGTCCTGCTGCACGGTCGTCAGCGGTGGAATGAAGTGTGCCGCCGCCGCGATGTCGTCGAAGCCAACGACCGCCACGTCGTCCGGCACCGACCGGCCACGGTCGCGCAATGCGCCGATCGCACCCATCGCAATGAGATCACTCGCGGCGAAGATCGCGTCGAACGGCACGCCCGAGTCGAGCAGGGCCGTGGCCGCGTCGTGGCCTGCCTGCTCACTCGACTGCGCTTCGACCGAGAGGCGCGGATCGGGCTCGATGCCCGCCTCGCGCAACGCCCGCTCGTAGCCGCTGAAGCGCGCCTGGAATTCCGGCCAGTGATCGGACGAGCTGCCGACGTAGGCGATGCGCCTGCGTCCGCGGCACAGCAGATGGCGAGTTGCCTGCAGCCCGCCCGCGTTGTTGTCGGTGCGGACGTAGCGACCCGGCGTGCCGTCCACGTCCGGCCCCCAGATGACGAAATTGGCGCCAGCGTCGGCGAGCTTCTGCAGTCGCGGCATCGACGAGAGGTAGTCGCCGTAGCCGAGCAGGATCAGCCCGTCGGCGCGATTGCTGAGCTGGTATTCCGTGTGCCAGTCGTCGCTCAACTGCTGGAAGGACACCAGCAGGTCGAGACCGCGCCGCGCTGTCGCGCGCGTGATGTGACCCAGCATCGACAGGAAGAACGGATTGATCTGGCCGTCCGCGGAGGATTCCTCGAACAGCAGCAGGGCCAGCGTGTTCGAGCGGCGCGTGCGCAGGCCGGCCGCACGACGATCCGTGCGATAGCTGAGCTGACGCGCAATCGATTCGATGCGCTCGCGGGTCTCGGGACGGACCAGGGGGCTGTTGCGCAAGGCGCGCGACACCGTGGCCTGCGAAACCTCCGCGAGGCGGGCGATGTCGCGTGATGTCGGCCGGGCGCTCTTCATTGATCCCCCAGGAAGCGGCCGCACGCTAGCATGCGCCCGGTGGAGCATCAACGACCCGGCCGCGGCGCCTCAGCGTCGGGTCAGGCGGTCGTCCTCGGGTTGCCAGACGCCGCTGCCATCCGTGCAGGCGACCGTGCGGCCCTCGCTCAGGCCGAAGGATCCGTGTGCAATGAGCCGAAACCGGCGGCACCCGTCGATGCCGTGCTCAGGGTCGAGCGGCGTCAGCTGGTACGTCACGCGGGTGTTCGGATTGGTCCACCTGACGCTCTGGCCGTAATCGGCGAGTTCGAGCGCGTGGCCGACGCAGGAGCGATCCGCCTTGTCCAGGCGTCGCCCGACCTCGGCGCCGATGGCCGCGCCGATGACCGTACCGATCACGATGGCCACGTTGCGCTCGGCACTGCCCTTGGCGATCTCCCCGCCGATCGCGCCACCCGTGACGCCACCGACGGCGCCCCCGAGCACCTGGCCGATGCGATTGCGATCGCACGAGCCCGACCGCACGCCAAAGTCGTAGTCCCAGGCGCGGCCGCTGTAGCCGGCATAGGTCGGGTCATTCTGCTTACGCCAGCCGTGCGCAGGCGCCCAACTCGGGGGTGTCGCGAGCGCCGCGCAAGGCAGGGCCATGAGCAGCGCCATCCCTGCGCGTTGCGCCAATGCTGTGAACGATTGCATCAAAACCTCCCCGGCTCGTCAGCGATCGAGTCCCGATTGGACACGTGGGGCACGCTAGTCCTCCCGGCGGGTCTCGACACGACGGCCGGGCCAATGAGTGACTCTCGTCACGCACGCGAACCGCGTTAAGTCAAAAGCCGGGCGACTGGCGGTTGATTCCGGCTCGACCGGGCGTCTAACCCATGACTCACCCGCCGCGGGGTGCGGCTGCCCGCTTTTTTTTCAAGGATTTCAGCTAGATGCGCCCGATCCGCAAAGCCCTTGTCCGCTATTCGCCCTGGCTGGCTGTCGTCGCCGTCTACCTGGTGCTGGGACTGGCAGCTCGCACCTTGCTGTGGGCCAGGTTTGGCATCGAGGCCGATGTTGGCATCTCCCGGTTGCCATACATCCTGACGGCAGGCTTCATCAACGACCTGGTCGAGAGCCTGTACCTGTTCGCGCCGTTCGCGTTCTACATCCTGCTGCTGCCCGACCGCTGGTTCCGGACGACCCCCAATCGCGTGTTCCTGTACGGCGCCACTGCCGCGACGATTACGGGATTGATCTACCTGACGGCGACGGAATACTTCTTCTTCGAGGAGTTCGACGCGCGCTTCAACATCGTCGCGTACGACTACCTCGCGTATCCGACCGAAGTGTTCACCGACATCTGGGATGCGTACCCGGTGCTGAAGGTGCTCGGTGTCGCAGTGACCTTGGCCGCGCTGGCCGTCTTCTTCCTGCGCCACGCGATCAAGCCCGGGTTCGAGCACGTGGTCCGGTTGCGCGAGCGCCTCGTGACGTTCGCGCCGTATGCCGTCGCGCTGGCTCTCGCGGTCGCATTCTACCCGACGAATGCCTTGTCGTTGTCATCGAACCGGGTTGAGAACGAGCTGGTGCAGAACGGCCACAGCAGCTTCTTCCGTGCGGCGCGCACCAGCGACATCGACTACGAGTCGTACTACGCGCACGCCAGGCCGGTCGACAACCTGAGCTTGCTGCAGAAGCAGCTGGCGCCTGACGGTGCGTCGTTCACGCAGCTGGCGCTGGGCAAGGTGGACCGGCTGCATGCGGCCCGGCCCGACGGCCTCGGCAGGCTCAACGTCGTCGTCGTCTCGAGCGAGTCGTTCGGCGCCGAGTTCAGCAAGCTGCATGGCTCGGAGAAGGACTGGACGCCGAACTTCGATTCGTACGCGAAGCAGGGCCTCTGGTTTGCCAGGACCTACGCCTCCGGCACTCGCACCGTGCGCGGCCTCGAAGCGATCACCTCTTCGTTCCCGCCGATCCCGACCGTCTCGATCCTGCGTCGGCCCGGCAACCAGGGCATCGGCAGCTGGGGCAAGGTCATGAACGACCTCGGCTACCAGAGCAGCTTCCTCTATGGCGGCTACGGCTACTTCGACGACATGAACACGTTCTTCGCGGGGAACGGGTTCCAGGTACTCGACCGCACCGACATCGACAAGGTCCGTTTCGAGAACGTGTGGGGCGTTGCCGACGAAGACCTGTTCGACCGCGCGATCCAGCATTTCGGCGAGCAGTACCAGGCCGGCAAGCCGTTCTTCTCGATCATCATGACGACGTCGAACCACAAGCCGTTCACGTTCCGTCCGGGCCTCGAGCGGCTGGGCATTCCGGAGGAGGGCGGCGGCCGGCAGGCGGGCGTGCGCTACGCCGACTACGCGCTCGGCTATTTCCTGCGCGAGGCCGCCAGGCAGCCGTGGTTCGACAACACGGTCTTCGTCGTGGTCGCCGATCACGGTGCGCGCGTCTACGGCAAGGCCGAGATTCCGCTGGAGACGTACGAAATCCCCTTGATGATCTACTCACCGAAGCACATTGCACCGCGTCAGATCGACACGCTGATGACGCAGATCGACATCGCACCGACCGTGCTCGGTCTGCTCGGGATGCAGTACGAGGCGCCGTTCTTCGGCGTCGATGCGCTGCATGAGCCCGACGACAGCACGCGTATCGCGCTCTTCAGCCATAACCACGACGTGGCGATTCTGCGTGACAACCAGCTGGTGGTGCTCGGTCTCGGCAAGACCCACCAGTCCCTGACCTATGACCCGGTGGCGAAGTCCTTCAAGCCGCGCGCGGACGATGAGGCGCTGCAGGATCTGGGCGTCGCGTATTTCCAGACGGCGTCCGACCTGTTCAAGACGAATCGCTACAACTGATTTAAGCTCTCGCCTGCGACCAATCACCACGGGAGTGAACGACATGGGCAAGGGCATGGATCGAAAGAAAGAGGCCAAGAAGAAACCGGCAAAGTCGAAGGAAGAGAAGCGCGCCGAGAAGAAGGCCAGGAAAGGCTGACTGACGCCCGCGGGGTGATGGTCGTCGTGCCGTTCACCCCGGCGTTGCACCGGGCGGGGTCACCGACCCGGCTTGCGCTTCGAACCCTGCGGGCGTCGCGGTGCGTCGGTCGGCACCCGGGGCAAGCCCGTGTGCTGGGTGCGAAACCGCTGCGCAGGCTTGGCGTTGGCCGCCGGCTTCGACCGCGGTCTTGCCGTTGCTGCCGCGGACTTCCCGGGCTTGCGCTGACCTTCGTGGGCACGGCCGGTGCCGATCGGCTGGTACGTCGGCACCAGCTGGTTGCGGCCGTTGCCGATCAGGTCGGAGCGCCCCATCTGCCGCAGCGCTTCGCGCAGCAGCGGCCAGTTGTTCGGGTCGTGATAGCGCAGGAAGGCCTTGTGCAGGCGGCGCTGGCGCGTGCCCTTCGGAATGACGACATCCTCCGAGGTGCGCGTCACCTTGTGCAGCGGATTCTTGCCCGAGTGGTACATCGCGGTGGCCGTCGCCATCGGTGAGGGCAGGAATGCCTGCACCTGGTCGGCGCGGAAGCCGTTGCGCTTGAGCCATAGCGCGAGTTCGAGCATGTCTTCATCGCGCGTACCCGGGTGCGCCGCAATGAAGTACGGAATCAGGTACTGCTCCTTGCCCGCTTCCTTCGAGAATCTGTCGAAGAGTTCTTTGAAGCGATCGTAAGTGCCGACACCCGGCTTCATCATCTTCGAGAGCGGACCTTCCGCGAGCGCTTCGGGTGCGATTTTCAGGTAGCCGCCGACGTGATGCTGTGCCAGCTCCTGCACGTACCCGGGTGATTCGATCGCGAGGTCGTACCTGACGCCCGACGCGATCAGCACCTTCTTTACGCCCCTCAGCTCGCGTGCGCGCCGGTACAGACTGATCAGCGGTGAGTGATCCGTACGCAGGTTCGGGCAGATGCCCGGGTAGACGCATGACGGCTTGCGGCACGCGGCCTCGATCGCGCGCGATTTGCACGCGACGCGGTACATGTTGGCCGTGGGCCCGCCGAGGTCCGAGATCACGCCGGTGAAGCCCGGCAGGGTGTCACGGATGGTCTCGATCTCGCGGATCACCGAGTCTTCGGAGCGATTCTGGATGATGCGGCCTTCGTGTTCGGTGATCGAGCAGAAGGTGCAGCCGCCGAAGCAGCCACGCTGGATGGAGATCGAAAAGCGAATCGTCTCGTACGCTGGAATCTTCGCGTCGCCGTAGACCGGATGCGGGATGCGCTGGTACGGCAGCTCGTACACCGCATCCATCTCCCTGGTGGTCAGCGGGATCGGCGGCGGGTTCAGCCACACGTCCACGTCGCCATGGCGTTGCACGAGGGCGCGCGCGTTCCCGGGGTTCGCCTCCTGGTGCAGGATGCGCGAGGCGTGCGCGTACAGGATGGGGTCGTCCGCGACCGCTTCGTACGACGGCATGCGGATGACGCTGTGCACGCGGTCGGTGCTCTTCGGCGGGCGTCGGTGAAACTTCAGCACGCTCTCCGTTGCGCCGACTACGACGCTGTCCCGGCCTTCCCGATCTGCCCGGGAGGACGCCGTAAACCCATCCATGGGGGCTCCGTACCCTGAAGGGCATAAAGCCGCGCCGTCCATGGCGCGGACGGCCTCCCGGGCAAACCCGGAAGACAATGCCGGCGTTGCGGCGTGGTCACGTGCAGTTGAAGCTTTGGCCGTCGCGACGTCGCCACCGCTGTTTGAGGTGGCGTCGGCGCCAGTCCGGTTGCCGGGCCCCCCCCGCCCCCCCCCCCCCGCCCCCGCCAAAACCCTCGACTGCGTAGGGATCGACCGGCGGCGCCAGCGGCCCCGGCGTGTCGATCGTCGTCGAATCAAACTCCACCCAGCCCGCCGGCAGCGCCCTGCGCACGAACGCCGTGCCGCGCAGGTCGTCGATCTCCTCGATCTTCCTGCCCGCCGCCAACCGATGCGCGATCTCGCAGATCTGCCGCTCGGCATTGCCGAACACGAGCAGGTCGGCTTTCGCATCCAGCAGGACCGAACGGCGCACCTTCTCCGACCAGTAGTCGAAGTGCGCGATGCGGCGCAATGAGGCCTCGATGCCGCCGATCACGATCGGCACGTCCTTCGCCGCTTCGCGACAACGCTGTGAGTAGACGATGAGGCTCCGATCCGGGCGCGCTCCGCCGGCGCCATTTGGGGTGTAGGCATCATCCGTGCGCACGCGGCGATCCGCGGTGTAGCGATTCACCATCGAATCCATGTTGCCGCCGGTGATGCCGAAGAACAGGTTCGGCTTGCCGAGCTGCATGAAGTCGCGCGTCGAGTGCCAATCGGGTTGCGCAATGATGCCGACGCGAAAGCCCTGCGCCTCGAGCAGGCGGCCCACGATGGCCATGCCGAAACTCGGGTGGTCGACGTAGGCGTCGCCCGTGACCAGGATGACGTCGCACGAATCCCAGCCGAGCGCATCCATCTCCGCCCGCGACATGGGCAGAAACGGGGCGACGCCAAAGCGCTGCGCCCAGTGCCGGCGATACGAAAAGAGTTCGCGAGCGTCGATTTGCATGGCTCGGGAAGTTTAGACGGCCTGGACCCGTTGCCGGCCATCGGGCACGTCTATCTGGTCGCTTTGCCAGCAATTTCAATGCGATCCGGGTCAACAAGCGGCTGAGAATCACAGCGTGCTTGATCAAGGATTGAATCCGCGACACCATGACGGTACCAAAACGGTACCACCTGGCACATGCTGAACCTGACGCTGAAGAACATTCCCTCCGAACTCCACCTGCGTCTCAAGGCGCGCGCTGAATCCAACCGGCGCAGCTTGAACCGGGAGATTCTGGCTCTGCTCGAGGCGCAGTTCGAAGCGCCTGCGGTCGATGTCGCCTCGGAACAGTTGCGGCTCGAGCGTTTCGTGGCGACCCTGCCGCGTGTCGATCACACCCGGATTCGGCGCTACCGCAGTTCGGGCCGGGCGTGATCGTCGTCGACAGCAACGTCATTGCTTATTGCTGGATCAACGGCGAGCAGACGGCGCATGCGCATCGCCTGCGGCAACTGGATCCCGACTGGCACGCACCAGTGCTGTGGCGGTCGGAACTACGCAGCGTTCTCACCGGCTACCGGCGCGACGGGAGTCTGGGCGTGTCCCAGGTGCGCGAAATCATGGCTGCAGCGGAAGCGGCGTTCGTCGGGCGGGAGCACTACCTGCCGAGTGAGCGCGTGTTCGCGGTGACGGACGCCAGTCGACTGTCGGCATACGATGCCGAGTTCGTTGCGCTGGCGAAGATCCTCGGCGCCCCACTGGTGACTGCAGACCGCGCCCTGCTGGCCGCATTCTCCGGCGCGCTGACCGTTGCAGATGCCTTGAAGTCGCTCGGCTGACGCGGCGGCGGAGGTCAAGCGAGCGTGTGGTAGACCTTCTGCACGTCGTCGTCCTGCTCGAGCTTGTCGATCAGTTCGAGCACCTCGGTCGCTTCGGCTTCACCGAGTTCGGTCGGCGTGGTGCAGATGTATTCGTGCTCGGCCGAGATCGGGCTGATGCCGCGCTCCTCGAGCGCTTTCTGCAACGTGCCGAAATCTTCGAACAGGCAGCGGGCGACGAGCTGCGGCTCGCCCTTCTCACCCGTGCTCTCGCCGAATTCCTCGAGACCGTGGTCGATGAGGTAGAGCTCGAGATCGTCCTGGTCGACGCCTTCGGGATTCAACCGGAACACGCCCATGCGACGGAACTGGAAGGCGACGCTGCCTGTCGAGGCGAAGTTGCCGCCATTCTTGTTGAACGCGTTGCGGATCGCAGCGACGGTGCGTGTGGGGTTGTCGGTTGCGCATTCGACCAGCACGGCAACCCCGTGCGGCGCGTAGCCCTCGTAGATGACCTCTTCGAAATTCGCTGCGTCGCGGCCGGAGGCGCGCTTGATCGCCGACTCGACCTTGTCCTTCGGCATGTTGACGGCGCGCGAGTTCTGGATCGCACGACGCAGCGCAGGGTTCGCGTTCGGATCGGAGCCGCCCGCCTTCACCGCGATGGTGATGTCCTTGCCGATGCGGCTGAACTGCTTCGCCATGCGGTTCCAGCGCGCGAACATCGTGTGCTTTCTGACTTCGAAAATGCGTCCCATGATTGCTCTCTGGATCCTGCCCTGGCGGGGGGCACGTAAGGGCGCGCAATCTACCCCAGCGGCGAGCCAATGGCACGCAGGTACCGAGTGCGGAAAACCTCCTTCATTGTAAAAAATTAATGATCAAATTGCAGTATTGAATTGCAGCGTATTGAATTAATATAGTTCAGTTTACAAATTGAATGGCAATGAACGAGCCGGTGATGGCATGAATTCGATGCATACCGCGTGGTCGGCGACTCGCTAGCATGGGTCTCTACCATCACTGCGTCTTCCCGTACCTGCTCGACCTGGCCATGGGAAGCAGGGTCTTCGACAAGCCGCGGCGTCGCACGCTGGCACGGGCGTCGGGTCGCATCCTCGAGATCGGCTTCGGCACAGGCCGTAACCTGCCGCACTATCCGCCGGGCGTGAGCCGCATCGAAGCCATCGACCCGGACACCGACCTCGACCGCTTCTCGTTGCCGCGGATCGCCACGTCCCGCGTTGCCGTGGACTTCCATCACCTGAATGCGGAGCACCTGCCGTTCGCGGGGGACAGCTTCGATAGCGTTGTCTGCACGTTGACGCTCTGCTCGATTCCCGACGTGGTGCATGCGCTCGGCGAAATTCATCGCGTGCTCAAACCCGGCGGACAGTTCCTGTTCCTTGAGCACGGCCTGTCGCCCGATGCGCGGGTGGCCCGTTGGCAGCATCGACTCAACCCGATCCAGAACCGCCTCGGCGGCGGTTGTCATCTCATCCGGGAGACGGTGCCGCTGGTCGCAGGATCAGGCCTGCATCTGCGGGATGCCGAACACTATTACCTGCGGCGCGTGCCCAGATTCGTCGGCTACATGACGGAAGGGTCCGCGTTGAAGTCCTGAGCGCCTGCTGTTGCAGAAAAAGACACATTAACTCGGCCGTTGATTGGGGTACCGTCGTTTTTGCGCCGCAAGGTGACACCACCCTGCAAACCACGTAAAACGCCAGGCAGTCGCAAGCTGGGGAGACCGGGCGACAGACGACATGGCACGCCCGACCGGGGGACATCTGCGGGCTGTCACGGAAGGCCATGCGTCGGCAAAGCCGCGATTCGCTCAGCGAGTCGCGGCTTTTTTTCTTGTGCGTCCGGCACGTGAGTTGAAGCGTGGGTACGGTGGGACGAGCGGAGTCCCAGGACATATCCGTGTCTGCGGGCTTGCCCTGACTGCTCGGTGATGGCCTGCAAAATCCCGCGCGTTCCTGTGCGGCAGGACGACGGGAGTCGAGGAGAACCGATATGACACCGGTCGCACGGACCCTGGGCGTGTTCGCCCTGGTCCTGTTCATCGCAGGCTGCAGCATCGAGCGCCAGGGCGAAGACTCCGTTTCGAAGCAGTTCGGCTCGGACTACTTCGGCGCGGGCGGCTCGCTCAATCTCACCGACCCGGTCGCGGGCGACGCGATGCTGGCGGGCGGGCACGTCACCACGGCGGGCGAAGTGAAAGGCGACCTGATCGCCGCGGGCGGCGACGTCTCGATCGGCGGCAGCGTCGGCGACGATCTCTACGCCGCTGGTGGCGAGGTGCAGGTGGATGCAATAGTCGCCGGGAACGCGCGGGTGGCTGGCGGCGATGTCGCGCTCGGCCCGGCCACGACGATCGCCGGCGGCTTGTCACTGACCGGCGGCCGCATCCGGTTCGAGGGCAACGCGCAGGAGTACCTGCAGGCATCGGGCGCCAGCGTGCACATCGACGGCGTCGTGCAGGGAGATGCCGAAGTCCGCGCCGAAGAGGTCGAAATCGGTCCCAATACGCGTATCGACGGCAGGCTCGTCGTCCACAGCGCGCGTGAACCCTCGCTGCCTGAAGGCGCACAGATCGCGGGTGGCATCGAGTTCCACGAGACGGACGTCGGCCACCTGGTCGACGGGCACGAAACTGCGCGGGACGTTCGCACCGTCGCGCACGGGGTTGGATCGTTCCTGTGGATGCTCGGCGTGTTCGTCGCCGGCACCTTGTTCATGCTCGCTTTCCCGGCGTACTCCACTCGCGCTGCGCAGTGGATCGGACAGGAACCACTGCGCAGTCTCGGGCTCGGGTTCGTGATCCTCGTGTGCCTGCCGGTGCTGGTCGTCCTGCTGCTGGTCACGATCATCGGCATCCCGCTCGCGTTGATCGTTCTCATGCTGTACCTGTTGCTGCTGTTCCTCGGCTGGGTCACCGCTGCGATGTTCGTCGGCCAGAAACTGCTTGGCTTCATGCGCAGCGGCGCCGTCGTGACGACGGGCTGGAAGCTGTTTGCGCTGCTGCTTGCCGTGCTCGGGTTGTGGCTCGTCGGCCTGGTGCCCGTCATCGGTGGCTGGGTGAAATTTGCAGCGTTGCTGCTCGGCATCGGCGCACTCGTGTGGCAGGGTTGGCCGCGGCGCGATGCTTCGCTGCAAGGCGCGGCCTGATTCCGCGCTCGAGGAGTCGCGAACGATGATGGCGAACTACTGGCCGCACCTGCTGGCGATGTTCGTCGGCGGGGCCCTGACGGTGCAGGTCGGCATGAACGCGACGCTGGCCCGCGTGATCGGTTCGCCACTCTGGGCATCGACCATCAACTTCGCGATTGGCCTGCTCGCGCTTGTCGGGTTCGCCGCCATCGCAGGTTCGCGCGACGACCGGCAGCTTCGGGCAGGTCCCGGCGTGGGCGTGGATGGGGGGGCCTGCTCGGTGCCGTCTACGTCGCCTCGGTCACGATCCTCGGTCCACGCCTCGGCGGCATGACCATGGTGGCGCTGGTGATTGCCGGGCAGCTGATGGTCGCGCTGGTGGTCGACCAGTTCGGCATCCTGGGTTACCCGCAGATTGCAGTGACGCCGACGCGGCTGCTCGGCGCCGCGCTGCTGCTGGCCGGTGCGGTGCTCGTGATGCGGCGCTGAGCCGGCCTATTTCTGCGCGCCGGTGCGGGCCGGTACTTCCCTCGCGATCTCGTGCGCCATCTGCGTGAGCTGGCGCACGCCCTGTTCGGTCGAGCCGCCGCGTGTCTCTTCGGTGACCATGCCGCGCCAGATCAGCTGGCCCGACGCGCGGTCGTCAATGAACACCAGGACCGATCCCTCGCGAATTCGCCTTTCGCGCGGCACCGTCGACGCTGGCGGCGGTTGAATCTCGCTTGGTCTGAGCACCGTGGTGGCGGATGGCGCTCCGATGCGCCTCTCGTCCGACGGCACGAATCTCTGCGTGCCGGCGACCTGGAAGCTCACGATCATGTCGGCCGCCGCTGCCGTGTCGACTTCCTTGAAACCCTTGCGGTTCAGTTCTGCGGTCACGGCACCCCGCAGCTGCGCGGAGGCCGACGCGACCACCGCTGGGTCGTGGGTGCCCTGGCGTGCCGAAATCACCGCCCTGCCAGAAGTACGTGTGCCTGGCGGCCACGTTGCCCGCGGAGCCTCGAAGCTGTCGACGTCCCAATGCGTGGCACAGCCTGCCAGCAGGACCAGGGCACCTGCCCCTACGACCGCCATGCGCCGGATCATCGAGTTCTCCTGGAATCCCGTCATGTACGGACGAGTGTACCGCCGGAGCCGTCCCGGGCGGCGTTTTGTGACGCATGTCAACGGCTTGAAGCCGCGCAATAGTGCCCCGCACGGGCCGGGGAGCATACTGCCGGCAGCGAAGGTGCGACCGGCGCCGGGCCGTTGCCCGGGTGCGCCGCCACCGCGTGATGGAGTTGAAGCCCGTCAATGAAGACCGTGCTGCTTGCCTACGAACGCGACCAGGATCTCGCTGCCGTCGAGAGCGTGATGCAATCGCACGGCCACCGCGTGCTCAAGGCGAAGACCGGCATCGAGGCGCTCGACGTCGTCCGTAACCAGAATCCCGACGCGCTCGTGAGCGACGTCATGCTGCCGCGGCTTGACGGCTTTGCGCTGTGCCGCCGGCTGCGCGAGGACCCTTCGTACCTGCACCTGCCGGTGCTGCTGCATTCATTCCGTGTCGAAGGGCCGAAGTACGAGGCTTTCGCCGCCGAGGTCGGGGCGCAGAGATTCTTTCCGCGGGGTTCGACACTGGAGGAACTCGTCGCGACCTTCGACGCAGCGCCGTCGGGCTCCGGCACGATGCGCATGCCCATGCTGGTACCCGAACTGCTCGACCGTCGTGAGCAGGATCGCAGGCGGCTCGGCGACCTGGAAAAGCATCTTCGTGACGTCGAAGCGGCGAACAAGCAGTTGACCGTGGCTGAACGCGTCGCCCGCGAACGCGCCGAATACGAGGCACGCGCCCGTGCCGAATTCGCCGCCGCGGAATCGGTACGCATCCGCGAGCTGCAACTGCGGATCCGCGAGCTGGAGACCGCGCAACGCCAGGCTGTCGAGGCCGAGTCGCAGGCGCGCGGCGCCGCGGAAGAATCGCGCGTCGAGGTCGGCAAGGTCGCGCTGCTCGAAGCGCGGATCAACGAATTGCAGACGGCGCGCTCACGCCTGCAGTCGGCCGTCAACGACGCCGATCGCGCCTTCGCGGCGCAACCCACGCCGACGTGGATCGTCGACATCGACTCGAAGCTCGTGCACGTGGCCACCGATTCGGCCGCGGCACTGGTCGGGCAGGAAGCCGCGGCCCTGCGTGGCAAGCCGCTGAGCGAGCTGCTGCCGGGCGCCGTGTTCAGTGACGATTCGACGCACGAGTCGATACTGCACTGGCAACGTCCGGACGGCAGCGAGGCAAGACTCGAACTGCGGCGCGTCGCCACCAGCTATGCCGGCCGGGCGAGCTGGTTGCTTACCGCGCGGGACGTCAGTTCCGAACTGACAACGCTCGCACGCGAGCAGGAACTCGCCGCGCTCGCCGATGCACTGGAAGCGGCGCCTGAGCCATGCGGCGTCGTCGACGGCGAGGGCCGCCTGCGCTACGGCAACCGGGCGCTGCTCGCGTTGCTCAACACGGACCGCGAACGTCTCGGCACGCTCACGCTGCAGGCGCTCGAGGTTGAACCCGCAGCCGATTCGACCGTGCGCAGCATCGGGCGCACCGTCACCGGGTCTCTGCGCCAGGAGGTGCGTTGGCGACGACCGGACGGACAGGCGATCGAGGTCGAAATCGCGCTCGCCGCAATCGACGAGCAGACCGGCTTCCGCGTAATGACCGCGCGGGACGTCGCCAGTCTCGAAGCGTGCCGCGGCGCGCAATGAGCCGGATCACCTGCGCGTGCGCCGCCTGCTCGAACTCGTGCAGCGTTCGCACGAGTTGACGGAAGCCGAGATTCTCGACCGCACGCTGTTGCTGGCGCGGGACCTGACGCGCAGCGCGCAGGGTTATTTCTTCCTGCCGGTCGGCGACGCGACATCGCTCGAGCTGGCCGCACGCCCGCGGCTCCGAAGCGACTGAGCCGCTGACGGCGCTGACGCACTGGCGCGGGCCACCGCCGCCTGCAACGGCATTGGGCGAATGCGCGGCCTCGCAGCGGCCGGTAATTCGTGACGCGGCGGAAGGCACGGCGGCGTTGAAGGCAGCGGGTTTGCCGGCACAGCTCCAGCGCCAGCTGGTGATGCCGATGCTCGACGGCGGACGCCTCGTTGGCGTGCTGCTCGTCGCGGACGCGGCCCAGCCGTATGACGACGACGACCGCCGGCACGTCGAGCACATTGCGGACGCAGCGACCAGGCTGCTGCGCCGTCGCCGCTCGGACGCGGAGGTCGTCACCGCGATGGATCACATGGAGCGGGTGATGTTCGGCGCGATCGAGGCGCTGGCGCAGCTCGCCGAGACACAGGACGCGTGCAAGACCGGGCGCGCGCGCCGGGTCGGCGACTACGCGGCCGGCATCGGCACTGCGCTCGGGATGCCGGGTCACCGTGCGCGGCCTGCGCGTGATGGGTCAGCTGATCGACGTCGGCATGCTGCAGATTCCACGCGACCTGTTGTGGCGGCCCGGCGTGCTGTCCGCCTCGGAATTCGAACTCGTGAAGACGCACGCAGAGCGCGGCTTCGAAGTCCTGCGTGCCGTCGAGTTCCCCTGGCCTGTCGCGGAAGTCGTGCGCCAGCACCACGAGCGTCTCGACGGGTCGGGCTACCCGCGCGGGCTGAAAGGCGAGGACATCCTGCTCGAGGCCCGGATCGTCGCAGTCGCCGACGCCGTCGAAGCGATGCTTTCGCCCCGACCGCACCGACTGGCCTTGACCTTGACGGCGTGCCTGGATGAGCTTCGGTCGCAGGCTGGTCGCCGGTACGATGCAGGGGGTGGTCAAGGCCTGCGTCAAGCTGCTGCGGGACGGGCGGGCGACAACCGTTCCGATTCATCAGGAAGGCGAAGCGGCCGTCGGGCAGCGAATCGCCTGAGGCGATTCGCGCGATGCAGCTGCAGTTCTACGGCGCCGCCGGTGAGGTAACCGGCTCCTGCCACATCCTCACCGTTCGCGGCCGCACGCTGCTGCTCGACTGCGGGGCTGATCCGGGGCGGCGAGCGTCCCGACGTCCGCAATCGCCAGCCTTTTCCGTTCGATGCCGCAGCGATCGACGCGGTGGTGTTGAGCCACGCGCACATCGATCACTGCGGACGGCTGCCGCTGCTGCGCAAGCGCGGGTTCCGCGGACCGATCTACGCGACCCCGGCGTGCCGCGACCTCGCGCGCATCCTGCTCGCGGACAGCGCCTTCATGGCCGAGCGCGAGGCGGAGCGCTACCGCCGCAGACAGGCCGAGCATGGCAATCGACACGCGCGTGGCTTTCCCGACCCGCTGTTCACGCGAGTGGACGCGGACGAGACGATCCAGCAGTTCAAGCCGGTGGCGTACGGCCGCGCGACCGAGGTTCTACCTGGTGTGACGCTGACCTTCCGCGACGCCGGCCACATCCTCGGCTCCGCCAGCGTGTGGCTGCAGCTCGAGGAGGAGGGCTCGCGCTCGCGCATCGTCTTCAGTGGCGACGTCGGACAGTACGACTCGCCGATCCTGCGCGACCCGGAAGGCAACGGCGCGGCTGACGTCGTGGTCATGGAAAGCACCTACGGCAATCGCCGGCATCGTGAGCGCAGCGACACGCTGCGTGAATTCGGCGAGATCCTGCGCGCGGCGCGGGCCGGCGGCGGCAACGTCCTGATCCCCGCGTTCGCGGTAGGGCGCAGCCAGGAAGTCCTCTACGAGCTCGCCAGTCACTTCGACGACTGGCGTGTCGGTGACTGGCAGGTGTTCCTCGATAGCCCGATGGCCATCGAGGCGTCCGAGATCTACTGGAAGCATCCCGAGCTGTACGACGCGGAGGCGAGCGTCGCACGCCGCGATGCCGGTCGCATGCCGGCGCTGCCGAACCTGAAGCTCTGCCGCTCTGCCGAAGAATCGATGGCGATCAACCTGCTGCGGGGCGGTGCGATCATCGTCGCGGGGAGCGGGATGTGCAGCGGCGGGCGCATCGTGCATCACCTCAAGCACAACATCACGCAGCGAGAGTGCGACGTGATATTCACTGGCTTCCAGGCGGTAGGAACGCTGGGACGCGCGATCGTCGATGGCCGCGAGCACGTGCGCATCCATGGCGAGAAATTCAAGGTGAACGCGCGTATCCACACGCTCGGCGGGTTCTCGGCCCACGGCGATCAGGAAGACCTGTTGCGCTGGCATGCGGGCGTCGGGGGCAAGCCACATACGTACCTGGTGCACGGCGAAACCGAAGGTGCCAGCGGGCTGTCTGAGGCGTTGCGCGCGCGGGGAATCAGGCGGACGTGGCAAAGCCTGCGCAGCAGGTCGATCTCACGTCCTGCGGTCGGCGTTGAGACTCGCTGACTCGAGCGCAGGATCTGCGGGCTCGTGCCGCGCCGTCAGGCCGGTCACTCCTGCGGCCGGCGGTGCGTTGACCGGCTCGCGCGCGTAACTGCGCGCTGCGGGGCAATCGTCGGCGTCGGATTGACGAAGCGTGGCGCGAGGCGGATCGGGCCGTACGACCGGCGCCGGCTGTTGTCGGCGCAGTTGCCGTCGAGTCGCTCGATGGACCGGTCAGTTTCGTGACGGGTCCCGGCAGCGAGGCGAGTTCGGCCTGGATTTCTTCGAGCGTCCGCGCGCGCGCGGGCGCGGAGACGATCTCGGTCCCGGCCAGGCGCGCTTCCACCTCCGCATGCTGCTCGCGCGACAGCTGGCGCGACGGCGTGTCGGGCGGACTGATGCGACGTGCGAGGACCTGGGCCTGCGGGTCTTCGGGAACCACCGCGAGCACGCGTTGTACCAGCCGTTCGGCTTCTGGCTTGTGCCCGGCGTCGAGTTCCTGCTGCGCGCGCTGCAGCAGCAGGTCGATTGTCCTGGCGAGCGAGACCTGCGCTTCCGCGTGCTCGGGCTGCGCGAGCAGCACGGCCTGGAACAGGTCGAGCGCGTTGCGGCCCTCGGGCGCCTCGAGGCGGCCTGCATGCAGGGCTGCCCGGGCTCGCCCCAGGACCGGATTGGCTTGTGCTGTAGCTGCCGTTGCCTGGATGGGCGTCACCGGTGCCGCGGCGACTGTCGTCGTGGCCGGGGCATCCCGGCTTGCCGCCGACGAAGAGCGGGACGACCAGCGCGAGCGTCACCAGGCCGATCAGGGCGAGGTACCCGCAGGGCATGCCAGCCGTCGGGCGGCGCAGACCGCGCAGCAGCGGTGCCAGCGGATCGCTGGCTTCGCGTCCTGCCCGGCGCTCGACATGCCGACGGATCGCCGCCTGCAGGAACATGCCCGCCCGCCGCGCGGACGTGGGTTTGTGCATGAACCGGTAGACGAGACCGGCGCTGATCAGCGGGGCCAGGAGGGGTTCGTCGGCGCGCGTGCCGGCGACGCAGACAATGACGTCGGGGAACTGCTCGACGATCTGCTCGATAAGGGTATCGCCACGAGTCGAGACGTTTCGACAGTCTGGGTCCGGGGTGTTTTTGTGGCGCTGCAGCAACACTTGTGCGTCGCTCCACTCGACATAAGCGGGTCCCGCGAGCATGATCGGCCGCACCTCCGTCCGAGGCCGTGCACGCGGCCGGGGAAGTTTCATGCGGGGAATCGAATTCACGTCACGGCTTCCTCGCCACAAGCGCCATGCGCTTGAGCGGATCCTCTTTTTCAACGGCTGCCAGGATCGCTTCGCACGCGGCATCGTCGACGTCATCGACAAATATGGCCCGCCCGAGATCGTGGACGACGGCGAGGGGTGCGTGTGCGTGTGGGCAACCTGCCGGACGTCAGTGCCTGTTCGCGGTGGAGACGTTGACCGCCCCCGCCCGGTTGGCGTGGCCGTCTACGTCCGCGCCGACCTCGAGCACGTGACCGTGCTGCACCTGGGCATGAGCGAGGACTACTGCACCGGCGGCATGAACGATGACGTCGGGCTGTTGTTGCGACTGATGGGCGAGGTGCGCCGGTCTTCGCGGCGCATGAAGGGCGTGCGTCGCCTTGAAGTGCTCTACGGTGGACAGCGGTCGCGCGCTGTCGCGCTCTGACTCCCTACGGTCCGGCTCGCTCCGGCTCGCCCGAACCCAGCAAGTCGTCAACCATCGCCTTCACGGCTGCGATCTGCGGTCCGGCCTGGGTCGCGTACTCCGCGCTGCTGTAACCCCACCAGTCCCAGCAGCCGTTGGGGTTGAGCGGCTGGAAGCTCGGTTCGACCTGCGGTAACAGGACGACGATGCGACCCGCATCGGCCGCTGCCAGGTAGCCTGCCTGCTGCACGAAGGCATCGTTCACGAACGAAGCGCCCTGTTTGCAGCCATGAAAAGCGACATGCAGGCGACAGCGCCCGGCAGTGCCGTTGCCAGAGCATGCCGCTGGAACGTAGAGCCACCCGCGTTCGGCGAACCCGTCGGCGTCGGCGGCCGTCGCGTATGACGCCTGCGAGAAGTGCACCAGCGTGCCCTGCCTGACGCCGGTAGCCTGCGCGCCGAACGCGCCATACAGGTGCTCGAGCATCTGCCGCGCGCCGTCGACGCCGCAGCTGCCGACGAACGGCGTTTCGGTCTTGCCGCAGTCCTGGAGGCCCTTGGCAGCCGCGGGAAACGTGTGGCCCGCGTCCGCAAGTTCGTTGCGCTGCACGCCGTCCGGGTTCACGAACAGTTCGTAGTACGCCTGCAATGCATCCACGACCGGTTTTGCCACCACCGGATCGGCACCGCCGCCCCGTGGATCCAGACGCGATCGTTGGCCAGGTTCGCAATCGGGTCGATGCGACCGGCCAGGGCGAACTCGCTCGTGAGACCGGCAAGCTCGTCAACCGCGATCGGTTCGTCACCCTTCATGCAGCGACCCAGCGCATGACGCAGCGAATTCTCCGCGCAGTAATAGGGGCCGGCGGCCACGACGCCTACGCCACTCACCAGGGACGAATGCGCGACGTGGAACTGCACCGCCATGTAGCCGCCCGCGGAGATGCCCGAAGTCGTGACCGAACCCGCTGCGATCGGCAACGTGGCGAGGCGATCGCTGCGTTCGCCGGCACTGGTGGCGTCGTTGCCGCAGGCCGCCAGCGCCAGCGCGCCGAACAAGCTCATCGCTGCCGTACGCACGACCGGACCGAGGGACAGAGTCTGCATCGAATGGATTCCTCGGCTGTCTTTGCGCGAATTCACTTGCGGGCTTTCCTGGTGCCGGCCTGCCGGGAGGCGGCACGCTTTGTCGCGCACAGGGCGCGGAAGCCGGCGGCGCAATACGGCACGAGCCGCTCGTGGACGCTGTCGAGATCGCTCGAGCGGCAGGCGCCACCCGACAGCTTGTCGATGCGTCCCGTCTCGGCGAACGTGAGTGTCAGCGCGCCCGACAGGAAGTGGTAGGCCCAGTACAGGTCGCGTTCCTCGCAGTCCGGCAATGCCCTGCGAATCGCGTCGATGAACTTTTCGACGACCGGGTCGAAGAAGCGCGACATCAGGACGCCGCCGAATTCCGGCGAGTTGTTCACTTCGGCAATCAGCGCGAAGTAGCTCTTCCAGCCCGGGCTGCCGCGTGAGGAACGATCGAGCAGCGGATGGGTGAACGCATCGATGACGTCTTCGATTTTCGGTGGGCGGCGGCCCCTGGCTGCGGCGAGAACGGCGTCAAGGCGGGCGATGCGCTCGGTATTGAGGTCTTCCGCGCGGCGCATGAACACCGCTTCGAGCAGGCCCTGCTTGTTGCCGAAGTGGTAGCTCGCGAGTGCCACGTCCACCTCGGCGGCGCCCGTTATGTCGCGCACCGAAATGCCGTAAAAGCCGCGTTGCGCGAACAATCGCTCGGCCGCGTCGAGGATGCGTTCGCGCGTTGCCTGCGAGCGGGAGCCGGTGCCGGCCGTCCCTGCCCGCGGCAGGCGGTCCCGTCCCGCACCCTTGCGGCCAGTCGTGCCTTTCTTTTGCATCGCGGTAAGAACTGCCCTTGAGCGTGAGGTCGAGGCCGCGATTCTGAAGAACCCGGAGGCCTTCCTGCAACGACTGTTGAATTTCAACGAACGTTCAACTAAATTCCAACACTCGTTGAAACACCGGCGTCGGGACCAGGCGCCACAGCAGGGGGATCCATGAAGAAGCTCGCCGTTTACTCGGTGCAGGCCGCTGCAGCCTGCGCGGCCTCGATGTTCGCCGTACCCGCAGTCCTCGCGCAGGACGCGCCCGTCGCCAGGTCGTCGGTCACCGGCCTCGAGGAGGTCACCGTGACCGCCCGCCGCCGCGAGGAATCGCTGCAGGACGTGCCGATCGCGGTGTCCGCATTCTCGGCCGAACGCATCCAGGCCATCGGCGCGCAGGACATCACGTGGCTGCAGCAATCCACGCCCAACCTCACCCTGCAGGTGGCGCGCGGCACCAACTCGACGCTGATCGCCTTCATCCGCGGCATCGGCCAGCAGGACCCGCTCTGGGGTTTCGAGCCCGGCGTCGGCCTCTACGTCGACGACGTGTACGTGGCCGCGCCCGCAGGGCGCGGTGCTCGACATCTACGACATCGAGCGGCTCGAGGTGCTGCGCGGCCCGCAGGGCACGCTGTACGGCCGCAACACGATCGGCGGCGCGATCAAGTACGTGACCAAGTCGCTCGGCAACGAGGCCTACCTCGACACCAGGCTCACGCTCGGCACCTATGCGCAGCACGACTTCCTCGCCTCGGGTGTGTTGCCGTTGAGCGACACGCTGTCGATCGGCGGCAGCGCCGCCATCTACCGTCGCGATGGCTACGGCGAGAACCAGTTCACCGGCAAACAGAACCACTACGCGAAGTCCGTCGACGCCTTCCGCATGAGCGCCGAGTGGAACCCGACCGACACGCTGAGCTTCCGCCTCGCCGCCGACTACGTCGAGGACAACTCGGATGCCAAGCACGGCCACCGCGAAGCGCCGGGCCTGGGGCTCGCGGCGGGCGAGGTCGTGTTGCCGGACGTCTTCGACACCCGGGCGGGCGCCGGCGACGACAACCTCGTGCGTAACCAGGGCGTGTCGCTCACGGCGGCCTGGCAACTGAACGATGCGATCACGCTCAAGTCCATCACCGCGTACCGCGACGGCAAGACCAACACGCTGATCGACTTCGATGCCTCGCCGCAGCCGGCGCTCGACATTCCCGGGCGCTACGAGGACGACCAGACGTCGCAGGAATTCCAGGTGCTGTTCGAGGGCGAACGGTGGCAGGGTGTCGCCGGCCTCTATTACCTCGACGCGCACGCATCAGGCGAGTTCGACACCAGTGTCGGTCTGCTCAACCTGACCATCGCCACGTCGGGCTACGTCGACACGACGAGCTACGCGGCGTTTGCCGACGTGAGCTACTCGATCACGGACCGCTGGCGGGTTTCACTCGGCGGCCGTTACACCGAGGACGAAAAGGAAGGCTCGGTCTATCGGCAGGACTTCTCGGGCCTCGGCTCGCCGCTGTTCGGCAACGATGCGGCGGTGTCCTGGCCGGTGCGCGCGCCGACTACGTCAACGACGCGCACGTTCGACCAGTTCACGCCGCGCGCCAGCGTCAGCTACGAGTTCACCGACACGTTCACGACGTACGCGTCCTACTCGGAAGGCTTCAAGTCAGGTGGCTTCGACATGCGCGGCGACGTGGTGCTGACGCCGGACACGGTCAACGGCTACGATCCCGAAACCGTCAGCTCGTACGAAATCGGCGCTAAGGGCACCCTTGTCGATGACCGGCTCTGCTACAATTTCGCGGCCTTCCGCGCGGATTACAGCGACCAGCAGATCACCCGCCAGCAGCCGACGGTCACCGGTTCGATCGCGAGCTTCGTCGACAACGCCGGCGCCTCGACCATCCAGGGCGTCGAACTCGAAGGCTCAGCTCGGCTCAGCGACCGATTCTCGCTGGACTACGGCATCGGCTGGACCGATGCGGAGTTCGACGAATACAACACGTTCACCGTGGTGCCGAACCCGACGCCGCCGCCGGCGACCATCACGGTGCCGGTCGACCTCGCGGATACCGCCGTGTTCCAGAACACGCCGGAGTGGAATGGCAACCTGGCGCTCAACTATGCGCAGCCGCTGCAGAACGGCTGGGGCTCGCTGCTCGCGACGCTGTCCGGCTCGTACCGCGACTCGTACTACATGTTCGAGTTCCCGAACCCGCTGATCGACCAGAACGACGCGTACACGCTCGTCGACGCCAGCATCGCCTGGACCTCCAACGACGAGAAGCTGCGTTTCCAGCTGCTCGGACGCAACCTGACCGACGAGGAATACAAGATCGGCGGCTACTATTTCCCGGGTGCGCTGTACGGCAACATCGTCAACAGCTTCTACGGCCCGCCGCGCACGGTCAGCCTGAGCGCCAGCTACCGCTTCAACTGATCGCCGGATCGATGAGGTTAGGGCCATGGGCTGGTACGACGTACCGCGGCCGATCGTCCCCGACCTGATCGTCCAGCACGGCCGCAACCAGGCCAGCAAGCCGGCGCTCCTCTGCGGGGAGCGCCGGTGGACCTGGGCCGGGTTCGACGCTGCGACGAACCAGGTGGCGAACGGTCTGCTGCAACTGGGTCTCGCGCCGGGAGCGCGGCTCGCCGTGCTGATGCAGAACAGCGCCGAGATGGCGCTGTTGCTGTTCGGCGCCGGCAAGGCGGGCGTGTCCGTCGTGCCGCTCAATACGTCCGTGAGCGATGCGGCGGTCGCTGCGATGGTGCGCGACAGTGGTGCCGCCGGCATCGCCGCCTCGGGCGAGCACTGCCGCCGGGTCGACGCCCTGCTCGCGGACGGGCAGCTTCCGGACACGATCCGCAAGCTCGGCGTCGATGCGCCCGCTGATGGTCACTGGACGGAGATCGCGCCCTGGACGGCGCGCCAGTCAGCCGCTGCACCGGCAGTCGAGGTCGGTCCGGACAGCGAGTGCAACATCATCTACAGCTCGGGCACGACCGGTCTGCCCAAGGGCATCGTGCACACGCACGGTTGTCGCTATGACTGGGGCACCGATCTCGCCATCGCCCTGAGGTACCGCAGCGACTGCGTGACGGTCTGCTCGCTCGGCCTCTATTCGAACATCAGCTGGGTCGCAATGCTGAGCACGATCGTCGTCGGCGGCACCATCGTCGTGCTGCCGTCGTTCAGCGCGGCTGCGCTGGTCGATGCGATCGAGCGTCACGGCGTCACCCACGGCGGTTTCGTGCCAGTGCAGTTCCAGCGCGTCCTCGGACTGCCCGGCATTGCAACACGCAACCTGTCTTCGCTGCAGGCGATCATGTGCTGCGGCTCGCCGCTCCCGCCGCCGTTGAAGCGGGCGACGCGCGACACGCTCGCCTGCGAACTGATCGAGCTCTACGGCCTGACCGAAGGCATCATCACCACGCTGGCTCCCGAGGATTTCGACGCCCACATCGAATCCGTCGGCAAGCCGATTCCGGGCCAGCAGCTCAAGCTCGTCCGTGACGACGACGTCGCAGCGGCACCCGGTGAACTGGGCGAGATCTGCGGCTACGGCCGCCTGGTGATGGAGGGCTATCACCAGCGAGCCGACGCAACGGAAGAGGCGACGTGGGTCGACACGCAAGGCCGACGCTGGCTGCGCACCGGCGACATCGGGCGTCTCGACGACGACGGCTTCCTCTACATCGTCGATCGCAAGAAGGACATGATCCTGTCGGGCAGCCAGAACATCTACCCGGCCGACATCGAAGCGGTCATGCGCGATCATCCCGCGGTAGCCGACGTTGCGGTCGTGGGCGTGCCGAGCGAACGCTGGGGCGAAACGCCGCTCGCGCTGGTCGGTCGCGGCAGGCTGTGAAGCGCCCGAGGCAGGGGTACTGGTCGAATGGACCAACCAGCGCGTCGGCAGGCAGCAGCGCCTGGCGGGCGCCGTGTACGTTGCCGACCTGCCGCGCAATCCGAATGGCAAGATCCTCAAGCGCGAGTTGCGCAGGCAGTACGCCGACTGGGAGAAAGCCAGGTGACCATGATCGACGCTGCGACCGAACGATTCTTCAGGTCAGGGGACGGCCTGCAACTGTTCTATCGCGATTTCGCACCGCTCACGCGGGCGCCGAAACTTCCCGTGCTTTGCTTGCCGCACGCACGAGGAATGGGTGACCCACACCAGGCGCAGCTACAGCGACGTCGGCGGCGTGCCGCGGCTCGACATGGATCCGATGATCGGCGAGGCGGTGCGCAGCGCGCCGTCCGCAGCCGCGCCGGACCTCTGGTCATTGTTCGCGGCGCTGCGGCCGGTGCCGACGCTGGCACTGCGCGGCGCCACGTCCGACATCCTCGCCGTGGCCACGTTCGACCGCATGCTGCGCGAGAAGCCGGATCTCGTGCGTGTCGAGGTGCCGCAACGCGGGCATACGCCGATGCTGGACGAGCCCGTCAGCGTCGCGGCGATCGACGAGTTCCTCGCGCGCACGCCCTGACGCGGGCGCGTCCCCCTGCCGGAGTCACTTTCCGCATGACGCTCGAATGGATCGGACTGCTCGGCAGTCTTGCACTGCTCGTCGTCCTGACGATGCGCGGCGTCGACCTGCTGCTCGCGGCGCCCGTGTGCGCCTTGCTGCTCGCGTTGTCGTTCGGACTGCCATTGTTTCCGCAACTCGCTGGGGCAGGCGTGGACAACTTCACCGCCGCCTACATGTCGGGGTTCAGCAGTTTCATTGCCTCGTGGTTCTTCGTCTTCCTGCTCGGCTCCGTCTTCGGCAAGGTGATGGAAGACAGCGGCGCCGCCGACAGCGTCGCGCAGTGGGTCGTGCAGCGATTCGGCGCGCGGCACGCGCTGGTCGCCGTCATCGGCGCCTGCGCCATCCTCACCTACGGCGGCGTGAGCCTGTTCGTGGTGGCGTTCTCGGTGTTCCCGCTCGCGCTTGCTTTGTTCCGCGAGGCCGGCCTGCCGCGGCGCTTCATTCCCGGCGCCATCGGCTTCGGCTCGGTCACGTTCACCATGACGTCCGCGGGCTCCCCGGAAATCCAGAACTGGATCCCGATGCAGTACCTGGGCACGACCCCCTATGCCGCGTGGCAGGTCAGCCTGGTCGTCGCCGCGCTCATGGCTGTCACGGGTTTCGTGTGGCTCAAGTGGATGATCGGCCGCTCGATCACCGCGGGCGAACGTTACGACGTGCGTGACGGCGACCCGCAGCCGAAGACGGGCGGGTTGCCGCACCCGGCCACCGGGTTGATTCCGCTCGCGGCAGTGCTGGGCGTCGCGTTCGCGCTGCACGACTCCCTGAAGCAGTCGGCGTTGATCGTCGCGCTGCTCGCTGGCGTGCTGACGGTGCTGCTCGTCAACCGCAAATACTTCATCAACCTGCCGCACGCCGTATCGAACGGCACGCTCGGTGCGCTGATCGCAATTGCGAATACGGCCGCGGTGGTCGGCTTCGGGGCAATCGCGAAACTGTCACCGGCTTTCGCTGCGGCAGTCGATTCGCTCACCTCGCTGCCGGGCGATCCGCTCGTCAGTGCGTCGATCGCGGTCACGCTCATCGCGGGGCTGACGGGGTCTGCATCCGGCGGCCAGGCGATCGCGCTGCCGATCCTGGCGCCGCACTACCTCGGCCTGGGCGTGGATGCGAATGCTTTGCATCGCGTGGTGGCGATCGCCTCCGGCGGGCTCGACTCGCTGCCGCACAACGGGTACGTTGTGACGACGATCCGCGGTGTTTGCCGTGAGACGCACAAGTCGGCCTACTGGCCCATGTTCTGCATGACCGTCCTGGTCCCGTTGTTCGGTCTCATCGTGGCGTTGCTGCTGTTGTAGACATGCACCTGTCCCGCGCAGCCTGGTCGCGTGCGGTGAGCATCGCACTCATCGGGACGGCCGCTGCCTCGCTTGCGGCGCTGCTGGCGCCGGTCGGCTGGCCCTTCGAGTTGTTTGCACATTTCCGCTGGCAGGTGGGCGTTGCCGCGCTGGCGTTGCTGCTCGCGTCGCTGGTCCTGCGCCGGCCCTGGATGATGGTCGTGGCCTGCGTCACCGTCGTGATGCAGTGGCTGCCAGGAATCCTCGTGAGCGGCCGCGCCGTGGCGCACGAACCGGCCGCGCGGACTTGCAGCGATGACCCACTGCGCGTCGTGACTGCGAACGCATGGCTTGCGAACATCGATCATGCGGCGCTGGTCGCCTGGCTGCGTGACAGCGATGCCGACATCATTGCCCTGCAGGAGATCACGCCGAGGTGGGCGTCGGCGCTCGAGCCGCTCGCGCGGACCTACCCGTACCGCAAGGTAATTCCGCGCGAGGACCCGTACGGCATCGCGCTGCTGAGTCGATGGCCCATCGATGACGTGCAGACCATGGACTTCTCCGGGGACGGCATGCCGTCGCTGGTCGCGGATGTCGACGTGCACGGTCGCAAGCTGCGGGTGATTGCGCTGCACACGCTGGCCGGTGATGCCGGAACTGCAGGTCGCGCGCGACCGGACGCTGGAGCAGGCGGCTGCACTCGCGCTCACTCGGCCCGACGCGACGATCCTGCTGGGAGACCTCAACCTGACGCCGTACGCACCGGCGTTCGCACGGCTCGTGTCCGAGTCAGGATTGCAGGACGCCCTGGCCGGCGAGGCTTGGCGGCCGACGTGGCAGGCGGGATTCTGGCCGCTCGCGCTGCCAATCGATCACGTGCTGGTGCCGCGGCGCAGTTGCGTCACCGGGCATGAGATCGGTGGCTACGTGGGCTCCGACCATCGGCCGCTGCAGGTCACGCTGCGCCTGCGGTAGCCACAGATCACTTGGCGGCGACGTCGACGTTGCGCCGGCCGGGCGAGCGGCGCCGGTTGCCGTCCGTCGACCAGGCGTCCGGTACCGGCGCACGCATTCCCGAGCGCCTGGGACCTGAGCGGCGATCTTCGTGGTGCTGGAACCTGCAGCGACAGCCGCCAGGATTGGTGCAGCCGACGATCGGCAATCGCGGTGCCTCGAGTGACAGGAGGCGGGTGCCCTCCAACGCCTTGACCTGAGCACACGGGCTGGGGCCCGCAACGATGCTGATGGCGTGGAATCGGCGGCGGGGCGGTTGCGGCCTGAGCAGGCCTGCCATGACGTGGAATCCCCCTCCCGACGTTGGCCGGGTTTGACGTCACGCTACGCCAACCTGTGCTGGTCGCCGCCGGGGCGAAAGCGGGTGGGGTGCCTATTCGATGCCGAGGGTCTCGCCCACGGGAGGGGGAAACTCGCGGCAGCAGTCGAGCAGCCAAGCCCGGAACCGTACGACTTTTGGCAACGAAAAGTTCGCTGGAGGCGCCACGAGGAACCAGGCGTTTCGCTGCTGCACGCTAGGAAGCATCGGGCGTACCAGTCGGCCGGCGGCAATGTCGGCCGCCACCAGCGACCAGCGGGCCAGCGCAACGCCCTTGCCTTGTTCGACGGCGACGAGGGACGCCGCGGAATCCTCCATCGGCGGGCTCGAGTCGGCACGCGTCGTATCGCCGCCTACCCGGCGCAGCCAGTCCTGCCAGGGCTCCGTGCGGCTGTGGATCAGGGGATAGCGCGCAAAATCTGCGACCGTCTCGATCGGGCCGAACCTGGCGAGCAGCACGGGACTGCAGACCGGGAACACGTATTCGTCGAGCAGGCGCTCGGCCTTGAGGCCGGTCCACTGGCCGGAACCGTAGACGATGGCGGAGTGAAAATCGTCGCGATCGAAGTCGAGGCCGGCAGCACGCGGCGGCCCGAATCGAACTTCGATCTCGGGGTGCCGGCGCGTAAACTCGCCGAGGCGCGGCAGCAGCCAGCGCTGCAGGAATTCGTTCGGCACGCTGAGATTGAGCATGCCGCCCACGCGCTCGCGGCGGATGCGTTCGACCGAGCGGCGCAGCTCCTCGAGCCCGCGGCGGACGCCGGGCAGCAGCTCGGCTCCTTCCTGGGTGAGGGCCACGGCACGCGTGTGACGACGGAACAGGGGTACGCCGATGTCGGCCTCGAGCGCCTTGATCTGCGCGCTGACTGCCGCAGTCGTCACGCCGAGTTCCCTGGCCGCTGCGGTGAAGCTAAGGTGCGCGGCCACGGCCTCGAAGACGCGCAGGGCGTTCAGCGGTACGCGGTCCGGAGGGGTCGTCATCGGCTGCCTACGAGTAAAATGATGTTTGACAATACGGTGCGAATTCCAAGTAATCAAGGCTATTCGCGGGCCGCTATCGAGGGAATCTATAGAAATGAGTGGTGCGCCATGACCCCTCCGGCCGGCCGCCCAGCCCGCCGGCGCCTGTCGCCCCGGCCCCCCCCCCCCGGCCCGCGCCCCCCCGGGGGGCTCCGCCCCCGGACGGCACCGCGCCTCCCCCCCCCGCCCCCCGCGGCGCTCCTCGCGCGCCGCCGCCGCGCCCCTCGGCCTGCGCCTTTTACAACTATTCGACCTTGGCGCCCCCCAAGACTCCCGCCGCTTGCGTGGAGACGGCTGCAATCCGCACCAATTATGCGACCGGAACGCCGTGGGAACCGGTCGTCGGCTACTCGCGCGCGGTCAGGGTTGGGCCGATGGTGTTCGTGTCGGGAACGACGGCCACGGGCCCGGATGGCCGGCTCGTCGGTGGTGACGATGCCGGCGCCCAGACCCGCCAGGTGCTCGCCAACATCAAGGCGGCGCTCGAGCGCGCAGGTGCGCGGCTCGAGGACGTCGTACGGACGCGAATCTATGTTCGCGACATTGCGCAGTGGGAAGCTATCGGGCGTGCGCACGGCGATGTGTTTGGCGCGATCCGCCCCGCGTCCGCCATGGTGGAAGTCAGCGGATTGGTCGATCCGGCCATGCTCGTCGAAATCGAAGCAGATGCGTACGTCACCACCACCGACGCATGAATCCACGGCGTGTCCCCGGCCGAAACTTCTGGCCTTCGATGGAGTCAGATTGATTCGTTGCCAGAAACGTCGCGACTCACCTCGAAGTAAGGACTCCTAATGACCAGGAACCACGCGTTTCGCCCACTCCAATCCGGGCATGCCCTGGCAGCGCTCCTGGTGGCCGGCGCGTTGTCGGTTGCCTTCACGACGACCGCGACAGCTGGCGAACCTGTTGCTCCAGCGCCGGCCTCCGCTGCAGTGGCGGTTGCCCCGATGAGCCCGGAGGCGCTGCTCGAACACCAGTCCAGGCATCCAGATCACCTGTTCGTGCTCGATGTGCGGACGCCACAGGAATACGCGGAAGGCCATGTGCCCGGCGCGGTCAATGTGCCGTACGACCAGCTCGCATCCCGGCTCGCGGAGGTACCAAAAGACAAGGACGTGGTGCTGTACTGCAAGTCCGGGCGGCGTGCGGGGATCGCTGCGGACGTGCTGGCAGCGAACGGCTACACGCGGCTGTCGCATCTCGAGGGCGACATGCCCGCCTGGGCTGCAAAGGGCCACGCTGTCGAGAAGCCTTGAGCGGTTGATCGTTCGCATGAGCTGAGTTGCGCCGTCCATTGTCGGCGCGCGCTCGTCCCCTGAGCTTGCGGGCGAGGACACGCCGTGAACTCCCTGAGGCTCGCCCGCGGCGGTCCACTGAGCGTGCACACGCTCCCCCGGCGAGATTGGCGGGGCAGGCCCCGCCCCGCGCGGCGCGACGCCACTCCCTGGCTTCACTCAGCCGCGCGGCGCGCGGCGACCGCTGGCGGCGCCACTGCCATTCACGGCGTGCCCTCGAACGACGTCGGCGCGGCGCCGCGGCGCAGGCGCCGGGGCCGCCCCCCCGCGCCGGGGCCCGGCGCGCCCCGCGGCCCCCTGCGTGGTCGCCCAGGATTCCCGGGGGGGGGGCGCCGCGGCGCCCCCCCGGGGGGGGCCGCCCCCCCCCCCCCCCCGCCCCCCCCCCCCCCCCCCCCCCCCCCCCCCCCCCCCCCCCCCCCCCCCCCCCCCCCCCCCCCCCCCCCCCCCCCCCCCCCCCCCCCCCCCCCCCCCCCGCCCCCCCCCCCCCCCCCCCCCCCCCCCCCCCCCCCCCCCCCCCCCCCCCCCCCCCCCCCCCCCCCCCCCCCCCCCCCCCCCCGGGCCCCGGGCCCGGGCGGGCCCCGGCCCCGGGGCCCCCCCGCCCCCGGGCCCCCGCGCCCCCCCGGCCCCCCCGGCCCCCGGGGAAGCCCCGGCGGCCCCGCCGGGCGCCCGGACCGCCCCGCCCCCGGCCGGGGCCGGCGGGCCCCCCCCCCCCCCCGGGGGGCCCCCCCCCCCCCCCGGGGGCGCCCCGCCGCCCCCCCCCCCCGCCCCCCCCCCCCCCCCCCCCCCCCCCCCCCCCCGGGCCCCCCCCCCCCCCCCCCCCCCCCCCCCCGCCGCCCCGGGCCCCCCCGGCCCCCCCCCCGGGGCGCCCCCCCCCCCCCCCCGGCGCCCCCCCCCCGTCGTACCCCCCCCCCCCCCCCCGCCCCGGCGCCGCCCCCCCCCCCCCCCCCCCCCCCCCCCCCCCCCGCCGGGCCCCCCCCCCCCCGGCCCCCCCCCCCCCCCTTGCCCCCCCCGTTGGGACCCCCGCCCGGGCCCCCCCCCGCCCCGGCCCCCCCCGCCCCGCCCCCCCCCCCCCCCCCCCCCCCCCCCCCCCCCGGCCCCCCCCCCCCGGCCCCCCGCCCCCCCCCCGGGCCCCCGGGGGGGTTTTTCCGGCGGCCCCCCGGAATCCTTGGGGATCTCTGCGGCTTGCGCGACTCGCTCCAGAGATCGAGTCCGACGTGATCACGCGTCCAGCGCCTGATCGAGGTCCGCGATCAGATCGTCGACGTGCTCGAGCCCGATCGACATTCGCAACAGCCCCGGTGGCGTCCGGCTGTGTGGACCCTCGATCGACTGCCGATGTTCGATGAGGCTCTCCACCCCGCCGAGACTCGTTGCCCGGGTGAACAGCTGCGTCTTCGCCGCTACCGCCAGCGCACGATCGCGCCCGCCGGGAATCTCGGCCGAGAGCACGCCGCCGAAGCCACCCGTCATCTGCCGCAACGCGATCTCGTGTCCTGGATGATCCGGCAGACCGGCGTAATGCACTTTCTCGACGCGCTTGTCCGCATGGAGGAAGCGAGCGACCGCCAGCGCGTTCGCCGCCTGGGCCCGCACGCGCAACGGCAGCGTCGGCAGGCTGCGCAACACGAGCCAGCAGTCGAACGGCGAGGGTACACCGCCCGCCGTCGCCTGGTATGCGCGTAATGCCGCGCACTCCGCGCCGGCATCCTTCGTCACGACGATGCCGCCGAGCACGTCACTGTGACCGCCCAGGTACTTCGTCGTGCTGTGCATGACGACGTCGGCGCCGAGCACGAGGGGTTGCTGCAGTACGGGACTTGCGAAGGTGTTGTCGACGCCGACCAGCGTGCCCCGGTCGTGCGCGAGATCGACGAGCGCCGCTATGTCCGCCACGCGCAGCAGGGGATTCGACGGCGTTTCGAACCAGAGCAGGCTCGTCGGCACTGCCAGGGCCTGTGACACCTCGGTGAGGTTCGTCACGTCGACGAACGCCACGTCGACACCCCAGCGCGGAACGATGTCGCGCAGCTGCTTGCCGGTACCGTAATAGCAGTCCGCCGCGCAGACGATGCGACCGCCGGGCGCCGCCAGCGCAAAGACAGCAAGCGTCGCCGCCGAGCCGGACGCGAACGCGATGGCGTCCCTGCCGCGTTCCAGCGCCGTGATCGCGCGCTCGAGCGATGCGCGGTTGGGGTTGCCGCTGCGCGTGTAGTCATACCCGTGCGGGTAGGTGCCATCCGCACCGCGTTCGAACGTGGTGGAGAGATGCAGTGGCTCGCGCACGGCGCCGGTGGCAGCGTCGGGTCCGCGTCCGGCGTGAATGGCCAGCGTTTCGAATTTCATGGCGGTGACCCCGGTGCCTCGTATTCCTGCAGTCCGACGACGAGCATACCCGGTCCGCCGTGGGCGCCAAGCGCGCTGCCGATCGCAACCAGCTGCGCGTAGGCCACGTTCGGCAGGCTGAGTTCCCGCAGCAGCCACTGGCCGTCCGCCTCGCAGTTGGCGTGGCCGACGATGAGCCGGTAGGTGACGTCGTCCCGCATGCGCCGCCGCACCCAGCGTGCGAACTTCGACTTCAGGTCGTGCCGGCCGAACAGCACGCCGCCCGCGCTGACTTTGCCCTTGGAGTCGTTGTGCAGGACAGGCATCAGCCGCAACGCGTCGGCGACGCGCTTGACCCAGCGCGGCACGCGACCGCCGCGCACTGCATACTCGAGCGAACCGGCCACGCCGAACGAGCGTGTCCGCGGCAGGATGGCTTTCGTGGCGGCGATGATGCGGTCGGCGTCGTAACCCGCCGCCGCGCATTCCGCCGCGTACATGGCGATGAGACCCTGGCCCGCGGAGACGTTGCCCGTGTCGATCACGCTCACCTTGCCATGGGTGGCGGTGCGAGCGGCGGCCGTCTGTGCGGCGGCGCAGGTGCCGCTCACGCGACTGGTCAGGTTGATCGAGATCACTGCGCTGTGGTGCGAGCCCAGGAATTCGAATTGTCGGCGAAAGTCGCCCGGCGGCGGCTGGGAGGTCTTGGGCGGTGCGGTGCCGCGCTCGATTTCGGCATAGAACTCGTCCGCGGTGATGCCCACCTTGTCGAGGTAGCTGCGGGCACCGAAGTGCACGCGCACCGGGATCATGTGGATGTCGAGCCGGTCGAGCTCTGCTTCGGGAATGTCCGCCGCGCTGTCGGTGACGATCGCGACGCGACGGTCGGTCGAGTGCGCCGAGTGCTGCTGCCGCTGCATGTCGTCGGCTTTTTCGCCCGCGACCGTCCCGAACCGCGCGGCCACGCGGAACACCTCGGACGGGTCGTTGGCGTGGATGTGCACGCGAACCTTGCTGTGCAGGCCCGCGACCACCAGGCTGCCGCCGAGTGTCGACAACTGTTCCCGCAGGTGTCGCCGGTCGATGCGTTCGCCGGTGATAACGCATTCGGTGCAGTACCGGTACTCGAGTTCGTCCTCGCCGCTGCCGGCGGTCAATTCCTCTGACGCGCTGGCGACCAGCGGCGACGCGCTTCCGGCGGGCTCCGCGTCGGAGCCGCTTTCCAGGTAGTCGGTCACGCCTTCTATCAGCTCGACGAATCCTTGCGCGCCCGCGTCGACGACGTTCGCTTTGCGCAATGCCTCCAGCTGGAACGTCGTCTGCGCCAATGCCGTCTCGGAGGCCGCGACGCCCTGGCGCAGGATCGAGCGGAAATCGTGCATGCCGTCCTTGCGCGCCCGTTGCACGGCGTGCGCGAACGCAGTCAGCACCGTCAGGATCGTGCCCTCGCGCGGTTCGCTCAGGCTTTCACGGGCGTACTCGGCGCCGCCGTCGACGCCAGCGGCGAACTCCGCCGGGTCGATCTGGTGCAGGTGGCCGACACGATCACAGAGGCCGAGAAAGAACTGCGCGAGGATCGCCCCCGAGTTGCCGCGCGCGCCGTCGAGCGCCGCATCGGCCACGCGCGTCAGTGTCTTGCCCGCGTGGCGGTCGGGCCACTTGCGCAGCGACCCGAGCACGGCGTTGACGGTAAGCGCGAGGTTGGTGCCCGTGTCGCCGTCAGGCACCGGGAATACGTTGATCTTGTTCAGGTGTTCCTGGCACGACAGCAGCCGCAGGATGCCCGCCTGCAGCGCAAAATTCAGGCGCAGCCCGTCCAGGCTGTCGGCAGTGACCGCTGCGGCATTCACGGGCGACCGACTCCCCTCGGTTCAGTCGTTGGACAGCTTGAACCGGCTGCCCCGGAAATTCAGCACGGCGCCATCCGGCGTGATCTCTTCGACGAGCGGACCTTCGGCCAGCGTGTCGCCTTCCTTGTACTTGCGCGAATTGACGAAGATGAACCGCTGCTGCGGCTGCGTGACGTAGACGTGCAGGTCGAGGTGCAGTGCGGCCACGCCGCCCCGTGCCGCAACCTCGTCGGCATCCGGCAGGGTGGCGGCTTGCGGTGCCGCCTGCTGCACCGCAGGTTGCTCCGGCGGCGGTGAGTACGGCAGGTCGGACGCCTCGGGTACCGGTGCATAAACAACCGAGCCACCACGCTGCACGCCGCCGTTCTTCACGACGGCCCGCGGACCCGCCGGCACGGCTGCGGCTGCGGACCGCGACGAGGCTTCGATGGCGTCGGGCGCTTCGCCCACTTCGTCCGCCAGCGGATTGCGTCCACCCGGACCCGCGGGCTCATCCATCGGAGCCCGCGCCGGCGCAGCGCCCTGCGTGACGGGTGTCCCGGCTGTCGGCGGCGGGGTGACCAGCGTCGGATTCGCAGGGCCCGAGGCGGTATTCGCAACAGGTGCGGTCGGCGTCGGCACTGCGGCGTCCTGTTTCTGCGCACGTCGCAGCAACAGGATGCCGACGGCGAGCAGGTTCACGACCAGCAGTGCAATCGCCGCCGTGGCCCAGACGTTGGCTTTCGGCCTCGTGGGCGCGATCGGCGCCTCGGCGAGGCCCGGTCCCGTCTGGCGCTGGCGTGCGTGTTCGGACTTGCGCAGGGCGTCGAGGATGAACGACATCGCTCAGCCTCCCGTCCGTTGTTCGGTCGTGCCGCCGAGAGTGGGCGAACCTGACGGATTCAGCACCGTGTCGAGCACGATCTGTGTCTGCACACCGGCGACGCCATCGGCATTGAGCCGGTGCGTGCGCTGGAAGTCCTGCACCAGGCGCGTGAGATCCTCGTCATAGAAATCGCTGCCTGGCCGTGCCTCGGCAGGCCCTGGGCCGCACGCAGGTTGTCACGCAGCCAGCGGACTTCGGCGCCGCGCATGCCGGGACCGAGCGATTTCGCGAGCGCGAGCGGCGGCCGCCACAGCAGCAGGAAATCGCCGAACCAGTAGCGCGAGATCGTCGCGATCGGCACGTCCTGCGGCTTGCCGCCGAGTTCGATCGTGGCCGCTTCGTCGGTCAGTGCGGTCAGCAGCACCTGGTGCGTGCCGCCGACGTCATCCGTCAGCGTGAGGATCGCCGGGCGATTCAGCGTGCGCAGCTGCGCCCACGAGCCTTTCTGGAACAGGCACTCGAGACCTTGTGCGGTGGCTTGTTCACAGCCGCGACCGCGGTTTGGCGCGTAGGTGATGTTCCAGCGCATGAAGAGCCGTGCGAGCGCTGCTTCCGTGGTCGTGTCGTTCGCGTTCTGCGCCAGCAGCTGATCAAGAGCGGGCGCGGTCGGGACGGGCGAGGCAACCGCTGGCGCCGTGGCCGCGGCCGCGGCGCCGCATTGCTGGCGTCGGTAACCATCGGAGCCTTTGCTGCAGCAGTTCTGGCCTCGTCCCGTCCGAGCAGCGACCATGCGCCGAACGCAACCAGGGCCAGCGCCGCAGCAACGACGCCAGCCGTGGTCCAGCGCAGCCAGGGTGCGGGGATCGGCCGGCCATAGACTTCCGAGGCGGCCTGACGAATGAAGGCAGCGCCGACACGATGCTCCTCGCGCGTGAAGGCGCCGAGCAGGGCACGGTCGCTCACGACGTTGATCACACGCGGAATGCCATTGCTCAGCCGATGGATTTCGCGCAGCGCGCCCGGCGTGAAGGCTTCGGCCGTCGCGCCCGCCACGCGCATGCGGTGCTTCACGTAACCCGCGGATTCGTCGCGGGAAAGCGGGCTCAGGTGGTAGCGGCCCGTGATCCGTTGCGCCAGCTGGCGCAGGTCCGGTTGCTCGAGCAGCGTCCGCAGTTCCTCCTGGCCGATCAGGATGATCTGCAGCAGTTTCGTGGTCGCCGTCTCGAGGTTCGTCAGCAGGCGCACCTGCTCGAGCGTCTCGAAGCTCAGGTTCTGCGCCTCGTCGACGATCAGCACGACGCGGCGTCCGCGCGCATGGGCTTCGAGCAGGTAGTGCCCGAGCAGGTCCATCAGCGCCTTGGTGCTGTTGCGGCTTTCGGCAGGCACCTGCAGGTGCAGCTCCTCGCAGATCGTCAGCAGGAACTCCGCCGGCGTAATGCGCGGGTTCAGGATCAGCGCAACCTCGGCGTGGCCCGGCAGCTGCTCGAGCAGGCTGCGGATGACCGTCGTCTTGCCGGTGCCGACCTCGCCCGTCAGCTGGATGAAGCCGCCCGCCTCGTTGATGCCGTACAGCAGGTGCGCCAACGCCTCGGCGTGCCGCTCGCTCAGGTACAGGTAGCGCGGGTCCGGCGTGATCGCGAACGGTTTTTCCTGGAGACCGAAAAAGCTCGTATACATGCGGGGTCAGGCCTGCCGTGACCGGCGGGGGACGCCCATGATGCCTGATCCTCGGGCGTCGCTCACCCTCATTCCTGCGGCTTGACGATCGTGCTGGCGGGCCGCAACGCGACGGCGCCGAACTTCTCGCGCACGGCATCCACGGTCGCGTCGAGCTGGCGGTTGCGCGTGGACTCCGGCGCGCCGAACAGGTCGGCCTGCACCTCCTCACCGAGGTCGCTGACGCCGACACCGAGCAACCGCAGTGCGGCTTGCGGCTGCGTCCTGCGCCAGCCATCGAGCAGCTCGGCCGCGATACGCGCCACGACGCGCGTCTCCTGCGTGCGCGGCTCCACCTGCCGCTGGCGCGTGTAGGTGGTGAAATCGCCGCGGCGGATCTTCACCGTCACGCAGCCGCAGGCGAGCCCCTTCGCGCGCAGGCGCGTGCACGCCTTGTCCGCCAGGCGGACGATCTCCGCGTGCAGGCGCGCGGGATCGGCGATGTCGGTGTCGAAGGTCTCCTCGGCACTGATCTGCTTCTCGTCGACGTCCGGGATCACCGGGCGATCGTCGATGCCGGCGGCGCGTTGCTGCAGGCGCTCGGTGTAGCGACCAAACAAGGGCCGCAGGCGGCAAGGGTCGGCGAGCCGCAGGTCGCGGAGCGTGAAAATGCCGAGTGCTTCCACCTTCGGCGCGGTCTTTGCGCCAAGGCCGAACAGCTTGCCAATGGGCAGCGGATCGAGCAGGTCGCGCACGTCCGACTCGCGCACGATGACGAGGCCGTCCGGCTTGCGCAGGTCGGAGGCGATCTTGGCGACCAGTCTGCTGGGCGCAATGCCCACCGACGCCGTGAGTTTTATGCGCTCACGGATGCGGCGCTTGATCTCGCGCGCAATGTGCTCCGCGCCGCCGAGAGCGCTTTCGCCCGCCGTGATGTCGAGAAATGCCTCGTCCAGCGAGAGTCCCTGCACCAGCGGCGTGAACTCGTGGAACACGGCGAAAATCTGCTTCGATACGGTGCTGTAGTGACCGATGCGCGGGTGCACCACGATCGCGTCCGGGCAGCGGCGCAACGCTATGCGTGTCGGCATCGCCGAATGCACGCCGAACCTGCGGACTTCGTAGCTTGCCGCCGCGACGACGCCACGATTGCCGCCACCGCCGACGATGACGGGCTTGCCGCGCAGTTCAGGGTTGTCGCGCTGCTCGACCGATGCATAGAACGCGTCCATATCGACGTGCAGGATGGAGCGGGGCGCTTTCACGGCGAGGCTCGCGGGCCCGGGCGCTACAGGGTGAGGGCGGTGTAGGCGAGCAGGCCCAGCACGGTCAACGTCATGAAGGCCAGGTAACCGACCAACAGCAGCGAGTACTTCAGGAGCGTGACGATGCGGCCCTGTCCGTAGACCCGACGCATTGCCCGGTACAGGTAGTACGGCACGTAGAACACGACGACAGCCGTCAGGACGTCCTCCGCCGTCTTCAGGCCCGATCCGACCACAGTGTCGACGAGCATGGACGATGACCGTTCGAGCACGAGAATCGCGATGCCGCACAGGAAGAAGAAGGCGTGGAAGTGCACGAAGAACAAGAGGTGCTCGACGTAGAAGCGCCCGGAGCCCAGATACAGCACGAACATCACGACGGCGATCAACGGCAGGAAGATGAACATCATCTTCGGGATGTTCTCGTACACGGCCCGCCCGAAGCCCTTGCCGTCGGCTGCGATCTTGCGGCAGGCGTCGCGCGCGTTGTCCTCGTACTTCTTGCTGAGGCCGATGCCGAGCTTGAGGTTGTCGGGGCCGCACGGATCGTCCATGAACCGCTTGATCGGCGCGACTTGTTGCGGGGTCATTGCGCCGAAGTCCTGCTCCAGCGCCGCGCGCGCCTGCGCGCGATCCGCCCGCTCCGGGATGCGCTTGACGATCTCGTCGATGATCCGCTCGCGCTCCGGATCGAGCTTCGGCGTGGCCGCCGGAGTCTTCGCTGCCGCAGGTACAGGTGCACCCTTCGAGTCGACGATCCCCGGCGCGGGCACACCGTCGTCCGGTGCGGGCGCCGCCTGCTGGCCGCTTCCGAGGGCCACGTTCGCGCCGCCGTTGCCGTCGCTGTCGACCTCAAAATTCAACACGTCAGCCGGGTTGCCGCCCACCGTCGTGAGCAGGAAGAACGCGACGCTCAGGATCAGGTACATGCGGAACGGCGGCGAATAGTAAGTGCGCCGCCCGCGCAGGTACTCGACGGTCAGCGCGCCGGGTTTGAAGGCCAGGGGCTTCAGCGTCCGCCAGATGCGCGAGTCGAAGTTGGTGATGTCTCCGAGCAGGTCGCGCAGCAGCGTACCGAGCGAGAGCACCCGCACTTTCGCGCGCTGGCCGCAGTGCGAGCAGTGCTGGCCGCGCAGCACCTCGCCGCAGTTGAGGCAGTTCTCGGTCGAGAACGCACCGCGAATGAATTCCTCGCGGTGCGCCAGGACGCGCCGTTGCGCGCGGTAGCGCTCACCGAACTTCTCGATGCCCTGCGCACGCATGCGCGGCGCGTGTTCGCGCAGGTACGTCTCCAGCGCAGCCCGATTGCGCAGCCGGTACTGGACCAGGCGGCGGACCTGGCCGGGAGGCGCCGCGGTGTCGTCATCGAGCAGCTCGGCCGAGAGGAAGCCGTCGAACTGCAGCACGTCGGCGGTGTGATCGCGCAGCCAGGTGTCGAACGGCCCTTCGATCGCCGCCTCGGCCACGTAGTCGATCTCGTAGAGGACGGTTTCGTTGTCGTCGTCGGGTGTCACGGGCGCAAGGGTAGCGCAAGCGGTGCTGCGGCAGTATGGCTTGGTGACGGCAGTACCGGTCGGCCGGTATCATCTGTGCACCACGGCCGCGCTGCTGAGCAGAGCCCGGAAATCGAAGGCAAGACGCACGATGGACTGGATGCTCGGAGTCAATGGCACCGCCCTGCACGCCAGGATCGATGGGCCAGATGGTGCGCCGTGGCTGGTGCTGTCGAACTCACTCGGCGCCACGCTCGAGATGTGGCAGCCGCAGGTCGCGGCGTTCAGCCGAGACTTCCGCGTCCTGCGCTATGACACGCGCGGACATGGTGGATCGGCGGTGCCACCCGGTCCATACACGATCGAGCAGCTGGGTTCCGACGTGGTCGGGCTGCTCGACACGCTGGGGATCGCCCGCGCTCATTTCTGCGGACTGTCGATGGGCGGCGCGACGGGCATGTGGCTCGCGGTGCACGCCTCCTCGCGCATCGATCGGCTGGTGCTCTGCAATACCACACCGTGGCTCGGTCCGCCCGAGGTCATGGATGCGCGCATCGCGACGATGCGGCGCGACGGCATGGCCGCACTGGTCGAAGGCATCCTCCAGCGCTGGTTTACCGCAGACGCGATCACGCACCATGGCGCGGTCGTCGAGCGGATCCGGCAGACGCTGCTGCAGACGCCGATTGACGGCTATGTCGGTTGCTGCGAGGCCCTGCGGGACATGGACCAGCGCGCGGAGCTGGCGCGCATCGCGGCGCCGACGCTCGTCATCGCAGGGACCTTCGATCCTGCGCCGACGCCTGCCACGGCGCGGGAGTGGGCGTCGATGATTCCGAACGCCCGCTGCATGGAGCTGTCTGCCGCGCATCTTTCGAACATCGGTGCCGCCGCGGAGTTCAACGAGGCCGTACCGGCTTTTCTTGGCAAGGCAACACGAGGCAATGGTTCCGCCGCGACCTGCTCCTAGGCAACGTTCAGTCGCGTCACGCCCGCCGGCTTCGGCTCGGCCTGTACCGCCGCCTGCAGCTCCTCGTGCGTGAAGTCGTCCACGTCGATGATCGCCATCACCTTGCGATCGAACTCGCGCAACTGCGCCGCCTCGGCCGCATTGATGAGCCCGGCTGCGAGCGCCTGCTCGATCTGTCCGGGCAGGTCGAGCGCATTGCCGGGCTCGACCGTGCGGTAGATGCCCCACGCCAGCCGCATCGCGGCGGCGATGAAGCGGTTCGGGAAGTTGCGCAGGAAGTCGTGCAGCTGTTCCTGCGCCTTGTAGAGCAGCGTGCGGCAGCTCCACTCGACCAGCGGCAGGTCCGCCTCCGGCCGGCCCTGGTTCTCGTAGTGCTTCAGCACCATCGAGGCCATGTACAGCGACGACAGCACGTCGCCGAGGCGGGCCGAAAGGTGCTCCTTCTGCTTCAGGTAGCCGTCGAGCGTCAGCATCGCCATGTCGGTCGCAAAGGCAAACTACGCACTGAACTTGTTGACGTGCTGGTAGTACCGGCGCGTCGAGGCGATGTCCGGCGCATGCGAGAACCGCGCGAAGGTGGCGGCCATCACGAACGAGCGCGCGGCGTCGACGATGTAGACAGCCCCCGCCATGCGCGTGAGCGCTGCCTCGACGCCTTCAAACCTGCCGACCGGCTGGTTGAACTGCTTGCGGATGCGCGCATACGCGGCGGACGTAAAGATGCCGGCAGCGAGCGTCGCCGCGCGCAGGGACACGCGCTGGTAGGTGAGATAGAGGGCGCCGCCGACCAGGACCAGAAGCCAGGCTGCCACTACCTCGTCAGTCGCCCGATCTGCTCATGCACGGCCGCTCGCAGCTGGGCACGGTCGACCTTCGGATCGCGCACTGACCGCAGCACCAGCCCATCGATAAAGCATTGCAACGAGAGCGCCCGCGTTACAGCGCACTCCGGTGCCAGTCCCATGCCGCCGAGCTCGCGGTCCCGGCCCAGCCACGCCTGCAATTCCATGCGCATGCCGGCATCGAACGAGCGCAGTGCTGCGGCCAGCGGCGGATTGCGCGTCGCTTCGGCGCTCATCTCGAGAAACAGGGCAGGGTTCATCACGCCCGGATCGGCCGCGCACCAGCGCTCGAACGTGGTGAGCAAGCCTGCAGCGATGTCGTTCGACGAGTGCAGCTGCCGGATGATGGTGCGCTTCTCTTCCAGCTGGCGCTCGATGATGCCGAGCACGATGGCGTTCTTGTTCTCGAAATAGCGGTACATCAGGCCGGCACTCATCTGCGCGGTGTCGGCGATGCTGGCCATGCTCGCGGCATGGAAACCGTGTTCGATGAAGCACTTCAGGGCCGCGCACAGGATTCGGTCGCGCTGGGCATCCGCGCGCGAACTCGAGCCTGGAACCACTTGTGCGTTCATGGTGTTCCCTCCTGCCAGCCGCCGCCGAGCACCTTGTACAGCGTTACGCGATTCGACTGCTCGGCGAGCCGCGTCGAAATCAGCGCCTGTTCGGCAACGTAGAGGGTGCGCTGCGACTCGAGCCGCAGCAGGTAGCTGTCGCGACCAGCCTCGAAGCGGGCTTGTGTCAGTGCCTCGCCCCGCAGCGCCGCGTCGACCAGCGCCTGCAATGCCGTGCGCTGCTCCGCGAGTGTTGCAGTGAGCGCCAGCGCATCCGCGACTTCACGAAATCCCTGCTGGATCGACTTTTCGTATTGCGCGAGCGCGATGTCGCGATCGGCCTGCGTCATCTGCAGGTTGGCACGCAGTCTTCCGCCCTCGAAAATCGGCACGTGGACCTGCGGCGTGAAGCTCCAGACCTGCGTCCCGCCGTCGAACAGGCCGGACAACTCCGTGCTGACGGACCCGACGGAGCCGGTCAGCGAGATTGACGGGAAGAACGCCGCCCGTGCCGCGCCGATGTTGGCATTCGTGGCGCGCAGCACGTGCTCCGCTGCCAGCACGTCGGGCCGTCGCAGCAGCACTTCGGACGGCAGTCCGGCCGGTAACGCCGCAAGGCCGGTGACAGGATCCGCGAAGCCGGTCGGCAGTCGTTGCGGATCGACTGGGGCGCCGATCAGCAGGTTCAGCGCGTTCGAGTCCTGCGCGACCTGGCCTGCATATCGAGCCGCGTCGGCACGCGCGCCCTCGACCAGCGTGCGCGACTGTGCCAGGTCGAGGCCCGATACCGCGCCCAGGTCATGACGTTTCCCGGTGATGGCATAAGACTGCTCGCGCGTCGCGAGCGTGGCGCGGGCAAGTCGCAGCTGCTCTTGGTCCGCCGCGAGCGTCAGGTAGACGTTCGCCACTTCCGCGATGAGGCTGAGCTGCGCACTGCGTCGTGTCTCTTCCTGCGCGAAGTAACGTTGCAGGGCAGACTCACTCAGGTTGCGCACCCGCCCGAACAGGTCAAGTTCGAAGTCGGTAACGCCGACGCTCGCACTGAACGACTCGGTCGTGCGTCCGTCGCTGCCGGCGCGGTACATCGCGCCCGTGGCCTCGATCGACGGCACCCGGTCGGCACGCTGGATGCGGTACTGTGCGCGGGCCCTCTCCACGTTCAGCACGGCCACCCGCAGGTCGCGGTTGTTGGCAAGTGCCTGCGCGATCAGCTCCTCGAGCTTGGGATCCGTGAAGAACTCACGCCAGCCGATGTCAGCCGCGGCTTGCGGTGCCTGCGCTGCGGCCCCCGGCGTCACACCGGGCGTCGTCGGTGGCAGTGGCCACTCGGCCGCAATCGCGGGCGCCGCCTCCGGCAGACGGGGTTCCAGCATGCCGCAGGCGCTTACGACCATCGCCACCGTGAGCAGCCAGCCGATCCGGGCGAGGTTACGCACTTGCGTCACTCCCACCTGCTGCCTGCAAATTCCGCGTCGAGTCGCCGGCCCCTGGAGACGCGTGGTGCTGCACGAACAACCGCTCGACCACGACGAAGAACAGCGGCACGAAGAAGATGCCGAGCACGGTGCCGGCGAGCATGCCGCCAAGCACGCCGGTGCCGATGGCCCGTTGCGCGCCCGAGCCTGCGCCGCTCGCCAGCGCGAGCGGCAACACGCCCAGGCCGAACGCGAGCGACGTCATCAGGATCGGGCGCAGGCGATCACGCACCGCATGCATCGTCGCCTCGACCAGCTCCATGCCCCTGGCGAGGTTCTCGGTCGCAAACGCGATGATCAGGATGGCGTTCTTGCTGGTCAGGCCGACCGTGGTCAGCATCGCGACCTGGAAGTAGACGTCGCGCTGCATCCCGAGCAGCGTATTGGCGAGCGTGGCGCCCAGGATGCCAAGCGGCGCGACCATCAGCACGGCGGTCGGGATGGTCCAGCTCTCGTACAAGCGCTGCCAGGCACAGAAAGACGACCAGCAGCGACAACGCGTACAGCATAGGTGTCTGCGAGCCGGCTTGCCGTTCCTGGTACGACAAGGCCGTCCACTCGACGCCCAGTCCCGCTGGCAGCTGCGCGACCAGTCGTTCGACTTCGGCCATGGCCTCGCCCGTGCTGACTCCAGCCGCTGCCTCGCCCTGGACTTCGGTCGCCGACACGCCGTTGTAGCGTTCGAGTCTTGGCGAACCGTAGGTCCAGCGCGACGTGGCGAAGGCCGTGAACGGCACCATCTCGCCCTGCTTGTTGCGCACCGACCAGAGCTTGAAGTCGTCGGGCGACATGCGGAACGGGGCGTCGGCCTGCATGTAGACGCGCTTGACGCGGCCACGATCCACGAAATCGTCGATGTACTGGCCGCCCCAGGCGGTTGACAGCGTGTCGTTGACGTCGCTCATCGATAGCCCGAGCGTCGACGCCCGCTGCATGTCGACGTCGATGTGGAATTGCGGCATGTCCTCCTGACCGTTGGGACGAACGTTGGCGAGCAGCTTGCTCTGGGCCGCCATGCCGAGGAACTGGTTGCGCGCGGCCACCAGTGCGTCGTGGCCGAGTCCCGCGTTGTCCTTGAGGAAGAAATCGAAGCCGCTGGCGGTGCCGAGTTCCGGCACCGGCGGCGGCGCGAACGCGAACGCCATCGCGTCCTTGATCTGCATCAGGGCGCCCATTGCGCGCCCGGCAATCGCATCGACGCGCAGGTCCGCCGACTTGCGCTCGTCCCAGGGTTTCAGGTTGACGAAAATGGCGCCGGTGTTCTGCCCGCCGCCACCGAAGCTGAAGCCCTGCACCGCGAACACGGAAGCGACCGCAGCTTTTTCGTCCTGCAGGAAGTGCCGCTCGACCTGTTCGATCGACTGCATGGTGCGCTGCTGGGTAGCGCCCGCGGGTGCCACCACCTGCGAGAGGATCGAGCCCTGGTCTTCGGCCGGCAGGAACGCGCTCGGCAGTCGCACGAACAACACGCCCAGCACCACGAGCAGCGCCGCGTAGATCGCCACGAAGCGTCCGCTGCGGTCGAGCATGCCGACCACGCCCTTGCGATAGCGCGCGCTGTTGCGCTCGAACATGGCGTTGAACCAGCGGAAGAAGGCGTTCTGGCCGTGATGCTCGCCTTGCTTGAGCGGCGTCAGGATCGTAGCGCACAGCGCGGGTGTCAGCACGATGGCGACCAGCACCGACAGCGCCATGGCCGAGACGATGGTGGCCGAGAACTGCCGGTAGATGACGCCCGTCGACCCGCCGAGGAAAGCCATCGGCACGAAGACGGCCGCGAGCACGAGCCCGACGCCGACCAGCGCGCCGGTGATCTGGTCCATCGACTTGCGCGTCGCCTCGAGCGGCGACAGGCCCTCCTCGCTCATCAGGCGCTCGACGTTCTCGACCACGACGATCGCGTCGTCGACCAGCAGCCCGATCGCGAGCACCATCGCGAACATCGTCAGCATGTTGATCGAGTACCCGAGCACGGCGAGCACGCCGAACGTGCCGAGCAGCACCACGGGCACCGCGATCGTCGGGATCAGCGTCGCGCGCAGGTTCTGCAGGAACAGGTACATGACCAGGAACACCAGCACCATCGCCTCGGCGAACGTCTTGATGACTTCCGTGATCGAGGCACGGACGAACGGCGTCGTATCGAACGGCACGACGGCCTTCATGCCTGGCGGGAAGAACGGCGTCAGCTGGTCCAGCGCTGCCTGCACGCCCTTGGCCGTCGCGAGCGCGTTGGCGCCGGTCGCGAGCGAGATGGCCATGCCCGCCGCCGGCTGCCCGTTGAAGCGGCTCAGGAACTCGTAAGTTTCGGCCCCGAGTTCGACGCGGGCGACGTCGCGGAGCTTGAGCACCGAGCCGTCGGGATTGCTGCGCACGATGACGTTGCTGAACTGCTCCGGCGTCTGCATGCGCTCCTGCGCGCTGATGGTGGCCGTGAGCTGCTGGCCCTCGACCGCGGGCGTGCCACCGAGCTGGCCGACCGTCACCTGGGCGTTCTGCGCCTGCACCGCAGCGATGACGTCCGCGGTGGTGAGGTCGTAGGCGACGAGCTTGTTCGGATCGAGCCAGATCCGCATCGCATACGGCGAGCCGAACACCTGGATCGTACCGACGCCATGGACGCGGCTCAGCGGATCGACCACGTTCGCCATGACGTAGTCCGCGATGTCGCTGCGACTCATGCTGCCGTCGGTCGAGACGATGCCGACGATCTGCAGGAAACCGCTGCGTGACTTGCTGACGTTGAGGCCCTGTCGCTGCACGGCCTGCGGCAGCGACGGCATCGCCAGCTGCAGCTTGTTCTGCACCTGCACCTGCGCGATGTCGGGATCGGTCGAGCTGTCGAAGGTCAGCGAAATCGTGGCGCGGCCGTTGGCCTCGCTGCTCGACGAGATGTAGATGAGGCCGTCGAGCCCCTTCATGTTCTGCTCGATGATCTGCGTCACCGAGTTTTCGACGACCCTGGCGGAGGCGCCCGGATAGGTCGCGCGAACGATGACCGACGGCGGTGCGATGTTCGGGTACATCGAGACCGGCAGCTGCGTGATCGCCAGGCCGCCGGCCAGCATGATGATGATCGCGATGACCCACGCGAAGATGGGCCGGTCGATGAAGAAGCGTGCCATGCGCGCCTCGGTCTACGACTGCGGCTGTGGCGCGACGGCCGCGGCAGCTGGGGCCGCACCGGCCTCCGTCGCCTGCACGGGCGCACCCGGCCGGGCCCTCTGCAGGCCTTCGACGATCACCCGATCGCCAGCCACGAGGCCGTCCTCGACCAGCCACTTGTCGCCGATGGCACGACTGACCTTGACGGCGCGCAGCTCAACCTTGCCGTCGCCGACCACGACCATCGCCGTGCTGTTGCCTTTGGGGTCGTGCGTGATGCCCTGCTGCGGCACGAGCAGCGCCTTCTCGCGCTCGCCGTCGCCGATCACGGCGCGGACGTACATGCCGGGCAGCAGCACATGGTCCGGGTTCGGCACCACCACGCGCAGCGAAAAGCTGCCGGTCGAGGGATCGACGGTGACGTCCGAGAACGCGAGCTTGCCGTCGTGATCGAAGCGCGTGCCGTCTTCGAGCAGCACGGTCACCGGCAGATCGCGGGTGCCCTTGAGCGTGCCAGCCGCCAGCGCGCGGCGCAGTTCGAGCAGTTCGGCGGAAGACTGCGTCACGTCGACGTAGACCGGATCGAGCTGCTGAATCGTTGCCAGCGCAGCGGTCTGGTTGGCGGTGACAAGCGCGCCCTGGGTGACGGTCGACTTGCCGATGCGGCCGCTGATCGGTGCGGTGATGCGCGCGTAACCGAGCACGACACTTGCGCGATCGACGGCGGCCCGGGTTGCCTTGACGTCGGCTTCGGCCTGACGCAGCGCGGCGGCCGCATCCTCGTCGTCCTGCTTGCTGACCGCATCGATCTTGACCAGCTCGGCGCTGCGGCGCGCGTTGAGCTGCGTCGTCACCAGGGTCGCCTCGGCACGCGCCAGGCTTGCCCTCGCGCTCTCGTTGTCGGCGCGATAGGTCGCATCTTCGATCTGGTACAGCGGCTGCCCGGCCTGCACCAGTCCGCCTTCGGTGTAGAGGCGGCGGGCGATGATGCCGTTGACCTGCGGGCGCACTTCGGCGACCAGGAAGGGTGAGACCCGACCGGGCAGTTCGCGCGTCAGCGTGACTGTCTCTGGTTTGAGGGTGGCAACCGTCACCGGGACTGCGCCCTGGCCCGCGGGCGGCGCGTCCTGCTTGCTGCAGCCGGCCGCGCCGGCCAGTACTACGGACCCAATAGAAAAAGCGAGTAAAGTCAGAGCATTAGGAGTTTTCATGACCAGCTTTGTACCGTGCGGAGTGACCGCAGGGAGCGCCTGGAGGAGGAATCGGTTGAGAAGAATGAACGCTCATTCTCACAATGTCAAACCGACAATCGAGCGACGGATGCAGGGCCGGAGGTGCCTCGGATGCCACCGTGCGAATGGCAAAACGGGCGATGGAATCGCATCCATCGCCCGCAGCTTCGATCGGGGCCAGGCTACGCCAGGGGGCGGCCGCAGATCTCGGTCTTGCTCACCTTCCTGTCCTTCCTGCCCTTCTTGTCCTTCCTGTTCCTAGATCAGATCCTTGACGCCGTCGCGCTCCTCGAGCAGCTCCTTGTGGGTCGCCAGCATGCGCGCGCGGCTGAACTCGTTGACCGCCAGACCCTGCACGATCTCGTACTTGCCGCCGCTGCAGGTCACCGGGAAGCCGTAGATCACGCCCTCCGGAATGCCGTAGCTGCCGTCGGACGGAATGCCCATCGAAACCCAGTCGCCCGCCGGTGTGCCGAGCGCCCAGTCGCGGATGTGGTCGATCGCGGCCGATGCAGCCGAGGCGGCCGACGATGCGCCACGCGCCTTGATGATCGCCGCGCCACGCTGCTGCACGACGGGAATGAACGTGTCCGCGTACCAGGCCTGGTCGACCAGTGACAGCGCGGGCTTGCCCGCAACCGTCGCGTGATGCAGGTCGGGATACTGCGTCGCGGAGTGGTTGCCCCAGATGATCACCTTCCTGAGATCGGTCACGTGCGTGCCCGTCTTCTCCGCCAGCTGCGAGAGCGCGCGGTTGTGATCGAGACGAACCATCGCCGTGAAACGCGAAGGGCTCAGGCTCGGCGCGTTCTTCATCGCGATCAGCGAGTTGGTGTTCGCCGGGTTGCCGACGACCAGCACGCGCACGTTGCGATCAGCGACGGCGTCGAGAGCCTTGCCCTGTGCCGAGAAAATCTGCGCGTTGGCAAGCAGCAGGTCCTTGCGTTCCATGCCGGGACCGCGCGGACGCGCGCCGACCAGCAGCGCAGCGTGGCAATCCTTGAACGCAAGCTTCGCGTCGTCCGTCGCGACGATCTTGTTCAGCGTCGGGAAGGCGCAGTCGTTCAGTTCCATCATGACGCCCTGCAGTGCGCCAAGGGCCGGCGTGATCTCGAGCAGGTGCAGGTTGACCGGCTGGTCGGGACCGAGCATCTGGCCCGAGGCCACTCGGAAAGCAAGCGCGTAGCCGATCTGGCCCGCGGCGCCGGTGATGGCGACATTGACGGGGGTCTTCATGAGGGAATTCTCTCTGTGGTGTCGGATCCCGGGTCGCTCGTGGCGGGTCAAGGCTCCCGTCGCTTGTGCCTGTCCGGGGTTTCGGCATTTTAACGCGCTGCAAAGCAGGCTTGGTCGGAAAGCCGCCTCTGCTTCCGGCGCGATTTGTGTCATGAGGGCTTGCAAATGGTTTAGTGTTGTAGTTAACTACAACACCAAGGAAACCCGCTCACGGATGAGGTGACCACCATGAAGACGTCAGACAGGTTCTGGGCCACAGTCCTCGCCGTCGTCGCATGGCTGGTCGCCGGGTATGCGGTCGCATCGAGGCCGGTGGCGTATCTGGCCATCACGTCCCCGGCTCTCGATGCGCACCCCTCCGTCGCAATGTCGCGCACCGGTCACCCCTGACGGGACCGGCCTCGGTGTTCTGCTACAGTAGAGCAGCGCACCACCGTAGCCCGAATCCTGATGACGCATGGACTCCACCTGGAACGACAACCAGCCGATCTACCGCCAGCTGCGTGACAAGGTGGTGGCGATGATCCTCGAAGGCACGCTCGCGGAAGGCGACGCGCTGCCATCCGTGCGCAGCGTCGCCGCCGAGCACACGCTGAACCCGCTGACCGTCCTCAAGGGTTACCAGCAGCTGGTCGACGAGGGGCTGGTCGAGAAGCGGCGTGGCCGCGGCATGTTCGTCACGCCGGGTGCGCGCGTGAGTCTGATGCGGGACGAGCGCGCGAAATTCCTCGTCACGGAATGGCCGCGCGTCCTGTCGACGATCGAGCGCCTGGGCCTCAACGCTGGCGATCTCCTGAAGAAGTGATCAGTGATTGGTGATCAGTGACAAGTGATCACTGATCGCCAGTGACCAGGCTCCGCTGCCGAATCGTGTTGGCCGGGGCGCCCGTCGGACCGCCGGAACCTTCGCAGGCGTATTCGATGCTCATCGACCGCCCCAAGTGACGCGGCGCACGCCGTCTTGGGCGTACTTCGCCGGACCGCCGACTTCGGAACCACCCGGCCGCCCTGGTCAGGCGGCGCGGCCTGACTGCGCCGCATTCAGGGCGAGGGCAGCGCGCGGCTGGAGCGGTCAGGACGTTTGAGATTGCCATCCGCCGGCTGCTCGATGGCTTCCAGCAGTTTCGCGTCCAGCTCGGGAATCGCCGGCAGGCTCTTCGCATCCCCGACGAGCGGCTGGAGTTGCTCGTGCAGCTGCAGCGACAGCGCGTGCAGGTCGCGATACCTGCTTACCAGGGTCGCACCATTGCGCAGCACCTCCGCCGACTTCTGCTCCTGCTGGCGCTTCTCGGTGCGCAGCGTGTTCAGCGCGGATTCGACCTGGCGACGCGCATCCGCTTCCTGCTGTTTCTGCTTCTTGAGCACGCCCATCTTCTTCAGGACGTTTTCCGGCGTATCGGCCAGCGCCGTGCTGATCGCCTTGAGCGACTTGTCGCGCTCGGTCAGACGGTCCTTGACCTTCTGCAGCTCCGTCGCAGCGGCAGCGCGCTGGTTGGCGATCTGCTGTACCGCGCCTTCGTGCGCGGCTCTAGCCTCGGTAGCAGCCTGCTGCGCACTCGCCAGGCTCTGCTCGCTCGCGGCCAGTTTCTTCTCAAGCGCAGAGACGGCGACTTTCGCCTCTTCCTTTGCGTTGAACAGGTCGGCATCCGCCCTGGTGACCTTCTTCAGCGCGCCTTCGAGTGCTTCCTTCAGCTCTTCCTGTGTGCACTCCGGGTCAAGCTTGAGCACGTCCGTCGCCATACGCATGAGGACCTGCTTGCTGATGGCGAGCTCTTTCCAAACTTTCAATTGAAGGTCTTGCTGCGCTTGACTCACATCGTTCCTCGCGGCTCATGGAATAAGAAATCAGGGTTGCGAATTGTAATCAGAGTTGCGCAACCGTTGGTGGCAGCGTGCCGGCGCGCGTGTCGGCGGCTTCCCCCATAACCCTCTGACCTACCTCTAGTGGTTGGCCGACGGCAAATCGCTGCAGCTGCGTCGACGTTGCATGCGCCGGTGAATTCCTGGCCCTTCAGGAGAATTCGTTCAGGCGCGGTCGGTCAGGCGTTCGTTCCGGGTCTGCCCCGGGCGAGCGTGTCTGCCTTTCCGCTCGCCCGGGGCAGACCCGGAATCAACGCCCTTCAGCCCGCCCGCGTGACGGCCATCGATGCATCGACCGTGGTTCCGGGCTGCGCGACGATCGACGGCGGCAACACCTTGTACATCACGGGCGTCACCAGCCGGCCGAGCAGTGTCGACGACACCAGCCCGCCGATGATCACGATCGCGAGCGGCGAATAGAGTCCCGAACCCTGGATCGCGAGCGGCAGCAGGCCGCCGATCGCCGTGGCGGACGTCAGCAGGATCGGCAGGAAGCGGATTTCGCCCGCCTGCGTGATCGCGTCATCGAGCGGCACGCCCTGTTCACGCAGCTGGTTGGTGAAGTCGACCAGCAGGATCGAGTTCTTGATCTCGATGCCGATGAGCGCCACGATGCCGATCGTCGCGGTGAACGACAGGTCGTAACCCGCGAGGAACAGGGCGATGAAGCCGCCGGCCATGCCGAGTGGAATCACGCCCGCGACGATCAGCATCGAACGGAAGCTGCCAAACTCGAGCACCAGCACGGCCAGGATGCCGAACACCGCGACCAGCACGGCCGTGCCGATGCCGCCGATACTTTCCTGCTGCGCTTCGATCTCGCCGCCGGCCCGGATCGAGTAACCGGGCGGCAACTCGAGCTGCCGCAGGTTCTTGAGGACATTCTGCGTCACCTCGGCCACGTTCATGTCCGCGGTCGGGTACGCGGTCAACACGTACTCTCGCAGGCGATCGTGCCGGCGGATCGCGCTCGGCGCCGCCTTGAACTGCGGATCGGTCAACTGTCGCAACGGCACGGGCTGCCCGCTCGCCGATGCGACCGCGATGTAATCGAGCGCCTGCAGCTGCTGTCGCTCCTGCATCGGCAGGCGCAACGTGATGTCGTATTCGTCGCCGTCCGCTTCACGGTACTTGCCCACGGTGAGGCCGGCGACGGCGGCGCGTATCGTGCGGTCGACCTCGACCGGAGCGACGCCGAACAGCGCGGCCTTGTCGGAATCGACGCGCAGGTCGAGATCGGTGCGCAGGCGACGGGCCGGGTTGTCGACATTGCGCGTGCCGGGCGTCGCCACCATGAGCGCTTCGGCCTGGTTCGAGAGCTTCCGCAGCACATCGAGGTCGGGCCCCACGATCGCGATTTCGATCGGCGCGTTGATCGGCGGGCCGTTGCGATAGCTCTCGACGATGATGCGTGCGCCGGGGAACCCGGCGAAGGTCTGTCGCAACTCCTCCAGCAGCACCGGTGTCGTGCGCGGGTCGAACCGCTGCAGCTCGACGAAGACCTCGCCGACGTTCGCCTTCTTCTCCTCGGGGAAGATGGCGTAGTAGATGCGCGGGTTGCCGCGACCCACGTTCGCGAACACGTGCTTCACTTCCTCGTGCCGCTGCAGCTCGGCTTCGACGAAGCGCACGGCGCGATCGGTGTCGGCCAGGCTCGCGCCGGTCGGTGTTTCGACGGTGATGCGGAACTGCGGGATGTCGGCGTTCGGGAACAGGCTGAAACCCATCAGCGCAGTCAGACCAAAGGAGGCGAGCACGAAGGCCAGCGCCGCGAGCAGCGTGCGCTTCGGCGCGGCCAGCGCGACGCGCAGCGCCGGACCGTAGATGCCGTGGATCACGCGCATCAATACCTGCAGCACCTTGTTGCCCTCGGCGCCGTGACCCGCGGTCCGCAGCAGGCGGCTCGCGAGGAAGGGGACGACCGTCAGCGAAACGAGCAGCGACGCGGCCACGGTGAACAGCACCGCCGCCGGCAGCGAACGGATGAAGATGCCGGCGCCCTCGGGCAGGAACAGCAGCGGCAGGAACGCGAACAGCAGCGTTGCGGTGCAGCCGACGACAGCGAGCGCGATCTGGTCGGTTGCCGCGATCGCGGCCTCGACCCGGTTGTACCCCGCGCGCAGGTACCGCTCGATGTTCTCGACGACGACGATCGAGTCGTCGACCAGCAGGCCGAGCGCCAGCACGAAACCCGCAATGGAGAGCTGGTTGAGCGAGAAGCCCGTGAAGTAGAGCGCGGCGAGCCCGATCGCAAGCGAGAGCGGGATCGAGATCATCACCACGCTGGCGGCCCGCAGGCCGAGTGGGGTCAGCGTCAGCAGGACCAGGCCAATCGCGATGGCGAAGTCGATGCCGAGCCGGTCAAGCCGGCGCTTGACGTTGCGTGTCTGGTCGAAGCCGCGCTCGAGCCTGACGTTGGGCGGCAAGGTGCCCTCGAAGCGAGCGAGGCCGCCGTCGATGGCCTTGCGTACGTCGAAAACGTCGACGCGGTCCTTGGCGCTCGCAGTCACGAAGATGGCGCGCTGGCCGTTATAGCGGCCGATGTACTGCTGCTCGCTCGTGTCCCACGAGACCTCGGCGATGTCGCGCAAACGGACCACGCTGCCGTTGCGGCTCGCCACGACCGTGCCCGCGATATCGTCGAGCGAATCGTAGCTGCCCGAGGTCTTCAGGTTGAACTTGCGCAGGCCGAGGTCGACCGAGCCGCCCGGGATCGACGCGTTTTCGCCGCGCACCGCGGCCTCGACCTGTCCGAGTGAAATGCCCGCGCGACCCATCCGCTCGAGGTCGACGGCAATGCGGACCTCCGGCTCGGACAGCGCGAACACCTCGCTGCGCCGCACCCCTGGCAGCGTTTCAAGGTCGTCGCTCAGCGCACGGCCGAGTTCGTCGAGTTCGCGGTAAGAGGCGTCCGGGCTGAGGAGCGCGACCTGCATGATGTTGACCAGGCCGGAACCGGTGCGCCGTACCTCGAGGCTCGCGATGTCTGCGGGAAGTTGGGCGCGGATGCGGTTTACCTCGCGCACAACCTCGTCGTACTTTTCATCCGGATCCTGGTTCCACTGGAACTCGATCTGGATGATGCCGACGCCGTCGAGCGAGCGGCTGTCCATGCGCTTGATGTCGTCGAGTTCGTTGATCGCATCCTCGATGGGATCGACGATCAGTCGCTCGATGTCAGCCGGATCTGCGCCTGGATAGGCGACCACGACGATCGGCACCGGCGCGTGAAACTCCGGGTCCTCGGCCCGCGGAATGTTCTTGAGCGTGGTGAATCCCACGCCGAGCAGCAGTCCAAACAGCAGCAGCGTGAACTGCCAGCGCCGGACCGCGAATTCCCACAAGCGCACGGTTCAACCCCCGTCGTCGCTGACGACGCGGACGCTGCGACCGTCCGTGAGCCACGCCGCGCCGTCGGTGATCACGGGTTCGCCCGTGACGAGGCCCGCCGTCACGATCACCCGTTCGCCGAGCAGGGGGCCGAGCGTGACGTCCTTGCGGCGCGCGACGTTCTTCTCGCGATCGAGCACGTACACGGTCGCACGCTGGCCGTCTGCGTCCACGAGTGCCGTGACCGGCACGACAGTCGCGTTCGAGGCGACGTCGGGCAACGGCGAGAGCGGCAACGCGACCTTGGCCACCAGTCCGCGCGCGAAGCGAGCGCCTTGCGGCTGCACCTCGATTTCAACCTCGAACGTGCCCGTCACGCGGTTCGCGGCGGCGCCGATGCGCGTCACCCGGCCCTCGAAAGCGCGACCCGGGAACGCGTCGAACGTCACCTGTGCAGGCGCGCCGGATTCCACGCGGACTGCGTCGCGGTCGGCGAGGCCGACGCGCACGACCCAGCCCGAGGCGGTCGAGCCGAGCACGATGACCGGTTGCCCGGGCGGCACCAGTTCGCCGCCCTCCGCCATGCGTTCGAAGACGATGCCGTCCACGGGCGCCTCGATGCGCGCGAAGCGCGCGTTGAAGCGTGCCGCGTCGACGTTGGAGCGGGCGACGTTGTAGGCCGTCGTCAGGTCCTGCACCTGTTCTTCGGTCGCGACCTCGTCGATGCGCAGCTGCCTGGCGCGTTCCAGGTCCCGGCGAGCCTTTTCGACGCCTTCGGCCGCCTGGGAAACCGCGGCATCCACCTCGGCGCGCTTCAGCTCGGCGAGCACCTGGCCCTTGCGGACGATGTCACCCGACTCGACGCGCACCGAATCGACGACGCCGCCGACTTTGAAGGCGAGCCGTATTTCGTCGCGGGGTGCGAGCACACCTACCGCGCGCGTTTGCGCAGTCACGGCCACGCTGGCCACCGGCACCGCACGCACCGCGGCGGGCTGCGTGTCAGCGGTGTCGGCTCTCTTTTCGGCGCCGCAGGCGCCAAGCAGGGCCGCCACGGCCACGACGGAGAACGCCTGCCAGGTTGGCACTTTCACATCCGCTCCTGCTCCAGGCGGCGTGCGTCGCCGATGGAGAATTCGAGTTCGGCAAGACGCGCGAGGTATTCGGCCCGCACCCGCGTCACGTTGAGCTGGGCATCGGTCTGCGCGCGCCGCGCGTCGATGAACTCGGCCTGGTTGATCTGGCCGAGGTCACGCTTGCGGCTGGTGATCGTAAACGCGCCATTGGCCGCTTCGGCGCGCTTGGCGGCGGTGTCGAGCGAGGCCTCGGCCACCGCGAAGTTCTCGAGCGCCTGCTGCACTTCGAGTCGCACGCGCTGGCCGGCGAGTTCGCGGGTCGCGCGCAGCTGCTCGGTGACGGCGCGGGCTTCGCGCAGGGCAGCCTGGTCGGCGCCGCCGCGAAACGCGTTGAAACGCAGCACCAGCGACGCGAGCACGTAGCGGTCCTCGTCCGCGAATCCGTAGTCCGTGCCCTGGATGCCCGCTTCGGCGCCGAAGGCGAGCGACGGCTTGAAGGCCGCGCGCGCCAGGTCCTGCCGCGCTTCGCCGACAGCGATGGCTGCATCGAGGCTTTTCAGTTCCTCGCGGCGCTGGCTCGCGAGGTCCTGCAGTTTCGGCGCGTCTGCCTGCCTCCCTGCAAGCGCGGACAGCAATCGAGCGCGAAAGCGTTCGACCGTCTCCGCATCGAGCGCAGCATTCGGCAAGGGCTGCATGAGCGACGTATTGCGCAGCAGGTTCACGTAGCTCTGCGCGATGCGCGCGCGACTCGCCGTGGCCAGGCGCTCCTGCTCCACTTCGAGCACGTCGGCCTCGGCGCGGTAGACGAGATCGCGCGTGACCCTGCCGTTGCGGTACAGGCTGGCGTTGGCCCTGAGGTTCTCGCGCGTGGCTTCGAGCGTTGCGTCGAGCACTGTGACGGCCTGCTGTGCCGCAATCCAGCGGTAGTACGCCTGCTTGACGTCGCGGATGACCTGCGACCGCAGCGCGGCGAGGTCTGCTTCGGCACGGGCGGCGTCGGCTCGCGTCGCGTCGACGCCCGGCCCGATCCGCGGCTCATAGAGCGGCTGCTCAAGCACGAGCTTGGCTTCCTGCTCCTGGTCGCGCAGGAACGCGATCGACTCGTTCTGAACGCGCGGGAACTGCGCTGGCTGACCCTGCGCCAGCAGCATCTGGTCCAGCGTCTCGTACACGGGATTGAGCAGGTCGCCGATCGGGAACTCGATGGTGCGACCGCCGTCGGCCATCGAGTAGCGCGCAGCGAAGTCGATCACCGGGAGGTAACGCGCACGCGCCTGGTCGAGCGCGGCAAGCCGCTGCTGCACGGTTGCGCCGGAAGCGCGCAGTTCGAGGTTGGCGCTGAGCGCTTCGTCGATGACCTGGCGCAGGCCGTCTTCCATGGTGACCAGCGGTTGCGTCGCCTGCATGACAGGCGGTGGCGACGCCGCCTGGACCGGCGAGACGATGCCGCCGACGAGCAGTGACAGGAGCAACGCCGGTCCGTGCTTCATGGCTGCAGCGCCCGCAGCGCCAGGTCCAGGCCATGCTCGATGAACGATTGCACGGACGTGCCTTGGTGTTCGATCTGGTCGCCCTTGGTCGATGCAATCTGGATCATGCCGTGCGTGAATGCCCACAGCGTCAGCGCGGTGACGAACGGGTCGCCGATGTCCGCCCGGATCGAACCGTCGGCCACCCCGCGCAGCAGCGATTCGACGATCACTTCTTGGAGGCTGTGGCCGGCTATTGCGCAGGCCGCTTCGTTGCATGGCGTGCCGGCCGCCGGGTGTTCCGCCGCCGGGTGCGCCTGGTAGCGCGCGCATGCGTCGAAGTAATGCGGTGTTTCCACGGAGAAGGCGAGGTAGGCCCGGCCGATGGCTTCGACCTCCGCAATGCCGCTCGGCCGGCCTTCCCGGGCCGCAACGAAACGATCGTGCAGCGCCGCGAGCGAGCGCTCGACCAGCGCCATGTGCAGGTCGTTCTTGTCCTTGAAGTAGACGTAGAGCAGGGCACGGCTCAAGCGCGCCCGGCGCGCAACCTGGTCCATGGTGATCGCGTCCCAGCCGGTTTCGGCGTACAGCGCCTCGGCCGCATCGACGATCTCGGTACGGCGGCGATCCTTCTCTTCCTGGCGGCGCGCCGTGAGGTACGACATTGCTGATATCGTGATCGGCATCTGACACGGTGTCAACATATAGACAGCTGTTCAATGCGCTGGTCGACAACACCCCTGGGTGGTGGGGAGGAAGACCCCCGCCGACCCCCGCTCGCGTGACAGGACGGGTGGAAACTATCCCATCAGCAGCTGGCCTTCCGCCCGCTGCAGATCCTCGGGCCGTCCCCACAACACCAGCACGTCCCCGACCTTGAGCCGGGTCTCGGGGTCGGGGTCGCGGCCCGTGATTCCTTCGCGCCGGATCGCGCTGACCGTGACACGGCCACCTTCCAGCCCCAGGCCGCGAATGGTCTGGCCGACCCCATGCGCGCCCGGTGGCAGGACGACCGTGTACAGCTGCTGCCGGTCTCGCCGATCGTCCTCGGGATCCAGCGGCGCGCGGTCCTCGCGTCGACGGAACACGCTGCGCAGGATCGCGTAGCGCTCGTGCCGGATCTCCTCGGTCGTCGCCAGTACTTCCGTTGGCGGCACGCGCAGGAACAGCAACACGTGCGACACGAGCGCGAGGCTCGTCTCGAAGATGCCCGGCACCACCTCGGTCGCGCCGGCCGCCTGCAGCGGTTCGAGGAACTTGTCATCCTCGGTGCGCACCAGCACGGGCACGTCCGCGCGCAGCCGACGCACGGCACGCACGATGCGCAAGGCTGTCGCGGGTTCGTCGAACGAGATCACCACGACGGAGGCACGCTCGAGGCCGAGCGCGCGCAGCACCTCGGGATGCGTGGCATCGCCGTACACGACGGGTTCGCCCGCCATGCGTGCGTCGCGCACGCGGAACGGATCGAAATCGAGCGCGATGAACTCGAAGCCGCGCCGTTCGAGCACGCGCGCGAGGTTCTGCCCGACGCGGCCGAAGCCGCAGACCATGACGTGCTCGCGTCGCGCGATCTCCCGCGTCGCCACGGTCTCGAGCGCGAGCTCGGAAGGCCGGGCCGGTGGGCGGCGCAGAAGCCAGTCGGCGATGCGGCCGTTGTAGCGCACGAGCAGCGGGCCGAGCAGCATGCTCAGCGCAATGGCCGTCAGCAGCGCCTGCACGATGCGGTGGTCGGCCGCGTCGCCGCGGAACAGCAGCGTGAGCAGCGCGAACCCGAATTCGCCACCCATGCTCACTGCGATGGCCGTGCGCAGCGCCTTGCGATTGTTGGGCACGAACCGACGCACGACCAGCGCGACGATCATTGTCTTGATGAGCAGCAGCACCGCGATGAGCAGCAGCACCAGCGGCAGCTGCGTGAGCAGCAGGCGCAGGTCCAGCAGCATGCCGACGGAGACGAAAAACAGGCCGAGCAGGATGTCCTGGAACGGCTTGATGACGGCCTCGGTCTGGTGCTTGAACTCAGTCTCGGCGAGCAGCATGCCGGCGAGGAAGCCGCCGAGCGCCATCGACAGTCCCATCCGGTCCGTGGCCCAGGCGGCGAGCAACGACACGAACAGGACTGTCAGCGTGAATATCTCGGTACTGCGGTGATGCGCGATCTCGCGAAAGAGCGGACGCAGCAGCCATCGTCCCAGGACGAGTACGACGACGAGAGCGACCAGGCCGCGTCCGGCCATGCTGAGCAGCCACAGTGGTCCGGGAACGTCGCCGGTCACGCTGAGGGCGGTGGCGAGCGCCAGCAGCGGCGCGAAAGCGAGGTCCTGGAACAGCAGGATGCCGAGGGCGAGCCGCGCGTGCGTGCGCGTGAGCTCCATCTGATCGCCGAGTTGCCGCAACACGATCGCGGTGGATGACATCGCGAGCGCGCCGCCGATGACGATGGCGGCGCCGGCATGGACGCCGAAGGCGACAGCCATGCCGCCGAAAGCCAGCCCGCACAGCAGCACCTGCAGGCCACCGATGCCGAGCACCTCGGATTTCATCGCGACCATGCGGCCCAGCGAGAATTCCAGTCCCAGCGTGAACACCAGGAACACGACGCCGATCTCGGCGAGCACCTGCACGGACGCGACGCTCGGCACGAGGCCGAGCGCATGCGGGCCGAGCACCATGCCGACCAACAGGTAGCCGAGGATCGGCGGCAGCTTGAAGCGGCGCACCAGGCTCAGCACGAGCAGCGAGCCCGCGAGCAGGATCAGGATCTGGCTGAGAAAGTCGTGCGCCATCGGGTCTCACGCAGCGGATGCGCCGATGCTAGCATTCCAGCGAGGCATTCCCGCCCGTGGAGATCCAACAGCAACCCTGAACGGTCGCGCCCGTGACCGGTCAGCCGCCATCATGCCGAAATCCTCCGCATTCCAGGCCCGCGTGGATGTCGCCGAGGGACGGCTGTCGCTGGCGGGCGACTGTCGCGCTGCCGATCTCGGCACGCTCGAGGCTGCCTTGCGGGAATGGGCCGGAGCGGGGTCGCGCAGCGTCGATCTGTCCGCCGCCGGTGGGTTCGACATCGGACCGGCCTGGCTACTGAGGCGGGCCATGGCCGATGCGGCGACGGCGCCTGCGGTCAGCGGCCCGCTGCCCGCGCACTTCGCGTATCTCGACGAGATGCTCGATGGTGCGAGTGCGCGCACGGCAGACATCGCGCCACGGCCACGCCAGCCTGCCGGTCTCGTCCGTCTCGGCCGCGCGCTCGAGGTCCGTGGCGAAAGCTGGTACGAGGCGCTGACGTACGGCGGCAAGCTCATCAGCACGGCGGGCTCGGCCTGGCGATCCTGGAAACACCTGCGTATTCCGTCGGTCGTGCGGCACGCGTACGAGACCGGTTACCAGGCGGTGCCGGTGGTCGCGGTGATCGCGTTCCTGATCAGCGTGATTTCGGCGTACATCAGCGCGCAGCAGCTGCGTCCGTACGGCGGCGAGATCTACACGGTCGACATCGTGGCACTCGGCGTCCTGCGTGAACTCGGCGTCCTGCTCACGGCAATCATGGTCGCGGGCCGCACGGGCAGCGCCTATGCGGCCGAACTCGGCGTGATGAAACTCAACGACGAAGTGGACGCGCTCGAATCGATGGGAATCAATCCGTACGAGGTGCTGGTGCTGCCGCGGGTCCTCGGCCTCATCGTCGTGCTGCCGCTGCTCACGATCGTGGCGGACTTCATGGGGCTGTTCGGCGGCGCGATGCTGACGCGCTACCTGATCGACCTGCCCTGGCCGCAGTTCTACATGCGGCTCGACGAGGCGATCGCACCCACGACGTTCTGGGCCGGCCTCGTCAAGGCGCCGGTGTTCGGCCTGCTGATCGGCCTGACGGGCACGCTGCGCGGGTTGCAGGTGCGCGAATCGTCGCGAGAACTCGGTCGGCTGACGACGGTGGCCGTGGTGCAGTCGATCTTCCTCGTGATCTTTGCCGACGCGTTGTTCGCCATCTTCTTCCTCGAGATCGATTTCTGATGGCCAGTGCCGCTCCCGCTGTGATCATCTCGGTGCGCGACCTGGTCAACCGCTTCGGTCCGCAGACCGTGCACGATGGCGTGTCGTTCGACGTGCATGCGGGCGAGGTGTTCGGCATCGTCGGTGGCTCCGGCAGCGGCAAGTCCGTGCTGCTGAAGACCATGCTCGGATTGCGCAAGCCCGATTCCGGCGTGGTCGAGGTCGACGGGCGCGACATCACGTGCGTGTCGGACCGCGAGCTGCGTGAGGTGAAGCGGCGCTATGGCGTCACCTTCCAGCACGGGGCGCTGTTCACGTCGCTCACCGTGACGGAGAACGTGATCCTGCCGATGGTCGAGTTGCTCGATCTCGATGAAGCCACGCTGCAGAGCCTGGCCGAGCTGCGACTGCGCATGGTCGGCCTGCCGGTCGCGGCAGGCGCAAAGTTTCCCGCGCAGCTGTCGGGTGGAATGATCAAGCGCGCAGCGCTGGCACGCGCGCTGGCGCTCGATCCGGCACTGCTGTTTCTCGATGAGCCCACCGCGGGCCTCGATCCGATCGCAGCCGCCGCCTTCGACGACCTGGTCCTTTACCTGCGGCGCACGCTCGGCCTGACGGTGGTGATGGTGACTCACGATCTGGACACCCTTGCGCGGACATGTGATCGTGTCGCGGTGCTCGTCGACGGCAAAGTCATCGTGGATACGCTGCCCGGCATCGTCCGGAACGAACATCCGTGGATACGGGAGTATTTTCACGGTGCGCGCGGGCGCCTGATGGCCGCGGCCGGCGAGGGCGCATAGCGTGGAGCGTGACGCGAAATACGCGACGGTCGCCCTGTTCGCGCTCGCCTGCGTGGCGGCAGCCGTGGCGTTCATCTGGTGGTATTCGGGACGCGGCGACCAGCGCGAATACCAGACGTACGAGATCTACTTCCAGGGCACCGTGAGCGGCCTCTCCAAGGGCAGCCCGGTGCGCTACCTCGGCGTGGACGTCGGCCGCGTGACGTACCTCGGTGTAGACACAGCCGATCCGGGCCAGGTCAAGGTCGTCGCCGACATCGATTCCAGCGCGCCGATTTCGGGCGGCACGCTGGCGAAGCTCGGCCTGTTGGGTCTTACCGGCTTGCTCTACATCGACTTGCAGCAGAACCCGGACACCACCGGCACGAAGACACTGCGGCAGGGAACGCAACACCCGGTCATACCGTCGCGCAAGAGCAGCATCGAGGCATCCGTCGAGCGCTTGCCGGAGATCCTCGGGCAGGCCACGGAAGTGCTGTCGCGCATCGAACGCGTGTTGTCGGACGAGAACGTGCGCTCGATCGGGCAGACGCTCGCACACATCGAGCAGGCGGCGGGAGCCCTGCCGGAGACCATGGCCGATGTGCGTGCGCTGGCAACCGAACTGCGCGGGATCTCGAGTTCGACGCTTGAACTGACCAGCCGCCTGAACCAGACGCTGGGCCAGGCGCGGCCGGATCTCGAAGCGACGCTCGCCAATGCGCGCGCTGCGTCCGAAAACCTGGCGCGCACCGCCGACAGCCTGGACCGCCTGCTGAACCAGAACGACGGCGGGCTCGGCAAGGCCGCTGGCGCCAGCGTCGCTGAACTGCAGCAACTCGTGATCGACGCCCGCAGTGCCAGCAACGAAGTGCGCGAGCTTGCACGCACGCTGCGGGAGCGGCCGTCGAGTGTCCTGTTCGAGCCGAAGGCGACCGGAGTGGAGATTCCGCGATGATGATTGCAACGGCCAGGGCTGTCATGCGGCCGGTCCAGTGGCTGGCATGCGCTTCCTCGCTGGCACTGCTGCTGGGAGGGTGCGCGGGCAGCCTGCTGCGGTCCGAGGCCGAGGCACCCGACACATTCCGTCTCGATTTCGCCGCCGCGACCGCAGCCGCCGCTGCCAGCGCAACGCTGCCGAACTCCGGGCTCGCCATCGCGGTCGCGCGTCCGCGTGCGGCGGCAGCGATCGACACGGATCGCATCGCCGTGCACTCCGCGGGCAATCGTTTCGATTACTACCTCGATGCACGCTGGGCCGAATCCGCCCCGCAGATGCTGCAGCAGAACCTCGTCAGCGCGCTGGCAGCGACGGCTCAGTTCGGTGGCGGTGTCATGACTGCCCCGGCTCGCATGCCGACGGAACTCCTGCTCGACGTGGAGTTGCGACGATTCGAAGTGGTCACGGCGGGCGCTGACGCAGCAAACTCCGGCGCGTCACCGGTGGTCCAGGTCCAGGTGCAGGCGAGCCTGGTCGATCTGCGCAGTACCGCTCGCGTCACGAGTTTCATCAGCGAAGCAGCCGTGCCCGCGTCCGAGAACCGGTTGAGTGCGATCATTGCGGCGTTTGACCGTGCGAATGCGCAGGTCGTGAGCGACATCGCTGCACGCGTGCAGGCTGCAGCGGTGGCATTGCCGGCGAAATAGCCAGTCGCCGAGCTCTTCGCGCGCAGACTGCGCGGCCCGGCATCAGGCCGGCAACTGCAGGGCCGGGTGTTCGCCGGTCGCCTGCCGCAGCAGCAGTTCCAGGAACGCATCGCTCGAGATGGCGTCGCCGAACAAGCGGCCCTGGCCGAGCTGGCAGCCGCTGTGGAGCAGAAAGTAGCGCTGCTCCTCGGTCTCGATTCCCTCCGCGATGACCTGCAGCCCGAGGCTGCGCCCCATCTCGATGATCGTGCGCACGATGGTGGCGTCGTCGGGATCGGACGCGGCGTTGGTCACGAACGACCGGTCGATCTTGAGCGTGCTGATCGGGAACTGCTGCAGGGCGCTGAGGCTGGAATACCCCGTGCCGAAATCGTCGATCGACAGGTGGATGCCCATCGAGCGCAACTCGTCGAGCAGCGGCAGCGTGCGCTCCGCGTCGAGCATGAGCGTCGTCTCGGTGATCTCGAGCTCGACGCAGGAAGCGGACACGTGGTGCCGCTCGAACACCGAGCGGCAGCGCGGAATGAAGCTTGCCTGGCTCAGTTCCTTCAACGACAGGTTGATCGCAACACGGCCTGGATCGCTCACGCGCTGCTGCCAGGCCGCATAGTCGATGCACACCTGGTTCAGCACCCACGCGCCGATGTCGAGGATCAGCCGCGATTCCTCGGCCAGCGGGATGAACTGCGACGGCGCGATCTCGCCATGCCCGGGCAGGCGCCAGCGCAGCAGGGCCTCGGACCCCACCACTTCGCCGTTCGCGAGGTCCACCTTCGGCTGGTAGCGCAGCACGAATTCGTTGCGCTCGAGCGCGCGGCGCAACTTGCTCTTCAGCAGCAGGCGTTCGACGGCGGCGGCGTTCATCTCGGGCACGTAGAACACGTGGCAGTTCCGGCCCTGGCGCTTGGCGTGATACATCGCCGCGTCCGCGTTGCGGATCAGGTCGATGACGTTGTCGGCGTGTTCGGGCACCAGCGCCACGCCGACGCTCGCCGTGACGTCGATCTCCTGGCCGGGCAGGTGCACCGGTTTGGCGATCTCGCCGAGCACGAGTCGCGCGAGATCGTGGCCCTGTTCGTGGCCGGCCTGGTCACCCTTGATGCCCTCGGCGAACACCGCGAATTCGTCGCCAGCCAGGCGACCGGCGACCGACTCGCGCGGCAGCGTCCGGGTCAGGCGCTCGCTGATGGTCTCGAGCACGCGGTCGCCCGTGTCGTGGCCGAAGGTGTCGTTGATCTCCTTGAAGTTGTCGATGTCGATGTACAGCAGCACGAGTCCGCGCTTCTGCCGCGTGTTGCGGGTGATCGCCTGGTGCAACTGGTGCTGAAACTGCATGCGGTTCGGCATCTTCGTGAGCGTGTCGAAGCGCGCGAGGTAGCGGATCCGCCGCTCGGCCCGCTTCCGTTCAGTGATGTCCCGCAGCACGAGAATCGTGCCGCGATTGCCGTCAGCGGGCTCGCGACCGAGAGACGAGATGTGCACCGACACTGGAATCGTCTGGCCGCTCCGGGTGCGTATCACCGTTTCGCCGGGGGCGGACTGCAGCCGCTCGAGGTTGAACGCCATCAGGTGGTCCGGCGCGATCAGGTCCCTGAACGCAACGCCGATCAGTTCCTGCTCGGGCATGCCGAACAGGCGGGACGCGGCGGCATTTGCGGTGCGCATGCGCCCGTCCGTCGTCATGACGAGCACCGCGTCCTTGATGCCATTCAGCACATCGTCGAGGAAATCGCGTGAGATCGTCGTGGTGGTGAGCGCCTGGCGCATCTGTTCAAGCGAACTTTCGAGCGCGGCTGTCTCGGCGACGCCGCTGACCGCAATGGGCTCGGCGTAGCGCCCGCGTCCGATCGACTGCGCATTGTCCATCAGTGCGACGAGTGCGCGGTCGATCCGGACCATGATCAACAGGACGACCATGCCCGCCATGAGCGTCAACAGGCCGCCGGCGATCGCTATGTTCACCGTTTGTCCGTCGTACACGTCCTCGACAACTTCGTGCAGCCGCTCCTGCGCCGCAGCCAGGCGGGGGTCCGGCGCCGGGATTGCGTCCAGCTGTTCATCGACAGCGCGCAGCTTCTCGTGTTCGGCGGCTGCGGAGTAACGGGTGACCACGGCGACGGCCGCGGTCAGCAGCGCGCCGACTGTCAGTACGGCAGCGATGTAACGCAGCTTGAGTCCCAGTCCGACCATCGACGTTGAGCTCTCCGGGCTGCTTTCCCCGCCCCTTCGATCTCTTTATTTTGTGTGCGGTCCGGCCGCCTGCGCGGCATCATAGCCGACCTCGATCCCGGGAACACCGATCGCATGAACGCGCTGGAACTGACGGGTCGCGCTCGCACCCACGTCATCGAGCTGGACGCACCGCGCTGCACGCTGCACTACGAAGCCGTGGCGGCATTCCTCGGCATGCGCGACGCCGCGCGCGCCGAGGGCATCGACCTGCAGGCGGTCTCGAGCTTTCGGGACTTCGACCGGCAGCTGGTGCTCTGGAACCGTAAATGGCGGGGCGACCGGCCGCTTCACGACCGCAGCGGCGCGCTTCTCGACCATGCCCGGCTGACGGAGCCGCAGCGGGTCGACGCGATCCTGGCATGGTCCGCCATTCCGGGCGGCAGCCGGCACCATTGGGGATCGGACATCGACGTGATCGATGCCGCCGCGATGCCCGCGGCCTACGAGGTGGAACTGGTGCCGGCGGAATACGCGTCCGACGGGGTGTTTGGCCGGCTGACGGGCTGGCTCGACCGTAACCAGGGTCGCTTCGGCTTCTTCCGGCCCTATGGCTCGGACCGTGGCGGTGCGGGCATCGAGCCCTGGCACCTGAGTTACGCCCCCGTGGCGCGCGAGGCCGTCGAGGCGCTGTCGCTCTCCGTCCTGCGCTCGGCAATCGCCAGCGGGGACATGCTCGGCAAGGAACACGTCCTCGACCGGCTGCCCGAGATCTACACCCGCTTCGTCCTGGCGGTCGACCCGCCTTGCTTGCCTGGGCGTCCCGGAAGGACTGCACTCGCTTGAGGAACCAGCGCTTCAGCCGCCACGCCCAGCGGTATTCCGGCGGCGCCCCCCAGACGACCCCGAGCAGGTTGAGGCCGACGATCCAGTTCCAGTCGTCGACCGGGGTGGCCTCGACTGCGCCGGCCAAGGCCACGCCCGCGTTGTTCACCATCACCTCAAGGCCCTGGTTCGCCTGGCTGCAGCCGGCGATGGATGCGGCGACGAATTCATGCGTCGCAACGTCGCCTGGGTACGCGGCGACGTGCGCGGCTCCCGCGACCCGGGGCCGGGTGGCGGCACGCTTCAGGGCCTCGCGAGCAAGGTCGAGCACGCCCAGCGTCCAGCCATCGCGGGCCAGCAACTGGGCCATCGCCAGGCCGAGCCCGCTCGCAGCACCGGTGATGAAGGCGCGCTTTGACGGAAAGCGCCGGGACAGTAAGGTAGCGGGTGAAGTGTTTGTCATCCCGTCATGCTGGCGTGGCAGGCCGACCGGCGAAACGGTCGTTTTCCGCAGTACCGGCGCCGCCGCAGGGAGCGAAACTTGCGCAAGGTTCACACGGCCGAGTCGATCCTCGAGATTGCGCACATGCGCAACCTGCTTGAGCAGGCCGGCATCGCGTGCCATGTGAGGAACGAGCGCCTGGGTGGCGTGGTCGGCGAAATCCCATTCCTGGAGTGCTGGCCTGAGCTATGGGTCCTGCGCAATGGCGATGCACTGCAGGCGCGGGGCTTGATCGATACCGCGCGTGCCGGCGTCGCGCCGTCACCGGACTGGATCTGCCGCGTGTGCGGTGAGCGTGTGGAAGGCCAGTTCGACGCCTGCTGGCGGTGCTCGACAGCGGACGAGATTGCCGGAGCGACTGCGGGAACCGATCGCTGATGCCGGACGCCACCTCACTGATCATTGCCAGCCGCTTCAAGGGACCGCCGGATTCCGGCAATGGTGGTTATGTCTGCGGCACGTTTGCCGTTGCCGCCGGCGCCGAACTGCGCATCCGTCTGCTGGCACCGCCGCCGCTCGACACGCCCCTGGCACTGGAACACTCGGCAACCGACGGCCGGTGGTGGCTGCGGTGCGGCGCGCAGGCAGTGGCGTCCGGGACGCCGGTCGAACCGCTCGAACTCGAGGTTCCGCGCGCGCCGCCGTACGTGCAGGCGGTCTGGGCATCACAGCACTACGTGGGGTTTCGTGAGCACTCGTTCCCCGAGTGCTTCGTGTGCGGTCCGCACCGTCGCCGTGGCGACGGCATGCGGATCTTCCCGGGGCTGCTCGACTCGGGCATGGTCGCCGCGCCCTGGATTCCGGCGGACGACCTGGACGGCGGCGACGGCAAGGTGGCCGTCGAGTTTCACTGGGCCGCGCTCGATTGCCCGGGCTACTTCGCCGCAATCGACGACACGCCCCGCACGATGCTGCTCGGCGAGATGCAGGCGCACGTCGATCGTCGCGTGCACGTCGGCGAGGCCTGCATGGTGCTGGGCTGGTTGATTGCGAGCGAAGGCCGCAAGTACCGTTGTGGCACGGCTGTCTTCGACGAAGACGGCGAACTCTGCGCCCGGGCGCTGACCACCTGGATCGCGGCGAAGTGAGTAGTGACTAGTGAATAGTGATTAGTGATTAGTGATTAGTGATTAGTGATTAGTAGGAGGTGCGGTGGAAGCTCCGACTCTTCACTACTCACTACTCACTAGTCACTACTCACTTCCCCGGCGGGCGAGCAACGCCGTCAGCAGTCCCGCAGCCGTAAGCAGGACGCCGGGCATCCAGTCCGTGCGGAAAGCGAGCCACAGGATCCCGGCCAGAAGGACCGTGGCGCCGATGATGGTCTGGTCGCGACGTCGCGCGCTGGCCCGGATTTCGCGCCGCAGTTCCGCGTAAGGCTCGTTGTCCACCCGGATGCGGAGCGTGCCTTCGGACGCCTTCTGCACGAACTGCTGCAGCAGTTGCGGCAGCATTCGTATGGACTCGGACAGGTCGGGCAGTTGCCGACGCAGTTCCTGGGCGATGTTGCGGCCGCTCAGCCGGTCGGCGCCCCATTCCTGCATGATCGGTTGCGCCGTCTTCCACAGGTCGAGCTGCGGGTACAGCTGGCGGCCGAGGCCCTCGATCTGCAGCAGGGTTTTCTGCAGCAGAATCAGCTGCGGTTGCACACGCATGTCGAAGCGGCGCGCGACTTCAAACAGCCGTATCAGCACCTGCGCGAACGAGATCTCGGACAACGGCTTGTTGAAGATGGGTTCGCAGACTGTACGGATGCCCGCCTCGAGTTCGTCGACGCGCGTGTCCTTGGGCACCCAGCCCGAATCCACGTGCAGGCGCGCGACACGGTTGTAGTCGCGGTCGAAGAACGCGAGGAAATTCTCGGCCAGGTAGTGCTGGTCGCGTGCGTCGAGCGAGCCGACGATGCCGAAGTCCACCGCTGCGTAGACCGGTCGCTGCGGGTCGTCGGTCTGCACGAAAATGTTGCCCGGGTGCATGTCGGCGTGGAAGAAATTGTGGCGGAACACCTGCGTGAAGAAGATCTCCACGCCGTTCTCGGCGAGCGCCTGGATGTTCGTGCCGCGACGGCGCAGCTCGTCCATGTCGCTGACCAGCACGCCGTGGATGCGCTCCATCACCATCACTTCGGGCCGGCAGTAATCCCAGTACACGTCCGGCACGTACAGCAGCTGCGAGCCGGCGAAGTTGCGGCGCAATTGCGCGGCATTTGCCGCCTCGCGCATGAGGTCGAGCTCGTCGAGAATGGTCTTCTCGTACTCCTGCACGACCTCGCAGGGCCGCAGCCGATAGCCTTCCTGTGAATAGTCGCGCGCGAGCCGCGCAAGGACGTACATCACCTCGAGGTCGCGCTCGATCCTGGCCCGGATGCCGGGACGCAGGACCTTGACGACGACTTCTTCGCCGGAACGCAGCCGTGCGGTGTGCACCTGCGCGATCGAGGCGGCCGCGAGCGGCGCCTCGTCGAACTCTGCGAACACTTCGCCCACCGGTTTGCCGTAGGCGCCCTCGACGATGGCCTTGGCTTCCAGCCCCGGGAACGGCGGCACGCGGTCCTGCAGTTTCTCGAGCTCGTCGGCGATGTCGATCGGCAGCAGGTCACGTCGCGTGGACAGCGCCTGGCCGAACTTCACCCAGATCGGCCCCAGCTCCTCGAGCGCGAGACGGATGCGCTCACCGCGTGGGCCGCCTTTGCGGCGCTCGAACCACGTGGCAGGCGAGAGGTAGAACGCGAACCGCAGCGGACGGAACAGGTGAGTCGCGAGAATGATCTCGTCGAGCCCGTGACGGACGAGCACGCGCTGGATCTGGAGCAGGCGGGTGGCGACGCGGAGGCGCATGGGGAGTGGGGGAAGGGGAGGAAGGGGAGGAAGGGGAGGGGAGGAAGGGGAGGAAGGGGGGAAGGGGAGGAAGGGGCTAGGGGTTAGTCGGCAACCGGGGCGGCGCGTCGAGCATCGCGTGCGCCGCTACTTCGCACTTTGCATGGCGCGGGATTCGGCGCGGCTCAGGCGGGCGTCGAGCCGGTCGGTCGCTTCGCGCAGCTGGTCGACGGCCTCGAGGTACTCCTCGACTTCAACACGCGACGGCACGTCGCGGCCCTCTTCCTGCAGGTATTCGGCCACGTTGGTCGAGAACGAATCGGCGGCCTTGCGGCCCCAGTCGAAGACGTTGCGGACGACATTCGCCAGCTGGTGCGCCGCGACGTCGCCCACGACGCGCGAAAGTTCTTCCTCGAAATCGGGCTGGGCCAGCTGCAGCAGGTCGCGAAAGCGCTGGGCAACCTCGGCGTCGCCCGCGATGCGGATCGACGAACCACGCAGGCGGTCTTCGGCGCCCGGCCCGACCAGCGAGAGCAGCGACAGCGGCGAGCCGGAGAGTGTCGCGTCGACCTCGCCGGCGTCACGCGTGTCGAGCGCGATCCGGCCGCCAGCAACGCGCAGGAAAAATGCGATCGACGTGCCCTCGAACACGAGCGAGAGCCCGCGCCCCTCGAGTTGCCGCGCCAGCGCCGAGGCGCGCTCGGACTGCGCGACGTTGCGGTTCAGCAGCGCTGACAGCCGGTCGACGATGGCATTGGCCGGACTCGCGCTCAATAGCGGAACCCTTTGTGCAGGGCGACGATGCCGCCAGTCAGGTTGTGGTAGCGGCAGTCTTCGAAACCGGCGTCCCGCATCATTGTCAGCAGCGTTTCCTGGTCGGGGAAGCGGCGGATCGATTCGGCGAGATACCGGTAACTGTCCGGGTCGTTCGCGATGCGCGCGCCGAGCCACGGCAGCACGCTGAACGAATACGCGTCGTACACGGGCTTGAGGCCCGGAAACACGGGTTTCGAGAATTCGAGGATCAGCAGCCGGCCACCAGGCTTGAGCACGCGCCGCATGGATGCGATCGCGGCGGCCTTGTCCGTCACGTTGCGCAGGCCGAAGCCGATCGTCACGCAATCGAATGTTTCGTCGGCAAAAGGCAGGCACTCGGCATTGGCGAGCGAAAACTGCACGTTGCGCAGCAGGCCGCGGTCGAGCAGCCGGTCGCGACCGACCTCGAGCATCGCGGCGTTGATGTCGGAGAGCACGACCAGGCCCTTGTCGCCGACCTGCCCGGCCATGCCGGCAGCGATGTCACCCGTGCCGCCGGCGACGTCGAGCGCAGACATGCCGGGACGGAGCCCGGTCTGGCTCAGCGTGTAACGCTTCCAGAGCCGGTGCACGCCTGCCGACATCAAGTCGTTCATGATGTCGTACTTGTCGGCGACAGAGTCGAATACCGCGCGGACGCGGCGCGCCTTCTCAGGGGCCGGCACTTCCTGGTAACCGAAATCGACCGACGGGGTCGCTACGGCGGAGGCGGGGGCCTTGCGGGGTGGGACTGTTTCGCTCATGGGAACAGGCATTCTACCCCGTTCCGGTCGGCCGCGGCCCACTGCGACTTCGTCGGGGTCAGGCTTTCCTGTGCGCAACCTGCGTGGGGTACGGGATGCCAAGCTGCTGCAGCCGGTCGAGGTAATGCTGCCATCTGGCGGCACGCGTCTCGCCGAGTTCGTAAAGGTAATCCCACGTGTACAGGCCCGTGTCGTGGCCGTCGTTGAACGCCAGCCGCACCGCGTAGTTGCCGATTGGATCGACCTTGACGACCTGCACCTCGTGCTTGCCGAGCTGCAGCGTCTCCTGGCCCGGGCCGTGGCCGCGCACCTCGGCCGATGGCGAATAGACGCGCAGGTACTCGAACGGCAGCTCGAACCGCTGCCCGTCGTCGAACGCCACGTCGAGCACGCGCGACTGCCGGCGCAGCCTGATCTCGGTGGGCGTGCGCGCGGCCCCGCGTTCCTTGTCCGTCGCTGCAGTGGTCACAGGATGTACCGGGCGAGGTCTTCGTCCTGCGCCAGCTTGCCGAGGCTCGAGTCGACGTAGGCCCCGTCGATCACGAGTTCGGTGCCGAAGCGGTCGGAGGCATCGAAGCTGATCGCCTCGAGCAGCCGCTCCATCACGGTGTGCAGACGGCGCGCCCCGATGTTCTCGGTGCGCTGGTTGACGTCGAAGGCGACCTCGGCGATGCGACGGACGCCACTCGCATCGAACTTCAGCGTCACGCCCTCCGTGGACAGCAGGGCGCCGTACTGGGTGCACAGCGACGCGTCAGGCTCGGTCAGGATGCGCACGAAGTCGTCGACCTTCAGCGCGTCGAGCTCGACGCGGATCGGCAGGCGGCCCTGCAGTTCAGGGATCAGGTCGGACGGCTTCGACATGTGGAACGCACCCGACGCGATGAAGAGGATGTGATCCGTCTTCACCATGCCGTACTTGGTGTTGACCGTGCTGCCTTCGACGAGCGGCAGCAGGTCGCGCTGCACGCCTTCGCGCGAAACGTCGACCCCGGACACGGCATTCTGGCCGCGCGCGATCTTGTCGATCTCGTCGAGGAACACGATGCCGCTCTGTTCCGCATTGCGCAGCGCCAGCGTCTTGAGTTCCTCCTCGTTGATGAGCTTGGCGGCTTCCTCGTCGATGAGCAGCCTGAAAGCTTCGCTGATCTTGAGCCGGCGCGATTTCGTGCGGCTGCCGCCGAGGTTTGCGAACATGCCCTGCAGTTGCTGCGACAGCTCCTCCATGCCTGGCGGCGCCATGATTTCCATGCCAGGGCCCGCTGCGCGCAGTTCGATTTCGATTTCGCGCTCGTCGAGCTGGCCTTCCCGCAGCATCTTGCGGAAGCGCTGGCGGGTGTCGTGTTCCTTCGGTGTCGGCGGCGACTCGTCCGCCGGCACGCCGAAACCCATCGCCGGGCCGGACGACGCGCGCGGCCGCGGCAGCAGTTCGTCGAGCACGCGTTCTTCGGCCGCATCCATCGCGCGGTGACGAACCTTCTCCATTTCCTGCTCGCGCGTCATCTTCACGGCGACGTCGACCAGGTCCTTGATGATCGAATCGACTTCGCGGCCGACGTAACCCACCTCGGTGAACTTCGTTGCCTCGACCTTGATGAACGGGGCGTTCGCCAGTCGCGCCAGCCGTCGCGCGATCTCGGTCTTGCCGACGCCGGTCGGCCCGATCATCAGGATGTTCTTCGGCGTGATCTCCGCTCGCAGCGGTTCTCCCACCTGCATGCGACGCCAGCGATTGCGCAGCGCGATAGCGACCGCGCGCTTCGCAGCGGACTGGCCGACGATGTGCTTGTCCAGTTCCTGGACGATTTCGCGGGGAGTCATCGATGACATAGGGGGAGGAGGGGGAGGAGGGGGAGGAAGGGGAGGAAGGGGAGGAAGGGGAGGAAGGAGAGGAAGGAGAGGAAGGAGAGGAAGGAGAGGAAGGGGAGGAAGGGGTTAGGGGTTAGCCGGAATGCAGCGTCGAAAGTGATTGCACGTCCGTCATCCGGTGAGCAGCGTAGTGCAAAGGCGGGCCCTCCGGGCTTGGGCAGCAACTGCGGATTGCATGCCGACTAACCCCTAACCCCTTCCTCTCCTTCCTCTGCTTCCTCCCTTCATAGCTCTTCGATCGTCGTGTTGCGATTGGTGTAGATGCAGATGTCGGCCGCGATGCCGAGCGCGCGCTCGGTAATCGACCGCGCGTCGAGCGTGGTGTTCTGCAGCAGCGCGAGTCCCGCGGCCTGCGCGAACGGGCCGCCTGAACCCACGGCGATGAGGTCGTGCTCAGGTTCGATCACGTCGCCGTTGCCCGAGATCACGAACGTGTGACCTGCATCGGCCACCAGCAGCAGCGCTTCGAGGCGGCGCAGGCTGCGATCGCTGCGCCAGTCCTTGGCGAGTTCGATCGCCGCGCGCGTCAGGTTGCCGTACTGCTGCAGCTTTGCTTCGAAGCGCTCGAACAACGTGAACGCATCGGCGGTGCCACCGGCGAAGCCGGCGATGACCGAGCCGTCGTGCAGCCGGCGCACCTTGCGCGCATTGCCTTTCATGACGGTGTTGCCGAGGGTGACCTGGCCGTCGCCGCCCATGGCGACGCGGCCGTCGCGGCGGACGCAGAGGATCGTGGTGCCGTGGGGGTCGAAGCCGGTCATAGGGGATAGGGGAGGAAGGGAGGAAGGGAGGAAGGGAGGAAGGACAGGAAGGACAGGAAGGACAGGAAGGGAGGAAGGGAGGAAGGACAGGAAGGGAGGAAGGGCAGGAGGGTCAGGACGAAGAGTCGGAAGCAGGAGTCGGAGCTGCGCGTTTGCGGCGGGCCCGGGGGTGAGCCGCGTCGTAGATGCGGGCGAGGTGCTGGAAATCAAGGTGGGTGTAGACCTGGGTCGTGCTGATGTTCACGTGCCCGAGCAATTCCTGCACGGCGCGCAGGTCCTGCGACGACTCGAGCAGGTGGGAAGCGAACGAGTGCCGGAACATGTGCGGATGCACATGCTCTGGCAGTCCCTGCAGCCGGGCCCAGCGAGCAATGCGGCGTTGCACGATCCGCGGACCCAGGCGGGTGCCGCTCACGCCGACGAACAGGGCGCGTTCGCCGACTGCGGCCAGCGTCGTCCGTTCCGCGATCCAGCGCTGCAGCGCTGCGATTGCCTGGCGGCCGACGGGCACGATCCGCGTCTTGTTGCCTTTGCCGACGACCCGGACCGTGCGATCGCGCAGGTCGATGTCGAGCAGGTCGAGACCCAGCAGTTCCGACAGGCGCAGCCCCGACGAATAGAGCAGCTCCATGATCGCCTTGTCACGAACCCCGAGACTGTCGTCGCCGCGGAACTCGAGCAGGCGAGCCATCGTGTCGGCGTCGAGCGGGGTCGGCAGGCGCTTGCGGGCTTTGGGCGCCTGCACGTCGCCGGCCGGGTCGCGCTGCAGTTCGCCTTCACGCAACAGGTAACGGAAGAGGCCGCGGCAGGCCGAGAGCCTGCGCTGGATGCTGCGCGGGGCCAGGCCGCGACGGTGCTCGCGCGCCGCGAACATTCGTATGTGCTGCGGATCGAGCTGATGCCAGTCGCTGATGCCCTGGGAGGTGCAGTAATCGAGCAGTGAAGCGAGGTCGCGGCCGTAATTGCTCGCCGTGTGCGGCGACAACCGCCGCTCGTTGCGCAGGCTCGCAAGGTAGTGATCGACGCCGCTGCGCAGCGGCTCACCGGTCATGCCGGTCGCGCCGACACCGCTTCGGTCACGATCTCGCCGATGCGCACCAGGTAATCGGTGCTCATGGTGGGCAGGTAGCGTTCGGTGTCGTGGCTCGCGATGGCGAGCAGGCCCAGGCCCGCGCGCTCGCCGAGCGGAATCAGCACCGTCGAGCCGACCTGGCTGCCTTCGCCGCCGAAGAGGTAGTCCCGCTGCGTGTCCCGGATCTGGCCGCTGCGCGGACGCCCGGAGTCGAAGAACGTCTCGAAGATCTTGAGTTCGGGGCTGCCGCGCGGCACGACGCGCACGTGGCTGTTAGGCAGGTTGCCGAGGATGGACACGGACGGGTCGGTGGCCAGCAGTACCCAGCGCGAGGCACCGAAATCCTCGCGCAGCGATGTCTCGAGCGCGGCGACGACGCCGGCGGTATCCCGCGCGCGCAGCAACCTGCGCGTGAGGCGATGCATGCGGTCGGAAATCGCGTCGTTCGCACGACCGTTTTCGATCAGTTCGTGCAGCTTCTTTTCGAGCGCCGCGTGCTTGTCGCGCAGCACCAGCACCTGGCGCTCGACGAGCGAGATGGCGGCACTGCCGCGCTGGTGCGGCAGCTTGATGCGTGCCAGCACGGCGCCGTGGCGTTCGAAAAAGTCGGGGTGCGCGACGAGAAAGTCCGCAATCTGGTCTTCGGCCAGTTGCGTGGCGGGTTCGGCACCGCGGATCGGCTTGTTCATCTGGAAGACTCCGGCGACTCTGCGCCCGTCACTTCAACCTGACCTTCGAAGGCCGTTTCGGCCGGACCGGTCAGCCAGACAGGCTCTCCCGGGCCGGGCCAGCGGACGATCATTCGTCCGCCAGGGACATCCACGTTCACTTCCTCGGCCAGTGGCCCGTGCCGTCGTCCGATGGCGACGGCAGCGCAGGCACCCGTGCCGCACGCCCGGGTTTCGCCGACGCCCCGCTCGAACACGCGCAGCCGCACATGGTCGGGCGCAACGATCTCGAGGAACCCCACGTTCACCCGGCGCGGAAAGCGTGGGTGATTTTCCACTGCGGGTCCGACGCTGTCCACGGGAGCTTCATGCACGTTGCGGACGCGGATCACGGCGTGGGGGTTGCCGATGGACACCGCGCCGATTTCAACCGGGCCGGCCCGCGTGTCGAGGTGATAGGTCGCCGCCGCCGCTGGTGCATCGAACGGAAGCGAGGCCGGATCGAAGTCCGGCACGCCCATTGCCACGGACACCAGGCCGTCGGGCCGCAGTCGCGCCTGGACGATTCCGCCCGGGCTGTCCAGCTGCAGCGGCCGGTCGGCCTCGCCGCGCCGGCTCGCGACCAGTCGCGCGATGCAGCGCGCACCGTTGCCGCACTGTTCCACCTCGGAACCGTCGGCATTGAAGATGCGGTAATAGACGTCGGAGCCATCGCGTCGCGGCGGTTCCAGCACCAGCGCCTGGTCAAAGCCGATCCCGGTGCGTCGGTCGCTGAGACGGCGCAGGTCGTCGGCAGAGGGCAGGTCGCTGGCAGAACCGGCGTCGAACACGATGAAATCGTTGCCCAGGCCATGCATCTTGGTGAAGGCAAGTCGCATCCGGACAGGATACCGGACTCGCGCCTCACCCAGGCATCGACGCGCGGTCGACGTAGATGCAGCGATCCATCACGACCGACATGCCCGCGGCGACCGCACGTTCGGCCGCCGGTACGTTGATCACGCCCTGCTGCAGCCAGAGCGCGTGCAGCCCGAGCCTGAGACACTCGTCCACCAGGGTGTCCACCTGTGCGGGTCGCCGGAACACGTTCACGATGTCGATGCGCTCGTCCGGGCCCAGCGCCTGCAGCGCGGCCGCCAGCGTCGGATGCGCGGGGATGCCTTGCCACTCCGTCAGGGCGGGGTTCACCGGCAGGATGCGATAGCCGAAGTCGCGCATCGATGTCGTCACGCCGTGACTCGGCCGGGCCGGATCGTCCGAAATGCCGACCACGGCGATCGTGCGCGAGGCTCGCAGCAGTTCGCGAATGTCGGCCAGGGAAGGATTGCGGAACGTCGTCACGTGGCCGCGGCCTCCTCTGCGTCGCGCATCTCGGCGAAGCTCGCGAGCACGCCGGACTGCAGCGTCGGGTACTGCAGTCGCAGGCCGAGATCGGCCAGCAGGCGACGATTGTCGACGCGGCGGGATTCGAGCAGAAAGAACAGCATACCGGCCGGAATCTTCGCCGACGCCTCGGCCCTGCTGAGGAGCGCCGGTGGCTCGATTCCCGCGACCGCGGCCGTCAGTTGCAGGTACGCGGTGGTGCTCGAGTAGTCACCGTCGGTCACGTTGTAAACACCCTGTGCCGACGGGCGATCGATTGCGGCGACGATGGCCGCAACCAGGTCGTCGACATGGATGCGGTTGCCCGGGCCCGCGTCTGCTTCACGCAGGGCCGGTTCGTGCCGCTGCAGCCGCTCGAGCGGCAGGCGGCCCGGTCCGTAAATACCGGGTACGCGGAGGATCACACAACGCACACGCCGAGCCGCGCACCAGGCCTGAGCCGTGTCTTCGGCCGCGACTCGTCGGCGTGAGCGGTCGTTCGACGGTGCGACCGGCGTGCACTCGTCGACGAGCGCACCACCCGCGTCGCCGTAGACGCCGGTCGTGCTGATGTAGACGAAGACTGCGGGCGTCACGTCCTCGATCTGTGCCAGGAACGCTGCCAGCCGCGGGTCCGTGATGCCGCTGTCGGGCGGCGGAGCCAGGTAGACGACGGCCGCCTGGCTTGCCGCTGCCGCCAGTGCAGGTTGCAGGGCGGGGGCGGCATCAAGGTCGACGCGCAACGTCGGCACCCCGGCCGACTGCAGGCCGGTCGCGTTTCTGCCCGAGCGCACGAGCGCGAGCAGCGAGCGCCGGGCCGATTCGCGGCGCGCCAACCGCGAACCGACGTAACCGCAACCCACGATCAGGCATGATAGGTCGGCAGCCATTTCGAAAGCATACGCGAACGGATGCCCAACGCCGCTGTGCCGCGCCGGAGTCCTGCGTCGATGCCTCAGGTGACGATCGTACCCACGGGCGAAAGGTTCGCCGCCGATCCCGGCGAGCCCGTGCTGGCGGCTGCGCTGCGCGCTGGTCTCAACCTGCCGCACAGCTGCAAGGGCGGGCACTGTGCGTCCTGCAGGGCGCGGCTGCTGTCGGGCGCGACGACCTATCCGACACGCGAGCTTCCCGCGGGGATCACGCCGGACGAGGCGGCCGAGCGTTTCGTGCTGCTTTGCCAGGCCCAGGCCGTCACGGACATCACGCTCGAGACGCGCGAGATGCGGCCGGCCCCCGAAGTCGAAGTAAAGAGCCTGCCGAGCCGGATCGATCGCATGGAGCGCCTGGCCGACGACGTCATGGCCGTGTTCCTCAAGCTGCCGGCCGTCGAGGATCTGCGCTACCGCGCGGGGCAGTACATCGATTTCATCCTGTCGGGCGGGCGTCGCCGCAGCTTTTCGCTGGCAAGCGCGCCGGCCGACGGCAAGATGCTCGAAGTGCACGTGCGTCGCGCATCGTCGAGCGGGTTTACCGGCCAGCTGTTCGGCACCATGCGTGCCGGCAACCTGTTGCGCGTCGAGGGGCCCCTCGGCCAGTTCTGGTTCCGTGGCGATTCGCCGCGGCACGCGGTGATGATTGGCGGCGGCACGGGCTACGCGCCGTTGCGCGCCATGCTGCGGCAATTGCTGGCCGTCGGAGACCGTCGTCCGCTCACGCTCTACTGGGGCGCACGCACGGCACAGGATCTCTACGAGCACGACTGGCTCATGAGCGTCGAGGCCACCCGTCCGGCCTTCGCCTACCGGCCGGTGTTGTCCGAGCCGCAGGCCGAAGAGTCGCCATGGGCAGGTCGCAGCGGGCTCGTGCACGAAGCGGTGCTCGCCGATCTCGGCGCCGACCTGGCAAAATACGACGTCTACGCGAGCGGCCCGCCGGCGATGGTGGAGGCGATCCGCCACACGTTCGTCGAGCGCGGGCTGCCGCGCGCGCAGCTGTTCTTCGATTCGTTCGACTTCGCGCCCGATACGCTGGCGGCGATGCGGAACACGGACGTCAGGTAGCGCGAGACGATGCGCGAGTCAGCGACCCCGGGAATCCAAGGAGTTCCGGAAGGCACGCCGTGAATACGTCCCTGTAGGCTCGCGCGCGACGTCCATGTCGCGCGACGGCCTTCCAGAACTCCTTGGATTCCCGGGGTCGCTGACTCGCCGCGCATCAACGCGCGTTGGCGTCGCCCTTCTACCGCCGCCGCAAGCGTACGCGCGGCAGCGCCGGCCGACGGCCCACCGAGCGCGCGACGCTGTCACGCAGCACGGTGCGCGCTCGCTCGCCTTCGCCCAGCTGGTCGAGCAGCTCGGCGTAGAGCAGGCTGTTCTCGGCCGACGGTTTGCGGGCAAGCGACGCCTCGAGATAGCTGCGCGACTTGCCGATGAGTTCCGCCTGCAGCGCGAGGCGGGCGCAGGCTGCCAGCAAGTCGGGATCCTCCGGCGCCTTGCGCAACCAGCTTTCGGCGCGGTCCAGCGGAGTCAGCGCATCCGGCAGCACGAGTTCGCCATAGAGCCGTACCAGCACGGGTTCGCGCCGATCCTCGATGGCTTCGCGCAGCAGCTTCTCGGCGGCCACTGCCTCGCCTGCGGTGACGAGCGCGCGGGCGTAGATTGCGACGGCCTGCGGCAGCTTGCGCGTCGCACGCGGCAGGCCGGACCAGGCCTCGTTCGCGGCGGTCACGTCGCGACGCTCGCCTGCCGACCGGACCTCTTCGAGCTGCGCCTGCGCCAGGATTTCGTTGACCTGTGCCTCCGGCAACTCCTTCGCGCTGCGCAAGCGCGGCCCGAGGGCGCGCAGCTGCTCGCCGCGTCCAAGCTTCTGGCAGAGCCGGGCCATGAGTTCGAGCCCGCGCGAATTCAAGTCGCCCGACGCATCCAGCTGTTCGAGAGTCTGCAGTGCGGCAGTGTCCTGTCCGCGTCGCATCTGCATTTCAGCGAGCGTGACGAGCGCCGCCGCCCGTTCGGCTGGCGCGGCTTCCTGCGCCCGCGCGAGCCATTCGTCGCGACGCTCGACGGCGTCCTGCAGGTCGGCGGCACGGGCCGCGACCAGATAGTTCGCGGCAGACGAGTCGGCTTCCGGAGCGGCGCGCGTGAGCAGGTCTTCGGCGCTGCGCCAGCGTCCCGCCGCAAGATCGAGCAAGCCACGCTGCGTGTCGTTGCGCGCGCGGCGCTTGCGGCGTTCCACGCGCAACGTCGCCAGGCGGCGTCGCGCCGTCAGCGATTCGATGATTGCGCGCGCCACGAAATACAGGCCGACGAGCAGCAGCAGGAGCACGGGCACCGTCGTCTCCAGCAGCGAACTGCCGGCGCTGATCGCGACGTAGCCAGGATCGTCCAGCACGATGTGCGCGAGGAGCCCGCCACCAACCAGCGCCGACGCCGTGAGGACGCTGCCCTTCATGGCTTCGCCGGCGAGCTCGCACGGATGACTCGTTGCAGCAGCTGGGCGGCGGTGCCGATCTCGGGTGCGGCCGGATCCACGTCGATCGCGGCGAGCAGCGCGAGTTCGGCGCGGGCCGCGCTCACGGTCGCGTCGCGTGCGTCGAACGAGCGATCGAGCAATGCCGTCGCCGACTGCAACGCCTGCGCGTAGCCCGGACGATCCTGCTGCATGGCAGCGATCCGCGCCGCGAACAGCTGCAGTTCGAACTGCTGGCGGCGCAGCGCTTCTTCCTCGCGCGTGACCAGCCGCGAGTGCGCTGGATCGATGCGGCTGTAGGAAAACAGGTCGCGCCACGCCTGGCGCAAGCGGCGGTAGCGCGGTCGAATGCGCTCGGCGTTGTCGGCCTTGGTGTCATCGCGGCGACTGGCGCTGGAGACGGGTACGCCGAGCACACGGAAATCCGCGGCGGTCGTCTCGATGGCCGCGAGCCGTGACAGCACGGATGAAATGTCCGGTACGTCGACGGCGCGCAGCGCGGCGAGTTCGCGCGCGAGTTGAGCCCGCACCTCGGCCACCGCGGGATCCGGCACGGTAGCGAGGCGCGCATCGGCGGATTCGAGGGCGGCGACGGCCGTGGGCAGGTCGTGTTCGAGCCGCAGGCGGCGGGCGCCGAGTTCAAGCAGGTATAGCGCCTCCGCACGCACCCAGGAGCGCTGCGGCGCGTCGGTGCGGGCACGCAGTTCGGCGACGCTCTGGCCGAGTTCTCCCAGCTGCGTGGGTACCTCGCGCAGCAGGCGGATCTGCGACCGCACCTGGTCATTCGCCTCCTGCAGCTGCGTGCCGACCGCCTCGATCTGCGCGCCGAGGCGATCCTGTGTCGCGCGCAGTTCGACCACCTGCCCGCGCAGCCGGTCGATGCGCTCGTCGAACTGGCCGAAACGCCAGTGCGCATAGGCGGCGAGCAGCAGCGCGAGGCCGCCGACGGCGAACAGCATCGGGCTCAGGCCGCTGCCGGTCCGGCGCGCGTTCATGTCCGTGGTGAGGGATTCGATTTCGTTGGTCATCGGCACTCGCGGGCCATCCGGAGCCGGCGGCCACGAATGCTATCACGCAGGCGGCTTCGACCTTGCCGCGAGACCCCTCAGGGCGACGAGCATTGCCTCGTCTTCGGCTGTTACCGCTGCGACGACCGGTCCGGTCCAGCCGAGATGCACGGCGGCCGCGGCGACTCGGGGCCCGGGCACCAGCAGCGTCCGGCTGCGCAGTCGTGCCTGGTCGTCGACGTCGACGCCTTCGAGCAGGGATTGCAGGACCTCGACGCTGGTCACCACGGCGACCAGCGGCGCCGTGCTCGTCAGGGCGTCGTGCAGTTGCGCCACGGCGGCCGCGGTCGGTGCCGTGAGCGAACGACGGTACACTTCAAGTTCGAGCACGTCGGCGCCCCGGGCGCGCAGGGCGTCGCACAGAAGCTCGCGGCCGCCACGGCCCTTGACCAGCAGCACGCCGAGATCCGCCAGCGCTGCAAACTCGGGCAGCTCCAGCAGCCCTTCGGAACTCGCACTCGCGGGGCACGCGTCGACCTTGATGCCATGCTGTTCGAGCGTGCGTGCAGTCGCCCGGCCAACGGCGGCATGCCTTGCCGCGAGCGGGGTCGGGCATTGCTCGAGCGCCGATTCGACCGCGTTGGCACTGGTGAAGATGGCCCAGTCCCAGGCGCGACTTCGCAGCTGCACGCGGGTGGCGTCGTCCAGCGCGATGCGGTCTATCTGCAGCGTCGGGTACGGAACGCACGCAGCGCCGTCGGCACGCGCCAGTTCGATAAACCGCCTGGCCTGGGCTGCCGGGCGTGTGACGACGATCGTGACGCCGTCCAGCGGGAGCGTCACGAGCTTGCGGCGGCCTCCTGCCGCAGGCGTTCGAGCAGGGTTTCCGCCCCGGCCGACTGCATGCGACGGGCGAGTTCTCGGCCCAGCGCCTCGGCCTCGGTAGCCGGCCCGCTCACGCGATCACGATAGGTTTCGCTGCCGTCGGGCGCACCGATGAAGCCGTGCAGGATGAGCGTGCCGCCGTCGAGCGTGGCATGTGCCGCTATCGGTGAATGACAGCTGCCGCCGAGCGTGGCGGCGAACGAGCGCTCCGCCACGAGGCGTGTGTACGAATCGGCATGATGCAGCGCTGCCAGCGCGGCACGACTGCGCTGGTCGTCCGCGCGGCTTTCGATGCCGATCACGCCCTGGCCCACGGCCGGCGTCGAGCGGGTTGGCACGCGGCAGCACCGCCACGATCGCAAAGCCCGGCGGCAATTCGCTCGGCACGTCCTTCATCGAGTGGACCGCGATGTCGGCGCGACCTTCCTGCATCGCCACCTCGAGTTCCTTGACGAAGAGACCCTTGCCGCCGACTTCAGCCAGCGCGCGGTCGAGCACGCGGTCGCCCTGCGTGCTCATCGGCACGAGCTCGACCGCCAGCTCGGGGTGCGCCGCCCGCAACAGCGACTGCACGTGTTCCGCCTGCCACATGGCCAGCTTGCTGCGACGGGTCGCAATGCGTAGGGGCGTGTTCGACAAGACTCGACTCCTCGTGGCGCCAGGCGGCTCAGGCTTCGTTCGATCCGGGCGTGAGTTCTTCCGATGTGAACCGGAACAGCGCGACCAGCAGGCCGAGGACGATCGGCCCCAGGAACAGGCCGATGAACCCGAACGCAGAGAGGCCGCCCATCACGCCGATGAAAACGGCAAGGGTAGGGACTTCGGTGCGGCCGGAAATCAGGATTGGCCGCAGGACGTTGTCCACGGCGCCGACTACCACCACGCCCCACGCCAGCATGAAGACTGCGTAAGGGAGCTGGTCCTGCGTCAGCAGCCAGAGGGTCGCCGGTACCCACACGATGGTGGTGCCGACGATCGGCACCAGCGCGAAGAGCGCGCCCAGTACGCCGAACAGCAGCGGCGAAGGCAGGCCCGCGATCGCGAACCCGATGCCGAGCAGTGTCCCCTGCACCAGCGCCGTCAACCCGATGCCCATGAACACGGCGCGCGTTACGTCGATCAGGTGCCGCCACAACTTGCCGCGCAGGTGGGTCTCGATGGGCAGCATGCGGACCAGCGTCTGTGCGATCCGCGGGCCGTCGCGCAGCATGAAGAACAGCACGAACAGCATCAGCAGGAACTTCATGATCGTGCCGAGTGCGCCGAGGAACACGGCGCCACCCGACGCGGCCACGAACTCGAGCAGGCGCTTGGCGCCCATGACCATCCAACCCTCGATCTGCGCCAGCGACAGGCCCGCCGTTGTCTCGAGCCACGTGAGTGGACCGGCCAGCACGGGAAAGTCCGAGAGGTCGAGGTTCGACGTGCGCAGCGAGGAGGTGTCGATGCTGTTGAGGAGTTGCGCGGCCTGTGCCGCCACGGCGCCACCGAGCGCGAGGACGGGCAGCAGCAGGAGCAGCACTACGGCGACGGTCATGAGGCTGCTGGCGAGTCGCGGGCGATTGCCAAGCCGCGCGGCAAGCCGTGCTGTCGCCGGTGCGAGCAACGCGCCCAGCAATATGGCCCAGATCACCGGTTGCCACAGGGGCGCGACGATGCGCCAGACGAGGTACAGCAGCCCCGCCAGCAGCAGCAGCATGCCGACGCGCGCGAAGAACACCTTCTGCGACGCGGCAGCCTGCGGATCGGGCAGGGTGATCGTTGCTTCGCCGACGTCTTCGCGGGATGGGTTCATGGAATCTCAGTGTCCGGTGCGGATCTGGCGCAGCGCCTCCGCCGCGTACCGGCGGCTGACCTGCAGGGTTTCGTTACCGTCCGTGAGTCGCACGAACAGATGGCCTTCGGGGCTGCGCTCGACGACTTGCACGTAGCGGCGCGCGACCAGTGAATTGCGATGAATGCGGATGAAGTCCGGCGCGAATTCCTGTTCGAGCGCGCGCAGCGATTCGTCGATGAGTTCGCGTCCACCGCGGTGCCGCAGGGTCACGTACTTCTGGCCGGCGCTGAAATACAGCACGTCCTCGATGGGCACGAGCCGCAGTTGCTCGCCGAGGCGCGCACAGATCTGCGTGCGGCGGCGGCCAAGCTGCGATTGTTCGGCAAGGCGTGCGAGCTGCGGGCCCGCCACTCGTGCCGCATGTCGCACGGCGCGCGCGAGCTTCTCGCGGCGCACCGGCTTCAACAGGTAGCCGACCGCTTCGGTCTCGAACGCCGCAAGCGCGTATTCGTCGTAGGCGGTCGTGAAGATGACCGCCGGCGGTTCGTCGAGTGCGCCCAGGTGGCGGGCGGCTTCGATGCCGTCCATGCCTGGCATGCGCACGTCGAGCAGCACCAGGTCTGGATCCAGAGTCGCGCAGCGGTCGAGCGCTTCGGCGCCGTTGGCGGCTTCGCCGACGATCGTCACGTCTCCCAGCTCCTCGAGCAGGCGACGCAGCCGCTCGCGCGCCGGCGCCTCGTCGTCGACGATCAGCGCTCGCAGCTTTTCCGAATCGGCGGGGGAGGGGGTGTCTTCGTCCATGCGCGGACCGGGATTGTCCGATGGACCGGGCCGCGTGTCACGAAGGCAGCGCGGCAGCGCCCCTCGGCGCTGCGGCCGGGGCGGCAGATTCGTCCTCGGCGCGTGGGAACCGCAGCCGGACCGTGAAGCGGTCCCCGGCCGTCTGACTTCGACGGTCGCGCGACCCGGGAAGGCCAGGTCCAGCCGCTGGCGGATGTTGTCGAGCGCCATCCGGTGACCGCGGCGCGCAGCGGCGGCGGCGTACCCGGCGGCTTCGGATTGGTCACCTCGAGCATGATTGCGCCTTCGCCGAGGCGGCCGCGAATGTCGACGATGCCCCCCTGCGGCAAGGGTTCGATGCCGTGCCCGATCGCATTTTCGAGCAGCGGCTGCAGCAGCAGGCTGGGCACCATGCAGCGGGGCGGCAGGGCGCCGACGTCCCAGCGCACCTGCAGCCGGTCGCCGAGACGCAGCTGTTCGATTCGCTGGTAGGTGCGCGCGATTTCGATCTCTTCCTGCAGCGTGATCTGGGCGCGCGCATCGCTCAGGCTGACGCGGAACAGGTCGGACAGGTCCTCGATCGCTTCCTCGGCCTGCACCGGGTTCGAGCGCGTGAGCGCTGCAATCGTGTTCATGCTGTTGAACAGGAAATGCGGCCGGATCCGCGCCTGCAACGCGTGGATGCGCGCGCGGGCCTCGAGTTCGACCGAGCGGCGCCACTGTTGCGAAACGTAGAAGTAACGCAGCGTCATCGCGCCAACCACGGCGGCGATCATCACGTTGGGCAGCACGAACGACCAGTGCGAATCGGGAGGATGGCGGACGGTGCGCCGAGCCGGACGGTCCACAGCCGGCCGAGCTGGTAGACCGCTTCGGACAACACGGCCACCGTTCCGACCATCAGCGCCAGTGACCAGGCGATACTCGCGCGCAGCGATTTGCCGGCGAGCCACGCCCGCGATCGGCACAGCATCGCAGCACACAGCAGCCCGGCCCAGAGCAGAAAAGCCGTTGTGCGCGCGAGGTCGAACCAGAACGTGCCGTGACCCGATTGGCGTGCGAGCGCGAGCACGAAGCCGAGCAGCGCCGCGATCAGCACGATTGCGAGCACGGCAGGCGGCTTCGCAGAAGTCGGGCAGGAAGAAATCGCGTTCGTCGACGCGACTGCGTTCCGGCGCGGCCGCCGGGACGCTCATGCGGGCCTGCTGGTCTTTCCGCCGGGTTGCACGGCGGCCGCAGTGAACAGCGCGTCCTTCAGGCGGAACAGCACCGAGATGTCCTCGTCGCCGTGACCCCGCGCGATCAGTTCTGCGGTACTGCGCAAGAGTCGCCTCGACCACCGGCAGTTCCACGCCGAACTGCGCCGCCATGTCGCGGCAGATCTTCAGGTCCTTTGTGTGCAGCCGCACGCGGAAGCCCGCCGGGAATGCATCGCGCACGACATTCGGCGCGCGGTTCACGAAGTACCAGCTGGACCCCGCGCCTTTACCGAGCGTTTCGATCAGCTGCGGCAGCGGCAGGCCCTGCGACTTGGCGAACGCCATCGCTTCCGCCACCGCCTGGATGACGCCGGCGCACATGATCTGGTTCGTTGCCTTGGCAGCCTGGCCAGCGCCGCTGGGGCCGAAATGCGTGACCGTGCGGCCCATGGCCTGCAGCGCGGGTTGCGCCATGGCGAAAGCCGACTCGGTGCCGCCGACCATGATGGCCAGGGTGCCGTCGCGTGCGCCTTCGACGCCGCCACTCACGGGCGCGTCGAGAAATTCGCCGCCTCGCGCCGCCAGGCGGCGTGCAGCCTCACGGGCCGTGTCGGCGCTGACAGTCGAACAGTCGATGACGAGTGCCCCGGCGCGCAAGCCTGGCAGCAGCACGTCGACGACGGCCAGCACGTCGTCGTCGGCCGCCACGCAGAGCACGATGACGTCGCAATCGCGCGCGAGCGCAGCCGGGTCTGCAGCCGCGGCGACGCCGAGTTCGGCGGCGAGTTCATCGGCACGCGTTGTCGTGCGGTTCCAGACGGCCCGCAGCAGCCCCGCCTTGTGCAGGTTGCGAGCCATGCCCCGGCCCATGGCACCGAGGCCCGCGAATCCGACGTGCGCGCCAGTCACAGCTTTACTGCCCCGCGCAGAACTCGTCCATCAGTTTCTTCGCATCCGCGCGCGCTGCATCAATCTCATTCGAGTCGAGGTAACGGCGCTCGTCTGGCGAGGAGCCTGGCTCGTAGAGCCGGCGCGCGTTCATCATGTTCTGGTAGCGCGTGCGCGACTCCTGGCAGCGCTTCGCCTTGTCGGTGGCGGAGAGCTCCTTCGCCTGCCGCGAGTCGACCGACTTCCTCGCCGCCTCCGCCCGCGCTTTGTCGCCTTCGGAGTACGACTGCAACTTCTCTGCGTACTGCTGCTGCGCCGCCACCGAGTCGGTGGACTGGCTCGCGACCTGGACCTTCTGCGCCGGCAGGCTGTCGGGGCGATCGGTATAGATCGGCCGGCCCTGGGCATCCTTGGTGACGAACACTTCGCTCGCCTGGGCGGAGCCCAGCGCGAGCAGCGACGCGACTAGCAGAATTAACCTTTGCATGGCGCTCTCCGGGAGGAAGGGGTCAGGGGATAGGGGTTAGGGGTTAGTCGGACCAGACGCTACCGCGAAGCGTTCCATTCTGACCTAACCCCGATCCCCTAACCCCTATCCCCTGACCCCTTGAAGTGTAGCAGCAGCCTCGTTGCGGGACCTGCTCACCGGGCACCGAAAACCTGACCGAGTTCAAGTATTTAGCGCAAGAAGAAGCGGGCGCCGGGGCGCCCGCAAGCGGGGGAGAAGGCGACCGGACCAGGAACCGGCCGCCTTCCACAGACACCGTCAGTTGTACGCGCGCTCGCCGTGCGACACGGTATCGAGGCCTTCGCGCTCGGCCTCTTCCGTCACGCGCAACCCGATCGTCAGGTCGATCAGCTTGAAGGCGAGCGTGGCGACCACGCCGGACCACACCAGGGCCGTGAGCACGCCCCAGAGCTGCGCCCTGAACTGCGCGGCCATGTCGTACGGCGCGACAGCGTTGGCGACGTAGTCGTACACGCCCGTGCCGCCGAGGGCCGGATCACAGAACACGGCGGTGAGTAGCGCGCCGAGGATGCCGCCGACGCAGTGCACGCCGAACACGTCGAGCGAGTCGTCGTAGCCGAGCTTCGACTTGAGGCCCACCACGGCCAGCAGGCAGAGCAGGCCCGCGGCGATGCCGATCGCGATCGAGCCCATCGGGCCGACCCAGCCGCAGGCCGGGGTGATCGCGACGAGGCCCGCGACCGCACCGGAAGCCGCGCCGAGCATCGTCGGCGTGCCGCGGTGGATCCACTCGGCGAACGACCAGGCCAGCGCCGCGGCCGCCGTTGCGAGGATCGTGTTGGCGAACACCATGCTGGTGAAGCCGTTCGCTTCGAGGCCCGAGCCCACGTTGAAGCCGAACCAGCCGACCCACAGCAGCGAGGCGCCGATCATCACCATGGGAACGTTGTGCGGAGGCATGGCGCTCGTGCCGTAGCCGATGCGCTTGCCGATGATCAGGGCGCCGACCAGGCCGGCGATGCCCGCGTTGATGTGCACGACCGTGCCGCCGGCGAAGTCGAGCGCGCCCTTCTGGAACAGGAAGCCCGCGGTCTCGGCCGCTGCCGCGCCTGCGGCCGCGTCCGTGTACGCGTCGGGGCCGGCCCACCACCAGACCATGTGCGCCATCGGCAGGTACGCGAACGTGAACCATAGCGTCACGAACAGCAGCACGGCGCTGAACTTTATGCGCTCGGCGAAGGCGCCGACGATCAGGCAGGGCGTGATGGCCGCGAAGGTGAGCTGGAAGATGAACCAGGTGAATTCGGGGAGGTAGACACCCTTGCTGAAGGTCGCCGCCACCGAACTCGTCGTCAGCCCTTGCAGGAACAGGCGATCGAAGCCGCCGATGAAGTCGTTGCCGTTCGTGAAGGCGAGGCTGTAGCCGTAGACGGCCCACAGGATCGCGATCAGGCAGAACGTCATGAACACCTGCATGAGCAGGGACAGCACGTTCTTCGAGCGGACCATGCCCGCGTAGAACAGCGCGAGGCCTGGGATGGTCATCAGGATGACCAGCACGGTCGAGGTCATCATCCAGGCGGTGTCGCCCTTGTCGGGCAAGGGGGTGTCCTGGGCCAGCCCTAAGGCGGGCGCAAGAATGGCGCCCAGTGCGAGCGCGGCGGTCAAGGTCTTCACTGGTGTTCTCCTGTCGATGAGTCTTTGCTGCAGGTCGCGTGGTGGTGATCCGAAGCGGCGTCCCTAGACGGCATCCGCGCCGGCCTCACCCGTGCGGATGCGCACGGCCTGGGCGAGCTGGGTCACGAAGATCTTGCCGTCACCAATCTTGCCGGTGCGGGCGACGTTGGTGATGGCCTCGATGACCTGCTCGACGATCGTGTCGTCGACGGCAATTTCGATCTTGGTCTTGGGCAGGAAGTCGACGCGGTACTCCGCGCCGCGATAGAGCTCGGTGTGGCCGCGTTGCCGGCCGAAGCCCTGGACCTCGGTCACGGTGACACCCTGCACGCCGATGTCGGCAATCGCCTGGCGCACTTCATCGAGCTTGAAAGGCTTGATGACGGCGGTGATGAGCTTCATCGAGGGTCTCCCGGGGCGACCCGAGTCGCGCGTGAACGTCGGAGACCCTCAATGCAGGAAGCGTGCCACGGGTTGCGAGTCGCCCTGATCGCGGATTTCGTCAGTTCGGCCTGACGCGATGCACCACGATGGAGCGCTGCCGGGGTGCCGTGCACCGAATCACGCCATCGGCCACCTGCCGGAACTCGCGCCGGCCGCTACACTACGAGCGTCGTCCACGCACTCCACAGTCACCATGGCTTTCGACCCCCGCATGATCGATGACCTGGCCCGTCGCCTCGCCGGCGCAGTGCCCGAGAACGTGAGCGCCCTGCGGCGCGACCTCGAGCAGAACTTCAAGGGTGTGCTGCAGTCGCAGCTGGCCCGGCTCGACCTCGTGACCCGCGAGGAATTCGACGTGCAGAGCGCGGTATTGCGCCGGACGCGCGAGAAGCTCGCGGCCCTGGGGCAGCGCCTCGCCGAGCTCGAGGCTGGCAAGCCGGCCTGAGCCGTCCTACGGCAGCGGCGGCTTAATCACCGTCAGCGGCGGTTACTTCCGGCGGGGTGTCGGTCAGGGGCAACTGGTGTCGCCCGGCACCTTGCCCGCGAGCAGCAGGAAATTGCCGAACGGCTTCATGTTTCCCATCGCCTCGCCGTACGGGCCGCTGAACGAAAGGCGTCCGAGCATCATTGCCTTCATTGCGCCGTACTCGCCGGCGCCCATTTCCTGCCACCGCTTGCTGGTGGCGTGCATGACGTAGTCCGCGCCGTGGTCGAGCTGGTGCGTCTGCACGGGCCCGCCATAGACGCATTGCGCCTTGCCATCCTGCAGCGCCACGCGCAATTCCATCGTCGGCTTGTCGTCACAGTCCGAACGGTACACCTGCAGCACTTTGAAGCCGCGGCCCTTGTCGTTCTTGATCCAGCCGCTGTCGACGAGGTCCTTGGTCAGGACCGGGTCTGCATTCCAGGCGGCGCAGGCGGCGGGCCCCCATTCGCCTGACATGACGGCCGGTTCGGCGGACTGTGCGACGGAGCCGACGAGCGACGCAGTAACGACAAGGCCGAGGGCGACCGGTACCGATGGTCGGCGGCGGGGAAAGCGGGGCGACGTTGAACGGTGATTGCGCGTCATGGCTGGATTCCTCGGGGAATGCGGGTGGACCCGTCCACCTGTGTAGCACGCCCGCGGCAATAAATGAATGCTTTCTAATATATGTACCGGGCGCCGCCGGTCTCCGGCGCGCCGCGCCGCGCGCTTGCCACACACTCACGCCGCAATGCCCCGCGGCTTGATCAGCGTGTTGTAGATCAGCGATGGAATGCAGATGTGCGTGACGCTGACGAGAGCAGCTACCAGAATCAGCGGGATTCCAAGGGCGTACCCCAGCATGGCGGCTCCTGAGTGAAACGCCCAGCCAGTGGCAACCAGCCAGACCGTCGCGATACCGCAGGCAAATCGGCGCTGGGGACCTTGATAGGGTAACGGTCGGGTGCCGGTGACCACCGCAGCCAGGGACCGACTTCCTCTATAGCGGCGTCGTCGAGTCCATTGAAGCCTTGCGCTTCCAGTCGGCGTCGAACCGAGTTGCTGGCGGACATCGTCATCACTCCTCCCGCTGGCGGTGAGCGCTCGATCAGCCGCGGCTGCGGCAATTGACTGATCCAGTGTTCTATTGAATACTTAGCTCGTGCCCGGGTCAACTCGCCAGTTCAAGAACGACGTCTATGAGCAGCTTGCCCGGGTCGGCAAGGCAGTCTCTGCCCCGAAGCGGCTGGAACTGCTGGACCTTCTATGCCAAGGACCCCGCACCGTCGAATCACTGGCTGACCAGGCAGCGATTTCCGTCGCCAACGCTTCGCAGCATCTCCAGGTGCTGCGTGCGGCCCGACTGGTCACCGCAGCGAAGAAAGGTCTGTACGTTGAATATCGTTCCGCCGACGAGGAGGTATGCCGCTTCTTTGTCGCGCTGCGTCAACTGGCGACGTCGCGCCTCGCGGAAATCGAGCGTGTGACACGTGCGTTCATGGAGCAACGGGGCGTGCTCGAAGAGGTGCGCGGCGAAGAACTGATACGCCGTGTCAGGACCGGCGAGGCTACGGTCCTCGACGTTCGCCCGGTCGAGGAGTACCAGGCAGGCCATATTCCCGGCGCGCTTTCCATCCCACTGGCTGATCTCAAGACACGCCTGCGGGACGCCAAAGAGCGCGAAGTTGTCGCCTACTGTCGTGGGCCGTACTGCGTGATGGCGGTAGACGCGGTGACCCTGTTGCGTGAGCGTGGCTTCAGGGCGCACCGGCTTGAACAGGGGGTTGCCGATTGGCGCGCCCGTGGCTGGCGCATCGCGACGAGCCTCGAGCAAGCTGCAAGAGTGCGCCGAAAGCGGATCGTACGATGACCGCCGTGCGCCTCGGTTTGCGCGAAAACCTGGCGCAGTTCTCCCTGCTCGTCGTGGTCAATGCCTTCGTGGGCGCGATGGTGGGCATGGAGCGATCGATCCTGCCACCGATCGCCGAGCAGGAATTTCATCTCGCGGCCAGGACCGCGGTGCTTTCGTTCATCGTCGTGTTCGGCGTCACCAAGGCGCTGACGAACTACCTCGCAGGACGGCTCGCGGACCGCTTCGGTCGCAAGCACGTGCTGGTCGCCGGCTGGCTGGTGGCGACGCCGGTGCCGTTCCTGCTGATGTGGGCGCCGACGTGGTCGTGGGTGCTCGCCGCCAACGCACTGCTCGGCGTGAGCCAGGGGCTCACCTGGTCGACCACGGTCATCATGAAGATCGATCTCGCTGGAGCAAAGGATCGCGGCCTTGCGATGGGGTTGAACGAGTTCGCGGGCTACTTCGCGGTCGCGGGCAGCGCGCTTGCCACGGGCTTCATCGCTGCGCGCTACGGACTGCGTCCGGAGCCGTTCTATCTCGGGGTCGGTTTCGTGGCGGTTGGGCTGTTCCTCTCGGCGGTGCTGGTGCGCGAGACAGCGCATCACGTCGTGGCCGAGTCGAAGTTGCACGGTGAACTGCCGTTGGCATCGATGCCCACGCAGCGCGATGTCTTCTGGCGCACGACGCTGACCGATCGAAATCTCTCGAGCGTCAGCCAGGCCGGCCTCGTCAACAATCTCAACGACGGCATGGCCTGGGGTCTGTTTCCGCTCTTCTTCGCCGCCGCCCGGATGAACCTCGAGCAGGTCGGCACGCTCGCAGCGATCTACCCGGCAACCTGGGGCGTCATGCAACTCATCACGGGGGCCTGGTCCGACCGGGTCGGGCGTAAATGGCTCATCGCCGCGGGAATGTGGGTTCAGGCCGTCGGCATCGGGGTCGTGGTGCTGGCGGGGGGCTTTGCCGGCTTCGCGTCTGGGGCCGCGTTGCTTGGCGTCGGCACAGCGATGGTCTATCCGACATTGCTGGCGGCGATCGGCGACGTCGCCCATCCCTCGTGGCGGGCATCGTCTGTCGGCGTGTACCGGCTCTGGCGCGACCTCGGCTACGCAGTGGGCGCACTGCTCGCTGGCGTCACGGCTGATGCATTCGGCCTGCCGGCCGCCATGTGGGTCGTCGCCGCGCTCACGTTCGTCTCCGGCGTGGTGGTGGTTTTGCGCATGACCGAGACGCTGCGTCGGGCGCCAGCGTATACCGCTCAAGGAGTTTGATTCATGGCAAAGACCCTATTCATCCTGAACGATCCGCCGTATGGCACGGAACGCAGCTACAACGCGCTGCGGCTCGCCGGCTCGCTCGCGCGTCGGCCCGGTGAGGAAGTGAAGATCTTCCTGATGGGGGACGCGGCAAACTGTGCGAAGGCGAACCAGAAAGTGCCGCAGGGTTATTACAACGTCGAGTTGATGCTGCAGGGTCCCGCGACGCGCCATGGTGTCGAGATCGGGGTCTGCGGTACCTGCATGGATGCACGCGGCATTGCCGATGGCGAGCTGACGCAAGGAACGAAGCGGGGAACGCTCAGCCAGCTGACGGACTGGACGGCCTGGGCGGACAAGGCGCTGGTCTTTTGACGACAGGCCTCTACCGGGCCGCCCAGGGAACCCACGTGACCGCAGAGATGCCCATTTACCTCGACCACAACGCCACTACACCGATACTTCCCGAGGTGGTGGACGCGATGCTGCCGTACCTGCGTGAGCACTTCGGCAATCCGTCGAGCGGCCATGTCTACGGCCGGCGTGCCCATGATGCCGTTGAGCGGGCGCGGGGCCAGGTGGCGGGACTGCTCGGTTGCGACGACGACGAGGTGATCTTCACGTCAGGAGGTACCGAGGCCAACAATCTAGCCATTCGCGGCGTGGTCGAAGCCCGCAACGATCGACGACATATCGTTGCGACAGCAATCGAGCACCCGGCGACGGAGCAGCCCTGCGCGTGGCTGGAGCGACACGGAATGCGCGTGACGCGCATCGGGGTGGATGTCGACGGCCGGGCGCGCGTCGAGGAGGCGCGGGCAGCCATCGATGCGGCTACCGCTCTGGTCACGGTAATGCATTCGAACAATGAGACCGGCGTGCTGCAGCCCATCGCCGGATTCGCCGGGCTGGCCCACGCGGTCGGCGCAATTCTGCACACGGACGCCGCCCAGTCGGCCGGCAAGGTTGCGCTCGATGTGCGCGAGCTGGGTGTGGACCTGTTATCCGTCGCCGGCCACAAGCTCTACGCACCGAAGGGCGTCGGGGCGCTCTACATCAGGCGCGGCACGCCGATGGTCCCCTTCGTGCTCGGTGCAGGCCATGAGCGCGGTCTGCGACCAGGGACAGAAAACGTGGCCGCGATCGTCGGCCTCGGCATGGCGTGCGAGATTGCGGGCAGCGACATGGAGACCGTCGCCGCGTGTGTGGCCGCCCTGCGGGACGACCTCTGGCAGCGGCTTGCAGCGGCCGTGCCTGGTGTCATGCTCAATGGTCATCGCACGCTGCGGCTCCCGAACACGCTCAACGTGCGCTTTCCTCGCGTCTCCGGCAACACGATTCTGCAGGGCGCCCCGGAAATCGCCGCCTCTACGGGCTCGGCCTGCCACGCCGGTGGGGAAAGCGCGTCTGCTGTCATTCTCGCAATGGGCGTCGCTGCCGACGAAGCAATCGGCTCCGTACGACTTACGCTCGGGCGCGGCACGACTGCTGCCGACATCGAGGTGACGGCCGATGCGCTTGTTCGATCCTGGCGCAGTGCCTCGCTTGCGTGAATCCGGGGCGCCCGTCGTTATCGCGCCCGTCGCCAGGCAGTCCCCGCCAATCCTTCAGGGCAGGTTACGCCAGGATCCGGCGTTCAGGACACGGCTGAATCCCTGGCTGCGCAGCTTGCGGCGCGCGAATGCACTGCGGGTGCCGGACGCGCAGCAGACGATGACCCATCGGTTCGGATCAAGTGTCCGGGCGCCTTCGGCAAGATCCTGCAGGGGAATGTTCAGGCTCCCCGGAGCATGCCCGGCGGCGAACTCGCCTGGCGTTCGCACATCCACCATCTGGGCCCCTTCCTGCAGCAACGCGGGGATCCTCCTTCGCGCAAGAAATGACGAGAGGATCCGCCAGGCGAAATAGGCAATGACCAGGCCCAGAAGTATGTTGTCAGTGGACATAGCCATCCCCTCGCCTGCACGTAGGTGTTAATACCGAGGCGGTCCATATTGCGTACCGCTAATCTATATTAGTAAACTCTAATTCGTGCAGCGCAGGAAAGGTCTAATGAATCGCATTTCGCGCCGGCGATTTCTCAAGATCGCCGGTTTCGGCGCCGGGGCTGCCGCGCTGGCCGCCGCCTCGACCCGGCGGCTGAGTGGCGCGATACCTGCAGGCACAGCCGGCGTCCGCACCGTTCCTACGTACTGCGACATCTGCTTCTGGAAGTGCAATGCCGTTGCGCACGTTCGCGATGGGCAATTGTGGAAGATCGTCGGCAACCCGGACGATCCGCTGTGCCAGGGCCGGCTCTGCCCCCGCGGCACGGGCGGCGTCGGCGCCATTTCGACCCGGATCGCCTGCGTGCGCCGCTGATGCGGCGCAAGGAACGCGGCGAGGAAAAGTGGGTCGAGGTGACCTGGGACGAGGCGCTCCGGGTACATCGCCGAGCGTATGCAGACGATCAAGGCGAAATACGGACCGGAAGCGGTCGCCCTGTTCAGCCACGGCATCGGCGGGACGTTCCTCAGCACACGCTCAGGGCGTACGGCATCACCAACAGCGCGACTCCTTCGTTTGCACAGTGCCGCGGCCCCCGCGACGTGGGCTTCAACCTGACGTTCGGCGAGGAAATCGGTTCTCCAGAACGCACCGACATCGCCAACGCGCGCTGCCTGGTGCTGATCGGCTCGCACCTCGGCGAGAACATGCACAACACGCAGGTGCAGGAGTTCGCGGAGGCGAACGGCAACGGTGCGACGATCATCGTGGCCGACCCGCGCTTCTCGATTGCTGCGAGCAAGGCGCAGCACTACCTGCCCGTGAAGCCAGGTACGGACCTCGCGCTGTTGCTCGCCTGGATGAACGTCCTCGTGACCGAAGGCCTCTACGATACGGATTTCGTCACGAAGCACGGTTACGGCTTCGACTTTTTCAGGGCCGAACTGGCGCAGTACACGCCAGAGTGGGCGTATCCGGAGACGGGGATCGCGCCCGAAGTCATCCGCGAAACGGCGCGCGAAATGGCGCGTCACCGTCCTGCGACGCTGGTGCACCCGGGTCGCCATGCGACCTGGTACGGGGACGACGCGCAGCGCAGCCGTGCCATCGCACTGCTGAATGCGCTGCTTGGCAGCTGGGGTCGCAAGGGCGGGTTCTATTACCCGTCGAGCATGGATGTGCCGGCCTATCCATATCCGCCCTACCCGCAGTCGGCACGCGGCAAGGTGGACAACCCGAAACAGCGTTTTCCTTTCGCGACGGAAACCATCACCACGGGCATTCGCGAGGCGACGATCACCGGCCAGCCGTATCCGGTCAAGGGCTGGTTCGTGTACGCGACCAACCTGATCCATGCGATGCCGAACCAGGAAGAAACGATCCGCGCCATCCGTGCGCTCGACCTGCTCGTCGTCGTGGACGTCATTCCGTCGGAGATCGCGGGGTGGGCGGATGTTGTGCTGTCCGAGGCCACTTACCTCGAGCGCTATGACGACCTCAATGTCGAGACCTTCCGTGACCCGTTCATCGCGTTGCGACAGCCGGTTGTAACTCCCCGGCTGATCAGAAGCCCAACTGGTGGATCGCCCGCGAGCTCGCGCTCAAGTTAGGTCTCGGCGCCTATTATTCCTGGCATGACATCGAGGAATACCTCGATTTCCGGCTCAAGGGTGCCGGGCTCAGCCTCGCCGAGTTGAAGCAGAAGGGTCTGGTCCGCGGTCCGCAGCAGCCGTTGTACTTCGAGGACGGTGTGCCGGCCGAGTTTCCGACGCCCACGGGCAAGATCGAGTTCTATTCGACGCAGCTCAAGGATGCAGGTTTCGATCCGGTGCCGCGCTACACGCGCCCCGCGGACGGGCCGCCGGGCACGTTCCGACTGCTGTCCGGCCGCGCGCCCGTGCACACTTTCAGTCGCACCCAGTCCAACCCCGTGCTGCGCGATGCGATGGACGAGAACGAGGTCTGGGTCAACGGCGACGTCGGCGCGCGTCTCGGGCTGCACAGCGGCGACTACGTGCGCCTGCGCAACCAGGACGGCGTCGTCAGCGACCGGGTCAAGGCTCGCGTCACTGCGGCAATCCGCCCGGACTGCGTCTACATGGTGCACGGCTTCGGGCACACGTCCAAAGGCCTGCGCAGCACCTTCGGCAAAGGCGCGAGCGACGCTCAACTCATGACGCGTTACGCCGTGGATCCGCTGATGGGCGGGACGGGCATCAACGTGAACTTCGTGACCATCGAACAGGGAGCGTGAAGCGTGGCGCGTTTCGGCATGGTCATTGATACGAAGAAATGTGTCGGCTGCATGGACTGCGTCGTCGCGTGCAAGACGGAGAACGACGTTCCCGACGGGCACTGCCGCGACTGGATCAGCCAGCGCCTGCAGGGCGAGATGCCGGATCTGCGGCTCACGATCACCTCGGAGCGCTGCAACCACTGCGACTCGCCACCCTGCGTCACCTGCTGCCCGACGGGTGCGAGCCACGTGCAGGATTTCGGCAAGGTCGTGCTCGTCGATCACGACAAGTGCATCGGCTGCAAAGCCTGTCTAGCCGCGTGCCCGTACGGTGCCCGTTTCATCCACCCGGACGGCTATGCCGACAAGTGCACGTTCTGCATGCACCGGGTCGAGCGCGGCCAGGCGCCAGCCTGTGTCGACGTCTGCCCGACCCGCTGCATGCATTTCGGCGACCTCGACGACCCCGAGTCCGAGGTGAGCCGCCTGATCGCCACGCGTCGTCATTTCGTGCTGAAGCCGGATGCGGGTACCCGGCCGCGCATCTTCTACCTGGAGTGACGCGGCGATGATCGAACTGCTCACCACCCGTCACAATCCGCTGGTCGATCCCACGCTGCACGTGTGGGAATGGCAGATCCCCGTCTACCTGTTCCTCGGCGGCTGGGTGGCTGGCTCGATGGTGCTCACCGGTTACCTGCAGCGGCAGGCGCGTGCGCCGGGCCAGTCGAGCGTCAGCGACCGGCTCCCCTGGATCGGCCTCGTGCTCATCAGTCTCGGCATGGGCGCGTTGTTCCTCGATCTCGAGCACAAGTTGTACGTCTGGCGGATGTACCTCACGCTGCAGCCGCTGTCGCCGATGTCGTGGGGCGGTTGGATCCTGCTGCTCGTCTATCCGGTGCTGGCGCTTGGCGCGCTGGCGATGCTGGCGGACGGCGCGCTCGATCGCTGGCCGAGGCTCGGGGCTTTTGCCCGGCAGCTGCAGTCGCACACCGCGACGCGCTGGCTGAGCGTCGCCAATATCGTCGTCGGCATTGCCCTCGGCATCTACACCGGGATCCTGCTCAGCAGCCTCGGTGCCCGCCCGCTGTGGGCCAGCGCGGTGCTCGGTCCGCTCTTTCTCGTCTCGGGCTTGTCGGCAGGCGCAGCGTTTGCACACGTCATCGCTCCGGGCCATGAAGAGCAGGAGCAATTGCTGCGTTTCGACAACCTGTTCCTGATGACGGAACTCGGACTGATCGCGTTGTTCCTGATCGGGCTCCTGACGGTAGGTGCAGTGCACGCGCAAGCCGCGCAATTGCTGCTTGGCGGCCCTTTCACCGCCGTGTTCTGGGTCCTGGTCGTGGGGCTCGGCATCCTGCTCCCGCTCGCGATCCAGTCACTGATGGTGGCGGGGCGCATCCCGCACACGATCGTCGCACCGCTGCTCGTGCTGCTGGGCGGACTCGCGTTGCGCTTCGTAATCGTCTATGCTGGTCAGTACAGCGAGTGGATCTCGCCGTGACCCACAGCCGCGTCCATCAACCAGGAGGTCAATGACGTGTCGAGCGACTATCGTCCCGCCGCGATGCCGGGGTCCGGCCGACCGGCCAGCCCCTACTGGAATCCCTATCTCGCCGGCATCGGCCTCGGGCTGGTACTGCTCGCTGCGTTCGTGCTGGTCGGCCGTGGCCTTGGCGCTTCCGGGGCATTCAGTTCCACCGTCGCGTGGCTGGTCAACCTGGTGGCCCCGGCGCACGCGCAGTCCAACGAGTACCTGCAGGGTTATCTCGGCGACGGCACCACTCATCCGCTCAAGGCCTGGCTCGTCTTCGAGGTGCTGGGCGTCATGGCCGGCGCGCTGTTCTCGGGATTGCTGGCCGGGCGGGCGCGCATCGCGGTGGAGAAAGGTCCGCGCGTTTCGACAGCGTTGCGTCTCCTATGCGCCTTTGCCGGCGGCATCCTGATGGCGTTCGGTGCGCATCTGGCGCGAGGCTGCACGAGCGGGCAGGCCCTCACCGGTGGCGCGTTGCTCAACGTGGGCAGCTGGGCCTTCATGCTGATGGTGTTCGTCGGTGGCTACTCAGTCGCCTGGTTCATGCGCTGGCAGTGGCGGTAATCATGGCTCCTTTCTACAAGTACGGCTTCTTCGGCGACGAGATGTCCCTCATCCTCGCCTTCGTCCTCGGCACCGGCTTCGGTTTCTTTCTCGAGCGCGCCGGCTTCGGCAGCGCGCGCAAGCTGGCGGCGCAGTTCTACCTGTACGACATGGCCGTCTTCAAGGTGATGTTCACTGCGATCGTCACGGCCATGCTCGGGGTCACGTACCTGGGCTGGCTCGGCTGGCTCGACCTGAGCCTGGTCTACCTCGTGCCGACGCACCTCGTGCCGCAGATCGTGGGTGGACTCGTGCTCGGCGTGGGTTTCGTCGTGGGCGGCTATTGCCCGGGGACGTCAGTGGCGTCGCTCGCGACCGGCCGGATCGACGGCTTCGTGTATGCGTTCGGCATCGGCGCCGGGACGCTCGCCTATGCCGAGGTGTTTCCCTGGATCAAGGGTTTCGTGAACTCGAACGCGATGGGGCAGGTGACACTGCCCGAGGTATTTGACCTGCCCTGGGGCTTGGTCGTGTTTGTGGTCGTCCTCATCGCCGTCGCTGGGTTCTCTGCGGCGACGCTCGTCGAGCGCCGTTTCGGAGACAAGGCATGAAGCTCGCTGCGCTGACGCTCAACCAGAAGCTCGCGATCGTGGCCGTGGCGCTGGGCACGCTGGCTTTGTTCAGCGTTCCACACCCGTGGCCCCGTGGTCACGCTCGACACGCGCGAGCTGGCGCAGATCGTTGAGAAGGAAGTCGATCACGTCACGCCTCCGAGCTCGCCGGCTGGATCGCAGGGACGTTCGGACTATCGCCTGGTCGACCTGCGCACGGCGTCGGATTACGCCGCGTATCACATCCCCACGGCGGAGAACGTCACCGTCGCGGCGTTGCCGGAGTTTCCGTTCCAGCGCACTGAGAAGATCGTGCTGTACTCGGACGGCGGTATCCACGCAGCACAGGCGTGGATGCTGATGCAGGCGCAAGGGTACCGCGCGGTGTACACGGTGCTGGGCGGCCTCGAGGGCTGGAAGGACGAGGTGCTGTACCCGGCCTTAGCGGCGCAGGCGTCAGGCGTGGAGCGCGCGCGATTCGAGCGGGCGGCAACGCTGTCGCGATTCTTCGGCGGCGAACCGCGCGCGGAGGGCGGGGCGGCGGTCCCGGCAACCATGGAGCTGCCCAAGCTGGCAGCGCCGGTACCCTCAGGGGCCGTGTCTGCGGGCACATGCGGCTCGTGAGTGGCACCTCTCCGGATGGTCAGGTGGCAGCATCGGCGTAAAGACGCTGCCGGGACACACGGAGTTCACCCGGATTTTGCGCGGGGCGAGTTCCACGGCCGCCGATCGCGTCAGGCTGAGCACCGCTGCCTTGGATGCGGAGTACTGGCTGTAGCCGGGCACGCCCAGGTCCGCGGCGATCGAGGCCGTGTTGATGACGGAGGCCCCGTCTTTCAGCAGCGCCTGCCCGTACTTGAGGCCGTGAAAGACGGCGAACGTGTTGATGGCAAAGATGCGGTTCAGCTCCTCGCCCGTCGCATCGGCGATCAGCGGGCCCGTGTTCTCGATGCCCGCATTATTGACCAGCACGTCGAGATCCTCACCGAGGAGATTACGCGCCTCCTGCAGCGCTCGCGCAATTTCGCGTTCCTGCGAGCAGTCGGCGCGAACCGCTGCGACCGCACCGACTTTGCGAGCAACCTCAGCGCCGTCGCGTCGTCCGATGATGACGACGCGTGCACCGGCGGCGACGAATCTCGCGGCCACGGCCTCGCCGATGCCGGAAGTGCCGCCGGTAATGGCGGCCGTCATTCCCTTGAGTGAAAACATGGCGTTTCCCCGCTGAGTGGTCAGTGCGTGTGGTACTCGAGCGTGACTCCGTAGGTGCGCGGCTCGCCGACCACCCACTGGTTCCAGCCGAAAGACGCAAGATCAAACGCGCTGACCAGGTATTCCTCGTCCGCCAGGTTGCGCACCCACGCCGTTACCGCGACGTGCTCGTTCGGCGCCGTCCACTCGACGTGCGCGTTGGCGATCGTGTACGCGCCCTGGCTCAGGATCGGGTCGTTGTTGACCGAGAAGTACTGCTTGCTCTGGTACTTGCCGTCCGCCTCGAGCACCCACGCACCGATCGAGCTCGGAATCGTGTACGCAATCATCGCGTTGACGTTGGTTTCCGGCGCGCTTGGCAGCGTACCGCCGCTCAGGTCTTCTCCCAGCGGGGTTTCGAACTCGTCGAACTCGGAGTGCGTGTAGCCCGCGCCGAGCTGGACGACCAGCTCCTCGACCGGCTGCCACACGGCCTCCATCTCGAGGCCGTACAGCGTGGAGGCGGCGGCGTTCGACAATTGCTGCACCGGCACGCCGCTGTCGCCGGACGCCAGCACGAACACCTGCTGGTCGGTGAAGTCGTAGTAGAAAGCGCTCAGGTTGAGGCGCAGATGGCCGCCCAGCTCGGACTTGAGACCGAGCTCATAGCTCAACAACGTCTCGGGGTCCACCAGCGCGGCCTCCGCCTGATCGGAGAGCGCGCCGCCGTTGTAGTTGCCGCTGTTGAAGCCCCGGGAAATCGTCGCGTAGCCGAGCACGTCGTCGGTGAACGAGTACGCGAGCGACGCGCGACCAGAAACGTCGTCCCATGACCTCTTTTCCTGAAGTCGATCGTCTGGAAGAAAGCCCTGTCGGTGATCGACCGGTCGGTGAAAAGGTGGCGTTGGTCACGTCGGTCACGTCCGCCAGCCAGGCTGCGTAATCGACGTCCTTGGTCTCATGCGTGTATCGCAGGCCCAGCGTCAGCTTGATCCTGTCGGTGGCCGCGAAATCCACGTTGCCAAACAGCGCGTAGCTGTCGGTCTCCATCGAGGAGATCTGCCCGAGTCCCTCGAGCACGTCCGTCATGCCTGACAGCGCGCCGGGGCCGAAGCCGGGGATTGGAAACCCGACACTGGTGTCGTTGGTCTCGTGGAAATAGTACGCGCCTGCAATCCAGCTCAGCTGCGCTTCGGGCGAAGTCAGTCGGAATTCCTGGCTCGTCTGGCGCGGCTCGCCGTGATAGTTACCCGTCATCACGTAGTTGGGGCTCGCGTCAGGATCTTCGTGCACGCGGGATTCGTTCTCCTCGTACGCCGTGACGGAGGTCAGCGTGAATGCCGGCAGCCGCCAGTCGATCGTGACGTTGGCGCCCATCGCCTCGACGTCCGTGAACTGGTCGCGGACATCCCACTGGCCCTCGTGAAAGTTCGCCGTGTCCGCGTAGCCGAAGAAGTCCGTGCAGCCACTGCCCGGACGCGGCGTGGCGCAAGGCTCGAAGGTCGCGGGATCGACCAGCCCGACTTGCTTGTAGGGCGGAGCTGGCCCTGGTCGCGGCTGCCGTGGACCCGCAGCAGCAGGTCCACCGCGTCGCTCGGCTGCCAGAGCCACTGGCCGCGCCAACCGAACGCATCGACTTCGCCGTCGTCCGTGCCGAGAAACTTATTGCGCTGGAAGCCGTCGCGGGATTGCTGCAGGAAGCTGATGCGCGCGGCACTCCGACTGCCGGTGTCGAAGCCTATCGCCACCTCCGGATCGAGCTGGTTGTAGTTGCCGGCCGTCAGGCTCGCGCTGACGTTGAAGCCGCGGTCAACCTCGGGGCGAGTCGTGATGATGCGCACGGGACCGGCCGTGGTGTTCTGGCCGAACAGCGTGCCCTGCGGACCACGTGCGATCTCTCGACGCTGGCGACGTCGAAGATCTGCGACCCGTGGACCGCTGGTGAGGCCAGGTAGACGTCATCGAGATACACGCCGACCTTGGAATTCGCATTCGGATTGAATTGCGTGGACCCGATGCCGCGGATGAAGAAGCTGGGCGACGTGCGCGCAAACGAGCCTTGCTGCGACAAGTTGGGCGTCAGCCCCACCAGGTCGCGAGTCTGCGTGACACCCGCGTCGTCGAGCGCATCGCCACTCATGGCGGTAATGGAAATCGGCACCGACTGCAGCGACTCGGAACGGCGCGTGGCGGTGACGGTAATTTCCTCGAGCGGTCCCGCGGCGGACGCCGGCGCGTCCTGGGCCACGACTGCGTGCAAGGCAGCGGCGACACCAAGGGCGATACCCAGGGTGGCTTGTCGCTTTGCGATCGGATTCATGCGTGACCCCTCTGTAGTTGTATTTCGTTCTAGTGACTGAGTTCGCTGAGGATGTAGCGCGCGACAGCGAGGCGTATGTCTTCGGGCAGGTAGTCCTGCGACGGCATCTCCGGGTAGTCGGGGCGCTTGCGCACCGGTTTCGCGATGTAGTCCGCAAGCCTCTGCGCATCCTTGCCATAGAGGGCCTTGATCACGACCATGGGTGGCCCGACGAGCTTCGAGTTGTAGGTGTGACAGCCGGTGCACACCGCGAGGTAGGTCAGGCGTCCCTTCTGGTCGGCCGTGTAGGGAGTTGCGACGACCGGCTTGGCCGTCTGCATCGATGCCACGGCCGCCGACGTGGTTCCAGGCGCGCAGTCGGCGAAATTGCGCGTGCCCAGCGTCGTGAGCGCAAGCCGATCGGCGATACAGTGGTCACGGCCCTTGCCCGTCGCGAGTACGTCGACGCCACGTTCGACGCCGGCGATGTCGAGCAGGTCCCTGAGCGTGCCCTGCGGATTGCTGCCATTGTTCAGGAAGACGTTGCGCAGGACCTGCGTGCTGTCCGGGAACGGGTCCATGCGGTCGTCCGGCGTGGTGACGAGGAAGTTCGTCTCCGACACCATCACGCCGACGCCATCGTTGTCCCCCGGCGGCGCAGTGTTCTTCATGTTGTTGCGCGCAACGATGTTGTTGCGGATGATGATCCGGTCCGACGACTTCACCGGCAGCGCCGGCAGCATCGTCGTCGCGATGCCGACGACATTGTCGTGGACGTAGTTGTTCTCGATCAGGATGTCGTGCGAATTCTCGCTCTCGATGCCGATGATGCTGGCGTACGTCTGGTTGTGGACGACATCGACGTTGTCGGACATGCCGACGTAGATCGCCGCGTCCTCGGAGCCGAACGCCACATTGTGCGTCACGAGGCCGTTCTTGCCGAACTGCGGGAAAATGGCATAAAAGCACGGACCCTCGACGACGTTGTAGGCGATGCGGTAGTTGTTCGAGCCCTGCGTCATGATCCCGTTGCCCTTGTAGCGCTTGACCCAGAGGCGCTCGATCGTCACGCCGTGACCGGACACCAGCACGCCGTCGTTGAGCTCGTTCTCACCGTCGAGCACGGGCCACTGCCCGCCGCGGACGATGCCGCTCAGTTCGATGCCGTCTTTGTCGATGAAGACCGTCTCCCTGTAGAGACCGGGCTCAACTTCAATACGGTCGCCCGGCAAGGCGCGCTTGACGGCGGCCTGGATCGATTCGCCCGCCTTTACGGTCAGGGTTGCACCGAGCGCCTGCGAAGCCGCCAGCGAAATCCAGGCAATGGCGAGCGCCAGCGCGCTCGCGGTCATCGGCTTGCTGCCGCGCATGGATCAGTACTCCTTGCCAGTAATGGGATCGACGCCGCCGTGCATGTTTGCAGCGGTCGGCTTGCGGGCCAGCAACTGCGGCTGGGCCTGCAGCAACGCATCGCGCCTGTCGGTCAGCTTCTGCGCGAGGGCCGCGTCCGGCAGGCGTGTTGCGAGGTCGCGCGCATTCTTCAGCTCGTCGGCTGCCGTCTGCAGATCGGCGGGATCCGGGTCGACCGACAGCATTTCCGTGAGCCGGGTCCTGGCCAGCGCCGGATTGCGGTCCTGGGCGTGGACGTAGGCGGAGTACCGCAGCATCGAGAGATTGCCTGGCGTCTGCGCGTGTGCCTGCTCGAGCAGCTTCATCGCCTTCACGCCGTCGCCGCCTGCGAACTCCGGCAAGTCGAAGAAGATGCGGCCGAGTATCCACAAAGCGTTACCCCCCAGTGCCTTGGGCTCTTTCGCAACCGCCTTCTCGAGCAGCACCTGCGCCGCGCGCGTCTCGATCATGATGGTCTTCGCGTCGGCGACTTTCGTCGGCCATGTCAGCCTGTACAGCGCGCGTGCCGACATCAGGTCGGGATCCTCGACCGGCACGGCCGCGAGGCGCTGGTCAAGCACGTTGCCATGTTCGATTGCGTGCTGGATGCGCGCGGTCCATTCCGGTACGCGAATGCCGTAGAGGTCGAAGTCCCACAGCAGGTTGACGTGCGCGATGTAGGCAGTGCTGGCGAGCAGCGCCTGGACCTGCAGTTCGATATCGGACTGGGCGTTGTCGGCTGCGACGGACATCAGGTCGGCGGCGCAACCCAGGCTGTTCTTGTCCCACGTCGAGGTGGATAGCTGCGTAACGCGGGCTTCGAACTGCTCCGGCGGCGGCAACGGACAGTCGTATACCGCATCGGCCGCGGAATCTTCGACGCGCGCAGGCCCCGCGGCGAGCGCACAGGCATTGCCCAATGCCAGCAGCAGCGCACCGAATCCGCGCCAACAGGCATGCCACTTGACCGGTTTCATAGCGTTTCTTCTCTCATGGGTGGAGCCTTGGAATGACGGGCAGCCCGGAGGGCACCGCGGTCGGGACCTGCGGCGCCATCGAGGTATCGGTGAGAGCGCTGAGGAAGGACAGCAGGTCCGCCACATCCTGGCGGCAGTTCGGCCTGTCGCATGTGGATGTGCCAGTGCAGCTGGTCTTCGCGCCGGGCGGGACGGCGTGTCCGCGCGGCGCATTGTGAAGTCGACGACGTCGGCGAGTTGTGCGAACTGCCCGGCCTGAAAGTACGGCGCGGTCAGCGCAATGTTGCGCAGCGTCGGTACCTTGAAGGCACCGTTCAGGGCGGGGTCAGCGGGCGGCAGGACCCCGGCACCCTGGTCGTACGGCTGGCCAGGGACCGGCGGCGCACCGATCGCTGCGAGATCGTCGCTCTGGAACAGCGGCGGCACGTGGCACTGCGTGCAGCGGCCGACGAAGCCGCGGAAGACGTTCCATCCCCGCACCTCGGAATCGCTGAGTGCGCGATCGTCGCCATGCGCATAGCGATCGAAGCGGCTGTTCAGCGAGACCAGGGAAGTCTCGAACGCTGACAGCGCCGTCGTGACTTCCTCGAGCGCGATCGGTTGGTTCGCGCTGCGTTGGAAGGCCTGTGCGAACAGGCGTCGGTATTCGGGATTCATGGCCAGCGCCTGCCGCACATGATCGGGCGTGCTGGCCATCTCGTTGGCTGCAAACAGCGGGCCGACACTCTGTTCCTCGAGCGACGTGGCCCGGCCATCCCAGAAGAGCCTGCCCAGGAAGCCGACATTCCAGAGCCCGGGCGTGTTGCGGGGAAGAACGTCGCCTTGTCGACGCGCCGGGCCGACTCCCTCGCCGCTCGCGCCCATTCCCGTCGTGCGACCGTCCGCATAGGCGAGATCCGGGTGATGGCAATGTGCACAGGACGACTTGCCGTCGCCGGACAGCACCGGATCGAAGAACAGGAGCCGACCGAGATCGATCTGCTGCGGCGTATAGCTGCCCTTCAGTTCGGGCAATGGCGCGCGCAGGCCCCCCTGCCCGGGCGCGGCCGTGTACATCTGGTACAGGCTGACGAGATGACAGCGCCCGTCCTCTGCTTTGTCGAAACTCGGGGACAGTGGTCAGCGAGGGCAAACGACGCGGCGTTCCGCACCATTCGCCCCGAGCAGCAGGACCGCGGTCAGCGCGAAGAGCCGCATGCCCCGGCCGGATGATCCGCACACGCGGTCGCGGAGAAGGTTGCCGGGCCAGGCAGGGACACCGCGTAGGAAATGACGTCCCGCACGGCCTTGTCGCCCTTGATGCCGGCGGTGATACCGCGCATGGCCGCGCCGCGGTCGTCGCCCGCCGAAGATCCGCGCATTCCAGACGCATAGGCGACGAACTGCCGGGCGAGATACGAGTCGGTCATCCCGGCCAGCCGCGGCGCGCCGAGCGACACGCTGCCTTCGCCATTGACGCCGTGACAGGCGGCACACGTCGTGTACGCGGCCCGGCCGGCCTTGCCATCACCGCTGAGCGTCGTCGGCACCTGTACTTCCGGCATGGCGCTGACATAAGCCGCCAACCGCCCGATCGTCGTGTCGTCCAGCATGGATGCGATGGTGACCATCTGCGCGCCGAAGGCGTCGCCGGCGCCGCTGCCTCGCCGCCTGTCGCGGAAATCCGCGAGCTGGCGACCAAGGTACTGGGCATCGAGGCCGGCGATGCGCGGCGCGCCAAGTTCGGCATTGCCCTGGGCGAATACACCGTGGCATCCCTGGCAGATGTCGAACTCGGTCGGTCGAGGCGGGGGCACGCCAGCGTGCGCACTGAACGAGGTAGCCAGGCCCAGCGCGAAGATGAAACCGGCCGCAAGAACGCGCATGCGTTCCGCATGAAAGGTCCTGGGACGACTCCCCTGGCCCGCGTGAGGGCCGACCTCTTTTTCTGGAGTATGACCAATCCGGAGTGGTTTGCAATATCAAACTCGCCAAAACGCGAGTTGCAGTGGTCAGTCGACGAGTTTGCTGCGGCGCAATGTCGACCGGCCTATGCTGGTTCACGGCGCCGGGCCCGACGACGATCTGCCCGTCAAGTTGGTAACATCACTCCTCGACCCATGACCAGGACGACACCGAAAAAGCGCCTTCGAGGATGACCCAGCGTCGTGGCGATGCCCGTCGCCAGGAGCTGCTGCAGGCGGCGCACACGCTGTTGCGGACGCGGGATTTCCGCGAGATCACTTTCGTCTCGGTCTGCGAGCACGCGGGCATTCCGCACGGCTCGGCCCGCTACTTCTATCCGGACCTCGCTGCGCTGCTGCGTGGCCTGCTGGGCGAGCTCGGCAAGCGCCACGACGAGGCGCTCGCCCGGCCATTGCGTGGCGCTGCGACGAAATCATGGCGGGCCCTGGTGCAATGCATGATCGACCGGTCAGCCCGGTTCCAGCAGCGCAACCCGGTGTGCGCCAAGCTGACCATCAGTGGCAACATGCCGTCGGAGTTGAAGCGGCTCGACCGCGACGCTGACTACGACCGCGCCCGGTTCCTGTTGGCGCGCCTGGATGAGTTCTTCGTGCTGCCCCGTCACAAGGACAATGAGCGGATTGCCTACTACGCCATCGAGGTCGTCGACACGGCGTTCATGCTATCGATGCGCGAGTGCGAGCAAGTCACGCCCTGGTGGTTGGGGCAGGCAAAGCGCGGTGCGATCGCTGTGTTCGAAGGGCATTTCGGCGAGCTGGCGCCGCGGCCGCGGCGCGCTTAGGCACGACAGGAAAAATGGGGACGCTCACCTGTTTCCGACGAAACAGGTGAGCGTCCCCATTTTCCGTCAGCACTTGCAGAACTGCTCGTGCAGCGTATGCATGAGCGCGGTCGCCTCTTTGCTGGCCAGGCTGTACAGGATCGACTGCCCGTCGCGCCGCGTCCGCACCATGTGCTTGCCACGCAATACCGCGAGATGCTGCGAGAGGGCGGATTGACTGAGGCCGATGAGCGGCTCGAGTTCGCCGACTGATTTCTCGCCCTCCGCCAGGTGGCAGAGGATCAGCAGACGCGAGGGATTCGACATCGCCCCGAGCACGCCGCAAGCGCGCGTGGCGTTCTTTTCCATCCGCCGCACGGTTGCACGATCCATGACCAGCGCCGGGGCCGCTGTCGCCCGGGCCACGCTGCGGGATTTCATCCGCATCCGGCAAAGCCGTCGGCGGTCATCTTCGCCTCATAAGGTCCGGCGACCTGTGTCCCCGCCACGAGCCCGCCCTTGACGCTGTCCCAGTCTTCCGGCTTGAGGATGATCAACCAACCTTCGCCATAGGGATCGGCGTTCGCGATGCTCGGCGTCGCGGCGAGTGCGTCGTTGATTGCGACCACCGACCCGGCGGCGGCAACCTTGGCCGGGCCGACCCATTTGCCGCTCTCGACCGTCGCGCAGGACTTGCCGGCCTTCGCCGCCTTGACCACGGCGTTGTTTGCATCAGGTAACACGCACCGACAGAGCGTCGCCACCGTCCGGATCCAGCACGTGCACGGCGCATGCGATGCAGGGGTCGAAGCTGTGGATCGTGCGAAGAATCTCGAGCGGCTGGTCGGGATCGTGCAGCACGTGCCCGGCAAGCGCTGCTTCATAGGCGCCAGGCTGGCCGGTTGCATCGCGCGGGCCGGCATTCCAGGTGCTCGGCACGACCGCCTGGTAGTTGTCGATCCGCCCGTCCTGGATGACGATCCAATGACCCAGCGCGCCGCGTGGCGCTTCCATGAAACCGGCGCCTCGGGCCTGCGCCGGCCAGGTTGCCGGGTCCCAGTACCGGTCATCGAACGTCTGCGTGTCGCCCGCCTTGATATTCGCCACCAGCCGGTCGTACCAGCCCTGCATCGCGTCCACGAAAATCCTGGTCTCGAGGGTTCGCGCGGCAGTCCGGCCGAGGGTTGAATACAGGCCTGCGAGCGGCAGTTGCAGCGTCGTCAGCGTCTGCTCCACGAGTTCCTTCGCCTGGTCGTGCCCGCTGGCGACCAGCATCAGCATGCGCGCCAGTGGCCCGACCTCCATGGCCTTGCCGCGCCAGCGCGGCGACTTCATCCAGGAGTAGCCCCTGGCGACGTCGAGCTGCGAATAGGGCGGGGTTGGGCCGGTGTAGTTGAGCGTCGTTTCACCCACGAACGGGTGCAGGCCGCGGTCCTTGCCGCTGTCGTAGTCGTAGTACGCGTGGTTCACGAACTCCTCGATCTGCGCCGGATCGTGGAGGTCGACCTCCTCGATGTGCGACAGGTCGCGATTCAGGATCACGCCACGCGGCACCAGGAAACCTGCGGTTTCGAAGATCGACTTCGCCGGAAAGTCGCCGTAGCACAGGAAGTTGCCGAGACCCTCGCCCTGCGTCGCCCAGTCCTTGTAGAAGCCGGCGATGGCCAGCGTGTCCGGCACGTAGACCTCGTCCACGAACTCACGCATGCGGACGATGATGTCCTGCACCTGCGACAGACGCTTGGAGTTGATCGCAGAATCGGACTCGAGGTCGATCGGGTTCGGTGCGCCGCCGACCACGAAATGCGGGTGCGGATTCTTGCCGCCAAAGATGGCGTGCAGCTTCGCGACGTCACGCTGCCACGCCAATGCCTCGAGGTAGTGGCTACGGCCATCAGGTTCGCTTCCGGCGGCAGCTTGTAGGCCGGGTGCCCCCAGTAGCCGTTGGCAAAGATCCCAAGTTGACCGCTCTCGACGAGGCCCTTTACGCGCCGCTGCACGTCCGCGAAGTACCCGGGCGAGGAGCGCGCGTAACTGCTGATCGACTGGGCCAGGGTCGAGGTGGCCTTCGGGTCCGCCTGCAGCGCCGAGACCACGTCCACCCAGTCGAGCGCGTGCAGGTGATAGAAATGCATGACGTGGTCGTGCACGTACTGCGCGCCGATCATCAGGTTGCGGACGAGGTTCGCGTCCGGCGGAATCTCCCAGCGCAACGCATCTTCGACCGCGCGCACCGAGGCGATGCCGTGCACCAGCGTGCAGACGCCGCAGATGCGCTGCGCGAAAGCCCAGGCGTCGCGCGGGTCGCGGCCGCGCAGGATGATCTCCAGGCCCCGCACCATCGTGCCGGAACTGTAAGCCTGAGTGATGCGGCGGCCCGCGTCGGTGGCGACTTCAATCCGCAGGTGCCCCTCGATCCGGGTGACCGGGTCCACCACGACGCGGCGTGCTTCGTCGCTCATGGCTCAGCCTCGACCAGGTTGTCGGCGACGAGCTCGAGCAGGCTGTGCATGGTCTTGTCCCACTTGAAGTGCGCCTGCCCGTCGTCGAAGGTCTGCCGGCAGTTGGCGCAGGAGGTCACCGGCAGCTCGGCGCCGGTCTGCTCGATCTGTTCCATCTTGATCTTGAACACCTTGTGCCGCAGTTCATCGGCGCGGTGAATGGCCACCACGCCGCCGCCGCCGCCGCAGCACCAGTTCGCTCCCTTGGTCGGATACATTTCGCGCAGCTCGACGCCCAGGGCCTGCAGCACTTCGCGCGGCGCCTCGATCGCGCCGCCCCGGCGCACCAGCTGGCACGGGTCATGGAACGTCGCGGACTTGCCGAGCTTGCGCAACCTGAGCTTGCCGGCGCGCACCTGTTCGGCGAGGAACTCGGCGATGTGCATCACCTTGAACGGCAGCGGCTTGCCGTACATGTTCGCGCCCATCCAGCGCAGCGCGGTGTAGGCGTGGCCGCATTCCGGCAGGACGACCACGCTGGCGCCGCAGGCCACGGCCGCATGGATGATCTTCAGCGTCAGTTCCTTCTGCGCCGCCGCATCGCCGGTCAGCAGGCCGAAATTCGTTGCTTCATAGCCATCCAGCCTGAACGTCCAGTCGGCGCCGACGTGTCGCATGATCCTGGCGGTCGCCACCACCGATTCCGGGTACTTCATGATCTCGATCGAGGACATGGCGCACAGCACTTCGGCACGGGGCTTGTCGATCGTGATCTCGACCTCGTGTTCGTCCGACAGCCACTCACAGCGGTCGGCGAACACCTTGGGCGTGGCTCCCAGGGGGCTGCCCTCGCGCCGCGCCCGCTCCGTCACCGCGGCGAGTTCGTGCGGCACGAGCCCGGCCTTGAACATGCCGTGCCGTGCCTGCGAGACCAGGCTGGCGATGTCGATTCCCATCGGGCACATCAATGAACAGCGGCCGCAGACAGTGCAGGAATCGTAGAGGAGGTGCTGCCACTGCTGCAGCTCGTCCACCGTCACCTTCGGTTTCAGGTTCAGCGCGCGGTAGACGAAGGCGAAGGGGCCATACTCGCGCTTGTAGGCCTGCTTGAACGGCTCGAGCTTCCAGATCGGCGTGTACTTCGGGTCCTGCGTCACTTCGTAGAAGTGGCAGGCCTCGGCACACATGCCGCAATGGATGCAGGACTCCATGTACACGGCTGCCGTCCGGCCGAAGTCGCGAACGAAGCTGTTCATTGCGCGCTCGACGCGTGACGCGTCCGGCGTTTCGCCCTGCGAGTCGAATCGATGCTCGGGTTTCCGGATCGAGACGCGGGGCTGGTCGAATTCCAGCGGATCGGGCTCGCGCGGCGTGGGTGTCGTCCCGGTCACAGCGAGGCTCCCTTGCGTTCGAAGAGCATGCCCGTCGAGCCGCGCTCGACGAAGATCGTGAACGCGTGCATCAGCTTGCCGAACGGGAACCACACCAGCAGCAGCTCCGCCGAGAGCAGGTGGACCGCCAGCAGCCGCTCGTACGGCCATCCGCCCAGGTGCGCAAACGCCGCCATGCCGGTCGCGAGCGGCGCGATGGTGACCAGCCAGCTGAAGTAGTCGTCGAAGTTCGAGATCAGGCGCTTGACCGGGCTCACGATGCGGTGGATCAGCACCGCGACGAGTGCGGCGATCGAGATGGCGCTCAGCAAGGTCACGACACCGTTCGGCAGCGTCGGCCAGTTCAGTCCCGTCAGGCCGTGCAGGTCCGTGCCGAACAATCCGCGTGCGATGTCGGCAAAGAACAGCACGTGCGGAACGTAAAAGAACAGCGCCAGCAGGAAGCCGATGTGAAAGGCGTAGCCCAGCACTTCGCCGAACGCCGTGCCGCCGAGGAACTCCTTGCGTGGCCAGGAGCGCAGCGCGATCAACCTGAGTCCTTTCCAGGCGGCATCCCTGCGTGGCTCGGACAGGTCCTTGCGCGTCCGCAGCAGTAACACGCCGAGCAGGCGCCACAGCACTCCCACCACGAAAATGCCGAGCGACCACTGCAGTGCAGGGCCCCGTGCGAAGTCGAGCAGGCTCATCTCAGGCATCCTCCGCATCCTTCTGCCGCTTGCGGGCCAGCGCCGCGGAGGCCACGCCAAGCGCCGTGCCCACGCCGACTGCCATGCCTAACGTCCGTGCCGAGCCCCACTGGCCCGTCGACAGCGGCTGGTAGAACCCGCCTTTGTCCCAGAATCCAGGCTCGGCACACCCGATGCAGCCGTGGCCGGCCTCGATCGGGAAACTGGTGCCATCGTTCCACTTCACGGTGGCGCAGGCGTTGTGCGTCGTCGGTCCCCTGCATCCCAGTTTGTACAGGCACCAGCCCTGCCGCGCGCCCTCGTCGTCGAAGCTGTCGGCGAACTGTCCCCGCTCGTAGAACGGACGCCGATAGCAACGGTCGTGGATCGTCTGGCCGTAGAAGGACCTGGGCCGGCCGAGGGCGTCGAGCTCGGGCAGCTTGCCGAATGTCAGGTACTGCGTGAGGACGCCGGTGATGACGACCGGGATCGGCGGGCAACCGGAAACGTTGATGATCGGCTTGTCCTTGACGACCGCCGACACGGCGACCGCGCCCGTCGGATTCGGATTGGCACCGGGGATGCCGCCGAATGCCGCGCAGCTGCCGAGAGCGACGATCGCGGCGGCGCCACCTGCAACATGCTGCAGCAGCGAGAGATTGTCGCGGCCGGCGACGGTGCTGAAGCCTTTGTTGCCGGTCGGGATCGAGCCGTCGACGATCAGCAGGTAGCGGCCCCAGTTCTCCTGCATCGCCGTCTCGCGCGCCCGCTCCGCGGCCTCACCCGCGGCGGCCTGCAGCGTGTGCTGGTAGTCGAGCGAGATCCCCTGGAAGATCAGGCTCTCGAGGGTCGAGCCGTGTGCCCGCGTGATGGATTCCGTGCATCCCGTGCACTCCTGGAACGGCAGCCAGATCACCGAGGGTCGCCGTGCCTGCTCGAGCGCGGCCGCAACTCGCGGCAACAGCGCCGGCGACAGTCCCATCAGCGCAGCCGTCGTGGTGCAGAACTGCAGGAAGTCGCGACGGGTGACGCCGCGCGAGCGCAGGAATTCGCCGAGCAACGGTGACGACATGACGCTTGCCCTCAACGCCCCGGTCGGCGCTCCCCGACTTGCCTTCGTGCGAGGGGGTGTAGGCCTGGTCCGCCAGGGGCGTATTAGCTTGCCCTGATGTATCGTCGCGAGACTGTACGTAGCTGCCGCAAGCTCGCGACCGTCGCGACAGGGCTAGTCGCCGCGGGCATCGGACTGCCACGCCTCGAGGATCGCGCGGGCGTGCGCGGTCGCCGGCGCAACGGACGATTGCAGCGGCGGACTGAGCGTGGAGCCGATGGCCACCCGCTGCGGCTGCACGCCCACGAACGCCCGCCGGGGGGGCAGCGTGCCAGTGAGCCGGGCGGCATCGAGCAGGTCGCGGATGCCGACCTCGTGCACCGAGCCGCGGGCGTTGCGAAAAAAAGCGTCCATGTCCGCGCCATGCTGCACGCGCAGGTCCCCGGGGGCGCCGCCCAGCTGTGCCGCGTCAAGCACCAGCAAGGCATCACAGTGCTCGAAACGCGGCAGCAGCAACAGGCTCAGGGTACCCGCGTCGAGGTAGTCGACGCCGTCGAGCGCCGGCTGCTGCCCCGACAGCGCTTCGAGTACTCGCAGACCCACGCCGTCGTCGGACATCAACGGGTTGCCGACTCCGAGCACGAGGGTGCGCATCCCGGTGTTCCCCTCAGCCGGTCTGTTGCGGTTCCACCTGCTGTCGGATCGGTCGTGACGCGCAGCAGAAGTCACCCAGCGCGGCAACCTGCATCTTGCCGGTCACGAACAGGAACAGGTGCCTGGCGACGAGCGTCATCATCGTCAGCCGTTGCGCTGTCGCGGGATGCAGCGGATCTGACGTGACCAGGTTGTGGTGATAGGCGAGTTCACGGCAGGTTTCGCGGCAGGCATTGAAGCTGGGGTCGTCCGTGCAACCCTGACGATGCAGCGCCAGCAGGCGAAAACCCTCGCGGGTTTCCTGTGTGGGCACGAGGTCCCTGGCATGGACCCAATGTTCCAGCACCGCCTCGCCGAGTTCGACCAGTGCCACCGCGGCGTCGGGACCGGAACCACCGGCCTCGAGTGCGTCGAGGCGTTGTTCGATGTCCGCGAGCGGCCTCACGCGATGCCTTTCTCGCGCAGGAACCCGAGCGAATCCGAGATGTTCTCGTGCACGCCGACCTGGCGCGGGGACAACCCGAGCGCAAGACCCAGCAACTGCGTGAAGTAGAGGATCTTGACCTTCGTCGGCTGGCCGAACTTCTTCTCGGCCCGCACCTGGTGCATTTCCAGGCCGGAGTGGCACGTCGGGCACTCGGTTGCGATCACCTCGGCGCCGGCGGCTTCCGCGGCGCGCAGGATGTTCAGTACGAGCTTGGTGGACATGTCGCTGTCGGAGAGCGTGTGCGCCCCGCCGCAACAGGCTGTCTTCAGCGGGAACTCGACGTTGACGGCACCGGCTGCGCCGAGCAGGTCGTCCATGTAATGCGGCTTGGAGGTGGACTCGGTGCCCGGCCCCTTGTCCTTCTCCGGGAAGATGTGCCGCGGGCGCGTGTACATGCAGCCGTAGTAATTGGCGACCTTCAGTCCCTGCAGCGAGCCCTTGAGCCGCTGCTTCAGCCCGTCTTCGCCGATGCCGTGCATGATCCAGTCGAGCGCGTGGATGGTCTCGACCTGGCCGGCCTCGTAGGTCGCGTGTCCCGCCTTCTGCGACAGGCGATCGACCACTTCCACGCTGGTCGGGTCGTGCGCGAGGTCGTATTCCGCCTTCTTCAGGTTGTGGTAGCAGCCGTTGCACGGCGCCATCACCACGTCCATCTTCATCTCGGTGGCGGCGATGGCCATGACCCGCGACGACAGGTAGGTCTGCAGCTTCGGGTCGATGTTCTTGACCTCCATCGCGCCGCAGCAGTTCCAGTTCTTCACTTCGACGAGGTCGAGGCCGAGCGCCTTGCCGACTTCCTGGGTCGACCGGTTATAGGAATGCGCGGTGCCTTCGAGCGCGCAGCCCGGGTAGTACGCGACCTTCTGGTACTTGTCCTTCGCGGTGGTCATGAGCGCGCTCCTTCGCCCGCCGTGACCGGCCCGGCATCGCGTTTCGCCGCCTCGATCAGCGCGTCGAGACCGAGCGCCCGGCGCCGCTTGTGCTCCTGTTCGTGCACGTACTCCTCGATGGCGGCGCGGGCACCAGACCAGCCGCTGGTGCGAGGCGCAACGAGTGTCGCGAGCCCGAGTTTCGTCAGCATGCCGACGGGCAGGTGCCGCAGCATCCGCCTCATCATCTCGATGAGCCATGGCTGGTTCAGGCTCTGGCCCGTGCGCTTAAAGAAGCGCTGCATGACCCGGCCTTCCTCGATCTTGCCGTGCTGGAAGACCTGCTCCGAGAACACCTCGTCGAAGACCATCGAAGGCGACGGCTTGACGTGGCCCTTGAGCTCCAGCCAGTGGGAGAGGGCTTTCATCACGCCTTCGGGCACCACGTCACGCGGGCACGCGTAGGTGCACTTGTTGCAGGAGACGCACTGCCAGATGATGTCCTTGTCGCGCAGGATTTCCGATTCCATCCCGATGCGGACCAGGTAGATCCAGTGACGCGGGTTGAACTCGGGGTTAATCGCATTGACGGTGCAGGAGTTGGTGCAGGAGCCGCACTGCCAGCAGCGGTGCACGTTCTCGCCGCCGGGCAGCGCAGCGATCTCGTCCTGCATGGCCTCGTTGTAGTCCGTGACGACACGCGACTGGATGAACGTGCTCCAGTGGCCGGAAACGTCCACTCCGTCCACCACGAGCTGGTCGTGGGTCGTGAGGTTCTCCGGGCGTATCAGTGACTGCTCATGGATGGGCATGGGCTTGCCTTCTCAGCCGGAGACCGGCGGGCTGGATGGGTCGGCGACGCTGAGCGCCTCGCCGTCGATGGTCTTGATGCGCAGGCGGCCCGTGCCGGGACGGATGCCGTCGAGGCCGAGCAGGCGTCGCGAGTGCAGCATCGGGTCCTCCGGTGCGGTGAAATCGGTGCGCAGGTAGCTGCCGCCCTGCTCGCCGATGTATCCCGCATAGACCTGCGCGCAGAGCATGTCGACGAACTGCAGCACGTCGCGGAAGACGCCGTTGCCGCTCAGGAACTGGCTCAGTTCCGCGCGCAGCACCAGGAAAGTCGCGTAATCGTCGCGCGCGGCGATCGTGACGTGGTCGACGTCGGGCGCGTGCCAGATCTCCCGCAGCACCCCGGTGTTGACGCCGGCGTCCCAGACCCAGCGGGTCATGAGCGGATAGCGTTCGGGGTCGCTGTTGTGCAGCAACTCGGCGGCGAGGTCGCGCGTCCAGCGATGCGCGTCGTCCTGCGGGAAGCCGGCGCAGAACGCCCGTATTCGTGTATCCGTACCGGACCTGTCGTCGGTCGGTTCCAGCAAAGTTGCGATGGCGTTGCGCAAGCCGCTGAACAGGGGTTCCGCGAGCCAGGGCACGATCCGCCGCCGCACCGTTGGCAGGAATGCGCAAAGCGGCATGAATGCCGCCGCTTCGATCTGCCGTGCACGCTGCCCATCCGGGGAGAGCAGCGCTTCGCGGAAGAGGGTTTGCTTGAGCTTCAAGGCGTCGACGTAGCGCTCGACGCCGCCGTGGTCATCGGCGCCTTGCACGAGGGCCTCGAACGCCCGTCGCAGGCGCGGGCCGCTCAGGTCGAGTTGCGGCCCTTCCGGCACCACCGGAACGCTCGCGCGGGATGAACGGCCGAACATTCCGCCGGCCGCCGTCAGGCGCGCGCGCGCGCCGGCTGCAGCAGGCCGAGCGCAGCCAGCGCGGCCGCGTGACCCTGCGCGATGGAATCGTCGATCGTCTCCGGTCCGCAGGCCGCTCCGGCGACGAACACGCCGGCACGGGAGGTCTCCGCCGTGTTGCCGTAGGCGTTGCCGCGCGCGACGTAGCCGTGGCGCTCGAGGTCGATGCCGAACGTCGAGGCGATCGTCTTGTTGTCCACGTTCGGGTCCATGCCGATGGCGTGGACCACCATGTCGAACGGGATCGTGATCGGGCGCTTGACGAGCGTGTCCTCGCCCTTGACCACCAGTTGTTCGCCGTTGGAGGTGACCTCCGCGATGCGCGCCTTGATGTACTTGACCTTGAATTCCTCCTGGCTGCGCCAGTAGTACCTGGTCTCGTACAGGCCGTAGGTGCGGATGTCCATGTAATAGATGTAGACGTGGCAGTCGGGGAGTTCCTCGCGGATCTCCATCGCCATGTTCGCCGACACGGTGCAGCAGATCTTCGAGCACCACTCGCGGCCGATCTGGCGGTCACGCGAGCCCACGCACAGCAGGATCGCCACGCGCTTCGGCTTGCGGCCGTCCGACGGGCAGCGCACGCCCTTGCCGGAGGAAATCATCTGCTCGACCTGGGTGGTCGTGACCACGTCCGGGAACGTGCCGAAGCCCCATTCGGGCTTGTTCACCGAGTCGAAGTGGGTGAAGCCGGTGCACAGGATCGCGGCCGCCGCATCGACGCTGGCGCCGTTGCTGAGCCGGGCACTGAAGGCGCCCGGCTGGCCCGCGAAGGATTCCACGCGTGCGCTGGTCTGCACGTCGACCAGGGGGTCGTTGCGCACGCGGTCGACCATGCCGCCAATCGCATCGCGGGCCCACTCGCCCGACGGCACCAGCTTGGCGTACCCGGACAGGATCGGCGCGCCGCCGAGCCGGTCCTCCTTTTCCACCACGACGCTGTTCTGTCCGACACGGGCGAGCGCGTGCGCGGCGGCAAGGCCCGCCGGACCGCCCCCGACGATGAGGATTGGCTTGTTCATTTTGCTGCTTCGATCTGCTTGTAGCCTGGACCCGAGGTGATCATCCGCCGCGGGTCGTAAAGGGTTTCGATGCGTCCGGCCGCCACTTCCTTGAGGTAGGCCTCGAACTCGGCCTTCTTGGCGCGCCAGTCGATGCCGATCTTTTCCATCAGGGTCTCGGTGGAAGACGCGTGCCAGTGCGACTGCACGATCTTGTAGGGATGCGCGCCGCAGACCATGGCGGCGAACTGGCAGTCTGCGAGCACCGGTACGTCGACGGGATTGCCGCCCGCCTTGCTGATCCACTGGTTCTTGTCGAGCGTGGTGATGCAGCCCGTGTCGTGGCCGATCATGACGTCGGCATGCGCCTCGTCCTGCACCACGCGCAGCTTGCGGTCGATGGCGAACGAACGCGTGAACTCGCGCTCGGAAATGATGTGGCGGAAGCCGAAGCCGCAGCAGTCGTACCACGTCCGGTAGTCGATGACCTGGGTGCCGAGCGACTGCATGATGCCGGTGGACACGGCGACCCGGTTGCCATCGAGCACGTCGTCGTCATAGACCACGTCCTCCGGCACCATCTTGTAGACGTGGCACGCGGGATGGATCGTCGCGCGGATGTTGCTGCAGTCGATTTCCTGGTGATTCGCGACCTGGCCGCGCATCACGTGCAGCCACTCGGAGTAGTGCACGACCTCTTCGGGGATGAGGAGCTTGCCGTCGACCAGGCGCCCGAGCTTGCCCAGGATCTTCGTGACGCTTTCGCGCAGCTTGGCGGAGCGCAGCAGGTAGCCGCGGACTTCCTTGTAGTTGCCGAAGGAGGTGCCGCAGTGCACCAGCGGGTAGTAGTAGCTGGCCGGCAAACCCTGCGCCTTGGCTGCGACATAGGCCTGGTGGAAGTTGCGCAGGAACACCGCTGCCAGGCTCTCGATGTTGCCGATGCCCGAGCCGTGGTAGTTCCACGCGGTACACGAGGTCTGGTCCGTCTCGTCCAGGTACTCGATGCCCATCTTGTTCATGAGCCAGAGCAGCGAGGCGGGGTAACCGGGAATGTTGCCGCACTGGCCACAGGACTTGTGGTGCCAGAGACGGGTGGTCGGGATCTTCTTGTCCCACCCATACAGCGTCTTGACCATCACGGGCTGGTGCTCGTCGCTCACCCGGTGGACGACGATCTCGCCTTCCTTCTCGAGCTGCCACATGAGGTCGCGCACGTCCTCCACGCGGTCCTTCTGCGTCAGCATCGAACGCTTGTCGATGACCTGCTCGACCCAGGCCGTGGCGGTGTTCGCGTCCTTGCGTGTCAGTTTCACTTCACGCCATTCGGGGCCGTGGCCCGTGAAGCGCTCACCAGGAATCTTGCCGTCCGTCGTCATGGTCTTTCTCCTCCCGGGCGGGTCTGCGTCAGGGTCATGGCTGCAGGTGTGTGGCCTGCTGTTCCTCTGCCTGTTCCTCGAGCCATTCCTCGAGCTCGTCGCGTTTCTCCTCCATGATGTCGGCGATGACGTCATGCAGGTTCTTGTCGATCGTCTTCAGGCTGCCAAGCACGCCCGTCTCTTCCCAGATGGTGTAGAGCTCGACGGACGTCTTCAGATTCACTTCCCAGGCTGTCTTGGTCGTGTGCAGCGTGGGCATCGGGATCGCCTTGCGCAGGATCGCGAGCGGCGCATCCACCTTGGAGATGTTCGGCCCCCAGTCGGGGAAGCCTTCCTTGTTGATCATGTCCGGCGCGAGCTGGTTGCCGGTCGAGATCAGCTTGAGCATCACGCGGCTGAACGGCCGCAGCACGTTCTTGGCCGACTCCATGCCGTGCTTGATCGCCACCTCGCGCATGACCATGACGAGGCCGCCCGGCGAGTTGCCGAAGGGACAGCGCGCGGCGCAGGTGTAGCACTGGGCGCAGGCCCAGATCTTCTCCTGCATGGCGTCGTAGATGCCCTCCAGGTTCTCGGTCCACAGCAGCTGGACGATTTCGCGCGGGCTGTAATCGTAGTAATGCGCGGAAGGGCAGGTGGCCGTGCAGATGCCGCAATTGAGGCAGCCGTTCAGCTCGTGGTCGAAGCGCATGTCCGACTGGATGTCGGAGAAGATCGCCTCGAGTTGCTTGCGGTCGACCGCCGGCGTGTCCGAGACCGGGTCGCCGATGAACTCCTGTACGCGTGTGCCCGCGTGATCCATGTCCCCTCCCGATCCGCTGCGGCCGCGAACTCAGTACGTCAGGACCTTGCAGTCCCCTTCCATCACTTCCTCGATCAGGTGCGCGCCGCCGACGATGCCGGCACACTCCGGGATCAGGTCGTCCTTGCTCATGTCGAACAGGTCCAGGTTCGGCGAGCAGCAGTAGAACTTCACGCCCGCGTCCGCCGCGTCCTTGATGAAGTCGTACACGGTCTTCGGCGAACCTTCCTTGACCACCAGCGACTGCGCCACACCCTTCTTCATCAGGCGGCCCGACGTCGCCGTGCAGATCACGTCGACTTCGTATTCCATCGCCGCGGCGACGGTCGCCTGGAAGATCGGCGCACCGAGCTCCTCGCCGTTGCGCGGGTCGGTGTTGGCCATCACGATGATCAGCTTCTTTGCCATGTTCTGTGCTCCGCGGTCGGGGTGACGCGCCGCAGCACGGTGCGGCAGTCAATGTATTAGGCCACCCTAATGTAAATGCCGGACCCTCGCAATAGGCATTGCAGCGAGGAATCAATCCATCAGTGTCAGCACCCTGACGACGCCAGTCATGATCGGCACCAGCGCGTCCTCGATGCTGCGCTGCAAAGAACGCAAGTGCGCGAGGCTGGCGGCAGGATCTGCCGGCCCCTCCTCGAACTCCATGATCAGGTCCTCGACGATGGCGGCCTTTGTGCCCGGGTGACCGGTGAAGCCCAGCGCGTTCAATCCGACCTGGAACACCGCGGGGCGACCTTCGCGATCCCGGGCGAGTACCCGGGCGGTCGCCGGGGGCTCCGGCCGATCGCGACCGTACAGGACCAGGGGAAATCGTTGCGGCAGGTAGCCCGCCAACGCGTTCGCCGCGGTGCGCTCCGCTTCACTCACCGAGAACTCGAGGGACGAAGGCGAAGATCCGCCGCCGGCCGCGATGGCCAGGATCTGGGCCCCGAGCCCGATGCCGAGTACCGGCAAGCCCTTGTCCAGCGCCGCTCGGGTCAGCGCAACCTCCTGCGCGAGCGTCGGCACGTCACGCACGCCAGCACTGCCCCAGGGTCCGCCACCGAGCAGCACGAGCCCGTCGTGCAACCCGTCAGGGCCCGGCACCCGCCCGCCCGTGGCGAACGGCCGTGCATAGCGGAAGCGAATGCGCCGTCCCTCGAGGTGATCCTCGATCAGGCCGAGGTACTCGGCCGAGGTGTGCTGGACGACCGCGAGAGTCTTCACTGGCGTTGGGCGCGGGCAGCGACCAACGCGCTGTCGAGCGATGCCCGGAAATCGGCGGCCGTCACGCTGAGTGCGTTGATCGGTCGTTCACGGAAGAATCGCTCCATGATCTCGCCGGCGTCGGCGACATAGGCGCCGCGCAATGCCGCCTCGAGGTCGAACAACACGCGCGGCGGCGCCACGAAAAAGTCGCCGGTGACCAGTGCCTGGCCGATGCGCTTGCGTGCGGCACCCTCGAGCCTCACGTAGGTGGTTACCGTGCCACCCGCGCCGGTCTGCGTGCCGCTGGCGAAGTCGTCGTCGCTTGCGGGATCGTCGACCTCCGCAACGAACTCATCGGTGCCGATCTCGTCGCGGAGATGCTCGCGGGCGAGGGTCTCCTCGGCCGCTGTCAACGGCTCCGGGTCCCAGGCCAGGTCGAATCGCTCGCTGAACGCGTCGAGCAGCGCGCGCTGGATGGCCGGCAAGCCGGGCGTTTCCGATCCGAGCAGTTCGCGCAGGGTGACGACGCGCTGTGCTGCCGAGTCGAGATGACGCTTCTCGAGCTTCGCGCGCGGCACGCGCAACGCGGCCACCATGGCGGCCGGATCCATGTCCACCAGCACGGTGCCTTGATAGATCAACGTGTCGCCGTCGAAAAAGCCGCCCGTGCCGCTGATCTTGCGTCCGGCCACCTCGATGTCGTTGCGGGGCCGGTAACGCGCGTCGACCCCCAGCCGCTGCAATCCTGCGGCCACGGCCTGGCAGATGTTGCTGGCGACTTCGGCGAGGGACGGCTGGCCCAGCGCCTTGCGCTGGAACACGAGGCCCCAGCCCAGCTGGCCCTGGTCGAGGTAGATCGCGCCACCGCCAGTGATGCGCCGCACGATGCCGACGTCGTGGGCGCGGCAGTGCTCGACGTCGACTTCCTGGCGCAGCGCCTGGTGCCGACCGATCAGGGCCGTCGGCGGAAAGCGCATGAAGCGAAACGTGTCGGGGATGCACCCGGCCTGGTGTGCTTCGATCATCGCCTGGTCGATCGCGATGTTGAACCGGCCCTCCTGGACCCCGGTATCGACGACGCGGAAGCGCCCGGCCATCGCGTATCAGCCCTGCACGACGGGAATCTTGAGCTGGCGGCGGATCTTGCGCAGGTCCTGCTTGTTCGGCTGGAAGGGATAGCTGGCGATGTTGCTGGGCGGCGAGTCGCCGTAAGGCCGGTCGCAGGCGGAGACGTCGTCGCGGAACTTGCCCGGGCAGCCGGAGGTCCGGAACGCGACGCCCTCGGCGATCACCTGGTCGATCTCGGCCGGCGCCAGGCCGTAGCCCGTCACGCGCCCTTCCGCGTCGAACGACATCCGGTCGACGCGGACTCCCGCGTAATCGATCAGGTAGCGTGCCAGCTGCACGCGCCGCCACTGGTCGCGCGGCGTCGCCGGCAGGTGGTCCATCAGCGATCCCTGCTCCGGGAAGAAGCAGAACAGGTGGCTGTGGCCGCCGAGGTCGACCAGTTGCTGCACCAGTTCCAGCACCGCGTGCTCGGTCTCGCCCATGCCGACGATGATGTGGGCGCCGAATTTCTGCGGGCCGAAAACGTCGCGGGCATGCAGCAGGATTTCCCAGTACTTCTGCCACTTGTGCGGCGACTGCACGCCCTTGCCGCGGGTGCGGTCGAAGATCTCCGGCGTCGCGGCATCGAGCGCCACGGTGAAGATGTCGGCGCCGAGATCGCGCAGGCGCCGCACGTCGTCGCGTTCCATCGTGGTGGGATTCGACAGGATCGAGACCGGGATCGTCGCCGGGTCGATCCGCGACGTCCACGCCTTGAGCACCGCCACGGTGTCCGCGTCGGAACGCGGATGGGTGATCATCGAGATGCACATGCGATGGAACGGGCTCTGGTCGCCGCTGTGCGCGACCTTGTCGACGATTTCGGCCATCGGCACCGCGGGCCAGTCGACGCGGATGAAGTTGCGGTCGGCGTAGTCGCGGTCGGCCTCGCGATGCCGCGCAAGACCGCAGTAGGCGCAGTTCGCGCGGCAGCCTTCCGGATACGTGAGCAGCAGGTTCAGGCAGCGCGTGCAGCCGCAGCGGTGCATCTTGCCCGCCATGAGGCCGAGCGTGATCGCCGCCGCGTTCGACATCTGCACGTACTCGGGCGAGCGCATCTGCGGCGTCAGCACGTTGTTGTTCGGCAGGTACACGCCCTGCGGCGGGACGGCCGCGTCCTTCACGCGCCGGCCGTTGCGGGCCTCGACGGGCGTAGCGAGCGGCATGCGCGGCTGCATGTCGTCGAACGCATTGAAGGATCGATCGCCGGCCGGCGTTGCAGCCAGGGTATCGGCACTCTGTTTGACGCAACTCATGTTCGGTACCTGCGTGTGAATCCGCGCGCCGTCAGGCGGCGCAGGTGCGGGATTGCGCGGGCCGCGGGGCGGCTCCCAGCTTGATTGAACAGCAGGCGTGTTCCTGGTGGAACGGCCGCCCGATCGCGTTGGCAACCGCGACGGCCCCATCCGCCGGGAAGGCGATGCCGTCGAGGCCCGCCATCACCGCGTAGGTGTCCGTTACCCGCTTGTGCAGGCCGGGAGGCCGGGCGCAGCCGAGCAGCACCTGGCGGTCGGCGAGGCGCCTGCGGGCCTCGAGGAAGATCCTGCCGACGTCGCTCGTGTCAGGCACGGCGTAGAGCCCCGGCTTGGCGTAGAAGGGCATGACGACCACCAGCACGAGTGCGTTGAGCGCATAGCGGCTGACGATGTCCAGTGCGTTCGGCTCGCCGAGGAGGCGGCCGTAGTGCAGGCCGATGACGATGTGCGGGCTGATTTCCATCGAGGTCGCGCACAACGCCGCCAGGGTGGCTTCGAAGTCTTCCACCGGGCGGTCGAGGTGATAAACCTCGCGAATCGTCGCGTCGGCGCCGATCACGTCCATCATCGCCGTGTCGACGCCCGCAGCCTCCATCGAACGCGCGCCACGTTCGTCGGTCAGTGCGGTGTGGATTGCGATCTTCATGTCCGGAAAATCGCGTTTCAGCTGCTCCACGACCGGGTAGTAGCGCTGGTACGGGATTTCGTTGCGCCGGTTGGAGCCGCCGGAAAGCAGGAAGCCCTGCAGTCCCTGGGTGGCAACCAGGTGGCGCACCTTCTGGTCGAGCATGACCGGCGAGGTGGCGGGCAACATCGGCTTGAGGATTTCCGCCCGGCAATGATCGCAGTTGAGGCCGCAGGCGCCCGCCGTGATGGAGAAAGACGGAAAGCTGTTCTTCGAGCAGCCTGCGAGTTCAGTGCTCGCGTAATCCTTGAACGTCGGCGTGGAGAAACGGATCGGGCGCGCCGCTGAATCCGCTGCGGCAGCCTCGAACTCCGCGACCAGCCCGGCGTCGAGCCGGACATCCTCGAGGTCCTCGATCCGCGCCATGGATTCAAGCCAGTTCATGCAGCCTCCGTCGCTCGTGTGTCGCCACGAGGTCGCGTACTTCCTCGCGCACCGCGCCCACGTTCGGTGAATCCGCCAGCGTCGTCAACCACTCCGGGCGGACGTCCTCGTCGTCGACGAGGTCGCATTGCAGCTCGGCCAGGATTCGGGCTGCCGTGGACGGCAGTGTCGCCGGGATGTCACGCCCGGACAATCGGCCCCACAGCCCGGTCCAGCACCGCGCCAGTGTCCACGGGTTGTAGCCGCCGCCGCCCAGCACCACCGCCGGTCCGACCGGCTCGACGAGTCGCTCAACCGCACTCCACAGCGCGCCATTGCTGAGCGCCAGGCGCGACAGCGGGTCGCCGTCGAGTGCATCCGTGCCGCAGGTGATCACCACAGCCTGCGGTTTGAAGGCCTCCGCCGCGGGCAGCACCCGGTGCTGCAGCAGGAATTCCAGTTCGCTGTCGTTGAATCCGGGTGGTACCGGCAGGTTGACCGCGTTACCTCCGCCGGTGTCGTCTGCCGCGCCCGAGTGCGGCCAGCGACCGTCTTCATGCACGGAGATCGTCAGCACCGCCGGGTTGCCGGCGAAGGCTTCCTGCACGCCGTCGCCATGGTGAGCGTCGAGATCGACGTACAGCACGCGCTGCACGCCGTGCTCGAGCAGCGTCAGGATGGCAAAGACGGGATCGTTGAAATAGCAGAAGCCGCTCGCCCGGCCTGGCCGGCCGTGGTGCGTGCCACCGGCCGGATGAAACACGACGCGTCCGTCGAGCGCGAGTTCGGCCGCAAGGATCGAGCCGCCAACGGCCGTCGCGGCGCGGGTGAACACGCCGGGAAACAGTGGATTCTCCAAGGTGCCGAAGCCGAAGCGCTCACGCACGGCGGCGGTGACCTGTCCCGCCGCGTCTGCATCGCGGAGCGCCGTGACGTACTCGTGATCGTGGAATCGAACCAGGCTGGCGAGATCGGCGGCGGGCGCTTCGTGCAGCGACGACTCGTCGACCCAGCCGAGCTCCTCGCACAGCCGCAGTACCGTCGCGACCCTGGGAATGGCCAGCGGGTGATTGCGTCCGAAGCCCTGTACCCGGCAGTACGGACTGCCAACGAGCACCGGTGGCGCGCCGCCCGCCACGGCAGCGATGTTGCAATGCCGCAAGAATTGCCGTGGAAAATACCTATCACTCATGCTTCGAGGTTAAGTTATTCGACTTTGCTAATAAAGAGGTCTCTGTTAGTTTGCCCGGAGTTCCAACGAACATCCTGCGGGGACTCGTCCATGACCGATTCGTCTGGCTCCAAGAGCATGTCCATCATCGTCACCAAGGGTTCGCTCGACTGGGCGTACCCGCCGTTCATCCTGTCGACGACGGCGGCAGCGATGGGGCTCAACGTGACGCTCTTCTTCACGTTCTACGGCCTGTCCCTGCTGCTCAAGGACCTCGACCTGAAGATGACGCCGCTTGGTAACCCGGCGATGAAGATGCCGATGATGGGCGGGCACATGGGCATGCCCAACTTCGCCTCGATGATCCCGGGGGTCGACGCCGGGGCTACCGTGATGATGCAGAACATGATGAAAAAGAAGGGGGTCGCCTCGATCCCCGAGCTGCGGGCGCTCGCGCTCGAATCCGAGGTGCGCATGATCGCCTGCCAGATGACGATGGACCTGTTCGAGTACACGCTCGACGACATGATTCCCGGCATCGAACTTGGCGGCGCCGCGACCTACATCGAGGTCGCCACCCAGTCCGAGATCAACCTGTTCATCTGATCGACCCACGACCACGGAGCCGAACTGCACCATGGCTGACCAGACACTGGACGCGAAAGGGCTGAACTGCCCGCTGCCGATCCTCAAGGCCAAGAAGGCGCTCACCGCGCTGCCTGCCGGCGCCACCCTCGAGGTGCTGGCGACCGATCCCGGCGCGGTGAAGGACTTTGCGGCTTTCAGCCGCACGACGGGCCACGAACTCGTCGAGCAATCCGTTGACGGCAACGTCTACCGCTTTGTCCTGAAGCGCAAAGCCTGAAGCCGGCATTCGTTGTTCCCAGGCAACGGTTCCAGGATCAAGCACTGCAGTAACGGAAAGTCCGAGTTGCGACGGGACGTCGCCCGCGCCGAGAATTTAGCGTTGTCTAATTTATCTCACACGCGACCGCAGGGACGGTCAGGGGGGACCTCATGAGCAAGCTGCAAGGCCGAAATCTCGTCGGGCTGATCGTCGCGCTGACACTCGCCGCGGGCAGTGCGTCCGCGACCAACGGCTACTACACGACCGGCACGGGCACCAAGAGCAAGGCGCAGGCGGGCGCGGGCAGCGCCAATCCGCAGGAAGTGATGTCGCTCGCGACCAACCCGGCCAACATTGCATTCGTGCCGGACAGCATCGACGCCGGCCTCGGCATCTTCAGCCCGATGCGTGACTACGAGACGTCGCCCAGCCTGGCCAACGGCAACGGCGGCGCGTTCACCATCGGCCCGAACAGGATCGACAGCGAAAACGAGTTCTTCCCGATTCCCTTCGTCGGCATGAACCGGGCCCTGAGCGACGTGGACTACCTGGCCGCCGCCTTCTATGCGCGCGGCGGCATGAACACGAAATGGGTAGGTGGTACGGCCAGCTTCGATCCGGACGGTCCGGGCCCGGCGCCGGTGATGACATTCGACGGAACCTACGGTGGCGGCACGGCCGGCGTTGATCTGATGCAGGCGTTCCTCAACCTCACGTACGCGCGCAAGTTCAACGACCAGCTCTCGCTCGGTGCATCCGCGATCATTGCAATGCAGCGTTTCGAGGCCCGCGGCGTCAGCATGTTCGCGCCCTACACCGAGACCTTTGCCCGCAGTGGCGGCACGGTCATGCCGCGGAACCTGTCCGGCAATGGGCACGACATGTCGTATGGGTACGGCGGATCCGTAGGCTTGCAGTGGAACCCGAACGAAGTGCTCAGCTTCGCCGCCGCCTACACGACGAAGATGTCGATGGACGAGTTCGGCGACTATGCGGACCTGTTCGCGGAGCGGGGCGGATTCGACATGCCCGCCACGGCGACGGTGGGTATCGCCGTCAAGCCGCACGACCGCCTCGCTCTGATGTTCGACTGGCAGGAGATCTGGTACAGCGATGTCGGCTCGGTCGGCAACCCGGTGCAGAATCTGTTCAGTTGCCCGACGGCCGGCTTTGGCGGCACGGATTTCGAAGGCTGCCTCGGCGGCAACCGCGGCGGCGGCTTCGGCTGGGACGACATGACGGTCTACAAGTTCGGCGCGTCCTACCAGCTCGACGATACCTGGACCCTGCGCGGCGGCTACAGCTTCACCGACCAGCCCATCCCGAAGGACCAGATGACGTTCAACATCCTCGCGCCGGCGGTGATGGAGGACCATTTCAGCGTCGGCTTCACCAAGAAGCAGGCCAGCGGCAACGAATGGAACCTGTCGTTCATGTACGCGCCTGAGCAGACGCTCAAGGGGCCGAGCAACTTCGATCCGACGCAGACGGTCGAGTTCAGCATGCACCAGTTCGAGCTCGAGGTGAGCTACAGCTGGAAGCGGTGAAGCCGTGACTGTCGGGCGGCGCGCATCCGCGTGCCGCCCGTGTCGACAAGACGAGACTCGACACCATGAAGGCCATCTCGGGATTCCTCCTCGCCCTGTTCCTTGCACTGACCGGCGAGTACCTCGCGGGCGTGATCGCCCCGGCGCTCGGCCTGCAGAAAGGCGCCATCAGCGGCATCATGATGGCGATCCTGCTCGGCATCCTCGTCAACAACCTGTTCAAGCTGCCCGAGGTCCTGCGGCCAGGCATCAGGTTTTCCGTGGTGCGAATCCTGCGCCTCGGCATCGTGCTGCTCGGCATCCGGCTGTCGATCGTGGAGGCCGGAGCCATCGGCCTGAAGGCCCTGCCCGTCATCATCGGCACCATTGTCGCCGCGATCGCGATCGTCACTTACGTCAGCCGCCGCGTCGGCCTCACCGACCGGCTCGGTACGCTGATCGGCGTGGGCACCAGCATCTGCGGCGCCACCGCGATCGTCGCGATGTCTCCCACGATCGGTGCGAAAGACGACGAGACCGCCTACGCGGTGGCGTGCATCACGCTGTTCGGCGTGGTCGCCATGCTGGCGTATCCGTTCGCGGCGCACTGGCTGTTCGACGGTGATGCGTTCCGCTCCGGCATGTTCCTCGGCACTGCAGTGCACGAGACGGCACAGGTGGCCGGAGCCGGACTCGTCTACCAGGAGTATTTCAAAGATCCGCAGGCGCTCGACGTCGCCACGGTCACCAAGCTGGTGCGCAACCTGAGCATGCTGGTCGTGATACCAATCATGGCGGTGCTCTACCATCGCCGCTCGAGCGAGGGTGGCGCCGCGCCCAGGTGGTACACGATGGTCCCGCTGTTCATCGTGGGTTTCGCCGCCATGAGCGTCCTGCGCACGGTCGGTGACATGGGCGAGCGCGCTTTCGGCGTGCTCGAGCCCGCGCAGTGGAAGGCGGTCGTCGGGTTCGTCAAGCAGGTGGCGACCTACTGCCTCGCCATCGCCATGGCGGCAGTGGGTCTCGGCACCAGTATCAAGGGCCTGCGCGCCATCGGCCTCAAGCCGCTGGCGGTGGGGCTGTTCTCGGCCCTGCTGGTGGGCATCGTCAGCTTTACGCTGATCTCGGTCCTGTACTGAGCGAATGCCAGGGTGCGGTCAAGGCGCCGCTGGTGCGCCTTTGCCGTAGTGGGCGTCGAGATAAGCCACGACGACGGTGATGTCGTCCGCCGTCAGTGGCGCGCCCATGACCTTGACCATCTTGTTGACGGTCTTCTCCCAGGCCGCCTTGTCCTGGAAAGGCGAGTTCATGAGGATGTAGTCGAGGCTGTGGCACATGGAACAGCTTGCCTGCACCTGCGTGAGGCCCGGGCCTTCGGTCAGATGGAGACTGGTTTCGTCCGCCGCCGCGGTTGCGATCGACGCAGCCAGCATTGCCGACAGGATCACGCTGCGCACGACACCCTTATGCAACATGGTAGTCCGCCTTCTGCACCACGTTGTGGTGATAGCCCGCCGGGTTGTGCACGAGCGTCTCTGACTGGGTCGACCCGTCGCGCGCGTGAGCGCGGGCCATCACGGTCATCGCACCCGCTTGTTCGGGCTTGATCGCATGGCGCCACTGCCGCCACGAGTAGCGGCCGAGATCGCGCTGCAGTTTCGCGTCGCGCCACGTCCTGCCGCCGTCCAGCGAAACCTCGACATTGCGGATGCCCGAGCCACCGTCCCAGGCAATGCCAAGCACTTCGACGCGCTTGCCGCGCTCGAGCACGGCGCCCGGCGCGGGATCGACCACCAGTGAATTCACCTTGATCGCGGTGATGGGCGAGTTCTGCTCGGTGTCCTGCGACTCGAAGCCGCTGGCGCCGAACATGCCTTTCGGCACGCGATAGGCGGTCTTCATCCAGAAGCCGTCGAACGGCTTGTCAGTCACGCTCAGCTCCGCGAGGGCCTTGATCCAGTAGGTCGCGGTCCAGCCCGGGGCGACCAGTCGCGCCGGCGCGCCGTTCCACCCCGGCAGCGGCTCGCCATTCATCTCGAAGGCGATCAGCGTGTCCGGATCGAGCGCCTTCCACATGGGCAGGCTCTTGACGAAGTCCGGGCCCGGTGAGTGTCGGTGCGTCCGCGCCATCGCCCACGACCTCCAGCGCACTGGCGGTGAGCCCGGCATCCTCGAGGACGTCCTTCAGCCGCACACCGCTCCATACGGCGTTGCCCATGGCCCCGAATCCCCACTGCACCCCGGCAACGTGCGGATTGAAGAGCCCGCGCCGGTTGCCCGAGCACTGGTTGACGGCAGCGACCTCGACGGTCTTGAACTTGCGCCGCAGCGAGTCGTAAGTGAACTCACGCTCCGACTTCACGCCCGGTCCGGCAATACGCAGGCGCCAGTCCGCCAGTGCGACGTCCGGTACCCCGGTGTGCCAGCGCACGTAGAAGGCATCGTTCGGAGTGAATGCCTCGCGAAAATAACTGACGGGCGTTTCGTAATTCGGCGGCCGGAAGCTGCGCTTGATCAGCGGCCGCTTGCCTGGCAACGCGTCCAGGATGCCGGAGGCAACGGCGCCAGCCGGCAAGTCCTGAGCTGCCGCACTGCCGACGATTCCCGGCAACCACAGGCTGCCTGTCAGCGCACTCGTGGATCCGAGGATGAATTTTCGCCTGTCCATGTTGCCCCCGTTTGCGCCGCATATCAGCTGCATCTAATTTGATGCCAATGCAGGGCTTCCTGCAAGAGCGCGTTCGGGTTCAATGCAGCAGCCTGGGCCCGGCATCTATTGCAACGAAGAGTCCCATCACGACGAGAAAGATTCCAAACGACCTGCGCAAGGTGGATTGAGGCAGCCGCCGGCCGAGGCGGTTGCCCGCGAAGCTGCCGACCACCCCGATGGCTGCGACCAGCAACAGCACGTGCCAGTCGAGCGCGAGCCCTTTGTCTTCCAGCACCTGCTGGTACTTGCCGAAGCCGGTGAACGAATTCAAGGCGATGACGGCGAGGCTGGTGCCGACCGCGCTCGACATGGGCACGCCGGCCAGCAGCACCAGCGCAGGCACGATCAGGAATCCGCCGCCCACTCCCACCAGGCCGCTCAGCGCTCCAACGGCCGCGCCACCCGCGATGATGGCGACGAGGTTCGGTCGGGAGTCGCCGGCAGCGACTGGTGCGCTCCGCAGCATGCGCCACGCGGCTGCGAGCATGACGAACGCGAACAGTGCGAGTTGCGCCGTACCCGGCACCCAGCGCGCCAGTGACGCGCCCAGCCATGCACCGAGCATTCCGGGCAGGCCGAACCACAGCACGTTGCGCCAGTCCACCTGGCGCGCCATCGCGTAAGGGACGCAGGCTGCGGCAGCGATCAGGCCGACCACCAGCAGCGAGCCTCCGATGGCCACCTGCTCCGGCTGCTGCAGCAGGTAGTGCAGCACAGGCACCGTCAGGATCGACCCGCCCGACCCGAGCAGGCCGAGACTCAGGCCGATCGCCAGGGCCCCGAAAAGCGCGGCGAGCAACGTCAGCCGCCCGGGCCAGCAGATGGCTGCGCGGCAGCCATCACTGGCAGGGCGCGCGGGGCGCCGGTTTGCGTTGTTCCGATGCCGGCGGGACGCTGCAATAGATGTCCTGCAGCAACGCCATGATGCGGGTGACTGGACCCGGCGGCAGCGAGTAAAAGATGGATTGCGCTTCGCGCCGCGTATCCACCAGCCCGCCCTCGCGCAGCAGGGCGAGGTGTTGCGAGAGGGCCGACTGGCTGAGTTCGAGCCGTTCGTTCAGCTCGCCCACCGAGAGGGGCCTGGCAAGAAGATGACAGAGAATGAGCAATCGCTGTTCATTGCCGAGCGCTTTCAGCAGGTGGGCAGCGTCGCCGGCGTGCGCGTGCATCTCCTCGATCCGTGTCGAGTCCGGCATCTGCGGTCCTGCGGTACGTCGTCGGGCAGCGCGTGGCATGCGGCGGGGCTCTCCGGTCCAGTGGTCGCATCGTAAATCAATATTGACTAATTTAGCAATCCCTAATATTCTGCCGACCACCCGAGGACAGTCACTCCATGCAACCAGTAGTCAACGCGTTCCACCATCAGCCCACGGGGTCCTGGACCTACGTCGTGATGGACCCCGGCACGCGCTCCGCCGCCGTGATCGACCCGGTGCTTGATTACGACTGGCGTTCGGGCCGGACGGGCACCTCGAGTGCCGACCAGGTCATCGCACACTGCCGCGCTGCCGGTGCCAGCGTGCTGTGGATCCTCGAGACGCACGCCCACGCGGATCATCTGTCCGCTGCCCAGCACCTGCGCACGACAATGGGTGGCAGCGTCGCCATCGGCCGCGGGGTGCTCGACGTGCAGCGCACGTTCAAGCGCATCTTCGGCCTCGACGCGGGCTTCGCCGCGGATGGCAGCGACTTTGACCGGCTGCTGGCGGACGACGAGCGGTTGTCGCTCGGCCAGTTCGAGATCCAGGTGCTCCCGGTCCCGGGCCACACGAACGACAGCGTCGCCTACCTGGTCGGCGATGCCGTGTTCGTCGGCGACACGATCTTCATGCCGGACGGCGGCACCGCGCGCTGCGATTTTCCCGGCGGTGACGCCGCTGCGCTGTATCGCTCGGTGCAGCGCCTGCATCGGCTGCCGCCGGCGACGCGCGTGTTCGTGTGCCATGACTATTCCCCCGGTGGGCGCGAGCCGCGCTGCGAGAGTTCCGTTGCGGAACAGCTCGCCGCCAACGTCCACATACGTGACGGCGTTGCCGAGGAAGCCTTCGTGCAGATGCGCCGCACGCGTGACGCGACGCTCGACGTGCCGAACCTGCTGATCCCCGCCGTGCAGGTGAACATCCGTGCCGGCCGTCTGCCGCCCCCCGACGCGGACGGCGTCAGCTACCTGCGCGTGCCGCTCAACCTCCTCGGCCGTCCCCTCTGACGCCGAGCAACCAGCATCAGCCACTTACCCTGAAGGCTCCAATGACTCACCACGACAGCCACGTCACCGACGCCACGCCGGAACAGGTTCGCGCCTGGCTCGAAGCCGGCGAGATCATGCTGGTCGACGTCCGCGAAGTTAACGAGTATGCCGTCGAGAGAATCCATGGCGCGCTGCTCTATCCGCTTTCCACCTTCGACCCGAAAGCCATTCCGCTCGAGGGTCGCAGGCTGGTCCTGCAATGCGGTTCGGGCAAGCGGTCGTTGATGGCTGCCCACAAACTGCAGGCAGCGGGATCCGGCCACCTCACCCACCTCGCGGGCGGCATCCAGGCCTGGAAAGCTGCCGGCCTGCCGATCATTCGTGTCGATCCCCAGACCGGCCGCGTCGTCGACGACGGCCGTCGTTGATACCCGGGAGTCACTGACCATGAGCATCGACAGATTCGTCCTGGCATTCGCGGGCACGATGGTGCTGGCGAGCCTCCTGCTGGGCCACTTGGTGAGCCCGAACTGGTACTGGCTGACCGCCTTCGTCGGCGTCAACCTGCTGCAGTCGGCGTTCACCGGCTTCTGCCCCCTGGCGCTTATCCAGCGCAAGGCCGGCATTCGCTCCGGCGCTGCCTTCTGATTGCGGCCGGAGAACGCAATGAGATGGACTGATCCCGCGGCGGCGATGGCGGCATTGCTGCTCCTGTCCCTGCCGAGTGCGGCGGCGGCCGCGGCGCCAAGGCTCGCGACTGTCAGGGTCGGTGCAGAGGCCGCGCCGGTGGAGCGGATGCTCGACGGCACCGTCGAGGCGGTCAACCAGGCGACCGTTTCCGCCCAGACCGCCGGCCGGGTCACGGAAATCAAGGTGGACGTGAACGACTACGTGCCCGCCGGCACCCTCGTGATGCGGTTGCGCAGCACGGAGCAGGTGGCGGGGCTCAGCCAGGCACAGGCGGCGCTCAAGGAGGCCACTGCCCGCGAGAGTGAGGCGCAGACCCGCTATGACCGGATCCGCGACATGTACTCGCGCCAGGTCGTCGCCAAGGCGACGCTCGACGAGGCGACAGCTGCGCGGGACGCGGCGGCGGCCCGGCTGGCGGCATCGCGGGCCGCGCTCGATGCGGCCCGGGAAGGTGCGTCCTACACCGAGATCCGGGCGCCCTACGCCGGTGTCGTGACGCAGAAGTTCGTGCAGGTCGGTGAGACCGTGGCGCCAGGCACGCCACTGATCGCCGGCGCGTCCCTTGATGCGCTGCGGGTGATCGTCGAGGTTCCGCAGAGCATCGTCGAGCAGGTGCGTGCGCAGAACAAGGCGGCCGTGTACGTGGATGACCGGCGGATCGAAGCCACCGCCGTCACGTTCTATCCGTCCGCTGCGCCGCAGACCAATACCTTCCGTGCGCGGATCGAGTTGCCGAAGGACCTGCAGGGTCTGGCACCAGGCATGTTCGTCAAGGTCGGGTTCGTCACCGGCGAGGCACAGCGGTTGCTGGTGCCACGTGCCGCGATCGTCGAACGCAGCGAGATGCGTGCGGTCTATGTCGTCGCGCCGGACGGCCGGGTGTCGCTGCGGCAGGTAAGGCTCGGTCACGCGCGGGGTGACCGGGTCGAGATTCTTGCCGGGCTCGCTGCAGGCGATCTGGTAGCGCTCGACCCTGCGGTCGCGGGTGTCCAGGCGCGACAACCGGCGCCGAAGCATGACTGAGAAGCTCGGCATCAGCGGCCGGCTCGCCGCCTTCTTCCTCGACAACCAGCTGACGCCCCTGCTGGGGCTTTCCGCGTTGCTGCTCGGCGTCTTCGCCGTGCTGGTCACTCCCCGCGAGGAAGAGCCCCAGATCAACGTCACGATGGCGAACGTCATCGTGCCCGCTCCTGGGGCAAGCGCCAACCAGGTTGAGACCCTGGTCACCATGCCGATGGAAAAGGTGCTCGCCGAGATCTCCGGCGTGAAGCACATCTATTCCGTGTCGCGTCCTGGCGCCGCGGTGCTGACCGTGCAGTTCGAAGTGGGCGAGGACCGGACTGACGCGATCGTCAGGCTCTACAACGCAATCTATTCCAACCAGGACTGGCGCCCGGCGGACGTCGGCATCCTGCAGCCGCTGGTCAAGCCGAAAGGCATCGACGACGTGCCGATCCTGAGCGTAACGCTCTGGACCAGGGATCCGCAGCGCGGCGCCTACGAGCTCAGGCAGGTCGCCCACGCCATCGAGGCCGAGATCAAGCGTGTTCCGGGGACTCGTAACGTCTACACCATCGGCGGTCCCGACGAGACGGTGCACGTCAGCCTCGATCCGCAGCGACTTGCGGGCTACGGCCTCACCGTGAGCGAACTCGTCGCCGCTCTGCAGGCGGCCAATGTCGTCCAGCACGCCGGCACGCTCGTCGCCAACGGCGGCAACGTGCCGGTGCAGGCGGGCGAATTCCTCGCCGACCGTGACGAGGTCGCCCAGCTGGTCGTTGCGGTGCGCGAGGGCAGGCCGATCTACCTGCAGGACGTCGCGACCATCACCGCCGGTCCCGACCAGCCCGAGCAGTACGTGACGTTCGGCGCCGGCCCGGCGGGCGCGCAGAAGGGCATCGACCTGGCCGGGACCGCTCCGGCCGTCACGCTCGCGATCTCGAAGAAGCCTGGCGAGAACGCCATCGACGTCACCAACGCAGTGCTGCAGCGGATCGAGCAGCTGCGCGGTTCCTACATCCCGGAGGGAGTGGAGACGACGGTCACGCGCAACTATGGCGAAACCGCGAACGACAAGGCGCTGAAGCTCATCCAGAAGCTGATGTTCGCGACGGCCTCCGTCGTACTCCTGGTGTGGCTCACGGTCGGCTGGCGCGAGGCGATCGTCGTCGGCACCGCCGTCGTGATCACGCTGGCAGCGACGCTGTTCGCCTCCTGGGCTTACGGTTTCACCATCAATCGCGTGTCGCTGTTCGCGCTCATTTTTTCGATCGGCATCCTGGTGGATGACGCGATCGTCGTGGTCGAGAACATCCATCGCCACATGGGATTCGGCAGCGGTCCACTGGAACAGATCATTCCACGCGCAGTGGACGAGGTGGGCGGCCCGACGATCCTGGCGACGTTCACGGTCATCGCAGCCCTGCTGCCGATGGCGTTCGTCAGCGGCCTGATGGGCCCGTACATGAGCCCGATCCCGATCAACGCCAGCATGGGCATGCTGATCTCGCTGGCCATCGCGCTGGTGTTCACGCCCTGGCTGTCGAAGCGGATGCTCGCGCATGCGGACGTGCATCCCGCCGGGCATGGCGACGATACGCGCCTGCAGCGCTTCTTCGAGCGGATCATCGCGCCATTCCTGCGTGGCGATGACGCGCGCCGCCGCCGGCACCGGCTCTACCTCGGCACGCTGGCCGCGATCCTGGTCGCCATCTCCCTGGTCGCCCTTGAGTGGGTCGTCATGAAGATGCTGCCCTTCGACAACAAGTCGGAGTTCCAGGTGGTCGTCGACATGCCGGAGGGCACCGCGCTCGAGGAGACGGGCCGCATGCTGGACGAACTTGCGGCCGAGATCGTCAAGCTGCCGGAGGTCACGGACTACCAGGTCTACGCAGGCACCGCGGCGCCGATCAATTTCAACGGCCTGGTCCGGCAGTACTACCTGCGTTCCGGCCACGAGCTCGGCGACATCCAGGTCAACCTGGTGGACAAGCACCACCGCGACCGGAAGAGCCACGAGATCGCGCTCGCGGTGCGCCCGGCGCTGGCCGAGATCGGCCGCAAGTACGGAGCGGCGGTGAAAATCGTCGAAGTGCCGCCCGGCCCGCCGGTGCAGGCGCCGCTCGTGGCCGAGATCTACGGTCCTTTCTCCGGCGAGCAGCAGCAGCTGACGCGCGAAGTCCGCAAGGTGTTCGACGCCAGGCCGCAGATCGTCGACGTGGACGACAGTCTCGAGGCGCCGAACCCGCGCCTGGTCGTGCGCATCGACCGGCAGAAGGCCGCCTTGCTGGGTGTGAGCCAGGCCGAAGCGGTGCAGGTGCTCGCTGCAGGACTCGGCGGTTTCGACGCCACGTACGTGCAGATCGGCCGTGAAAACTATCCGATTCCGGTGCGGCTGGAACTCGACGTGCCGGACAAGGCCGACCTGTCCGGTGTCCTGGCGCTGCAGGTCCGCACCCGGGAGCGGTGCGAGCATCGCGCTTTCCGAAGTCGCAATCGTCGAGCGCAAGCCCTGGGACAGTGCGATCTATCACAAGGACCTGTTGCCGCTCGCCTATGTCACGGCGGATTCCGTCGGCGATACTGACAGCCCGCTGTACGGCATGTTCGAGCTGGTCGGGGCGCTCAAGCGCCAGCTGCCGCCGGGTGTGGAACTGGAGCAGCGTTTCTTCAGCCAGCCGGCCGATCCCAATCGGCCGAGCCTGAAGTGGGATGGCGAGTGGCAGATCACCTACGAGACGTTCCGTGACATGGGCCTCGCCTACTCTGTGGGCCTGATCCTGATCTACCTGCTGGTGGTCGCGCAGTTCGGCTCCTATGCCGTGCCGCTGGTGATCATGGCGCCGATTCCGCTGACGATCATCGGCGTGCTGCCGGGGCATGCGCTGCTCGGGGCGCAGTTCACCGCGACCTCGATGATCGGCATGATCGCGCTCGCCGGCATCATCGTCCGCAACTCGATCCTGCTGGTGGACTTCATCAACGTCGAGCTGGCACAAGGGCGCGACCTGGCCGATGCGGTCATCCGTTCGGCGGCCGTGCGCGCCCGGCCCATCGCGCTCACCGCCGTGGCCGCCATGACCGGCGCGTTCTTCATCCTGGACGATCCCATCTTCAACGGGCTCGCCGTGTCGCTGATCTTCGGCATCCTCGTCTCGACGGTGCTGACGCTGGTGCTGATCCCGATCCTCTACTTCAGTTATCGCAACCGCACGTTCAAGGCCGCGTGACGGCCGGGGGGAATGCAGTCATGGCAAAAGTCGCAATTCTCGGCGCTGGCCTCGGTGGCGTCGCCTGTGCCTACGAAATGAAGAAGAAGCTGGGTGCCGCGCACCAGGTGACGCTGGTCGGCAGCTCGCCATACTTCGAGTTCACGCCGTCGAATCCGTGGGTGGCCGTCGGCTGGCGCAAGCCCGAGCAGACCCGGGTCGAGCTCGCCGGGCCGCTGGCCGACAAGGACGTGCGCTGGCTGCCCAAGGTCGTGCAGGCCATCGATGCGGTCAATTCGAAGCTCCTGCTGCAGGACGGCACCGAAGAGCCGTACGACTACCTCGCCATCACGACCGGCCCGAAGCTCGCCTTCGACGAAGTGCCGGGTCTTGGTCCGAGCGGGCACACCGTCTCGATCTGCACGCAGGCGCACGCGCTCGCCGCCTGGGAGCAGTACCAGGAGTTCGTGAAGAATCCCGGTCCGATCGTGGTGGGCGCCGCAGGCAGCGCCAGCTGCTTCGGTCCCGCCTATGAGATGGCGATGATCCTCGACACCGACCTGCGCCGGCGCAAGATCCGGGACAAGGTGCCGATGACCTACGTGACGTCGGAGCCGTACATCGGCCACATGGGACTCGGCGGCGTGGGCGACAGCAAGGGCCTCATGGAGTCGACGCTGCGCCAGCGCCACATCCAGTGGGTCACCAATGCGAAGGTCACCTCGGTCGAGCCGGGCACGGTGCATGCGGCGGAACACAACGAGGACGGGACCGTGCGCAAGGAGCACAAGCTGCCGTTCAAGTTCGCGATGATCCTGCCGGCGTTCAAGGGCGTCGACGCCGTCGCCGCAGTGCCCGACCTCTGCAATCCGCGCGGCTTCGTGCTGATCGACGAGCACCAGCGCAGCAAGAAGTACCGGAACATCTTTTCTGCCGGCGTCTGCGTGGCCATTCCGCCGGTCGAAGCGACGCCGGTGCCGACGGGAGCGCCGAAGACGGGATTCATGATCGAATCGATGGTGCACGCGATCTGCGAGAACGTCGCGGCTGACATTGCCGGCAGCGCCGCCGAGGCCCGTGGCACCTGGAACGCGATCTGCCTGGCGGACTTCGGCGACACCGGCGCCGCGTTCGTCGCATTGCCGCAGATTCCGCCGCGCAACGTGACCTGGGCGCGCGAGGGCAGGTGGGTGCACCTGGCCAAGGTCGCGTTCGAGAAGTATTTCCTGCGCAAGGTGCAGACGGGATCGATCACGCCACTCTACGAGAAGTACGTCCTCAAGACCCTGGGGATCGAGGCCCTGAAACAATGACTCCGCGCCGAATGATCCTGCGTTGCTCCGTCGCGCTCGTCCTGACCGGTGCCGTCGCCGGCGTGGCGAGCGCCGAGACGTTGACGGATGCGTGGGCACTCGCCCTGCAGCAGGATCATTTGCTCGCGGCGGCGCGCAACCAGGCCGAGGCAGCGGGCTTCGAGGCGCAGGCGGCGCGCGCGCAGCGCTGGCCGACGCTTGCCGTGGGCGGCTCCTACACGCAGCTCGACGACTCGCCGGCGTTCGATTTCTCGTTTACCGGCCTGCCGCTCACGCCGCCCGAACTGTTCGAGGACGACAGCTTCCTGATGGGTTCGGCGAGCATCACCGTGCCGCTGTTCACCAGTGGCCGCATCTCGTCGAGCATCGCCGCGGCCGAGGCGCGCGAACGTGGCGTCGGCGCCCAGGTCACGGCGGCGACGGCGGACGTCAAGCTGGCCGTCGCCGACTCGTACGTCGAAGTGCTGCGGGCGCGCAAGGCGCACGGGGTCGCGAGCAGCAACGTGCAGACGCTCGAGGCGCTGACCCGCGATACGGCCGGCATGTTCGAGCGCGAGCTGGTGCCAAAGAACGAATTGCTGGCCGTACAGGTGGCGCTGGCCGACGCACGCCAGAACGAATTGCGCGCCGCGAATGCCGCGGACGTGGCCGCCGCCGCCTACAACCGTCGCCTTGGCGCGCCGCTGGACCGGTCGGTGGAGTTGAGCGAGACACTTGCCGTGCCCGTGGAGCTCTCGCAGGAGCTGTCGGCGCTGGTGGAACAGGCGCAGTCGCGACGCACCGAGCTTGCCGCGTTCGACGCGCAGGCCGAGGCTTACGGCCAGCTCGCGCGCACCGAGCGCTCGCGCGTACTGCCGCAGGTCGCATTGAGCGGTGGCTACCAGTACCTGGAGAACCAGTTTCTCGATGACGAGACAGTCGGCATGGCGGGTATCGGCGTGCAGTGGGCCGTGTTCGACGGTGGCCAGTCACGCAAGCGGGCGGCGGCGCTCGATCGTAACCGCCGCGCGACGGAGCAGCAGCGCGCGGACGCATCCAGCCAGATCGAATTGCAGGTGCGGCAGGCCTACCTCGGCATCCAGGAATCGCGCCAGCGGGTCATCGTCACGGCGCAGGCCGCGGAACAGGCTGACGAGAATCTCCGCATCGCCCGCGAACTGTACACGGCGGGCCTGGGCACGCAGACGCAGCTGCTGCAAGCGGAGACGCTGCGGGTGCAGGCACTCAGGAACCGGGATGACGCCACGCTGGATGCCGGGCTCGCGCAACTGCGGCTCGCGCGCGCCGTCGGGGCGCTCTGAACCGACGCGTCAGCGGGAGTCACCAGGGCAACGCTCGGCGGGCCGGGACTTCCTGGCCGTCCCAAGGTCTCACGCGCATCGTGAATCGCCCAGAGGAACTGTGCGATTCACGGCGACCCTCGCTCGAACGGGAGCGAGGCGATGGTGCCAGCGGAGAAGCGACATTACTGCAGTGCCGCCTCGCTCCTGCGCTCGAGCTTCGGCGTTCGACATGGGGCGGCCAGGAAGTCCCGGCCCGCCGAGCGCTGCCCCGGTGACTCGCCCCGGCCGTTCAGCCGGGCAGCACGCGCCCCGGGTTCAGGATGCCTTGCGGGTCCAGCGCCCGCTTCAGTGTCTGCATCAGCGCGATTTCGGCCGGGCTGCGGCAAAGTTCGAGCCATGGCTGTTTCTCGAGGCCGATGCCGTGCTCGGCCGAGACCGAACCGCCACGCGAGGCCAGCGGCTCGTAGACGCAGCGCTCGATGCCGTGGCGCGCCTCGGCGCTGGGCGGTCCCGCCGCGATGATGTGCAGGTTGCCGTCGCCGAGGTGACCGAACACGAACCGGCTGTAGGCTGGCCACTCACGCTCGAGACGCCGCACGACTTCGGTCACGTATCCTTCCATCGCCGCGAGCGGCAGGCTGACGTCGAATGCCACCGGCATGCCGAGCCGGAAGATCCCTTCGACGTCGTCGCGCAGCGCCCACAACGCATCGCGCTGGGCCTCGGACGAACACACCACGGCATCGACCACGAGTCCCGCCTCGATCGCGGCGGCAATCGCTTCCTCGAACTGCGCCTGGTCCCGCGCCGGGTCGCCACCCGCGCTTTCGACCAGCACGTAGTAGTCGTACGTCTGCGGCAGTGGCGGGGTTCCCTTCGACGGCGGCGTCGTCACCATGCGGTAGAACCCGTTCCACATCAGCTCGAATGCCGACAGCGAACCGCCGAGCGCGCCATCGACGTGCTTCAGGAAGCGGGTCACGTCGGCGAACGCCGGGCATGCCACCAGCGCCGACTGCGTGCTGCGCGGACTTTCGCGCAGGCGCAGTACCAGTCGCGTGATGACGCCCAGCGTCCCCTCGGTGCCGATGAACAGCTGCTTCACGTCGTAGGCCGCGTTGTTCTTGATCATGCGGTTCATCGCCGGGATCACCGTGCCGTCGGCGAGCACGGCTTCGAGTCCAAGCACCGAGTCGCGCGTCATGCCGTAGCGGATCACGCCATTGCCGCCCGCATTGGTGGCGGCGCTGCCGCCGATGTGCGCCGAGCCGCGCGCGCCGAAGTCCACCGGATACAGCAGCCCGTGCTTCTCCGCTTCTTCCTGGATGCGCTGGACGGCGACGCCGGCTTCGACGGTCATCGTGCGGCCGACCGGATCGATCGACTCGATGCGATGCATGCGCTCGAGCGAAAGCGCGATCTCGTGCTCGCTGGCGACGCTGCCCTGCACCAGGCCGGTGAGGCCGCCGAACAGCACGACCGGCTGGCCGCTTGCGTGGCACTCGGCCAGCACGCGCGAGACCTCGTCCGTGCTGCCGGGCCGCACGATCGCCCTGGCCTGGCAGGGGCTGCGATCCGCCCAGCCCACGGCGCGCGAACGAACCTGCTCGCCGGTGAGGACGTTCGCGTCGCCAACGATGACGGTGAGTTTCTCGAGCAGCATGCGATGGACTCCGGTCTACTCGAGGACGGTCGCAACGTTGTGCGAGTGCCTGCGCCTGAACCAGCTGACGGCGATGCCGGCGGTGGCGATCATCACCAGGCCGTAGAGCGCGGCGGGTACGGACGCCACGTCACTGTCCAGCAACTTCATCGCCACGAAGATCGCGACGGCTGCATTGTGGATGCCGATCTCGAGCGAGATCGACGTCGCCTGCGCTACCGGCAAGCCGAGGACACGGGGAATGGCATAGCCGATGGCCAGCGAAACGAGGTTGAGCGTGATGCAGGCGAGACCAACCGTGCCGAAATACTGCAGCAAGGTCTCGCCGGAGGTCGCCAGCGCGATCGCCACGACGATGGCCAGCAGCAGGACCGATGTGATGCGGACCGTGCCCGCCGTGCGCAGGGCGGGCGCGGGCCAGGCGTGGCGCACGGACATGCCGATCAACACCGGCAGGATGATCACGGTCGCGACTTCCATGAGCTTCCGCGTCGGCGCGGGGACGTGGAGTTCGGTGCCGAGGAAGTGAACCAGCGACCAGTTCATGACCAGCGGCAGCCAGGCCAGCGCCAGCACCGAATTGATGGCCGTGAGCGTGATGTTCAGGGCGACGTCGCCGTGGGCCAAGTGGCTGAAGAGGCTGGCCATCGCACCACCCGGCGAGGCGGCCAGCAACATGAAGCCGACGGCGAGCATTGGCGGCAGGTCGAACAGCTGGACGATCGCGAAGGCGACCACCACGAGCACGATCGTCTGCACCAGCAGGCCGACGACGACGGCGCGCGGAAATCGCACGACGCGGGCGAAGTCTGCCGGGGTCAAGGCGAGGCCGAGTCCGAGCATGATCACGCCGACAGCGGTCGGCAGCAGGACGGTGTGGAGGAAGGTCGGGTCCAATTCCTATTCCTGTCAGGCCCCGGACGGGCGCGGTGCCCTCACGACACCAGTGCGTCGGTCGCTGCTGCGAATGCATCGTGCAGTCGGGCGACCTGAGTCGCCGTGGTCGCCGGACAGGCCAGCATCATGTTGTGGAACGGTGCGATCAGGCAACCCCGATTGAGCAGCGCGAGGTGGATCGCCTGCTCCAGCGCCGGAGCGTGCGCTGCTTCCGCCTGTGTGCCATTGCGCAGGGGGCCGGGCGCGCAAACGAACTCCACGCGGGCGCCGACGCGCACGACGTGCCACGGCAGTCCGCGCGCGGTGATCGTCGTCTGCAGACCCTCCGCGAGCAGGCCGGCCAGTCGCTCCATGTGCAAGTAGGCTGCCGCCGTCATGACGTGCTCCAGCGTGGCACGCATCGCGGCCAGTGCAAGTGCGTTCGCCGAAAGCGTGGTGCCCATGCCGGAGTGACCGGGCGGTGTCTGCGCCCGCACTTCGTGCAGGCGGCGGGCCACGTCGTCGGTGAAGCCCCAGACGCTCGCCGGGACACCGCCGGCGATGGGTTTGCCGAGTACGAACAGGTCGGGCTCGAGCCCGTGGGCACGGGTGTAGCCGCCGGGGCCGCTGGAAATCGTGTGCGTTTCGTCGATCAGCAGCAGCGTCCCCGTCTCGCGCGTGCAGCGCCGCAGCTGGTCGAGAAAGCCCGGCTCCGGCAACACCATGCACGAGTTCGTGAGCACGGGCTCGGCGATCACGCAGGCCACGTCGCCGTGCGCCAGTTCACGGTGCAGTCCGTCGACGTCGTTGAATTCGACGACGCGTGCCAGCTGCGTGAGGTCCGTGACCTGGCCCAGCAAACCCGGGCGAGGCACGACCCGGCCGTCGACCAGGCGCACCAGCGTTTCATCGACCGTGCCGTGGTAACAGCCGTTGAAGACCAGGATCTTCGGGCGGCCCGTCACGGCGCGTGCCACGCGCAGCGCGAAGCGATTGGCGTCCGTCGCCGTCGTTGCGATCTGCCAGTGCGGTAGGCCGAAGCGCTCCGCCAGCAACGGCCCGATCGCGATCGCGTCTGCCGTCGGCAGCATGTACGTCAGGCCTGCATGGGCCTGCCGCGCGATGGCTGCCGCAACGGGCCCGGGCGAATGGCCGAACATCGAGCCGGTGTCGCCGAGGCAGAAGTCGGCGTACTCGTTGCCGTCGATGTCGCGCAGCGACGCGCCCCGGGCCGACTCGACGACGAACGGGAAGGGCATCGACCAGTCGCGCATCCAGTGCATCGGCACGCCGTCGTAGAAACCGGCGATGCCGCGACCCGTCTGCTGCAGCGAGCGCGGGTGCGCGTCGACGTAGCGACGCTGCTCGGCGGCGAAGACTTCGCCGATCCGCTGCAACGCCACGCCACCAAGCAGACCCGTCGTCACTACGCTCCCCCCTCAGTACGGACGGCATGATTCTAAGTCAGCAGTTGGACGCTGACCGCAGCGAATGAGTCCAGAACGTGTCCTGCGGGTCCTGACAGTAGCGCGCCTCCCTTCCTCCCTTCCTCCCCTTCCTCTCCTTCCTCTCCTTCCTCTCCTTCCTCTCCTTCCTCTCCTTCCTCCCCCTTCCTTGACGCTCCGCGCCCGCCCGTGGATACTGCAATGCGAGATGAACGTAACCGCGCAGAACACGCTGAATATCCGTTGGTGGTGGCGCCACTTCTAGGAGTGGGGCCGGCCGCGTCAGTCTCTTTCGCAGGATTCCAGGACCCATCTCCGCGCAGTACCGTGGGATGGGTTTTTTGTTGTCCGTCCCCCGGGCCCCCGCGACAGAGGAGCCGCAGGTGACGACGACCTTGTTCGACATTGCAGCCGACCTCGACACGCCGGTGTCGGCTTATCTGAAATTGAAACCGTTCCGCCCGCGCTTCCTGCTGGAGAGCGTCGAAGGCGGCGAGCGCCTGGCCCGCTATTCGTTCATCGGTTTCGGTGACTGCATGGAGTACCGGCTCGATGCCGCCGGCCTGACCGTGAATGGCGTGCGCGAACCCCGGCCGGCCGACCAGGCGCAACTGCTGGCCTCCCTGCGGCAGGCCCTCGCGCGTTCACCCCGGTCCGACGTGACCCAGGCGGGTTTCCCGCTGCTGGGCGGCCTGGTCGGCGCAGCCAGCTACGACCTGGTGCGCTATTTCGAACGGCTGCCGTCCAGGGCACGGGTCGAAGCGGATGTGCCCGACGCGCATTACGTCGCGCCGCGTTCGGTCCTGGCGTTCGACCACCTGACGCGCCGAGCGGCATTGCTGCATGCCGGCCCGGAGCAGGAGCGGCTGGCGCTGCGTCGCGAAGTGATCCAGGCGTTGCGGGGCGGGTTGCCGGGCCCGGTCCGTGCAACAAAGTTCGGACCGGCTGCGGCCAGCCTGTCGGAAGAGTCATTCCTGCAGAACGTCGCCCGCACCAAGGAATACATCGCGTCCGGCGACGTTTACCAGCTCGTGCTGTCGGTATGTTTCGCCGGCCGTTGCGACATGGATCCGTTCGAGGCGTACCGGGCGCTGCGACTGCTGAACCCTTCGCCCTACATGTACTTCTGCGAACTCGGCGACCGTGTCATCGTCGGTTCGTCGCCCGAGGCGCTGGTGAAGCTTGAAGGCGGCATTGCGCACCTGCGTCCGATTGCGGGCACGCTGCCGCGCGGCGCCGACACGGCGCAGGACCTCGCGAACGAAGCCAGGCTGCTCGCGGATCCGAAGGAGAACGCCGAACACGTCATGCTGGTGGACCTCGCGCGCAACGACCTCGGGCGCGTGGCCGCAGCCGGCAGCGTGCGCGTAGATCCCTACCGTTCGATCGAGCGCTACAGCCACGTCATGCACATCGTCAGCGGCGTCAGCGGCCGGCTCGCGCCGGGCCGCGACCAGTTCGACCTGTTCGCTGCGGCCTTTCCGGCCGGTACGCTCGTCGGTGCGCCGAAGGTGCGTGCGATGGAAATCATCGACGAGCTCGAGCCGGTACGGCGCGGATTCTACGGCGGCACGGTGGGCTATTTTGGAGCGGGCGGCGACATGAACCATGCGATCACGATCCGCACGATGGTTTTCCACGGCGACACCTACAGCTTCCAGGCCGGTGCGGGCATCGTGGCGGACAGCGTGCCGATGAACGAGTATCGGGAAGTGTTCGCGAAGAGCGACGTGCTGCGGCGCGCGCTGGAAATTGCGCGGGAGGGGCTGTGATGACGCGGCCCGCGCCCCGCCTGCTGCTGGTCGACAACTACGACAGCTTCACCTACAACCTGATGCAGGCGTTCCTGGTGCTCGGCGCCGAGGTGCTCGTGCATCGCAACGATGCGATCACGGTCGAGCAGGCGCAGGCATTGCAGCCGACGCACCTGTGCATTTCGCCGGGTCCCGGTACGCCGCAAGGCGCCGGCGTGTCGATGGACATGATCCGTGCGTTCGCCGGGCACATTCCCGTGCTCGGTGTGTGCCTTGGGCACCAGTCGATCGTCGAAGTGTTCGGCGGCGACGTCGTGCGCGCCGGACGCCTCATGCACGGCAAGGTCTCGCCGGTGGATCACGACGCGAAAGGCGTGTTTGCCGGTGCGCCGCAACCCATGCAGGTCGGTCGCTACCATTCGTTGATCGCGAAGCCCGAGACGCTGCCCGCGATACTCGAAGTCACGGCCCGCACGCCGGAAGGTGAAATCATGGGCGTGCGTCACCGCGAGCTGAACGTCGAAGGCGTGCAGTTCCATCCGGAGAGCGTGCTCACGCCTGAGGGTCCGCTGCTGATGGGTAACTTCCTGCAGTTTACCGGAGGCCGGCGCTAGGCCCGACGCACCATGGCGGAACTGCGAGAAACGCTCGAGCGACTGCTCAACCGTGAGGATCTGACCGAGCCCGAGGCTGCTGCGCTGCTGGCCGCGCTCACCGATCCTGCCATGGCGCCCGCGATGGCCGGTGCGCTGCTGGCCGCGTTGCGCAGCAAGGGGCTGACGGCCAACGAAGTCCGCGGATTTGCCTCGGCGATGCGTGGCCTGGCGCGCCGACCGACCTTGCCGCCCGGGCCGCCAGCCATCGACATCGTCGGGACCGGTGGCGACGCGTCGGGCAGTTTCAATATTTCGACAGGCGCCGCGCTGCTGACGGCGGCGATGGGCGTGCGCGTCGTCAAGCACGGCAACCGCTCGATCTCGAGTCGATCCGGCAGCGCGGACCTGCTCGAGTGTCTCGGCTTGCCGCAGCCGCTCAACGAGCAGCGTTCGGGCGAGTGCCTCGCGGCGACGGGCTTCACGTTCCTGTTCGCGCCGCACTATCACCCGGCCATGAAGGAAATCGCGCCGGTCCGCCGTGCGCTGGGCGTGCGCACGGTGTTCAACCTGCTCGGTCCGCTGACCAATCCGGCCGAGCCACCTTTCGGGCTGATCGGCGCCTACAGCCGGGACGCAGCGCGCCTGATGGCGGAAACGCTGGCCGGCATGCCGATCCAGCGGGTGTTCGTCGTGCACGGCGAGCCCGGTTGGGACGAGCCGACGCCGTGCGGCCCCTTCGAGTTGTACGACGTGACGCCGGGACACGTGGTTCGTACGGAGCGCGACCCGCTCGACTACGGACTGGCGCGCTGCACACCGCAGTCCCTCGCCGGCGGCGAGGCCGTGCACAACGCCGTCGGGATGCGTGCCGTGTTCACGGGACAGGATCGCGGCCCGCACCGTGCCGCGCTCGTGCTCAATGCGGCGCTCGCATTGGAAGTGACAGGCACCGTGGCCGATCCGCACGCGGCCATTCGTGCCGCCAGTGATGCTCTGGACCGAGGCGATGGCGCACGGCTGCTGGACAGGCTCGCGACGTTCGGCCGCGCGATCGGCGGGGCGGCCTGATGGGGCTGCTGTCGGAGATGGCCGCTGGCAGCGAGCAGCGATTGGTCGAGGCACGCGCCGTGATCAGCGATGCGAAACTGCGCATGCGCTGTGCGGCGCTGCCACCGCTTCCGCGCCTGCAGCTTTCCGCCGAGGGGTTTGACTTGATCGCGGAACTGAAGCTGCGCTCGCCCGCGCTGGGCGATCTCTCCGCGCGGACGATGGATCCCGTCGCACGGCTGCGCGGTTACGCGGAAGCGGGCGCGGCGATCTGCTCGGTCCTGACCGAGCCCTCGCGGTTCGACGGCGACCTCTCGCACCTGCGGCAGGCCGCAACGACGCTTGCGCCTTACGGCGTGCCGGCGATGCGCAAGGATTTCCTGGTCGATCCGTACCAGGTGCTCGAAGCGCGGGTCAACGGGGCCGGCGGCGTGTTGCTGATCGTGCGCATGGTCGGGCGCGAGCGCCTCGTGGCGATGCTCGACGCCGCGGCCGAGCAGGGGCTGATTGTCCTGCTCGAGGCCTTCGACGCTCACGATCTCGAAATCGCCGCCGAGCTTGCCGCTGCACGCCACGGCCGCGACGAACAGGTCCTGATGGGACTCAATTGCCGCGACCTGCAGACGCTGCAGATCGATTTCGCACGTTTCGAGCGGCTGCGGGACCGGCTGCCCAGCGAGTGGCCCGCGGTGGCAGAGAGCGGAGTCATCACGGCCGACGATGCTGCGCACGTGGCGCACCTCGGCTATCGGTTGGCACTCGTCGGCACCACGCTGATGCAGCGTGACGATCCCGCACAGGCGGTCCGTGAACTGCTCGCGGCCGGGCGCGGAGCCGCGCGGTGAGGCGCCTGTGGATCAAGGTGTGCGGCCTGCGAACGGCAGACACGTTGGCGGCTGCCGTGGACGCGGGAGCGGATGCGGTCGGCTTCGTCTTCCACGCGGCTTCGCCGCGCCACCTTGCAGTGGCAGAGGCTCGCGCCCTTGCCGCGGACGTGCCGCCAGGCATCGAAAAGGTGGCGGTATTCCTGCATCCGACGCAGGCGGAGGTCGACGCCGCGATCGATGCCGTGCGCCCCGACTGGGTGCAGACCGATGCCGCGGACCTGGCCACGCTTCGGCTGCCGGCCGGCCAGCGAGTGCTGCCCGTGTATCGGACCGACCGACCGTTGCCAATGGCGCAGGAACTGCCACGCCGGTTTCTGCTCGAAAGCGGGCGCAGCGGAGCAGGCGAGCGTGCCGACTGGACTATGGCGGCGCGCCTGGCCGCGGCCGGCGAACTCGTTCTCGCCGGCGGACTCGATGCCGGGAACGTCGCCGACGCCATCGCGGCCGTGCGGCCGTTCGGCATCGACGTGAGCTCGGGCGTCGAAGCCACGCACGGCGTCAAGGATGCCGTGCTGATCCGGAATTTCGTGAACGTAGCGCGTGCAGCTCATGCGCGGGTCGCGACATCGTCTTTGGGAGTAATAGAGCAATGAAGACCCAGGCCCTCGAGATTGACCGCGAAGCGCTGCTGGCGCAGACGCTCAGGGGCGAGTTTCCGGACGCGCGCGGCCGCTTCGGCCCGTTCGGTGGGCGCTACGTGCCCGAGACACTCGTGCCGGCGCTCGATCGCCTCGAACAAGGCATCCGCGACATCCTGCCGGACCCCGCCTTCAAGGCCGAGCTCGACCTGCAGCTGCGCACCTGGGTTGGCCGGCCCACGCCGCTCACGTACGCGGCCGCGCTGTCGAAGCGCTGGGGCGCGGAAGTCTGGCTGAAGCGCGAGGACCTCGCGCACACCGGCGCACACAAGATCAACAACGCAATCGGGCAGGGGTTGCTGGCGAAGCGCCTCGGCGCGAAGCGCATCGTCGCGGAGACGGGCGCCGGCCAGCACGGCGTGGCCACCGCCGCCGCGTGCGCGCGCCTCGGCATGCCGTGCACGGTCTACATGGGTTCGATCGACATGGAACGGCAGGCACCGAACGTCGGCCGCATGAAGCTGCTCGGCGCCGAAGTCGTGCCGGTCACCGGCGGCGACAAGACATTGCGCGCGGCCATCGACGAAGCCTTGCGTGACTGGGTCGCGGACCCGAACGGCACCTTCTACATTCTCGGTTCGGCCGTGGGCCCGCATCCGTATCCCTACATGGTGCGCGAATTCCAGCGCGTGATCGGCGTCGAGGCGCGGGCACAGATGCTCGCACAGGCGGGGGCGCTGCCGGACGTCGTCGTGGCCTGCGTCGGTGGTGGTTCGAACGCGATCGGCCTGTTCCATCCGTTCATTCCGGACACCGAGGTCAAGCTGCTCGGCTTCGAGGCCGGCGGCACCGGTCCGGGTCTCGGACAGAACGCTGCTTCGCTCGCGTACGGCACGCCGGGAGTGCTGCAGGGCTGCTACTCGCTGCTGCTGCAGGACGAGCACGGCCAGATCCAGGAAACGCATTCGGTCTCGGCCGGCCTCGATTACCCGGGCGTCGGGCCGGAGCACGCGCTGCTGGCGAGCATCGGTCGCCTCGGCTTCGCCGCGTCCGAAGACGATGAATCGCTCGAGGCGCTGTCGGAGTGCAGCCGGTACGAAGGCATCCTGCCGGCCATCGAGACGGCGCACGCATTCGCGGGCGCCCGCAAGTATGCGCAGAAACACCCTGGTTGCCGCATCCTGATCGGCCTGTCCGGTCGTGGCGACAAGGACATGCCGACGTTGCAGCGCACGCTGCTGAAGGGAAAAATCTGATGATGACCCCGATAACGACTGGCACTGCGCGACCGCGCGACAGCATCAGCACGGCAATCAAGGACGCGGCCGCGAGCGGCCGGCCTGCCGTCGTGGCATTCATGACCGCGGGCTTTCCGGACCGTGCACATTTCACGCAGAGCCTGCGCGCAATCGCGACCGAGGTCGACGTCGTCGAAATCGGCGTGCCGTTCAGCGACCCGATGGCCGATGGCGCCACCATTCAGCGCGCGAGCTTCGCGTCGCTGCAAGGCGGCTTCACGCTGCGGTGGCTGCTCGATGAGCTCGAGGCGATGCAGCCACGTCCGCAGGCTCCCGTGCTGCTCATGAGCTACCTGAACCCGCTGCTCGCGTTCGGGCTCGAGCGGTTGCCCGAGGCGGCAAGGAAAGCGGGCGTGTCGGGATTCATCATTCCCGACCTGCCGTACGAAGAAAGCGCCGACATGCGTGCCGCACTCGACCGGGTCGGCATCGCGCTGGTGCAGATGGTGACGCCGGTGACGCCGGCGACACGGCTCAGGATGCTGTGCGAAGCGAGCCAGGGTTTCGTGTATGCGGTGACCATGACCGGCACCACGGGCAAGTCGGTGGCCGTGCCGGACGAGGTGCTGGACTACATGGATCGCGTGAAGTCGATGTCACCCGTGCCGGTGTGTGCAGGTTTCGGCATTCGCACGGCCGAGCAGGTCGCGCGCATGCAGGGTCACGTCGATGGCGTGGTCGTCGGCTCGGCGCTGGTCGAGGTGCTGGAGCGCGGTGAGGATCCGGCGCAGTTCCTGCGCCGACTCAAGTCCTGACGCCTGGCGTCCGCGGCCCGCCCGCGGAGGCCGCGACGGTGCGTCAGGTCGCTTCGACCGCCGTGCGGATGTGGCGGATCACCAGCGAGCGCACGGTTTCCAGGGGATTCTTTTCCCAAGTGAAGACGGGCGGCGAGCGTCGCAGCATGTTCCAGTTGCCCGTTTCGAGCACGCGGGTCAGGTAGGCGAGATTGCGATTGATCGCTTCCAGGTACGGATTGCGGCCGCCATACAGGCTCTCGACGTAGCGGTAGGCCGCGCCGAACTCACCGTCGAGGCGCGTGCGCATCGTGAACTCGAAGAACTGCGGCGTCTGGCGCAGCACGTCGAGCCCGGAGCCGTACTGGACCTTGAGGCCGCCGTCGCCCTCGCGCTGCATGGCGACGCCACCGAGCACGAATTCGGGGTACAGGCGATCGCGGCATTTCTCGAGGTAGCACCGGTCCGACATCTGCGCGAGCATGTCCGCCGTGCCGAGCAGGTGACCGACGCACCGGTCGCGCGCGTCGTCCAGCCGGATGTCCTTGAACGGCACCTCGTAGCCGGTGAAGTGGATTACCTGCGTCGCGACCGGTACCCAGTTGGCGAGACCGATGACAGGCAGGTAGCGCGAGAGAAAGTTCGCGCCCCGCATCACGTGGGTGCGGGTGAATTCAGCGCCGTTATGATGCTGCGTATCGTCGCTCTGGCGGATGTAGCCCGAGTCGTGGAACAGTCCGACGATGATGCCGAGCAGTGCGCGATCGGCGCCCAGGCGCTGTTCCGGTGCGTGGGTACGCTCGTAGCCTGCAAGCAGGCGCGCCATCGCGAGCGTGTCGTCCAGCGAATGCTGCATGTCGTGATAGACGGTGTCGCAGCCCAGGTAGCCCGGAAACTGCCCGGAGAACAACCGCTCGAAGTCGGCGAACGCCGTCGTCAGCCGCTCGGTGTTGGTGCCGGGCCAGGTCTGCTGAAAGAGTTCCTCGACGGCCTTGCGCACGGATGCCACCGAGCTGACCTGCACGGTGTTGGTGACGTCGTAATCGCTGCGGCGAAACTGCATGGGCGTTGGGGTGCGCACTGGTTTCGAGCGAGTCTATGCTCTTGGCCCGAAAGTGCCAGAGCCAGAAAGGCCGGCACCCGAAAGATTCAGCCGTTTTCTGTCCGCGCCAGGCTCTATATGTCAAAACTCGCGACGACCGGAGTGTGGTCCGACGGCCTTTCCAGCTTGCGTGGCGCCTTGTCGATGTGACACGCGCCACACTTCTGCGCGAGCGCGCTCGAGGCGAGGATCAGGTCGATGCGCAGGCCCGCATTGCGGCGGAATGCCATCATCCGGTAGTCCCACCACGAGAACGATTTCTCGGGCTGTTCGAACAGCCGGAAGCAATCCGCGAGCCCGGTGCCCAGCAATGCCTGCAGTGCCGCGCGTTCGGGCGGGCTCACGTGCACCGATCCTTCCCAGGCGCTGGGATCGTGCACGTCGCGGTCTTCCGGCGCGACGTTGAAATCGCCGAGCACGACGAGGTGCGGATGACGCGTCAGTTCCGCGGCGACGTACTCGCGCAGTGCGTCGAACCAGCGCAGCTTGTAGGCGAACTTGTCCGAGCCGACCGTCTGGCCGTTCGGCACGTAGACGTCGATGACGCGCAGGCTCCCGAGCGAGACCGCCAGCACGCGACGCTGTTCGTCGTCGAAGCCCGGAATGCCCGCGACGACGTCGGTGGCGGGGTTGCGGCTGAGGATGGCGACGCCGTTGTAAGTGCGTTGTCCGCTGAACGCGGGATTCCAGCCGAGGGCCTGCAGGTCGGCCGCGGGAAAATCGGCATCGGGCAGCTTCGTCTCCTGCAGCGCCATGACGTCGACCGGGTTGGCCGCGAGCCACTCGGCCAGGTGCGGCAGGCGCACCCGCAGTGAATTCACGTTCCAGGTGGCGACCTGCCGGATCATGCCGCGAGACCCAGTTGCCGCAACAGCGGCTCGAGCTCGGGCCGGCGGCCCCTGAACTCGACGAACGCTTCCATCGCGTCGCGGCTGCCGCCACGCTCGAGGATCGAGCCGAGGAAGCGGCGGGCAGTCGCCGCATCGAAGATGCCCGATTCCTCGAACGCGCCGAAAGCGTCTGCCGACAGCACCTCGGCCCACTTGTAGCTGTAGTAGCCGGCGGCGTACCCGCCCGAGAAGATGTGCTGGAAGCTGTGCGGGAAGCGGTTGAATGCCGGCGGACGCACCACGGCCACCTCGTCACGCACTTGCGCCAGCGTCTGCATCAGCCGTGAGCCGTGTGCGGGGGAGAACTCGGCGTGCAACCGGAAATCGAACAGCGCGAACTCGAGCTGCCTGACCGACTGCATGCCGGCCTGGAACGAGCGCGTTGCCTGCAGCTTGCGCAGCGCCTCGAGCGGCAGCGACGCGCCGGTCTCGACGTGGCCCGAGATCAGCGGCAGCACCTCCTCGCGCCAGGCGAAGTTCTCCATGAACTGGCTCGGCAGCTCGACCGCGTCCCACGGCACGCCGTTGATGCCGGCCACGCTCGGGAAATTCACGCGCGTCAGCATGTGGTGCAGGCCATGGCCGAACTCGTGAAACATCGTCAGCACTTCGTAGTGCGTCAGCAGCGAGGGCCGGTCTGCACCTGGCGGGGTGAAGTTGCAGACGAGGTAAGCGATCGGCAGCGCCTGCGCACCGGCCAGCTCGATCCGACCCAGGCATTCGTCCATCCAGGCGCCGCCGCGCTTCTTGGGTCGCGCGTACAGGTCGAGGAAGAATCCACCGCGAGGCTTGCCGTCGCCGCCGACGATGTCGTAGAAGTGGACGTCGGGGTGGTACACCTCGACGTCCTTGCGTTCCTCGATGCGCACCCCGTAGAGACGCTGCGCCACGGCGAACAGGCCCTGCAGCACGCGGGGCAAGGGGAAGTACGGCCGCAGTTCCTCTTCCGAGACGGCCAGGCGCTCGAGCTTGAGGCGCTCCGAGTGGAATGCCACGTCCCAGGCCTCGAGCCTGGTGCCTGCGAACGCTTCAAGTTCGGCGAACTCACGCTGCGCGGCCGGCCGGCACAGGCGCGCGAGCCGGCGCAGGAACTCCAGCACCTCGGCGGGATCGCGCGCCATCTTGGTGGCCAGCGAGTATTCCGCGAAGCTGGCGAAACCGGCGAGCTGCGCGGCCTCGTGCCGCAGCGCAAGGATGTCCTCGATCAGCGCCGTGTTGTCCCACTGCGCCGGACCCTGCTCGGAGGCGCGCGTGAGCCAGGCCGTGTAGAAGTCCCGGCGCAACTGCCGGTTCTCGGCATGCGTCAGCACGGCCTGGTAGTTCGGCGCGTCGAGCGTGAACAGCCAGCCGCTGTGGCCGTTCTTTTCGGCCGCGGCACGCGCACGGGCGATGACGGCGACAGGCAGGCCGGCGAGTTCGGTCGCGTCCTCGACTTCGCGCGTCCAGGCATTGGTGGCGTCGAGCACGTTCTCATCGAACTTCGCCTGCGCCGTCGACAGGCGCTCCATCAGTTCGCGAAAGCGACTCTTGCGGTCGGGTGCGAGCGCGACCCCCGCGAGTCGGAAGTCACGCAGCGCGTTGTCGACGAGCTTGCGCTGCTCGGGCCTCAGGCCGGGGTACTGCGTGTCCTTGATGCGCTGGTATGCCGGCGCACAGGGCGGCGTTCTGCGCGATCTCGGTGTGATACGCAGTGAGCAGCGGTAGGCACGTGTTGTAGGCCGCTCGCAGCTCGTCGCCGTTCGCGACGCCGTTGAGGTGGCCCACGGGAGACCAGGTGCGCGCGAGCCGATGCTGCATCCGTTCCATGGGAACGACGATGCCGTCCCAGCCTTCGGCGCCGGCTGCGAGCAATTCCTGCAGGCCGCGTCGATTGTCTTGGAGCACCTGGCGGATGGCGGGTTCGATGTGCTCCGGGCGGATGGCCTGGAAGGCGGGGAGGGTTGCATCGTGCAGGAGGGGGTTGTCCATGCCCGTCATTCTAACGGCGCAGCGACCCCGGATTCAGCCGAACCCACCCTGCAGCAGCCAGCCGAGCGCGTACACGGCGGCGACGAAGCCGCAGAAGGCGAAAGCCGCGCGCCTGCGGTAGCGGCGGGTCAGGTCGCCCGGTGGCAGCGCGGCGAGCAGGAACAGCCGGTCGCCATCCGGGCGGCACAGGACGTGGAAATTCTGCCGGGCCGGGCGCTCTGCGCTGCGCTGAGTGACCGTGCGCCGGGCCTCCTGCCTTGCGGCTTCCCACTCGACCAGGTCGATCCGGCCATCACCATCCTGGTCGAAGCGCTGTATCAGGGCAGGCTGGTCCTGCTTCCATTCCGCCAGCAGCTGGGCCAGTTCGGCTTGCGGGTCCCGTTCGCCGGACGATGCCGTCGAGCGAAAATCGCCCAGGGCATACAGGCGCTCGTGCTCGTAGATGCGTTCCTCGACGTAGCGGAAGCCGCGGCCCCCGGTCAGCGACAGCCCCTTGCCCGGACCCGACGCAGGCCATGGCGTGTCGCCGTACCAGGTGGTCGACTCGGTCGGCACGACTTCGGCGCCATCGGGCTGCACGATGCACTGGCCGGTCCCGTCGTCGAGCAGGAAAGCGACCGACGAGGTGCCTGAGGCAATGGTCTGCCAGCTCTTGCGCTGGCCCTTGCCTGCGCCGCGTTCAGTTCGCTTCGAGATCCTGTAGCGCCACCAGATGCAGGGCCGCTGCGTGAGTGGCGCCGGATTCTTCGTGGCCGGCAGGGGCAGGCCGTTGCCCGCGAGTTCGACGTAGCCCTGTGCCGCCGATCGAATGCGCGACGTCGGCGTGTCCTCGATGAGCCGCGCGATCTTGAGCCAGCGCAGCGCCGCCGCCCCGCCGGCCACGACAGCGACGCCGAGCGTCAGCAGCCAGAACCAGAAGTCGCTCTCAGCCAAAGAGCTTGCCCAGGTCCACGTCGCGCTTCTGTTCGTCGGTGAATTCGAGCAGCTGCGCCGGCTTGAACTCGAACATCCGTGCGACCAGCAGGTCGGGGAAAGTCTGGATGCGGATGTTGTTCAGGTTCACCGACTCGTTGTAGAGCTCGCGGCGGTCCGCGATCGCTTCTTCCAGTTCGGAGATGCGCGTCTGCAGGTGGCGGAAGCTGTTGTCGGCCTTGAGGTCCGGGTAATTCTCCGCCAGCGCGAACAGGCGGCCCAGGCCCTGGCGCAGCTGGTCTTCGGCCGCGCCGACCGCGGCAACGTCCCCGCGACTCTGCGCCTTGAACACCGCGGAGCGCGCCTGCATCACGCGCTCCAGCGTTTCCTGCTCGTACTGCATGTAGCGCTTGCAGGTCTCGACCAGCTTCGGCAGCTCGTCGTGGCGCTGCGTGAGCAGCACGTCGATGTTGGCCCAGGCCTTGCGCACGTTCTCGCGCAGCGCGACGAGCCCGTTGTAGATGCGAACGAGATAGACAGCCGCCACGAACAGCAGCGCGGCAAACAGCAACAGCATGACCAGCATCGGCGGCTCCCTGTCAATTTCCGGGGCGGGAATCACCCCGCGAGCGGCAAGATTGCCGGTTGCCCGGTGGCAGCGTCTAGACTGTGCGTCCCAGATCCGGAAAATATGAGCGGTCCAGCATGGCGATTCGACCCTATCGCGGTGTGTCCCCCACCCTCGGGCAGGGCGCCTGGGTCGATCCCACGGCGCTGGTCATCGGCGACGTCGTGCTCGGTGCCGACGTTTCGATCTGGCCGCTGGTGCTGGTCCGCGGCGACGTCAATCGCATCCGCATCGGCGACCGCAGCAACGTCCAGGACGGCAGCATCATCCACGTCTCGCGCCCCTACCCGGGCAACGACGCTGGCTGGGCGACGATCCTCGGCGAGGACGTCGTGGTCGGGCACAAGGTTGCGCTGCACGGCTGCACGGTCGCCGACCGCGTGCTGGTTGGGATCGGCGCCATCGTGCTGGACGGCGTCGCAGTCGCCAGCGACGTGATCATCGGCGCCGGCAGCGTCGTCACGCCGGGGAAGCAACTGCAGTCCGGCTACCTGTACGTCGGCCATCCCGCACGGCGAGCGCGCGAGTTGCGGCCCGACGAGATTGCGCGCATTCCGAAGATGGCGCGCGATTACGTGCTGCTCAAGAACGAGTATTCGCAGTTGTCGCCAGGTACATAGCGCGGGCATGTAACGCTTCCAGCACGGGCCGCGTCTGCGGGCGCACGCCGCGCCAGACGAAGAACGCTTCGGCCGCCTGTTCGACGAGCATGCCCCAACCCTGTGCCACCCTGGTCACGCCGCGATCACGGGCCCATTGCGTGAACGGAGTTTCGCCGATCCCGTACGCCATGTCGTAACAGGTGGTGGCCCTGTCCACCGCGCGGGAATGAATCGGCGGCACCTCACCTTTCAGGCTGGCCGAGGTGGCATTGATGATCAGGTCGAACGGTTCGAGCGGCTCGACGCCGTCGAAGGCAGCGCCGCTCACCTCACCGAGGCTGGAAAACTCCTCGGCCAGTTCGATGGCGCGTCTGGCCGTGCGGTTGGCGATCACGAGGGTCGACGGCCTCAGCTCCAGCAATGGTCCGATGGCGCCGCGCGCCGCACCGCCGGCGCCGAGCATCAGTATGCGTGGCGACGTGAGCCGCAGCCGCAGGTTCTGCGTGAGATCGGCGACCAGGCCGACACCGTCGGTGTTGTCGCCGATCAACTCGCCGTCGCGACGCAGGACGGTATTGACCGCATCCGCGCGCTGGGCCCGCGGCGTGAGCTCGTTGACCAGGTCCGCGGCCGCGCGCTTGTGCGGCAGCGTGATGTTCGCGCCACTCCCGCCCTGCTCGAAAAAGAACTCGAGCAGGTCGTGACGGAATTGATCCGGCGGGGCTTCGTGCAAGCGGTACACCATGTCCTGCCCCGTCTGGCGTGCGAACAGGCCATGGATGAACGGCGACCAGCTGTGGTAGACCGGGTAGCCGAAGAGGGCGTAGGAGTCGGGCATAGGGGAAACAGGAAGGGAGGAAGGGTGGAAGGGAGGAAGGGAGGAAGGGAGGAAGGGAGGAGGGAGGAAGGGAGGAAGGGGGGAAGGGTTTAGTCGGAGGTGCAGTGGCGACTTGGTGTCCGACCGGACCGCCGGCAGCTAGTGTCCGTCCTTCAGCCATTCGGCTGCGCGTTTGGCGAAGTACGTCAGGATGCCGTCGGCTCCCGCGCGCTTGATGCTGCTGAGTGATTCCAGCGCGACCGCGCGCTGGTCGAGCCAGCCGTTCTGTGCCGCCGCCATGTGCATCGCATACTCGCCGCTGACCTGGTACACGAACGTCGGCGCGCCGAAGCGATCCTTTACGCGCCGCACGATGTCCAGGTACGGCATGCCGGGCTTTACCATCACCATGTCCGCGCCTTCGGCGAGGTCGAGTTCGACTTCGCGCAGCGCTTCGTCCGAATTGCACGGATCCATCTGATAATTGTACTTGTTGCCCTTGCCGAGGTTGCCGGCCGAACCCACGGCATCGCGGAACGGGCCGTAGTAGCTCGATGCGTACTTGGCGGAGTAGGCGAGGATGCGCGTGTGGATGTGGCCTGCGGATTCGAGCGCGTCGCGCAGTGCGCCGATGCGCCCGTCCATCATGTCGGAGGGAGCTACCACATCTGCACCTGCTTCCGCATGCGACAGGCCCTGCCGCACCAGCGCGGCAACCGTTACGTCGTTCATGACGTAGCCGGCCGCGTCGATGATGCCGTCCTGGCCGTGGGTGGTGAAGGGATCGAGCGCGACGTCGGTTACCACGCCAAGTTCCGGTACGGCTTGCTTGATCGCCCGCACGGCACGTTGTGCCAGGCCGTCCGGATTCCAGGCTTCACGGCCATCGAGGCTCTTGACCTCGGGCGGCGTGACCGGGAAGAGGGCGAGTGCCGGGATGCCGAGGCGCGCGACGGCTTCGGCTTCGCGGACCAGTTCATCCACCGACACGCGCTCGATGCCCGGCATCGACGGGATCGCCACGCGCTGCTTCGTGCCTTCCATGACGAACATCGGGTAGATGAGATCGTCCGCCGTCAGCACCGTCTCGCGCATCATGCGGCGCGAAAAGGCGTCGCGGCGCATGCGGCGCATGCGGACACGCGGGAACTGGCCAGGGGAGTCGGGGTGGGTCATGGAGGCGGGCGCTGATTCGGTGGGAATCCGGACTTTATACCCGAGCGGGGCCGGCCGCGAAAAGGACGCAATAGCCGCAGCGGCGGAGGCAGAATCCGCGCATGAGCACGAAAGCCCGTTCGACCCGGCGGCCGGCAACCCCTGGCCGTCCAAAATCTTCCGCCGCCAAGGCTGCCCGGACGCCCGTTCCAAAGGCCCGGAAGTCCGTTTCCAGGCTCAGGAAGCCCGGGGTGGCTGCCGTTCTACCCGCGTCCTTTGCCCCGGATGCACGGCCCCGCTGCGGCTGGTCGTATGCCGGCATGAGCGCAGAGTACATCGCCTATCACGACCAGGAGTGGGGGGTTCCCGTCCACGACGATCGGCGGCTGTTCGAGTTCGTGATCCTCGAGGGCGCGCAGGCCGGTCTCAGCTGGTCGACGATCCTGCGCAAGCGCGAGGGTTACCGCGAATCGTTTGCGGATTTTGATCCGGTGAAAGTCGCGAAGTTCGACGCGCGCAAGGTCGAGAAGCTGCTGCAGTTCCCGGGCATCGTGCGCAACCGGCTCAAGATTGCGGCCGCGATCACCAACGCGCGCTGCTTTCTCGAAGTGCAGGAAGAGTGCGGCAGCTTCGCGGCCTACAGCTGGCAGTTCGTCGGCGGCCAGCCGATCGTGAATCGCTGGCGCGAGATGTCACAGGTGCCGGCGACTTCGCTGGAGTCGGATGCGTTCAGCAAGGACCTGCAGCGGCGTGGCTTCAAGTTCGTTGGCTCCACGATCATGTACGCGCACATGCAGGCGACCGGCATGGTCAACGATCACGTGGTGACGTGTTTCAGGCACGCGGAAGTGAGGGGAAGGGGATAGAGGTCAGTCGGAGGTGTCCTGTCGGACCTCCCAGCCCCTTGCCGAAATTGTGCAGCCGATCGTCATGCAGTGGTCTCGTCCTTCATGCCGAGCGGCTCTCCTGCAATCCGAGTTCCTCGATCATCTGCCTGCGCATCACAAATTTCTGAATCTTGCCGGTGACAGTCATCGGGAACGCGTCGACGAAGCGCACGTACCGCGGAATCTTGTAGTGCGCGATGCGGCCGCGGCAGAACTCGCGGATCTCCTCCTCGGTCGCCTGCGTGTCCGGGCGCAGCCTGATCCAGGCGCACAGCTCCTCGCCGTATTTCGGTTCCGGCACGCCGATGACCTGCACATCCTGGATTTTGGGGTGCCGGTACAGGAACTCCTCGACCTCCCGTGGGTAAACATTCTCGCCGCCGCGTATGACCATGTCCTTTATCCGCCCCACGATGTTCACGTAGCCCTGCGGGTCCATGGTCGCGAGGTCGCCGGTGTGCATCCAGCCTTCGGCATCGACGGCCTCGCCGGTGCGGGCTTCGTCGTTCCAGTAGCCACGCATCACGGAATAGCCCCTGGTGCAGAACTCCCCCGGCTCACCCCGCGCAACCAGCCTTCGCGCCGGATCAACGATCCTGATCTCCACGTGCGGGTGCACGCGGCCAACCGTCGACACTCGTATCTCGAGCGGATCGTCCACTGCGGTTTGCGTGGAGACCGGCGAGGTTTCGGTCATGCCGTAAGCGATCGTGACCTCGCTCATGTGCATGTCCTTCGCCACTCGATTCATGACCTCGACCGGGCAGGGCGCGCCGGCCATGATTCCGGTACGCAGGCTCGAGAGGTCGAAGCTGCCGAACTGTGGATGATCGAGCGCGGCAATGAACATGGTCGGCACACCGTAGAGTGCAGTGCAACGTTCCAGTTCCACCGTCTGCAGCGTCGGCAACGGGTCGAACACTTCGGCCGGATACACCATCGTTGCGCCGTGGGTGATGCAGGCGAGGTTGCCCAGCACCATCCCGAAGCAGTGGTACAGCGGCACGGGGATGCAAACGCGGTCGCGCTCGGTCAAGCGGATCGTCTGACCGACGAAGAAGCCATTGTTGAGGATGTTGCGGTGCGTGAGCGTGGCGCCCTTCGGCGTGCCCGTCGTGCCGGACGTGAACTGAATGTTGATCGCGTCGCCGGCATCGAGCGAGGCGGCAATCGCATCAAGCCGTTGCCGGTCGGCCGGCGTGCCTGCCGCGCAGACATCAGCGAAGTTGAGCATGCCGCGTGTGCGTTCACTCCCTAAGCGGATCACTGCGCGCAGCTCGGGCAGCGCGGACGCGTGCAAGTCACCCGGCGTGCTCGAGCAAAGCTCGGGGGCGAGTTCGTTCACAGTCTGCAGGTAATCGCTGCTCTTTAGTGACGGCGCCAGGACCAGGGCCCGGCATCCCACCTTGTTGAGTGCGTACTCGAGTTCGAAGCTGCGGTAGGCGGGATTGATGTTGACCAGGACGAGCCCGGCCCGAGCGGTGGCAAGCTGCGTCAGCAGCCACTCCGCACAGTTCGGGGCCCAGATGCCGACCCGGTCGCCTCCCTCGAGGCCGAGTGAGAGCAGCCCCGTCGTCAGCGCCTCGACGCGTTCCGCAAGTTCGCCGTAAGTCCAGCGGATGCCCTGGTGGCAGACGACGAGTGCCTCGCGCCCGGCGTGGATGCGGGCCATGCGGTCGAACAGCGCACCGATGGTCTCGTGGATCAGCGGCGCGTCCACGGGACCCATGTCCTGGGACAGTTGCGGGCTAGTCTCCACGCGCCCCGCTTGCCTCTCCAAGCGGTCGCTTGTCGACCACGACCTCACCGGCCTTCATCACCCAGACAACCTGCCGCGTGACCGCCCGGATGTCGGTCAGGGGTTGACCGGTGACGGCGACGATGTCGGCCGCGAAGCCAGGTGCCAGTCGCCCGAGGTGGTCCTGCTGGCCCAGTAGCCGCGCGCCGTTGAGTGTGGCCGCCCGCAGCGCTTCGCCCGGCGTCATGCCCGCAGCGACGAACCACTCGAGTTCGCGCGTGTTGTCGCCGAACATGGTCATCACCGCGTCCGAGCCCATGGCAATCGGCACGCCAGCCGCATGTGCACGCCGCAGCATCGCCACGTTCCGGGGAATGAAGGCACGCAGCGCGCGCTCGGCGTCTGCGTCGTAACCGTATTCATTGCGATGGTCCGCGTAATAGCGGTTGTGATCGATCGTGGGGACGTAGAATATGCCGCTGGCAGCCCAGGCGCGCAACGATGCGTCATCGACGTCCACCGCGTGCTCGATGGAATCGACGCCAGCCCGAATCGCATCGGGCACGGCCGTCGGGCCGTAGGCGTGCACCGCCACCCGCAATCCCTTCGCGTGCGCGGTGTCGGTCGCGGCCTTGATCTCCGGGTAGTAGTAGACCCGCTCGCCGCTCAGGTCCGAGCCGGTGCCGGTGGTTGCGAATATTTTCAGCCAGTCCGCACCACTGTCGGCGACCTCGCGTGCACGCTGGCTGAGACTGGCGATCCGCTCCGCCTCGGTGCCGCTGGCAGCCGGCGGCATTACCAACGGATGAATACCCGTGCCGGAAAGAAACAGCCTCGGGCCGGGCACGATGCCCCGCTCGATCAGTTCGCGCAGGTAAAAATCCACCTGATCGAGCGCGAACAGGTCACGCGCCGTCGTGACGCCGATCTCGAGCATTTTCTCAGCGTTGCCGATAGCCGCTACCAGGCGCTGCGGTGCCGGCGTTTCCCGCAGCAACTGATGCCACGCGTCGCCTCGGGACGGGCCGCACAATCCGTAGGTGATATGGACGTGGCTGTCGATCAGCCCGGGAATGGCGGTCAGGCCACTGAGGTCGACAGGCCGGGCGCCGGGGTAGCGTTCGGCCAGAGATGTGCCGATGGCCACGATGACGCCGTGCTCAACGATGATTTCCCGACCTGGGACGAGTTCGCCGGTGCCGTCAACGATGGTGGCAAACGTCAGCAGCATCGGCACCTGGGCGTCGGCGTCGGCCGCGGCCGCCCCAGGCGCGAGCAACGGAGACACGCACCACAGCAGCATGGCCAGCGCGCCGGCGAGCCGGCTGCGTCGGGCTGACACTTGCCAGTGGCGGAGTTTCATACCGGTTGCAATCAATAGCGGAAAGTGACTTCAGCGCCGTAGGTCCGCGTCTGGCCGAACAGGCTGAAGGGCACCCCGAGAAAGCTGATGCCGCGCATGGTGCGATAGGTTTCGTCCGTCAGGTTGCGGCCATAAAGTCCCAGTGCCCAGCGCTGGCTGATATCGAAGTCGAGTGCGGCGTTCAACAAGCCGAAGCTGCCCTGCCGCGAGTTCTCGCGGTTGTCGGGGTTGAAGAATTGCTCGGCCCGATAGGCATAGTTGATCATCAGCCGGCTGTCCACGGAGCCCACGGTGAACTGGTAGCGTCCGGTCAGGTCGGCCGTCCACTCGGGCGCCCGCGGCAAGGTGTTGCCTTTCACATTGAGTAGCGCGCCGGTGTCGGAATCGACCGCGCCGCCCGGAAAGTCGTCGAACGTTGCGTCGTTGTAACCCAACCCGACACTAAGACTGAAATCTTCGTGCAGCAATGCCGTGCCTTCGATCTCGAAGCCCTGCGTCGTGACCGAGGCCGCGTTGGAGACGAGCAACGCGGTGGTTCCGCTGGACGGGTCGAAGCGGAACTGGAACACCTGGTAGTCGTCGTATTTGGCATAAAACGCAGAGAGGTTGAGCCGCAGCCGACCGTCCAGCAGGTCGGATTTCAGGCCCAGCTCGTAGCTGTCGACGGTCTCTTCCTGGTACGGCAGGTCGTCCGGCGTGCGGACGAGGTCGACGTTGAAACCACCGCTCTTGTAACCGCTGGCGTAGGTGAAATACGTCGAGATGGCGTCGCTCACCTGGTACTGGAGGCTGGCGGTGGCCGTCACGTAATCCTCGCTGCGATCCGGCGATTCATCGATCACTTCGGCCAGGCCGAAGCCCGGCAGGACCCGCTGGCTGATCACCGCGTCTTTCTGTTCGTCGGTGTAGCGAATGCCGCCGCTCAAGGTCAGTTGCTCGGTCAGGTCGTAGTTCGCATTGACAAACAAAGCCCAGTTGCGGGTATCTACCGACGAGTCCTGAACGGCGGCGTCGATACCTGCGGGCGGGCCGCCGAAGCCCGGACCGAGGACCACCACGCGGTCCGTCTTCGCTTCCTGGTCAAAGTAGAAGGCGCCCAGCACATAGCGGAAGCGGTTCTTGTCGGGCGAGGCGAGCCGCAGTTCCTGGGTGAAGTGCTGGAAATCGTCCTCGAAGTAACGCGCATCCAGAGTGAAAACGCGGGTGGCGTCCTCGTCGCTGCCGGTCTTGCGATCGACGCTGCGGTAACCCGTGATCGAGGTCAGCACGAAGCCACTGTCGAAGGCGTAATTCGCCGTCAGGCTGCTGCCCCATCCGTCGTTCTCGTCGATCAGCCTGGCGTCCTGGTCCACCACGAAGTCTGGCGCTGCCCGCGGATTACCGACCGAATTTTCAAACGACGCATCGGGTTCCAGGAACAGCAGGTCGTTGTGCTGCTTCCTGACATCCACGGAGAAGTTGATATCGAGTGCATCACTGGGCTGAAAGAGCAGGAGAGCACGCCCCAGCACGTGATCGTTGCTCATCAGTTTGTCGCCGGTGAACAGGTTGTCGATGTAACCCTCCTGCTGCTGCACAACAAACGCAACGCGCGCCGCGACCTTGTCGCCCAGAGGAAGGTTGGCGACGCCCGAACCGGCCAGAGTATCGAGATTGCCGCCCCGCAGGCGCCACTCGCCGCTCTGTTCACCGAGAACGGGTGGGTTGTTGACGATGTTGATGACGCCGGAGGAACTGTTCTTGCCGAACAGCGTGCCCTGTGGCCCGCGCAGCACTTCGATCTGCCGGACGTCAACCAGTCCCTGGTCCACCGCCAGAGATTGGCCGGCAAAGACGCCGTCGACGTACACGCCCACCCGCGTATCGAACCCGATATTGCGCGAGAAATCGCCGATGCCACGAATGCCGATGAACGTCTCACCCGACGAGCCGGTATCGCCGAACACCAAGTTCGGCACCGAGAATTCGAGGCCCTGCAGCGTGGTCTCGCGGGCCTCAGCGATCGCATCGCCGTTGATCGCGGAAATCGCGATAGGCACGCGCTGGAGGCTTTCGTCTCGGTGCCGCGCCGTGACCACAATTTCCTCCAGCATGCCCGGCGTCGCTTGCGACCAGGTCGGCGCCGAAATCGTGGCCATCACCAGAGGCAGCAACTTCTGGAAAACACGGCGACCCGCTGGGGTCGCCAATGGCAGCTCAACTTGCGGCAGTAGCGGGCGTGCTTTCATGTCTGGCTCTTTTGGCAAATCGATTCGCCAGCGAAGGACAACACCTAAGCCGGCGAGACTGACCGCAGGCCGGTCCCGAGCGCAAAGCTACGGGTTCGTGAGCAGCGAAACGTTCGCCCGCCGCACGCAGTTGTTGCGCCGGCCACACTGTTTGCGCGCGGGGCAGAAACGAGAGGTTCAGCGCCGCCGGACGTATCTGGGTGTGACGCCGAAGTGCTGACGGAATGCGGTGGAGAACGCGGCAGCCTGCGCGTAGCCTACCTTCGCGGCCACCACGGCAACGGGCATCGTCGTTTCCTGCAGCAGCTGCCAGCCTGACTGCAAGCGGGATTCGATGCAGTACTCCGAGATCGTCTGGTCGAACAGGTGCTTGAAACCGAACGTCAGCTTGTTTCGATTGATGCCGACACGCCGGGCCAGCGCCTCAATGCTCGGTCGTTCGGTCAGCGAACGCGCCAGGATCCGACGAACTTCATGCAGGGCCTCGATGTCACGCGGCCGCAGTTTGACCGCAGCTCGTTCCGTGGTTCGATGGCTCAACACCCGCGACATCATGCAGACCAGTTCGATCGTCTTGGCTTCGAGATGGACCCGCCTGAGGTCCCCTGAGTAGACATTGCCGAGCAACTGGTCCATGGCCAACATCATGTCGGCGGACAGGGACCAGTTCTTGAGTAGAAACTCGTCTGCCCCGTATGCCAACCGCCGTACCGGGTCGGTGAGACGGATGGAATCCAGCTTGAAACGTTCCGCCAACAGGTTCGGACGCATCATCAGCGTGACCCAGTCGAGGCTGGTGCGACCCTCAACCCATTCCTTGTCCGGGACACCGACCGGCTGATGCAGAATCTGGCACAGCGGTCCTTCAAGCTCGCTGGGCGCGATTCCGTCGAATTCCATCAACGTGCGTGCCGACTTGCGGAAGTGAAATCGGGTCCAGCCTTCACCAATGCCCTGGTAGCTCAGGTCCTCGTGAAAGTAGCCGCGCATACCGAGCAGAATGAGATCCTCGTCCAACGAAACGAGATCCAGCGTACCGCAGCCGATCCGGGGTGAAATTCTAGAGTTGATGAAGCAAATGTCGCCGCCGGCGGTCTCGTGTGGTGCGGACGGCGTATCGCAGATCATGCGATGCCAGTCCGCCAATCCCGAGTTGATGCTGGGTGCGACGTGCGCCGGTGAATGCGAAGCGGGCAAATTCACTTGCATGGACACAGCGTGCCTGGACGGATCGTGACGCTAATGTGTCATATTCGCCGGCGGAATGCGATGCCAGAGCGTTGTCCAAGGATCGATTGCAACCCGCCGACGATCAACGAGCCGCTCCATCGGGGCAGCGCGAAGCCATCACAAATCGCACTTGGGCGGCGGCCGGAGATCGATGATATTGCCCATTCATCTGACGGGGCGCAGGCCGATGTCATCTGATGACGGGCGCAAACTTCGGCGTCGCCCAAGACCCTGTTATTCCCCGATCCACCACTCGACGCCGGTGCCGCCCGCGCCGTCGGGCACCAGCAGCCGGTGCAGGTCCGGCAGCAGTTCCGCGAGCCGTTCATCGAGCAGCCACGGCGGATTCACGAGCACGAGGCCTGAACCTCGCAAACCAACGGCCGTATCGTCCGGCATCACGCTCAGCGTCACGTCGAGCACCTTGCGGATCCCCGACCCTTCGAGATTGCGGCGGAAACGCAGCGGTCCCGCGCGTTCCGAGAGCGGGTACCAGATGCAGTACGTGCCGGTCGGCCAGCGCTCGTAGCCTGTTTCCAGCGCACCTAGAATTCGATCGAACTCATTGTCCGTTTCGAAGGGCGGGTCAATCAGCACGAGGCCGCGGTTTTCACGCGGCGGCAACTGGGCCTTCAACGCGGCGTAGCCGTCGCTTTCGACGATCGACACGAGCTTCTGCCGGCCGAGTGTCGAGCGCAGCGCCGACGCTTCGCGCGCATGCGTTTCCGCGAGCACCAGCCGGTCGGTGCGGCGACGCATTCTCCCGACGATGGTAGGCGAGCCGGGGTAAGCCGTGATCGCACTGCGACCGGCTCCTGCGCACGCCTTGACCAGGCGCACGTAATCCGCGAGTTCCGGCGCAAGCGCAGCTTCGGGAAATTCGAGCAAGCGGCCGATGCCGTTCTTGTATTCGCCGCTGCGCTGGGATTCGCCGAGGCTCAGGTCGTAGGTGCCGCCACCGGCGTGCGTGTCGAGGTAGAAGAACGGCGCAGGCTTCTTCTTCAGGTGCTCGACGAGCATCATGAGCACGACGTGCTTCAGCACGTCCGCGAAGTTCCCCGCATGGAACGCGTGGCGATAATTCATGTCTGATCGATCCGGGGTCCCGGGTCACGCAACGGAGTCACGCTGGATGTCGACAAGAGTACTGCACCGGACAGGTTCCGGTTCGACGGTTCGCTGGCGCGGGTCTCTCACCGCAGCCTGGCTGGCCTGCACCGTCGCCGCCGGATGTGCCATGGGCCAGGTGGCGGGCGGTCCGCCTCCCGCTGTCGAGGAGAAAGCCGTGACGAATGCACCCGCCGAGATGATCGAGGCCGCGCTCGACGACGCGGCCAATCGTTCGACGACGGCTCGGGCCGACATCAAGGTGACGAGCGCCGAAGCGGTGACCTGGCCGGACGGGTCGCTTGGTTGCCCGAAGCCCGGGATGATGTACACGCAGGCGCTCGTTGCCGGGTACCGGATCGTGTTGCAGGCGGGCGAGCAGACGCTGAACTATCACGCGATGTCGCGCGGCAAGCCGGTGTTCTGTCCAGCGAGCAGAGTCGCGTCACCGGTGGCGGCGTAGGCCAGCAAAAGGCGGACGTACTCGATGACCTCGACAGGCAAGGTGAATTCCATGAACTCGGGCAGTCACCCGATATCGTTGTTGTACTCGCCGCTGAGTTGGGACTTGCCATGACCAGGTCGTCCGTGCCGCCGCCGGCATGCGTATCGCGACAAAGGAGCAGGGCAGTGGCGCGATTGAGGCCAGGGGCGGCAACCCTGCTGATATGGTGCGTGCTGTTGCAGGGCTGTGTCGGTGCCCAGGCCGCTGATGAGCCGGTCGACGACAAGGCGCGTCGTATCGAAGCACGCAGGGCCACGGCCAGACCGCTACCCGAGCGCGTGGCTGAGCCCAGGGCGCAAGTGACGGGCGAAGCGCCCGCGGAACTCGTCGCGCGGGTGCGCGAGGATGCGATCCGTCGTTCAGGAGCGGACCCCTCGGTCGTGCGGCTGATCCGGGACGAAGCCGTCACCTGGAGCGACGGTTCGCTCGGCTGCCGGCGGCCGGGCGAGTTCTACACAGAGTCCCCAATTGCCGGCTACTGGATCGTCTTCGACGTGGCGGGACGCAAATTCGACTATCGCAGCGACTACCGGGGCAACTTCCGGCTTTGCGAATCGCCGCGCGCGGCCCAGCCTGCTGCGCGCTGAAATGAAAAGGGCCTCCCCCGTGCGGGGGAGGCCCTGGCAGGGATCGGTTTCAGGCCGATCTCACGGGACCAGGAACTGCAGTGCCTCTGTGTTCTTGGTCGCGCCGCCCGTATTGCCGCCGCGGGCGCCATTGGTGAACAACAGCACGCCGAGCTCCGGGGTATTGCCCGGGAACGGAAGGAAGTCGTACACGTCCATCGTGCCGGTGCCGAACCCAGGGATATCCGAAGGCACCCCGTAGAAGCGCTCGCCCAGCGGCGTGACCGTCAGGCCGCTCACGGAGTCGCCCGGTCCGCCGAAGTAGAAGTCGAGCGTCTCAACCTTCATATCGACGTTGGTCGCCAGCATGTCGGTGCCGGTCAAGCCGACCTGCTCGCCGCAGACCAGCAACACCGTGTTGCCGGTATTGGTCGCGTGCTCCGCAAAGAAGTACGCCGATGCGGTACTCGCCGCCAGGTCGATGACCCAGGCCAGCTGGCGCCCGTCCGAGATGGAGCTGTACGACGCGTCGAGGTTCACAATCTCGTAGTCCCAGGTACCGTCCCGGTTCGTGTCGAGCGACACGACGTGCGCCACGGGAAGCAGGTGCGTCTGACGTTCCCAGGTGTTGACCGCAAACGCCCAGATGAACGACTCGTTGGCGGAGCAGTAACCCGCCGGCACCGGGTAGGTGTTGATGCCCACCGAACGGATGTCAGGCGTCGGCATTCCCTGGCCGGGCCCGCCCTGCGGCTGGTTCGGGCTCGTCGCGAGCAGCGAGTATGCGTCGTTCTGCGCCGTGCCGACCCCCTTGTTGGTCAGGTCGACCGTGGCCAAGCCGCCGTTGAAACTGAGCGTCGTGTTGCCCGTCACTTCCGCGGCCCTGCGTGGCAGCACGTGCCACGCGAGGTGGAGGCGTGACTTCGGCCCAGCATTCAGCACCAGGTAGCCGTCGATCTCGTTCAGCGTCAGTGCGGCGGGATTCGCGCCATTGGCGCCCGAGTCCATCGCGTTGTTCCGGACCTTCTCACCGTCGACAGTCATGGCGACGTTGAAGGTGCGGATACTCTTGCCGGGTACGACCAGAGTCTTCGGGGCATTGATCTTGACTGCGCCCAGCGCCTGGTCGTCCGCGAAGCGGAAGACCGACGAGATGTCGTAGGTGATCGAATTGTTCGAATAGTTCTTCACCGCAACCTTGCGCGTGATCGTCCGCGACTTTCTGTTCGCATCGACCTGCCCGAAGCTCAATGCTGCAATGCGCGTATCCGCATCCCACGCTGCAGCTGGATCCGCCCAAGCGTCGTACGCACGGACTTCGCCGTTGCCGATGCGCGTGATCTCGGCCAGGGTACCGGATACGACGTTGGAGTAGATGTTGCGCTCGGCGTTGTTCATCAGTCGGGCCTTGACCTCGAAAGGCCTGAGGCCAGGCAGTGCCCCGAGCACCAGGGCGGCGGAACCGGACACCATCGGTGCAGCGCCGGACGTGCCGCCGAAGGCCCCCGTGCCGGTGCCGGCACCGGCGAGCGCAGAGACCGAGGCGCCGGGAGCGCCGATCTCCGGCTTGATCGCGTTGTAGTAATTGCTCGGTCCACGCGACGAACTGCCGACCATGCTCATGACGAGCGGCAACCCGTTGTTCGGGTCGAAGCGGAGCGTTGTGCCAGGCAGGCCCGACTTCAGCATGTTGGACAGCGCCTGGCTGATCATGTAGCCGGGGATGCTCGGTGTTCCCGCGCCGAGCGAGCCCTCGAACGGATCGCCGGGTGCGACCAGGCCGATGATCCCTATCGTGCCATTGCCGGCAGCGACGTTGGAGATCTTCAGGCTGAAGTCGCAGGCGCCGCGATCGACCAGCACGATCTTGCCGGCCAGCGAGCCGGGCGCGAACGCGACGCAACCATTGAGGTTGCCGTTGGCGCCGTCGCCGTACTGCAGTGGCCGTTCAACGACGCTTTCGAGCGGCGCCGACCACGACTGGTAGACAGCCGAGTAGGTGCCGGCGATGTTCGCAGGAGCGGTCACGTCGAAGAACGGCTGGAAGTCGCTCGGCACCGCCGTCTGCGCGACCGAGAGCGCGCTGGGCGCGGCGCCCGGAGTGCCCGTTACATACGGCTTGTCGCTCGAGTTGCCCGCCGAAGCGACCGTGAGGATGCCCAGCTTGGAAGCGCCTTCCACGGCCGCGACGAGGTCGTCGTCGAACGGCTGCCCGTAGGGCGAACCGAGTGACATGTTGATGATGTCGACCCGGTCGTTATGGCAGCCGTCACCGTTCGGGTCAGCGGCGTATTCCATTCCCTGGAGCAATGCGACGCCGCTGCAGGAACTCGTGACCGCGCTGCAGATCTTGACTGCATAGAGGCTGACCTTGGGAGCCACGCCGAGCTTGCCGCCGATGATGTCGGCGACGTGCGTGCCGTGGCCGCCAGCACAGGCAATCGCGGACGGGCCGCAATCGATCGGATCTGCGTCCGGGGCGAGCGGACCGTTGGGCCAGACCTCGCCAACGAAGTCATGACCTGCGACCACGCGTGCCGTCGGGAAGAGGCCATTGCGCGTCGTGTTGCGCGAGTCGGCCGTGGATGTCCCGTAGGCCGCCGCGTAGGCTGCCGCCGTGCCGGCGCCGCCGAATGCGGCGTGCGTGTAGTCGATGCCGGAGTCGAGGACCGCGACCTTGATGCCCTTGCCCTTGTTGACGTTCTGCAGTTTCCTGGCCGTGATGTAGGGCACTGTTTCCGCGAGGTCAAGTTTGTAGTCGATCACGCGCGAAACGCGCGCGACCGCTGGATCGGCGGCGATCTGCTTGATCGCTGCCGCGTCTGCCTGCAGGACGATCGCATTCAGTACGACCTGGACGTCCGCGATCACTTGCGCGCTGGGTGCGGCACGCTGGATGCGACTCACGAACGTGTTCTGTTCGAGCCTGATCTGTTCGCGGCGCATGACCTGGTCGGCCGGATTCTCGACGCCTGATTCGGCAACGGAGGGCGACTTGAACCGTACCAGCACCTGCTGTGCGCCCCTGCTGCGCAGCAGCGACGGATCGAGTGCGGTCGTGGCGTCGCCGCGTGCCATCGGCGCGTCGAGTCGCAGGCGTTCGATGCTCGCCGGCGCAACGCGGGTCGTTCTTGCGACGTCTCGTTCCGCAGCCACTGTCGGCGGCGCGACGGGCGACGTCGCAACGAACGTGAGGACGCCAGCGATGGAGCTGAGCGTCAATTTCCGGATCATCATCGGATTGTTCTCCCCTCTGTCTGGTCGGCAAGAACGACGGCACGGGCCACCAGGGCACGGTACTCACTCGTTCGAGCCATATTTCTAAGGTCCAGCGACAAACACGCGAGCCAGCGCGGTCGATTCTTCTTGGCCGGCACTCGAGGTTGCAAACCTACTCTAATAGTGTGACGAGCCGCAATGTTTCAGTGCCGGGAACCCAAGCCCGGGATGTTCATTTAACGTAACGCCGCGCCAGGTTCAGTAAGCCCGATTGCAATGCGCCGGCGGGTACGTAACGCAATGACTGCCGTCAGCGGGAATGTCCCATTTCCCTCAACCAATCCCGCGGCCGCAGGAAATCCTGGTAAAGCCGCGCTTCCGGCGTACCTGGCGCGGGCTTGTAGTCGTACTCCCACCGCACCAGCGGCGGCAGCGACATCAATATCGATTCGATGCGGCCGCCGGTCTGCAGGCCGAAAATCGTTCCCCGGTCGCAGACCAGGTTGAATTCAACATAACGTCCCCGGCGGTAGAGCTGGAAGTTGCGCTCGCGCTCGCCGTAAGGCGTGTCCCTGCGCCTCTCGACGATCGGCAGGTAGGCCGGCACGTAGTGATCGCCCACGCTGCGCATGAACGCAAACGACTTCTCGAAACCCCACTCGTTGAGGTCGTCGAAGAACAGCCCGCCCACGCCCCGCGTCTCGTTGCGGTGCTTGAGGTAGAAGTAGCGGTCGCACCAGTCCTTGTACTTTGCGTACACCTCAGGCCCGAACGGGTCGCAGGCCGCTTTCGACGTGCGGTGCCAGTGCAGCACGTCGTCATCGAACGGGTAGTACGGCGTCAGGTCGAAGCCGCCGCCGAACCACCAGGCCGCGGGCAGGCCGTCCTTGAGCGCCATGAAGAAGCGGACGTTGGCGTGCGAGGTCGGCACGTACGGATTGCGTGGGTGGATGACGAGCGACACGCCGGTCGCCTCGAAACTCGCGCCTTCCAGTTCCGGTCGCTGCGCCGTGGCGGAGGCGGGCAGCTTGCCGCCCATGACGTGTGAGAAGTTGATGCCGGCCTGCTCGAACACGGCGCCGTCGCGCAGCACACGCGATTCGCCGCCGCCGCCTTCCGGTCGCTGCCAGCGGTCGTGGCGGAACCTCGCGCCGCCGTCTGCCTGCTGCAGGGCGTTGGTGATGCGGTCGTGGAGCTCGCGCAGGTACGCGATGACCTGCTGAGTTGACGGCTCGGTGTCATTCATTGGTCTGGTTGAGGCGGGCAATCCTGGCGGAGGCGCAGAGCGTAGCTGCAGTTTGCGGCATTACGTAGCTGAAATTCAGCTGGTCGGCATCCCGGGCCCGGCTTCACCCTTGCACAGGATTTCGCTGGACATCGGAATGCCGACAATTCTCAGGCACGGGCGCTGGAGATTCTTCTTCTACAGCAATGAAGGCTCAGAACCGGCTCACGTGCATGTCGAGGCCGCCGACGGCACTGCCAAGTTTTGGCTCACCCCCGTCGCTCTGGTAGGCTCGTCAGGGCTCAGGTCCGGCGACCTTCGATTCGCCGAGAGATTCGTGAGGCAGAACCGGGACTACCTGATGGAGGCATGGAATGAGCACTTCTGCCCTTGAAGTCATGCCCCGTGCAAGCCGGGTCAGGTGCACGGACGTTGAACTCATCGTGGCCTTCGACGATGGCCGCACGCTCGCGGTTCCCCTGGTCTGGTTTCCCCGGTTGCTGCACGCGACTGCAGAGCAGCGTGCGAACTGGCGACTCACCGGCCAGGGTGAGGGCATTCATTGGGAAGACCTGGACGAGGACCTGTCCGTGGCGGGACTCCTGCGGGGAGAGAAGGAACGCCGCTGACGGCAGACCAGACCGCAGTCAGCCTTCCGCAGGCCTTCCCGGCAAGCTGAAGGGTCAACCAGGTCCGGAAGTCTTTTTCGCGGCCGCCTTCTTCTTCGCAGCGGCCTTCTTCCGGGGCGCCGCCTTCTTCTTCACCGTCATCCTTGGCTTCGCGGCGACTTCGGCGTCGACCGTCTTCGCAGCCGTCTTGCCAGTGGTCTTCGCCGCCGTTTTGCGACCCCAGCGATTCGTGCCGCGCTCCGGCGCCACGGCGAGAATCGCCTGGCATTCCTCCAGCGTCAGCGACTTCGGATCGCGATCCTTCGGGATCTTGCCGTTCTTCTTGCCGTCGGTGATGTAAGGCCCGTAACGTCCGTTCAATACCTGGACACCGGCATCGCCGAATTCCTGGATGATCCGGTTCGCCTCGATCGTCTGCTTTTCGCGGATGATCTCGAGCGCGCGCTCGAGCGTGATCGTGTACGGATCGTCTTCCTTCTTCAGCGACGCGTATTTCTTGGCGCCGTACTGCACGTACGGACCGAAGCGACCGACCGCCACCTTGATCGGGTAACCGTCTTCCCATGGCCCAAGCGTGCGCGGCAGCTGGAACAGTTCGAGCGCCAGCTCGAGCGTGAGGTCGTCCATGCGCTGGCCCGGCTTCAGGCTCGCGAACTTCGGCTTCTCTTCATCGTCGCGCGTGCCGATCTGCGCAAACGCGCCGAAGCGACCATAGCGCACGCTCACCGGACGGCCGGAGACCGGGTCGATGCCGAGCGGGCGTTCCATCGCGACGTCCGAACGCGTGACGTTCTCGGAGACATCGTCGACCTGCTTCTTGAGGTCGTCCCAGAAACGCTCGAGCATCGGCAGCCAGTCTTCTTCGCCGCGCGAGATGTTGTCGAGTTCGTCTTCCATCGCGGCGGTGAAGCCGTAATCGACGTAGCGCTCGAAATTACCGGTGAGGAAGCGACTCACGATCTTGCCGAGGTCGGTCGGGATGAAGCGCTTGTTCACCAGCTCGCAGTACTTCTTGTACAGCAGCGTCTGGATGATGCTGGCGTAGGTCGAAGGGCGGCCGATGCCGTGTTCCTCGAGCGCCTTGACCAGGCTTGCTTCCGAGTAGCGCGGCGGCGGTTCGGTGAAATGCTGTTCGGTGTCGATGGCGAGCAACCGCACCTCGTCGCCCTTCTCGAGCGCGGGCAGCAGACGGTTCTCGTCATCGTCCGGGTTCAGTGAGACATCGTCGAAGCTTTCGCGGTAGACGGCCAGGAACCCTGGCGACAGCAGCGTCGAGCCATTGGCGCGAAACAGGTTGCCCGGGCCGGCGGCAAGGTCGACCGCGACCGTGTCGAACACGGCGGCTTCCATCTGGCTGGCGACGGCGCGGCGCCAGATCAGCGTGTAGAGCTTGTGCTCGTCGGCTTCGATCCTGCCGGCGAGTTCTTCGGGCGTGCGTGCCGCCGACGTCGGTCGCACGCCTTCGTGCGCTTCCTGCGCGTTCTTCGACTTCGTCTTGTAGACGCGCGGCGTGTCCGGCAGCGCGGCCGGGCCGTACAGCTTGCCGATGACGCTGCGGATCTCGCTGACCGCATCGGCACCGAGGCTCACCGAGTCGGTACGCATGTAGGTGATGAGGCCGACCGGACCTTCGCCGAAGTCGACACCTTCATACAGGCGCTGCGCGAGGCGCATGGTGCGCTGCGCGCCGAAGCCCAGCTTGCGCGCGGCTTCCTGCTGCAGCGTCGAGGTCGTGAAGGGTGGCGAAGGGTTGCGCCGGCGCTGCTTCTTCTCGACGTTGGCGACGACCAGGGTGCCATTCGCGTCGCGTTCGAGTTTCTGCTTTGCCGCTTCCGCTCCGCCCACGTCCGTGACGGTGAACTGTTCGACCTTCTCGCCGCCGAGCTGCGTCAGCCTGGCCGTGAAATTTGCGGCGTCTTTCGCCGCCTGCGCGTCGATGGACCAGTATTCGCGTGGCTTGAAGGCGAGAATCTCTTCCTCGCGCTCGCAGATCATGCGCAGTGCGGGGCTCTGCACGCGGCCCGCCGAGGCGCCGGACAATCCCGCCTTCTTCCACAGCAGCGGCGACAGGTTGAAGCCGACGAGGAAATCGAGCGCGCGGCGGGCGAGGTAGGCTTTCACCAGCTCGTCGGCGATTTCGCGCGGGTTGTCGACGGCTTCCTGCACCGCTTTCTTCGTGATCTCGTAGAAGACGCTGCGATGGACGGCCTTGCCGTCGAGCGCGCCCGCTTCCGTCAGCAGCTGCTGCAGGTGCCAGGAGATCGCCTCTCCTTCGCGGTCGGGGTCGGTCGACAGATAGAGCGCGTCGGCCTTTTTCACGGCACGCGTGATCGCATCGACGTGCTTCTTGTTCTTCTCGATCAGCTCCCAGCGCATCGCAAACTGGCGCGTGGGGTCGACGGCGCCCTCCTTGGGCACGAGATCGCGCACGTGGCCATAGGACGCCATCACCTCGAAGTCCTTGCCCAGGTACTTCTTGATGGTCTTGGCCTTGGCCGGCGACTCGACGATGACGAGATTCTTGGTCATGTCCCTCAAAAAAACATGCCGCGGCGGTCCGCGGCAGACTCAGGCAGAGATTAGTGAATAGTGATTGGTGATTAGTGATTAGTGATTAGGGGGCAGTGCCGGGTAATCGCCTCTTACTAATCACTATTCACTACTCACTAATCACTTCTTCAATGGATCGCCCCGCTGCGGTCCTCGAACACCAGGTCTTCCATGCGGGAGAACGCGGTCTCCTGCCCGGGCTGGCTGAAGAGCACCATCAGCACGACCCACTTCAATTTGTCGATGTCGATCTCGTCGCCGTCGAGCGCCATCAGGCGATCGATGACCAGCTCGCGCTGGGTCGGCGACAGGATGCCCACCTGTTCCAGGTGCACCAGGTAGCCACGGCAATCCGTGTCCAGCCGCGCCTGCTCGAGCGCGGCGAACACCCGGATCGCACGGGAGGTGGGTGTCGGGTGCAGCCTGCCCGGGTCGGCCGCCAGTTCTTCCAGCCAGCACAGGGCCCGTTCCACTTCTGATCCCGGAAATCCGGCTTTTTCGAGCTCGACCTTCAAGGTCTCGCGGTCGGGCTCGAAGCCGTCTTCTGTTTCGGCGTCGAAGTAGTTCTCGAACAGATAAATGAGAATGTCGAGAACGCCTTCCTTCATTACATCCTTCCCGGCAACCGGCGACTGAAACGACCGCCCGGCTGCTGTTGTACCCGGCCGTCGAGCTCGAGGATCAGCAGCATCGAGGCGACGGCACCGGCTTTCAGGCCCGTCCGGACCACGAGAATGTCGAGTCCGGCCGGCTCGAAGCCGAGCGCATCTAACAGGATTTCATACTCCTTGTCCAACGGGGGGGTGCGTAGATCAGTGCCAGCGGGGGGGATTTCCTGCGCAATCCGGCTGACTTCGCCGATGATTGCTTCGAGTTCGGCGAATATGTCGTCCACGCTCTCGACCAGCCGGGCACCCTGGCGCAACAGCCGATGGCATCCCCGTACCATCGGGTTATGGATCGACCCTGGAATGGCGAAGACTTCGCGCCCCTGGTCAGCGGCCAGGCGGGCCGTGATCAGTGACCCGCTCCGGAGGGCCGCCTCGACCACGAGCGTCCCGACGGCCAGGCCGCTGAGGATCCTGTTGCGTCGCGGAAAATTCTGCTTCATGGGCGGGGTGCCGACGGCGAGATCGGTGACGAGGGCGCCTTGCCGGTCGAGGATCTCCTGCGCCAGTGCTGCGTTCTCCCGCGGATAGATCGCATCCAGGCCGCGGCCCACGACCGCGACGGTGCGCGCGTCCGCGCTCAAGGCACCGCGATGCGCGGCGGCGTCTATGCCAAGCGCCAGCCCGCTGGTGATGACGAGCCCCGCCTGCGCCAGGTGCTGCGCGAATTGCGTGGCAGTGTCGCGGCCGAGTGCGGTCGGATTACGGCTGCCGACGATCGCGAGTTGCGGCAGACAGAGCGCCATGGGGTCGCCTGCGACGTACAGCACCAGCGGCGCGTCTGGAATCTGCGCCAGCAGCGGCGGGTATTCCGCGGAGCCCCAGGTGACGAGCTTTCGATTCGCTGCGGCGTGCAGCCAGCGACGGTCGCTTTCGATCCCCGCGCCGTCGGGTTCCAGGAGGGCTCGGATCGCGGGCTGGCCCAGCCCGATGGCCGCCAGCGCTGAATGCGTTTCACGCGTGAGGTCGAGCGGCGAGGCGCCTTGCGCGAGCCACTCCTGCAACTGTCCTGCGTGCAGGCCCGGGGCGCGCGCGAGCCACAGCCAGCGTTCTGGGTCGTCCATGTGCAAAGAGCCTACCGGGGGTCATTCCCGGCAGGCTCCTGCAAAACTGCGCTGAACGCAGAGAACTGAGCTGGGTTTGCGCGTCAGCGCGAGAAGTTGGTGCTGCCGCTCGACTGGTGGCCGTGCTGCGGGCTCGCGATGAAGTCCCCGCGGCGGATCACCTGCGACGACTGCATCACCAGGCCATAGCTCATGCGGTCTTTTACGGTGAACAACATGATCGTCCCGCTGCGCTCGTCCGGCAGACGCACCCGGTCGTAGTTCGCCGTGTAGGCAGACCAGTTCTGGCGGTCAAAACGGTCGCGGACTTCCTCGCCCCGGTAGAACACGCCGAGCAGGTTGCCGGGCGCGAGGCCGTGACGCTTGCCGCGATTGACCGCGACCACCTGGTACTTGCCGGCGACGTAGATGCCATCGACGATGGCGACGATCTGGCCGAGGATCGCTTCGTTCGACGGCGCCGACAGCACGAAGTCCGGGCCGATCTCCGCCTGCGCCGGGAAGACCCGGTCGCCCTGCATGATCTCGCGGCCGGTCTCGAGCACGCGCATGTGCGTCATTGGCTCCTTGCGCCGCATGTCGAAAATCGAATCCTTGCCAGGCACCACGGCGCCGGAGGACTGGATGACTTCGCCGAGGCCCGCGAAATGCCCGATGTAGCCGAGCAGGTCGCCGTCGTCCGGGTCACGCAGCTCTTCGCCGACGTTGATGATGTTGTAGCGCGTGCCGGCCGCCGGTTGGTCGAGCCCGCGGCTGTAGACTTCGTTGGCCGTCGAGCCGACGATGTGCCGGTCGCGCATGCCGACGATGTACGGCGAGTTCCTGACCTGGTCCCGGTCGAGCAGGCTGGGGCGGCTGACGAAGTCCATCAGCAGGTCATAGGGAATCGCGCGGATGGCGCCATCGAGATCGGAGCTGCGGACCTCGGGCGACAAGCGCATGGCGCTGGCAGGCTCGAGCGAAACGCGCGGCTTGCCGTCGACGTAGCTGAAATACAGCACGTCGCCCGGAAAGATCAGGTGCGGGTTGGCGATGGATGGGTTGACGTACCAGATCTCCGGCCAGTACCAGGGATCATTCAGGTACATGCCCGAGATGTCCCACAGCGTGTCGCCTTTCTTGACGACATAACGCTCGGGCGCGGTCGGCGAAATCGGCACGGACATCGAGCGGCCCGCCTCGGCCTGTGCCAGCGCAGCCGGTGGAACGGCGGTTCCCGCCGCTATGCCGGTGACGGCAATGGCCAGCAGCAGCGCGCGCATCCAGCGCCGCGGGCGCCGCGATGTGGACGACTCAGGTCGAAGGTTACGATCCATCCCTCTCTCCATCGGGTATCGGGGTCGCGACCGTCGCCTTATAATCCAGGCTGCCCGGCGGCCGCTGCCGACCACGTCTCAGTCGCGCCATTCCGCTGGAAGGCGACGGCGGTCCAGCGGCCCATTGACGACCATTAAATTCAAGCGTGACATAACTTTAGCAGTATTTTCGCAAGAATGGCGAAGCTAACCATCCTCGAATATCCAGACCCTCGACTGCGTACCAAAGCGGCGCCGGTCGAGCGCGTGGGCGCCGGGCTCGGGCAGGTGATCGACGACATGTTCGAGACCATGTATGCCGCGCCCGGGATCGGCCTCGCGGCGACGCAGGTCGATTACCACAAGCGCCTCGTGGTGATGGATGTCAGCGAGGACAAGTCGAAGCCGCTGGTCCTCATCAATCCCGAGATCATCGAGCGGTCGGGTGAGATCGAGATCGAGGAAGGCTGCCTGTCGGTCCCCGGCGTGTTTGACACGCCGACGGCCCGCTCCGGCAAGGTGCGCGTGCGCGCCCTCGGCCGCGATGGCAAGCCGTTCGAGCTCGAGGCCGAAGGGTTGCTCGCGATCTGCATCCAGCACGAGCTCGATCACCTCGATGGCAAGCTGTTCGTCGATTACCTCTCCGAACTCAAGCGTAACCGCATTCGCCGCAAGCTCGAGAAGGACAAGCGCAATCGCCCGGCGACCGGCGAGCGCATCCGGACTCCCGCCATCTGATGCAACCGCTGCGCATCGTCTTCGCCGGCACGCCTGAGTTCTCGGTGCCGGCCCTGCAGGCTTTGCACGACGCGGGCCATGCCATCGTTGCGGTCTACACCCAGCCCGACCGGCCGGCGGGGCGGGGCCGCGAAGTCGCGTCGAGTGCCGTGAAACAACGGGCCCTCGCGCTCGGCATACCGGTCGAGCAGCCGGCCACGCTCAAGACGCCCGCGGCACGGCAGCGGCTCGCGGCCTATGCGGCCGATCTCATGGTCGTCGTCGCGTACGGGTTGCTCCTGCCGCAGGCCGTGCTCGATCTGCCGCGGCTCGGTTGTCTCAATATCCACGGGTCGCTGCTGCCGCGCTGGCGCGGCGCGGCACCGATCCAGCGCGCCGTGCTTGCCGGCGACGAGCGCACCGGAGTTTCGATCATGCTGATGGACGCCGGGCTCGACACCGGGCCGGAGCTGCTACGGCGCGAACTCGCGATCGGACCGCGCGAAACCGCCGGCGAGCTGCACGATCGACTCGCGGAGCTCGGTGCGCAGGCCATCGTCACGGCAGTGCAGGGCTGGGCCGCAGGTTCGCTGCACGCGACGCCGCAACCGGCCGATGGCGCGACCTATGCCGCGAAAATCCGCAAGGAGGAGGCGCGCATCGACTGGTCGCAGTCTGCCGGCGCGATCGATCGGCAGGTTCGCGCGTTCGTCCCCTGGCCGGTCGCCGAGACACGGCTCGACGACGAGCAGGTGCGCATCTGGGAGGCGTGCCCGGTGACCGGGGAGATCGCGGTGGGACTCCATGCGGCACCGGGAACGGTCGTGCGGGCAGCGGCAGGGCGCATCCTCGTCGCCACCGGCGACGGCCTGCTCGAATTGCTGGCGGTGCAGTTTCCCGGTCGCAAGCCGCTCAGAGCCCGCGACATTCTCAATTCCAGGCCGCTGGGCGGCGAACGCTTCGGCGAGGTGATCGCATGAGCACGGCCACGGGTCCGGCGGAAGTACGTGCGTCTGCCGCGATCATCGTCGCTGCCGTCATCGAGGAAGGGCGCTCGCTCGACGACGTCCTCGCCACCGACAGCGATGAAGGCTCGGCGCGCGGGCTCAAGCGCTCGCTGTGCTACGGCACGCTGCGCTGGCACCTTCGACTGGCCGCGGTGCTCAATGCGTTGGCGTCGCGTTCGCCCGACCAGCTCCCGCCGCGCCTGCGGGCGCTGATCGAAATCGGGCTCTTCCAGCTGGTCTCCGGCGAGACCGCGGCACACGCTGCCGTTTCCGAAACCGTGAGTGCGGCCAGGGTGCTCGGATTCGAGCAAGCCGCCGGGTTCGTCAACGCGATCCTGCGGCGATTCCAGCGTGAGCAGGCAGACATCCTGCACGCCATCGACCGCGACGTGGCGCTGCGCACCGCGCATCCGCGCTGGTTCGTCGATGCGCTGCGCACGGACCGTGGCGAGGCCGCGCTGGCTGCGCTTGACGCCAACAATGCGCACCCGCCGTTGTGGGTGCGCGTGAACGGCATGCGTGGCGATGTGGCGTGGGCCAGGGGTGAGCTGGAGGCTGCAGGGTTCACGGTCACGCCGCACCCGCTCGCGCGCGATGCGCTGCAGGTGGCGCCGCCCGGCGACGTGCGTTCGCTGCCGGGGTTCATGGATGGCCGACTTTCGGTGCAGGACGCCGCGGCCCAGCTGGCGACCGAACTCCTCGACCCGCAGGAAGGCGAACGCATCCTGGATGCCTGCGCGGCGCCGGGCGGCAAGACCTGTCACGTGCTCGAGCGGACCAACGGTAATGCCGAAGTCACGGCCCTCGACGTGTCCGAGCCGCGGCTGCTGCGAATCCGTGAAAACCTCGAGCGGCTTGGGTTGCAGGCCAGGCTGGTAGCAGCGGACGTCGAGAACGTCGGTGGCTGGTGGGACGGTCGGCCGTACGACCGGGTCCTGCTGGACGTGCCGTGCTCGGCCACCGGGGTCATACGGCGGCACCCGGACATCAAAATCCTGAGGCGGGCCAAGGACATCCCGGACCTGGCGCGGAAGCAGGCGAACCTGCTGGCCGCCGCCTGGGGGGTGGTCAAGCCGGGCGGTCGCCTGCTGTACACCAGCTGTTCGGTGCTGGCGGCCGAAAACGAGCGCGTCGTCGGGGCTTTCCTGGCCCGGACCCCGGGTGTCCGGGACCTGACGCCCGAACTGACGGCCACCTGGCCGCCGCGCCCTGCCGGGGCGCGGCCCGGGTACCAGGTCCTGCCCGGTGAGACCGCCATGGACGGGTTCTATTATGCTTGCCTGAGCAAGCCGCTATGATTGTTGGAAATGAGCTACACGGCCATCCCCATCCTGCAGAAATTGCCATATTTAGCGAGGTACGTCGCGTGGTTGATGCTGTGCTTAATTGCAACGGTGGGTCCGGTCGCGCACGCCGAGGACGAGTCGAAGCTGAAGATTCGCGACGTCAATGTCACGCTCGATGAAGGCGTCTACGAACTCGATGCGAAGCTGGATCTCACCCTGCCGGACGGCGCGCGCAAGGCGGTCGAATCCGGCCTGACGCTGCGACTCACTTACGAAATCACCGTCGATCGCGTGCGTCGCTACATGCTGGACGCCGGCATCGCCGCGCTCGAGCAGCGCTACGAGGTGAGCTATCACGCGCTGAGCCAGCGTTACCTGGTGAAAAACCTCAACACCGGCGAGCAGCAGGATTTCGGCTCACTGCAGGCGGCGCTCGAGCGCGTCGGCGATCTCCACGGACTGCCGGTGATCGATGCTGCGCTGGTGTCCGACGGGCCCGTCTATGAGGGCGGCATACGCGCCGTCCTCAAGATGAATACCGCGCCCGACGTCTTTGGCTGGCTGCTGTTCTGGACGGATGACTGGAGCGCCGAGAGCGACTGGAAGACATGGATGCTCCGACCCTGAAACGCGCTGCCTCGGCAGTGACCATGGGTCTCGGCGGCCTGCTCTGGCTTGCGGCCATCCTGTTCATGGCCCAGACGGCGCAGAACTCGGAGCAGTTCAGCCGGCTGCACCCGTGGATCCTGGCGATCAACATCGCCGGCCTTGCCGTGCTGGTCGGGTTGCTCGCCACCGAGCTCACGCAGCTGATCCGGGACTGGCGCGGACACGTCATCGGCTCGCGGCTCAAGGCGCGCATGGTCTGGATTTTCGGCGTACTTGCAACGCTGCCGATCCTGCTTGTGTATTTCTTCGCGGTGCAGTTCCTGAACAAGGGCATCGACAGCTGGTTCAACGTCGAGATCCGCAGGAGCCTCGACGACGCACTGGTGCTGTCGCGCTCGGCGCTGGAAGTACGCATGCGCGAGCACCTGGCGGCTTCCGAAGCCATCGCCGAGGAAATCGGCATCGCGGGCTCGACGATGCCCGGTCTGCTCGAAGCGATGCGACGGCAGGTCGGCGCGGTCGAGCTCACGGTCGCGACCGAGGCGGGCCGCGTAATCTCGGTGAGCAAGGGTTTGTCATCTGACATCGTGCCAGAGGACGTCCCGGGTGAGGTGCTGCTGCAGTTGCGGCAGGGGCAGCCCTTCGTGAGTCTCGAGCCGCAGCAGAACGGCGGGTACCTGATCCGCACGGCCGTGCCGATCGGTGAATCACCCGCGTTGGGCGGCGAACGGCTGTTGCTGCAGAGCATGTACCCCGTCGCGGAACGGCTCGGCGCGCTGGCGGATACGGTGCAGTCCGCCTACCAGCAGTTCGGCGAGAAGGACTACCTGCGGCGGCCGCTCAAGGCGAGTTTCATCCTCACGCTGACCGTCGTGCTGCTGCTGTCGCTGCTCGCGGCCTGGTACGGGGCGATTTTCACGGCACAGCGGCTGGTGCAGCCGATCCAGGATCTCGTGCAGGGCACCCGCGCCGTGGCACAGGGCGACCTCGACACGAAGCTGCCCCTTACGTCGCACGACGAGATGGGTTTCCTGGTGCACTCGTTCAATGACATGACCAAGCGTCTGCGGCATGCCCGTGAAGACCAGCGTCGCGCGCAACTGGCGGCGGAGACCGAACGCGCCAAACTCGCGGTCATCCTGGCGCGCCTGTCGACGGGCGTGATTTCACTCGAGCCCGATTGGCGCGTGCGCACGGCAAACCGTGCGGCGGCGATGATCCTGGGAGAAGACATCGAATCACGGGTGGGCGCGCCGTTTGGCGCCACCGGCGCGGAGCCGCCGAACCTCGCACTTCAGTTCGCGGAAGCCTGCCAGCAGCGGTTCGCGACTGGCGCCGTCGAATGGCGCGAGCAGTTCACGTTCCAGACCGGTGGCGGGCGCCGCATCCTGATGTGCGCGTGCACGCCGCTGCCGGTGGAAGGCGATACGCCGGGTGGCTACGTGCTCGTGTTCGACGACATCACCGTGATGCTGCAGGCGCAGCGCGAGGCCGCATGGGGCGAAGTGGCCCGCCGCCTGGCGCACGAGATCAAGAACCCGCTCACGCCGATCCGCCTGTCCGCCGAACGCCTGCGGCATAAGCTGCTGCCGGGCATGAGCGATCCCAGGGACGTGCAGATGCTCGAGCGCGCGACCGAGACGATCGTGCAGCAGGTCGAGGCGATGAAGGAAATGGTCAATGCCTTCAGCGAATACGCGCGTGCGCCGCGGCTCGAGATGGCCACGGTCGACCTCAACAAGATGGTGACCGAGGTCAGCGACCTCTACCGCGCCCAGGGAGCGATCCGCGGGGTGCGCCTCCAGGTCGAACTCGACCCCGGGATCGATGCCTTGGTCGCCGATCCCGGCCGCCTGCGACAATTGCTCAACAACCTGCTCACCAACGCAGTCGAGGCGCTGGAAGGGCGGGCCGATGGTGCGATCACGGTGTCGACGCGGCGTGTCGCGCGCGGCGAATCTGACGTGGCGCGCATCACGGTGGAGGACAATGGGCCCGGGTTCCAGCGCGAGCTGATCGGGCAGGTGTTCGATCCGTACGTGACCACGAAGACCAAGGGCACGGGGCTGGGACTCGCGATCGTCCGCAAGATCGTGGAAGAACACGGCGGACACATCGAGGCCGACAACCGCACCGCTGGCGGTGCACAGGTTCGTATCGAGCTGCCGCTGCGTGAAGCAGCGGCGGACAACGCGCTCAGGCGCGGCAGACTGGAGTCAAGGAGAGAACGCGCATGACCAACGCGCGGATACTCGTCGTCGACGACGAGAACGACATTCGTGAACTCGTCCGGGAAATACTCTCGGAGGAAGGCTACATCGTTGAAACCGCGGGCAATGCCGCCGAGGCACGCGCCGCATGCGCGCAGCAGGCGCCAGACCTCGTATTGCTCGATATCTGGATGCCCGACACCGATGGCATCAGCCTGTTGCGCGAGTGGCAGCAGTCGCAGGCGCTCACGGCGCCGGTCGTCATGATGTCCGGCCACGGCACGGTCGAAACCGCCGTCGAAGCCACGCGGCTCGGTGCGATCGACTACGTCGAGAAGCCGCTCTCGCTGGCCAAGCTGCTGCGGACCGTCGCGCGCGCGCTCGAGGAAGGCAAGCGCCGGCAGCGAGTCACGCGGACGCTGGTGCCGCCGCTGATTGCACCGGTGGGCCGCAGTCGCCTGATGCGCGACCTGCGCGAGAAAGTGAAACAGATCGCCCCGCACGACGCGCCGGTGCTGGTGCTCGGCGAGCCGGGAACCGGCCGCGAAGCCTTCGCCCGCTACATTCACGCGCTGAGTGCGCGCTCCTCGGGTCCGATCGTCAGCCTGTCTGCCGGGGCGGTCACCGAGGACAACGCCGAATTCGTGCTGCTCGGGGTCGAAAACGAGAGCGGCGTGACCGCGGGCCTGCTCGAGCAGGCGCAGGGCGGCGTACTGTTCATCAATGGCCTCGAGGACCTGCCACAGAGCGCGCAGCGGTTATTGCTCGCCGTGTTCGAGTCGGGCACGTTCCAGCGCAGGGGCGGCCGCGGCGCGCCGCTGCGGTTCGACGTTCGCATCCTCTCGTCGGCGCAGCCCGGCTTCGAAACGCGCGGCCCGGTGCCGTTCCGGCTGGACCTGCTGTCGAACCTGAACGTGCTGACCCTGCGGGTTCCGCCGCTGCGCGAATACGCCGAGGACGTGCCGGAGCTGCTGCGCTATTACGTCGACCGCCTCGTCGATGACGAGCGCCTGCCGTTCCGGCGCTTTGGCGTCGCGGCACAGAACCGCCTGCGCAACTATCCGTGGCCCGGCAACATCCGCGAGCTCAAGAACCTGGTCCAGCGCCTGCTGATCCAGGGCGGGCCCGAGGAAATCCGCCTCGAGGAAATCGAGCGCGAGATTTCCTCGCAGTCGCCGGTGGACGAGCCGCTGGTGAAGCAGGACCTGCTGGCGCTGCCTCTGCGCGAAGCCCGCGAGCATTTCGAGCGCGCCTACCTGACGCAGCAGCTGCAGCTCTGCAATGGCAAGGTCGGCCAGCTCGCGAAGCGCGTGGGCATGGAGCGCACGCACCTGTACCGCAAGCTGCGTTCGCTGGGAGTGGATTTCCGCCAGGCGGACGACTGAAGAAAGGGGTTGGGGGATAGGGGCTGGGGGTTAGTCGGAGGTTTGTCCCAAACTGACCCTGCGGCCGCCTTCGATGCGGAGACCGTTTGGAAACAAGCCTCTTCGCGTCGTGATCGGATTGCTTCCCGCACGGCCGACTACCTGAAAAGGCAGACGTTGGCGCAGGCTCACTTTCGGCAGCCCTTAAGCGACTCATTCTGCCTTCCTGATTTCGGCCAGTCGGGACCGACTGAAACATGACCAGTCGCCCTCATGCTGCCGACATCCACGATAACAATTTCCGCTGCACCGGCAGATGCTGACCATGTGATCCGGCCCGCGCCGACGGGATGCCGGAGTTGGCCTGTCGGGCCGGACCGCACTATGGAGGGATCCACATGCGGTTCAAGTTCTCTCGCGTGGTGGTTGTCGGACTCGCTTCACTCTCGTTGGCTGCCTGCGGCGGCGTCTCCGACAGTGGCGGGAATGCCAGCACACGCTGGACGCTGGGAACGACCGCCGGCTCGCAGCACGCGACTGCGACAGTCGCGGGCTTGGCGCCCGTGTCGTTCAGCGCCACCGCCGTCGCCGGCAACGCCACTGCGTCAGTGACGGTGACGAGTCCGACGACCACACCCTACGAAGGCGATACTGTGCAGCTCACCGCGATTGCGCGCGACCAGTTCGGCAATGCATTGCCGAACAAGGCGGCGACCTGGAGCAGCTCAAATCCCACTATCGCCCCGGTCTCCGCGAGTGGCGTTCTGCAGGCCTGGGGCATCGGAGACGTTACTGTCGCCGCCACCGTGGAGGCGTTCGAGGCCAGCTCACATTCAAGCTCACGCCGCTCCTCGTCACCGTGGCGGTGGGCGCCAAGGAGGTTGTGTTCGACTACACGATTGACCGACCGGCTCGACGACCCGTCCAGCTGGCGCGCCGGGGATGGCGGCAGCTTCGGCCTCCGCATGATGAGGCCGTACGTGACCGGCAGCGCAGTACCCATGTGTACATTTCTCAGCAGGCGGATCGACGGCTTGGGTGGCGGGCACATGGTCTACAGCACCTACCTCAGCCGATACATGCTGGTGGCTCCGACACCCGGCTGGGTTGATGGTCGGAACGTGTGCGGCTACTTCTTCTCGCTGTCGACCGATCTAATTCACTGCAGCGAGCCGCAGTTGCTGGCTGAAGCGAAGTTGACCTGCCGCCCTGCGGTTACCCCCGGCCCGGGCGGGGCGGACGCCGCACCTGTACTACACCCGTTTCAGCGACGCTGGGCTCGACCGCGATCTCGTACGCGTACAGCTCGCGCTGACGCGTACGAACTGAGTAACGTCGTCGACCGCCCGAAAATGGTCGTTGACGACTGTCTCGGAAGGGTCGTTCTTGCCCTTTGAATGTCGGCATTCGAGCCTGGCTCGTGGGGCCGCGCAGGCGCGTTGACATAACAAATATAGTATAGCTATTATTTGTCATGTGGCGAATTGAGGAGCACCGTCGGGTAGACAGGCAACTGTCCGGTGCGGTGCCGCTGGAGATTCTGAAGCACTACGAGAAGTGGAAGGACATTGCGGCGCTTTCGGGGCCACCCGGGCTACGCGCCATCAAGGGATTTCACGATGAATCCCTTTCCGGCGAGTGGAAAGGGCATCGTTCGTCCCGTCTTGGCTTGAAGTGGAGAGTGATCTACCGCGTTGTAGCGAACGTGTTACTGATACAGGTCATTCAGGTCACGCCCCACGATTATCGGAGACCGTGAGATGAGAGAGTTCAGACCAGCCAAGCGGCGCGTCGAGGTTTCGGTCGGCGATTCGGTGCGCATTCTCCGGGAGCTCCAGGAGCTCACGCAGGGCCAGCTCGCCGAACTCACGGGTATTCCGCAGTCCACGATCTCGGCCATTGAGAACAGCCGGGTCAACCTGGGGGTTGAGCGGGCAAAGGTGCTGGCGCGAGCGCTCAAGTGTCATCCGGCGGTACTGGTATTCCCGAACTGGGACGTCGCCAGTGAGTCGGCGGCTTAGCAAAGCGTTCGAGGTGTCGGCTTTCCCGTCTTTCCAGACACCGAACGTGGGTCTGCTTCGGGTGTGCGCCGTGAAAAGGCGGCGCTTTCCAGTGGGTGCAAGTCCCACCCGGCAACTGCTCCAGCCGGAAGCAACCGGAGCAACGATGGAGGTAACGAAATCTTTGAAGCCTTCGGTCAAGCGTGTCACGACATACGGTGACAGCGCGAGTGTGCAGGCCGTAACGTGAGTGAACGCTGAGGAAGCCTCGAAAAGGACGATGCACGGGCCGACCGACGACCCTATCGGGGAAGGTTGCTACGGCTGGGTGATAGAGCAAAAGGTGATCCGAGCCGCCGTGCCGGGGTAGTGGCGACAGCATGCACACAAGGGAAGCGCACGCAACACGGGAAGCCCGTCGCGTGATCGGGAAGATCAACCGGACGCCCGTGAGGGATGGGCCGGCCGCGATGGGGTGACGGAGAGGTTCGTAGTACCGGTGAAGCCGGGTAATGCCGGTGGAGGGAAGGGGCCTCAGTTCAAGACAGACGCAATACGTGGTGAGGGACCGGAGATTGGGCAACCTATCAACTCCGAAGAGTGTTCAGAAACTGCAGATGGCGTTACACGCGAAAGCGAAGACGGAAGCCGGGTATCGCTTTACGCCCTGTACGACAAGATTTGCCGCGAGGACATGCTGACTCACGCCTATGCCCAGTGCCGCTCGAACAAAGGGGCGCCGGGTGTGGATGGTGAGGGTTTTGCGGACGTCGAAGCGTATGGGGTGCAGCGGTGGCTCGGCGAACTGGCGCTTGCGCTCAAGCAGGAGACTTACCGACCGGACCCGATCAGACGAGTGTTCATCCCGAAGGCCAACGGCAAGCTCAGGCCGCTGGGCATCTCGACCTTGCGGGATCGGGTGTGCATGACGGCAGCGATGCTGGTGCTCGATCCGATCTTCGAAGCCGACCTTCCGCCCGAGCAGTACGCTTACCGTGCTGGGAGAAACGCCCAGCAAGCGGTGATCGAGGTGGAAGAGACGCTGTTCCGCGGTCATCCGGACGTCGTAGACGCCGACCTCGCGGACTACTTCGGTAGCATTCCGCACGCCGAACTGATGCGGTCGCTCGCGCGCCGCGTCGTGGATCGGCGAGTGCTGCATCTGGTCAAGATGTGGCTGGAATGTTCCGTGGAAGAAACCGATGATCGAGGAAGGAAGACGCGAAGCACGGAGGCCAAGGATAAGCGGTGCGGCATTCCGCAGGGCTCACCCATCTCACCCTTGCTGGCTAATTTATACATGCGCCGGTTCGTGCTGGGGTGGAAGAAGCTCGGGCTGGAGCAGAGCCTTGGCTCTCGCATCGTGACCTACGCCGACGATCCGTGATCCTGTGCAGGCGGGGCAAGGCCGAAGAGGCGCTGACCGCATGCGCGACCTCATGAGCAAGCTGGAAGCTGACGGTGAATGAGGAGAAGACGCGAATCTGTAGGGTCCCGGAAGGGGCGTTCGACTTCCTGGGCTACACGTTTGGGCGGATGCACTCGGCGAAGACCGGCCAGGCCTATCTGGGTTACCGGCCATCAAAGAAGAGCATCCGGCGCATGGTCGAAAAGATCCATGCGCTCACCGCCCACTCGATGACGTGGCAAGACACCACGGAGGTGGTGGCGCAGTTGAACCGGCGCTGCGCGGCTGGGCGAACTACTTCCGAGTAGGTAGCGTCAGCCGTGCTTACCGCGCGATCGACAGCTACACCGCAACGCGGTTACGCCGGTGGCTGCGCACCAAGCACAAGGTCAGGCGACGCCGGGGCGGAGCTTATCCACTCTCGCACCTGTACGGGCACTTCGGTCTCGTACGTCTGACCGCGCGTGGGCATGGCCCGTCGTGGGTGAAGGCGTGAGGTCTTGTCCGAGAGCCGGATGCGGGAGATCTGCACGTCCGGTTCGATGAGCGGGATGTGGAAACGGAGCTATGGCGAGGTTACTCGGGCACCGCCAAACGAAAGGGGCGGCAACAGACAAACCAAACCTACGGTCACCGCGCCACATCTCGACTCTACCGTCATTCCCCGTTGAACGTTGCTTGCGCGGTGCGAATTCTCGGGCCTTGGCGGGAATTCGCACAGGCGCGGTCGATCAGGCGTTCATTCCGGGTGTTCTCCGGGCGAGCGTGTCTGCCTTTCCGCTCGCCCGGAGAACGCCCGGAATGAACGCCCTCACCGGCTTTTCCTGGGTCGAAACTCCCCGTGCTATCGCACCGGGAAATCAGCCATCGCCACCCCGACGGCCTGGCGGATGGCAGCAGATTCGACGCTGCCTTTCGTCATCTTGCCGGAGACGCGGCCCTGCCAGACTTCGACGTTGCGGGCCGTATCGATGGCGTGCACGACGAGCGTGCCTTCGGTGAAGTTGCGGACGCTCGGGCTGCCCATGCTGACCGAGCCACCCATGTTGCCGCCCCAGCTGCCGACACCGATGCCGACGCGCACGGGATTGTTCTCGAGCTTCTCGGCCTTCGCGGTCTCGTAGGCGATGCGCAGGTCCGGCGTCGTGCCGGCAGGTGCCTCGACGTAGCCCTTGCGTTGCATCACGTCGACGACGGCGGCGCGGATGTTTGCGTCGAGCAGCTTGAGCGGCGCGTCTCCCGCGTCGACTGCACTGCCTGCCGTCCAGCCGAACGTCTTGAAGTTCGAGAAATTGACGCTCGGGTCGCGCATCGTGTCGGGCTTCGGCGGCGGCGAAGCGCAGCCCGCGACGAAGCCGGCCACCGCGGTGGCAACGACGATGGCGCGGACGACTCGTGCAAACACCCGGTTACTGCGCCTGGCTGACCAGGTAATCGACGGCGTTCATGACCGACTGGTCGCTCAGGTCCGTGCGGCCACCTTTCGGCGGCATGTAGCCCGCCTTGCCCTGGAAACCCTCGAGCGAATGCTGGTGCAGCACGTCGATGCCCTGTGCGATGCGCGGCGCCCACGCGACCTTGTCGCCCGTCCTGGGTGCGCCCGCGACGGCGGCGCCATGGCAGGCCGTGCAGACCTGCTGGTAAACCTGGTCACCCGGCAGGTCGACGGCCGCTGCCGTCGGAGCCGCGGCAGGCGGCGCCAGCGCCGTGTTGTCCTGGCCCGCGACCGCGACGCGCCCGACCGGCGCGATGCGTGCCAGGGTTTCCTCGACCTTGCGCGGGTCCTCGTCGTGAAACTGCTTCGAAGTCCGGTCGGAGATCATGCCCGCCAGCACCATCAGGCCGATGGTGATGGCAGCGAGGATGCCGAGGATCAGCATGAAGGTGTCGAAAAACCTGCGATCGTGCTCTGCACTCACGGTCGAACTCCGGACGGCGACTTTGACGAGGCCGCGAAGTATAGCGTGCGGATCCGGCCACGGCGCACCCAGCGGCGCGCAGGCAGGCTGAGGCGGCCAGGGCCCTGGACCGACTCAAATGGACGCGCAGGGCCTCCGAGGCTATGATTCCAGCCCCTTTTGCGGGGTCCCGCCACGCGCCCGTAGCTCAGCTGGATAGAGTACTGCCCTCCGAAGGCAGGGGTCACTGGTTCGAATCCAGTCGGGCGCGCCATCCAGCAGCGACCGGACTCGTGACGAGTCCAGCCGCTGCAGGCACTGGTCAGCCCAGTTCGACCGGCACGAACACTCGTGCATCCCCGCGTTGCACCAGCAGGGCCACGTGGCTCTTCGAGCCGGAGACCACCGACCGCAGTTGCTCGACACTCTTCACGGGCGAGCCGTTGGCGGAGAGCACGATGTCGCCCGGCCGCACGCCTGCCTCCGCGGCGGCGCCGTCGACGTTCTCGACGACGAGGCCGTCGCTCAAGTCGGCCTGCTGCTTTTCCTCGGCGGACAGCGGTCGCACCATCACGCCGAGGCGCCCGGCATTCGTGCCATCGAAATTTGCCGCGACGGCATTGTCGTCGGTCGTCTGGCCCAGCTTGACCTTGACTTCGCGAGTCGCCTGCTCACGCCAGATCTGCAGGGCCACGGCCTTGCCCGGATCCGTGGCCGCGACGGCTGACGGCAACTGCCCTGCGGATTCGATCACTTGCCCATCGAATTGCAGGATGACGTCCCCTTCCCGCAGACCGGCCTTCTCGGCCGGGCCGCCCTTCTCCACGCTGGCGACGAGTGCGCCACGCGGCACCTCGAGGCCGAACGATTCGGCGAGCGCCTGGTCCACGTCCTGGATCCCGACACCGAGCTTGCCGCGCGTCACGTGCCCCTGCGTCTGCAGTTGCTTGCTGACGTTCAACGCGACGTCGATCGGGATCGCGAACGACAGGCCCTGATAGCCGCCCGAACGGCTGTAGATCTGCGAGTTGATTCCCACCACTTCGCCGCGCAGGTTGAAGAGCGGCCCGCCGGAATTGCCCGGGTTTACCGCGACGTCCGTCTGGATGAACGGGACGTACGTGTCATCCGGAAGGCTGCGCCCCTTGGCGCTGACGATGCCGGCCGTGACTGAATTCTCCAGCCCGAACGGCGAGCCGATGGCCACCACCCACTCGCCGACCTGCAACGTCTGCGGGTCGCCGAGCTTGATGACCGGCAGGTTCTGCGCGTCGATCTTCAGCACCGCCACGTCGCTCTTCGCGTCCGAGCCGATCACGCGGGCCTCGAACTCGCGGCGGTCGGTCAGCTTGACAGTCACCTTCTGCGCGTCGTCGACGACATGCGCGTTGGTGAGGATGATGCCGTCCGCGCTGATGATGAAACCGGAGCCCTCGCCGCGCATCGGAGCGCCGTTGCCGGGCTGCATGAACTGAAACAAAGGGTTGTCCTCGTCCATGCCCGGCGGCATGCGGCCGTGCCCGCTCGTCTTCACGACGGAACGGACACTGACGTTGACGACGGCCGGTCCGTAAGCCTGCACGAGGGGCCGGAAATCGGGCAGTCCAGCCGCGATCGGGGCAACGCCGGGAGCGGGTGTGCTGGCCACGACCGCGGGCGTCCCTGCGGCCCTGGCGGTGTGGCCGGAACCGTACAGGTAGAGCGCGCTGGCAGGCAGCGCAACGACGGTTGCGCCGAGGGCTGCCGCGAGCAGCGGATGACGAACCATGGTGCGGGTCTTCACGAGTGTCACTCCTTGGATGCAGTGAGCCGCGGGACGGACCGCGGAGCATGGGAGGAATCGTGGACCGCGTGGCTTAGGACTGACTTAAGGCGGGCCGAGGGCTGCAAACTCGACGCTCACCCGCAGCCCGCGTCCATCGGGGCCGGCGCCGAGTTGAATGTGCGCGTGGTGATGCGCGGCGATCGAACGCACCAGCGCCAGCCCCAGGCCGCTGCCGGGCGAGGCAGTACCGGGCACTCGATAGAAGCGATCGAACACCCTTTCGCGCTCTGGCGGTGGGATTCCGGGACCGCCATCGGAGACGACGAGCAGCGCCCGCGGCTCGGCGCCGTCGCGACGTTCCACCGACACGTCTACCTGGGTAGCTGCGGGCGAGTATCGAATGGCATTGTCGAGCAGGTTGCGGATCAGCACGCGCAGAGCTTCCCGGTCGCCGCCGACACGGACCGTATCCGCACGTTCCATGCCGAGGTCGACGCCGCGCGTGTCCGCCAGGGGCAGCATTTCCTCGATGACATCCCGGGCCAGGTCCACCAATGCGACGGCTTCGTGCTCGCGGTTGCCATCACGCTCCTCGCGCGCCAGCGCCAGCAACTGCTCGACCAGACGAGTGGCCCGCGCCACGCCGGTTTCGAGTCCTTGCACGGCGGCGTCATGCGCGGCACCGGCCGTCTCGGCCCGCAGCGACTGCACCTGCAGATCGAGCGCAGTAAATGGCGTGCGCAACTCATGGGCTGCGTCGGCGATGAACGAGCGCTCGCGCTCGACGGATTCCTTGAGCCGGACCAGCAGATCGTTCAATGCGGTCGCGACCGGCCGGATTTCATCGGGCAGCGTCCCGCCATCGAGCGGGTCGAGCGCGCCGCGTTTGCGGCTGCGCAGGACCGCGGCGAACTGGCGCACCGGGCGCATCGTGCGCCCGACGATCAGGACGACCACGAATGCGAGCGCCGGCAGCAGGAACGCGAAAGGCACGATGGTCTTCAGCGCGAGGCGCGCGGCGCGACGCTCGCGGACGTTCATGGGCTGCGCGACCTGGATGATTCGTCCGCGCGCCTCGACACCGAACACGCGCCAGCGACCGTTGGGCGTGGCGACGGTCGACAGCCCGAGCGTCGTCAGCCCGGGCAGCACCGTGTGGGGGCGCGACAGGTACACGCGCACGCCGTCCAGCGTCCACACCTGCACCACGAAGTCGTAGTCGGGAATTTCCTGCGGCAGGCCGGGCGTGGGTGAGAAGCCGTAGGCCTGGTCGCGCAGCAACAGCGCAGTCTGGCGCAGATGATCGTCGAAGAACGAGTTCGCCTCGGCCAGCGCATTGCGATAACTGACCCAGGCGCCCGTCGCGCCGACCAGGGCCACGGCGCCGAGCAGCCAGGCCAGCAACCTGTTGCGCAGCGAGTTCAAGGCGCCGCCTGGCCGACGCGGTAGCCGACGCCGCGTACGTTGCGGATGAAGTCGGCACCGAGCTTCCGACGCAGGGTATGCACGTGCACCTCGACCACGTTGCTCTCGATCTCCTCGCCCCACCCGTAGAGCCGTTCTTCCAGTTGCGCGCGGGACAGTATCCGTCCCGGATGCTCGAGCAGCGCCTGCAGCAGCGCGAACTCGCGCGGCGACAGCGCTACCGTTTCACCGTTGCGCCGGACTTCACGCGTCGCCGGGTCCAGCACGACCTCGCCATGCTCGATGACCGCCTGGGCGCGCCCGCCCTTGCGACGAGTCACGGCGCGGATCCTGGCTGCGAGTTCGGCGAGGTCAAAAGGTTTGACGACGTAGTCGTCGGCGCCAGCGTCGAGGCCGTCGACGCGATCGGTGATCGCGTCCCTCGCCGTCAGCACCAGCACCGGCAGCGTCGAGCCGCGCTCGCGCAGACAGCGCAGGACATCGAGGCCCGCCTTGCGCGGCAGGCCCAGATCGATCAGGCAGGCATCGTAGGTTTCCGCCAGCAGCGCCTGTTCGGCCGCAATGCCGTCGCGGACCCAATCCACGGCAAAGCCCTGCCGCCGCAGGCCGGCACGTACCGCCTCGCCGATCATGGTGTCGTCTTCCGCAAGGAGCAGTCGCAAAGCGGATTCCCCGATGTGCCCGGGCGAGCTGTCGGCCGCGGCGGCTCAAGTCATGGCGCGGACGATGTAACCGCCGGACTTCTCGTCCTTTTCCAGCTCGATGAGCTTGCGGTCACGCGCCTCTTCGAGCAGCTGATTGAAGCTGCGGAAGCCATGGTAGCTCTCGTTGAACCCGGGGCGCTGGCGCTTCAGCGTCTGCTTGATCATCGAACCCCAGATCTTTTCGTCGACTTCGCGCTCGTCCGCCAGCGCTTCGATCGTGGCGAGCACCTGGTCGAACGCCTCCTGCTTCTTCTCGTCGTCTGACTTGGCGCGCGACGGTGGCCTGCGCGGCTCGCTCGCCGTGGCAGGCGCCTCGACTGCGTCGGCTGCCTGCACGGGAGCCGATGCAGGCGGCGCAGGCTGCGAAGCTTGCTTTCCTGCAGCAGTCTGCTTGCCAGCGGGTGCAGCGGGGGATGCCGCGGCCGGTTGCTTCCTGCGGCCGCTGCGCTGCTGTTCCTTGCGCACGAGGTCGTCGTAGTAGATGAACTCGTCGCAGTTCGCGATCAACAGGTCCGACGTCGAGCTTTTCACGCCCACGCCGATGACGAGCTTGTTGTTCTCGCGCAGCTTGCTCACGAGCGGCGAGAAGTCGGAGTCGCCGCTCACGATCACGAACGTGTCGACGTGCGACTTGGTGTAGCAGAGGTCGAGCGCGTCGACGACCATGCGGATGTCGGCCGAATTCTTGCCCGACATGCGCACGTGCGGGATCTCGATGAGTTCGAACGATGCCTCGTGCATCGGCCCCTTGAATTCCTTGTACCGCTCCCAGTCGCAGTACGCCTTCTTGACGACGATGCTGCCCTTCAGCAGCAGGCGTTCGAGCACCTTGTCGATGTCGAACTTCGCGTAACGCGCATCGCGCACGCCGAGCGCGACGTTCTCGAAGTCGCAGAACACCGCCATGTTGTTGATCGTGGGTTTGGCCATGTCGGCAATCCTACACCCGAGTAGCGACCAGCACGGCGGCCAGCAGCATGAACGATCCGGCGACACGGTGCAGCGTCTGCTGGGCCCGCGCGTCGGCGAAGAAGTTGCGGGCGCGGGCGCCCAGCAAGGCGTATCCCGCATTGACGCCCCCGATCACGACGACCAGCGTCAGTGCAACGAGGGCGATGTCCCAGGCGGTCAAAATCGAAAAGTCGACGAAGCCCGGCAGCAGCGCGGCATAGAACAGCATGGCCTGCACGTGCCCGAACATCAGCAGCAGGCCGGCGCCGTAATTGCGCCAGAAGTGTGACTCGTGACCCGGACCGGCACCGGGCGTCGTGTCGCGTGGCTTGAAACGCCAGAGCTGGATGCCGGTCCAGGTGAGGTAAGCCGCTCCGAGCCACCGCAGCACGGTGAACAGGTCGCCGAGCGAATGCGCCGCCGCAGCCATCCCGGCGGCCGCCAGCGCGAAGAACACCAGGTCGCCCGTGACGACACCGGCGTTGATCGCCAGCGCCGGTCGAACACCGTCGGTGATGGCGCGCGCGACGATGGCCGTCACGGCCGGGCCAGGAGTGAGCGCCGCGACGGCGATCGTTGCGGTCAGGGCGAGGTGGACGCCCGGGGTCATGGGTCAGCCGCGGGCCGGATTACAGCCAGCCCTTGCGGCGGAAGTAGACGTAAGGCACCAGGGCCGAGAACACCATGGCCAGCAGTGCCGCCGGGTATCCCCAGTGCTTGTCGAGCTCCGGCATGAAGTGGAAGTTCATGCCGTAGATGCTCGCAACCAGCGTCGGCGGCAGGAACATCACGGCCGCGACCGAGAAGATCTTGATGATGTTGTTCTGCTCGAGGTTGATGAGCCCGAGCACCGCGTCGAGCAGGAACTGGATCTTGCTGACCAGGAACGACGCATGGTCCGACAGCGACTGCACGTCGCGCAGCGTCGACTTGAAGCGACTGCGCTGGTCCGACGAGAGTTCGAGGTTCGGGGTCTGCTGCACGTACATCAGGATGCGCTGGAAGCTCACGAGGCTTTCCCGCGCCTTCGAGACCAGGTCGCCGTCAGCGCCGATCTGGCGGATCAGGGCGTGCAGGTCGGCGCTGCTCGGCGAGGTTGCGCCGCCACGCGGAAAGATCGCGAACGACACGGCGTCGAGTTCGGTCTGCACGCGTTCGAGCAGGTCGGCGATTCGTTCGACGAAAGATTCGAGGAGCCCCGCGAACAGCGTGGCCGATGAAGTGCACGCCGCGGGCGACCGCTCGACGAACTGCATGAAGCGCTGCACCGGCGTCGGGTTGACGTAGCGGTTGGTGATCATCCGCCCGTTGGCAAGGATGAACGTGATGGCGCTGCTCTCCGGGCGCTCGCTGTCGAACTTGCTGCCGACCGTCGCCGTCATGTACACGGCGCCGCCTTCCTCATAAAGGCGGTTGGAGGTTTCGATCTCCTTCATTTCGTCGCGCGTGGGCACGTCGACCGTGAGCAGTGCCTCGACCGCGCGCTCTTCGTCGGGGGTCGGTTCGAACAGGTCTGCCCACAGGAACTCGTCCGGAAAGGGCGTCGGCGGGGCGTGCTCGACCCAGGTGTAGCCACTGCCGGTGGGAATCAATAAGCGCAGCATCCGGAAATCCGCCCTGAAGTCCGGTCGCCGTTGTAACACAGGGCGCAGCGAAAAACCCTCGCGCGCGGCGAAGGCTCTGCACATCGATCGGGCCTGCGAAAAAAAACCGCCCCGGCTTCCCAGGGCGGCTCTGGTTCGAGCAGATGCGGCGGGATCAGTTCGTCGGCTTCTCCCTGGCCACCAGCGCGTTGATCACTTCGAACAGCCTGTCCTCGCTGCCGGCCATGCTGACGTCGGTGACGTACTTGCCGTTCACGATCACCGTGGGGGTGCCTGAGATCTTGTAGCGGCGGTTGAGGTCTTCCGCCTTCATGATCTTGGAATCGACCGCGAAGCCCGCGAACGCCTTCTGGAAGTCGGCCTTGCTCACGCCGCGCGACGTGAAGAACGTCTCGATCGCCGCGGGAGTGTCGAGGCGGTTGCCCTTGACGTTGATCTCACGCCAGATCTCGGCATTCAGGTTCTGCTTGCCGAGCAGTTCCATCGTGTAGAAGAGGCGCGCATGCGTCTTGAGCGTGTTGTTCCAGGTGGCGGGCAAGCGCACGAGTTCGGCGTTGGCGGGCTTGCCGTTGCGGCTCCAGGCTTCGAGCTTGGGCTCGAGCAGGTAGCAATGACCGCAGGCATACCAGAACACCTCGACCACCTCGACCTTGCCCGGCGCGACGTTGGTCGGTTGCGCAGGCGTCAGCAGCTTGTAGTGCACGCCCTGCTGGGGCTCGAATGCAGCAGAGGCCGTGCCGGCCGCCAGCAGCATCACGCCGGCGGCGAATGCCTGCCGGACCCGGGAAACGAGGGCCTGCTTGTTCATGGTGCTTTCTGACCGACGCCGGGTCGCGAGGTTCAACGCATGCCCTGCAGGTACGAGGCGACGGCGTCGATTTCGTCGTCGTTGAGCCTGGACGCGATCGTACGCATCATCGAGTTTGGGTCGGTGGCGCGGGCACCCGACTTGTAGCTGCGCAGCTGGATCGCGGCGTAAACGGCGTGCTGGCCGCCGATCATCGGGAACGCGGCGCCCGGGATGCCGCGGCCGCTCGGGCCATGGCAGCCGGCGCACGACGGCACGCCCTTCGATGCGATGCCGGCACGGTAGATGCCCTGGCCGCGCTGGAGCTTCGAGGGTTCGGTCTCAGCGGTGGGGCGCGGCGTCTGTGACGCGAAGTAGGCCGCGAGGTCTTCCATGTCCTGGTCGGCCAGGATCATGGCCATCGGGCTCATCAGCGCGTTCTGTCGCTCGCCAGCCTTGAATTGCTTGAGCTGCTTCAGGATGTAGGACGGATGCTGGCCCGCGAGCGACGGCCATTCGGGATTGGCGCTGTTGCCGTCCATGCCATGGCAGGCCATGCAGGTCGCTGACTTGGCCTGGCCGGCCTCGACGGTGCCGGCAGCGTGGACGGAGCCGGTCCAGCCGAGCATGGCAACCAGCGTGAGGGCGACGAACTTCGCGGTCATGACTGCATTCACTCCCAAAAGCCGAACGGGCACCGGCGCAGAAAGGGCCGGGGTCCGCCCGCCGCCCCCGGGCAGCCGCAAATTGTACACTAAGGTTTTCGCGCGTCGTGGGCGCGTCCCACGGACAGGAAACATGGCCGCGTACCCCGAAGTCCGATTCCTGACCAGCGCGAACAAGCTCGGGCAGTTGCCCCCGGATACGGGCGTCGAAGTCGCTGTGGCCGGCCGCTCCAATGCAGGCAAGTCGAGTGCCATCAACGCGGTCACCCAGCGCAAGGGACTGGCCAGGACCAGCAAGAGTCCGGGTGCCACCCGGCTGCTCAATTTTTTCGAGCTGCGGGCGGGCCGCCGGCTCGTCGACCTGCCGGGATACGGGTTTGCCAGGGTGGCGGGGGAAATGCGCGCGCACTGGAGCACGTTGCTCACCGGGTACTTCGGCAAGCGGGAGTCGCTGCGGGGCACCATCGTCGTCATGGACGTGCGTCACCCGCTGACCGACCACGACCAGGACATGCTGCAGCTGGCAACGTCCCGCAACCTGCCGGTGCACATCCTCCTGACCAAGGCCGACAAGCTCGGCCGGGGCGCGGCGGGCAATGCGTTGCAGGGAGTTCGCCGCAAATTACCACGGGACGGCCTTGTCACCGTGCAGTTGTTCTCTGCGCTCTCAGGGGACGGCGTGCAGGAAGCACGCGGCGCGCTGGAAAAGCTGCTCGATGGAATACGCATAAAAGAAGCCCCGGCTGGACCAGTGGATCCAGCCGGGGCGAATCAACCCGGTATTGGGGGATGACCGGGCAGACGTCGGGCCCAGGGAGAAAGGCCAACGCCAAGCATCGCAAGGACGCTCAAGCAGATTAGAGGGGGGCTCACGCGGAAAGTTCCGGCTGCCTCCAGCCTTGTTACTTCCCGAGTCCAAATGACCAATAATCCATTGCCGGTCAATGGGTTAAGTTACAAGAAAGTCCAGGTGACGCCGATCGAGAACATGTCGACCGTGTCCGCGTTTGAAATATCGAACACTTCGTATTCACCGCGAATACTGAGGCTCCACACACGGAACTGGGCGCCGACGCCGTAGGTCAGGTCGGTGCCGTCCTCGCTCGAGCTCACGCCGAGGTTTGGTGCGTCGCGGTCGGCATTCCAGTTGACGGCGCCGACGCGCGCAAACAGATCCACCGGACCGATGGGTACGAAACCCACGGCCGACAGCGCGACGCCATTGACGTCGGATTCAATACGTTGGCCCTGTACGTTGTCGTCGCCGGAGCCGAGGTCGACGTAGTTGGCTTCGACAGCAACCCAGTCGAGGAACCGCCAGCCGGCGATCGCCTTGAAGCCCGTCGCGCTGGCATCGAAGTTGAGGTTCTGACCGCCGATATTGTCGTCGAACTGGACGCTGCTCTGGCCCAGGCTCGCGCCGAGATAGATGCCGTTGTCGGCAGACAGTGCGGGCAGGCTGAGCAGGCTGCATGAAGTCGCGAGCGCTGCGGCGGCGATGGTCTTGCGCACGAAAGTGTCTCCTTGGACTGGGCGGGACGCCCGGATGAAGCATTCTACGGCGGCTTCGCCGACCGCGCCGTGGCGAACTTCAGTGCGCTTCGTCCCAGTTTCGACCGACGCCGACTTCGACCTTGAGCGGAACCCGCAGGTCGGCCGCGGCCATCATGTGGCCGCGCAGTTCGGCGAGCACCTTGTCGACGCGATCTTCCGCCACTTCGAGCACGAGTTCGTCGTGCACCTGCATCATGAGGCGCGCATGAGGCTGATCGAGCAGCCACCGATGCACCTCGATCATCGCGCGCTTGATGATGTCCGCCGCCGTGCCCTGCATTGGCGCGTTGATCGCGCTGCGCTCGGCGTACTGCCGCATCTGCGCATTGCGTGACCGGATCTCGGGCAGGTAGAGCCGGCGTCCGCACACGGTTTCGACGAAGCCTTGCTCGCGCGCCGTCGCGCGCGCCTCGTCCATGTAGCGCTTCACGCCCGGGTAGCGCTGGAAGTAGAGGTCCACGTACTGCTGCGCCGCGCCGCGTTCGATGCCGAGTTGTCGTGCGAGCCCGAAAGCGGACATGCCGTAGATGAGCCCGAAGTTGATCGCCTTCGCCGCACGCCGCTGGTCGGGCGTGACCTGATCGGGCGCGGGCACCCCGAATACTTCGGCGGCGGTGGCCTGGTGAATGTCGCGGTCGTGCGCGAAGGCGTCGAGCAGGCCGGCGTCGCCTGACAGGTGCGCCATGATGCGCAGTTCGATCTGCGAGTAGTCGGCTGCAAGCAGGACATGGCCTGGCGGCGCGACGAAGGCCTGCCGGATGCGGCGTCCTTCCGCCGTGCGGATCGGGATGTTCTGCAGGTTCGGGTCGGTCGAGGACAGGCGCCCTGTCGCCGCAACGGCCTGGTGATAGGACGTGTGGACGCGGCCCGTGCGTGGATTGATCTGTTCCGGCAACTTGTCCGTGTACGTGGAGCGCAGCTTCGCCAGTCCGCGGTATTCCAGGATGATGCGCGGCAGCTCGAACTCGTCGGCCAGTTCCTCGAGCACGTCTTCGGCCGTCGACGGCTGGCCCGTGGGCGTCTTGCGCTTCACGGGCAGTCCGAGCTTGCCGAACAGTACTTCCTGCAGCTGCTTCGGCGATTCGAGGTTGAAAGGCTGCGCCGCCGCCGCATGCGCGCGCTTTTCGAGTTCGACGAGGCTGCGCGACAGTTCGTGGCTCTGGCGCTTGAGCATCTGCGCGTCGACCAGCACGCCGCCGTGCTCCATGTCGAGCAGCACGGGCACCAGCGGCTGTTCGATCTCCTGGTAGAGCCGGGCGAGTGCCGGCACGGCTTCGAGCCGCGGCCAGAGCGCGCGGTGCAGGCGCAGCGCAACGTCGGAATCCTCGGCGGAATACTCCGCTGCCGTCTCGACCGGGACGTCGCTGAAGTTGAGCTGCTTGGCGCCCTTGCCCGCGACGTCCTCGTAATGGATCGTCTCGACACCAAGGTAGAGTTCTGCCACCGAATCCAGGTCGTGGCGGGTCGCCGTGCTGTTCAGCACGTACGATTCCAGCATCGTATCGAAGCGCATGCCGCGCAGTTCGACGCCGTGGTTGCGCAGCACGTGCGCGTCATATTTCAGGTGATGGCCCAGTTTGCCGCGACGCTCGTCCTCGAGCAGTGGCTGCAGCAGGCGCAGCACCTCGGCGCGGCTCAGCTGATCCGGCGCGCCGGGATAAGTGTGCGCGAGCGGCACGTAGGCCGCCGTGCCGGGCTCGATGGCGAACGAGACGCCGACGATCTCGGCCTGCATGTAATCGAGGGACGTCGTTTCCGTGTCGAAGGCGAAGACGTCGGCGGCGCGCAGCGCCTCGAGCCAGCGGTCGAGGTGTTCCTGTTCGAGCACCAGCTCGTAGTTGCGACCGGGCGTCCAGCCTGTGGCGGAAGGGGGGGAAGGGGGGGAAGGGGGGGAAGGGGAGGAAGGGGAGGAAGGGGAGGAAGGGGAGGAAGGAGAGGAAGGGGCGTCCAGCGACTTCAGCAGCGAGCGCAGTTCGAGTCGTGTGTACAGCTCGCGCAGCCTGGCCACGTCCGGTTCGTGGCGGCGCAGCTGCTCGGGGCCGACGTCGAGTTGGACGTCGCAGCGGATCCTGGCGAGTTCACGCGACAGTGCGAGATCCGTCGTCGACGCGCGCAGGCTTTCGCCGACCTTGCCTTCGATCCGATCCTGGTGCTCGAGCAGGCTGTCGAGCGTGCGATACTCGTTGAGCCACTTTGCTGCCGTCTTCGGTCCGACCTTCGGCACGCCGGGAATGTTGTCGGAGGCGTCGCCGACGAGCGCGAGGTAGTCGATGATCTGTTCGGGGTAGACGTCGAACTTGAGCTTGACGCCGGCCCGATCGAGGGACGAGTTCGTCATGGTGTTGACGAGCGTGACGCGCTCGTTGACCAGCTGCGCCATGTCCTTGTCGCCGGTCGAGATCAGCACCCGCAGGCTCGAGTCCACGGCGCGCTGCGCGAGCGTGCCGATGACGTCGTCCGCCTCGACACCCGCAATCCGCAGCAGCGGCAGGCCGAGCGCCTGCACGGCGTCGATCAGCGGTTCGATCTGGGAGCGAAGGTCGTCCGGCATCGGCGGCCGGTGCGACTTGTACTCGGCGAACAGTTCGTCGCGGAACGTCTTGCCTGGCGCGTCGAACACGACGGCCACGAGCTCTGGGTTCTGCTCGCGCTGCATGCGCAGCAGCATGTTGAGCACGCCGAGCACCGCACCCGTCGGCTCCCCGCGCGAATTTGTCAGCGGCGGCAGCGCGTGAAAGGCCCGGTACAGGTAGGACGAGCCGTCCACGAGCACCAGTGTGCGTGGATCAACCACCGCGGGCGGTGCCTGGCTTGCCGCCCGGCAGCGGCGGCGGCGGGATGCGCTCGTCCCTGGGCCTGGCCGGGGTTTCCTGGGCGGGTTCCGCAGGAGCGGTGGCCGGTGGCGTCGCCGTCGTCTCGCCCTCCACCGGTGCGGCCTGGCCCGGCGCGCGGATCACGACTTCGTCGGACTTCGACGGCAGGGTGAGCGCGCCCTTGAGACCGCAACCGCTCGTGGCCACGGCGGCCAGGAAGACGGCCGCCAGTGCGTTACGCGAGACGTGCCTCATCATTTCTCCTTCCCGACGAGCGTCATGCCTCGCCCGGGCGCCGCTATGACGGCCATGGTCAGTCTCGATACGCAGGTCAGCCGACCAGCCTCGTCCTGCAGCTGGATGTCCCAGACCTGGGACCGACCGCCCAGGTGCACCGGTCGGGCCGTTCCGGTCACCCGCCCGGAACGCGCAGAACGGAGGTGATTTGCGCTGATCTCCTGCCCTACGGCATAGAACTTGCTGGTATCAATGCACAAGTTGCTGGCGACGCTGCCGAGCGTTTCCGCCAGGACGACGCTGGCTCCGCCGTGCAACAGGCCGAAAGGCTGGCGGGTGCGCTCGTCCACTGGAATCGACCCGCGCAGGAAATCGTCGCCGATCTCGGTCACCCTGATGTCCAGGTGCACGTTGATGTCGCGGACGCCACTGAAGGTGGCGTGGACCTGCTCGATCGTCGTGGGTCGAAACCAGATGCTCATCCGAACCTCGCGGCAATGAACCGATTGTACCCGCGTGGGTCGGGCTGGCATGGCAGGACCCGCCCGGGCAGGGCAAAATGGATTGTTGCACAGCACAAACGATCCCGCGGAGCTGACCATGCCCGATTACAGCGCCCCCCTGCAGCAGATGCGTTTCACCATCGAGCACCTCGCCGATTTCAAGAACGTCGCGGCGCTGCAATCGTATTCGGCGGTCGATGCAGGCACGCTCGATGCCGTGCTCGAGGAGGCCGGCCGCTTCGCCAGCGGCGTACTCGCCCCGACCAACTGGCCTGGTGATCGCAAGGGCGTGCAGGTCGTGGACCGCGCGGTGCAGGTTCCACCTGAGTTCACCGACGCCTATGCCAGGTTCAGCGCAGGCGGCTGGCCGGGCATTGCCGCGAATCCCGACTTCGGCGGCCAGGGACTGCCGAAGACGATCTCCATCGCCTGCGACGAGATGTGGTCGGGCGCCAACGTGGCCTTCGCGCTGTGCCCCGAACTCTCGCAGGGTGCGATCCTCGCGCTCGATCGGCACGGTTCCGATGAACTGAAGGCGCAGTACCTCGGCAAGCTCGTCGCGGGGGAATGGACCGGCACGATGTGCCTGACCGAGCCGCAGGCGGGCTCGGACCTGGCCGCGCTCACGACTCGTGCGGAACCGCAGGCCGACGGCAGCTACCTGCTGACGGGGCGCAAGATCTATATCACGTGGGGCGACCACCCCATGACGTCGAACATCGTGCACCTGGTGCTGGCGAGGCTGCCCGGGGCGCCGCAGGGCACCAAGGGTATTTCGCTGTTCCTCGTCCCGAAGTACAAGCTGAATGCCGACGGCACGCCGGGCGAGCGCAACGACGTGTTCCCGGTGTCGGTCGAGCACAAGCTCGGCATCCACGCGAGCCCCACCTGCGTGATGGCCTTCGGCGACGGTGGCGGGGCGCTGGGTTACCTGGTCGGCGTGCAGAACGAAGGCCTCGCCGCCATGTTCACCATGATGAACTACATGCGCCTCGGCGTCGGTGCGCAGGGCGTGGGCCTCGCCGACCGTTCGTACCAGGCCGCGGTCAAGTACGCGCGCGAGCGTGTGCAGGGTCGTGCCGCGGGCGACAAGGGCCGCGTCGCGATCATTCGTCATCCGGACATCCGCCGCACGCTGCTGCTGATGCGTTCGCTGACGCAGGCGTGCCGGGCGATCTGCTACTACACGGCGTCGTGTCTCGACCGCGGCAACTACGGCGACACGCCGGAGACGTCGGCCGCCTGGCTTGCACGCGGCGACCTGATGACGCCGATTGCCAAGGCGTTCTCGTCCGAAATCGGGCAGGACGTCACGGCCCTCGGCATCCAGGTGCACGGCGGCATGGGTTACGTCGAGGAGACCGGCGTTGCGCAGTACTACCGCGATGCGCGCATCGCTTCGATCTATGAAGGCACCAACGGAATCCAGGCGATCGACCTGGTCGGCCGCAAGCTGCTGCGCGACGGCGGCGCCACCGTCTCGGCCTTCGTGTCGGAAATGCGTCTCGTCGACGCGCCGCTCGCGAATGCAGGCGAAGGCCTGGCGAGTGTGCGCCTGTGGCTCGCGAAAGGGCTCGACGAACTCGTGCTGTGCTCATCGCACCTGCTGGCCGGCGAGCGCAAGGATCCCGAACTCGTGAGTTCCGCGGCCTTCAACTACCTGATGTTGATGGGCACCGTCATCGGCGGCTGGCAGCTGGCACGCGGCGCGTTGGTCGCGACCACGAAGCTCGAGACCGACGGCACTGACCCGGTCTTCCTGCGCACGCAGGTGCTGATGGCGAGGTTCTATGCGGAGCACGTCCTGCCACGTGTGCTGGCCTACGGCGTCGCCGTGCGCGCCGGCAGCAGCTCGATCATGGCGCTGACCGCCGACCAGTTCTGACGCGCTGCAGGCTCTTGGCCAACCCATTGCATTGGTCGCCGCTCAACGCCGTCTCGGCGCGTGCGCCGCACGACCTTCTGTCCTGGCTCGCCGAGCCGGGAATGCTGACCGCGCGTGTGCGTGCGTTGTGCGGTCCGGCGATGGAATTCCGGCGACTCGGCGGGTTGCGTGAGTCCGCGCTTTCCACTCCGCTGCGCGAACGGCTCAAGGTCGACGACGAAACCTGCCTGCTGCGCGAGGTCGAGTTCTGCACCAGCGGCGAACGCATCGTGTTCGCACAGACCGTGTTGCCGGCCTCGACGGTTGGCCATTACCCGTGGCTGCGCGAACTCGGCGACTCGCCGCTCGGTGAGGCGCTGCGCCAGGTGGACGCTCCGCTCGAGCGCGAGCCGCTCGAATACGCCGAACTTCCTCCGGGCCACCCGCTGGCCGAGGCCGCGCGCGTCGCTGCGGGCGACGCATCCATGTGGGCCCGCCGTGCCGTGTACCGGCTCGGCGGCCTGCCGATCCTCGTGCAGGAAGTCTTCCTGCCCGGGTTGCTGCGCGTGCAGGCGTCGGCCCGTGCGCACACCGAGGAGCACACGATGACAGCCGAATCGCTTCCATTCGCCGTGCCGCGACCGACCGTCGCGATCTCAGGTTCCACGGTGCGTTTCCCCGTGCACCGCATCTACTGCGTCGGGCGCAACTACGCTGCGCACGTGCGCGAGATGGGATCGGATCCGCTGCGTGAGCCGCCGTGTTTCTTCACCAAGCCGGCCGACGCCGTGGTCGCGAACGGCTCGCCGGTGCGATACCCGCCGCGCACGTTGAACCTGCACCACGAGGTGGAACTCGTCGTCGCGATCGGCAAGGGCGGCAAGCACATCCCGGCGGCCGAGGCGCTCGAGCACGTGTTCGGTTACGCGGTCGGCAATGACCTGACGCGTCGCGACCTGCAGACGCATGCGAAGGACCATGGACTGCCCTGGGACGTCGCCAAGGCGTTCGATCACTCGGCCCCGATCACGGCGATCCGTCCCGTGTCGGACGGTGGGCACCTCACCTCGGGACGCATCTGGCTCGAAGTCAACGGCCAGTCGCGACAGGACGCCAACCTGTCCGAGCTGATCTGGAGCGTGCCCGAGATCGTGGCCGAGCTCGCGACGCTGTTCGAACTGCAGGCGGGCGACCTGATCTTCACCGGCACGCCGGCCGGCGTCGGCGCCGTGCAGCGTGGCGACAGCATCGTGGCCGGTATCGACGGACTCGACACGCTGCGCACGACCATCGTCTGAACGACCCGGGAGCAGGCAGATGACATTCCGGCTGTACACGTACTGGCGCAGTTCGGCCGCGTTTCGCGTTCGCATCGCATTGGCACTCAAGGGCCTCGACTACGAGTCCGTGCCGAAGCACCTGCTGCGCGACGGCGGCGAGCAGCGCAAGCCGGATTACCTCGCGGTCAATCCGCAGGGACTGATCCCTGCGCTGGCTGACGACGGCTTCGTCATCCCGCAATCGCTCGCCATCTGCGAATACCTCGACGAGATCCATCCAGAGCCGCAGCTGCTGCCGGGCTCGGCGCGGGACCGCGCGATCGTCCGCGGCATGGCCATGGTCGTCGCCTGCGATACGCATCCGCTCAACAACCTGCCGATCATGGGTTACCTGCGCCGTGAATTCGGTGCGGACGACGCCGCGGTCAACCGCTGGGTGGCGCACTGGATCGGGCGTGGTTTCGCGGGGCTCGAGCGCTGGGTCGGTTCGATACCCGGCGTCCCGGCCGAGGCCGGCCAGCAGCGCTTCTGCTTCGGCCACGCCGCGACCCTCGCAGACGTCTGCCTGGTGCCGCAGATGTACAACGCACGCCGCTTCAGCGTCGATGTCGCGCCGTATCCGCGGCTTGTCGCGATCTGCGCGCACCTCGAGGGTACGCCGGCATTCCGGTCGGCCCGGCCGGAGGTACAGCTGGACGCGGAAGGGAAGTGAAGAGGAAGTGAGTAGTGATTGGTGATTAGTGATCGATGGTTGGGGCTAGAATCCGCTCCGACTACTCACTACTCACTACTCACTAATCACTTCCTCTGAGGCTCCCCATGGTGACCGCCGTCGTCCTGATCAAGGCCGAGACCGACAAGGTGCCTGAGCTGGCACAGACGATGGCCGAACTCGAAGGCGTGAGCGAGGTGTTCTCGGTGGCCGGCCAGTACGACCTCGTCGCGCTGGTGCGCGTGCGCGAGAATGAAGACCTGGCGCGCGTCATCAGCGAGAAGATGCGCAAGCTGCCCGGGATCACGGGTTCGGAGACGCTGATCTCCTTCAAGGTCTATTCGAAGCAGGACCTCGACGCCGGATTTCAGCTCGGGCTCGACTGAATTGGTACGGCTGAGGAAGTTCTGAAGTCTCGGTGGCGAGAGCAGTGGTTTGCGGTCGGAGCAGCGTCATCACCGGCCAACGGGCGACCGACTGCGCGTGCCTTGATGCGTCGAGCGGGCACGGCATGGTGATCTCCTCCGTCGACAATTTGAAGACTGATAACGCCCTTTTTAGTCATTAGTTAACGAACAGTAATGGGCATTCCCGGTCTGACTCGAATACCCGAATCACTGGAAGTCCCGAGTTGGTTCAAGTTGGTTTCGTGCCGAACTGGTAAGTCGAGTCATTTGCGGGCTCGAACCTTCCGATGACGGGATCGAGCGCGAGCCCGTTCATGTGCACGACCATCACGTTGTCGATCTGCTCGTGCCCGGTGTAGCCGCGGCGCGTGGTGTCGGCGATCGCCTGCCACTCGGCGCTGCTGGGTGCACCCTGCCAGCTTGGTGCCGTCGCTGCGGCGAATGAACTGCATCTGGCCCGAGGGCGTCGCAATCAAATGCTCCAGTGCGTTCGCGTAGGCGTGGTGAGCTTCTCCAGCAGCCCGCCGACGTAGAGCGTGGTCTCGGTGCTGCCGGAGTAGCTGCTCACCTGTTTCCAGCGCGAGCGGTCCGGCGCGTACCAGAACTGCGCCGAGTAGCCGATCGGATCGCCGATGCAGGTCGGCAGGTTGTAGCTCGACCGACTGACGGTCGCGCCGCTGCGACTCGTCAGGTTGCCATTGCCGTCGTAACAAAAGCTTGCGCCACCCGCGCTGATCACGGCGTGCTTCCTGGTCGCGTGGTAGGTGTAGCTGCCCACGCCGGTCTTCGAGGTGATGTTGCCGATCGCATCGTACCCAATCGCGGTGGATTGCCCGGCGGGACCGGAGGCGAGCGTCAGTCGATCGAGCGCGTCGTGGCTGAACGTCTCGGTGATCGACTGGAGCAGATCTGGAGGTTGCTCAAGTTGCCGGCCGTGTCCCAGAGGTAGCTCAGGTTCTGCACGTTGCTCGACTCGCCGCCGGTGCCGGACTGGCGCGTCAGCTCGGCCGCTGCAAACCTTTGCCAGCCGGTTGCTCCACCATCTGTCCCTCGACGAATTTGTGCAGAACGCTCGACACCAGCGTCTGATACGGCAAGCCCTCGGCCAACGCCCGCTTCTGCAGTGCGCGCAGATCCTTCGAGGAAATGCGAATGTTGATCCGGCTGTCCTTGGTGAATGTCGCCGCGGCCACCTTACGATGGCGCGCCAACTCGCGGGAGCGATTCTTCACCGGCTTCAACTTGCCGGATTCGAATGCCTCAAGAATCTCCTTCTCTTCTGCATCAAGTTTGTTCATCGGATTCACCCAGGTACTGTCTGGAGGCCTTGCGGCTCGGAATGATCGTCTTCAGGAAGATCTCGGTCTCGGATTCAACGAAGGGCACGAGATACGCATAGCCCTCGATCAGGACCAGCGAAATCCTCTGGCCGGGATAGCGCTGCTGATTCGGGTGCTCGAGCAGGTCCACCTCGTCACCGGCTTCAATGTGAAACACCACGTCTTCGAACGAAACGCCGCGCTCGCGCTTCAGCCTCTCGTTCTTGGCCGGATCCCACGCGTAGTGCTTCACTGGCACAGGATATCAAAGTGTGTGCCGAATGTACTCAGTCTGCAACCGGCACTCACGTCAACTTCGCTCACTGGCGCATCAAACGGTTTGCACCGCGGGCGTCAGGCCCCGCACCCGCGGCGGGGCTGCGAACGGGATCGAGTACACCGCCTCGCCACCTGCACTGACGTCGAAGGATCCGGCCTTGCGCCCGACCGTCGCCTGGGCCATCCCTGAAAGCGCCAACACGGTCCAGCCGAGGCATACCAATCTGGCCGCTCGTCGCATGAAATTGCCCCTTGGGCCGAGCTATTTATGGTTATTTGGTCCAAAGCGACCATATTTGGGGTTGCGAGCGAGGTAAAGCGGCTGGAAGCAGGACCTCGGCGCCGGCTTTCAGCTCGGGCTCGACTGAACCGATGGCGCGCTAGAGGGTTCCGCCCAGGCGCCGGAGCGCGTCCGGCTGGAAGTCCCCGACCTTCGCCCGGGCGTTGAACTGGATCGGTTCCTTGACCTCGTTGTCGAGGCCGCCGACGAGGTATCCACCGCTGTTGAGGTCGTGGTAGATACCGAAACGGTAGAACGGAACCTGCGCGTCGTACGCCTGCAGCAGGCCGTGCATCGCAGCACGCCACAAGCCGCCGCGCGTGTCGTAGGCGTCCTCGGCCAGCACCGACCAGCTGTCCTCATCGAGATAGAGCGTGCGCTTGCCGTAGATGTGGCGCTGGCCCGGCTTGAGCGTCGCCTCCACCACCCAGACGCGGTGAAGTTCGTAGCGCATGTAGTCCGGATTGATCGACTTCGGCTGGACGATGTCCTTGTACTTGAGTGACTTGTCGGAAAGCCGGTACGTGTTGTACGGCACGTAGATTTCGCGCTTGCCAAGCAGCTGCCAGTCGTAGCGGTCGGGCGCGCCGTTGTAGCCGTCGACCTGGTCGGTCGTCAGCATGCCCTCGGAGCCGTCGTTGATGCCATCGTACGCGAGATCCGGCGCGCGACGCACACGGCGTTGCCCGGAGTTATAGATCCACGCCGAGCGCTGCTCGGCGACCTGATCCACCGGTTCGTGCACCAGGAAGATCGTGCCGCGCAGGGTCGACGGCTCGGTGAAATAGCCGAGTGCGTAGAAAAGCCGGTTGGGCTCGACGTTCTCGACGTTCGGCGCGTAGATGCGCTGCGAGCGAAAGCCGATCTTGTAGAAGTCGCCGTTGGGCCGGACCGGGAACGAGTGTCCGGCGCGGACGATGCCGCCGCCGAGATATCGAACCAGGTGGTTCCAGATCGCCTCGAGGCCGGTGGCGGGAATCGGGAACGGCGTGGTCGAGCCGTTCAGGTCCTTGAGTCCGAAGCCCTGCAGCGAGACCTTGCCTGCCTGCGCGATGACACGATCCATCACGGCCTGCGGATAACCGACGGTACGACGCGTCGGGTACACGTTCATGCGGAAGTTCTGCGGGTACTTCCGCAGCAGCGCGGCCTGTCCCTTGGTCAACTTCGCGTCGTACTGGCCGACGTTCGTCGAATTGATCGTGAACAGCGGCTTGTCGTTCGGGAATGGATCGACGTAGCCCTGCTGCGGTGTCCAGCCGGCGGGGGGCTGCATGAGGCCGCCGTCCCACGCGGGAATCGTGCCATCGGCATTGCCGGCTCGTTCCGCGCCTACCGGCGTGAGGTCCTTGCCGAGGCGGGAAAGATCCGCCGCGGCCGCGACGACCTGCACCGTCGCGAGCGCGAGCGGGGCGACAATCAACACGACCAGTCTCGGCAGACGCATCACTGTGTTCCTGTCTTCGAGCCGGCATCCGGCATCCGGCGTCATGGTTTGCTCGCGAGTGTAGCGCCAGCCGTCGTGCGGTGAGAGCCGGATCGCAGTCAGGAGGCCGGGCCTGCCGGCGCGACGAGGCCAAATCTCAGGGTTTCCCTGATGGACTCCATGCAGGTTCTTCTACACGATCCGCCCGCGCAAATTGGCCCGGCGTCTCGTGCCTGGCGACCCACCTCGTCGCCAGAGTGTTCGCTGCAATGGCGGCCCGGATCTGCGAGCGCATCTGGCTGGTGCGGGCTGAACCGGCCCCCGCGTGCCCGACGGCGTGACATCGATATTCGGTTCGGCCGGCCGACGCATGCATTTCGCAAACGGACTCCAACTGGAAGGGATAGGCGCGTATGACGAACAGGTTGCCTGGCAAGCCTTGCGTTGTGACGAATTCCATGGCTAGAAAGACCGCCCTGCTGGGCGCCGCGGCCACCGCGCTGATCGCCGCGACCCCGGCACTGCACGCAGCCACGCCCGAAGTGCAGTCCGCCAGGCTGCAGGCGGCCGTCCGCAGCGCCCTGCGCCTCCCGGTCGGCGAGCGGATGAGCGTCGAGGCCGTGCGCAAGGCTTTCGGCACGCCGGAGTCGATCGCCCCGGTCAGCCGCAAGCTCGATTTCAACAACGGCAACGCCATCGCCGTCGGCCCCGACCTGACCGCGATCCCGCTGTCGAGCACGGCGGAGAGCATCGCCGTCATCAACACCGGCGACCTGACAGGCGGCATCGGCATCGACGTCTACACCGGCGCCATCGACCTCGACACTGCGCTGGTCAACGACACGCAGAGCGTCGTGTTCGACGCCGGATTCGTGCCGCTGTACGACGATGTTGGCAGTCGCATCGTCGACGGCTACGGCTATCCGGCCTACATACCCACCGCCAGGTTCACCAGCAACATCAACAGTGTCATCCTGCCACGCGATCCGGCCGAGTCGACGATCTCGATCGACAACGGCGGCGCGATCGACTTTGCGGGCCGGCATGCGATTCGGGCGCTCAACCCGGCGGGCCAGTCGATCGACGTCACGAACTCCGGCGACATCACCTCGACCGGTGATGGCGAATTCCGCGCCGGCATCTACGCGCGGACCGAGGTCTACGAATCGTCATACTCCTCCGGCCAGACCGCGGTCGGCGAACGCACCTACAACGCGTACGGCCAGGTCACGGGAGTCGTTTCCCTCGACGAGTACACGGCCGAGGTCAATACGCTGGACATGGAGTACGACGGCGGCGCCATCTCCATCCACAACAGCGGCAACATCGACATGGGCGCTGCCTCGGTGCCGCCGGTCTTCGGCGGCCCGGTACGCGCGACTTTCGGCATCTACGCCCGCGGCGACGGCGGCACCGAAATCGTCAACAGCGGCGACATCAAGGTCGACCAGTGGAGCTCGGGCATCCACGTCGCCACCACCGCGACCGCGTCGATCAGCAGTTCCGGCCGCATCGACATCGGCAACGGCTCCACCGGCATCTCGGTCGGGACCTCGCGGGGCCGGGCCGGCGACTACCGTCTCGGCGGCGACATCTACGTCGTCAACTCCGGCGAAATCCACGGCGGCGTGACCAAGGGCGAAGTCGCGCCCGGCGACGGGGTCGGAGTGGCCGGCATCGAAGTGTTCACCCTTGGCTCGAACAACGAGTACCTGGCCGCGCAGGCGCAGTACAACGAGCTGTTTGCGCGCTACAACGAGATCCTGGGCGAAGAGGCGTATCCGCTCTTCGACATCCCGAAGGCCCGTCTCTACGACACGACGGTCGTGAACCAGGGGCACATCGAGTTGAAGGACGGCGGCCGCGGCCTGCTGGTGAGCCCGGCCGCCGGCGAGTCGACCGCAGTCAACTCCGGCACGATCATCGTCGGCGACGGCACCTCGATCCCGCAGAACAACTTCATCAGTCACAGCGCGGGCATCTTCCACAGCAATTTTTCGGTCGACGGCCGCGGCCCGACCGTGAGCATCAACACTGCGACCGGCATCATCGTCACCGGCGACGACAGTGCGGGCATCTCCAACCTGAACATCGGTGGGACGTCGGTCGCGATCAACGAGGGTTCGATCACGGTCGGCAACGGCACGTCGACGCGGATCGGCGGCTTCAGCGGCGAGCCGTACGACCGCCTGATCCAGTCGAACGGCATCCTCTCGATCAGCGCGGCCCAGGCCATGGGCCGGACCGCGTATGCCGGCAACAGCGGCGAGATCACGGTCGGCAACCTGGCGACCGGCATGTTCGTCTCCGGCCAGGGGTTCATCCAGCTCGACCCGACCGCATCCACCGCGATCAATGTCAACGACGGCGTCATCACGACCGGCGACAACTCGTCGGGCATGTTCACGATGGGAACCAATGCCAGCAGTTTCAACGGTGGCAGCATCACGGTCGGCAGCAGGGACCTGAGCGCATACCAGCCGCACCCGGTGTACACTGCGGACGAATTCGCGCAGCTCGGCTTCGGTGTCGTGTCCTCGGGTGAAGCCCTCGCGGAAGTCGTCAACTACGGCGAGATCACCACCGGCGACGACACGGTCGGCGCCGCGGCGAAGATGTACTACGCGGGCTTCGGCCTGGCCGCACAGGTGGTGCAGAGCGGAGACGGTGTCATCACCACCGGCGACCGTTCCGCCGGCGTGCAGGTCACCGGCAACTACAGCGCCGCGCTCCTTAATGAAGGCCGGGTCACGGTCGGCGACGACTCGACCGGCATCGACCTGACCGCGGGCAGCGTCACGCTGGGCTTCGGCAACACGACACCGACGGTCATCGACGGCGCGTTGTTCGCCTCCAACGCCGGGATCATCGAGACCGGCGACGACTCGGTCGGTCTGCGCATGACCGGTGCCAGCAACGACGTAGCGTGGAGCGGCCGTGTCATATCGCCGCCCACGCCGCAGATTCCGTACTACCACTACGTCGAAGTGTCCGGCACCGAAGACATCGTCGGCGTCTCCTACCTGCTCAACACCGGCACGATCCGGACCGGCACGGGTTCGACTGCAATCGAAATCACCGGCGCGGCCGACAGCACGCTCGGCGCGCAGATCTTCAACGTCGGCACGATCCAGGCCGGGGCTGATGGCGCGGGCACCGCGGTCCGCATCAACGCGTCGAACGACCTCGACTCCACCGTGGTCAACGTCGGCTCGATCGCGGGCGACATCGTCTTCGGTGACGGCGACGACACCCTGGTCAACACCCAGCGGCTCGACGACTTCGGGCGGGTGACGGAGACCGGCAATTTCACGCTGAACGGATCGACCATCGACTTCGGTGGCGGCAACAACCGCTTCGAGATCGACCGCGGTGTTCTCACGATCACGGGCGGCGACAACCTGTTTGCCGGCGCCGACGTGTTCCTGACCGCGGCGAGCATCGAGGCCCGCAACGGCCTTGCCGACAGCACGCTGACGATCGACGGCAATCTCTCGGGCAGCTTCACGTTCGGCACCGATCTCACGGGTACCGGTGCCGACCAGCTGGTCGTGCTGGGCGACGTCGCGGCGGGCAGCGAAATGAGCTTCGTGCTCAATCCGACGGAGCAGCTGCGCGGCGACGTCGACTTCACGCTGGTCTCGATCGAGGGTCAGAGCGGGGCGGACGCACCGGTCGTGGCGGCAGTGACGGGCCGGTTCGCCGACAGCGTGCTGCGTGCGCAGGCAGGCTTTAACCAGGCAACCGGAGACGTCGTCGTGAGCGCGCGCTTCGGCATGGGTCACATGGCCATCGCCGCCACGTCGGCGACGACCATGGCCCAGAACTGGTGGCTGCAGTCGGTCGAGAGCTTCGACAAGCGCAACATGCACAAGCTCGCGGGCGCCGAGGACAGCGGCTTCGCGGTGTGGAGCACCGCCTTCCACGAGGAAGGCACGATCGAGCCGGACAATCAGCTGCAGGACACGAGCTTCGACCAGAAGGTGTCCGGCCTCCAGGCCGGCATCCAGTGGACCCGCGAGCTCGGCGGCGGCAGCTTCAGCGTCAGCCCGGTGTTCAGCTACGGCGACGCCAGCGCGAACCCGAACGCCAACGTCGGCAGCGCGAAGGGCCGCGTCACGGCCTACGGCCTGAACGCGAACTACAAGTTCGACCAGGGTCTCTACTTCGACGCGTCGTGGCACGCGATGTCGATGGAGACCGACTTCAAGACGCCGGGGACGGCGTCGAACGCGACGGGCGAAACCGACGCGGACGGCGACGGCTTCAACCTCGAGACGGGCTACGCCTACGGCCTCAAGTCCGGTCTCACCCTGGTCCCGCAGGTGCAGTACTCCAGCGTCGACGTCGAGCTGGACGACTTCAGCTCCAGTGACGGCGTGTACCGGTTGACCGACGTGGGCGGCACGGCGTCGATGTTGCGTGCCGGCGTCGCGGTGTTCAAGGCGTTCGCGACGGCGAACGGCTTCATCACGCCGCTCGCCGACCTCAGCTACCTGTACGCATCCGACGGCGACAGCGAACTGCGCGCGAACGGCGTCCTCTTCGCCAACGACACCTCGGGCTCGGGCTATCGCGCGGAGTTTGGCATCGCCGGCCGCTACAAGGCCTGGGACATTACCGGGCGGGTCGGCGTGTCGGACACCTCGGTGTCCGACTACACGCTCTCGACCAACGTCGCCGTCCGCTACCGCTGGTAAGCAAGCAACGTGCAGGCAGGGGCCGGCCCGGGCCGTCCCCTGCCTGGCAATTTCCGCCGCCACCGGCCGCCGCCGGCCTGGCTGCAAGGAGACGAGATGAACATTCTTCGCAATCTGCCCTATCCCCTGTCGATCGGCGTCCTCGCGCTGGCCATGGCTGCACCGGCCGGCGCGCAGCAGGTCGCGGACGCGCAGTCCAGCCGCAAGCCGGCGGAGGACGAGGCCGCCGCGACACAGGACCCGTCGCAGGACTCCTCCACGCCGCAGGAACTGGAGGAGATCATCGTCACCGGCACGCTGATCCCGTGGACGGCCAACAGCGACATGTCTCCGGTCTCGGTCATCACCAGCGAGGACATGGCCGAAAAGGGCCTGGTGTCGGTGGGCGACGTCGTCAATGCGTTCACCGAGAACAAGGGTTACGTCGAGGGCAAGTCGTCCAACCTGCTCGGCCGGTTCACGACCGGCGGACAGGAAGTGAACATTCGCGGCCTCGGCACGGGCCGTACGCTGGTGCTGCTCAACGGCCGCCGCATCGCGGACTATCCACTGCCGTTCGGCGGTGAGCAGAACGGCGTCGACATCGGCGCGATCCCGATGTCGGCGCTCGCGCGCGTCGAGCTGCTGTCGTCCGGCGCCTCGGCGATCTACGGCTCCGACGCGATCGGCGGCGTGCTGAACTTCATCACCAAGCGCGACATGGACCAGACCGAGGCCAGCGTGACGGTGGGCTCGTTCGAGGACGGCGTCGGCAAGACGCTGATCGGCTCGGTGATCACCGGCAACTCGTTCGAGCGCGGCTCCTTCACGTTCGGTCTCGACGGCTTCATCAATGACCAGATCCTGGCCAGCGACGTCGACTACCTGAAGCGTAACGCCCCCTACAACGCCGGCATGGTCTCGATCCAGCAGAACGCACCGCCAGCCCCGGTGCAGTCGGTGCTGCCGCAGTCGGCCTGCGCGCCGCTCGGATTCGAATACGTCGGCGAGGTCTGCGAGCGCGAGGTCAGCAACACCATCTCGTTGCAGCCAGGCATCCGCCAGCTTTCGGGTTACTTCGACGGGCGCTACGACCTCGCGGACAATGTCGAACTCTTCGCCACGGCCATCGCCACGGACAACGTCTACGAGACACGCAGCAACGTGCTGTTCTGGAACGGCGTCGTCGGCCGCGAGGATTTCTCCTCGGCAGTGTTCCTGACGCGCGGCTTCTCCAGCCGCGAAACTGGATCTGCGGACGTCGAGTCGGACCAGCGGGCGTGGACCGTGACCACCGGTGTCAAGGGCGGCTTTGATCTCGGCGCCGAGCGCTGGCACTGGGACGTGTCGTATTCATACGCCCACTACGACACGCGCGAGTCGTCGATGAACCTCAAGGAAGAGGGCATCCGCAACTGGATCCTCGCCGGCGCGTCGACGGTCGTGCCCGAGCCGAACCAGCAGGACACCTACATCGTCGACGGGGAGTTCTACGATAACCAGCTGGTCGACAACATCGTGCGCCCGGTGCAGCGGTCCGAGATCGCGGCCCTGGTCGGCGAGAACGTGCTGCGGGCCAATTCGTCCTCGAGCTTCCTCACGCTGACCCTCGACGGCACGCTCGGCGACTTCGGCGTCTTCCACCAGCCGGTCAAGTTCGCGCTGCGCTCCGAGATCGCCGAACAGTCGATGGAGATAACCCCGGACGCCCGTTCGCTCAACACGACCGGCGAGGGCTGGTACAACATCGGCGCGATCGAGGCCCAGGGCGATCGCGACCGCAAGGCCCTGGCGCTCGAACTGGCGGTGCCCGTGGTCTCGCGGCTCGACGTCTCGCTCGCCGGGCGCATCGATAACTACAGCGACGCGTCGGACATTTCCGGGCGCTTCTCCGGGCAGATGAAGCTCCTCTACCGCGTGACCGACTGGCTGAAGCTGCGCGGTGGCTACTCGCAGACGTTCCGCGCTCCGGACATGTTCAACATCTACGGCCAGTCCGAGGGTTACGCGACCGTCGCCGACTTCTCGGCGCCCGGCTGCTTCGACGGACAGACCTACGTCTGCGGCTTCAGCACGGTCGCCACGACGCGGCGCCCCGACACCGGGCTGACCGAGGAGCACGGCGACGACCTCGGCTTCGGCTTCATCTGGCAGCCGGTCACGAACTTCATGCTGACCGCCGACTGGTACCGGATCGAGCTGCAGGACCTCGTGGTCACCGAGACCGCGTACGACACGCTGCTGCGCGAGTGGCAGTGCGACAACGGCGTGCTGGACGGTTCGTCGCAGCTGTGCGCCGACGTCCGCAGCCGCATCACGCGCAACGGCTTCGGCGCGATCGAGCACGTCACGACCCAGCCGATCAACCAGGACAGCGCCGAACGCGAGGGCATCGACGTGCGCGCCTCGTTCACGTACGAGTCGGAGCGACTGGGTTCGTTCTCGACCGACCTCAGCTTCTCGAAGGTGCTGAAGTACGACCTGAACCGGTTCGCCGGCGACGAGCCGGTGAACCTGCGCTACGGCTGGATCGGCCAGGCCACGCCTGAGAATTCGCTGGCGCTGACGCTGGCCTGGGACAACCCGCTGACGACGGGCAAGGCGGTCGGTGCCGCGCTGTTCATGCAGCGCAACGACGGGATCTACAACTTCTCCCAGACGCAGTTCATGGAGCCCATGTACAACGTCAACCTGAGCGGCCGCTACCAGTTCAGCGCGCGGGGCGAAGTGAGCCTGATCGTCAACAACCTGCTGTACACGTCGCCGCAGGACAACGGCAGCGGCATCTGGCCGTACTTCTGGCCGCAGCTGCAGACCGGCAGCGCGCTCGGACGGGCCGCCTACGTCACGCTGCGCTACTCGTTCGACTGACATGAAGCTGCTGCGAGCCGTTGCATTCGCCGCCGGGCTGGCGATCGGGCTGGTCCCCGGCGCGGTGCTGGTTGCAGACCCCGCGTCGCCGGCGGTTGCGCCAGTCAAGCTGACCGACATCATCTCGCGGCCCAAGGTCGTCGACCTCAAGGTGTCCCCGGACGGCAAGTACTTCGCCGGCACCGGCGTGACGGACGAGGGCAAGACGGTCCTGCACATCCTGGACCGGCGCACCATGACCGTCGTGCACAGCGAGGTCTACGAGGGTCCGCTCGGCATCGGCGAGTTCAGCTGGCACGACGCGGACAACCTGTTGATCACGTCCACCTACAAGAGCGAGCTGGTCGAGGGTCGGGGCAGTGCCGGCGTGTTCATCTTCAACATCAAGACCCGGGAGATCCGCCGCGTCTGGGGCGGCGAGGGTTCGACCGACTACGGCGGTTTCGAGGGCGGCGATCTCGGCGCGAGGATCGATGACGAGCACTACTGGCTGACGGTCGGTCCGTCCGGTTCCTCGTACTCCGAGTTTCCGTTCTTCTATCTGTACAAGCTGAACATCTTCACCGGCCGCGCGACCAAGGTCCTCAAGTCGCCGTCGCGCGCGGCGAGCTTCGTGTTCAACAAGGACAACGAAGTGACCCACGCGGTCGGGATGCTGCCGGACGACTTCGACACGACGGTCGTGCACAGGCGCGTCGGCGACGAGTGGGTCCTCGAGGGCACCTACAGGAACCCGCAGGGCGCCAGCGTTCCCGTCCGCTGGCACAAGTGGGATCCGAACAGGATCCTGTACAAGGACAACCTCGACGCGCAGACGATCGGCTACTACTGGGTCGACGCGAAGACCGGCGCCAGGGAGCTGATCTATCGCGATCCGCGGGTCGACGTCGACGAAGTCGTCTTCGACGACGAGGACGTGGCGATCGCCGCCAAGCACCAGTACGACTACCCGACCTACGTGCCGCTGCAGCCGGATCATCCACTGGTGGTCCGGCGGCAGCGGCTGGTCGCCGCGTTTCCCGATCACCAGATCTCGATCGAGTCGTCCACGGCGGACGGCATCGAGCACGTGCTGCGCGTCCACAGCGACCGCGATCCGGGGCAGTTCTACCTCTGGAACGAATACGACGGCAAGGTCCGCCACCTGCTCGATCCGCGCCCACAGGTCAAGGCCGCGGACATGCCGCGGACCCAGGCGGTGCGGTTCAAGGCCCGGGACGGCATGGAACTGGTCGGCTACCTGACGCTGCCGAAGCAGAAGCCGGCGCAGAAGCTGCCATTGATCATCCTGCCGCACGGCGGTCCGCACGGCGTCCGCGACAGCTGGGGCTACGACATGGAAGCCGCCGCGTTCGCCAACGCCGGCTATGCCGTGCTCAAGGTCAACTACCGCGGCTCGGGCGGCTACGGCAAGGACTTCCACTACAAGTGGTACCGGCACTGGGGACTCGAGATGCAGGACGACCTCGAGGACGGCGTGCTGTGGGCGGCCGGCGCGGGCATCGCCGACATCGACCGTGTCTGCATCTATGGCGCGTCCTATGGCGGCTACGCGTCGCTGATGGGCGTCGTCAAGACGCCCGACCGGTACCAGTGCGCGATCGGCTACGTCGGCGTGTACGACCTGAACATCATGCACCAGTTCGGCGACATCAGCCGGTCGAAGGCCGGCCAGAAGTACCTTGATGATGCGCTGGGAACGGATCCGGCCGATCGCGCCGCACGCTCCAGCACGCCGCACGTCGACAGGATCAAGGTGCCGGTGTTCCTGGTGCACGGCATGCAGGATGACCGCGCGCACTTCCGTCATTACGAGGAGATGCGGGAGGCGCTCAAGGCGCAGCACCATCGATTCGAGACGCTGCTGGTCCCGCGTGCCGGGCACGGCGCACGCGACCTCGCAAGCGTGCGCGAGGTCACCTGCCGCATGATCGACTTCTTCGATCGTCACATCGGGGACAGGAAGCCGACGGATCCGCCCGACGACTGTCAGTTCCCCGGCTCGAAGAAGTTGCCATACGAGTACTTCGAGGGCGGGTCCCGATGAAGTCGTTGCTGCTGAGCGCCGTCGCGCTGGTGTTCGCCGCTCCGTCGTGGGCGTGGGCCCAGTCCGGCTTCACGCGGCCCGAGTGCGCGGCGGGCGATGCAGTCACGCCCCAGGCGGCCGAGGCCCGCTGCATCCGCGCGGCGCGCAAGCAGGTGCAGGATGCCAACTTCGCGGCGCTGCAGAAGACCGGCCTCGTGTTCAAGTACATGGCGAGGCCGGACCTCGAGCGCTTTCCCCGAAGCCAGGTCGGTGCTCGAGAAGAAAGTCGAAGGCTCCTTCGGCGTCGTCTTTCCGTCGCTCCGGACGGGACCGTCTACAATGTCCGGACGGTCGACGTCACCGGCGGGATCGAGCCGCTCGCGCAGATGTGGGCGGACACGATCGGCCAGTGGACCTTCGTGAAGGTGGACAAGGCAGTGATCGACGTCGACCATCGCCGGATCTACATGTATCCAAAGGACGACGACGTCGAGTCGCGGAAGAAGCCGCAAGCCGGCATGTAGGCGCGTGGCGGCCGGACGCGATCCCGTCGTCCGCCCTGAGCAGGTCGCATCGAGAGCCCGAAATGTCGAATGACGCTACCGAAAATCCGGTTGCAGACGCTGCGGCTGCAGGCGCGCCCGCCGAGGCCCCGGTCGCGAACCCGGAGGGCACGAAGCCGCCGGAGCCGGTCAAGAAATCCTGCACGCCCGGGCTGACCGGATGGATGCGGCGGAACGCGCTTTCGATCGCCTTCACCTCGTACCAGAGCGGCCGGCTGTACCTGCTCGGCGCCGACCCGAAGGGCCGGCTGTCATTCCACGAGCGGTTCTACCAGCGTGCGATGGGTATCGTCGGCAACGGCCAGCGGCTGTTCATGGGCGGCCTGTACCAGATCTGGCGTTTCGAGAACATCCTGCGTGCCGGCCAGGCGGCCAACGACATGTTCGACCGGTGCTACGTGCCGCGCACCGCGCAGTTCACCGGCGCGATCGACATCCACGAACTCGGCATCCGCAAGGGCGGCACGGTCGTTTTCGTCAACACCAGGTACAACTGTCTGTGCGTGCCGAGCCTCACGCACAGCTTCAAGGTGATCTGGAAACCGGGCTTCATCAGCAAGATCGTGCCGGAGGACCGTTGCCACCTGAACGGCCTGGCGATGCGCGACGGCAAGCCGAAGTACGTCACGGCGGTCTGCCGGTCGGACACGATCGACGGCTGGCGCGACCGGCGTCACGACGGCGGCGTGGTCATCGACGTCGAGACGAACGAGATCGTGTGCGAGGGCCTGTCGATGCCGCATTCGCCGCGCTGGGCGGACGGCAAGCTGTGGGTGCTGAACTCCGGTACCGGCTACCTGGGCACGGTCGATTTCGAGACGCGCCGGTTCGTGCCGCACGTCTTCTGCCCCGGCTTCCTGCGCGGTCTCGCCATCAAGAACGGCTTTGCCGCGGTCGGCCTGTCCAAGCCGCGCAACGCGCGCTTCGACGGTCTCGAGCTGCAGCAGAACCTCGAGGCCAAGGACAGCCAGGCGTGGTGCGGCGTGCAGATCGTCGACCTGCGGTCGGGCTCGGTGGTCGAGTGGGTGCGGCTCGACGGGCCGGTGACCGAGCTGTTCGACGTCACCTTCATCGACGACGTGACCTGCCCGATGGCGCTGGGCCAGCAGAGTCCCGAGAACCTGTCGCTGGTCTCGATCGAGGACGGGCTTGCCTCGCAGGAGGCTGGCGCGAGCCGCCTGACCGCCTGAATGGTATCGCCGACGTGCTGCTAAGTGTCCCTGCGGTACTTCGCGCCGACGCGCTGGTACGCCTCGCGGAACGGGATCCCTTCCTTCGCAACGAGCTCGTTGGCTTCGGCCGCCGCATGAATATCGGCGTCCATGAGAATTTTTTCCGGCACGAACCGCAGCTGCGGAATGGCCGCTGCCATGATGCCGAGCGACTCGAGGCAGACGTCGATCGAGCGGAACAGCGGCGCCTTGATCAGCTGCAGATCGCGCTGATAGCCCGACGGCAACTTGGCGGTGATGCCGAGCACCTCGGACAGGCACGCCTGCGCCGTCGCCGTGCGGCCGCGCACCAGCTCGAAGACGTCCGGGTTGCGCTTCTGCGGCATGATCGATGAACCGGTCGTGAAGGCATCGGGCAGCTGGACGAAGCCGAACTCGCGCGTATAGAACAGCAGCAGGTCCGAGGCGAGTCGGCCGAGATCCTGCATCAGCAGCGTGACCTGGAACAGCACCTCGGCCTCCGCCTTGCCGCGCGACAGTTGCACGGCTGTCACCGGTTCGTGATTGGCGGGGAAAGCCAGCTTCGCGCGCGTCGCGTCGCGGCTCACCGGCAGGTTGGGCGTACCGTAACCCGCCGCTGAGCCGAGAGGATTCTTGCCGATGCGCCGGTGCGAATGACGCAGTCCCTCGATGTCGTCGCGAATTTCCGCGGCGAAGCCCTGCGCCCACAGGGCGACCGAACTCGGCATCGCCTGCTGCATGTGCGTGTAGCCGGGCAGCGCGATCGAGCCCTGGTCTGCCGCCAGGCCATCCAGCGCTTCGGCGACGTGCCGTCCTCCTTCAGCCAGGGATTCGACCGCGTCGCGCAGATAGAGACGAAGTGCCGTGAGCACCTGGTCGTTGCGCGAGCGGCCGGCGTGCAGGCGGGCGCCCGCCGTGCCGATCCGGCGCGTGAGTAAGGTCTCGAGCGCGGTCTGGCCGTCCTCGAGGTCGAGCGTCACGGACCACTCCCCGCGCGCGTGGGCGGCCGCGATCTCGGTCAGGCCGTTGCGGATCGCGTCCAGTTCAGCCTGCGCCAGCAGACCGCCTTCGTACAGCATCTCGGCGTGCGCGATCGAGGCGCGGACGTCGTAGGCCACGAGCCGGTTGTCGAGCGCGTGATCCTCACCTGCCGTGAAGCGCAGCACACGATCGTCGAGGGGCGCGCCCTTGTCCCAGAGCCTGGTCATGCGGAGGTCCTTCGTAGTCGTAACTAATCACCAATCACTAATCACGAATCACTTCCTATTGTCCTTGTTCGGCGGCCGTCAGCGCCTTCGTGTCCGCTACGACCAGCGTGCCCTTGCCCTCGTTGGTGAAGATCTCGGCGAGCAGCGAATCTGCCTCGGTGTACGAGATTACGTGCACGCGGCGAACACCCCCGCGAATCGCCGCCTCGATGGCGCTCGACTTCGGCAACATGCCGTCGCTGATCGCACCCTTCTCCCGCAGCCGGTGCAGGCCGGCCAGGTCAGTGTACGAGATCAGCGACTGCGGATCGTCGACGCGTTCGAGAATGCCGGGAGCGCCGGTGCAGAGGATCAGCTTCTCGGCGACCAGCGCGCCGCCGATCGCCGCAGCAACCGTGTCGGCATTGATATTGAGCAGCTGTCCCGAGTTGTCGCACGACAGCGGGCTCACGACGGGCAGGAAACCGCTGTCCAGCAGCCGCGTGATGACGGTGCCGTCGATGCCGTCGATGTCGCCCACCAGGCCATAGTCGACGACCTCGCCACTCGCAAGCGTCACCGGAGCACGGCGATGCGCCTGCACCAGGCCGCCGTCGATGCCGCCGATGCCGATGGCGGAAATGCCGAAGCTGCGGCAGAGCGCGACCAGTTGCGTGTTGATCAGGCCGTTCAGGACCATGCTGGTCGCGTCGATGGCCGCAGCGTCGGTCACCCGACGGCCCTGCACCATGCGTGTCTGCACGCCGAGTTTTGCTGTCACGTCGTCGAGCTGCGGGCCGCCGCCGTGCACGAGCACGACGCGGATGCCGAGATGGTGCAGGATCGTCACCTGTTCGACGAAGGCACGCATCGTCCCGGCATCGCGAAACGCGCCGCCCCCGGCCTTGATGACGAAGACCCTGCCCTTGTACATGTGTATGTACGGAGTCGCACCGCGCAGTGCCCGCACCGTGACCGCCTGTTCGACCTTGTGTCCGATCATCGTCAATTCCCCTTGAGCAATCGATACAGCACGGCCATCTGGACGACCATGCGGTTGGCGGCCTCACGCACCACGCGGCTGCGAGGCCCGTCGAGAATCTCGTCGGCCACCGCGACGTTGCGGCGCACCGGCAGGCAATGCATGAAGTGGCAGTCGCTGCGCGCGTACCGGAACCAGCTTTCGCGCACGCACCAGTCAGCGAGTGGTGCGCGTGCTTTCGCCTCGCCATCGGCGTCACCGTAGTGCAGCGGCGAGCCCCATTCCTTCGCGTACACCACCTGCGCACCACGCAGCGCCGATTCGCGGTCGGCGGTCTCGGAGACGCTGCCACCCGAAGCCGCGGCAGCTGCCCGTGCCTTGCGCATGATCGCATCGGGCAGGGTGTAGCCTTCGGGCCGCAGCACGACGACGTCCATGCCACGCTGCGCCGCCATGTGCACGGTCGCGGCCGGCACCGCGAGCGGCAATGCACGCGGGTGCGAGACCCAGCTCAGCACGAACTTGCCAGCGCGAGGCACGGCGAGCTCGTCCATCGTCCGCCAGTCTGCAAGTGCCTGGCACGGGTGGTTGACGGCCGACTCCAGGTTCACCAGCGGCTTCGGGCACAGCCTGGCCATGCGCATGAACTGCTCTTCGGCGATGTCGGCCGCGAGGTCCTTGCCCTCGGCGAACGAGCGGATGCCGAGCACGTCGCAATACGAGGCAAGCACGGGTATCGCCTCGCGCACGTGTTCGGCGGCACCGCCATTCATGATTGCGCCGTCCCGTGTCTCGACCTGCCACGTGCCCTGGCCCGGTGTCACGACGAACGCCGTGCCGCCGAGACGCTGCATGCCGGCCTGGAACGACGCCAGCGTACGCAGCGACGGATTCAGGAACAGCAGCCCGAGAATCTTGCCGGCGAGCGCGGTCGGTTCCGGTCGATCCTGCAGGCGCTGGGCGAGCGCGAGCAGGTCGACGACTTCGTCGCGCGAGAGATCGGCCGGGTCGAGGAGGCGCTGCAGGGAAGGGGGGGAAGGGGGAAGGGAGGAAGGGAGGAAGGGAGGAAGGGGGGAGGGAAATAGGGGTTAGTCGAAAGTGCTGCGCCGTCTGTTCAGGCGGGCAAAGAACACAGGGCGTCGCGCAACTGTTCGACGTGCCGCGACTCGAGTATGTAGGGCGCGAGGATACGGACGACGTGCGGGTCACCACTGGTTCCGGTGAGGATGTCGTGCTGTTCGAGCAACTCGCGCTGCACGTCCTTCGCAGCACGGCGCGTGCGCAGGCCGAGCAGGAAGCCGGCGCCCTGCGTGCCCGTCACCGGCCCGACGACGCAGGTTTGGCGCATCTGCTGTGACAGCTTGCGCACGTTCGCGAGCAGGCCTTCGCTTTCGATGATGTCCACCACGGTTTCGATCATCGCGCAGGCCAGCGGTCCGCCGCCGAAGGTCGTGCCGAGGTCGTCCAGCTGCAGGTGACCTGCGACGTGATCCGCCATCAGCAATGCGGCGCACGGGAAGCCGGCACCGAGAGCCTTGGCCGTCGTGATCATGTCGGGCGAGATGCCGTACATGTTGGCGGCGAACGGGTAGCCGGTGCGACCCATGCCGCACTGCACTTCGTCGAAGACGAGCAGGGCGCAGGTCTCGGTGCAGCGCCCGCGCAGCGCCGCAAGGAACGGCTCGCCGAGGTCAAGCGCACCGCCGACGCCCTGTACCGGTTCGACGATCACGGCGGCCGTGTCCGTGCCGACGAGCCGATCGATTGCGGCGAGGTCGCCGCGCGGCACGAATTCGACCTCGAACGGCGCCTGCGGAAAGCCGTACCACTTCTGCGCCGCGCCCCAGGTGACGGCACCCGCCGCCGCCGTGCGGCCGTGAAAGCTGCCTTCAATGGCAACGACCTTGCGCCGGCCCGTGATTCGCAATGCCAGCTTCAGCGCGTTCTCGTTGGCTTCGGCGCCGGTGCTGATGAAGAACGCCGTGTTGAGGCCGAGGCCGGCGAAGCGCGTCAGGCGCAGCGCGGCTCGCGCACGCACCTCGAGTGGCACGGCATTGCTCTGGAAGATCAGCGCTCTTGCCTGGGCTTCAAGCGCGGCGAGCAGTCGCGGGTGCGAGTACCCGAGCGCCGCCACGGCGTGGCCGCCATACAGGTCCAGCACCTGCCGGCCGTCGCGCGTGTTCAGGTACACGCCGGTGCCGTCGGCGACGTCGAGAGCCCACTGCGAATAGACAGGGGCCAGATGGTCGGCAGGAGGTGCCCAGTTCACGACTGCATTCATCAGGTCCACCCCGGCGCAGGCGTCATCAGGCCGGCGGTCTCTTCGTGCCCGAACATGCGGTTCATCCATTGCACGGCGCCGCCGGCCGCGCCCTTGGTCAGGTTGTCGATCACGCACATCACGGCGACCGTGCGGCCATTGCTGACGCCGGAGAGTTCCGCGAAGTTGCTGGCGACGACGTCCTTGAGGCGCGGCATGTCGCCGCTGACACGCACGAAGACGGACTGGTCGTAGTACTCGCGCAATGCGTGCACCAGTTCGTGCGTCGACATCGGTTCCTGCAGCGTCGCCTGCACCGTCACGTGGATGCCGCGCGCGAACGGGCCGCTGTGCGGTACGAAGGCAAAGTCGGCCTGCGTGCCGGAGGCCGCCTGCGCGAGCGCGGTGATTTCCGGCGTGTGCCGATGGGCAAGCGCATTGTACGAGTACAGGTCGCTGTGGCGTTGCGGGTGGTGCGTGCCGGCCACGGGCTGGCGACCCGAGCCGGTGCTGCCGGTCACGCCGGACACGAACAGGCGCGGCTCGACCAGGCCGAGCGCAAGCAGCGGCACGCTCGCCAGCAGCACGGCAGTCGCGAAACACCCGGGGTGTGCGACGTGGGGCGTGGACAACGCATTCAGGTGCTCGGGAACCGCGCAGGTGAACTCGCTGATCCGGTCGGGCGCGCCGTGGGCGTGCTTGTACACCACTTCGAACGCATCGGCGCTCGAGTAACGGAAGTCCGCCGAGATGTCGACGACCCGCGCCTGCGTTTCAGCCTGCTCGGCCGCCGTCAGCAACCGGTCGATCAGTGCCGCGGACACACCGTGCGGCGCCGCCGAGAACACCGCCGTCTCCGGGTTCGACGTGACGTACTCGAGGATCTCTTCGTGGTTCGCGAAGCGCAGGTGCGGCAGCACGGGCTGCAGGTGCCGGAAGAACTGTGCGACCGGCTCGTCCGGCTGGCTGTCGGAGGCGACCGCTGCGAGGTCGAAGTACGGATGCGACGCGAGCAGGCGCAGCAATTCGCCGGCGACGTAGCCGGTGCCGCCCAGCACGATCGCGGGTGTCCGCGCACTCATTGATTGACCGCCGCCGCAGGCTGCGTCGTGAGCCCCAGCGTCTCGATGATGTGATCGCCGAGCAGGGCGCCGGCGGTGATCGCATTGAACGCGCGCACCTGCATCTGCTGCTCGATGATGTTCACGCCCACTGCGTTGTCCGTGGCTGGCCCGGTGACCGCGCAGGGCTCGATGCTGAACCGCTCCCGCAGCAGCTTCACGCCGCCCCAGGCTGCAACCGGGTCATTGGCCGAGAGAATCACGGCACTCAGTGACCTGGCGATGTCCGGTGCCGAGAGAATCGCCTCGACGCCATAGGCGCCGAGGATGCCATCGCCGAGTTCGAAGATCACGACGTCGGGCTTGCCCTGGGTCATCTCCGTCAGCATGGTCCGCGTGAGGGCGGGACCGGACGCGGCGGTCGTCGTGACGATGCCGAAGTCCGTGAAGATCTGGCTGCGACGCGCGCCTGCGTCTTCCATTGCCAGGATGTCACGACGCAGCGAGACACCCGTCGCCTTGAATGCGTGCACGGCGAGGCCGCGATGCCGCATGCGGCTCACGATCGCGCAGGCAGCGGCCGTCTTGCCGGCTTCCATGCAGGTGCCGGCCAGCGCCACGATCGGCACGCCGTGCGTGTCGAGCGTCGCTCCCTGGTCCAGCCGGTGATAACCGACGCGGGCCGGCACGCCGATGCGCTCGCCGAGGAACGGAAACTGCAGCACACAGCCGAGCACGCGCGCGTCGAACGGCTGGCCCCGGTCGGGATTGACCGAATCGCAGATGCCGAGCACGCCGCCGATGTTGAGCACCTGGATGACGTCACCGACGGCCACCTGCTCGGGGATGTGGCCCGAGTAGCCGAACAGCGCCTGCCGGTGGCCGAGCGCGCCGACGATCACGTCGCCCTTCGACACCTTGGCCATGCGGCCGCTGGCGAGCTCGAGCGTGTTGTAGGTCGACTTGTTGTTGAGCACCTCGACCGCGAGCACCACGCCTTCCTCGCAGGGAATGTCGGTGGTGGCAACGCGCAATTCGTGACCCAGGCCGCAGGCCTGTGCGATGGAACCGATCTTGTCGACGACGACGGACTTCATCTGCATGGTGTGTCTCCCTGGCCCGGCCGGCGCTCAGTTGCGTCCGGCGCGCGTGTAGAAGATTCCCGGCAGCGCCAGCATCTTGGAGAAGCCGTGGGCCTCGGCAGCCGTCCATTCACCGGCTGATTCACCATAGGCGCCCTTCGATGCCTTCATCAGCGAATATCGCGACGAGGTGCCCTCGACAAAGACGACACCTGGGCGGAACAGGACGTGCACTTCTCCCGTGACGCGCTGCTGCGTCGAGACGAAGAAGGCCTCGATGTCGCGACACACCGGGTCCAGGTGCTGGCCTTCGTGCAGCAGGTCGCCATAGAGCGCAGCCAGCGTGTCCTTGAGCCGGGCCTGCCGCGCGGACAGCACCAGCTTCTCGAGTTCGCGATGCGCCGTGAGCAGCACTTCGGCGGCGGGCGCTTCGAACGCAACGCGGCCCTTGAAGCCGATGATCGTGTCGCCCAGGTGAATGCCGCGGCCAACGCCGAATTTCGCACCGATCGCCTCCACCTGCTCGATCAGGCTCACGGCGTCGAGCGGCTTGCCGTCGAGCGAGCTCGGCACGCCGGCCTCGAAGCCGATCGTGTGCCGTTCCGGCGCGTGCGGGTGCGTGAAGGCGTCCTTCGTCAGCACCCAGGCGTCGTCCGGAATGCAGGTCTCGGAGACCAGCGTTTCCTTGCCACCGATCGTCACGCCCCACAGGCCGCGATTGACGGAGTAGGCCGCGCCGAACGGCGGCACCGGCAGCTTGCGCGCCTGCAGATATTCCAGCTGCTCGGGCCGCTTGAACGCATGGTCCCGGACCGGCGCGAGAATCTCGAGTTCAGGCGCAAGCGTCCGCAGCGCGACCTCGAAGCGCACCTGGTCGTTGCCCGCTGCGGTCGAGCCGTGGGCCACGACGTCGGTGCCCAGTTGCCGCGCGAACTGCGCGACGGTCTGTGCCTGCAGCACGCGCTCGGCGCCGACGCACAGCGGATACAGGTTGCCGCGACGCACGTTGCCCATGACCAGGTACTGCAGGACCTGGCCGAAATAGGCTGGACGCGCATCGACCAGGTGGTGTGCAACGGCACCCAGCGTCTGCGAGCGCTCCGCGAGTACTTTCGCAGCATCCTCGTCGATGCCGCCCGTGTTGACGGTCAGCGTGACGATCGGGCGGTCGTACCTTTCCGCGAGCCAGGGCACGCAGAACGAGGTGTCGAGTCCGCCGGAAAAAGCGAGCAGGATGGGCCTGGCGCCCAGGGGTTGCGTGGTCATCGGGAAATCTCAGCGTCCGAAGTGGGTACGGAGGTGTTCGTGCAGGCGGCGCTGCGCTTTCGCGGTTTCCGTCGCAATGAAGATCGTGTCGTCGCCGGCGATGGTGCCGATGACCTCGGGCCAGCGCGCCTTGTCCAGCGCGATGGCGACGCTCTGGGCGGTGCCCACCGACGTGCGCAGTACCGTCAACGTGGGTCCCGCGGCGCGGTAACTCCTGACGAACGAGCGGACCGTCTCGAGGTGGCTCGGGGTGAGTGCGTCCTCGACGACCGGCAGCAGGTAACGATCGCCGCCCTTGGCCACGCCGAGTTCGCGCAGGTCGCGACTGACGCTGGACTGGGTCGCGTCGTGGCCCTCGCGATGGAGCAGGGCGACCAGCTCGGCCTGCCGCGCGACAGCGTTCTGCTGCAGGATGCGGACGATCGCATCGCGTCGCTGGGTCTGGGCGTTGAGGTCGGTGGCCACGGGCGTCGCATCCGGTCTATGTGAATAAAAGCTGCGCAAATGTGCATAATTATGCGGACGGTGTCAAGCACGGAATTCCCGAAATGAAAGACCGGCGTCTGGAGCACTTCCGCAGCCTGCAGGCGCTTGCGCGCACGGGCCTGCATTTCTGCAGGGACGAGTACGACCGCGAGCGTTACGCAGCCATCGAACGCATCGCATCCGAACTGCTGGCCGCGGGCGCCGGTGCCGACCCGGTGGAGCTGCGGGCCGAGTGGTCGCTCGAGGGCGGGTACGTCACGCCCAAGATCGAGGTACGTGGCGCAGCGTTCCGTCCGGCCGATGGCAGGGTGTTGCTGGTCCGCGAGACGATGGACGGGTTGTGGACCCTGCCCGGTGGCTGGGCCGACGTGAACGACTCGCCGTCCGGCGCGGTCCGCAAGGAAATCGAGCAGGAGTCGGGTTTTCGCGTGCGCGTGGTCAAGCTCGCGGCACTGTACGATCGCAACGCCCATGGCCACACGCCGTCACTGCATCACAGCTGGAAGGCGTTCTTCCTCTGCGAGATCGAAGGCGGCCAGGCTCGCGGCAGTTACGAGACGGATGGCGTCGACTTCTTCGATCCGGACGACTTGCCGCCCATGTCCATCGGCCGGTGTACTCCGCCGCAGGTCCTGCGCATGCGGCAGCATTGGCAGCGGCCGGAGATTGCGACGGACTTTGATTGAGGTTCGCTGGCGGCGGAGATTCGATGGCGACCGACCCGGGGCCTTCCCCCGAGCTTGGAAAGGCAGACACGCGCTCGGGGGAAGGCCCCGGATCGGTCGCTTCTGATACCGCGCGCCTGAGAGAATTCTCGTCAAGGCCCGAGAATTCTCGCGGCGCATGTAACGTCGACGAGGTCACGTCGCATGACCCACTGCGGATGCGTCGCCACCGGCAAGTACCATGGCTCTGTCACCAGATCGCGGTGGGCGAGGAAGATTTCGATGATGGGCCGAGGACGGTCCGATGGCCAATGTCAGCATTACGGCCGCCACCAGCACAACCTTCAATGGATCAAACGACGCAGTTGACGTCGTCATTTTCGTCTCCACAGCGGGCAAGGCAAGACCGTACAGCAACGCCGTTCCAGTCGCATCCGGCATAAGCGCACGCGGATGTTGCGCTAAGGCTGATCGATACCTTGGTCGAGGCAGTGGACTTTTTGAATGAGTACACCGTCCATTGGCCGAGAGTACCGGTTGCGAACGTTCGCTTCGAACATCGCGATCCGCCCGCAGACGGACCGCTGCATGCAGCCATTGCCCGCGCAGATTCGTGCCCTGACTGGCAAACAGGCAGGTAAAGAGCACCCCATCTGATGATATGCGCGCGCGCGTGCAACCACCGCAGAAGGGCTGCGTCACCGACGATATGAAGCCGATCTCGCCGGCACCATCGTCGTACACGCAGCGCTCTGCAACCTCTCCGTGATCGCTGGGCTGGATCGGCCGGATCGGCCAGCGCTCAGTGATCCGAGCAACCAGTTCACGAGAAGGCACGACACGGCCCGGCGAGCACCGGTTGCGACTACCGACATCCATGTACTCGATGAGGCGAACGATGATGCCAGTGCCCCGAAAGTACTCCAGCAGCTGCAGGACAGAACTGTCATTGATGCCGCGTTGTACGACAGTGCTGACCTTAACGGGGGGCCAGACCGGCTCCTGCGGCGGCCCCAATCCCGGCCAGCACCTCGGTCAGTCCGTCAAAGCCGCCATTCATGTGGCGAAAGATCACCGGGTCGAGCGTATCCAGGCTCACGGCGACACGCCCCAGCCCGTTCGCCCTGAGCTCCACCGCGTGCTGCACGAGGAGTATCGCGTTCGTCGTGAGAGCCGCGTCCTCGACGCCGTCGATCGCGGTCAGGTCACCCACCAACTCGGCGAGGTTGCGCGCAGCAGCGGATCGCCGCCCGTCAGCCTCAGCTTGCGGACACCAAGGCCGACAAATGCACGCGCCACCCGCAGAATCTCCTGCGGCGACAGCCGTTCACTCGATTTCAGGAAGCGGTAATCGTCGCCGAATGTGTCCCGTGGCATGCAATACGGGCAACGGAAGTTGCACCGATCCATGACAGCGATGCGCAGGTCCTGCAATGGACGACCGAGACCATCGACCAGCGCACGCGACGCGTGCCGGGCAACGACAGGGCGGTCGCCTTCCGTCACGCGAACCATGGCCCGGTAGGGGAGCGTTCGGTTCCCGTAGCTCGCATCAATCCCGCTTGATGGCGTCGCGCACCCAACTCCAGCACGCCACTGCCGACGGCAGGCCGATAGTGCCCGCCACCAGCGGCACAAGCTGCTCGATGTCCTCGAGCGCAATACCCTCTGATCGCGCCTTGCGGACGCCCGAACGGACGGCACCCTCGCGCATCGCACCCATCGACGCTGCGATCTTGATGAGGCGTTGGGTGCGCGCGTCGAGCGCGCCCTCGGCACCGGCCTCGCTGATCGAGTTCCAGGCGCGCGCCAGCGCCGGGTATCGGACGACGAACTCTCGATAGGCCTTCGGCGCCTTCGGCAACCCGCGTGATGGCGCCTGTTTCGCCCTGCTGGTCTTGCTGGCCATCGCTCCTTCCTCCTCGTACTCCCGCGTCAACGATCTCAAAAAAGTCTACCTGAGCACTGGTCAAATCATACTCGGCGCCGACGATCCGGAGTTCGCAGCGGCGCAGCTTCTCCGCGATCAGCAGCGATGCTGCGCGCAACGCGGCTACCGTGGCATGCACATTGGCCCGGACCGCGAGGGGCATCAAGTCTCCAGCCGCCTGCCCGACATGGGAACGCACGAGCGGCTGCAGGCACGGACAGATGCGATCGACGATTGAGCGCAGCCCCGCAGTTCGAATGACCCAGCACAACCACCCGCTGTAAGCCAGACCGGTCGACCGCAAATTCGATGCTGCCGACCTGCGACGGGGCCGCGATGTTCCCCGCGACGCGAATCACGAACAGGTCACCGAGCCCCTGATCGAAGATGAACTCCGCCGGTGCTCGACGAAGCGCCGGTTGCCGTCGCGCAGCCGCTGCAAGGCCTCCGCGGCATCGAGCCGACGATCCAAGGCTCACCGCTCCCGCGTGGCGTCGAGGAGCTCCGGCAGTACCGTTTCGCGGCGGATCTCCGGGAACTGGCGATGTTCCATGCGACGGATGGCGAAGTGCATCCACGCCAAGGCGGCGGCGACGATCAGGAACAGCAGCATGAAGCAGCTCGTCCAGATGCCGAGCCAGTCGTTCAGGGCACCAAAGCAGATCGGCAAGATGAAGCCCCCGAGGCCGCCGATCATGCCGACCACGCCGCCCACGGCGCCGACGTGGTGCGGGTAATACACCGGAATGTGCTTGTAGACGGCCGCCTTGCCGAGCGACATGAAGAATCCGAGGGTGAACACCAGTACCGTGAACGGCACGACGCCCATCGCGAGCGTGAACTGGATGGGTCCGTCAATGCCGTCGACGACGTAGGTGGTCGCCGGGTAAGAGAGCAGGAACGTGCAGACGACGGAGACTCCGAACGTCCAGTACATCACCGTCCGGGCGCCCGTCCGATCACTGATCCAGCCACCCACGATGCGGAACAACGACGCCGGAATCGAATACATGGCGCCGATCACGCCGGCGGTCTTGACGTCCATGCCGTAGGCTCCCACCAGGTAGCGGGGCAACCACAGCGCGAGCGCGACAAACGCTCCGAACACGAAGAAATAGTAAAGAGAGAACCGCCAGACCTGGATGTTCCTGAGCGGCGCCAGCTGCTGCAGGAACGGCTCCGGGCGCGCACCCGTCTTCCGGCGATCCGCGAGTTCGGGATCGTCCTTGGTGAACAGGAAGTACAGGACGGCCGTCAGTGCGAGGGCGACGGCCCAGATCTTCGCCACGGCGTGCCAGCCATAGGCCACCATGATCATCGGCGCCAGCAGCTTGGTGACCGCCGCACCGACGTTGCCGGCACCGAAGATACCGAGAGCCGTGCCCTGCTTCTCCTTCGGAAACCACTTCGACACATAGGCGATACCGACAGCGAAGGAGCCGCCCGCGACACCGACCAGCAGCGCGGCGAACAGGTACCCCGGGTAGGTCGACATCGTCGTGAGGAACCAGGTGGCCGCGGCGGCCGACAGCATCACCAGGGCGAAGACAATGCGGCCGCCGAACTGGTCGGTCCAGATGCCGAGCGCGAGCCGGATCAGCGACCCCGTGAGGATCGGCGTCGCCACCAGCAGGCCGAACTGGGTGTCGTTGAGCCCGAGTTCCGCTTTGATCTGGATGTCGATGATGGAAAAGATCGTCCACACCGCGAAGCACACGGTGAAGGCAAAGGCGCTTCCCCACAGTGCGACCTGCTGGTGGCTGGTCTTGACGCTTTCGTGGAGCTTCATGGTGTCACCGTTGAACCCGACAGGCCGTGCACATGGTGGCGCCGGGCGAGGTCCTGGAGATAGTCGTGGATGGCGTGCTGCCTCGCGTGGGTCTCGAGGTAGGCCTTGACCCTGGGCATGGCTTCCTCCAACGCGAGCGGCTCGCCTCGGACGACTTCGTCGACGTGCACCACGTGGTGGCCCCAGCGCGACTCGACGGTGAGGCCGGCCAACCCCGGCGAGAGCAGGAAGACCTGGCGCTCGAACTCCGGCGTCGTGTCGCCCGGCTCGATCCACCCGAGGTCACCGCCAGTGTCCCGCGACGGGCAGGCCGAATGGCGCATCGCGAGCTCCGCGAAACGCGCAGGCGCTCGACGCAGGCCGTCGATCAGCTGTTCACCAAGTTCGCGCGCCTGCGCTCGCGCGTCGGTGTCGCCGGGCGCCGCGGCGAGCAGGATGTGACGCGCGCGCAGGCGGTCCGGCCGGCGCAGGCGCTCGCGGTTCTGCTCGAAGTACCTGCGGCAAGCCTCACCGTCGGGTTGCGAGGCCGGCGCCTCGCGCTCGAGCAACGTGCGGACGTTTGCCTCCTCGCGGGTCTCTCCGTCCTGCGGTTGCGCCGCCGCGCCGATGTCGAGCCGCTCAACCTCGAGCCGCAGCATCTCGCGCACGACCAGTGCGCGCACCGCATGCTCGCGGGCGACGCGCGGGTCGGCCGCACGGTGATGCTGCATCTCTCGGGCGACCTCGGCTTCGCCGATCGTCGTGTCACCGACCCGAACGGCGGTGACTGTCGGTTCCGACATCGGCGCGCTCATCGGCTCACCGCCCGAGATAGTCGACGTGTGCCTGGCGCCGGCGCACGATCTGGTACGGACGCGTGAGGTACGTCAGGGGAATCGACCACACGTGCACCAGGCGCGTGAACGGTACGATCAGTATCAGCACCATGCCGAGGAACACGTGGGCCTTGTAGATCCAGTGTGCATCGGCGATGTAGTCGGCGGCACCTGGCCGGAACGTGACGATGTGCTGCGCCCATTGGCCCAGGCGGACCATCTGCTCGCCGTCGAGGTGGCCGGCCGACACGAAGATCGACGCCATGCCGAGGATCAGCTGCGCGTACAGCAGCACGAGCACCACGATGTCCCGCTGCGCGGAAGTTGCGCGCACCCGCGGGTCCGTGAGTCGCCGCACCAGCAGGATCGTCAGGCCGACGAAGCACACCGCCCCGAACACGCCACCCGCCACCATCGCCAGCACCTGCTTCTGCGGCGAGCTGATGAACGGCTCGTAGACCTGGTGCGGCGTCAGCAAGCCGACGAAGTGCCCGCCCAGGATCGCAAGCACGCCGATGTGGAACAGGTTGCTGCCCAGCCGCATGCCCTTGCCCGACAGCAGCTGGCTCGATCCCGTGCGCCACGTGTAGGCCGCGAGGTCGAAGCGTGCCCAGCTGCCGATGAGGCAGACGGCGATGGCCACGTAGGGAAAGACCTGGAACAGGAGGTCGTTGAGGTAGTTCATCGCGTCACCCTGGATTCATTGGCCGTCTTCGCCGCGGCGGGGCGGCGGGGCGGCGGGCAGTCCGCCGGCGGGGCTTCGGCGCCGAAACGCACGGCCTCCTCCTCCCAGACCCGGTCCATCGCCTCGGGCGTGTCGTCGCGCGCCTCGGCCGCGACGCTCCGACGCACGGCGCCGAGGTCGACGTCATTGCGGCCGATCTCGATCAGCAGTTCGAACAGCAGCGCATAGGGGCTGCCCCGCTCGCCTGCCCGGGCTGCCAGCAGGCCGACGATGTGCCGCGTGTGCGACAGCCAGTCGACCACCTCGGGCTCCGGGCGGCGCGAAAGATACTCGAGCATCAGTGGCAGGTAATCGGGCAGCTCGCGGCTGGCGAGCTCGAGGCCGCCCTTGCGATAGGTCTCGATCAGGTTGACCATGGCCTGGCCGCGGTCCCGCGACTCGCCGTGGATGTGCTCGAACAGCAGCAGGCTCATCGATCGTCCGCGGTCGAACAGCCCGAGCCACCGCTCCTGTGCCGACAGCGGGTCGAGCGCGAGCAGGTCCGTGACGAACTGGACCAACTCCGCCCGCCGGTCGCCGACTTCGGCGACGGCAGCCGCGTCGAGCAGTTCAGCCCGGTGCGGCCACAGCTCGTCGGAGGGGTAGTCGAGCACCACGCTGAGCAGCTTGAGGGTCTTCATGCCCGCTCCCGATCGGGCCGCTGTCGGGCCGGGGGCACCTGATACGGGCTGGTCGGGCGCCCGCCAAACAGCGCTTCCGCGGGTGACGCGGGGCTGCACCCGTCGCCGAACGTGAAGCCACAGCCACCGCGCTCGCCGAAGGCGTCGTTCGCGTATTCGCGATGCGCGCTCGGCACCACGAAGCGATCCTCGTAGTTGGCGATGGCGAGGTAGCGGTACATCTCCTGGGCCTGTTCGACGCTCAAGCCTGCCTGAGCCAACACGGCCGCGTCCTCGACGCCGTCGACGTTCATCGAGCGCCGCCAGGCCCTCATCGCCAGCATGCGTTCCATCGCGCGGATCACCGGGGCCTCGTCGCCGGCAGTCAGCATGTTGGCGAGGTAACGAACCGGGATGCGCAGCGAACGTACGTCGGGAATCTCGCCATTGAGGCCGACCTTGCCGGCATCCGCGGCCGACTGAACCGGCGACAACGGTGGCACGTACCACACCATCGGCAGCGTGCGGTACTCGGGGTGCAGCGGCAGCGCCAGCTGCCAGTCGATAGCCAGCTTGTAGACCGGCGACGCGCGTGCCGCGTCCAGCCAGCTGTCGGGAATGCCCTCGGCGCGCGCCGCAGCGATGACCGCCGGGTCCCGGGGGTCGAGGAAGATGTCGAGGTGCGCCTGGTACAGGTCCTGGTCCGAGGACACCGCGGCGGCCTCGGCGATGCGATCAGCGTCGTAAAGCATCACGCCGAGGTAACGGATGCGGCCGACGCAGGTCTCCGAGCACACCGTCGGCTCACCCATCTCGATGCGCGGGTAGCAGAAGATGCACTTCTCCGACTTTCCGGACTTCCAGTTGAAGTAGATCTTCTTGTACGGGCAGGCCGACACGCACATGCGCCAGCCGCGGCACTTGTCCTGGTCGATCAGGACGATGCCGTCCTCCTCGCGCTTGTAGATCGCGCCGCTCGGGCAAGAGGCCACGCACGCCGGATTGAGGCAGTGCTCGCACAGGCGCGGCAGGTACATCATGAACGTGCGCTCGAACGCGCCGTAGATCTCGCGCTGCACGTTGTCGAAGTTCTGGTCCTTGCTGCGCTTGGCGAACTCCGTGCCGAGGATCTCCTCCCAGTTCGGGCCCCAGTGGATCTTCTCCATGCGCTGCCCGGTGATCAGCGAGCGGGGTCGCGCGGTCGGCTGGTGCTGGCTCGCCTTCGCCTCGTGCAGGTGCTGGTAGTCGAAATCGAACGGTTCGTAGTAGTCGTCGATCTGCGGCAGGTCGGGGTTGGCGAAGATCTTCGCGAGCGTGCGGAAGCGACCGCCGCCCCGCAACTGCAGCCGGCCGGAGGCGTCCCGCACCCAGCCGCCGTTCCATCGCCGCTGGTTCTCCCACTCCTTCGGGTAGCCGATGCCCGGTTTGGTCTCGACGTTGTTGAACCACGCGTACTCGACACCCTCGCGCGAGGTCCAGACGTTCTTGCAGGTGATGGAGCAAGTGTGGCAACCGATGCACTTGTCCAGGTTCAGCACCATCGCGATCTGTGCGCGCACTTTCATCGCGAAGCCTCCTCGGTTTGCGCCAACTCCTGGTCGAGCCAGTCGACCTTGCTCATCTTGCGGACGATCACGAACTCGTCGCGATTCGTGCCCGTCGTACCGTAGTAGTTGAAACCGTAACTGAGCTGCGCGTAGCTACCGATCATGTGCGTCGGCTTGACCACGATGCGCGTCACTGAGTTGTGGATGCCGCCGCGGGTACCGGTCACCTCGGATCCCGGCACGTTGATGATGCGTTCCTGGGCGTGGTACATCATCGCCATGCCGGGCATCACGCGCTGGCTGACCACCGCGCGCGCGGCGATCGCGCCGTTGACGTTGTACAGCTCGATCCAGTCGTTGTCCTCGATGCCGGCGGACTTGGCGTCGTCCTCCGACAGCCAGACGATCGGGCCGCCGCGCGACAGCGTCTGCATCAGCAGGTTGTCGCTGTAGGTGCTGTGGATGCCCCACTTCTGGTGCGGCGTGATCCAGTTGAGCACGATCTCCTTGTTGCCGTTCGGCTTCTTGCCGAGGATCGGCGCTATGGTCTTGGTGTTCACGGGTGGCCGGTAACCCATGAAGCCTTCGCCGAACGCGCGCATCCACTCGTGGTCCTGGTAGAACTGCTGCCGGCCGGTGAGCGTCCGCCACGGGATCAGCTCGTGCACGTTGGTGTAGCCCGCGTTGTAGCTGACGTGCTCGTCCTCGAGGCCCGACCACACCGGCGACGAAATGATTTTGCGTGGCTGCGCCTGCACGTCGCGGAAGCGGATCGCCTCGTGCTCCTTGCCCTCGGCCAGGTGCGTGTGCTCGCGCCCGGTGAACCGACCAAGCGCTTCCCAGGCCTTGACCGCGACGTGGCCGTTGGTCTCGGGCGCGAGGTGCAGGATCGCCTCGGCGGCGTCGATGGCCGTCTCGATGCGCGGCCGGCCCGCGCTGACTCCCGGCTCGGTGACGCGGTGGTTCAGGTCACCGAGGAACTCGATCTCGTCCTTGGTATCCCAGACCAGCCCCTTGCCCCAGTTGCCGAGCTTGTCGAGCAACGGCCCGAGCGACGTGAACTTCTTGTACAGGTTCGGATAGTCGCGTTCGACCACCACCATCGCCGGCATGGTCTTGCCGGGCACGGGCTCGCATTCGCCGCGCTTCCAGTCGCGCACTTCCGGCATGGCGAGTTCGCCCGGGCTGTCGTGCAGCGTCGGGACCAGCACCAGGTCCTTCTCGACACCGAGCACGCCGCGGGACAGCTCGCTCACCGTCCGCGCGATGCCCTTGAAGATGTCCCAGTCGCTGCGTGCCTCCCAGGCGGGATCCACCGCCTTCGACAGCGGGTGGATGAACGGATGCATGTCGGAGGTGTTAAGGTCGTTCTTCTCGTACCAGGTGGCGGTGGGCAGGACGACGTCCGAATACAGCGCCGTCGTGCACATGCGGAAGTCGAGCGTCACCAGCAGGTCGAGCTTGCCCTCGGGCGCCTCGTCGCGCCACTTGACCTCCTCCGGCCGCGCGGCACCGCGTTCACCCAGGTCCTTGCCCTGCAGGCCGTGCCGCGTACCGAGCAGGTGCCTGAGCATGTACTCGTGGCCCTTGCCCGAGCTGCCGAGCAGGTTGGAGCGCCAGATGAACAGGTTGCGCGGGTAGTTCTGCGGCGCGTCCGGATCGGCGAAGGCGAAGTCCAGGCTGCCGTCCTTGAACTTCGCTACGGCGTAATCGACCGGTGCGATGCCGGCCTGCTCGGCCTCGCGCACCAGCTGGAGCGGGTTCGTGTCGAGCTGTGGCGCGCTCGGCAGCCACCCCATGCGCACGGCGCGCAGGTTGAAGTCCACGAGGCTGCCGGAGTACTTCTTCGGATCGGCGAGCGGCGAGAGGATTTCCTCGACGCCGAGCTTCTCGTAGCGCCACTGGTCGGAATTGAAGTACCAGAAGCTGGTGCCGTTCATCTGCCGCGGCGGCCGGCTCCAGTCGAGCCCGAAGGCCAGCGGCAGCCAGCCCGACTGCGGGCGCAATTTCTCCTGGCCGACGTAATGGGCCCAGCCGCCACCCGTCTGGCCGACACAGCCGCACATGACCAGCAGGTTGATCAACCCGCGGTAGTTCATGTCGTTGTGGTACCAGTGATTCATGGCGGCGCCGACGATGATCATCGAGCGGCCGCGCGTCTTGTCCGCAGTGCGGGCGAACTCGCGCGCCAGCTCCACAATCTGCGCACGCGGCACGCCGGTGATCGCCTCCGCCCAGGCCGGAGTGCCGGGCACCATCGCGTTGTAGTCGGCCGCGACGTAACCGCCGCCGAAGCCGCGATCGAGTCCATATTGCGCCAGCAGCAGGTCGTACACCGTCGCGACGTGGCATTCCTCGCCGTTCGCGAGACGCAGGCGACGTGCGGGGATTCGCTTGACGAGCACGTCCTCGAGCTTCACCGACGCCCACTGCTCGTGCTCGATGCCGCCGAAATACGGGAAGCTGACGTCCGCGAAATCGCAACCTGCACCCTCCAGGCTCAGGCGCAGCCGCGTGTCCCGTCCGCCACTTTCACGCTCCTCGATGTTCCACTTGCCCTGCTCACCCCAACGGAAGCCGACGGCACCATTGGGCGCAACGATCGCACCGCTCGTTTCGTCGAAAGCGACGGTCTTCCAGTCCGGGTTGTTGGTCTCGCCGAGCGCGTCGCTCAGGTCCGCGGCCCGCAGGAACCGGCCGGCCACCAGGCTGCCGTCGTCGCGCCGGTCGAGGCGCACGAGCAGCGGCATGTCGGAATACTGCCGGCAATAGTTGCGGAAGTACGCAGATGGCTGCTGCAGATGGAATTCGCGCAGCACGACGTGGCCGAGCGCGAAGGCCAGTGCCGCGTCCGTGCCCTGCTTGGGATGCACCCAGACGTCGCAGAGCTTGGCCACCTCCGCGTAGTCCGGAGTGATCGCCACGGTCTTGGTGCCGTTGTAACGCGCCTCGGTGAGAAAGTGCGCGTCCGGCGTGCGGGTCTGCGGGACGTTGGAACCCCAGCAGATGATGTACCTGGAGTTGTACCAGTCGGCCGACTCGGGCACGTCGGTCTGTTCGCCCCAGACCTGCGGACTGGCGGGCGGCAGGTCGCAGTACCAGTCGTAGAAACTCAGGCACGCGCCGCCGAGCAGCGACAGGTAGCGCGCACCGGCGGCGTACGACACCATCGACATCGCCGGGATCGGCGAGAACCCGATCACCCGGTCAGGCCCGTGCCTGCGCACCGTGTAGAGGTTCGAGGCCGCGATCAGCTCGTTGGCCTCGTCCCACGTCACCCGCACGAAGCCGCCCATGCCGCGCTTCGATTTATAGCTCGTCGCCTTGGCAGGGTCCTCGACGATGCTGGCCCAGGCATCCACGGGCGCGAGCGTCTTGCGAGCCTCCCGCCACAGCCGCAGCAACGCGCTGCGCATCAGCGGGTACTTCACGCGATTGGCGCTGTAGAGGTACCAGGAGTAACTCGCGCCGCGCGGGCAGCCCCGTGGCTCGTGATTCGGCAGGTCCGGCCGGGTGCGCGGGTAATCGGTCTGCTGCGTTTCCCAGGTGACCAGGCCGTTCTTGACGTAGACCTTCCAGCTGCAGGAACCCGTGCAGTTCACGCCGTGCGTCGAGCGCACGATCTTGTCGTACTGCCAGCGCTGGCGATAGCCGTCCTCCCAGCTGCGATCCTGGGCCTTGGCCACGCCGTGACCATCGGCAAAGGGCTCGCCGGCTGGCTTGAGAAAATTGAGTCGGTCGAGGAAGTAGCTCATGGATGACTCCGCTCCGCGCTCAGCACGGCGCCTCGGCGCCGCGACGGAAGTACCACCACCAGGTGGTGACGACACAGGTGACGTAGAAGCCGACGAACCCGTACAGGGCCGCCTCCGGCCCGCCGGTCAGCGCGATGGACGTGCCGTAGCTCTTCGGCACGAAGAAGCCGCCGTACGCGCCGATCGCGGACGAGAAGCCGATCACCGCTGCCGATTCGATACCGGCCTGCCGGATCGCGGCCGCCCTGGACGCATCGTCCCGGCCTGCGGCGGCCTGTTCATGGGCGTTGCGGAAGATGATCGGGATCATGCGGAAGGTGCTCGCGTTGCCGATGCCCGTGAGCACGAACAGCAGCATGAACAACGCCATGAATCCCTGGAAGTTGCCACCGGATGCTCCGCTCGGCAGGAAGTACAGCACGCCGAAAACGGCACCGATCATCAGCACGAACACCCAGAACGTGAGCAATGCACCGCCAACCTTGTCCGACACCCACCCACCCAGCGGTCTCGAGATTGCCCCGACCAGCGGCCCGAGGAACGCGTAGGACAAGGCGTTGATCTCCGGGAACTGTGTCTTTATCAGCATCGGAAACCCGGCCGAGTAGCCGATGAAGCTGCCGAACGTGCCGATGTACAGCCAGCACATCAGCCAGTTGTGTTTGCGCCGGAAGATCACGGCCTGTTCGGCGAACGAGGACCGTGCCGCCATCAGGTCGTTCATCCCAAACCAGGCAGCGATGGTGCAGACCAGCAGGAAAGGCAACCAGATGAAGCCGGCATTCTGCAGGTACAAGGTCTTTCCGTCTGCCGTTGTCTGCGGACCGCCGGCGATGGCGCCGAACACCGCCATCGAGATGACCAGCGGTATCACGAACTGCGTGACCGAGACGCCGAGGTTGCCGAGGCCGGCGTTCATACCGAGGGCATAGCCCTGCTTGGCCCTGGGGAAGAAGAACGAGATGTTCGACATCGACGAGGCGAAGTTGCCGCCGCCGAAGCCGCACAGCATCGCGATGGCGACGAAGTGCCAGTAAGGCGTGCCCGGGTCCTGCACGGCGATCCCGAGCCACACGGCCGGAATCATCAGAGAGGCCGTGGAGACCGCAGTCCAGCGGCGCCCCCGAAGATCGGGATCATGAAGCTGTAGAAGATGCGCAGCGAGGCGCCGGACAGGCCGGGCAGTGCCGCGAGCCAGAAGAGTTCGTCGGTGGTGAAGGTGAACCCGACCTTGGGCAGGTTCACCGTAACCGCCGAAAACATCATCCAGACCGCGAACGCCAGCAACAGGGCCGGGACGGAAATCGCCAGGTTGCGATTGGCGACCCGCTGGCCGACCTCGTTCCAGAACTCAGGATCCTCGGGCCGCCAGTCCTGGATGACTGCCCGCGCGGTCTGCTGCGTTGCCTTTTTCTCTGAGCCCATGGATCCGCTCCGGCGTCCTGGTGGGGTGATCGCAGGTTACGGACCGTAGGCTCCCGGACTCATTGATCTGCTTCAATACGCGAAATCCGCGCACCTCTCATCCTCCGTACGAGCGGACTGCCATCGGTGGCCGGGCTGGATCAGCGTCCGGTCCGGGCAGCGGTCCAGCGTTCGTATCCCACGCAGGAGCCAGAACGGAGGACTCGGAGTGACCCGGGGTGGCAGTCAGCCGTTCCTCGACGGCTCAATCATGCTGCACACCAGCGGGTGTCGCCTTGGACTTGATCGAATCGCGGCGACGGGTTGAAGTGCGTGAGGCGAATCGAACCGACGTCATTGGCGACAGGCACTTCGTCGTGGTTCCCGCCTTCCTCCGCGGGCGTCCGACGTGGGTGTTCACGACCTGCGCCCGGGCGTGATCCGACCTGGCGCGGCCTCGCGTGTGTCAGAACGGCAGGGGTAGCCGCGGCTCGGGCGAACCAAAGTGGCTGAGGACGAGGAAGCCGCTCACCAGCACCGAATTCAGTGCCCAAGCCACCGTCAGGAACCGTGCGATCTCGCCGAGAACCCTGCTTTCGGTGTTGTAGGCGTTGATCCAGACACTGCGTGTGATCACGGCCGTATAGGCGACGAAGCCCCCGAGCAGTAGCGCGATCATTGGTGTTCCGACCCGCCCGAACAGGTAGAGAATAATGGCGAAATACAGATGGCTCAACAGGACGCCGTAGATCCAGAACACCCGCCAGAGAGGCGTATGACCGTGCGTGTCAGGTGAAAGAAAAGTGGTACTCATGCTCATCCCCCGGTCGGTAAGCGTCGCAAACGATTCGCGCCGTCGGCTGCGTGTCGTAGGTGGAGAATAGATAAATTCCGCGCTTGTGGGAACGCTGGTTCCGCGCCGGTACAGCAAAGGTAGCGGCTCAGAGCCTGTCTGATGCCACCAGGGCGGGAGCCCCGATCGTCAGCGTGGGCCGTTCCTGGCCGACTCCACTGGCTTCGACGTGTTCGCAGTCCGGCAGTCCCTCGCAACGCCCGGGTCACCCTCCGTTGAGCGGACGCTGCTGGGGGAAAGCCGACCCGAGGCCGCCCGTCGCTGGCAGGCGCTCCGAAGCAACACCACTACTGGTCTTCGGTGTATCCCGCCTCGCGCTGATGCCTGACGGCCAGGATCAACACGACGTTCTCAGCTGGCAACCAACGGCACTTCGCGATGTAGCCATACTTGCCACGAGACAGCACGAGTTCGCGCCGACCATCTTCCGCTACTCGACCCAGCAGCGGGTGATCCGCAAGAACTTCGAAAGCCGCCCGTGACTCGCTCAGGCGCCGCGTGGCAAGCGGTCGATCCGGCGCCTTTCCCGGAGCGCGTGTCTGCCTTTCCAAGCTCGGGGAAAGGCGCCGGATCGACCGCCCTGCAACCAGCGACTCAACAGCGAACAGGGCTACCGCTCGATCCGATACTCGATGTCCGCACTCTGCTCGATGCCCGCCTCGGCCTTCAGCGACCAGCGTTGGTTCAGGGTGTACCTGAGCTTGATGGTATTGATCGCCTCGGCGATCGAGATGCCATAGCTCACGTACAGGTCCGGTGATAGCGCCTTGCCCAGCACCACCGACGTGTCGTCTTCGCCCGTCCGTTCGACGGACACTTCGTCCAGGCCGAGGCGCGTGCCGAGGCCACCCAGCAACAGCCCGCCGCCGCTCACTGCGAGACTCTCCGCCGCCTGGTTGATGTTCGCGGCTTCACCGGACTGCAGCGTATCGATCGAACGCCCCGTCAGCAGGTACGACAAGGCCTCGTTGCTCGACATCGACGGCTGCGAGGTGATCGTGACGAAGGGTTGTGCGATCGTTCCGCGCACGTTGACCGCCACCGTGATGTCCGCGTCCTTGATTCTGCGCTCGGCCACGATGTCGAGCACCGGCTCGTTGAGCGGCGAGTCATTGAACGTCAGCGTGCCCCTCGTGATGCGAACGTCCTGACCGAACGCCCGGTACTGACCCTCGACGACGCGGATGACACCGTTGCCGCGCGGCACGTCGTCCGGCACCGTCGATACCGTTACGCTGCCCTCCAGGCGGGCCTTCAGCCCGTAGGCATCTACCCGCACGGCATCACCGAGCACGACCTTGATCCGGCTCGTGACCCGGTCGGCCGACGACGGCTCCGTGTCCTCGACGTCCGCGAGGCCGACGATGCGCTCGTCAGGTGACGTGCTGATCGTGGTCGTAATCTCGCGCGGCGAGATCCGGGCGTTCGGAATCGCCACCTCCCCTTCGACCTCGAAGCCGTTCGCACCCGCGCGCAGCACGATGTCGGGTGAGGCGATGACCCGCAGCTCCGGCGTGTCAGCCACCAGCAACCGTTCGCCGCGCAAACGCATGGAGCCGGTCATGACGCCGTCGGGCCAGGTGAATTTGCCATCGATCGTCAGCTTGCCCTTGGCGGTCTCGCCCTGCGCATCGAACTTGAGCGCATCGCCGTCGAACGAGCCATCGGCCTGCAGCGCCGAAATCTTCAGGTTGGTTCGATAGAGTTCCAGCGTGCCGTCGCGTACCTGGAAGTCGCCATTGAACGTCGGCTGGCCGACCGTCCCGCCCAGCACGACGTTGCCTTCGAGCCGGCCGGCCGCCCGATCGATCTCCGGCACCAGCAGCGGCAGGACCTTGATCGCTTCGGATGTCCCCGTGATGCGTCCGCTCAGTGTCGAGTCGAGCGGTGCACCCGCGCGCCGCTGTACCAGCGCTGCGCCCTGGATTTTCGTCGTTTCGTCGATGTCGATGTCGAGGTTGGCACGAATCTGCGTGGGTTCGGCCAGCAAGTCGAAGCGGCTGCTGCCGAGCCGGATGCGCTCGACGCGGAACTTGTTGCGCTGCACGTTGATGGTCGGCTCGTGCACGAGCAGCGTCGAACCGCCGATCCACTCCTTGCCCGGCGACTTTTCCGCCCAGCCGCTCGCTTGCAGCCGGCCGTCGAACTCGCGCCACCCGAGCAGCGATCGCAGGATACGCTGCAAGGGCCAGTCCTCGGCGCTGTAGAGCACGCGCCACGACTGGGGTTGCGCATGACGCTCGCCCTCGACACACAGCCGCGAGTCCTGGTCCGTGCGCAGGCACAGCGGCGACGTGCGCTGCAGCGCCGGGCCGAGCACGAGCGCCGCCGGCTGCATCAGTCGCGCGTTGCCCTCGTTGAACTGGATGTCGGCCTGCGACAGATCGCCGGCCCACTGGTTGCGCTCGAGGTCGTAGCCGCCTTCGGCGATGAATTCGCCGCGGAATTCGGCAATGCGGTGTTCGGGGTCGCCCGGCGAGGCGAAGTCGAGCGTGATCCGGTGCTCGCCGACGAAGCCTTCGAGGCTGCCGCGCGCGAAGTCGAACGCGAGTCCGGCCGCATCGAGGGTCGTGGCGCTGAAAGCGACAGCCGAACGACGCTGGTCGCTCGAGTCGATGTCAGCCTCGGCGTCGAAGCTCGCAACCTGCACGCCGGCGTAATCGAAATGCCGCACGCGCGCGGTACCGGCAATGACGGGACGGAAGGGCGCTCCGCGTGCCGAGCCGCGCGAGACGAGTGTTCCGGTCATGCCTGGCAGGACGACGGCCAGCGAACGCAGGTCGACGTTCCAGTCCAGGTCGACGGCGTTGGTGCCGACGCGACCGTTGAGGTCGACGAAGGAGGTGCCGTTCGCAATGCGTACGTCCCGCAGGTCGAACATGCCGTTGCGGTGCGCGATCTCACCGCGCCCGGTCAGCGGCCGGCCGAACATCGTGCCGGACAGCGACACGAGTCGTGCCGTCCACGGCGCTGCCGCGCTGAGGCCTGCGCCTGCGATGTTGCCCTTGGCGCTGACGCGGCCGTCGACGCCCGGCCGCAATTCGCTGACGGCCAGCGCCTGCGCGTCGACGTCGAAATTCCACGCCTGGTTACCCGACCAGGACAGTGCGCCGCGACCGTTGATCCGCCCGCGCAGCGCGTAACCCTCGAAGCGATCGAGCACGACGCCGGTCTTGCTGACGATGCCGGCCGCCTCGAAGCTGGTCGACGGAATGGCGGGGCCTTCCACCTGGGCGCGTGTCGAGAACCGGTACGGCAGCGAACCTTCGAGCGTGTACACACCCTGCGGGCTCTTCACGACGGGTTCGCCGTCGAGTGCGACGGGCCATTGCAGCGCCGACCAGTCGCCGTTCAGGGCGAGCAGCGGCAGCGTGCCTTCCGGCGCGTCTGCAGCGGGCAGTTCGATCGTGCCGCTCGAAGTCACGGTGAGCCCCATGCGCGGCAGCCACACCTGCAGGTTGGCGAGCGAAATCGTGCGTTCCTCCCATCGCCCCGCGCCCTGCACGCGCAGTTGCTGGTTCGGCAGTGCCGGCGAGGTCAGTGTCCCGTCGATCCCGAGTGACGCGTGGCCCGCAGCGAGCGTGATCGTGCCCGTCAATTGCGGCAAGCGCCCGGCGGGTACCCAGGGCGAGCCATCGAACGCGGTCATGCGGAAGGTGCCCTTTGCACGCGCTTGCTCCGTCAGGTCGAGCAACGTGCCCGCAAACGTCAGCTTCGCCGGCGCGTCGAGAAAGATATCCGCACCGAGTCGGTCAAGGTTGCCTCGCGTCACGACCCGGAAGCGATATTCGAACGCGTCGTCTGGCAGCCGCCATTCCCCCCGCAAGTCCGTGCGCAGACCGAGCGGCTCGGAGGCGCGCAGTGTGAGATTTCCGCTGATGCGTCCGTCCGGTGCGCGCACGTCGACGGGGTCGAGGTCGAGCCGCCAGCGCGTCAAGCTGAGTGAACCTGTGGCTGCGCGTGCCTCGATGCGCTGGCCACTCTTCAGGGTCAGTGCGATGTTGCCGAGCCGGAAGTCCGGTGCCGTGATGCGCAAGCCGGCCGGCAGGAAATACGGCGGCTTCTCGGGTTGCGGCGGCCGCTCCTTGAGCGTCACCTCCAGGCGCGAAACCGTCAGGCGTTCGACCCCGAGGTGGCCAACGATCAGGCCACTCGGTTCGGGATTCAAGGCCAGGCCGCGCGCAACGACGTGCGCTGCTTCGTGCTCGACGGTGACGCTGTCCGCCGTCAAGGGTCCCGCGATCGAGCCGCGCGCGCCGCGCACCTCGATCTTGAGGGTGGGCAAGCGGCCAAGCTGCGCGAGCGCGAACTCCAGACCCTGCTGCGTAAAGAGCAACCAGTGCAGGAACAGAGCGAGGCCGCCGGCCAGAGCCAGCAGCAGTCCGAGGAACATGGCGTAACGACGGCGCACGCTACAGCACCTGCGTGATGTTCAGGTGGAGGCGTGGCTTGAGGTCGGACTGCGACAGGGCCTGCGCCACGTCGAAGCCGATCATGAGCATCGGCAGTCTCCAGCGCACGCCGACGCCGACCGAATATTCGAGCGGTGCGCTCCAGTCGTTGAACGCGTTGCCCGTGTCGAAGAACACGGCGCCGCGGAAGTTGCGTCGAAAATCGCGTTCGAACTCGATGCTGGCGATGATCTTGTGCTCGCCGCCGCCGCCCTGGCCCGACGAGACGCCGGCCTTGGTCTCGCTTGCCGGCAGCGGCGGGCTCAGTGAGTTGAGCGCGAAGCCGCGAACGCTGCGGTCGCCACCGGCGAAGAATCGCTGCGAGGCGGGCAACTCGGAGAAATCGTCCACCCAGCTGGTGCCGAATTCGGCGCGACCGCGAAAGTACCAGGGCCCACGGATCGGCCACACGCGCTCCGCCCGGCCATAAAAGCGCAGGTAGGAAGCATCGGATCCCAGCGTGGCGGGGCTGCCGCTCAACTCGAGGTAATACGCCGCGTCTCGCACCCATCCCGTCAGGAAGTTCGGCGGCAGGCTCGCATAGCTGATGCCGGGGATCAGCAGCAGGGCATCGTTCGAGCTGCCGTCGGGATAGATCGTGCGCTCGTCGTTGAGCTTGAGGAACATGACCTGCTGCCAGTGTCCGAAGACCTGCGTCAGGCCGCCGGTGAGCTCGGTGCGCTGGCTCCTGAGATCGCCGATGTCCTCATCGATGTAGCCGAGCGAGAACTCGAGTTTCTCGAGGCTCGGGTCGCCGACCGGAATCACGTAGCGAACGAGGGCCTCGTAGCGGATCTCGGAGGCCGTGAGTTCGACGCGCGACCGGTGACCTTTCGTGTTGACCAGCCGGTTGTCCCAGGTGAACTGGCCGCGGATGCCGGTGTCGGTGCCGTAACCTGCATTCACGGCATAACGATTGCGCTTGATCGGCTCGACCCGGATCTTCACCGGTACCGTCAGCGATTCCCGGTCGCGTTCACCCTGTGTGATGACGACCGACGAGAAATAATTGCTGTCCTCGAGCGCGAACTGCGTGCTGTTCAGCGCCTCGGGTGAAAACGGCTGGCCCGGTGAGAAACGCAGGAAGGCCCGCATCAGGTCGTCGTTGATGACGTTCTGGTCCAGTTCCAGGGCGCCGAATTCGTAGCGACCGCCGGTCTCGAGCGTGAGGCGGGCATCCGCCGTCAGCCCGGCAGGGTTCACGATCAGCTCGCGGCGCGTCAGCGTGGCGTCGAGAAAGCCCCGATCGCGCGCCGTGCGCATCAATGACGCCTTGAGCGCCTCGTAACTGGCATGGTCGAGGCGCGTGCCGGGCTTGAGCGTCGTTTCGGCTACCACCTGCAGCAGGGACTTGTCGACTGCACCGGCGCCGATGATCTCGACGTCGACGGCTTTCATGAGCACGGGTTCACCGGGCACGATTTTCAGGCGCACGATCCACTTCGGATCGTCGCGGCTCGTCCGGCTGCGGATGGTCGGTGCGTAAAACCCGAAAGGACGCAGCGCGTCGGCGGCTTCGTCCACGGCGCGGTCGGCCAGCCGCCTCACCTGCGGGTCGGTCAGGTCGTCGCGGGTCACATAACGCGACAGGGTCAGGTACGAGCGGACGTTGGCCGCAATGTCGTCGGGCACGCCATCGATCTTGATCTCGATGCGTTCCCTGGGCGCCGCCGCAAGCGCCATCCCGGTCCATCCGAATGCGCAGGCCAGCAGAACCTGCCCCAGCAGACACAGCAACGCTCGAGGCCTGTGCGCGTCGATCGCGTTCATTCCGGTGACCGGCGGCCCCCCCCCCCCCCCCCCCCCCCGGTGCTTCGGTGCTTGCGAACTCGAGTCGCGTCGCACCGGTCATGTTCCCGCCGGCGTCGAACCGGCGCTCGCACATCGTGGTGCGGCCGTCGCGCTCGACCAGCAGCACCGACGAGCAGCGCGTGCCATATCTTTCGTGCACGACGAAAGGCGCGGACAAGGCGCGCTCCCATTCGGGCGGCAGGCCGGTGTCCGGTGTTTCGTCGAGGTCGGCCGGCAGGCGATCCGCGAGCAGCGTGAACAGCGATTCAGGTGCCACGGCAGCGGTCGCGATCGTGTCCGACAGCCGCTCTCTCGTGCGCAGCAACTTGGGCCACGGCGAATCGAGCCAGTGGTTGCTGAGGCCGTAGATGCCGCGACCCAGCGGCCTCGCTTCGAGCCCATCGCGGTTCGAGTAGTAATGGAGCGAGCGAGGCCCGCCGAGCAACAGGTTGAAGCCAGCGTAGGCCGTCGCGCGGTTGCGCAGGTCGTCGAAGTATTCCTGCGGCGAGATCGTTCCGGACAGGAAGCGCTTCACGAGGTCGCCGCGCGATGGCGCTTCCGCTGCGGGTCGCTCGAGTTCACGGAAATTGGTGACGACGCCGAACCGACCGGATCGTGCCGCGCCCAGCCAGGTGCCCGACCCGCGCAGGTCGCGGCCGGCGAGAATGCGCGTGTCGTCGGGCCACCAGCCGAGCGGGGCAGAGGGACGATCATGGAACTCGTCGCGGTTTGCGGCCACGATCAGCCGATAGCGCGGGTGGGAGTTCCATGCGAGCACGAGCAGGCACATAGACCCCGCTCAGCGCTCCCGCGGGGCAGTGATGACGTCGACCTTGCGGCGCCCGAAGAAAAAGCGCCCCGTCCTGCGCACCACCCAGATCAGCAGCACGACAATCAGCACGAGCGCAACCAGCGGCAGCGCAATGGCGAACAGCGACAGGCCCGTGGCGCCGAGCGTCTCGGCCGTGGAGACCACGGGATTGCCGAGACCGCCCGTCATCAGGCCGGACTTCGCGCGGATGAATGCCGAACTGCCTTTCGTCAGGCCGGCAATCCCACTGCCGCCGATGATCGCGACGGGCCAGAGGATGCTCGGTGGCAGGTCCGTCATCACCGCGGCGCTTGCAACCGCGCCGGCCACCAGCGTGGCGGGGCTCGCCACGACGTCGAGTGCGTGGTCTACGCCGGGAATGTAATACGCCAGGATTTCGGCAGCAGCGGCCGTGCCGAGCATCACCAGCGCCGGCATGCTCGCGAGCCACTGGAAGTTCTCGGACAGCGGGATGTAGCCGAAGTGCCCGGCAACACCGGCAACCAGCAGCGGCAGGAACACACGGAAGCCCGTGGCCGCGGCGAGGCCGATACCGAGCGCGATGCCGGCAAACGTCGTCCAGGACAGATCCATGTTTCCAACCTCGACCGTGCAACCAACCCCGCCCGTGCATTCTAGCGGTCCTGACGCGGCGCCTGCTTACAGGTGCAGCCGGATGGCGTCCCACGCCGGATTTGCGCACCAGGGCGCTGCCGCGCCGGATCGCAAGGTGGCTGCCGAACTGCGCGCCGGCGATGTTGCTGACCGACAGCGCGAGGCCCAGCAGCCAGTACAGTTCGCCGGTCAGCCCGAACAGGATGATCGCCGCGGCATTGGTGGCGGCATTGACGATCTTGGCCGAGGCCGATGCATGCAGGAAGTCGAGCCCGAACAAGCGGACGAACAGCAAGACCAGGAAGCTGCCGGTGCCCGGGCCGAAGAATCCATCGTACAGGCCGATGATTCCCCCGATCCCAGCCCGCTGGCTGAGGGCGCGGGCGGCGCGGCCCGGCCTTGTTCAGCAGCGTAGACGAGCACGAAGCCCCCGCGCGGAACCGCTCCGGCAAACGCCCGCCAGCCACGCGCCGACGAGGCGGCGGCAACACCGCCCGCGGCCGGCCCACCGGGCCCCAACGAGCGCACGCCGGATGAACCGGGCATCGCGCCGGGTGCCCGCGAACCCGGCAGCGCCGTACCCAGCAAGTGGTGTGCGGTGCCTGCGGAAACGTGGCAAACAGCGCGGGCAGCTGGATCAGGCCGCCGCCGCCCGCCAGCGCGTCGATGAAACCGGCGCCGAACGCGGCGACGAGCACGAGCAGGATTGCCAGCGTCACGTTGCGACTGCGCAGGCTGCGGGCGGCGGGCGGGTGTCAACCGCGCCGCGAACCCCAGAGCGTGATGCCCGGTGTCTGCGCCAGGGGCAGGTCCGGGCCGGAGTCGTACCAGCGCTCGATGAGGCGGAACGAAACGGACTGCGGCGGTGGCAACCCGGGAAAACCTGCGGCGATTTCCTGGCGAGTGAACCAGCGGACGTCTTCGAGCTCTTCGTCAGCGCGTGGGACCGACTCTGCAGCGGCCAGCGCCGTGTAGCCGATCATCAGCGACGATGGGAACGGCCACGGTTGCGACGAGTGGTAAGTCGATTCGAGCACCGTCACGCCGGTTTCTTCCAGCACTTCGCGGGCCACGGCATCTTCCAGGCTCTCGCCGGGTTCGACGAAGCCCGCGATCGTCGAATACCGTCCGGCGGGCCAGGAGGCCTGGCGGCCGAGCAACGCCCGCTCGCCATCCGTGACCAGCACGATGATGGCGGGATCCAGGCGTGGAAAATGATCGATGCCGCAGGCGTCGTTCGTGCACCTCATGACGTGGCCGGCGCTGGCGATGCGAGTTGGCGCACCGCACGCGCCACAGTAACGGTGACGGCTGCGCCAGTAGAGCATGGCGCGCGCATACGCGAGCACGCCGGCCTGCTGCTCCGGCAGCTGGCCGCCGGCGTTGCGGAGATCCTCGAACCTGACCGAGCCCGTCGTGAACAGCGCCTGCACCGGATCCGGGCTTGCCACTTCGGCGGCGAAATAGATGCAATCGTCGAAGCAGCCCAGCAACACGGGTTCGGCGGCGAGCACGGGCAGCCTCCCGAGATCCATGGCTGTCGCAAACGCCGCCGACCAGCCGTCAGGGCCGCGCTGCACGAGAATGCGCGACTCGTGCACGGGCACGATGCGGGCCTTGGCGCCGTGCAGGGCATCGGCCACGAACGCCTCGTCCTTGCGCAGGTGCGCAATGCGATCCAGGTACGGTCCAGCGAAGACGTTGGGTGGTGCAGGCACGGCCGCGACCGGCAGGCGAGGGGAACGCGAGTTTAGCGCGGCCCCTGTCCGCTGCCTCACGTCACGTGCGGGCCGGCGACCCTCGCCTGCATGCCGGACAGTTGTCTGGCAGGATTTCCAAGGTGTCCTGCAGCCAGAGGGAATCGCAGTCGGGGCAGTTCGACAGCACGAATTCGTCGTTGTGGCAGAACACCTGCCACAGGTGCCACGCGTGCTCGAACGAGATGTGCCCTTCTGGCCAGAGTCCCTGGTAGGTCTCGTACGCATCGCAGAAGCAGCCGACGTCCTCCAGCGCGGGCCGAAAGCCACCTGAATACGGCCGCAGCAGGCTGCAGAGCCGCAGCAGGGAGCCCAGCAGGGCCGCCTGCTGTTCGTGCTCGAGCGAACGCCGGAAATACGACATCTGCCGTGGCGATTTACCGCGCCGGCGCCGGACGAGGTTGCCGCCGATCGAGGCAAAATAGTCGCGATACATGCGTCGGATCCTGTCGTCCGACAACTGCGTCGCGATCCGGATGGTGCGGGTGCGGGCTTCCAGCGCGATCATCCGGTGAGTGATAGCCAAGCGCAGGCGATCGCGATCGTACCGGCTGTCTGTGATTCTCATGGCCTTCCTCCCATTCTTGATGTTTTGGCCACATATGGTCTATTACGACCAACCATGAGATTCTATATCCATATGTGGTCTGTTTCGACCATATATGGGGAATCGACCATGACTGATCCAGAGCTGACGTCGCCCAATACTGCCTGGCTGCACCACGGCAACCTGCTTAATCCGGCCGTGCGCCGGGATATTGCAGACCTCAATCGCCTGTTCCTGGCGCACGCGCTCGACCCCGGCCACGGGGCCGATTGCTGGTTCCAGTTGCCCGCCGCGACGGTCAAGCAGCTCACCGAGGTTGCGCCGGAAGCCCGGGAGCGTGCCGCGCGCAGTCCGATCTCGCTGTTTGAACTCGCGTTGCCCCGGGATGACGAGGCACCGCCGTGGCGTCTCGAGTCCGTCGCGGACACCGGCGCGGAATTCGTCGATCGCGCGCGTGGTGAGACCCGTCGTTCTTTCGGACTGGTTGCGCTCAGTGTGGCGCGGCGGCTGGCCGAGAACGTGCCGTTCTCGTCCCGCATTGCCTTCGGGCTGGGGTCGACATCCGAGGCCCGCCTGTCCGCGCTGACGCCGTCCGACTCGTTTCGGCTCGCTTCGTGGCCCGGGCTGGTGCGCCCGCGGTGGCCTGGGCACTCACGTTACTGGAGCCTGCTGGCCGACGCTGCAGCAGGCACCGTGCAGGCGGACCTGAACTGGGCCTATTCGACGGGGCTATGTCTGCTCGGGCGCTGCGAGCGCGATCCGGTCATCGTGCGCCGAGCCACTGCGCGCCGCACACGCCCGGCTCACCGCAGGGGACCCGCCGACGACACCGACGTTCCTTGCTGACGGGGTGCCCGCACATTACCCTTCGCTCCCCTCCCGTGAACGTCCGTCCCGCCATGAAGGCCTTGTCGCTGCGCCAGCTTTGCAAGACGTACAACAACGGGGTCCAGGCCTTGAAGGGCATCGACCTCGACGTGGAGGAGGGCGACTTTTTCGCGCTGCTCGGGCCGAACGGCGCGGGCAAGTCGACGGCGATCGGCATCGTGTCGTCGCTCGTCAACAAGTCGAGCGGCACGGTGACCGTGTTCGGGCACAGCATCGACAGCGAACTCGAGGCGGCGAAGTCCTGCCTCGGTGTCGTGCCGCAGGAAATCAACTTCAACCAGTTCGAGAAGATTTCGACGATCCTGTTGAACCAGGCCGGCTTCTACGGCATCCCGCGCCCCGTCGCGCGCGAGCGGATGGAGTACTGGCTCAACCAGCTGCAGCTGTGGGACAAGCGCGAGACGATTTCGCGGTCCCTGTCGGGCGGCATGAAACGCCGGCTCATGATCGCGCGCGCGCTGATCCACGAGCCGCAATTGCTGATCCTTGACGAGCCGACCGCAGGCGTGGACATCGAGGTGCGCCGCTCGATGTGGGAATTCCTGCGCCGGATCAACGAGCAGGGCACCACGATCATCCTGACGACGCATTACCTCGAGGAGGCCGAGAGCCTCTGCCGCCACATCGCGATCATCGACGAAGGCCGCATCATCGAGAACGACCGCATGTCGACCGTGCTGCGCAAGCTGCAGACGGAGACCTTCGTGCTCAACCTGCGCGGGCCACTGCGCCGGAGCCTGTCGCTGCCTGGTTATCGCATGACGGCGCCGGACGAGACCACGCTCGAGGTCGAGGTCAACAAGGAGCAGAACCTGAACGAGATCTTCGCCGCCTTGTCCGCTGCAGGTGGTGAAGTCGTGAGCATGCGCAACAAGTCCAACCGCCTCGAAGAACTCTTCATGCGCCTCGTCGAAGGCCGCGACGTCGGCAGTGGCCAGCCGACCGCGCCACCGGCTGCGCAGGCGAGCGCATGAGCGTCCAGTCATCGAACCGCGCGCCCGGCGCTGTCCCTGGCGGTCATGCCGAAGTGACGACGGCCGCCAACATGCGTCGTGCTCGCCGGGTCGGTTTCGCGACGATCGTCATTCGCGAATTCAGCCGCATCATGCGCATCTGGGGCCAGACGCTGGTGCCGCCGGTAATCACGGCGACGCTGTACTTCATCATCTTCGGCAACCTGATCGGCGGGCGGATCGGGCAGATGGGCGGCTACACGTACCTGCAGTACATCGCTCCGGGCCTGATCATGATGTCCGTGATCACCAACAGTTACGGCAACGTGGTGTCGTCGTTCTTCGGGGCCAAGTTCGGCCGGCACATCGAGGAACTGCTCGTCTCGCCGCTGCCCAGCTGGCTGATCGTGCTTGGCTACGTCGCGGGTGGCGTGCTGCGCGGATTGCTGGTCGGATTGATCGTGACGATCATCGCGCTGTTTTTCACGCGCCTGCACGTCGAGCACCTGTTGGTGGTGATCGCGGCCGTTCTGCTCACCTCGATCGTGTTCGCGCTCGGGGGCTTCGTCAACGCCGTGTTCGCCAGGAACTTCGACCAGATCACGTTCGTGCCGACGTTCATCCTGACACCGATGACGTATCTCGGTGGCGTGTTCTACTCGATCCAGATGCTGCCCGAGTGGGCGCAGGCGGTCTCGAAAGCGAACCCGATCCTCTACATGGTGAGCGCTTTCCGTTACGGCTTTCTCGGGCAATCCGATGTCGACGTCGGCTTTTCATTCGCGATCATGACCTTGTCGGTGGTGGTCCTGTTCGCAGGCTGCGTGTGGCTGATGGAGAAGGGGACGGGAACCCGGGAATAGGGTCATGTACGCGGGGATCACAGCGCTGGCTGCGGCAGCCAGCGCGACAGAGTTCTCAGGTTTGGAGCCACGATCGTGAAACGCGACGGTGCAGTCCGGCCGCTGGTCGTTCGTTTCGGTGCGATGGGCGACATGGTGATCGTGCTCGGTTTGATCGAGGCGCTGCACCGACGTTTCGGCGAGCCGGTGGACGTCGTCTCCTCGGGCGGATGGACAAGACCGCTGCTTGAGGGCCAGTCCGGTGTTGGCAACCTGCACCTCATTCGCTCCCGGCGCACTCCGTACGCGCTGAGCCCCCAGCAATGGCAGCTGGTCGATACGCTCCGCCAACGCGGTGCCGGGCCAGTCTGGCTCTGCGAGGCGGGCGTTCACGCACGGAAATTGTTGACCAGGGCCGGCGTCGCACCGGAATGGATCGTCGAAGCCGACGTCCACTGCCCAAGGTTCCCGTCCGAGCACAATCTCGACCGCTGGTTGCGGTTCGCGCAGCTGAGTCCCACGGCGTTACCGGGTCTGGCGCCGCTCGATGCCGGGGCAATGGTCCGGAGCATTGCGTGGCCGCCGTTGCGCGTACTGCCCGACTGGCGCTCTGATCTCACGGCCTGGCTGCAGGATCGCGGCCTCGCCGAACGGCCACTCGTGCTGGTCCAGGCAGGCAACAAGCGAACGATGCGCTGGTGGGCGCACCGCCAGCGCGCAAGCAACAGCAAGTACTGGCCGGAAGAGCGCTGGGCCGCGGTCATCGAGGCGCTGCTGCGACGCGACTCGCGCCTGGTCGTGGTCCTGCTCGGCGTGCCGGCGGAGGCGTCGCTCAACGAGGACATCGCGAGCCTCGTCCAGTCCGATCGCGTCGTTAACGTTGCCCGGGAGCTGCCGATTCCGCGGCTGCTCGCCCTGCAGGAGCGCGCCCTCGGGATGATCTCCGTTGACACGGGTCCAGCTCATTCCGCGGCAGCTCTGGACTGCCCGCTCGTTGTCCTGTTCGGCCAGGTCAACGTCGATCGTTGGGCGCCACGAAGTCCCCGAGGCGCGGTCCAGACGGTGACGGGCGGCAGGGGCCCTGACGACGGCATTCTCGGCATCGCTGTGCAGGACGTCGAAGAGGCCTGGGATCGCCTGCAGGACGGTATCGCGCGGCTTGCCTAGACGGCTTCCCAGCCACCCGCCAGGATCACTCTCCCATGTGTGGACGCTTCGCCTTCTACTCGCCACACGAAGCCATCGTCAGGCTCTTCGGGTTGCCGGACGACACGCCCGAGATCGAGGCGCGTTACAACATCGCGCCCACACGATTCGTCGCCGCCGTCCGTGAAGCCGGCGGACCGCGCGAGGTGGCGATGCTGTACTGGGGGCTGGTGCCTTCGTGGGCGAAGGAGAAGTCGATCGGTGCGCGCATGATCAACGCGCGGTCCGAAACCCTCGCCGAAAAGCCCTCGTTCCGCAGCGCGTTCCGTCGGTGCCTGGTGCTCGCGGACGGCTACTACGAGTGGCAGCGCTCTGGCGCCGCGAAGCAGCCTTACTTCATCGCGTTCGACGACGGCCAGCCGTTCGGCATGGCTGGACTGTGGGAGCGGTGGCGCGACCCGGCTTCGGGCGAGCCGCTTGAGTCGTGCTGCGTCGTCACCACCGCTCCCGCCTTGGCGATTGCTCACGTGCACGACCGCATGCCGGCGATCGTGCCGCCCGAGGCGTATGCCGAGTGGCTCGATCCCACCAACGAGGCGACCGATCGGCTCGCGCGGCTGTTGCAGCCGTGTCAGCGGGCCGATCTGCGCGCGCGACCCGTGAGCTCGCGCGTGAACGACGCGCGTCACCAGGAGGCCGACCTCGTTGAACCGATCGCCCGCCCCTGAGTTCGACCTGGGTTACTCAGGCCGGATCCGGGTCGTAGAAAGTGAGTTGGCTTGCCTCGCGCCGCTGCAAGAGGTCGAGGTGACGTGCCTGCCAGTCGCGGAACGCTGCCTCTGCGGCCGCGTGATCATCCGCTGTCCAGGTTGCCGCGGGCACGTCGCACCAGGCCGGCAGTGACAGGAAGGGCAGGTCCCAGGCGGCGCGGTGCCGCTCCACGAAGCGCTCGAAAGTGGCACGGTCTGGCCAGAGCGTTGTCGGTCCGGCCTCGGCGAAGGGGCCGTCGGACGAGACGCGGAGCGCAAAGAGGATCCGGCGGACGTGGTCGCGCCGGGAGCGTCCCGCCGGTTGCGCCGCGAGCCAGAGAGTCGCCCGGTTGCCCGGTGAAGTGCGCACGGCGGCGCGGGCTGGCAGCGGCAGGTTGGCCGCGCCGACCAGCGCGGCGAAGTCCGCCTGCAGTCCGAGGCGGTTGGCCGCGGCGTAGTCGCGTACGAGCACGTCGCCCAGCGTGTCCCTGAGCGCGTCCACGTGGCGCGAATACTCGTAGTACGGAGCCGTCATGGCGATGAATGACGCAAAATGCCGCTTGTCTCCCGCCAACAGGCGCCGCACCACGTGCTCCTTGTACATTGAAATGGCGAGATCTTCCGGTTGCCGGAAGTAAATGACGGACCGCACGTTGAAACCCGCGAGCCATGCCGCCAGGCGTCGCAGATAGTTGCGATGCGCCGTGAACCACCCCGGCATGTCGTCTGCAGTCACCTCGCCGACGGTGTGCCGGTAGATCGGTTCCGCGCTGAGTACCGTGACCCGTGCCCACGTCTGGGCCTGGTCGAGCCAGCGGCGGTATCGCCGCAGTCTGATGCGGTCGATGAGCGACGACCGCAGCACTGCCTGCGCGACCTTGTGATGCGCCTCCCTTTCATTCCACAGGCCCGGCCGCAGCGATGGATAGAGAATGCCTTGCGCAGCCAGTTCGACGCGGCATTGGCTCATGTGCGCCTGTATCGCCGTCGTGCCGGTCTTGTGCGTGCCGACGTGAAGCAGCAGTTCGCGCTCTGCCAAGACCTCGTGCCCTCCGTGGTTTTGACTCATAGAGTAGCCGGATCCGCCGCCCAATTCAGGCCGGAACTCGCGCCCGGGTTCCCTCGCGCGCGTGCAGGGTCTGCGGCAGAATGCTCCATGGTCTGCTCTTCGACAGTCATGGGCCAGGGGCGTACGCAGTGACTCACGACAGCGATGAGCGGTCCCGGGCGCCACGAAGCAGAAGGCGCGTGATCGTCATCACCCGCAGCTTTCCCAGGCTCTCCGAGACGTTCATCGTTGATCACGTGCGCGCGTTGCTGCAGGCTGGACACGACGTCGTCGTGGTCGCACGCCGTGTCGATGCGGCGTCCCTGGCCGAGCAGTTCGGTCACAGTGTCCACGCAGTCCAGCTGCCGTCGGGGACGGCGCGCGGTTCGCCAGCGGCGATCGGTGCGGTACGCCGCGCGGCTGGCTGGATTGGCCGCCACCCGGAACTGCGGCGAAGTCGCATCGCGTGGAAGCGTGCCCTGTATGCCCAGCGACTCCGGCAGGTGCTCGAGTCGTTGCAGCCAGACCTCGTCCACGCGCATTTCGGACCCCACGGCGTCGACGCGGCCATCGCTCTCGAGGGTAGCAACACGCCGCTGGTCGTGGACTTCCACGGCTTCGACCTCACCGCGTTCACGCAGCAGCACGGCTGGGAGCTGTATCGCGCAGCACTCGGCTCCGCGCACCTGGTGGTCCACAGCGAATTCGCGCAGCGACAGCTGACCGAGCACCGGCTACCGGGTTCGGAACGTGTCGTGATGGGCGTTGACCGGCAGTTGTTCGCCGCCCGTCCACGGCCTGCGAATTGGGGGGCGCCGCTGCACATGATCAGCGTCGGCCGCCTGTACGAGCAGAAGGGGCATGACCTCGCCATCCGGACGCTTGCTGAGTTGCGTGCGCGACGACCGGAACTCGACGTGCGGCTGCGCATCGTCGGCGACGGCCCCAGGATGGAGTCGCTGCACCGGCTGGCAGAGGAGCTCGGCGTGCGCGGTTTCGTGGCCGGCCCGGCCCCGGCGCGACCGCTGGAGGTTGCCGCCGCGCTGTTCGAGGCCGACCTGGCGCTGGTTCCATCACGCGTCATGCCGGATGGCTGGCAGGAGGCCTTCTGCCGTGTCGCTATCGAGGCCATGTCGACTGGCCTCCCGGTGGTCGCGACGCGTTCGGGAGGCCTGCCAGACACGGTAGGCGAGGGTGGCATCGTCGCAGTCCGCGAGGACGCGGCGGCATTGGCCGACGCTGCCGAGGCCGTGCTGTCCGCCATGGGACCGGTGGATTGGGCCGTGCGTGCGGCGAGGTCGGCCGCGCGATTCGACATCGCCCGCATGTACGACGGCTACCAGCGACTCACGGCCGAGTTGCTCGAGCGCGGCTCGGCGGTCACTGCGAGCTGACGGCGGTCTGTCGCAGCAGCGGCACGTCGTGCTGCGGCAGGAAGACCACCATCGGATAGTTGCGGTGGTCGAAACGCTCGATCCGGCGCAGCACGCGAACGCGCGTGCCATGGACCGCCGTCAGCAGTGCGTCCAGCCACTTCATACGGGAGCGACGGCGCCAGGCCATCTCGAAAGGCACGTAGCCCAGGCCGGCCAGCAGCTCCGCGACTTCCGTCGTGCCGGTAGCCGGGTCGATCTTCGCCGGCAGCGCCTCGGCCAACACGATCGGCCGGTGCCGCTCGAGCGTGCGGTACAGACCGCGCAGCACGTCGAGCTCGAAACCCTCCACGTCGACCTTGACCAGGTCCACGACCTCCTCGGCGAGCAGCAAGTCGTCGCCACGCACCAGGTTGACCTGCACGCGGTCACCCGCAGCGGATCCGGCGGCGGGCCCGGGATCGAGGTGGCTGGCGCCCAGGTTGCGATCGACGACCGACATCGTGGCGGTAGAGGCCTGCTCGGCCAGCCCGACGGCGTGCACGGTGACGTTGCGGATGCCGTTGGCGCGGAGGTTCCATTGCAGCAGGTCTACGGCCAGCGGGTTCGGCTCGAACGCCAGTACCTGGTCGAAGCGCCGGCTGAAATGCAGGCAGTGGTTGCCGATGTTGGCGCCCACGTCCACGCAGCACCGCCTGCGCCCCGGCAGACGTGTCAGCACGAAAGCGTCGAGTGCCTCCAGTTCTTCGCGCTCGTAGCGGCCGAAGACGCGGATCTTGTCCGAGATATGGTCGCCGATGATGCCGGCCATCTTGTCGTGGTGGGTGACAGCAACAGGGTGACGTCGCAACAGGCGCTCGAGCCGTCGCGTCCGCGCGGCACGCCGGGTAGAAACGGGCACGTGATCGATGACGTCGTCGGGGTGGCGACTGTGTACGACCTTACGCATCGAGTCCTCCGTCGGACAGGCAGTGCAGCGACATCAAACCCTGCGGCTGGATTCCTTCCCGACGCGGACGAGCGCGTATGGGCGCCGTCACCCCGCTGCGCTCAATCCGCCTCTTCATGCGGCCTGAACTCCGACACCAGCTCCTGCTGTTTTCGCGCCGGCACCGGATCGTAGTGACTCAGGTCCATCGTGTACGTGCCTTCGCCGCCGGTCAGCGCCTTGAGGCGCGACAGGTAATCCTGCAGTTCGCCGAGCGGCACGAGCGCCGCGATTTCCGATCGTCCACCCTGCAGCGTGTCCTGGCCGTTGATGCGTGCGCGCCGCGTCGCCAGGTCGCTGCTGACGTCGCCGATCGACGCGCTCGGACAACTGATGACGATGCGGACGATCGGCTCGAGCACGATCGGCGCCGCCTGCTTGATGGCCTCGACGAACGCCTTGCGGCCCGCCGACACGAACGCAACTTCCTTCGAGTCCACCGCGTGGTGCTTGCCGTCGTATACGCTGACGCGGATGTCCTGCAGCGTGAAGCCGGCGATCGCGCCCTCGGTCAGCACCTGGCGCACGCCTTTCTCGACCGCGGGAATGAACTGGCCGGGGATCGCTCCGCCCACGACGTCGTCGACGAACTCGAAGCCCGCGCCGCGTTCGAGCGGCTCGATGCGCAGGTACACCTCGCCGAACTGGCCGGCGCCCCCCGTCTGCTTCTTGTGTCGGCAGTGGCCTTCGGCCGGACGCGTGATCGTCTCGCGGTAAGGCACCGCCGGCGGACTGGTCTTGACCGAGACGCCGTAGCGTTCCGTCAGCCGCTGCAGCATCACGCGCAGGTGCAGGTCGCCGAGGCCGTACAGCACGGTCTCGTTCTGCGCGACGTGATGTTCGACGCGCACGCACGGGTCCTCGGCCATCAGGCGGTGCAGGCCTTCGGACAGCTTCTGCTCGTCACCGCGCTTCTCGGAGCGGATCGCGAGCCCGAGCATCGCTGGCGGGAACGTCACCGATTTCAGGTGATGATTGTCTTCGTCGTGCGAGTCGTGCAGCACGGCGTCGAAATGAATCTCGTCGATCTTCGGCACCGCGCAGATGTCACCCGGGATGGCCTGGGTGATCTCGGCATGTTCCTTGCCCTGCAGCTGGTAGAGGTGGGCGAGCTTGATCGGTTTGCGTGCATCACCCACAAAAAGCTGTGCGCCGGGTCGCACGGTCCCCTGGTGCACGCGGAAAATCCCCATCTTGCCGACGAAGGGATCGATCGTGACCTTGAACACGTGTGCGATGACGTGCTGCGTCGGATCGGGGCTCACGGTCACGCGTTCGGCCGCGTCGCCATCGCCTTTCAGGAACGGCGGCGGATTGCCCTCGGCCGGGTTCGGCGCGAGTCGCGCCAGCACGGCCAGCAGCTCGGGGATGCCTGCGCCGGTCTCGGCGGAGCAGAAGCAGATCGGAATCAGGTGGTCCTCACGCAGCGCCTGCTCGAACGGGTCGTGCAGTTGCTCGGGATTCAGCAGCTCCTCGCCCTGCTCCAGGTAGAGCGCCATCAGTTTTTCGTCGACTTCGACCACCTGGTCGATGATCTCGGTGTGCGCGGCAGCGACCGACGAGAAGTCAGTCGCCTTGCCCTGCGACTGGAAGAAGCAATCAACGACCGACGCGCCGCCTTCTGCCGGCAGGTTGAGCGGCAGGCAGCTCTTGCCGAAAGCTTCGCGCAGTTCCAGCAGCACCTGTTCGGTGCGCGCGTCGCGCGCGTCGATCTTGTTGACGACGACGAGCCGGCACAGGCCCCTCGTCCTGGCGAAATCCATCATGCGCTGGGTCATCGGCTCGATACCGTTGACGGCGCTCACGACGATCACCGCCGCCTCGACCGCCTCGAGCGCGCTCAGCGTGCGGCCGAGAAAGTCGGGATATCCCGGGGTGTCGATCATGTTGACGCGACGGCCCTGCGTCTCGAAACCGCAGATGGCGGCGTCAAGGGAGTGGAGCAGGGCTTTCTCCTGCGGATCGAAGTCGCAGACCGTGGTGCCACGGGCGAGCGACCCCTTGGACCGGATTGCACCGGACTGCGCGAGCAAGGCTTCGGCCAGCAGCGTCTTGCCCGCGCCGGCTTGGCCCACGAGGGCGATATTGCGAATGTCCTGGGTTGTGTAGGGCATGTTGGGATGCCTCCGTTGCTTATTTGACTCAGTCGGTGGGCAGAGCATACGCCCGGAGTCAAGCGGCACCACTTCCACTTGCCGGGATTGGCTTTGCGCCTCTTTCAAGGTAGAAAGCCGGTACACGCGGCACCTGTCAGGTGCCTCCAGAAGGACCCAGGGACTACATGACGACGGGCAAGCGCGCCCTGATCGTGGACGATTCACGATCGGCCAGAGTCATCCTGAGCCGGATGCTCGAACAGCAGGGCTTGACCGTGGATACGGCCGAGTCAGCCGAGCAGGCGCTCGAATACCTGCAGCGGAGCCGGCCCGACGTCATCTTCATGGATCACCTGATGCCGGGCATGGATGGTTTCCAGGCCGTGCAGACCATCAAGGCCGACCCGCTGACCGCGACGATCCCGCTCATGATGTACACCTCGCAGGAAGGCGAACTGTACGTCAGCCAGGCGCGTGCCCTCGGCGCAGTCGGCGTGCTGCCGAAGACGGTGCGGCCGGTCGACGTGTCACGGATTCTGTACCAGCTCCACCTGCTGCCGGATCGGCGGACCCAACGCCAGGCACTGTTCCCGGGGCCGGCGGCGGCGGCGGCGATGGCGGCCGAGAGGTCGCCCGATGAAGCGGCGATGGCCGCCGCGCTGGCGGCTGCGAACCCTGACGACCTCCAGGCGGTCGATGCGCTGTCGACCACGGCGACCCGGCCCGTGCTGACGGCGGCGCCGCTGGCTCCTTCGCCAGCTTCGATCGCCCTCACGCCGGGGCTTGCGTCCGAACTGCAGGCGGGTCTGCGCAACTCCATCCAGCATCTGGTGCGGGAACAGCTGACCGAGCAGCGCCGGTTCCTGCTCGCCACGTTCGAGGCATTCGCGCGCCGGCTGACCAGCGAGATGAAGGAGAGCATCGGCAAGATCCCGACGGCGCCCGCTTTCGAATCGTTTACGCCGCAGTCACCGCGCCGCCAGTGGTGGCCAGTCGTGCTCACCGCCGTATTCGCGGCAATACCCGCTGCGGTGCTCGGCTACGTGGCGTGGCAGGCGAACGTGTCCAGCGCGTTCCTCGCGCGTGAACTCGCGGACTCGAAGGCCGCGGTCGAACGGGCGAAAGCGGCGGCGATGATCGCGGCCGCCGCGGCAAGCGCCACCGTTGCGAGCAACGCCCCACTGGCGGCGCCGTCGGCGGGCGGAGGCGTCGGTGGATCGGCCGCTGGCCCGATCGCGACCGAGTACGTCCCTTACGGCGAGGCCCCGCTGGCGGGCAGTCGCCTCGAGCGGCTGCGGGCACTGGCCTCGATGCTCGAAACGCAGCAGTTCAAGGGCCGCATCCGTGTCGAGTCCTACGTCGGCGATTTCTGCCTTGGCGGCAATGCGAACGAGGGCTTCTCCCCGGCTGACGTCAACCTGCCAGCAACCAAGTGCGACCTGGTGGGCAATCCCTTCGACGATTCGCTGTCGGTGGCGCAGCGGCAGTCAGTCGACTTCGCCAATTTCGTTGCGACCCTGCGCCGCCGCACCGGTGGCGACATCCAGATCGAAGTCGTCAATGGCGGGCGCAGCCAGCCCGTCGCGTATCCCGAGCAGGAAGAAAAATCCACGGCCGGCAGCTGGAACACGGTCGCGGCCCAGAACAATCGAGTCGAATTCCACGTCCTGCCTGCCTCATGAGCGCAGCGCGGCTGGTCATCTACGGCGCCACGGGATACACGGGCGATCTGATCGCACGCGAAGCGGTTCGCCGCGGACTCCAGCCCGTGCTGGCCGGCCGCAACGAGGCGGCGATTGCCGCATTGGCGCAGGAACTCGGTTGCGAGTATCGCATCGCGTCGCTCGACGATGCCGGCGCGCTCGATCGCGCGCTGCAGGGCGCTGCCGTGACGCTGCACTGCGCAGGTCCTTTTTCGGCGACGTCGGCGCCGATGGTCGCCGCGTGCCTCCGGCAGCGCAGTCACTACCTCGACATCACTGGCGAGATCGATGTGCTCGAGGCCGTGCATCAGAGTGGCCCGGCGGCCGGCCAGGCGGGCGTCGTGTTGTGCCCGGCCACGGGCTTTGACGTGGTTCCGACCGATTGCGTTGCCGCGCGTCTGCACCAGGAGCTGCCCGACGCGACCTACCTGGCGCTGGGTTTCGCGGCGCGCGGCCGGCCCAGTCGAGGCACGCTCAAGACCAGCATCGAAAACCTTGCGCGCGGGGGTCGCATCCGCAGCGCAGGGCGCATCACGCCAGTCGCTCACGCCTTCCGTGAGCGCAACATCGATTTCGGCGAAGGCCCGCTCACGGCGGTGACGATTCCGTGGGGCGACGTGAGCACTGCCTACTGGACGACCGGTATCGGCAACGTCGAGTGCTACATGGCGATGCCCGTCACCGGTATCGCCAGGCTGAGGCGGCTGAACACGTTTGGCCGGCTGCTGCGGTTCGCTCCGCTGCAGGGAGCGCTGAAGCGCATGGTGGCGACGGGTCCTGCGGGGCCCGACGCGGCTGCCCGTGCGGTGAGTACGATGCTGGTGTGGGGCGAAGCCCAGGCGCCGAGCGGCGAGCGGGTGACGGCACGGGTACGCGTTGCCAATGGTTACGAGGTCACGGTGCACGCTTCGCTCGCGATTGTCCAGCACCTGCTCGACGGCAAACCTGTCGAGTCCGGTCACCGCACGCCGTCGCAGATCATGGGCAGCGGCTTCGTCGAGGCCCTGCCCGGCTCGAGCCGCATCGAAATCGTCCGCGACCGCGCCTGGAATCCGCGGCCTCCTGCCGCATGAGCGCAGCGCCCCGAGAAGCCGCCGGCGCGTCACCTGATTTCGTGCCGCCCTGGCGGTTGCGACATCACCACGTGCAGACAATTTACCCGAGCCTGCCGTTGCGAAGGGCGGGGGTCGAGCGGCGCGCGTCCGTGCTGCGCCAGGCGTCGCTCGAACACATCGTCGACTGTGGCGACGGCGTGCGTCTGCTCGCGCTGGTCGCGACGCAGCTCGACGCAGGGCGGCCGCCGTCCGACCGCCTTGCCGTGCTGCTGCACGGATGGGAAGGCAGCGCGAACTCGTTGTACCTGCTCTCGCTCGGGCAGAAGCTCTTCGATGCCGGCTACGACGTCGCGCGCCTCAACCTGCGCGATCACGGCGAGAGCCACCATCTCAATGCCGGAATCTTCCATTCCTGCCGCATCGCCGAAGTGGTCGGCGCCGTGCGCGAACTGCAGCGGCAGCATCCGGGCCAGCGGCTCGTGCTCGCCGGGTTCTCGCTCGGCGGCAACTTCTGTCTCCGTGTCGGCGCACGCGCGGCAGCTGCGGGCATCGCCGTCTCGCGCATCGTCGCGGTCTGCCCGGTGATCGATCCCGAGCACACGCTGGCGCGCCTCGAGACGGGGTGGGCCCTGTACCGCGAGTACTTCGTGTGGAAGTGGCGTCGCTCGCTGCGCACGAAGCGCGCGGCGTGGCCCGACGTGTACCACTCGCTCGACGACATCCTGGAACTGGGCAATCTCACCGAGATGACCCATCGGCTGGCGTGCGGCTACGGCGGGTTCCCGTCATTGCCGGAATACCTGCGGGGCTATGCGCTGGTCGACCGGGCGCTCGAACCGCTGGCAGCGCTGCGCGATACACGCGTTCGCATCATCGCGGCGGACGATGACCCGATCATCCCCGCGGTCGACCTCGAGCGCATCGCGCGATCCTCGGTGCTCACCATCACGCGCACGCGTTACGGCGGGCATTGCGGCTTCTACGATGGCGTCGCCGGATCGACCTGGGTCGAGCGGCAGGTCCTCGCATCGTTCGCCACCGGCTGAGTCCTATGCCGCGCCAGTGCGCACGGCCATCGCGGCGCGCCACTCATCGAACCGATCGAGGACGGGGTGCTTCCCGGTCGCCGCAAATGACTTTTCGATGGGCACGGGCTGCCAGTCCGGCGGCTGACCCGCGGCCAGGTAAGCAATGCCGCGAGCAGTGGCTTCGAGCAGCGCTGGTCGTTCCACGGTCATCTGCGTGGCTTCGGCCAGAACTTCACACAGGTAGTCGCAGGCGGCGAGCCCGCCGGTGATCGTCAGTCGCTGCAGGGGCGCCGCACCGTGCATGGCAAGCACGTTGACTGCAATCAGGAACGCGATGCTCTCGACGACGGCGCCGATCTGCTGCAGTTCAGTCGCGCCAGCCACTTCCGCAGCCTGGCTGCCGGCGGCCGCCAGGAATTCGCTGTCGAAATCGGGCAGCCAGTAAGGCGCACCGAGTCCGCCGATGCCGTTCATGAAAAGGAGCGGCACGTCACCGTCTGCGAGCGATGCCGACAACGATTTCAGCGTGCGCCTGACGTCGACGCCGACACGCTTGCCCAGCCACTCGAGCGCGGCGTAGGCGCCGTTGATCGTGCCTTCGTGGCAATAGAGTGCGCCCGCTCCATCGTCGGTCCGCGCGAACAGCACGCTCTTCAGCAATCCACGCGGCGCAGGCCCTGCGCCGTTGCGCAACACGCGTTGCACGAACGCGCCCGTTCCAGCGTTGACGTAAGCAGTGGTCGTCGAGGGTGGGCCGAACGCAAAGATCGCGGCGGACTGGTCCCCGCTGCACGCGAGCAACGGCGCACGCCGGGTTGCATCGACCGGGATCGTGCCGAAATCGTGCAGCGTGCCGACGCAACGCGGCAGGATGGCAGCCGGGATACCGAAGGCCTCGAGCAGCGGCGGCGACCAGTCCAGGACCGCGGGGTCGAACAGCAGCGTGCGCGATGCGTTCGCCGGATCGACGCAGGCCTCGTCCGCTGCGCACAGGCCCTGCACCAGGAAACTGGCGAGCGGTCCAATGCAGAGCCGCTCGTCGCGCAAGGCCAGCCGCACGGCGGGCAACTCGTCCAGGCACCAGCGCATCTTGCTTGCGCCATAGTGCGACGACAGCGGCAGTCCCGTGAGTTCCCGTACCCAGCCGGCGCGCGCGCCCAGGTGCTGGTCGAGCCAGGTGGCGTTGCGGCGATCCTGCCAGGAGAGTGCGGGGCTCAACGGCGTCCCGTCGCTGCGGTCCCAGCAGCAGATGGTCGAGCGCTGCGTGGCGAGTCCGGCTGCAACGATCGGTCGGCCTGTCGCAAGCGGTGATTCGGCGACATCGCGCGCTGCGGTTCGCAGCGACTGCAGCAGTTCGGCCGCATCGTGCTCCACGCGATCGTCGCCCGTTCTTCGGGTGTCGATCGGGACGTGCGCGGTCGCCACCTCGCGGCCGAGTGAATCGAACAGGACCGCGCGGCTCGACGTGCCACCCTGGTCCAGTGCGAGGTACAGCGAACGCGATTCGCCGGGAGGCAGCAGTTCGCGGCGGATCGCGCTCAGTTCACCGGCGAGCCAGGCGAGGTCCTCGTCGTCATCGCGCGCACTCATGCTCTGCCTGCGGCCTCGTCGTACTCGGTGCGCAGGCTGCGCACGGCCATCGTCTCGACGTACTTTGCACCCAGCTCACGGCAGTGACGCGCGGTCGCGCGGTCGCGCACCTCGTAGATGGCCCAGTCCCATGGCCCCGGCCACAGCTTCTCCGTCGTGGCGGGCACCCGCTCGAGGTTGCAGAAGAGGAACTCGGGCGCGAGCGCAGTCGCTTCGCGCCAGCTGTCCGCGTCGTATTGAGGCAATACCCAGCCGATCCGCGCGCCCGTCATCAGGCGCAGGATCCTGACGGCAGCGAGATCGAACGAAATCAGCACGCAGCGGTGCAGCACCGGCTGCAGCACTTCGCTCGTCCGGCGCAGCACGGTTTCATGACCGAACTGGCGCAGGCTCGCGCGCTTCACTTCGACGAATGCAGTGACGTCATCCCAGCCGGCGATCGCCTCCACCGCCTGTGCCAGCGACGGGGCGCAGGTGTGGGCGAAGCGGTCGCCGAAGCGACCGACCTCGCCGACCGGAATCCCGGCGAACTGCGACCAGGACAATGAATGCACGCTCTCGGGACGGTTGCCGACGCGGGCCAGATCGGAATCGTGGAACACGACGGGGACGTGGTCGGCCGTCAGTTGCACGTCGAACTCGACGTGGCGCACGCCCAGGGCCACGGCGGATGCCAGTGCCTGCAGCGTATTCTCGGGAAATTCGATGGCATTGCCGCGATGCGCGATGATCTCCGGCAGCCGGGTGTCGTTGCTGTTCACTTTTTTCTTCCGTGCGGCGGCTGCATCCCCGACGCGGAGTTTACTTAATGTGCGCCGCCTCGTGCTTGGCGACCGTGGGGTCGATCGTCGCGCAATGTGATGAGTTTCACACATGGACAGTGCCGGTCACCGCGATGGACGCGTGCTGTCACCCAAGCCTCATCGAAAAGCCCTTGATTGCCTGTGATTGCTGGGCCGGCGCGTTGGCATGCAAGTTGCTACCTCCTTCCCCAGGAACAGGAAAGCTCAAAGACCATGTCCGACAAAATCACGCCTGCGGAAGTTCTCGCCCTGCTGTTTCCGGAACCGGCCTCCGCCGGAAATCCGACGCCGGCGGTAACGGCCTTCGTCCGCGATCCCCACGGCGGGCTGATGCTGGCATCGGTGGTGCCGAGCCGCACCTTGCTCGAGACTGCCAGGGTCGCCGGCCGCTGCAACAGCGGCACCCCCATCCTCGATCCCCAGACCCGCGAAATCATCGGCTACGAACTGGCGCCGCTCGCGGTCGCCTGACCTGGCCAGCCTCCTGTTGCGCCGCCGAATCCCGCGGCTGCGTAGGCTATATTCGGCACTGCGCCGGGCGGCCTGTCGCCGCCCCTGACGGGGTAGCCATTTGACCGCTTCGCGCCGGACCGGCGACCTGCCCGGGTCACGACGGATTCGACTCGGCTGGGTACGCCGCACGATGCGGCGCATCCGGGCCGAGCGGGGCGACGATGCGCTGCCACTGCTGGTCCGGCGCGCCGCGCGGCGTCCCGAAGTCACTCTGATGTTGCGTGCCGGGTTCGTGCTGCTGCTGGTCGCAGCGGTTTTTGTCGTCTTCCTGCTCGACCGCGACGGCCTGCGGGACCAGATCGACGGCCAGGTTTCCGTCTCGGACATCTTCTATTTCACGATGGTCACCATCACGACTGTCGGCTATGGCGACATCGTCCCGGTCTCCGACCAGGCACGCCTGATCGACGCATTCTTCGTCACGCCGGTGCGGATCTTCGTCTGGCTGACGTTCCTGGGCACGGCATATCAGCTCATCATCCAGCGGCTCATCGAGGAATGGCGCATGTTGCGTTTGCAGCGCGAATTGAAGGATCACGTCATTCTCTGCGGCTACGGCCACAGCGGCTCGATCGCTGCCTCCGAACTGCTGCTGCGGGGCTGGGAAGCCGAGCGGATCGCCGTGATCGACCCGGACCGCGACGAAGTCACGCGCGCGGCCGAGCGCGGTTTCACCGGCCTGCACGGCGATGCCTCGAGCGAGGAAATCCTGCGGGTGGCCGGCGTGCAGCGGGCGCATTCGGTCATCGTCAGCGTCGGTCGTGACGACACCACCGTGCTGATCGTCCTGACGGCACGCGCACTCGCGAGCAGGGTACGCATCATCGCCAGCGTTGCCGAACCGGAGAACGTGAAGATCGTGCGCTCGGGCGGAGCTGACGAAATCGTCGCGCCGTCGCGCTTTGGCGGCTACCTGATGGCCGATGCGGTCAGCACGCAGGGCACGATCGACTTCGTGTCGGAGTTGCTGTCGTACCGCGGTAAGTGCCAGCTGGTCGAGCGTGAGTCCCGCGCAGAAGAAGTGGGGCGCCTGGCGCGTGAGATCGTGGGCACCGTAATCGTCGAAATCCGTCGCGGACAACGCCGGTTCGGGTGCTGGAGCGACCCGACGCTGCGAATCGAAGCGGGCGATCGCGTCATCGCCATCGACGCGAACGACGGCGGTTGACGCGCGCGACGCGTCCTTCCGGTTCGATCCCCTGGCGGCTACCTCCTCCCTGAGCTGGCTTGCCCGTCCTTCGCCCTTCGGCGCTTCGTCTGCTCTTCTGGGCCAATGAAGGACAATGTCGATAAGCAAGCTGCGTGCCAGATGAAAAAGTCACTGCGTTTCAGTGGCTTGCAGATCGTCGGTTGGAACCGTGCAGGTCTGGACTGTCACCGCGTGTCACTTTCGTAAGGGATGCCGACACAAGTTGGCGCAGCAGTCGCTGTTACGCGGGGAAATCTTCGTGACGACACGAGTACGGTCTGGAAGGTGATCAAGGCAGTCGTGACGGTGGAGCAGGCAGTCACGCGCAAAAAAGCGTCCGCTCATTCGCCGGCGCGGCGCTTCAACCTACACGCTGACGCGGGGGCGGCGAGCCGCTGCCGACCTCGAGTATCACCGCCGCAACCTCGTAAGCTCCGCCATGCCGCAGTACTCTTCGCCCGACTCTGGAACCCTGCGGTTGGATACTGTATATTTGTACAGTCACACGCAGGCACATCCCTGACTGACGCCTCCCTCGCGGAGGCGTCTCTTTTTCCGGAGTAAGCATTCGCGGATGGCAACCCTTCGTCGTCGAGTAGTCTTGCTCGACTCAATCAGTAGATCGGGCGCCTCGAAACGGTAGCGGGGAATGCAGCCACTTTGGCAAGAAATCGACGACAGCTATTATAAATCAATAAGTTACGATCGGTTCCGGTGGGCAGGGTCAGAACGCGCTGATGCCGGTCAGTTCGCGACCGATCGTGAGCTGGTGAATCGTCTCGGTGCCCTCGTACGTGATGACGCTCTCGAGGTTGAGGGCGTGGCGGATCGGCACGTACTCGGCGCTGATGCCGGAGCCGCCAAGGATGTCGCGAGCGTCGCGCGCGACTTCGATCGCCGCACGGCAGTTGTTCCACTTCGCGAGCGACACGTGCGAAGGTGACATCAGGCCCTGATCCTTCAGGCGGCCGAGCTGCAGTGACATGAGCTGTGCCAGCGTGATCTTGCGCGACATCTCGGCCAGCCGGATCTGGATCGCCTGCGTCGCGGCCAGCGGCCGGTTGAACAGGATGCGCGTCTTCGTGTACTCGAGCACTTCCTTGAGGCAGGCCTGCGCGGCGCCGATCACGCCCCAGGTGATGCCGTAGCGCGCCTGCGTCAGGCACGAGAGCGGCGCCTTGATGCCGCAGGTGGTGCCGGGCAGCATCGCCGAATCGGGCACGACCACGTCGTTCAGGAAGATCGCACCCGTTGCCGAGGCGCGCAGCGAGAATTTCTTCTCGATTTCGGGCGTTTCGAGGCCTTGCGTGCCCCGGTCCACGAGGAAGCCGCGAATGCCTTCCTCGGTTCGCGCCCAGACGATGAATACGTGGGCGATCGGCGAGTTGGTGATCCACGTCTTGGCGCCGTTCAGCACCCAGTCGCCGCCGCGACGCTTTGCATGCGTCTTCATGTTGGCCGGGTCGGAGCCGCCGTGCGGCTCGGTGAGGCCGAATGCTCCGATCACTTCTCCCCGCGCCATGCGCGGCAGATAGCGTTGCTTCTGCTCTACGCTGCCGTACGTGTAGATCGGATACATGCAGAGCGACGACTGCACCGACACGAAGCTGCGCAGCCCGGAATCGCCGCGTTCGAGTTCCTGGCAGATGAGGCCATAGCTCACGGCGTTCATGCCCGCACAGCCGTAGCCCTCGAGCGAGCTGCCGAGCAGGCCGAGGCCGGCGAGCTCGCCAACCAGTTCTTTCGGGAACGTGTGGTTCTCGAAATGCGGCCGGATGATCGGCAGCACGGCGTCGTCGACGAAACGCGCCACGGAGTCCTGCACCATGCGTTCTTCGTCGGAGAGCGAGGCACGGACGTCGTACAGGTCGAGGGGATTCAGGGCGTTGGCGGGCACGAGGGCTCCCGGTCGGATGCTGGTTCGGTGGGGGCGCAATTCTAATGGAAACGGTGGCCCGACACCCCGCGGCGGCACTATGCTGTTCGACGCACTGACAGGTCCGTACGCATGCGCCGGAATCGGGCGTCGTCAGCAGGGCATGCCGCGCGCAAGGAATTTTTGTCCGATCCACTGAATCTTGAAACCCAGCGGATCACAGTGCTGGCGGCGGGCGTTGCTGCCACCCATTCGATCTCAATTGAATTTTGATAATTACCCTGTCTTGAATTAGAACTGTCAATGAACTGTGAAGGTTTGCAACCAGGAGTCACTCATGAATCATGCCGCTAGATCTGGCTTTCTCGCGTTGTTCGCCGCCGCTGCGGTGGCGTTGGCCGGGTGTGCCTCGATGGAAGATTTCGCGACCAACCCCGAGAAGGAGAAGACGCGCAAGGGCACAGGGTACGGAGCGGCTGCTGGCGCGGTCGTCGGACTGCTGAGCGCCGGCAACAATCCTTTCAAGTCCGCCATGATCGGAGCGGCCGCAGGCGCGCTCGTCGGCGGATCGGTCGGGTACTACCAGGATAAACAGGAAGCGAAGCTACGCCAGCAGATGGCGGGCACCGGCGTGGATGTCGTGCGCAAGGGCGACAACATCACGCTCGACATGCCCGGCGGCGTGACCTTTGCGTTCAACAGCGCCGACCTCAATGCCCAGTTCTATCCGGTGCTGGACAAGGTTGCGGCAACGCTGAAGGAGTACGACAAGACGGTCATCGAGGTGGCCGGGCACACCGACAGTGTCGGTAGCGACGCGTACAACCAGCAGCTGTCAGAAAAGCGCGCCAGCAGCGTGGCGGCCTACCTGTCGAGCCATGGTGTCGTGCACACGCGCATCGTGACGGTCGGCGCCGGGGAGGCTCATCCCGTTGCGTCGAACGACACGGAAGAGGGCCGCGCCCAGAACCGACGCGTGGAAATCACGATCGTGCCGGTTACGGAAGACAGCGTACAGAAGGCGAAGCAGGGCTGAGCGAGCAGAGGAAGGAGCATCCGATGGCGAGCAAAGTCAAAGAGTTCGTGAATGAGCAGACTCAGGTCCTGGCCGAGCAGGCGGCCAGGTTACGCCGCGCCCGCGGCAAGGCCGTGCGCGGCGCCGCTGCGAAATCCGCGCAGGGCATTCGAGCGCTGCAGGATCCCGTCCGCGTGGTGACGCATTCCGGCGTGAAGCTCACCAACGTATCGCACGAGGCCGTGTTGAGCCTGATGGCATTGCAGCTTGAGGTCGTCACGTCGGCGCTGTCGGACGCCGCCGCGCAACTCGAACGGGTTGCCCAATCGGACAACGTCACGGACCTGTTGCGAGGGCAGGCCGACGAGTTGAGGGCGGTGCGTGAGCGGGTCGTCAGTGACGTGAACCGCGCGGTCTCGATCGTGCGAAATGCGGGTCGCGGCGCGCGCGAGGTTGCGACCGAGACCTACACCGGGGTCGCACGACCAAGGCGACAGCCAAGGCTCGGCCAAAGTAGACGGCATGACACGCGGGCGTGTGTCATGAAGATCCGAACCAGCCTGCGAATACAGGACCCCGGCGCGGAGCCGGGGTCCCAGTACTTCGACGTTAGCGAAGAACGCAAATTGCAGAATGCTGCTGCCGGCAGTCTGGTCCCGCATCTTGCACGCGTCCGCTTGGCCGGCAAATGAATCAAAAATCCCGTCGACGTCCGTGTCTCGCGGCGCGACAACTGCATACTTGGAAAAGTGATTCAGTGCAGTGAGACAAGTCGCCTTGCTCGGGCGTCAGGGCTGTTGCGTCCGTCGTGACCGACAGGTTCAGCGGGCTACTGAGCGGCATTCCGCCGCTGATGCTCCCACCCTGAGTACGCTGGCCGCCCGGCCCCTTCCGTCCACGGCATGTTCAGGTACATTTGCCGCATGACCTGGGTTGTGTGATAGTGTGTGTGAGGTATCACACATGGCGACCAATCTGTCGATCGATCCGAAACTCATCGAAGAGGCGCTCGAAGTCAGCGGCGAGAAGACTAAGCGCGCTGCGGTGACCAAGGCGCTTGAGGAATTTGTCGCCCGCCGCCGCCAGACGCGTCTGCTCGATCTGATGGGCAAGCTCGAATGGGACGCGAGCTACGACTACAAGACTGAGCGTTCTCGCCGATGACGCTATTCGTCGACACCAGTGTCTGGTCGCTGGCGCTACGACGAGATGCGCCCGCCGACGCCCCGGAAGTCGTTGCCCTCACGGCCGCACTGCGCAGCGGAGAAAGCCTGGTGACGACCGGGCTCGTGCTGCAGGAACTACTGCAGGGTTTTGCGGGCCCGCGGGCCCGCAAGCAGATCATCGAACGCTTCGCGGCGATGCCGCTGATCGTGCCGGACCGCCGCGATCACGTCGAAGCAGCGGAGTTGCGCAATACCTGCCGGCGCAAGGGCCTGCAGCTCGGGACCATCGACGCACTGTTCGCGCAGCTCTGCACGCGGCACGACCTCCAGATGCTCACGACCGACCGTGACTTCCGCCAGGCGGCCCGACACATCAACCTTCACGTCTGGCCTGCCCCCAGCCCTCGCCACTGACGACCGGATCGGCGCGATCGCCGCCTCTGGATCCGATGTTCCTCGTTTACCATGGCGCCATGCAACGCCTGCTCATTTCGTTCGGACTGTTGCTCACCGCCATCGGCCTGCTGTGGCCGTGGCTGAGCAAGTTGCCGTTCGGGCACTTGCCCGGCGACTTACGTGCTGACCGGCCGGATTCACGTTTTTCGCGCGCTTCACCACCCTAATCGTGTTGAGCCTCGTGCTGAGCCTGATCGTCCGGCTGCTGCGCCGCTCACCCAGGCAACTCATACACCCGGCGCTTCGAGATTCTCAACCGAATAAGCGACTCAAGGCGCACGTTGTCTTGCTGGTCTGCTCCTCGATAGACTTTCGCCGCCGGACAGCTTGATGCGTCGGCCCCGTCCGACGCGAACTGGTGGTGGCCGGCGTCCATCCAGACTCAGGCACACCGGACACGGTTCCCCACGTCAAACCAGCCCTCAGTGCGATGCCTGACATCGCGAGACAGTACTGACCAATGGAACGGGACCGAACGGACCCTAAATGGTCTGCGCGTTCGTTCCCTATTGGACGTCGTGACCGACATGCGCAGGAAGGTGCACCTGATCGGCGCCATGGAGACTGAGATGAATGCATGGAAGTATCTTGTCTGGACGATGCTGTCAGTGATCGTTCTGGCGCTCCGCCCCATCGGTCTGGCACAGGCGCAGGTGAAGGTGACTTCGGCGGACCCCTCATCGGCAGTGGAATCCTCTAAATCCGCGCCCTCGCGGGCACGGCATAGCTCAACACACAAGAAGTCGGACAGGCCTCGCCGTCAGGCGACGACGAGCTTCTGCAGCTTTTTCAGCGCATTGGCCTCGATCTGGCGAATGCGCTCGGCCGACACGCCGTACTTGTCCGCGAGGTCGTGCAGCGTCGCCTTGGGCTCTTCCATCCAGCGCGCGCGCAGGATGGCCCGGCTGCGCTCGTCGAGCTGTGTCATCGCCTGCGAGACACGCTCACCGACGTCGTCGTCCCATTCGGCGTTCTCGATTGCCACGGCCGGGTCGGAGTCGGGCGCTGGTAGATAAGCTGATGGGGAGTACGACGATGAGTCTTCATCGTCCGCGTCCGGCGTCGGGTCGTACGAGACGTCGCGTGACGACAGGCGTCGCTCCATCTCGGTCACGTCGTGCTCGGTTACGCCCAGGTCGCGCGCAACGGCGGTGGTCTCCGCGGCCGACAGCCACCCCAGGTTCTTCTTGTGCTTGCGCAGGTTGAAGAACAATTTGCGCTGCGCCTTGGTCGTGGCGACCTTGACCAGGCGCCAGTTGCGCAGCACGTACTCGTGAATCTCGGCACGAATCCAATGCACCGCAAACGAGACCAGGCGCACGCCGACCGCGGGGTCGAAGCGCTTCACCGCCTTCATGAGGCCGACGTTGCCTTCCTGCACGAGGTCGCCCAGCGGCAGGCCGTAGCCGGCATAGCCGCGTGCGATGTGCAGCACGAACCGCAGGTGCGACAGCACGAGCTGCCGCGCCGCGTCGAGGTCCCCATCGCGGTGGAAGCGGACGGCAAGCACCTGCTCGTCCTCGCGGCTTAGGACCGGGATGCGGCTGACGGTGTCGGCGTACGCATCGAAACTGCCAAGCGGGCCGGCGAGGGCCAGCTCAGCGGGCGTGCGGGGAACGAGGGCGGTGGCCGTGGTCATCGGTTCGAAGTACCTCTCAGTACCGGTGCGTAACCAATATTAGCAGTCTGCGGATTGGAGTGCTAAATACCGGGGAAGTTCCTCATAACCGAGCTGCGGCGGCGGAAAGTTCAGTTAAAACAATGAAGTAGGGGGGGGAGGCCGGAAGGACAGGAAGGACAGGAAGGACAGGAAGGACAGGAAGGACAGGAAGGACAGGAAGGACAGGAAGGACCGGAAGGTCGGGGACCTTCTTGCCTTTTCTGAACTTCCGGTCCTTCCTGTCCTTCCTGTCCTTCCTCCCCTCTCTCACTTCGGCTCAATCTCACGCAACTCGCGCGTGGCCACGATGAACGAACCGAGCCAGCCGAGCAGCGCGCCGCCGAACAGCAGCGCGACCCAGCCGATGACGCCGACGCCCTGCAGCTCGAACTGGCTGCCGTACAGGCCAGCGATGCGCTGCACCGGCGCGCCCAGCACCGCGACGACGGTGGCGACGATGAGGCCCGCAATGAGGCCACCAGCCAGCCCGTACCAGACGCCGTTGTAGAGGAAAGGCCGACGCACGAAGGCGTCACTGCCGCCCACCAGCTTCGTGACTTCGATTTCGTCGCGCCGGTTCTCGATGTCGAGGCGGATGGTGTTGCCGATGATGACCAGGATGCCGAGCGCGAACAGGCCGGCCGCCAGGAACACTCCGCGGCGGATCACGTCGAGGATCGCGTTGAAGCGGCTGACCCACTCCGTGTCGAGCTGCACGATATCGACGCCGTCGACCTTCTTGAGCTCGTTTGAGAGCTCCTGCACGCGACCTGCCTCGCGGTACTCGGCGTCCGGCCGCACCACGAGCGCGTGCGGCAGCGGATTGTTCTTGAGGGCATCCAGCGCGGCGCCGAAACCCGAGTTACGACGGAATTCCGCGAGCGCGGCATCGGCCTCGATCAGCGTGACCTCGTCGACGTCGCGGCGCTGGCGGATGCGCTCGGCCGCGCGCTTCGCCTGGTCCAGCGTCGCGTTCGGCTTCATGTAGACGGAGATATCCAGCGCGCTGTTCCAGCCGCCGCTCGCGACACGCACGTTCTGCACCAGCACGTGCAGGCAGGCCGGCAGCGCGAGCGCAATGCCGATGACAACGATCGTCAGCATCGTCGCGAAGGGCTGCTGCCAGAGCCGTCCCAGCGAGCCCACCAGCGTCTGCACGTGCCGTTCGGACCACTGGTTCATGGTCGATCCGCCCGGATCTCGGGTAAGGCTGCATCGGGATGGGCGTCCCACGAATCGACCGTGCGGCCTTGCGCCAGGATCACGCGTCGCACGCCGAAGCGCTCGATCAGGTGGATGTCGTGGCTGGCGATCAGCACGGTGACGCCGACTTCGTTGAAGCGCCTGAAGATGTTCATGACCTCGATCGCGAGATCGGGGTCGAGGTTGCCGGTGGGCTCGTCGGCGATCAACAGCGCCGGTTTGCCGATGATCGCGCGCGCAATGCCGACGCGCTGCTGCTCGCCGGTAGAGAGTTCGATCGGGCGCGTGCGTTCGCGACCCAGCAGTCCCACCTGGTCGAGCGCGGCACGCACCCGCTTCTGGATTTCCTTCTCCGGCACGCCGGCGATGACCAGCGGCAGACCGACGTTGTCATAGACCGGCCGGTCCATCAGCAGCTTGTGGTCCTGGAACACGACGCCGATCTGGCGGCGGAACGCCGGAATCTTCGAGCGAGGCAGGGCCGACGTGTTCTGTCCGTTCACGACCAGCGTGCCCTTGCTCGGCCGCTCGATCAGCGCGATCAGCTTGAGCAGGGTGCTCTTGCCCGCGCCCGAGTGACCCGTGAGAAACACCATCTCGCCACGCGCGATTTCCAGCGAGAGGTCACTGACCGCCTCGCGCCCGTTCGGGTAACGCTTGGAAACGTGATCGAAACGAATCACGCACCGTGTCCCGTGCGCGCAGGCGACAGCACGGCGTCGACGAACGCGCCCGCATCGAACACGTCGAAGTCGGCTGCCGTTTCGCCGATGCCGATGTAACGGATCGGCAGTTTCAGCGTGTCGGCGATGGCCAGCACGATGCCACCCTTGGCCGTGCCGTCGAGCTTGGTCATGACCAGTCCCGTGACGCCCACGGCCTGCTGAAACTGCTGTGCCTGTGCCAGCGCGTTCTGGCCCTGGCTGCCATCGAGGACCAGCAGCACTTCGTGCGGCGCCGCCGGATCGAGTCGGGTCAGCACGCGCCGCACCTTCTTGAGTTCGGCCATCAGGTTGCTCTGCGTGTGCAGGCGACCCGCGGTGTCGGCAATCAGCACGTCGGTGCCGCGCGCCTGAGCGGACTGCAACGCATCAAACGTGACGGCCGCAGGGTCCGCGCCTGCACCCTGCGCAATCACTGGAACGTTGTTGCGTTCGCCCCAGACCTGCAGCTGCTCGATCGCTGCGGCGCGGAACGTGTCGCCTGCGGCGAGCAAGACCTTGCGGCCTTCGGCGCTGAAACGGTGCGCGAGCTTGCCGATCGTGGTCGTCTTGCCCGAGCCGTTGACGCCGACGACCAGAATCACGAACGGCTTGCTCGCTGCGTCGATCAGCAGCGGCTGCGCCACCGGCTGCAGGATCTCGAGCATGGCCGCGCGCAGTGCGGCGAGCAGTGCGTGCAGGTCGCCGAGTTCCTTGCGCTGCACGCGCCCGCGCAGCGAGCCCAGGATCTTCTCGGTGGTCTCGATGCCGACGTCGGCCGCGATCAGGCGCGTCTCGAGCTCGTCGAGGACGGTCTCATCGATCTTCCCGCCGGGAAGAAGGTTGGTGAGGTCGTAGGTCAGCCACGAGTCGCCGCGGTTCAGCTTCGCGCGCATGCGGGCGAGCCACCCTTGCGTCGGCGCCGCGGTCACGGCCGGCGTGGCTGCGGGACCGGCGGACGCAGCTTCCTCGGCGTCGGGCGGGTCGCCCTCGCTGGTCTGCTTCGACCGGAAACCGAATAAACCCATGGTGTTGCGTCGTCATCGAGGCATCGGGAGCCGCGATTGTAGCGGACCCCAAAAAGAAGGTTCGTCAGCAGAATTTATGGGTGAGCGGCGGCTCGGGTAGCCTGCCAAGTACATGATAGAGCGCGACTTCGGTCGCTCGGAAGGTCCGGAAGCCATAGGCTTTTCTCATGGTGACTTTGGCTTTGTTGTTGAGCCCCTCGATGACGCCGCTGGAGAACTGCTTTCGGGCACGGAAGTAGTTGAGCAGGAGCTCGCGGTGGCCGCGCATGGTGCGGGCAAATTTCTTCATCGGCTCGATGCGTGAGCGCATGACCTGGGTGCACCACTGGTCGAGGAACTTGCCGGCCCAGGTCGGTGAGTCGTACTCCCTGAACTGCTGGAAGTCCTCCTGAGCAGGTAGGCACGGACGCTCTTGAGGTTGTAACGCAGCAGGTCGCGCAGGCGCAGTCGCTGGGTGTCGGTGAGATTCTCGCGACGCTTGAGCAGGCACCAGCGGGTTCGCTTCAGGAGCGGGGCGTAGCCATCGTAGGCCATGCGCTTGGCCTCGCTGGCGCGCACCTCGTCGATGGCCTTGTTCATCTTGGCCACGACGTGGAAGCGGTCGAGGATGTTGAGGGCGTTGGTGCAGTGCTGGGCGATCAGGTCGAGGTAGGGCTTCCACATGTCGGAGCAGACGAACTCGATCTTCCTGGCCAGCTCGCTGCCGATCAGCGTGAAGAACTTCTGGAAGCTCTCGAGGGTGCGATCCTTGCCGACCCAGAGCAGGCGGATCATGCCGGCCTCGATCTGGTAGACCAGCGTCAGGTATTGATGGCCGCGGCCGTACTGGATCCGTCGACGCCGATCGCGCGGACCGAATCGAGGAGCGCCGCTCCAAGCCCCATTCGACGACCCACTCCACGGCCTGATAGACCTTCTCCCAGCTGGTGCGGAAGGACCGGGCGGTCTCCTGCCAGGATAGCCGCCGCGCCCACTGCGCCAGGAACTGCATGTAGGCCTTGGTGAGCGTGTGCTTGCCGATCCCCCACGGCACCTGCTCGACCTTGACCCCGCAACCGTGGCGGCAGTCGACGCGCCGCATGGCGTAGAGTAGGACGACCGCGAAACCCCAGACCGGGATGAACTCGAAGCGGCGCACCGGCAACTGGTCGTAGCCGCTGCCACGCCGGCCGCAGCCCGAGCAGCACGGACGCGATCCGCGGCGCGGACGCACTTCGATCTCGATAGTCTGGCTGGCTTGGCGCAGGTGCGCCGCTTCGTAGACGAAGCCGGGGAAGTGATGGCAGGCATTCAACAGGCGAGTCAGCAGCATGGGCAGGGTACGTCCTCAGGCCAAGGCGGAACGTCGAACGACACCTATGCAGGTGCCGTATGCGACGCTGCAAGCCTACTGCCCAGACCTGCCCGAGTGGCCGCAGCGCTGGCGCATCGAGGAGCGCGACCTCATCCCCGGACAAGCCCTGCTCGAGCTGTTTGCGCCCTTCCTCGAGCACCTGCGCGTGCACAGCGGGCTGGCTCGTAAGACGCTGCGTCGTCACCGCGACAATCTCTGGATGCTCGGCGGCGACCTCATTCGCCGCCTCCACGAAGCGCCGGCGCTGCGCAAACGCCCGCTCCGTGACACGCTCCTCGAACTGCTCGACGACGATGAAGGTGCGCCACTCATCTACCCGCCATTGACCGAGGAGGATCAGCGCAGCGTCGACAGCACCGGACGCAAGCTCAATGCCTTCCTGCGGTCCGCGACAATCAAAAAGGGTTGAGAATCACCCACAGATTCCGCCGACCAGCCAAAAAGAAGGGCGGGATCGCTCCCGCCCTTCGTCTTGCTCGGTGAGACTGGCGCGTCAGTTCAGGTCGAGCACCGTCGGGTCCGTGAGGACCACGAACGGACCGCCCGGCTGCACGGCGGAGGCGCCGAACAGCACGGTCTGGCGCTGCATCTCGACCGTTGCCGCGAGGCTTGGGCCGGGGTCGAACAGCGAGCCGTGCGAGCCCTTCGAGAAGAACGTGTAGCCGCCGTTGCCCGGGCCGACCGCATTCGGGCCGATGGTCTTGAGCTTGGTGAGCGGGCCCTGCGTGATCAGCCGGTCGGTGGAGCTGTTCGGCACGACTGTGTCGTTCAGCACCTTGATCAGGTGGACCGGGTGCATGCTCACTGCGTCCTTGATGTGGTTGATCGGGTCACCCGAATCGACCACCGACTGGAAGTCGCGGAAAAACAGGTTGTAGTTGTATGAGTTTTCCACAAGCTGCCCCGTGACACCCGCCTTGATGCGCGGGCCGAAGGTCTGCGAGTCGAGCAGTAGCTTGGTGATCACGCCGCCGGGAACGGCCAGCGTGACGGTGCGAAGGTCGTTGACGAAGTGGGTGTGCGAGCCACCGACGATGGCGCCGAGCGACAGGCCGGTGAAGCTGATGCGGGTCGGATCCACGCCCACCGGGCCGGCCGGGGCCGGGGTGCCAGGGGCGATCGCAAGGCCTGGGATCGACTTCGAGAGCTGGATGAGGTCGGCCTCAGCCTGGCGCAGATTGTCCCGCCCCGTGGCCGGGCTCGCCAGGTTGATCATGTGCGTGCCGGAGGCGTCGACCTTGCCATCGCCAGGGGCTGCTCCCGTCGCGTTGTTCACGAGATCGACGTTGAAGGTGCGCTCCGTCGCGCCGATGCACTGCGGCAGCGCCGGCGAGCAGTACAGCGCCCCGAACGTGGGGTCGCCCTGCACGATGCCGTGCAACGGGAGGTCCATCGCAACCACGATGAAGCAGGCATCCGCGTAGGCATCGGCCATGGTGAGCGCCTGGGCGCGGTTGCCCGTGATGCCGTGCTGCACGATGGCCACCGGCCAGCCTGCGGCGGGCTTGCCCGGGCAGGCCGACGCGCCGTTCGGGATCGACACCACGATCGGCACCGTGACGTCAGCAACCTTGGCGGGCACCGGATTGAACATGGTCAGGTTGCGGCTGGACGCATCGATCCCCGGTACCGCAGACGGGCCGGCCGCGGTCCAGAATCGGGTGAGCACCGCGGCGCTGTCCGTCGGGCTGGCCGGAGGCGTCAGGTAATACGGCAACCTCGTGGAGCCGACGTAGATGCTCGCCTTGCCGGCGGCACCAATCGCGGCGGTCGTCAGGCCGGTCGGCACGATCAGTGTCTGCTGCGGTGTCGTTATTTTTGAGATCACGTCGAGCACGTCGTCGATCGACTGCGTGGAGAAGCTCCAGGTGAGGATCACCGACGCCGGGCTCGTGGCCGTGGCCGCCTGCGCGATGCCGAGGTGCGCCTTGGTGAGCTGGCAGACCCGCCGGAGCGTCGCATCCGTGATCGTGCTGCAATCGGCGGGCGCCGACTTGAACGACGCGTACAGCGTGCTTGCGCCCATGCTGGTGCCGTTCGTGGCTTTGATGCCGTCGGTGAGCACCACGAGGTAGCCGACGTTCAGGACCTTACCGATGTTGGGACCGCTGTCGTTCACCGCCGGGCCGGTGCTGAAGGCGAGTGGCTTGAGCGGCGTGATCCGCAGGAACGTGCCGCCGCTGTCGTAGTCCGGCGAAATGTCGGCGGTGAAGTCGGTGCCGTAGGTGAGCACGCCAGCGACCGGGCTGGTGGCGCCCGTCGGCAGGAAGGCCGGGTTGGTCGCGGGCGCTTTGGTAGTTGGGTCCAGCCACAGCTTCACGATCTTCACGGAGCCGGCGCTGACAGACGCCGGATCGAGCGGCAGCGAGAAGCCCGTCGTCAGCGACGCGGTCGTGGACCAGCCGTCCTGCGAGTTCAGCGCCGTCTGCATTGCAGCGCCGCGCCACGGCACGGTCGGCAGGTTGAGCGTGCCGTCCACCGGAGCGCCCGGGATCGCGAAGTACAGGTCGTAAGGGTAAGGCACGTCGAGGACCGACGCCGCAAGGTTGATGTCGAACTTCGCGAAGGCCTCCTCCACGGGCGGCGGCGGCGACTCCGGTCCCTCACTCGACGCATGGCATCCGGCCAGCGCGATGCCTGTCAACATAGCTGCGAGCGCCGGCGCGAACGGCCTGTTCCTGGACTCGAACATTTGACTATCCCCTCAGTTTGAACCGCGCGTAGCATCGCGCGTATTAGTAATCTTCACAAAGCCTACGCTCGCCTGACGATGCCGCGCAACAATCGCCCGGAAACTCCGCACACGGGCCGTTTTGCCAAAGCAACAAACGGTCCGGAGGGCGGTCCCCCGACTCGCCGCACGGCTGCCCCCGCAGGCGGCCGTTTCGAAGTACGAATCATCGGTGGCGAATGGCGCGGTCGCAAGCTGCATTTCCCACCAGCGGCAGGTTTGCGACCGACCCCGGACCGAGTCCGCGAAACCGTCTTCAACTGGCTGCAGTTCGAGCTGGCCGGCACGCGCTGCCTTGACCTGTTCGCGGGCAGTGGCGCACTCGGGTTCGAGGCACTCTCGCGGGGTGCTGGCGAGGTCGTCTTCGTCGAGCGCGATGCGGTGTCAGCCCGGGCGATCCGCGATACGCTCGGCCAGCTCCGTTGCGATCGCGGGCGCGTCGAACAGGTGGATGCATTCGCATGGCTCGAGCGTGGCCCACCCGCCTCGAAACCCTTCGACGTCGTGTTCCTCGACCCGCCCTACGGCGAGGCATGGCTGCCCGTCCTGGCTGAGAAACTGGAGCGTGTCGGGTGGCTCGCCCCCGCGGCGTGGATTTACCTTGAAGACGCGGCAGCCCGGGGTGAGCCTGCGCTGCCCGCTGGGTGGACGCTGTTACGCAGCAAGCGCGCGGGCGACGTCGGCTATCATCTCGCCCGCCGGGGCTCGCCGGCCCATAACAACGATCACCAGGCACGGGGGAGTGAATGAGCAGTCGCGCAATGTATCCAGGCACGTTCGATCCATTTACGAACGGCCACAATGACCTGGTCCGGCGGGCCAGCAAGATCTTCGACAAGGTCGTGGTCGCGATTGCGGCGAACCCGGGGAAGGCGCCGTTGTTTCCGCTGGAGAAACGCATCGAGCTGGTCAGGATCGTGCTCGCTGACCTCGATAACGTCGAGGTCATGGGTTACACGGGGCTGACCGTGGAATTTGCACGCGTCAACGGGCTCAACGTGATGATGCGCGGCCTGCGCGCGGTGTCGGATTTCGAGTTCGAGTTCCAGCTTGCGACCATGAGCCGCCACCTGACTGACCAGGTCGAGACGGTGTTCCTGACGCCGACCGAGCAGTTCAACTTCATCTCGTCGACCTTGATCCGCGAGATCGCGAGCCTTGGCGGCAACATCTCCGAGTTCGTGCATCCGGCCGTGGCCGACGCCCTGCGTGAACGCTTTGCCGGGAAAGCGCTCTGAGGTCTGCTCGCCGGACGCGCTATTTCGCCGCGCTTTCATCGCATATGAGCCGTGTTACCGGTCGCGGCAGTGATGAACATGGCTGCTCCCCGACCGAGGAGCTCCGATGTCGTCGCTGCCGCTGCCCCTGTGGCCCGAAACCGAACGTCCCCGCGCGAAGCTGCTGAAACTGGGGGCCACGGCGCTCTCGGAGGCGGAACTGCTGGCGATCCTGCTGCAGACAGGAACGCGCGGCCGCACGGCGGTCGACATCGCCCGCGGGCTGCTGGGCGAGTTCAAGTCCTTGCGCGGCCTGCTGACGGCAGAACGGCAAGCGGTGTGCCGTACTCCGGGCCTCGGCGCGGCCAAGTTTGCCCTGCTGCAGGCGGCGCTCGAGCTATCCCGGCGCCACTATGCCGAACAGATGCTGGCCGGCCCGCCGCTGGCCAATCCGCGGGCCACCCGGGAATTCCTTCGGGCTCGGCTTCGGGACCGCGAACATGAAGTCTTTTGCTGCCTGTTCCTGGACAATCGCCACCGAGTCATTGCTTTTGACGAGGTTTTCCGTGGCACGATTGACGGCGCCAGTGTCCATCCCCGCGAGGTCGTCAAGCTGGCGCTCAGCCGCAATGCCGCGGCCGTGATCCTGGCCCACAATCACCCGTCCGGCATCGCCGAGCCCAGCCAGGCCGACGAACTGATTACCGGACGTCTGCGGGACGCCCTGGCCCTGGTGGACATCCGGGTGCTCGATCACGTCGTGGTCGGGGACGGAGCGTGCGTTTCATTTGCCGAGAGAGGCTTGCTCTAGGAACAAGGGGATAGGGGTTAGGGGTTAGGGGTTCGGGTTAGTCGGAGGTGCAACTGCCGTATCCGTTTGATCTGCACCTCCGACTAACCCCTGACCCCTGCCTAAGCTTGCCTCGTCCGGTACGGACTGGTATAAAACGCGGCTCGTTTATCGGGGTCCGCCATTCGGCCGGCCCGTCTGTCACAGGATCAGCACCATGTCGAAAGTCTGTCAGGTCACCGGCAAGCGGCCGATGAGCGGCAACACCGTTTCGCACGCCAACAACCGCAAGCGCCGCCGCTTCCTGCCGAACCTGCACACGCAGCGTTTCTGGCTCGAAACCGAGAAGCGCTGGGTCAGCCTGCGCGTGTCCGGCAATGCTATGCGCACGATCGACAAGAAGGGCATCGAAGTCGTCGTCAACGAGCTTCGCGCCCAGGGCGTGAGGGTCTGACGGCCCGGCTGCAGCAGGAGTCACTCACATGCGCGACAAGATCAAGCTCGTTTCAACCGCCGGCACCGGCCACTTCTACACGACGACCAAGAACAAGCGTCTTCACCCGGAGAAGCTCGAGGTCAAGAAGTTCGACCCGAAGGTCCGCAAGCACGTGGCCTACAAGGAAGCGAAGATCAAGTAGTCCCCTGATCGCGCCTGCCGCATCCGGCGCCACCGGGTGTCGCGAAGAACCCGCCCTCCGGCGGGTTTTTCGTTGTGGCCTCCCGCGCATGGCCCGTCGCGATGCGCAGGAACGGTATTGGCGACGACGGTCCTGCGCACTGACCCCCCCCCTGTTTTTTCGGCGGCAGATAGCGGAACGTCGCTAGCCTGATGCCCGAGTTACCCGAAGTCGAAACGACACGTCGCGGCGTGCGCGAAGCCATGGTCGGCCATGCCGTCACGGCTTTCGACCTGCGCGAGCCGCGCTTGCGCTGGCGCGTCGAACCGAAGCTCGTGCACGAGCTCGTCGGCCAGCGCATTCGCGACGTGCGCCGCCGCGCCAAGTACCTGCTGATCGATCTCGACCGCGGCTCGCTCATTGCCCACCTCGGCATGTCCGGCAGCCTGCGCGTGATGCCGGCAGGTTCGCCGCGGCTGCTGCACGACCATTACGACCTCGTGCTCGATTCGGGCCAGTGCCTGCGTTTCAACGACCCGCGCCGCTTTGGCAGCCTGCACTGGTGCAAGGGCCCGGTGGAAGAGCATCCGTTGCTGGCAAAGCTGGGGCCGGAACCGCTGGAAGATGACCTCACGGCACAACTACTCGCGACCAAGGCGAAACGCCGCAAGGCCGCGGTGAAGCTGTTCCTGATGGATCAGCACGTCGTCGTGGGCGTGGGCAACATCTATGCGAGCGAGGCCCTGTTCCGGGCGGGGGTCCGCCCGCGCCGTGCCGCCGGACGGATCAAGCTGGCGGAATGGCAGTGCATCGTCGAATCGATCCGGCAGGTCCTGGGCGAGGCGATCCGCCAGGGCGGGACCACGCTGCGTGATTACGTGAATGCGGACGGCACGCCCGGCTACTTCCGCCAGAAATTGTTCGTCTACGAGCGAGCTGGCGAGCCGTGCCGGCGCTGCAGGACGCCGATCCGGCACCTCGTCCAGGGCCAACGTTCGACGTATTTCTGTCCGGACTGCCAGAAATGACGGCGCCTGTCGGGTTCACTGCGTCCTGGAGCCAGAGCCGGCGGTTATGACCTGAGACCGCCACGCCGGAATGCGGACAGTCCCTTTGCCGCGCCGCGCGGCGCCGCCCCATAATCGCCAGCCATGTCAGCCCCGGAAATCCCAACGATGCGTGTCGTGCTCGGTGTCACGGGTGGAATTGCCGCCTACAAGAGTGCCGAACTGACGCGTCGACTCAAGGATCGCGGCGCCGACGTGCAGGTCGTCATGACCGCCGGCGCGCAGCAATTCGTCGCTCCGCTCACGTTCCAGGCGCTTTCGGGCCGCACCGTGCGCACGGACCTGTGGGACGCCGCGGCCGAGGCGGCCATGGGGCACATCGAACTCGCACGCTGGCCGCAGCGCATCGTCATCGCGCCGGCCACGGCGGATTTCATCGCGCGGATCGCGCACGGCCTGGCGGACGACCTGCTGTCGACGCTGTGCCTCGCAACCGACGTGCCGATCGTCGTCGTCCCCGCGATGAATCGCCTGATGTGGGCCAATGCCGCTACGCAGGCCAACGTCGCCGTGTTGCGCCAGCGTGGGTTGACGATCCTCGGTCCCGCGGACGGCAGCCAGGCCTGTGGCGAGACCGGCGCCGGCCGCATGGTCGAACCGCAGGAAATCGTCGAGGCCGTGTTGGCGACGCCGCGTGCCGGAACTGCCGGACTGCTGCAAGGGCGCAAGGTCGTCGTCACCGCCGGTCCGACGCGCGAGCGCATCGATCCCGTGCGTTTCATCACCAATCGCAGTTCCGGCAAGATGGGTTACGCGGTGGCCGAGGCCGCGCGCGATGCCGGCGCCAGCGTCGTCATTGTCAGTGGCCCGGTCAACGTGCCCACGCCACCCGGTGTGAAGCGAGTCGACGTCGAGACTGCCGAGCAGATGATGAACGCGGTGCAGGCCGAAATCGCCGACACCGACATCTTCATCGCCGCCGCGGCCGTTTCCGATTACCGCATGCGCGAGATCGCGGAACACAAGATCAAGAAGACCAGCGACGAGCTGACACTGCGACTGGCACGCACGCCCGACATCCTCGCGACCGTGGCGGCCGGATCGCCGCGCCCGTTCGTCGTCGGCTTCGCCGCCGAAACGCAGGACGTCGAGCGCAATGCACTGAAAAAGCTCGAGGGCAAGAAGCTCGACATGATCGCCGCCAACCAGGTGGGTGAAGGCCTCGCTTTCGATTGCGACGACAACGCGCTCACGCTCTACTGGCAGGGCGGCAAGCGCGAACTCGAACGCGCGCCGAAGTGCAGGCTCGCGAGCGAGTTGATCGAGGTGATTGCCGCGCGTTATGCCGGGAGCCGGCCGCGATGAGTACAGTGCGACCGAAGCTGCAGGTGCGCATCCTCGATGCGCGTATCGGCAAGGAGTATCCGCTGCCGCATTACGCGACGCCCGGTTCCGCGGGACTGGACCTGCGCGCGTGCCTCGACGCACCGTTGGTGCTCGAGCCGGGCAAGACGCAGCTGGTTCCCACTGGCATTGCGATCCACCTCGAGGACCCGGGCCTCGCTGCGGTGCTGCTGCCGCGCTCCGGTCTCGGTCACAAGCACGGCATCGTGCTTGGCAATCTCGTCGGCCTGATCGACTCCGACTACCAGGGGCAGGTCATGGTTTCGTGCTGGAATCGCGGCCAGGCGGCCTTCACCATCGAACCGGGCGAGCGCATCGCCCAAATGGTCGTCGTGCCCGTCGTGCAGGTGGAGTTCGAGGTGGTGGAGGCGTTCTCTGCCAGCGACCGGGGCGCCGGGGGGTTTGGCAGCTCCGGAAGGGGGTAGGAAGGGCGGAAGGGCGGAAGGGCGGAAGGGCGGAAGGGGAGGAAGGGGCGGAAGGGCGGAAGTTCGAATTCCTCTCCTTCCTCTCCTTCCTCTCCTTCCTCTCCTTCCTCTCCTTCCTCTCCTTCCTCTCCTTCCGCCCTTCCTCCCTTCCTCCCTTCCTCCCCTTACTTGACGCCCTTCAGTTCCTTGAACCTGCTGATATCCGCCGCAAATTCCCGCGTCACGCGCTCGCGTTCCGCGGTGTTCTTGATCAGTTCCTGCTCGTAGACCTGCAGGCCCTTCACCGTATTCACGATTTCACTCGCAATCTGCTCGGGCAGCGCCGGTGCGTTCGGCTTCGGACTGTACGGCCGGAAGCGCTGCACCGATTCCATCAGTCGCGCCTCGCGTGAGCGCAGGTTGGTGATGTATTGGCGCGTCACGACGTTCTGCTGTTCGAGCAGTTCGATACGCTGGTCGCGCAGCCGTTCGATGTCCGCGACCGTCAGGTACGTGGCAAGCAAGGTGCGGTCGCGCTGTGCAGCCGCGGCCTTGGCGTCTTCGGCCGCCTTCTGCGCGGCCAGTTGCTCGAGCGACTTTGCGCCCGGGATCATGCGCACTACGCGACCCGTCTCGTCGAGCACTTCGACGTCGGCACCCATGCACTCGGGCGGGATGTTCTGGCCGAAGAAGCTATGGCCGGACGCGCTCTTGCAGCGATAGACGTGCTCGTCGGTCAGCGAGGGTCCGCTCGACTTGGGCTTTTTCTTCTGCGCGGCATCGGCGACGCCGGCCCCGAGAGCACAGGCCACCAGCAGCAGGGCCACGACCAGGCCGAGACGGACTCGGATGGGTGTCGGGGAGGAAGCGGTCACAGGGACTGCGCGCATGACGGGGATTCTGAGGCCAGACCGCCTCCCTTTTGCAGCATTTTGGTGTCTGTCGCGTTCAGCATTGTGACCTGCGTCAAACTGGGGCCCGCCTTCAGACCCCGTACTGGTCGCGATAGGCCCGGATCGACTGCAGCACCGCACTGTCGCCGATGGCCTCCAGGTGGGCCATGAGGTCGCGCAGTCGCAGCACCGAAATGACGGGCAAGCCGTACGAATCCTGCACTTCCTGCACGGCCGACCTGGCCCCCTGGCCACGCTCCTCGCGATCCAGGGCAATCAGGACGCCCGCCGGCGTTGCTCCCTGCGAACGGATGATCTCCACGGATTCGCGGATGGCGGTGCCGGCCGTAATCACGTCGTCGACGATCAGGACGCGACCCGTGAGCGCTGCGCCGACCACGGAGCCGCCCTCACCGTGGTCCTTGGCTTCCTTGCGGTTGAAGGCAAAGGACAGGTTGCGGCCTTCGTGCTCGGCCATCGCGGCAGCCGTCGTCGTGACCAGGGGGATGCCTTTGTAGGCCGGGCCGAACAGCATGTCGAACGCTACGCCGGACAGCATTGCCGCCCGCGCGTAGAAGCGCCCGAGCGAGCCGATGGCATGGCCCGTATTGAACAGGCCCGCGTTGAAGAAGTACGGGCTCTTGCGGCCGGATTTCAGCGTGAACTCACCGAATCGCAGGACGCCGAGTTCGAGGCACAGGCGGATGAAGTCGGGTTGGTGCATGGGCGGGTACTTTATACTTTGCGCCCATGCGCATCATCACCCTCAACGCCAATGGCATCCGTTCCGCGGCGCGCAAGGGATTCTTCGACTGGCTGCCGGCCCAGGACGCGGACGTCGTCTGCCTGCAGGAAACCAAGTGCCAGCGCGACCAGATTACGGAGCCCCAATTCCACCCCGCCGGTTACCACTGCTACTACTTCGATGCGGGCAAGAAGGGCTACAGCGGCGTGGCCGTGTATTCGCGTGTGAAGCCGCTGACGGTCGTGGCAGGCCACGGGTCGAAGGAGTTTGACGGCGAAGGCCGTTACATCGAGGCGCGTTTCAAGAACCTGAGCGTAATTTCTCTCTACCTGCCCTCGGGCTCGTCGAGCGAGGAGCGCCAGCAGGCCAAGTTCCGGTTCCTCGCCGAGTTCATGCCGTATTTGCGCGCGCTGAAGCGCAAGCGTCGCGATTACATCCTGTGCGGCGACTGGAACATCGCGCACAAGCAAATCGACCTGCGCAACTGGCGCTCGAACCAGAAGAATTCGGGTTTCCTGCCGGAAGAGCGCGCGTGGCTCGACGAGCTGTTCGACGACGTCAAGTACGTCGATGCGTTCCGCGAAGTGAATCCCGAGCCCGATCAGTACACGTGGTGGTCGAACCGCGGCCAGGCGTGGTCGAAGAACGTGGGTTGGCGCATCGATTACCACGTGCTGAGCCCGGGCCTGCGCGGCAGCGTGCGCAGCGCCGAGATCTTCAAGGCGCAGCGCTTCTCCGATCACGCTCCGCTGACCGTGAATTACGACCTGTGACCGGCGCGAGCGAGGGCGCATCGCCTGCAGCACCCGGCGTCAGGAAGCCCTGGTGGCGCGGCTGGGCCGACGCGGTGCTGGCATACCGCAATCCGCAGGTTGCCGCGATGCTTTTCCTCGGCTTCTCGGCCGGCCTGCCGTTCATGCTGGTGTTCTCGACGCTGTCCGCCTGGCTGCGCGAAGTCGGCATCGAGCGCGCCACGATCGGCATGCTGTCGTGGGTCGGCATCATCTACACGGTCAAGTTTTTCTGGGCACCCGTCGTCGACAGGCTGCGTCTGCCCGTGCTGCACCGCCTGCTGGGCCGGCGACGCAGCTGGATGCTGCTCGGCCAGATCGGTATCGCGATCGGCCTGTTCAACATGGCGCACATGAGTCCGGTCGGGCACCTGGCCGTCGTGGCGTCGCTGGCGCTGCTGGTGGCGTTCTCGTCCGCCACCCAGGACATCGCGGTGGATGCGTGGCGGATCGAATCGGCGCCGACGGAGATGCAGGGCGTGATGGCGGCCGCGTACCAGCTCGGCTACCGCATCGCGATGATGGTGGCCAGTGCCGGGGCACTGTGGATTGCGGCCGACCATGGCTGGGCCGTGTCCTACACTTCGATGGCAGCCTGCGCGTGCATCGGTATCGTAACCACGCTGGTTGTGCGCGAGCCGGCGGCGCGCGTGATCAAGCACACCCTGGCGCAGGAAGCGCGTGTCAGCGACTGGCTCGAGCGCAAGGCGCACTGGCCGGAGTCGATGCGCAATCTCGGCGCGTGGTTCGTCGGCGCCGTCGTGAATCCGTTTGTCGACTTCTTCACCCGCTACGGCGTGAAGCTCGCCGTGCTGATGCTCGCGTTCATCGGCAGCTACCGGCTCGCCGACTTCACGATGGGCGTGATGAGTAACCCGTTCTACCTGGACGTCGGCTTCACGCTCAAGGAAATCGCCGCTGTCGCCAAGGGCTTCGGTGTGTTCTGGTCGATCCTCGGCACGCTGGTCGGCGGCATGGCGGTGGCGCGCCTGGGCGTCATCCGTTCGCTCGCGCTCGGCAGCGTGCTGGTGATAATCGCCAACCTGATGTTCGCGGCGTTCGCGTCGTACAACCAGCCGAACCTCTTCGGGCTGGCCTTCCTCATCAGCGCCGACAACCTGGCGATGGGCATCGCAGGCACGTCCTTGATCGCCTATCTCTCGAGCCTGACCAGCGCTTCGTACACGGCGACTCAGTACGCGCTGTTCTCGTCAATCTATGCGCTGCCCGGCAAGCTGCTGATGGGCACGTCGGGTTTCGTCGTCGACGCGATCGGTTATCCGGCGTTCTTCGTCTACACCTCGTCGCTCGGCCTGCCGGCGCTCGTGCTGCTGTTCTTCCTGGCGCGCAGGATGCGACAGGAAAACCGGTGATTCGCGGTGGCCGACGAGATCGACATGACGCGAGTGATTTGCCCGCTGCATGAGCTGGCGGATCCCGGTGCGCGCGGATTCACGATGGGAGAGGGCGACTGGCCCCTGAAGGGCTTCGTGGTGCGGCAGGGCGAGCAGGTCTACGGCTACGTCAATCACTGCCCGCACGCCGGCTTCCCGCTCAACTGGCAGCCGGATCAGTTCCTGGTGCCAGGCGGCACGACGATCCGCTGCGTGATGCACGGCGCGCTGTTCGAAATGGAGTCGGGAAGCTGCCTGTCCGGCCCCTGCCTGGGGCTGGGCCTGCAACCGCTGCCGGTGCATGTCCGGCACGGCTACGTGCTGCTCGACGATTCGGTTCCGCTGCGGGATCCGAACTGAACGCGGCTCAGCCCGCCGGACGCTCCTGCTGTTCATCCGGCATTTCGAGCTCGGAGTAGCCGTCCGCCTCGCTGCGATCAATGGCGTCGAACGGACTGGCGCCATTGCCGGGCGCCAGGTCGAACTCGTTCTCGGTGTCTTCAGGATCAACATCGACCGAGCCGGTCCAGTCCTCGGGCGGCGAGGCGGCGACGATCTCCTCGTCGCGCCACTCGTCGAAATCGAGCTCTTCGATCGTGCCGTCGAAGTACTGGAGTTCGATCGTGGAGTCGTCGCGGTCGATCGCGACCACCTCGAAGGAATCGCCTCCGGAGCGCGCGTACCACATGCCAACGACAGGTGCGGGGTTGCTCATCGTCTTGTCCTCGACGCGTCCTTGCGCTTGGTATCCTGTCCTTGGTTGTAGACCTGCGCGGCCCGGAGTTCAAGTCGCGAAACACGCGAAGGCGCCATGCTCGACGAACTGGTTAAATTCTTCGTGGTCCTGCTGGTGGTGGTGGAGCCGCTGTCGCTCCTGCCCATCCTGGCAGGGCTCACGGAGGGCGCGGACGACGCCTTCCGGCGGCGCATGTCGTTCAAGGCCGCTGCCATCTCCGCGGCAGTCTGCGTGCTGTTCGCCGTCGGCGGCACGGCGCTGCTCAAGCTGCTCGGCATCAGCGTCGACGCCTTCAAGATCGGCGGCGGCATCCTGCTGTTCATGCTCGCAATCGAGATGGTATTCGCGCGTGAATCGGGCGTGCGCACGATAACCCCGGTCGAGGGCGAGGCAGCGCATCATCGCGTCGACATCTCGGTGTTTCCACTGGCGTTCCCGATGATCGCCGGACCGGGTGCGATCGCGACCATCCTGCTGGCGTTCGCCGCGGTGCCGTTCGGCTCGGTGCAGTTCTTCGCGCAACTGGCGGTGATCGGCGTGGTGCTGGCGCTGACGCTGGCGCTGATGCTGGTGACAGGACCCGTCATGCGGGTGGTTGGCGTGACCGGCAGCGCCGTGCTCGGCAGATTGCTCGGCGTCCTGCTCGCCGCGCTTGCGGCGCAGTTCGTGATCGACGGGGTGCGCGGGGCGATGGGGTGAGGGAAGGGGCGGAAGGGAGGAAGGGCGGAAGGGAGGAAGGGCGGAAGGGCGGAAGGGAGGAAGGGCGGAAGGTGTCACTTCCCATACTTCCTCCGCTTCCTCCGCTTCCTCCGCTTCCTCCGCTTCCTCCGCTTCCTCCCTTCCTCTCCTTCCTGTCCTTCCGCCCCTTCCTGTCCTTCCTCCCTTCCTCTCCTTCCTCTCCTTCCTCTCCTTCCTGTCCTTCCTCTCCTTCCTGTCCTTCCTCCCTTCCTCTACTTCCTCCCCTTCCTGAACGCGAGGTCCCACACGCCGTGTCCCAGCCGCTGGCCACGTCGTTCAAAGCGTGTAACGGGACGGCTGGCCGGCCGGTCGACGTAATCACCCGTCGCTGACTCGTTCTGCAACACCGGGCTGCTGCCGACCGTCGCGAGCATGTGTTCGGCATACGGTTGCCAGTCGGTCGCCAGGCGGAAGATGCCGCCGGATTTAAGCTTGCGCGTCACCAGTTCGACGAAGGGAGATTGTACGATGCGGCGCTTGTGGTGCCGCTTTTTTGGCCACGGATCCGGAAAATAGAGCAGCACCTCGTCGAGCGATGCGTCCGGCACCCTTCGCTGCAGGACCTGTACGGCGTCGTCGCAGATCACGCGCACGTTGCGCAGTTTCCCTGCTTCGCAGCACAGCAGCAGGTGTCCCACACCGGGCGGATGAACCTCGAGGCCAAGGTAATTGCGTTCGGCGTGGGCGGAGGCCAGCGCGACGAGCGACTCCCCGTTGCCGAAGCCGATTTCGAGCACCACGGGCGCGTCCCGACCAAAGGCGGCAGTAAAATCGAGCGGTGCTTCGCTGTTCTCGATGCCGAGCGCGGGCCACAGCTCGCGCCAGGCGCGTTCCTGTGCGCCGGTCATGCGGCCCGCGCGCACGACAAAGCTGCGGATCGCGCGGTGGGGTGAGGTGTCGGGCGCCGTCGCTGCGGCGCCGGCTCCGTTCCCAGCGTCTGGCTTCGATGACGACAAGGGGCTAGAGTTTCGCTGGCCTGGGGGATTGCAATCATAAAGCCCGGCGAACGGGCGTGGAGAAAAGCGATGGCTCAATCGGACGGACTGCTGCTGACCCGGCTCGGCGGCGACGCCAGGGTACTGTGCAAGCGCACGTGGTGGGTGTTCCTGGTCGGCGGCATCGCCAGCGTGATTTTTGGCGTACTGGCCTTCTCGCAGCCGATGACGGCCTGGCTGGTGGTCGCGGTCTTCTTCGCCGCCGCGATCCTGGTCGATGGCGCCTCCAACGTTGTCGGTTCCATCCGCAACCGCGACAAGGACGGCTGGTGGATCATGCTGCTGATCGGCGTGCTCGGGGTCGTCGGTGGCGGTTACGCGTTGCTCAATCCGCTCGTCAGCATGAAGGCGTTCATCCTCCTGGTTGCATTCGAAGCGATCATGGCCGGCGTGTTCCTCGTGATGCTCGGCTACAAGGTACGGGCAGCGACGGCGCGCGAGTGGATCCTCTACCTCACGGGCGGACTGTCGATCCTGTTCGGAATCATGGTGATCGTGAATCCGAAGGTGGGCGGGCTGTCCGTCATCTGGATGATCGCGTCGTGGGCGATCATCACGGGCGTGCTCAAGATCATGTTTGCCTTCAAGGTCAATAGCCTGCCGGAGCGGATGGAGAACCGCTTCGTTTGACGGGTCGCCTCTCCTGCTGCAGGGCGGGAGAGGCGCTGTTACACCTCTCGTGCCGCCAGCGGTAGAGGGGACGGTTCAGGCGACCTTGCCCGCGATGCGCCCGCCCAGCAGGCAGCCACCGAGGAACGTGCCCTCGAGACCGCGCTTGCCATTCATGCCGCCACCGCCGAAGCCCGCGCTCTCGCCCGCGGCAAACAAGCCCGGAATCGGTTCGCCGGAATGGTCGAGCACGCGACACTCGAGGTCGGTCTGCAAGCCGCCCATGCTCTTGCGGCTGATGATGAACTCGCGGATCGCAATCAGCGGACCCGCCGCCGGCTCGAGGATCTGCTGGAACTTGCAGGTGCGCAGCCGGTCACCGATCCAGCGGCGCGCGAACTCGATGCGACGCAGCTGGTCGTCGGTGTGGAACCGTGGGCCGAGCCCGATGATGTCGTCGTACCGGGTCGCAGCCGTGCGGACCGCATCGATGTCGACCGACCCGTCGCCCGCCAGCACGTTCATCTTTTCGACGAGCGTTTCCACGGTCGGCGCCACCACCACGTCCGGGCAGAACTGCGTCAACTGGTCGTAGAGCCAGTGGTTGCCGAACACCATGTCGCGCGCGACCGCGAGCCGGCTCTTGCGCCGGAACGCCGGATTGAATTCGCCGCCCGAAATCGCGAGCTCCTTGAGCATGATGCGACGGTTCAGCAGCTGCCACGAATAGGCGCGCTCCTGCCGGCAGATCTGGCCGACGAGGTCGTGCGTGTCGAAGCCCGTGACCAGCGGCATCGGGCCGATGCGTTCGCCGCGCCAGTTGAGCCACAGCGCCGATTTCGGCGGCACGAGCGAAAGCCCATGCGACGGCTTGCGCGGTTGCCAGTGATGCACGCCCGCAGCGTAGTTCCATTGCCAGTCCAGGTGCGTGATGCGCGCACCGTGTGCAGCCGCGGCGTCGTGCAGCGTGCCGTCGGCATACTTGTGCGAACCGTTCAGCAGCGTGGCGGGGGGTCGCGACCAGTCCGCGTGCCAGTTCTGCCGCACGCGCTCGAGGTTGCCGTTGATGCCGCCGCTCGCGATCACGACATTCTCGGCCTGCGCCTCAAATTCATCAGCGCCGCCTTCGAGCCGGCCGCGGCAGCCGGTCACGCGGCCGTTCGTCACGATGAGTGACTCGACGCGGTGATCGAATCTGAGGTCGAGCCGGTCCCGATTCGGGCGCGACTGCAGGTGAGCGTTCAGCACCACCTGCAATTCGTACCCGGTGCCCCAGACGATGTGCCAGCGCGGCACCGAGTTGCCCGGCGTGTGCAGGCCGCGCTCCACCCACAGCGGCATCGGCATGAACTGCACGCCGACGCCGCGGAGCCAGTCATAGATCTCTTCGTTGGCGCGATGGACGTAGGCCTCGGCCCAGGCGCGCGGCCAGTGGTCGTCCGGTCCGAACTCGGCGAACGCATGCCAGTCACGCAGGCCCTGCTGTGCGCCGTCGCGGATGCCGTAGCGCTTCTGCAGTGGCGTGCCGGCAAACCAGATGCCGCCGAAGCTTTCCTTCGCGAGACCGCCCATGTTCTCCGCGCAATCGCGATCGAGCAGCAGGACACGCCGGCCCCGGTTCAATAATTCGATGGCTGCCGTCACGCCTGCAATGCCGGCGCCGATCACGATCACGTCTGCCGAATACCGGATCATTCGACCACTCCGGGGAGGATGGCGAGGTGCCAAGGGTAACGCACCGGTATCATTCCACGCATGAGCAACCTCCGCAGGCCGCGCGAATCGCTGTCGCTGGCCGAGGCGCGTCGCGTCGCGCTCGCGGCCCAGGGATTTGGCCGACCTCGCCCCACCAGAGACGTCGTGAAGGCCGACGTAGTCCGCACCGTGCGCGCGCTGGGTTTGCTGCAGATCGACTCGGTCAACGTGCTCGTCCGGTCGCACTACCTGCCGCTGTACTCCCGGCTCGGGGCGTACGCCATGCCGCTGCTGGACGAAGCCGCCTATGGCGGGCGCCGGCGCCAGGTGTTCGAGTACTGGGGTCACGAGGCGTCACTGTTGCCGGTCGAGTGCCAGCCGTCGCTGCGCTGGCGCATGCAGCGCGCGAAGAACGGCGATGGCACCTGGGGCAATGTCGCAAGGTTCGGGCGCGAGCGCGCCGCCTTCTGCGGCGAGGTGCTGGCGGAGATCCGCGATCGCGGTCCGCTCGGCGTGTCCGAGATCGGCACCGGCGATCGCCGCAAGGGCAGCTGGTGGGGCTGGAGCGAAGGCAAGATTGCGCTCGAGTGGCTGTTCTGGACCGGGCAGGTCAGCACGCATTCGCGGCGACGCTTCGAGCGCGTGTATGACCTGACCGAACGGGTATTGCCGCAAGCCGTCGTCGACGCGCGGACGCCCGCGGTCGAGGACGCGCACCGCGACTTGTTGCGGATCGCGAGCGTGGCGATGGGCGTCGCGACCGAGCGGGACCTGCGCGACTACTTCCGGCTGGGTCCCGCGGACGCCAAGACACGCGTCGCCGAACTCGTCGAGTCGGGGGACTTGTTGCCGGTGCACGTGGAGGGCTGGAAAGGCCCCTCGTACATGGCGGCAGGCACGAGAGTGCCTGCGCGCATCGAGGCCCGCGCCTTGTTGTCGCCGTTCGATTCACTGGTCTGGTTTCGCGACCGGCTGCAACGCCTGTTCGAATTCCACTACCGCATCGAGATCTACACGCCGGCGCACAAGCGCGTTCATGGCTATTACGTGTTGCCGTTCCTGCTGAACGAGGATCTCGTCGCGCGCGTGGATCTGAAGTCCGACCGCGAGGCCGGCAAGTTGCGCGTCATCGCCACTCATTACGAGCCGGACGCGGATCGGCGCGCAGTCGACGCCGGCTTGCGTGACGAACTCGAATTGCTGGCGCACTGGCTCGGGTTGCGCACCGTCGTGCGGGGCCGGGCCAGGAAGCGATCATGACGCGCCGTCCGGGCCGGAAAACGCGCGGATTCTGGCGGGGTCGGTTGGTCACGCTGCTGATCTCCGTGACGTCTGGCGGCGTGATCGCGGGTTGCGGTTTCACGCCCGCGGTGCAGGTTGATGCAACCGCGGCCGCATCCATGCCGGGTACCATCGAGGCGCCAGCGGCGGAGTTTGCCGATGCAACAGCGGCGCAATTCCTCGTGCAGGCCATCGACGAACGATTGGCGATCATGCGCGACGTGGCGGCCGCAAAATGGTTGTCGGGTGCGCCGATCCCGGATGCGGCGCGCGAAGCCGTCGTCCTGCAGCACGTCGCGGCAAGAGCCCGGACGCTCGGCCTGGATCCCGCGACGACGCAACCGTTCTTTGCCGCTCAGATCCGTCTCGCTCGTGATGTGCAGCAGCGCTGGCACGATGAATGGAAGCAGGCGGACCGCTGTGCGCCTTGCGCTGAACCCGCCGACCTGCAGGCGGTGCGCGAGCGCATCGACAAGACCCGCGAACAGCAGTTCGCCGCGTTGTACCTGCTGACGCCGCTGCGTGACGATGCGGCAGCCGCCGTCATGGAGCAGATGCAAGCCGCGGTTCGGCGCCACGAGCTTCCGGCCGATGCCGCGGCAGAACTGTTGACTGCCTTGCGACACATCGTGCGGGTCGCAGGCGGGCCGGTCCTGGATCGCCTGCGCGCGACACACGTGCTCCGTATAGCCACCACCGGTGACTACGCTCCGTTCAGTCTCGAGGATGGTGGCCGTCTGTCCGGCGCGGACGTCGAGCTGGCGCGCGACCTGGCCGCGCATCTCGGTGCCAGGCCAGTGTTCGTCCGCACCAGCTGGCCCGGCCTGGTCAATGACCTGCGCGACGGACGATTCGACGTTGCGATGAGCGGCATCGGCTACAGCGAGGAGCGTGCTGCGCTGGGTCTCTATTCAATTGCCTACCACGAAGGCGGCAAGACGCTGCTTGCACGGTGCGCCGACCGCGAGCAATTCGACACCGCGGCCGAACTCGATCGTCCCGACGTCCGCGTGATCGTGAATCCGGGCGGGACCAACGAGCGCTACGTGCGCGAGCACGTGCACCAGGCGCAGATTCTCGTGCATCCGGACAACCGCGGCGTGTTTGCGGAGATTGCGGCGGGCCGGGCCGACGTGATGGTGACCGACGATGTCGAGGCCGAGCTGCAGGCTCGCCGCTGGCCCGGCCAGTTGTGCCGCACATACCCCGGCACGTTGACTCGAAGCGAAAAGCGGATTCTGATGGCGCCCGACCCGGCATTGCAGGCGCGCGTGGATGAGTGGCTCGCGGAAGTGATAGCCGCTAGGGTGCCCGCGCGTCAGCTCGAGCAGGCCATGCGGGCGTATGTCAGCGACAATGCCGGGCATTGAGCGAATCGAACGACCGGAATACCGATGAACACGACAGGTGACTGCATGTGGATGCGACTGATGGGATCGATGCTGGCTCTGGCATGCTGCTGCGCCGTGGCGGCGCGAGCCGAGGCACCGGCGAACGCACGTACGGAGGCGCGCGCGATCCTCGAGCGGATCGTCGCCATCCCGAGCGCCGCGGGTCTCGGCAAGGTTCCAGCAGTCGCCCAGTACCTGGCGGATCGCTTCCGGGCGGCTGGCTTTCCCGAGGACGACATTCACGTCCTCCACTCGGGTGACACGGCCTCGCTCGTGGTGCGCTATCGTGGCAGCGGCAAGGGCGGCAGACCGATCCTGCTGATCGCCCACATGGACGTCGTCACGGCGAAACCGGAAGACTGGGAGCGCGACCCGTTCAAGCTCGTCGAAGAGAACGGCTACTTCTTCGGGCGCGGCACGATGGACGTCAAGGGCGAGATCGCCCTGATCTCGGCCACGTTCCTGCGGCTCAAGGCCGAGGGGTTCGTGCCGACGCGCGACCTGATCATCGCTTTCTCCGGTGACGAAGAGACGCAGATGGACACTGCGCGCGAACTCGCGACCAGATACCGCGCGCTGACTGATGCGGAATTTGCACTGAATGGCGATGGAGGGGGCGGCACCCTCGACGACGAGACGGGCAAGCCGCAGTTCTATGCGCTGCAAGGTGCCGAGAAGTCCTACGCGAGCTTTGCGCTCACGTCGCACAATCCGGGTGGGCACAGTTCGCAGCCGCGACCCGACAACGCGATCTACGAACTCGCCGATGCGCTCAAGGCGGTGCAGGGCTACGCGTTCCCGGTGATGTGGAACGACTGGACGCTCGGCAGCTTCAAGGCGACGGCGCCAGTCACGCCCGGCGAGTTGGGCCAGGCCATGGCGAAGTTCGCGGCGAACCCTGGTGATGCCGAGGCCGCTGCTGTCCTCGCTAAGAACCCGGCCATGGTCGGGCGCACCCGCACCACTTGTGTCGCAACGATGCTGACCGGAGGTCATGCGGACAACGCATTGCCCCAGTCGGCCACCGCTACGGTCAATTGCCGCATCTTCCCCGGCACCAGCGTGACCGAAGTGCGCGACTCGCTGCAGAAGGTCGTCGGCGACAAGATCGAAGTGAAGGTGATCGGCGAACCGCACGCCAGCCCACCATCCCCATTGCGAAGTGACGTCCTGGCGGCCGTGACCAAGGCGGTCCGGGCGGGCCATCCTGGCGTGCCGATCGTGCCGGACATGGCGCCCTACGCCACCGACGGTTCCATCTTCCGTGGTGCGGGCATTCCAACTTACGGCGTCAGCAGCCTCTTCATGAAAGAAAAGGACGAGTTTGCCCACGGCTTGAACGAACGCGTTCCGGTTGCGGCGTTTTACGCCGGATTGGATCACTGGTACGTGCTGCTCACTACGCTCGCTGGCGCGAAATAGGGGCTTCAGGTAGACTGCCGCCACAGTTTGCCGCCGCGCAGTCCGGTCTGCGCACGAGGTTCTTCAGCGCTTCCCTCCCTGGGAACGCCTATGCGGCCCCTCCTGCAGACTGATCGAAGTCTGCATTTCGCTGCTCGATTCATCAAAGTTACGGTGCCAGCCCGGTGCCTGCACGCGCATACGCGCGCAGGTTTGGCGCCCGGAAAAGTCATTCAATGTCATTTGAAAACTTCGGCCTCCAGGCCGAGCTCGTGCGTGCGGTCCAGGACATGGGCTACACGCAGCCAACCCCCATCCAGTCGCGCGGCATCCCCGCGGTGCTCGAAGGTCGTGACCTGCTTGCCGCCGCCCAGACGGGCACCGGCAAGACGGCCGCCTTTGCGCTGCCGCTGCTGCAGAAGCTGCACGACGACCAGCCCAACCCGCGTGGCTCGCGTGCGCCGCGTGCACTCGTGCTCGTTCCGACCCGGGAACTTGCGGCGCAGGTGCAGCAGTCCATTGCCGACCTCGGCGCCCACCTGCGCCAGCAGTCGGCGCTGATCTTCGGCGGCGTCAGCCCGCGCCCGCAGATCGACCAGCTGCGTCGCGGCGTCGACATCGTCGTCGCCACGCCGGGTCGCCTGCTCGATCACGCGAACGAACGCAACATCGACCTGCGCAGCGTGCGTTACCTGATCCTCGACGAAGCCGATCGCATGCTCGACATGGGGTTCATCCGCGACATCCGTCGCGTGCTCGCGATGCTGCCGCCGAACCGCCAGAACATGTTGTTCTCGGCGACGTTCTCGGACGACATCCGCGGACTCGCGAATGGCCTGCTGCGCAACCCGCTCACGATCGAAGTCGCGCCGCGCAATGCGCCGACCGAACTCGTCGACCACCGCGTGCACCTTGTTTCGCAGGGTGAGAAGCGCGCCGTGCTGAGCCACTTGCTCAAGTCCGGCCCCAATGCGCAGACGCTCGTCTTCACCCGCACCAAGCACGGCGCCAATCGCCTGGCCGAGCAGCTGACGCACGACGGCCTGCAGTGCGCCGCGATCCACGGCAACAAGTCGCAGAGTGCCCGCACGCGCGCGCTGGAAGACTTCAAGGAATACAAGGTGCAGGTGCTGGTCGCGACCGACATCGCCGCACGCGGTCTCGACATCACCGAACTGCCGCAGGTCGTCAACTACGAACTGCCGCACGTGCCGGAAGACTACGTGCACCGCATTGGCCGCACGGGTCGTGCCGGCGCCACGGGCCAGGCGCTGTCGCTGGTTTCGGACGACGAGCGTGATCGCCTCCGGGCGATCGAGCGCGTGCTCGGCCGCAAGATCAACGTGCTGCCGCTGGACCGCACGCAGATTCCGCGTCCGTCGGGCGAGGGCAAGGCGCGCGAGCCGCGTCACGTCGATCCGCGGGCCCAGCAGCAGCGTCATGCCAAGCCGCAGGGCCAGCGTCATCGCCAGGGCCCTGGACAAGGCCAGGGTCAGGGTCAGGGCACTGGCGGGCAGGCACATGGCCGGCCGGGCGGTGGCGCCCGTCGCCCCAAAGCCAGGAGCTACGGCTCGCAGGCGTAAACGGAGATGAGGCCCGGCACCGTCCGGGCCTCAACTTTTCTGGGTGCGCCAGCTGGGCGCGCTGATGGGCTATCCGGGGGCGGTGAGGGGCCTCCACCCCGGGTGGGGGGGTCAGTGTGGTTCGATGGGAGGGGGGGTCGGCCCGCCCCCCCCCCCCCCCCCCCAAGGTCGGCCTTCGGGCTGCCTGCCGGCTCGGGCTGCCGGGGCGGCCGTCCAGGGGGCGGGGGGGGGCCCCCCCCCCCCCCCCCCGGGACCCCACCCCCCCCCCGGGAAGACGCCCCCCCCCCCCCCCCGGGCCGGCCGGGACACCCCCAGGTGGCCTGGGGCCTCGCGCCGGTGTCCCCAGGCCCACGCCTTCGGCCCTGAACGCCCCCCGCCCGTGTGCGTGCGCCCCCGTTTCCCGCCCGCTTGCGGCAAACGGATGCGGTGCGGGAGCGTCTGCGCTATGCGGCCTGCCTGAACTCGTAAGCGTCCATCGACAGCGCCGCGCCTTCCATGCCCGTGTAGATGCGCGTGGATTTCACTTCTGTCCCTGCAGCGCCAAGCGCAACGAACAACGGCAGGAAGTGCTCTTCCGTCGGATGCGCGCGCGCGGCTGCAGGCGCCTGTTCGCGGTAAGCCAGCAGCGCCGCTTCGTCGCCGCTCGCCAGGTGGCCTTCCAGCCACTGGGAAAACGCCAACACATAGGGCAGCGGCTGCAACACCTCGCGACTCGTCATCCAGTCACGCAGGTTGTGAGTGACGTGCCCCGAGCCAATCACCAGCACGCCGCGCTCTGTGAGCGGCTGCAGCGCGCGTCCCATCTGCAGGTGATGCGGGGTGCCGAGTCCCGGCTGTACCGACAACTGCACGACGGGCACATCGACAGCCGGGTACATCCAGCGCAGCGGCACCCACGCACCGTGGTCGATGCCGCGACAGCCATTGCTCGATGAAGCCATCCCTGCGCCACGCAACAGCGCAGCCGCTTCATCGGCGAGTGCAGGCGAGCCCGTTGCGTCGTAGCGCAGCTTGTACAGCGGTTCAGGAAACCCGCCGAAGTCGTGGATCGTCTTGAGTTGGGCGCCGGCCGTCAACATGGGCAGCGAGGTTTCCCAGTGCGCCGACACCATCAGGATCGCGCGCGGCTTGGGCAGCGAGTCCGCGATGGCGCGCCACGCCTTGCCGGCGCCACCCGGGTCGAGCGCGTGCATCGGCGAGCCGTGCGAGAGAAACAGTGTGGGGAGGCGTTGCATCGGGATCGTCCTCGTGCCTTGCTCCAACCTCACCCCGCTTGCGGCGGGGGAGGTAGCCGGAAGCGGGGGAGGTGAGGCGTGCGTTACTTCACCAGGCCTTCAGCCTTCAACGTAGCCTGCACTGCCGGACGCGCGGCGACGCGCGCGCGGAACTGCTGCACGGCCGGCCACGGCGTCAGGTCGACCTTATGATAATCGGCCCAGTTCAACACGACCCACAGGTAGGCGTCGGCAATCGAGAACGCGTCGCCCGTCAGGAACGGCTGCTGCTCGAGCGTCTTCGCGATGAACGTGAACCGGTTGCCGAGTGCCTGCACGGCCCGCTCGCGTACATCGGCTGGCGTCTGCGGATTCCACAACGGGCCAAAGCCCTTGTGCACTTCGGTCGAGATGAAGTTGAGCCGTAACTGCTCACCCGGTTTCGGCGTAGAGCTGGCCGGATAGAGCCATTTGGATAGCGACGAGAGGGTTGTGCCCTTGGTTGGCCATGGTCTGCAGGTAGCTGGAGATACGGCAGTAGGCCTGGGCGAACTCGGCCTTACGGAAGCAGCCGGAGACTTTCTGCTTCACCTTGCTCATGCGCAGATCTCGCTCGGCACGGTTATTCGTGAAGGGAACGTTCGGATCCTGGGCGAACAACAACACGGCGCTCTCGTGCTCTTTGAGTCGCTCCCAGAGGTTATGGGCATCGGATTTGGCGACCCGACCCGGTTTGCCATTCTGCTTGGCCGGGATGGGCGGGAGCTCCCGCTCCCCACAGTGAGGATGTTGCGGTAGTGTTTCTGCAAGGTCTCGTACTCGCGCGGGGTAAGCCGTTTGCGCGGGCGCTTGGTGACACGGGAGCAGGTCTGCTGCAGAGCCGCTGCATGTTGCCGGCCCAGGCATAGCCGTTCGCCTCGCGGATGAAGGTCAGCTCGCGCAACAGGTGCGCGCCACAGAGCCCATGGCGGCAGTGCTCATAGGAGAGGTAGGAGGCCCAGCAGTCGTGCACGATCACCCTCCGTAGCGCGGGATGATGCCGATGGCGGTCATCGCCTCGAGGCCGCGCTTCTCATGCACGAACTTAGGGTGATATCCCCTGCCGAGCAGACGTGGATCCAGTGGTTGTGCTTCTCGACGCGCAGGGAAGTCTCATCGACATGCATCGCCGGGTGGGTGAGGATCCGTTCGATGGCCATCTGCTCCCAGCGCTCGAGCGAGAGCAGCTGCAGGACGTACTTCAAGATCGTGGCTTCGGAGATCACCTGACCGATGAGGTCTGAATCATCTGCTGCACGCGCTGCAGCGAGACCATCTGGGCCATCAGCAGGTCAGCACGTACGCCTTGATGCCCGAGCCGTACTGCAGGGGACCGAAGAAGGTCTCGGGGAACGGTGCGCGTCTCGGCACCGCAGTGCGGGCAGGACTTGATCTGGGCGTCGACGTGGCTCAGGACCTTCTCGAAGACGATGTCGATCTGGGTGCGCCGCTCGTGACCTTGGGGCCGGACCTCGCGCAGATCCTCCCGCACTGCTCGCAGGAACTGACCTTGGAGACCGTAACGGTCTCGACGGTGCGGTGTTTGCCGAGCGGCTGGGCTAGGCTTTGCCCTTGGTATGGGTGCCGGCGTGGCCGATCGCGCTCTCGTCCTTCTCGGTTCGCGAGGAGGGCTTGCTGGTTCGCGCTGGTCTTGGTGGTGTTCTTTCCATAAAGACCGCCATCAGCACCTGAAGCAGCAGCAGCGCCTGGAACAAGGCGTGGCTTTCAGCGCTGACCTTCCTCGGCGGAAAGCTGCCCGAAGCGACCCTTGAGCGCCCCGAACTCCTCGCGCAGGGCTGTCGGTTGACGCTCGCCACGAAGCCGAACCGGCCGGACTACTCGACGGCCTCGACGGCCATCACCGCGGCGAGCACGGCCAGGCGCTCCCGGGCGGCAAGGCCCGATAGCGCTCCCCCAGCTCTCGGCCTTGCGCTTGATGCGTTGCCGATCGGTGTGGTCCTTCCCGGCGTAGCGGGCCCAATGCACGCGGTCGGGGTTGAAGTTGAACCACACCTTCTCGGTGCGCACGCCGCCCTGGTTCATTACCTGAGCCCAGGCTGCGCCAGCCGGGAAGCTCCTGATCGTACAGGGCCGATGGGTAGCCCGAGAGAATGACCTGGCAGGGCAGGCTCCTCAGCAGCCCAAGCAGCTCCACGTGATCGTGCTCCTCGTACTCGTAGCGGTAGCGCCGATCGGAGCTGCGCGTGGCGTGCAGGTACGGCGGATCGCAGTAGAGGAGTTCCCGGCCCCGATAGTCAAAGTCCGCCAGGAACCGGTGCGCGCACCCGTTCACCAGTTCCACCGGATACTCGCACTGGAATCTCTCCAGTGCGCGTTGATTGAGGTCGATGCCGATGTTGCGCAACGCGGGGAGCTTGCGCTTCATGATCGCCCCGCCGCCAAGGTGGCTCGATATACGTCTCGTGCGGAGGCATCAGCGCGATGATCGGCTGGCACAACCCCGAGGTCGCCTTGGATCCGAAATACGCCCATCGCTGCCTGACCCGTGCCCTTGGAAGGATTGGGAAGCAGCGTAGTACCCGTTCTCTACATTGTCAAGCCCCCGATCGCCGATGCAAACGACTTGGGGCGTGAGTAGTTACGTTGAGCCATTCCATCAGCCGCCAACGTGCCTTGCTGCCGAAGACCGGCGCGATCGTGCCCGGCTTCTGGTCCGCGATGTACTGCAGCAGGACACCGACTTCCGTGAGCCGCGTGCCGTCGTCCAGTTCGAGCATCGGCACGTAGCCCTTGGGATTGATCGAGTAGAAGTCGGTGCCATCCGGCAGGGTGTGCTTGACCAGGTCCACCTTGACCGACTCGTACGCCAGGCCGAGTTCGTGGAGTGCGATGTGCGGGGCCTGCGAGCAGGCGCCCGGTGTGTAGTAGAGCTTCATGGGTCGAGTCTTCCTTGGTTACGTCTATGACGGCGGTTGATCGTTGGTGTGGGCGCAGGCCCCGTGCCGCGAGCGTGGACTGGATCGTGATCCAACCTATTAAAGGGATAAAGATGCCTTCGCTGGATGCACCATTGCGAAAAATGCAACAATAAATCCATGGATCGCTTCCAGGCCGTCAGTGCTTTCGCCAAGGTCGTCGAACTGGGCAGTTTTGCCCGGGCTGCAGAGCGGATCGGCCTGTCCACCTCGGCCGTCTCGCGGCAGGTGTCAGAACTCGAAGCGCACCTGAACGTGCGACTGCTCAATCGCACGACGCGACGCCTGTCGCTGACGGAGGCCGGGCAGACGTTCTACGAACACAGCGTGCAGTTGTTGTCGGACCTCGACGATGCCGAGGCCTCGGTGCGAGTTGCGGCAGCGGAACCCAGGGGCACGCTGCGCCTGACCTGCGGCGTCAGTTTCGGGACGCGCTACCTCGCGCCGGCTCTCGCGCAGTTCAGTGTGCTCCATCCAGAGCTGCTGCTCGACCTCGATCTCTCCGATCGCGTCATCGACCTGGTCGAGGAAGGCTTTGACCTCGCCATCCGCATCGGACACATCGGCTCGCAGGGCATGGTGTCGAAACGGCTTGGCTGGACCCAGATCGTCTGTTGCGCGTCGCCTTCGTACCTCGCGCGGCGCCGTGAACCGATCCGCATCCCGCAGGACCTGCAGCAACATGAGTGCCTGAGCTACACCAACGTCGGCGTGCCGAACACGTGGCAGTTCGAAGGGCAGGACGGCCGCGACTCGCGTGTGTCCGTGCGCATCCCGCCCCGGCATCGTGCCAACAACGGCCAGGTGCTCGCTTCGCTCGCGGTGCAGGGCATGGGCGTCGTGTACGAGCCGGATTTCATCGTGGCGCACGAGATCCGCGCCGGGCAGCTCGTGTCGTTGCTGCCGGACTACCGGCCCCCTCGGTCACCCATTGCCGCGGTCTATCCGAGCCGGCGACACCTGTCGGCCAAGGTGCGTTCGTTCGTCGAATTCCTGGCCGGGCGTTACGAGCAGCAGCACGAATGGAGCCTCGACGACATCCTCGGTGCGCACAAACTGCCTGGTGCGTGATCGCTGTTGCAGTCGCAGCGGTTTAATTCACTGCTCCTGCATCGGTGCTTCAGGCTGCCACGCCGGATCGTCGAAGTACTGGCCGTAAGCTTTCAGCGCACCGTGGACCAATGCCGCGCCGTCGTGGCGTGACCGCGCGGTGTCCTCGCCGCGCATGAGTGAAACCCCCTGCAGCAGGTCGGCGACGACCAGGTGCAGGTTCGCGTCGGCATCCGCCGGCAAGCGACAGTTGGCCACGATCGACTTCACCTGCTGATCGATACGCGTTGCGAGCGCGGCGTACTGGTCGTCGGTCTGCTTGCCCGCGTGGATCGCGGGGTGGTCGGCGTCGAACGCCGCGCGGATGCTGGCCATGCCCAGCCGCAGCGGTGCGTCCGTCGGCCATTTCCGGCCGTCCTGCAGCTGCAGCTGTGCCACGGCGTCGCCGGAGCCGTGCATTGCGTGCTGCTGATGCTCGTGCTGGGCCAGCACGACACTCGGTGTCGCTGCCAGCAGCGCAAGGCTGGTCAGGGTGACGAGCAGGATCTTCAGTTTCATAAGTCCTCCCTGCGTATACGCAATCCGAAAGGATTAGACCTCACCTCGTGATCCAGTGCCAGCGGTTGGAAACGCAGTCGGCCAGTTCAGCCGCTGGAGAATTTCCAGAAGAGCTGCATGGCCATGTCGAACGTCGCCCGCGGATCGCTCCCCGCCTTCGCAGCGAAGTAGAGCAGCGTGCCGACGTAAAGCACCGACACCAGCGTCACCAGGTGGCCGAGCAACAGCAGCGCGCCGTCGCGTTCCGCCATGCCGAGGCACAACAGGAGGACACCGATGGCCGGCAGCGTGTTGGCGAGTGGAATCAGCGGCAGCGGCGCCATCAGTGCGATGACGGCGATGACGAGTGCAATCCCGTGCACGGTGTTTACGCCCGGCGTTGCCGTCAGCCCGAGCATGCGGGGTCGCACGAGGTGCTCGAAGCGATCGAACGTCCGTACCGCTCGCTCGAGCGTGTGTTGCACCGTCTTGCTCGGCAACGCGTGATCGAGCACACGATCGGGCAACCAGGGCACGCGGTTCATCGTGACCGCATATCCGATCAGCAGCATGGGTACCCCGAGTGCCGTGCTCATGAACGGCAGCGACACCGGCAGCAGGAACGGCATCGCCAGGATCGCGCAGAAGACCAGCAGGCCCTGTTCGCCGACCAGCAGCAGCAATTCGCGCAGCGTGACCTGGTGCCCCTCGATCGCATGCCGCGTCGTCGCCAGCGCTTCGGAAAGTCGGACTTCGGGATTGCGGAACTGGACGGCGGTCATGAGTCGTAGCGTAGGCGGCGCACGACGGCGCGGTAGCCGAGTGCGCCGGCAACGCCAGCCGCCACCAGCACCAGGATGAGCTGCACCAGCCGCCAGTACACGTGGTCGACCAGCGACGTGAGTTGCGCGGTGGCGCGTTCCGAGACCTGTTCCAGCGCCGGCACTTTGCCGTTCGCCTGCCCGAGCAGTACCTGAAGCTGCTGCGCCGTTTCGCCCATCACGCGCAGCGCCTCGGTGTACTCCGTCACGTCGAAGGGCCGCGATTCACTCCGGGCAGCTGCCGATGCGGGACGGTCGAAGCGGGCCAGCAGCACGTCCAGGGCCGCGATGGTGTCGCGAACCGAGTCGGACGTCGTGCCGCCGGCCTCGAGCGTCGAGCGCAACTCGACGACCAGCGCCTGCAACTGGTCCTGGCGCTCGCCCAGGATTCCGGTCAGTTGCTCGATCGCGGCGGATCGCTCTTCGGCGAAAAGACGCGGCAGGTCAGCGGCGAGGGTGCTGGCGGTCTGCGCGGCGCCACCGACGCGATCGACGTTCGCGAGCAGCGCCGCGGACTCCGGGGTCATCGCCATCTCGAAGGCGAGACGCTGCGCCTCCATACTGATGAGCTTGGGCGCACGCTGGCCGTAGTAAACGGCCCGCTCGGCCAGCTGGCGTGTCTGTGCGAGCTCGCGGACCGCGGGATCGAGATTGCTGAGCGGATCGATGCCCAGGAAGGAGAAGATGCTGCTCGACGAAGTGGCGCCGGTTTGCGTGGCGCCGATCGCGAACGCGAAGTCCTCGAGATGGATGAACGGTACCGCGCGGCCAACCGGATTTTTTCGGTGCCAGGCTTCGATGCCGGAGCGGAGTTCCATCGCCTGCGCCTCGCTCAGCAACATGGGGGCGAAATCCCAGACGCGGCTCTCGAGCGTCTTGTGCGCGGCGAGCAGGCCCTCGGCGCGCGGACCGTAGAGTTCGCCGACCCAGCGATCCTCGATCACCATGCGGCTCAGCGTGGCGAAAACCAGCATATCGATGGCGTTGAGCTCCGGGTTGGGACCGGTGGCGATCGTGAATGCGCTGGTGGCCTGTGATACCAGCCACGACTGCGCTGCCAGTCGCTCGCCCGGGTCGACCGTGGACTGCTGGAACGCGCCGACCCGTTCGGTGATCCGCGCAGTGTACTCGTCGGCGAAGCGCATGACGGAGAGCTGCAGCTGCAGCAGCGCAGCCGCACGCTCCTCGGCGGCCCGGTCGCGGAACAGCCGATTGGTGACTGCGCACCCCGGCAGCAAGGTGACGGCGGTGAGCAGCACGAGCAGGAGCCGGGACACGTGCGGAGAGTGAGTCATGTCGACGCAGGTTCGCCCTGAGGAAAGGTTCGCGGGCGCATTGTATCGCCTGGAGCCGCGTGGGCAGGCTCGACCCGTCGGAGGAAACCGCTCAAACTATCCGTGTCGGACGCGATGTGCCTTTGCTGCGGGCGGCGACGCCTGGAAAGGGGGTCCCATGCGGAAGATCTTGAGAAGTCTGGCAACCGGTCTGCTCGCGACGGCTCTTTGTGCCTGTGGTGAACGGTCGGCGCAGGGGCCGGAGACTTCGCCGGTGGCGCAGGAGGTGCCATCCGCGACCACCGCGGAAGTGCCGGCCTCCGTTCCCGTTCAGGCACCCGACGCGGGACCGGACGACGGCACGTCTGGCGTCGGGCAGCAACTGGCAAGTCGCCAGTGGACCGGCGATTTCGACGGCATGGTCGAGCGGCGCAGGGTTCGGATCCTCGCGCCCTACAGCAGGACGTACTACTTCATCGACAAAGGCGTTCCACACGGAATCGCCCATGAGGTGGCCGTCATGCTCGAAAAGACCTTGAACGAGCAACTGAAGACCGGTCAGGCGAACAAGGTCCTGGTCAACGTGGTCCCGACTTCGCGTGACGCGCTGTACGAGTCCCTGGTGCAGGGCCGTGGCGACATCATCGTTGCGGGTATCACCATGACTCCGGAACGCGCGAAGCTGGTGGACTTCACGGTGCCAACCAAGAAGAACGTCCGGCAGATCGTCGTCACCGGTCCAGGAGCGCCTCGTATTGCCACCCTCGACGACCTGGCGGGCCAGGAGGTCGCCGTCCGCGAAGGCAGCATCCAGTTCGATAGCCTGGGTACAGTGAACGCGGCGCTGAAATCCAGGGGCAAGACGCCGGTGCGGATCAGGACGGTCCCCAAGGTGCTCGAGGACGAGGACGTGCTCGAAATGGCAAATGCCGGGCTGCTGAAGATCGTAGTCGTCGACGAAGTCTATGCCGACTTCTGGAAACAGATCCTCCCTGGCATCACGCCGCACCCGGACATCGTCGTGCGCGACGAGGGGGCGCTGGCCTGGGCGGTGCGCAAGGGCAGCCCGAAGCTCATCGCCACGCTGAACCCGATCGTCGAGGCCAACGCAGAAGGCACGCTGTTCGGAAACCTGCTCCTGCGCAAGTACCTGCAGGACACGAAGATCGTGAAGAGCGCCACCTCGGACGCGCAGATCAGGAGGTTCAACGAGCTCGTGACGTTGTTTCGCAAGTACGGCGACAAGTACAGCATGGATTACCTGCTGATGATCGCCCAGGGTTACCAGGAGTCGCAGCTCGACCAGTCCGTCAAGAGCCAGGTCGGTGCCGTCGGCGTCATGCAGGTGATGCCGGCGACCGGCAAGGAGCTGGACGTCGGCGACATCAAGCAGATCGATCCCAACATCGAGGCCGGCGTGAAGTACATGCGGTTCATGATTGATCAGTACCTGAAGGACGAACCGATGGACGACCTGAACAAGGGGCTGTTTGCGTTCGCTTCCTACAACGCCGGACCCAATCGCATCCGCCAGTTGCGCAAGGAGGCTGCGGCCCGGGGTCTCGACCCGAACGTCTGGTTCAACAATGTCGAGCGCGTCGTGGCCGAAAAAATCGGGCGCGAGACGGTCACGTACGTGAGCAACATCTACAAGTACTACGTGGCCTACACGCTGGTCATGCAGGAAGCGCAAGAGAAGGCCGAGGCGAAGAACCAGAACGCGACGAACTGAGCGGCCGACGCGTTGGGGCGCTCATGCACCAGTGCGCGCATCGCGAGAGTGATCACATTCAATCCACGCGTGCTGATGCGCCGCGATGAGCGCGGCGCTGTTTCTTCTGCACCGCATCGACGATGAGGAAGTCGTCAATGGAGGAGGCCGGGGCGTCTGCTGTCGCGCAGGCTCCGGGGCCTCGCCGCACGTGAAGCGCTGAGTAACGCATATCAGACTCATTCAGGATTCGACTTTCAGAGTCGCTGACGCGGACGTGCAGAGTTCATCGCCGCTGTGCCGCGGCGCTATACTCGGTCGCGTCGCCCCTTGACAGGGAGGGAGTGCTGTGCCCCGACTCGAATGGCAGGAGGCTTACGTCACCGGGGTTGCGGGACTCGACTACGAGCACCGGGTGCTCCTCGAGCTCGTGAACACAAGTTGCGTCGCGATAAGCGATGCTGCCCAGCGCGACACTCTGCGCGATTGCCTCGCGTCCCTGTACGAACGCGCCTGTGCGCACTTTGCGCTCGAGGAGAGCGTGATGCGCAAGGATCGCTACCCGCTGTACATGGCGCACAGGGCGCAGCACGACGCACTGATCGAGACGCTGCGGGAAATGATGGATTCCTTCGAGGACGGTGCCTGCGCGCACTGCAAGCGCTCGCTGGACGACTGCCTCGTCAACTGGTTCGAGGCCCACTTCAAGGGCGAGGATGCACGGCTGCAGCGCCTGCAGCACGTTCCACGATCGTGAAGCGCGGAGTTGAAAGTCCCGGCCTGAAAATTGTCGACTAGCGTGCCGGTGTCCATCCCGTCAGCAGCCAGCGTCCGACATGTCGCCAGCATGCCGCGCCTCCGTGCCTTACGGTACGGCCTTCAAAGTCTGCGCATACACATGCGCCGCAACTGGATGCGCAAGCGTGGAGGTTCGTTCGGTACCTGATCCTGTTCGATCCGCCGGCCCGAGCCGGCGATTTGCGGGCCAACAGGAAGCTGCATAGAATCCCGGCCTGTGCGGGTGTAGTTCAATGGTAGAACTGTAGCTTCCCAAGCTACTAGCGTGGGTTCGATTCCCATCACCCGCTCCAATCCCCTCCCGCTCGGAAGACGTCGTCAGACGATCTGAGACCACGTAGGTCTCTGATCCTCAGGCGAAACTGGCCCCTTTGCGGGCCAGTTGAACGAGCTTCGAAGTTGGCCCACGCCGCCTGGCTTGGTCCTAGAATTCACACGTGGCGTCACACGCAGCATGTTGGCCGCAAGGCTGCGTGTGATTTTTTTCACTTCCCTCTCGGGTTGCAGCGTTGGGTAGTAAGCCGGCGCGATCTCAACTGTCTGTCTCGCCCTCAACCTCGTCCTCGTCGACGTCGTCAACAATATCTTCGTCTTCGTCCGCACCGTAATCGGGTTCGATGGGTTCGGCTACTTTCTGCAAGGGCACGCCAGTCGTCACAAAGTCCAACGCCAAGGGCGTGACGCCACCGACACCCGCGGTGGCCGCAGTTGCAATCACGTCGCTTGAGGCACTCGCAGTCGACGTCGGACGATCCTCTTCGGCATCGACCACGTTCCGGATGTACTTGAGTGACCGACCTCGCAGGTCCGTCGCGATCCAGGAAAAGAGGTGTTCGGTTGCCAGTTCGACCACCCGTCGCTCTCCTAGCGGAGGGCCGATTCGACGCTTGCGCGCTCGATCGTCGGTCGGTGGGTCGATCCAGGTCTTCACCATCGATTCGACAGCAGCGAGTGAACTCGGTTGATACACCGGCGGGTCCTGCTCCTGCGCCCAGGTACTGTTTCATGAGTTCGCTGACAGTCACCATCGATCCCGGGTCGGCGATGCGGTGCGCTGCCGGCGATCGCGGGAAGTGCCGTCCGTAGTCGAAATCGCCGTCGGCGATCTCCGAGTTGATGCGGGCCAGCAGGCCCGCTGCATATTTCAAGTTGGGTGTATTCACGTCGCGGCCGTGCAGTGTCTTCCTGCACTGTTTCCCGCGGTAAGTGAACGCTATTTGAATGCCCTGCTTTCCGGAGGAGTGCGTTCTGATCGTCACTCCTCGAGGCAGTGTCAGTTCGCCTGGAGTCCGTTGCTGCGAAGCCATGCGTTGACTTCCGGCAGGTTGATCCAGAGGCGGCGCCCGCTAATCAGGTGAGAGTGGCGATCGTCAATCCACTCCCCGCGACGGCGGCGCATATGCACGGCGTCAGGGGTGTCGCCGGTCAGTTCGCAGTAGCGATTTTGTTTGACGATTACCGGGGCGACTTCAGTTGCTTGTGCCGGGCGTGGGGCCGCGGCTGATTTTCTGGCGCCGATCCTTCCGTTGCGGCGCTCTGCAGTTGTGTCCATGTGGACCTCCTTTTTGTAGTTTTTATTAATAAGGTCTTCGTTGCGACGGCATCTCGCCGTCGTTTCGGTCTTGGTTTGTTAAAGAGCTGGCTCTCAACCTGTGGATCCATGATAACATAATCGCTTACAATGTAAACATAGTTATAGACCGAGGTGACAGGGATTGGAAACGAAGAGACGAGCGAGGCGGGAAGGTCGCAAATCAGGGGTCCTGGCGGTACGTGTGTCGCCAGAGACTAGGTACCGCGCCGAACTGCTGGGGCTGCTTCACCAGCGATCGGTATCTGAAGTCATAGAGATTGCACTGGAGCGGCTTGCGTCGCAGCCGGAATCACGAGGCGGCGCGCAACTGATCCATCAGGTAGAGGCTTGGAGCTCGGAGGATCAGATCGGGGACGACAAGGCTGTCGACCTTGTTGCGGAGACTTGGGACGAGGAGGAGTGGGCGCGGCGCTTCAAGCTGGCGGCCCTTCATCCGCAGGCTCTTCCGCCGGAGGAGCGAGCCTTCTGGCAGGAGATTTTGAGCGATCCCGAAAACTTCGAGAGGTCCGAGGTGCCCGACGATATCGAGATCGAGGATGACGAGCCGACACCCGTTGAGGAACTGGCATTTGGTCGGCCGGCGCTGAAGCTGGGACCCCTGAAGCGGGCGCTGATTCAAGCCAAGTGGGACACATTTCGGAAAGCAGCAAGGTAGCGACAACTACGTTTGACTTCGATCTAAAATAGAGCGTAATGTCGCATCCGAACTGCTCTAACAGCTATTATTTTAAACTGGAGCTGGGAATGCTTGTTGAATTCAGGGTTCGAAACTTTCGATCCCTCCGAGATGAGCAGGTCCTTAGCTTTGTCGCGAGCAGCGACCGAGCTCATTCGGAATCGCACACCATCGAGACGGGTATGCGGAGCGCGCCGCGCCTCAATCGTGCCAGCGTCATTTATGGCGCCAACGCGAGCGGCAAGAGCAACCTGATCTTCGCCCTGGCCACGATGCGCAATCTCGTGATGACTTCCACGAGCATGCCGGAGGCGGCATTCGCTGAGCAGTACACGCCGTTCCGCCTTGACCGGGCCACAGCCTCCGACCCAACTGAATTCGAAATCACCGCCATCGTCAACGGCGTGCGGTATCAGTACGAGTTCGCCTATGACGCTCGGCGCATCACTGCCGAATCCCTCACCGTGTACCGCACCAGCAAGGGCCAGCGCTGGTTCGAGCGGCGATGGAACAACGACCGAAGCGATTACGAGTGGTCGTCGTTCTCGGCGTACTTCACCGGTCCGAAGGATGTCTGGCGCAAGGCAACGCGGTCGCAGGCATTGTTTCTGACTACGGCTGCCCAGCTCAATTCTCAGCAGCTTCGGCCACTCGTCGATTGGTGGTCGAGCCAGGTGCTCATCGTGAGCTGGTCTGGCGCCGTATCGTTGTTGCCAACGCTGCAGCATCTTGACGATGCAGCCTTCAAGAAACGAGTGCTGGGTTTGCTGCGAGCAGCGGACATCCACATTGCGGACATCCGTGTCGACAAGGAACAGGGCCAGCAGGTTGAGTTCAAGTTTGAACTAGGCAAGCCCCCTGAAGTTGCGGCACGAGATCACGAGATCCCCGTAGTCAGGTTTCTTCATCAGCTGGAGGGTGAGGAACCGGTCTGGTTCGACACGCGCTTCGAGTCTGCCGGTACCCAGAAGCTACTCGCCTACATCGGGCCTCTTCTGGAAGCTATCGACGCAGGGAAGCTCCTCGTGATCGACGAGCTGGATTCGAGTCTTCACCCGATGGTGATGCGATTGATCATGGAACTCATCCATGATCCAAAGCTGTCGGCTCGTGGTGCTCAGCTCTGTATCACGACGCATGACACGTCGCTGCTGGATGATGAACTCCTAAGGAGGGATCAGTTCTGGTTTGTTGAGAAGAACGAACTGCAGGCTAGCCGCCTGTACCCGCTCTCGGACTTCAGTCCACGCAAAGGCGAAGCTCTCGAGAAGGGTTATCTCCGTGGGCGATACGGCGGCGTGCCGTTCATTGCGAGGACTGGCATCCACTAGGGTCACATGCGGGACAACCAGCCAAAACATCGCCAGGCCAGACGGCAGCAGCGAAAGCTCGAGAGAAGACGTGCCAGCCGGCAGGGGATGAGCGCCATCCTGATCATCTGCGAGGGTCAGGAAACTGAGCCGAACTACATCGAGGGGCTCTGCGAATCTCATCGGGTCAACAGGGCCGCCGTAGACCTGCGTCGCGGCGACCGTGCGACCGACCCGGTTTCCCTTGTCCGCAAGGCTCGCCAGATCTTCGAGCGGGATCCGACCTTCGATCGGGTCTTCGTCGTCTGCGATGGTGACGGAAACGTCGACGATGCGAGGAAGTTGGCAGCGCAGCGCTTGAGAAGCAAAGACCGGTCACCCCTGACGGTTGAGCTGATCGTCAGCCGTCCGAGCATCGAGTTCTGGTTGCTTCTGCACTTCGAGTATTCAAGTCGGCCGTATCGCAGTGCAGCCGAGGCAATAGAGGCACTCCGCGGCCACCTGCCAATATACGACAAGTCAGATCGTCGGATTTTTGAAGCGGTCGCGCCTGGTCTTCAGCAGGCGATCGCGAACACGAGTCGACTAACGCGAGAGCTACGCGCGGCGGGAAGCGCATCGCCCGATTCAGACTTCGCGGTCCTGGCCGAGGTACTGCTGGCGATGCGGAGCTGAGGAAATGAATGGGTCGCTGTAGCGAGAGCAACGAACCGCATCGAGTGAAGTGGTCAGGCGGATCCGATTCGCCAATCGTCTTGTTGGATACCAGGGAAAGACAGATGCCGCGGTTGGCTTTGACGATTCTGACGATCGTACTGCTCGTAGCGATGCCGAGTGCATGGGCAGGTCTCTGCCAGCAAGAGACAGGAAAGCAGAGTTGCGCCCGCCAGACGCTCAAACCGGGCGTTTACCTCATCGAGATCAACGGTCCAATCGATTGGGCGCTTGTTCGCGAGGTCCAGGCAGTCGGGGTTGAATCGTGCGTCGGACCTCAAGATCGCCGACATCGGCTGTGGTACGGGCGCCGCGACGCGCGTGCTGGCTCGCGAACTTGATGCGCACGTCACAGCCGTCGACTTCCTTCCGGAGTTGCTGGCCCAGCTCGAGGATGCCGCTGGTCGTGCCGGGCTGGCGGACCGCATCACGACGCTCTGCGCGTCAATGGAATCCCTGCCGTTCGCGGAATCGGAGCTTGACGCGATCTGGTCGGAGGGTGCGATCTACAACATGGGCTTCGCCGCGGGCATCACGGCCTGGCGCAGATACTGAAGGCGGGCGGCGTCCTCGCCGTATCGGAGTTGACCTGGCTGACCGACCAGCGCCCGGAGGAGCTGCAGGTTCACTGGGAGAGGGAGTACCCGGAAGTAGGTACCGCCTCCAGCAAGATCGCCACCCTGGAACGACTCGGCTTTTCACCGATCGGGTATTTCCCGCTGCCTGAACACTGCTGGCTCGACAATTACTATCGACCGATGCAGCAGCGCTTTTCCGATTACCTGGATCGTCACGGGGGCTTGGCGGGTGCGAGGGCGGTCGTGACTGCTGAAGAGAAGGAGATCTCGCTATACGAGCGCTACAAGGCTTTCGTAAGTTACGGGTACTACATTGCCCGGAAGACCTCTCGATGAATCACCCGTCGCAAACGATCTGAGGCATCCGGCACGAGGCATCGGTCATGAAGGAACGTCAGGTCGACATCGTCATCATCGGCTCCGGCAGCGCCGGACTCAACGCCATGGCCCAGGCGCGCCAGGCCGGCCGCTCGTTCGTGCTGATCAACGGCGGCATGGAAGGCACGACCTGTGCGCGGATCGGCTGCATGCCGTCCAAGGTGATGATCCACATTGCCGAGGAGTACTACCGCCGCACCCACTTCGGGCAGTACGGCATCGACGGCCACGACGGGCTCAGCCTGGATCTCACCGAGGCGATGAAACATGTGCAGGAGCTGCGCGACGGCTTCGTGCAAGGTGTGGTCAGCCGCAGCACCGCCAGGATGGCCGACGATGTGTTCATCCAGGACTATGCGCGCCTGCTCGAGCCGACGCTGGTCGAGGCCGGCGGCCAGCGTTTTCGCGCCAGGGCCGTGGTAGTCGCCACCGGTTCCACGCCGATCCTGCCTGCGCCCTGGCGCCAGTTCGGCAAGCGCGTGATCACCACCGACGAGGTCTTCGAGCTCGAGGACCTGCCGGCCAGCATGGTCATCATCGGCATGGGCACCATCGGCCTCGAACTCGGCCAGAGCCTGTCACGCATGGGAGTCGCGATCAGCGGCTTCGACCAGGTCGAGCGCATCGCCGGCATCACCGACCCCGAGGTCAACCGCTGCGCGATCGAACTGATGCGCCGCGAGTTCCCCATCCACCTCGGGGCGACCGCGACGTTGTCGGATGCGGACGGCAAGCTGCGCGTCCGTGCCGGGGAACAGGAGGTCGTGGTCGACCAGGTGCTGTCGTGCATCGGGCGCGTGCCGATGGTCGAGGGCCTGGGCCTCGAGGTGCTCGGCCTGCCGCTCGATGCCCGGGGCGTGCCGCCCTTCGACCCGCACACCATGCAGGTGGGAGACTTGCCGGTGTTCCTGGCCGGCGACGTGACTGGCGATCGACAGGTGCTGCACGAGGCCACCGACGAGGGCAAGATCGCCGGCTACAACGCCGCGCATGTCGACCAGGCGCCGCAGCGCTTCCATCGCAAGACGGCGTTCTACGTCAACTTCTGCGACCCGAACATTGTCGCCGTCGGCGACCGCTTCGACCAGATCGATTCCGGGCGCAGCGAGATCGCGGAGGTGAGCTTCGCCACCGTCGGGCGTGCGCGGGCCATGGGTGCGGCGCGGGGCGTGCTGCGGCTCTACGCCGACCGTGCCAGCGGCCGGGTACTTGGCAGCGAGATGATTGCGCCGCGCGGCGAGCACCTGGCGCACCTGCTGGCCTGGGCCATCGAGCAGCGCATGACGGTCGGCGACATGCTGCGCATGCCCTTCTATCACCCGGTGATCGAAGGCGCGCTGAAGGCAGCGCTGAGCCAGCTGCACGCCAAGGTCGATGCCCGCAACCCAGGCCCGATCACCGAACTCGTACTCGCGGCCGGCTGAGGCTGCTGCGCCACCACTTCCTGCAGAGGACACACCGTGCTGACCGAGCTGGACCCCTCATCGCACTGGCTGGCCGGGCAGGTCGCCGGCATCCACCTGTTTACCCTGGCCGGGGGTGTGGTGATCGGCGCGGCTGCGGTGCTGCTGTATCACGCCATCGGTCGTATCGCCGGCGTCAGCGGCATCTTCTTCACCGGGATCAAGGAGGGAGGGCTGTGGCGCTGGCTGTTTCTCGTCGGCATCGTGCTGGGCGCCGGGCTTGGCGCGCAGTTGTTTCCGTCGCTGAACATCGTCACGCGCCCGAGTCCCGGCTTGCTGATCTTGACGGTGTCGGGACTGCTGGTGGGTTGGGGAACGCGCCAGGGCGGAGGCTGCACCAGTGGGCACGGGGTCTGTGGACTCGGACGCCTGGCGCCGCGCTCGCTGGTGGCTGTGCTCGTCTTCATGGCGGCCGGTGTCGTCACGGCGAGCCTGCTGCGCCACTGGCTGGGGGTGCCGGCATGAGATCGAATCTCTCGGCACTGGTGGCGGGCTTGTTGTTCGGTTTTGGACTGATGCTTTCAGGCATGTCCAATCCCGGCGAGGTGCTGAGCTTCCTCGACTGGTCCGGTGTGTGGAGCCCCGACCTGATGGGCGTGTTGGGGAGCGCGGTGATCGTCTCGGTCATCGGCTTCCAGATTGCGCGACGCAGGAAGCGGCCCTGGTTCGAGGCGGAGTTCCCGGCATTGCCGAAGAAGCCCATCGATCGATCGCTGCTCGTCGGGAACCTGCTCTTCGGCATCGGCTGGGGGCTGGCAGGCTACTGTCCTGGCCCGGCGCTTGCGGGGCTGGCGCTGGGCAACGACGAAGTACTCGTCTTCCTCGTGGCCATGCTTGCCGGCGGCTACCTGCAGCAGGGGTGGGCACGGAGGCGGAGCGCTCGGTGAGTCGATCCGCCGGAGCGGCGATCGATGCCGTGGCTGATGGTGCTACGCAGCTTGTTCACACGACAGTCACACGCCGGAGCATGGCTCGTCGCAAGTGCTTGAATGAGCGAGCGGTGTCAGGTGACTCACATGGGTTCGATTCCCATCACCCGCTCCAAACAGATTCAGAGACCTGGAAGGGCCCTGCGGGGCCCTTTGTCAAATCAGGTCGGGCAGTGTCCCCTCCCGGCCTCGTGCGGTCGGGCTGATCGTGGCTCGGTGGGTTTGATGTTTAACGTTAATCGTTATAAGATGGCCGCGTGATCAAGAGCTTCCGTTGCGTGGAAACGCGGCGCGTAAACTCGCGATGCTTGATGCTGCGCACACCCTGGAGTTCCTGCGATCGCCGCCTGGCAATCGGTTGGAGTCGCTGCAAGGTGATCGGAAAGGACAGCACAGTATCCGGATCAACGACCAATTCAGGATTTGCTTCCGGTGGGCCGACGATGGTCCGACGGACGTGGAAATCGTCGACTACCACTGAGGTGAACAAGATGTCCAAGAATGGCATGCGGCCTGTTCATCCTGGCGAGGTGATCCGTGAAGAATTCATGGTCCCGCTGGGCCTGAGTGCCAATGCTCTGGCGAAGGCGCTGAACGTCCCTGCGCCGCGGATCAACGACGTCGGCCGCGGGCGGCGGGGGTATCGGCCGACACGGCGATGCGGCTGGCTCGTTACTTCGGCGGCGACGCCCGATCCTGGCTGAATCTCCAGGCAGCGTACGACCTGCGGGTCGCGGAGATCGCCAATGGCAAGCGAATTGCACGTGAGATTTCGCCTGCGGCAGCACGATCCTTGACGGGCGCAGTTCAGTCACACGTACAGCGCACGCGGGAGCATCGCTCACGGTAACCGATTGATCGAAAGAGTGAATCCGGGCGACTCACGCGGGTTCGATTCCCATCACCCGCTCCAGCAAATTCAATGTCTTGCAAGGGCCCTCCGGGGCCCTTCGTCGTTCCTGGGTCTCTAGTCGGAATGTAATCGAACGATTACTATTGTTGCGTGTACGTCATCAGGACCCTGCCCGGGTTCGATGCCTGGCTCAAGGGCTTGCGCGACAGGACGGCGCAGCGTCGGTTGGCCGCGCGACGTCGGAAAGCTTCGCTCGGCAACCTGGGTGACGTGAAGTCCGTCGGCAAGGGCGTCGTCGAGATGCGAGAGCATTGCGGTCCCGGCTGGCGCATGTACTGCACCCTGAGGGGTGACCCGCTGGTCGTGATGTTCGGCGGTGGATCAAAGTCTTCGCAACGGACGGACATCGCAGTGACGCAGCGACGAGCTGCGATGATCGAGGAGGGTTGACGGTGAAACGCAAGAAGATCAAGGCCAATGATCTGCCGGAGTTCGACGCGGCAGAATACCTGGACAGCGAAGAGGCGGTCGCCGAGTACCTTACAGCCGTCCTCGCCGGGAATGATCCGGCGCTGCTTGCGGCGGCGCTTGGCGACATCGCGCGCGCAAGGGGCATGAGCGAAATTGCGAAGTCGACCGGCCTCGCGCGCGAAGCTCTCTACAAGGCGCTACGGCCGGGTGCCCAGCCGAGGTTCGACACGGTGTCTCGAGTCTGTGCTGCCCTCGGTGTCAGGCTGGTCGCCGAACCGGTGTCTTGACACGTCCGGGTTGTCCGCTCGCCCCGCCGCCCGTCCCGGGGATCGTGGTTACGCCCGGCCGTGTTGCGTGACGCGCAACGCGGTACATTCGCGCGGTGATCCAGTCATTCCGGTACAAGGGACTGCGGCGATTCTACGAATCGGGATCCTTGGCTGGAATCCAGCCGCAGCACGCGAAGCGGCTGAGGATGCAACTGGCCGCCAAGCTCGGGGTCGCACCCTCGACCCTGAATCGGGTGCTGACCGGCGCTAGCGGGGTGAGTCCGGAGATGGCGCTCCGGCTGTCGAAGAGTCTGGGCCGCTCGCCAGAGAGCTGGCTGGCGATGCAGTACAGCCATGATCAGGCAGCAGGTGGACCTGAGTCGCGTCGCCAAGGCTCGCCTCACGGCGGCCTGATGTGCCGACGCACCGCCATTCACACGCCAGTCACACGCCGACCAGGACATCGGACTGAGATTGCTGCAACACGTGCTTCGTGACGCTGCCCAGCAGCAGTTCCTCCGTCGCAGTCTCGCCCTGCATGCCGACCACGACGAGGTTGCCATCGAGTTTCGGAGCCACTGCGCGCGCCCAGAACCAGCAGGTCGGCGCGACAGGCGTCGGCGGACCGAGAACGCTCGGAAGCAGCGTGCCCGTGACGACATCGCAGCGTGCGGTCACCCCATGGGCTTGCGCGAGGTGTTCGCACAGTCGGGCGAGATCGTCGTCGATCTTCTGGCGTAAACGTGTCTCGATATTGTCGCGATGCTCCCCGATGAGCCGTTGCAACCTGCCCATCGCCGGGTCGCTGAGCACGTGCAGCAGGTGGAGCATCGCGCCGGCGTCCTCACCTTGATGGCCCGGGGAGAGCGGGGCAATTTGAGTTTTCCGCTATCATCTGCGCAGGTACTTCGGAAGCAGGGACCGTGGTCGAACAACCGATCGTACAACTGCTGATCCTGCTGTTGGCCGCGGTGCTGGTCGTCGCGGTATTCCAGAAACTGCGCATTCCCTCGACGCTCGGCTACCTGCTGGTGGGGGTCGTGCTCGGGCCGTATACGCCGGGCCCGGTGATCGAGGGCCACCAGCTGCGTCTCATCGCCGAGTTCGGCATCGTCTTCCTGCTGTTCACGATCGGCCTGAGTTACTCGTTGCCGCAGATCCGTGCACTGCGCAACCAGATCTTCGTGCTCGGAACCGGGCAGGTGGTGCTGACGACGGCCTTGGTCGCGCTCGGAGCATGGGCCATCGGGCTGCCGCCTGTCGCGGCATTCGTCGTCGGTGCCGTGTTCGCCCAGTCGTCCACGACGGTGATCAACCGCCAGCTTGCAGAGATCGGGGAGGAGCACTCGCGGCACGGGAGACTCGGTGTGGCGATGTCTGTTTTCCAGGACGTCACCACGGTCCCGTTCGTGATCGTGATTCCGGCGCTCGGCGTCGCCGCGGCCGGGCTCATCGGTTCGACGATGGCATGGGCGCTCGCGAAGGCGGTGCTCGCGTTCGGGATCGTCTTCCTGGTCGGGCGCTGGATCCTGCGGCCGCTGTTCCACGCCGTCGCCGGGAACCGCTCCGCGGAGCTGTTCACCTTGACGGTCCTGCTGGTGTCGCTGGCGGCGGGCTGGACGACGCTTCAACTCGGTCTTTCGATGGCATTCGGCGCCTTTCTCGCGGGAATGATGCTCGGCGAAACGGAGTTCCGGCATCAGGTGGACGCCGCCATCCGCCCGTTCCGCGACGTGCTGCTGGGGCTCTTTTTCATCGGGATCGGCATGCTGATCGACCTGCGTGCGTTGCCGGGCATCTGGCTCGAGGTCCTGGTCGGCGCGCTGGTCCTGCTCGTCGTGAAGATCGTGCTGGTCGCGGGCCTGGTGCGCGCGACGGGCATCGAGATGGCCACCGCATGGCGGACCGGGTTGGTGCTGGCGGTCGGGGGCGAGTTCGGCTTTGCGTTGCTGGCGATCGCGCTGTCTGCCGGGGCGCTTTCTGACATGACGGGCCAGGTCGCTCTCGCTTCCGTGCTGCTCTCCATCGTCCTGGCACCGTTCCTGATCCGTCACAACCGTGCCATCGCGACGTGGCTCGTGCCGGTAGACGACCAACGCAGCAATGAGCCACCCCCGCGACGGCGTCTCGTATCACTGCCGGGCTCACGGGACACCTCATCATCTGCGGCTACGGGCGCATTGGCCAGAGCATCGCGAATTTCCTGGAGGAAGAGGGGATTCGCCATGTTGCGCTGGATCTCGATGCTTCCAGGGTACGAGAGGCGCACCTCGCCGGAGAGCCCGTGTATTACGGCGACGCCACGGAACCCGCCGTGCTGGAGTCGGTGGGCATCGGTAATGCCCGGCTACTGGTCATCAGCCATCATGACCTTGCCGCGGCGTTTGCCGTCCTCGACGCGGTACGCAACTTGCGGCCCGGTCTGCCGGTCATGGTGCGTGCGACCGACGAGTCGCAGGTCGACGAGCTGCGGGCGGCCGGCGCAGTCGAAGTCGTGCCCGAGACGCTCGAAGCCGCGCTGATGATCACCGCGCACGTATTGCTGCTGCTCGACGTGCCACTGGCGCGCGTCGTGCGGCGCATCCAGGCGCAACGTACCGGCCGGTACCAGATGCTCAGGGAGTTCGTTCGCGGCGACGGGCCAACGGCAGACGGGACGGAAGCCGCCGCGGAGCGCGTTCATCCAGTGGTACTGACCGAGCGGAGTCGCGCTGTCGGCAAGAGCATCGGTGAGCTCGACCTGCGGGGAGTGATCGTCACCGCGTTGGTACGCAAGGGGGAGCGCCAGCTCGATCCACCGTCCGGCACCCGTCTCGAATCCGGTGACGTCCTCGTGCTGTTTGGGCGGGATGCGGATGTGTGGCTCAACGAGGACGCGCTTGTCGGCCGCTGACGAGCCCGTGGGTTCGATTCCCATCACCCGCGCCGGCCAGTCCCTGGTCTTCGAGCCCGGCCGAATCGGCGACCGCACGCCCGGCGGTCAGTCGCCGCCTGTCGCAGACTGGCGCAGCCGCGAAGGATCGATGAGGCTGCCGGCGCCGCGGATTGCCAGCATCTCGTTGGCGCCGTCGGCGATCATGCTCGCCCGCGCGTCCCGCAGCAGCTTCTCCAGCGGGTATGCACGCGTCACGCCGTTGCCTCCGAACAGCTGCATGGCTTCGGACGCGACTTCGAAAGCTGTCTGCGTGGCCGTCACCTTGGCGGCGGTCGAGGCGATGATGGCCGGGCGCGGTGCGGTCGCGTTGTAGGTGATCGCGCGGCGGGCCAGGGCGCGCGCCGCCTCGACCTTGCGGAACATCTCGAACAGCCGGTAGCGCACGTGCTGGTGCAGGATGATCGCCTGTCCGCCCTGGCGGCGCTCGTGGGCATAGGCGACGGCGTGTTCGAGCGCCGCACGCGCGACGCCGACCGCGCACACGGCGACGTGCGGATTCGCCTCGCACAGCATGCGGTACGCGAGCTCGTGGTAGGTCTCCGGCCCGGCGAGCAGGTGCGCCAGCGGTACCTCGACGTTGTCGAAGTACAGTTCGCCCTGGTTCATCGCGCGGAATCCGATCTTGTCGAGTGGCTTGCCGCGCGTGACGCCGGGCAGGTCGAGCGGCACGATCACGGCCACGCCGGGACCGGTGCGTCCCTGCTCATCGACATGATGACAGAACAGCGCGCACACCTGCGCCGTCATCGCGCCTGAGACCCAGGCCGACTTCTGGCCGTTGACGACGACCTTGTCGCCGACGATGCGCGCGGAGCAGTTGGGCTGCCCGTAGGGCTTGCCCGGTGCTCCGATTTCGACATCCGGGTGCAGCGTGTCGGAGCCGTGGTCCGGTTCGGTGATCGCCCAGCAACCGAGCTTGCCCTCGCAGTAGCGCGCCATCTCGAGGTTGCCGGCCAGCAACGAGTACATCACCGGAAAGTGATTCACGAGCAGCGCGCCGGCGAGCCCGCCGTCACCCCAGGCCAGTTCTTCGGTGGCAATGGCGAACAACCGTGCGCGCTCCAGCGGCGGCAACTCGGCCATCTGCAGCACCGACAGCCCAAGGCCCTCCGCCTTCTGCAGCACCTGCCACAGCGGCGATTCCGGCGCGATGACCTCCTCGGGCGTCATGCGGTCCAGCGTTGCCGCCAGCGGCCGCATGACTTCCGCGGCGAAGCGATGCGCGTTGTCCTGCACGGCGAGCTCGACCTCGGACAGCGGTTCCTCGAGGCCGGTCAGCGGGAGTTCGACGAAATCGGTTTGCATGAGCCTTGCTCCGTTGAAGTCAGCGCGTCGTGAGCCGACGCACGATGGCGGTGTACGAATTGGGAAACAGCCGCGGCAGCCACCAGGCAGTGAAAGACCGGTTGCCCACCAGCACGCGACGCTTACCGCGCTCGATGCCGTCGACGATGGCAGCGGCGCAATCATCTGCCGGCGTCGTCAGCAGCACCTCGAAGCTGTCTGCCGCGAGCTTGCGCTCGACTTCGTTCGCCGCGGCGGCAAGTCGCGCGATCTTGCCGATCGCGGTGCGGATACCGCCGGGGTGCACGGACAGCGCGCGCACACCGGTGCCCTCGAGTTCTGCCCACAGGCACTCGGTCAGGGCGCGCACGCCGAACTTCGAGATGTTGTAGGCCGATTGCCCGGGGTAGGCGATCAGGCCGAAGATGCTCGAGATGTTGACGATGCAGCCGCGGCGCTGCTCGAGCAGCATCGGCAGGAAGGCCTTGGTGCCGTAGATCACGCCCCAGAGGTTGATGCCGAGCTGCCACTCGATCTCCTCGATCGTGAGGTGCTCGACGGTGCCGATGATGGTGACGCCGGCATTGTTGACGACGACGTCCACGCTGCCGAAGTCACTGCGCACCTGCTCGGCGTGCGCGAAGACCGCCTCGCGCCGAGACACGTCGAGTTCATAGAGGCGCGCCTCGCACCGGTGAGGCAACAGTGACGAAGTCTCCTTCAGCGCCGCTGCGTCGATGTCCGAGAGCGCGAGCTTTGCGCCGCGCGCCGCGAGCTGCAGGGCGAGCGCGCGGCCGATTCCGGAGCCGGCGCCGGTCAGCACGACGACGTTGTTCTTCAGCGAGTGCATGTCAGTTCCTGGCGTGCACGTTGCCTGCGCAGACGGCGAAGGCCTCGAGCATCAGCCGCTCGAGGGGCTTTTCCGAGGCGGTCTTGGGAATCTCCGGCAGCACCTGCAGGAAGCGCGGCACGGCATTGGCGTCGAGGCGCGCTGCGCAGGCGTCGAAGACCGCCCGGGGGTCGAAACGATCGAGGTCGCCCGGCACGACCGCAGCCACGACTTCCTTCTCGCCCGCGGCCATGCCGGGCAGCGGCACGCCATAGACGTACACGTCGTCGACGCAGTCGAGATCGGCGAGGGCCTTCTCGACCATGGCGGTATTCACGAAGTCGCCGTTCCGGCGGATGCCGCCACCCTTGCGGTAGTGGAAGAACAGCCACCCGTCGGCGTCGACGTGGCCGACGTCCCCCATGTGCAGCCAACCGCCTGAGAGCTTGCGCTCGGTTGCCGCGGGGTCATGCAGGTACTCGAGTGACGGGCAGCTGCCGTCGGCGTTGCGGAAGCAGATCTCGCCCGCAACGCCGGGCGCACACGGCTGGCCCTGTTCGTCGAGGATGGCGAGTTGCAGGTTGGGCAGTGGCCGGCCGCAACTGCCGATCGGGCCATTGCCGGGGTTGATGGTGAGCCCGCCCTCGGCCGCGCCGTAGAACTCGACGATGCGCACGCCGAAACGACGCGAGAAGTCTTCCCAGATCGCGGCGGGCATGCCCGCCGAGAGCACCAGTCGCACCGGGTTCCCGGCATCGTCCGGTCGATGCGGCTCGGCGTAGACCGCTGTCGTCATGCCGCCCAGCAGGTTGAACAGGGTGCAACCGTAGCGGCGCGTGATGTCCCACAGGCGCGACTTGGTGAAGCGGCGGCTGATCACGCCGGGCAGGCCGTTGACGAGTATCAGGCCGAGCGAGATGACCTGCGCGTTGGCGTGCGTCAGTGACAATCCGGTGTAGGGCCGGTCGGCCGCGGTGAGGCCGAGCAGCGCCATGAGCGCGCCGCCCGCGAACAGCTTGGCGTGGTCGGTGACGATCGCCTTCGGGTCGCCGGTGGTGCCCGAGGTGTACAGCACCTGCATCGGTGCGCGCGGATCCGTGCTGGCGATGGGCAGGTCCACGGCCGCGCCGTGGGCCGCGACGATCCCGGGGATGTCGTCGAGTCCGTACTGCGCATCGACGGGTGCGACGGTGACTACAAAGCGGCCACCCGACCGGCCATCGCCCCACAGCTCGTCGAGCGCCGGCAAGGCTTCGGGCCCGGCGAACACGCCACGGCAGCCGGCGAACTCGAGCATGAAGCGAAGCTTGTCGCCCCGGCTGCGAGGATCGATCGGCACGAAGACGGTCCCGAGGATGCTCGAGGCCACCATCAGGTCCACGAACTCCGGATGGTTGGCCATCATCACGGCGAAGCGGTCGTCCTTCGCGAGGCCGCGACTCGCGAGCCAGCGGGCGAGAGCCTGGCCGTGCGACCACAGCATCCGGTAACTGCGCGTCTCCTCGGTGTAGCGCCCGTCCCGGTCCACATCGACGAACGTCAGGATCGTCGCGTCACCGGGTTCGGACGCCTTGTCACGAACCAGGTGGGCCAGGATGGGCAGGCTCATCTCAGGATTCCCGGGCCAGGATGCTGACCACCGTCGCGGCCGCGTCGTTGCCGATGAGCCCGCCGCCGTTGTGGGCGAGGCCGATGCGCGCATTCGCGACCTGGCGCGGACCGCACTGCCCGCGCAGCTGCTCGGTCAACTCGACGATCTGCGCAGCGCCGGTGGCGCCGATCGGGTGACCCTTGCGCAGCAGCCCGCCCGAGGCGTTGACCGGCGTCCGACCCGTGATCTCGGTGACGCCCTCGTCGATCAGGCGACCGCCACCGCCCGGCCCGCACAGGCCGAGGTACTCGTAGGCAATCAGCTCGGAAGGAGCCGAGGCGTCGTGCACCTCGGCGCAGCTCAGGTCCTGCGGGCCGAGGCCGGCCGCCGCATACGCCTGCCGGCAGGCGTACGCGCCGAGCGACTCCTCGTCGGGCGCGTGGTCGTAGCCCGAAGCCACGACCGAGGACAGCACGCGCACTCGATGCGACAGGCCGAGCGCCGCCGCCTTGCGCCGGCTGACCAGGACCAGTGCGGCCGCGCCGTCGCCGATCGGCGAGCACATCGGCAGCGTCAGCGGCCAGAGGATTTCGCGCGCCGCCAGCACCTCGGGCACCGTCATGGGCTTCTGGAACTGCGCGCGCGGGTTCAGTGCGCCGTTGCGCGAATTCTTCGCCGTGACGCCGGCGATCTGCTCGCGGGTGGTGCCGTAGCGGCGCATGTGCGCCTTGGTCATGTAGGCGTAGATGTCGACGAACACGCTGCGCGACTTGTCGCCCAGCTCCGCATCGGGGTCCTCGCCGGCCTGGGCCGCGAGCGAGCGCAGCGCGCCGGTGAGGCCGTTCGGGTCCTCGGTGTCCACGGCGCCGTCGAAAGCGAGGAAGCTCTTCTGCTTGTCCTCGTTGAACAGCTTCTCGTAGCCGCAGACCAGCGCGACGTCGTGCGCGCCGGCCGTGACCATGGCCGCGCCCTGGGCAAAGGCCGTGCTGGAGGTGGCGCAGGCATTCTCGACGTTGATCACCGGGATGCGGCCTACCCCTAAGCTGCGCAGCACCGCCTGGCCGCGGATCATCTCCTGGCCCTGCAGCACGCCCGCCGCGGCGTTGCCCATGTAGGCGGCCTCGATGTCGTCGGGTCCCAGGCCGGCGTCGGCCAGCGCGGCGCGAATCGCCTCGGCGGCGAGGTCCTTGAGGCGTGTGGTGAGGTGATTGCCGAAGCGGGTCATGCCCACGCCGGCGACGTACGCGTCCATCTTCATGGTTGCTTCCTCACTCCGGCAGGTTGCAGTAACCGCGCCGATGGAACTCGGCGATCAGCGCACGATGACCGAAGGCACGCGCCGCCGACTGGAAGCCCACGGCCTGGTGCTGGCCACGCAGCAGCCGCTGCGCGGCTTCGGCGCAGAGGTCGCCGGTCCAGCTGTAGGGCGCCGACACGTTGAGGCAGAAGCTGCGCGTGGCCTGCCGCCCCTGGCCATGGCAGACGATGACGCTGCGCTGCACATCGAGGTCGTCTTTCGGCGGCTCGTGATCCATCATCTGCGCGCCGACGGCGTTGGTCCACGCCTCGCGTTGATCCGACGGGAGGTGCGCCGCCTGCTGCTTGAACGCCTCGAGTGCCTGCACGATGCCGCCTCGCAGGTGATCGGCCAGCTGCGTCAGCACGCGGCAGTTGCGCACCCGCGGGTCGTCCTTGAACCACACCGGCTCGCAGCCCCCGCCCCAGGGATGGGCAGCCATCTTCATCGCGCGATAGGGCACGAAGACGTCGTGCATCACGTCGAGCGGCCAGTTCCGGTACTGGTTCTGCTCCAGGTAGAACTGCCCGGTCTCGTTGCAGATCATGCGCAGGAACGACTTGGTCGAGGCCTGCGACGGCAGGCCGTTGTCGATCTGGTAGAGGATGTCGAGGCTGTCGATGCCGGGATCCTCGAGCACGACCTCGGCCGCGAGCGCGCCGGCGGTCCACATGTACGAGGTGGCCGGGCACAGCAGCAGCTTCTTCTCGGCGAACGCTGCGCCGAACTTGTCCGCGACCGCGATCGTCCAGTCCTGTTCGCCGGTCGTGTCGATGTAATGGCAGCCGGCTCGCAGCGCCGTTTCCACCACCGGCCAGGCGAGTTGCATGAACGGCCCGGCGACGTTGATGACCACCTTCGCCCGCTGGAACAGCGGCAGCAGCGACTCGACGGTGTTGTCCGCAGTGACGAGGCTGGCATCGATGGATCGGCCGACGCGCTGCTCGACCACTGCGCGAGCCGCTTCGAGGCGCGCGGCGTCGCGGCCGGCCATGCAGAAAGGAATGTCGCGGGTGGCGAGGCACTCCGCCACCAGCTTGCCCGTGTAGCCGCTGGCCCCGTAGACCAGCACGTCCCGGTCAGTGCTCATCGCGCTCCCCCTGTCGGAGTGGATTGTTTCGACTGGTGAGCAGCCTGGGCCGGGACGCAGCGCTCGCGAATGGCGGATCCGGCAGACGCCTTGTGAAAAACGGCGAGCCCGGCGGACGGGCGCCGGGCTACGGTGCGAGGCTCGCCCGCATCGCGGCCACGAAGGGCTCGATGACGTCGGGGAACAGCTCTGCCAGCGGGGTACCCCGGAACTGCGGCAGGTACCGTGCATTCCAGTGGGCCCACAGCGACATCCCTTCCGGGCATTCTGTCGCTGCAACACCGATGGCCATCAGGGTCCTGATCGGACCGGGCGGCTGTGCGGCGTAAGCGGCCTTCCATTGCGCAGCATCCAGGTAGTGGCGCTCGACCTTCCGCCCGAGCAGGCGCTCGCGCACGTCCAGCAGTTCGTTCCAGCTGCAGTAAGCCGTTGCCGCGATCGGGCACACGGCGTTGCGCGACGCGGGATGCGCGAGCACGTGCGGGATGATGCGGCCCACGTCGCGGCCGGTGGACCAGGCCATCGGCGTGTCGCCATCGCCCATGACGGCGACGGGTTCGAGCAGGTAATACTCGGGCCACATGCCGGCCGGAATGATCGTGTAATCCAGGCCGGCCAGCTCGATCACGCGGCGGATGAACGCCTTCTGCCGGGCCATCGCGCGGTGCTCGGTGTCCGTGGGCCAGAACTGCTCCCACTCGTAGATGAAGCCGAACTCGGACGGCACGAAGCGCTCCACGCCGGCCTCGCGCGCCGCGTAGATCAACGCGTACTGGGCTTCGGTGGCCGAGTACGGCGCGCACGACACCAAGTGATGGGTTCCCTGCAACGCCGGGATCAGCGAGGCGTGCGATGCGGTATCGGCCTCCACCAACTTCACGCCGCTGGCCTGCCAGCGAGCGTAAAGGCTCTGCCGTCCCGCCTCGGCGCGACCGCCCTGCATGGTCGATCGGTCCGTGTCGCGGCCCATGCGCACCAGCACCTGCACGTCGAACAGTTTCTGCTCGATCAGTTCGTCGACGCAGGCGCTGCCGGCAGTGCCTGTCGCGCCGAATACCGTGACGGTCTTTCTCATCTCCGTCCTCCCCGAGGGCCGGCGCCGAGGCGACCGCCCAATAGCGCAATGAACAGGAGGGCATAGATCAGGTCGACGCTGGACAGCGCCAGCAACGGCCAACCGATGTGCCCGGCGAGGTAGTGACACGACACCGTCGCCACCACGGCCAGCTTGGCCGCAGCGCCCAGGGCCGCGAATGGCCGGTACTGCGTGAAGTCGATGGCCAGCATCAGGTAGGCCGCGCCGAACGCGACCACCACCACGGCAAACAGGTCGACGTACACCTTGGCGCTGGTTGCGACGGGTTCCAGTCTCAGCAGGCGCTCGAACAGTGGCATCGCCAGGGTCAGTCCAGCACCCACCACCCAGTTGAACAGCGCCGCGCTGGCGAAGATGCCACGCCGTAAGGACATGGGATCGCTTCCTTTGCAGAGTCACTTTCCCGACGCGGAGCCTAGCGGCAGGCGCCCGCGGTGCCATTGCCAATCGCGGCAAAGCCCTTGTGAAAATCGGCAGATCCGCTAGAGTCGGGCGAGGCGCCGCGCTGGATGACCTGCCGTGAGTTCGCGACCCGCCGTACATCGCATGAGTGGCCTGATTCCCGTGCGGCAATTGCTGGACGGCGACGGCATCGATTGGCGCCGCTGCCTCGCGGGCACGGGGATTGCGCCGGCGGATCTGGACCGTGACGGGCTGACCGTCACGCTGCGTCAGGAAGATCGGCTCTTCGGCAACCTGCTCGCGCTGACGGGCGACCCGGCGATTGGCCTGCGCCTCGGCCGGCAGTACTCACCACAGCGCTACGGCCTGTTCGGCTACGCGATGCTGAGCGCGCCGACCCTGCGCCACGCTCTCGTCATCGCCACGCGGTTCGGCGAGGACCTGACCTTCACCTGGTTGCGCTTCGGCCTCGACATCGGCGGGCGAGAAGTCGTGTTCTCGCTCGGCGACCGCGAGCCGCTGCACGGAGCGGTGCGCGACTTCCTCTACGACCGCGACACGCTTGCCGCGAAGGTCGCGCTGGACGAGTTGCTCGGCGAACCGGTCCCGATCACGCGAGTGGTGCTGCCCCACGACGGGCACGGCCTCGCGTCGCGATACCGTCGCGCGTTTGGCTGCCCGGTGGAGTTCAACGGCGCCATGGGCTCGAGCCTCGCCTTCCCGACCCGGCTGCTCGAGTGTCGCCTGCCGTTTCGCGATGCGGCGACCTCGGAGCGCCTGCAGGCCCAATGCCAGGTTCTGCTTGGGCTATTCAGGCAGCGCGGCGACCTCGCAAGCGAAGTCCGAGAGCTCATCGTCGGGCAGCCGGGCTACTTCCCGAGCGTCGAGGTCGTGGCCAAGCAGCTGTCGGTTTCCATCCGCACGCTGCGCCAGCAACTCGCCGATGAAGGTACCGGCTACCAGAAGATCCTCGACCAGGTGCGCCACGGCCTCGCCTGCGAGTACCTCGAGAACACCCGGCTGCCCGTGCAGGAGATCGCGCACCGGGTCGGCTTCGACGAGCCGGGCAATTTCACGCACGCGTTCAAGCGCTGGGCCGGGATGACGCCGTCAGCGTATCGTGCGGCCAGGACTTCCTAGTCTGCAGGCATCTTGATCGCGCTGACCATCGGCGCGATCCTTGGTGTCGGGCTCGTCGACAAGCCGGTGTGCGAAGTCTGCCTGGTTATCCGGCCGTCACACGTTAATCACGCGCAGGTCCAGCGCCATTCGTAAGTCACTGACTCCGACGGGCGGGGCAGGGTGGCTCACGTGGGTTCGATTCCCATCACCCGCTCCACCGTTCGCCTGTCCTCGCTTGTGAGACAGGCCGCGCTGCAGCGAGCCGGTTCGGCGTGTGCCAAGGTGAAGCGAGGGCTGTCCTCGACACCCTTGCGCGCGGTGACGCTGATTAGGCGACCAGCTTCAGCTTCGGATTCAGCCCCGCCCTTGCCGCGAGTCGGACGAGCAGGTCGAGACTGAAGGAACTGATCTTGCCACGCTTGATGTCCGACACCCTGGCCTGGGTGACGGCGAGGATCTTCGCCGCTTCCGTCTGGGTCATGCCGGAGTCCGCCAGCCAGTTTCCGAGGCCTTGGAGAAGGAGCGAACGCATTTCCATCTCTGCGGCCTGATCTTCGGGATAGAGATCGCGAAAGACGCTGTGTACCTTCTTCTTAGCCATGTGGTGTCCTCTTGGGGGCTCGAGCGAGCCGTTGTCGAGCCACTTCGATGTCTTCATGGGCGGTCTTTTGCGACTTCTTCCGGCAGCAATGCAAGACGTAGATAGCTTCCGGTCGAGTCGCCAGATAAATCGTCCTGAATGCCCCGGATGGATCGCGCACCCGGATTTCGCGGACGCCCGCCCCGATCGACGGCATCGGCTTCCAGTCATCCGGGTCGAGTCCGCGCTGGACCCGGAAAAGCTGGTGACCCGTGTCGTCCATTGCGGTTGCCGGGAAGGCCTTGAGATCGGCCTTCGAGCTTCCAAGCCAGACGACGGGCTTCATGGCGAGAGCATAGCGGTGCAGACCGCGCTATGCAAGATAGCGCATAGCAGGCTGGTCATGCGCGCGGGCGGACAAGGTGCCCTGCCGGGCTGGTATTCACACTTGAATCAAACGCGGAGGGTGGGGGCTCGCCAGGTCATTGATCGGCTGTGAGTCAGTGTCGCGCGGCGGTCGGTGGGCCTGACGCTGGCCGGTGCGGGCTGATGTCGGCGTGGCAATGCGGGGGGGGGGCAGCTCCCTCTGCTTTGCATGGTTGCGTACTACGAACTTCCAACGAATCCACCTGAATACGGACGCGCAGGGCAGGATGCGCGGATACGAAGCGCGGCAGGGCATGCGGTAACAGCAGTTCCGCGGCGTAGGGGCCGAAGCCGATTGCGAGTTCGCCCTTGTGCAGCCCTTTGGCCAGCGCGACTTCGCGCTCGAGATCCGCGACCTGCGCGGACACGGCCGCGGCCTGCTGCAGGAACAAGTAGCCGAAGTCCGTGGGCTCTGCGCCGTGCCGGTTCCTCGCGAACAACGGCAGGCCGGATGAGGCGAAGGTCGATGGGCACGCTGTGGGCCGGGCGATAGTGGAGACGAACGAACTGTACCCAGACCACATGGAACCAATAGAGCGGGCGTCATTGCCAGCGTGACAGGCGACGTCGAGAATCCGCCCGCCAATCGGAAACCAGACATCTACCGGTCAGCCCACGAACAAGGGTCAATCCAAATGGTTGCAATGACATCGAAGCTTCGACACGGCCTAGCGCTTCTTGCCGCAATGCTGTTGCCCCCTCTTAGCGGCAGCGCGCAAACCCAGGCGCCACTTGCGCCAACCGAAGCCAGGGCGATCGCCGAAGAGGCTTACGTCTTCGGCATGGCCATCGTCGAGCACTACAAGGCGCTGTGGGCCTACGGGATCGAACCGAAGTCACCCAAGTATTGCGGCATCAACAAGCTCTGCAACGACACGCGGCTCTATGGTCCGAAGGACACCGCCGTCGTCTCGGCCAACAACGACACCATCTACACCAGCGGAATGATGGACCTGCGCGCGGAGCCGATGATCCTGCTGGTGCCGGCCATTTCCGACCGGTACTACTCGTTCATGCTGGTCGACATGGCGACCGACAACTTCGCCTACGTCGGCTCGCGCGCCACCGGCACTGAGCCGGGCACCTACGCAATCACGGGCCCGGGGTGGAAAGGGCAACTGCCGAAGGGCGTGACACGCATCCCGTCGCCGAGCTGGCTGGTCTTCGCGATCGGGCGTACGGGTGTCAACGGCGAGGTCGACATGCCGGCGCTGCGCAAGGCGCAGACCGGCTACACGCTCGTACCGCTGTCGACGTTCGTGGGCAAGCCCGCGCCGCCCGCGGCGCCGAATATCGACTTCCCGCCGTTCGTCGACGCCAAGACCGCGGACGGCGCGACGTTCATCAAATACCTCAACTTCCTGATGCAGTTCCAGGCCTTCCCGGCCGCGGAGCAGACACTGCTCGACCGGCTGGCGCGCATCGGCATCGGCCCGGGCCGCGCGTTCAATCCCGCAGACTTCTCTCCGGAGGTGATGCAGGCCATCGACGAAGGCATCAATGCGGGACGCGAGCAGGTACGCGCCACGGCGGACAACCTCGGCACCCAGGTCAATGGCTGGAACATCTCCCCGGGCAACGCCGGCGAGTTCGGGCAGGACTACATGACGCGTTCGGCGGCGGCGTGGAAGTACATCTACGTGAACTCGGCCGTGGAGGCGATGTACCCGACCGCGGGTGTCGACGGCAGCGGCAAGCCGCTCGATGGCAGCACCGCTCGCTATGTGCTGAAGTTCGCGCCGGGCGCGCTGCCACCCGTCGACTACTTCTGGTCGCTGACGCTCTACGACGCAAAGACCCAGGTGCCGATCGAGAACGCGATTGATCGCTATTCGATCGGCGACCGCACGCCCGGCATCGTCAAGGGCGCCGACGGCTCATTGACGATCTACATCCAGGCCGACAAGCCCGCGACGAATGCGGCCAACTGGCTGCCGGCACCCAAGGCACCGTTCTACGTGATCCTGCGTACCTATGGTCCGAAACCCGCGATGCTCGACGGCAGCTACAAGGTTCCGCCGATCACGCGCGTGAACGGATTCGATCTCGCGAGGACAATTCGATGAGAACGCATTCGGCCGCGATTTCTTCATCCAGCTTTCGGCTAGTCGTCGCCGCCGTAGCGGCGTTCGCTGCCGCGGTCACGACTTCTGCCGTCGCGCAGTCGTCAGCCAAGCCGCCGCTGACCCCGCAGGCCGCTCGCGCGATCGCCAAGGAGGCGTGGCTCTACGCCTACGCGCCGATCGAAAGCTACAAGACGATGTACAACCCGGCGGTCAACAAGGACTTCCCGGGCTACGTCGGCGGCTTCAACCGCTTCCGGCACTACGCGCGGATGAGCACGCCCGCCGACACGGACATAGTGACCCCGAACAACGACACGCCGTACTCGTGGGCGTGGCTCGACCTGCGCGCGGAGCCGATCGTGCTGTCGCTGCCTGCGGTGCCGGCGCCGCGCTACTACGTGAACCAGTGGTTCGACATGTACACGCACAACTTCGCCTACACCGGCGTGCGTGCCACGGGCCGCAAGGCGGGGAACTATCTGCTCGCCGGGCCGGGATGGAAAGGCGAGGTGCCGAAAAGCATCACGAAAGTGTTCCGTGCCGAGACCGACTTCGTCGGTACGCTGACACGCACGCAACTCAGCGGGGTCGATGATATCGCTGCGATGCAGGCGGTGCAGGCGCAATACAAGCTCACACCCCTGTCGCAGTTTGCCGGCACCCCCGCCCCGAAGCAGGCCGCGGCCGACGCCGAGAAGGCGTTGAAGGACAAGGCACTCGTCTCGACCAGTTCCAAGGAGCTGTTCGGCAGCCGCCGGGAACTGGGCCAGGACTACATCATGCAGCGCGATCTCGGCGCGATGCTCGGCATCTACGGCAATACCAAGACGGAGGCCGTCTACGGGGCCTGGCAGACGGGTCCGGACGGCACGCCGCTCGATGGAACGAAACGCTGGGTGCTGCGTTACCCGGCGGGCCAGTTGCCGCCGGTGAACCTGTTCTGGTCGATCACGATGTATAACCTGCCCCAGCGGCTGCTGGTCGAGGTGCAATGAGCGCGGTCGGCCGACCTCGGCCACCGCCGATGGGCCTCATTCCCGAAGGAGTTGAGGATCGCCGTGCCCTCACACGCCGATCACACGCCAGGGCGTTGCTGTTGGCAAGTGATTGATCGAGTGGGCGGAGCCGGGCGACTCTGGCCGCCCGGCGAGCAAGTGGCCCGCTCGCATCCATGAGGCGCGCTGCGTCGAAAGCGCCGTCACGACCATCGGATGCCCGCTGCGTAACACCTTGCGTCGCATTGCCAGCGAGCGCTGGTGCGCGGCGCTATAGTAGTTGGTTGCCCCCAGCCACTTCCATCGCAACGTCGGCGGAGACCTCATGCCTATCGAAGCAAGAATCGAACGCATCTACGAACAGGTCGTACGGCGCAATCCGGGCGAGGTCGAGTTCCATCAGGCCGTCAAGGAAGTGATCGAGACGCTCGGCCCCGTGCTGGCCAAGCATCCTGAGTACGCGGAGCACAAGATCATCGAGCGCATCTGCGAACCGGAACGCCAGATCATCTTCCGCGTGCCCTGGGAAGACGACGATGGCGAGGTGCAGATCAACCGAGGCTTCCGCGTGCAGTTCAACAGCGTGCTGGGTCCCTACAAGGGTGGACTCCGCTTCCACCCTTCGGTCTATCTGGGGATCATCAAGTTCCTGGGCTTCGAGCAGATCTTCAAGAACGCCCTCACCGGCATGCCGATCGGCGGCGGCAAGGGTGGCGCCGACTTCGACCCCAAGGGCCGCAGCGACAACGAAGTGATGCGCTTCTGCCAGAGCTTCATGACCGAGCTGCACCGTCACATCGGCGAGTATACCGACGTGCCCGCCGGCGACATCGGCGTCGGCGCGCGCGAGATCGGATACCTGTTCGGCCAGTACAAGCGCATGACCAACCGCTACGAGTCGGGCGTGCTGACCGGCAAGAGCCCGCACTGGGGCGGAGCACTCGTGCGGCGCGAGGCCACGGGTTACGGCACGGTTTTCTTCGTCGAGGAGATGCTTAAGGCCCGCGGCCAGTCGATCGAAGGGCGCACCTGTGTCGTGTCCGGCTCCGGCAACGTCGCGATCTACGCGATCGAGAAGCTGCAGCAGCTCGGCGCGCACGTGGTCGCCTGCTCGGATTCGGACGGCGTCATCTGGCACGAGCGCGGCCTCGACCTCGACCTGGTCAAGCGCCTGAAGGAGGTCGAACGTCGCCGCATCGCCGACTACGCGCGGGAACACGGCGACGCGAAGTACCTGCCGGGCGGGAGCATCTGGGACATTCGATGCGAGATCGCCTTGCCGTGCGCGACGCAGAACGAGCTTGACGAAGCGGCGGCACGCCGGCTGGTCGCCAATGGCTGCGTCGCCGTCGCCGAGGGCGCGAACATGCCTACGACGCCGGGCGGCGTGCGGGTGTTCCAGCAGGCGGGCATCGCCTATGGGCCGGGCAAAGCGGCGAACGCCGGCGGCGTGGCGACCTCCGCGCTCGAGATGCAGCAGAACGCGAGCCGCGATGCGTGGACCTTCGAGCACACCGAGCGACGGCTGAACGAGATCATGAGCAGCATCCACCGCAACTGCCACGAAGCGGCCGAGGTGTACGGCAGTCCCGGCAATTACGTGATCGGCGCCAACATCGTCGGCTTCCGCCGGGTGGCCGAGGCGATGCTGGCGTTCGGCCTGATCTGAAACTGGGAGTTTCGACGTCAGGCGACGCGAGCAGTTCCCTGCGATATCGCTGGCTGTCGTATGTGGCTGACAGGGCCGATCGAAGATGCCCGCGTTGGCTTTGTGTCGTCAGGTGCTCGCTCGGGTATCGCTCGTGGAGAACGAGCCATTGAAGAAGGCCGTACCGTCTCCCATGCCGAGGCAAAGCGGCGCATGGAACGATGGCTGAAGTAATCTGGACTGAGCCGGCCCCGAGCGACCTGGATGCCATCGCGGACTGCATTGCGCTGGGAAATCCGGACGCGGCGTGCGCACTGGTTCGGCGCGTCTTTAATCACGTTGATCGGTTGTTCCACCATCCTCGAACCACGATTACACCCTCCATGTGATGAGAGCCGAGCGCCTCCTGTGCTTGGCCAGCGCCAGCTCGTCTGGGAGCGGCCGTGCGGCCTCAGTTCGCGAGGCTCAGGCTGCTGCCCTTCTGCTTCGGCGGGTATTTCTGCAGAGTCGCCATGTGTCGTCCGAGCCGATCCATGACATCGTTGTACAGCCACGTCTTCTGCTGCGTGATCGTCGCGCGGGGCCCGGGGGCCTGGTCGTAGCTCTCATAGGGATCCTGCCTGACGTTGAACACGTAGGCGATGTCGAGCTTCGTCGTGTGCCCGTAGTACCCGTCGCGCACGAAGAAGTGGGCCTTCCACTGGTTGATGCGGATCGCCTGGAGCCGGGATTCCGCGTAGTAGAGATACTCGTCCCGGGCTGATTCGTCCGTCTTGCCGGTCCAGTAGTCGAGGTTGTCGACCCCGTCGATGTAGTTCCTGTGCTCCACGTCGGTGCCGAGCCTGTCACCAGCGGCGATCCGCTCACGGATGTCGGGCACACCGGCGGCCGCGGACAGCGTCGTGAAGACGTCCTCGTGGCTTTGAATGCCGTTGAGTTCGGTTCCCGGCCGGATCCGGCCCGGCCAGCGCACCAGCATCGGCACGCGGACCCCGCCTTCCCACGTCGTCATCTTCTCCGAGCGGAACGGCGTGGTACCGCCGTGAGGAAACGTCGAATGCTCGACGCCGTTGTCGCTCGAGTAGATCACGATGGTGTTGTCCGCAATCCCCATGGCGTCGAGCCGCGCGAGGATCGTGCCCACCTGCTCGTCATGCTGGATCATGCCGGCGCCGTAGAGATCGTGGTAGCTCGTGAACTCGCGTGCTTTCTTCCGGTACTGCTCTGGGACCCGCGTGAAGACGTGCATGCGGCTGGTCGCGAACCAGACGAAGAACGGTTGGCCCTCCGCTTGCGCCTTGTCCATGAACTTGATGCCCGCCTGGATGAATTCTCCATCGACATTCTCCATGCGCTGGCGCGTCAACGGGCCGGTGTCGACGATTCGTTGCTTGCCGATCCTGCCGAAGCGGGGGTCGATGGTCTCATCCACGGTGTCGGTGGCCCAGGCGTGCAAGACCCCGCGAGGTCCGAATCGTTTCTTGAACTCGGGATCGCGCGGGTAGTCCTCGTCCTCAGGCTCCTCCTCGGTGTTCAGGTGGTACAGGTTGCCGAAGAACTCGTCGAATCCGTGCACCGTCGGCAGGTGCTCGTTGCGGTCACCCAGGTGGTTCTTGCCGAACTGCCCGGTGGCGTAGCCCTGCGTCTTCAATACTTCCGCAAGCGTGGCGTCCTGGGCCTGCAGGCCGACCGGCCCACCGACCATGCCCACCGACGGCAGGCCGGTGCGGATGGGATACATGCCCGTGATGAACGCGGCTCGCCCGGCGGTGCAGGACGGATGCGCGTAGTGGTCGGTGAACACCGCGCCTTCGTTCGCAATGCGATCGATGTTCGGTGTGCGGTAACCCATGATACCGCGACTGTAGACACTGAGGTTGGTGAAGCCGACGTCGTCGCCCCAGATGACGACGATGTTCGGCTTCCTCGATGGCGCCGCCTCGGCAGGGCCAGCCAGCAGGCCGGCGAGTGCCAGTGCTGCGATCATCAGTCGGCCAATATGTCGCGTAAGCATTGATGAACATCCTCTTCAATCGCACGGCCAGCCAGATCGACCTCTCAGTGTTCGAGGTCGTCGCTGGGTTTCACTCCCTGCGTGTGTTCAAGCGCTGACCCCGGTGCGGCCGGCATCAGGTGGCTCCTGCCGCCCAGTCGATCCATCAGTCCATGCCGCGGTTTCTAGCACGGCGAGGTGGCGCAGATTTCCCCAGGTGGCACAATCACAGCGGTGGCCCAGCCGACTGTGGCGAGGAATGAACATGACCAAGGCCCGCGGCTCGAGCGTTCCAGCCAGCTTTCCGATCCGCGGGTGGTTCGCGGACAGCCATCCGCACTTCAGGCGCGATCTCCTCGCGCTGGCCCGTCCGAAGTCCTATGCGGCCGGCAGCGTGATTTTCCAGGCGGGCGAACTCGGACAGGACGTGTTCGGCGTCAGCTCCGGCGTGGTCACGATGCAGAGCAGGTTGAGTCATGCGGACGCGGTGCTGCTGCACATGCTGCGGCCGGGAGAATGGTTCGGCACCGCGTCGGCGCTGCTCGAGCGGGGTCGGCGCATTACCGCGGTCGCGCGAACCGACGTGCACCTCCTGCGCGTGCCCGGCGATGAGCTGCGCGCACTGCTTCGACGTCGTCCGGCGTGGTTTGCCGAGCTCGGGCGCGACGCGATCCATAACATGGACCTCGCCATGCAGATCGCTACCGACCTCATGATCCGCGACCCATCATCGCGCTGCGCGGCCGTCCTGCTGCGCTTGGCGAGCAGGCGTTGGGCGTCAGGTCCGGAAGCAGACACGTCTTCCGAAATCCCGGCCTCGCAAGCGGAGCTCGCAATGCTCTGCAACGTGTCCAGGAACACGTTCAGCCGCGTCGTGGGAGAGTTCTCGCGTCGGCGACTGGTGGTGCTCAACTACAGGTCGCTGACCGTGACCGAACCCGCGCGCCTGCGCGATATTGCGGATTCCGGCTGAGAACGAGCCGCCGATTCCGCCGGGGCGCTCCGGAAATTCGGCGACGAATCACGCCTGGATCACGCACCGACCAGTCCGGGTCCCTGGCCGGAATCCAGCCGCAGCCGGCGAAACGACTGAGGATGCAGTTGGCTGCCCTCGATTCGGCCCGGGTCATCGAGAACATGGACATCCCTGGATTGCAGCTGCACCGACTGCATGGACTGAGTGGGCGTGTGCTGGGATGCAGGTGCTTCGCGAATCCGCAAGGCCCATCGCCAAGGCAAGAGCCGCACTCAGCTTGACGATGTCGGCGTGGCCCGGCGAGCCTATTCGAGGTCCGACCATTTCGCGACGAACCGTTACAGGCTTGTCGGCCATGACCTGTGAACGAACTCGGAGGCCATTGCGGGCTGCGGGCCCGACGCTGAGGCGAAAATCCGGCGCGTCGACAAGCTCCGACGTCATTTGGCAGATGACGACAGATGCATGCTGGGGGGCAAGGCGTCGGTTTGCACGACCACCGCTGGCCGCGGTTTCGCGTAGTCACCGGAAGCCGCCACCGTTACGTCATCACCACGTTTCATGGTGAGTCGAATTCGGAAACGGACGCGATCCAGCGCATCGCCCCATCCTCATCGGCCGAACTCGGGGAGCAGACTGACAGTGCACCGATGCGCTGCGCGTCGGGCCTTCATCGTCAGCAAGGACGGCGCCCATTGCCGCATGTCGACTGGCAGTCGCAGTTCCTGCACTGCGCCGAGTTTGCCCGGCGGCATGATCCTGGTCGATGGTCATCTGGCGGTGCGACAGCGCTCGAAGCGGGCCAGTAATGCGTCGTGGACAGCCGGCTCGACCGGCCCGAGCGCGATCCATTCGAGCGCGAGATCGTCGAGTGCAACCGGGGTGACGCTCGCACCACGCCCCATCGACTCGACGAGGCGTCGCATCTGGTACTCGCGCCGCAATTCCAGGTCCTCCGGCGGCGTGGGTGCACCCGAAATGAGTTCCGCGCGGATGCACAGCAGTCGCAACGCCGCCGCGTTTGCGGCAACGTCCGGGTTGACCGTGCCGGCGGCGACGGCGGCGAGCCGTTGCTCGAGAATGCTGCGCATCGCCTTGGGAGCATGGGCGAGGCCGGTGATCGCGGACGCGGCGGACACCCGCAGCGCTTCGCACTCGGTTGGCGATCGACCCTGTACGGTCGCACGTGCGTACTCGCGGACCTGGGCAGCGGCCGCAAACCCGTCGGTCCAGCCACGTCGCGCCGCCGTCGCGCGCTGTCTGCGCACGGCCTCGGCACAGCGGTCGGTTGCAAGTGAAAACCTCTGCTGCAAGGCACGCGCGGACGCTCGTGGCAGGTCCAGCGACTCGAATCTTGCGCACAGCTCGTCCAGTTGCGGCACGGCGGACAGCAACGACTCGTCGGTCAGCCCGGCAATCCGCTCCAGTTCTTCGCACACGCCGGTCGCCAGCGCCTGGTTGGTTTCGAGGGTGACCGCGTACGCCGCCGCTTCCTGCGAGCTGCGCTGGAAGACGGCGTCGCACTGCTTCCTGAATTCGTCCCAGAGCACGTTGTCGAGATTCCACGGCACGATGCCGACCGACTTCCAGGTCCGTTGCAGGTTCTTCGCTTCGTCGATCGCTTTGCGCGTGTCCTCGAGGTTGCGGAGCTCGGCGGTGCGGGCGATCAAGTCGCGCCTGGCCTGCACGTTGCGGGCGTACTCGGCATCGAGGCGCGCCTGCAGCTCGTCGACCAGCGCATGAAAACGTGCCTGCAGCGGCTTCACGATCGCCTGGTCTACCGGCGCATATTGACGCCACTCGCGCCGCGACTCGACGATGGCCTGGTTGATCGCGCGCCAGTTCGGGTGCTCGCCGGCCTGCTCCGCAGCAAAGACGGTCAGCCGTTCGATCAGTGCTTCGCGACGTTCCTGGTTTTCCTTGCGCAGCTCGGCTTGCCGGGCGAAGTGCTCGCGACAGGGTTCGTAGGCGCGGTCTGCTGCCTGCTGGAACTGCTGCAACTCGTCCGCGGGATCCTCGCCCGTGCCCCGGTTTAGAGTCCGCCATTCGTCGCGCAGCCGACGGATCTGCTGCGCGAGTTCTTCGGGTGCCAGATCGGCGCCGACCAGCGACTGCATCCGCTGCACCAGCTCGGCCCGCTTCGGCACGACCCTGAAGGTCTTCCAGTCCTGCAGCTCGGCAAGCTGCGAGTCGACCTGTTCCAGCTGCCGTGCGAACCACGCGGGCAGGGCAGGGGCCTCAGGCAGTTTTTCCGCGATCGAGGCGCGCAGCCGGGCAGCGCGTGCCGTCCCGCCGTGATCGAGCGCCGCCCGTGCCTGTCGCAGCAGCCCCAGGATTTCGTGTGTCCTGGCCTCGTCTGCTGCACGTTGCGCCTGTTCGGCCTCGCGCAAGGCCTGGTGCTCGGCATCACGTATCCGAGCGTGTCCAGCTGCCACTGCCGCTGCCGCTTGCGCCTCGAGTTCCCGCTGACGCTGTGCTGCTGCAGCGGCGACAGCGTCAGCCCGCTGTCGGTCGGCCTCCGCCTCCAGCGCCTGGCGGTGATGCACGACAGCCTCGTGCGCACGCCGCAGGTGCTGCGTCACTTCGCTTTGAAGGTCCGGCCGCGCCTGTGACGCGAGCGTGAACCACCGGGCCTCGAGCCGTGCGAGGGTCGTCGGGTAGGACGCATCGTACGGGCGTTCGCTGTGCCGGGCGATGGCCGCAGCAGACTCTTGCAGATCCGCCTGCAACTGCTGGGTGCTGCGGATTTCCGCGAGCAGTTCGTCACGCCGGGTGGTGAGAATCCGATGGACGTTCTTGTCTTTCCCGTGGCGCGTGGCGGGGATCAGTTCCCGCAGCTGGTCCGGATCCGTGACGCTCCGCGCCGCCATCTGGCGGATGCGCGTCGAACTTCCCTCGAGTACCCACTTGCCGATCGCGGCCATGTCGCCAGCGACGATGGCTTGCGACAGGCTCGCTTCTTCTTCGCGGGCGCGTACGGAAGGGTCGGGTCGTGGTGGCGATTCAATCGCAGTCTCAAGTTCGCGGGTTGCCGGCGGTTCGGCAGCGGGCGGGGATTTACCAAACAGGCGTGAGAAAAGTGACATCGTCAGTTCATGGTTCGGGCCGGCCCGCCCTGCAATCGCCGATGCTACCTGCGTCACCCGGGCTGTCGCGGACCGAGCGAGCATGCACCGGACCTGATGCGATAGCGACCGATGCTTTCATTCCTGTCTCTGGTTTCGTCAGAAAGTCCGCGGACCCTGCGGGGTGAGCGCAAGGCTAGCGGGTTTTGCAGAAGGTATCGAGCACGACGCCCACAGGCCGGACCCGAGCGGTCGTGAGGACCGCTGCCAGTCGCCGCGTCGCGACTGTCGCGTTGCCCGCGGCGGCGGGCGAAATTCCGCTAGAATTCAAGCAATCCCGATGCGTCTCATGCGGCGCATTCAGCACGATGCACCGACTCAAGAACTGGCAGCTGTTTGCGATCTGCGTGCTCACCTGGGGCACGACCTGGTTTGCGATCACGTTCCAGATCGGGCACACCGCGCCCGAGGTCGGGGTGGCGATGCGCTTCGCGCTGGCCGGGGCGGTGATCCTGATCCTGTGCGGCCTGCAACGGGAAGACCTGCGCTTCACCCCGGCCCAGCACGCGGTGTTCGCGTTGCAGGGCGGCTTCATGTACGGCGTGTCCTACGTCTGCGTCTATCACGCGGAGCAGCACCTCGTGTCGGGGCTGGTGGCGGTGGGCTACTCGGCCTCCCCACTGGTGGCGGGCCTCGGGGCTCGCGCGCTTTTCGGCGTCAGCCTCGGCCCGCGTTTCATTCTTGGCGGTTGGCTCGGCATCGCCGGCGTCACGCTGATCTTCTGGCCTGAGTTCGGCAAGACCAGCGGCGATCGGAACACGCTGCTTGGAGCGCTGTTCACCGTGGGTTCCGTGCTGCTGTCGACGGTCGGCAGCCTGACGGCCAGTCGCAACCGTGCTCGCGGCCTGCCGTTCTGGCCGGCGCTCGGGTTCGGCATGCTCTATGGCGCCGCCGCGTCTGCGTTGCTTGCGCTGATGCAGGGTCAGAGCTTTGTTCCCCCGGCCATCGCATCGTGGTGGCTGGCCCTGTTCTACCTCGCCCTGGCCGGGTCGGTGCTGACGTTTGCCTGCTTTCTCACACTGCAGGAGCGCATTGGACCGGGTCCTACGGGCACCATCGGCGTCATGACGCCCTTGCTTGCGCTCGTGGTGTCAATGGCCTTCGAGGGATTCCACCCGGGCGCTCTTACGTTCGCGGGCGCGGCGCTCGCCGTGGGCGGCAACGTCCTGATGCTGCGGCGGACCTGATGCGAATTCGTATCAGATCATCGCCTCGATCAGGCGCGGCCCACGGTGCTTCAGCGCCGAAGCGTATTGCGCCGCGAATTCCTCGCACGTCGTCGCACGGCTGGCCTCGACGCCGAGGCCTTCGGCGATTTTCGTCCAGTTCATTTCCGGGTTGTGCAGGTCGAGCATCGACATCGCCACTGGACCGCTGCCGATCGCGCCGACGCGCCCGAGTTCCACGTTGAGAATCGCGTACGAGTGGTTGGCGTAGATCACGACCACGACGTCGAGCCGTTCGCGCGCCATCGTCCACAGCGCCTGCATCGTATACGCGGCGCCGCCGTCGCCATGCGGACAGATCACTTTTCGGTCCGGTGCAGCAATGGCTGCCCCGACCGCGAGCGGCAGGCCCTGGCCGATCGAACCGCCGGTCAGGGGCAGGTGCGTGTGTGGCCGGGCCCGCGCCATCGTCGTGAGCAACGCGAACGATGCGGTTGCTGATTCATCGGCAAAGATGACGTTGTCGGGCGTCAGCGCGGCGATCACCTGTGCCACGCTGACGGCGGTCAACGGGCCATTCGGCAGTTCCGGCAGCAGCAGCGGAATCCGCACCGGCGAACGCGCGGGGGCGCCGAGTGAGTCGGCCAGCGCCGCGAGGGCCTGGGCGCCGTCCTGATGCGCGTGCGCAAGGTAACTCAGGTGCGAGCCCTCGGGCGCACACCAGCTCGGCTTGCCGGGGTACGCGAAGAAGGACACCGGCGGCTTGGCGCCGACGAAGATGATCTGCTCGAACTCCTTCAGGAAGTCGACGATCTGTTCAGCGAAGTAGGGTATGCGTTCGACCGGAACGCGGCCTGCGCCAAGTTCGGCGCGCGGTGCGAAGGTGTCGCAGAGCAATCGTGCACCCGACTTTGCCTGCACGCGACCGGCAGCCTCGAGGCCCGTGCCACAGAGCGCTGCGCCGCGCAGCAGCAGCGCGGTCTTCCTGCCGTTCGACAGCAGCCTGGCCGCAGCATCGATGGCACCCGAACTCACGGGCGTGGGCAGCAGGTCCGGCAGCTTCTGCTCGGCGCGCTGGGCTTCGTTCCAGGCAGTGTCGGCCGGGAGGATCAGCGTCGACACGCAACCGGGCGCCGACCGGGCAGCCTGGACCGCCCGCGCTGCATCCGACGCAACGCCGTCAGCACTCTTCGATTCGTGAATCCAGGAGGACACCGGGCGCGCAAAGCCGACGATGTCGGACGTCAATGGCGCGTCGTACTGCAGGTGATAGGTGGCGTGATCGCCGACGATGTTCACGAGCGGCGTGCTGGCGCGACGCGCGTTGTGCAGGTTGGCGAGGCCGTTGGCCAGGCCCGGCCCCAGATGCAGCAGCGTGGCGGCCGGTTTGCCGGCAATGCGTCCGTAGCCGTCGGCTGCGCCCGTCACCACGCCTTCGAACAGGCACAGCACGGACCGCATCCGCGGCACCGAGTCGAGCGCGGCGACGAAATGCATCTCCGAGGTTCCGGGATTGCCGAAGCAGACTTCGACTTCGCAATTGACCAGGGTCTGCAGCAGGGACTGGGCGCCGTTCATCGTCGTTCTCCTTGTCGGACTGCCATTCTAGACCCAGCGGCCATTGGCTCGCCCTGCTGCGCGTCCAGGCATTCGCGCGACCATCGATTTCGGTTACGCGGGTGTCGACGCCATGGACACGCTATGGTCGTTCCGGCAGTTGCAGGTGCTTCAGCACTCGATTGAGGTTCCTGCGGATTTCGGTGAGCTGGCCCAGCGCGGCGAGGGTCCGCATGAAGTCCTTCAACGGCTGCAGCGGATAGCCGCCATAGTGTCCCGCTTCGGGCACGTCGCTGGTGACCGTCGAACGGCCTGCCAGCACGACGTCGTCTGCCAGCTTGAGGTGCGCCGACACCACGCTGTTGCCACCGGTCATGAAACGCCGTCCGATCGTCGTCGAGCCCGCCATCATGAAACCTGCCGTGTAGAACCCATCTTCGCCCAGGTCGCAGTTGTGCGCGATGTGGCAGATGTTGTCGAGTTTCGTGCCCGAACGGATATGAGTCGACGACAGCGTCGCGCGATCGATCGCGCAATTGCTGCCGATCTCCACTTCGTCGCCGATGCACACATTGCCCAGGTGCGAAAGCTTCTGCGGGCGCCGGCTCGCGCCCACTGCGTAACCGAAGCCGTCGCTGCCGATGCTGCTGTGCGGATGCACCTCGCAGTCGCGGCCCAGTTCGCATCCGGCGCCGACGAAGACGTGCGGATGCAGCAGGGTGTTGGAGCCGAGGCGTGCATCGTTTTCGACCACGACGTGCGACCCGATGCAGCAGCCGTCGCCGATGACGGAGTTGGCGCCGATCACGCAGTAGGGTCCAAGGAGCACGTCTGCGCCGATCCTGGCCGTCGCATGAACGATGGCCGTGGGGTGACGCTCGCCCCATTGGGCGAAGCGCTCGCGTTTGCGGTCGAAGTGCTTGAGCAGTACCGCCATGCCCATCGACACGGTCTTGACCGAGAAGGAGCAGCCGAAGGCGGCGTCGGTTGCCAGAAGCTGATCGGCGATGTCGCGCTGCACGATGAGAATGGCGGCCCCGCGTTCGCGCGCGGTGGCGAGCTGCGCCTGATCGCTGACGAAGACGAGGCTGTTCGGACCCGCGTCGGACGGCATGTGGCAGTGGGTGGCGGCTGCAGCCAGGTCGCCGTGCAGGTGCGTGAAGACGTCCCCATGGCTGCCCTGGACCGTGTGTGCATTGAGCATGGGGATCCCTTCTGGTAATGACGACCGGTGCTCTGCGGCCCGGCCGGAAGCGGCCTCAGGCGGCCGCGTTCGCCAGCGTCACGCGCGCGGTCACCTGGCCGTTGAAGTCCAGCCACTGGTGATTGGCGAAATCGTACAACTTGCAGCGCCGTACGACGTCCATGTACGTGCGCCGGGTGATGCGGTAATCGCAAAGATCCGGGAACCTGTCGCGCAGCACCTGCTGGGCTGCACGCAGCATGAACATCGGGATACCCGGGTTCAGGTGATGCGCATTGTGCTCCATGATGTTGTGCAGCAGTCGGTCCATTCCCCACGGGAAGCGCACGCACGCAGTGGAGGTGAGGTAGGCACGGCAGCGCTGCCATTCCTGGCGGTTCTGGAACCAGGCGATGCCCGGGTTGGTGTGGTGCAGGTACACCACGAAGCCGATCACGCCGTTCCACAGCAGGAACGGCACGATGACCGCCAGCGTGACGAGCAGCGCGACCGATTGCTCCGTCGCGGCTGCGGCGTACGCGACGAGGCCAACCCAGATGGCGGCGAACGCCGTCACGAGCAGGCTGTCGAGCTTGTACTTGCGGCGGCTGGAGCCGACTTCCTTCTGGCTGGCGAAGAACAGCTTCTTCCACCACATCTCGTACAGGTAATACGCGCCCCAGCCGAGACCCGACCGGTACAGCTGCTCGAGGGCCCGGCGGTATCCGGGCAATGCGTCGAACTCGGCCTTGGAGTAGGGCGCCCAGACCTGGTCGCGGCCCTTGAGGTTGTTGAAGCCGTGGTGTGCCGTGTTGTGCCCCATCTCCCACAGGCTGAACGCGGTCATCGACGGCAGGAACGCGATTCGACCGCAGACGGCGTTGAGCCGCGCGCTCGAGAAGAAACTGCCATGGCAGGCGTCGTGGCCGACGAGAAAGAGCCGGACGATCGCAAACGTCACGACCAGCGCACCGGGCAGTTTCAGCAGCAGGCTGTCGGCCAGCAGTACGATCGCGGTTCCCGCGCTGAAGAAGGCGATGTCGAGCAGCAGCACCAGGGCTGGCAGCAGGATCTGAGTCCTGGAAGTCTCGAAGGAACACAGCAGGGCTTTGCGGTTCCAGGTGTTCGCTTGCGTGCTGGCTTGCATGTCGTGGGGCGCCTCGTCGGTCCGTAGGGAGACAGTGCGGACGCGACAGCGAAAGGCAGCGCGCGGTCGCAGATTATACCCCAGACGGGGCGTCGTGACTTGACGCGGTGCAATGCACGGTCTGCCTGGATCAGGCCGGCGCAGCGATCCGGTCGGCGCGCGTCAGCGCCCTGGATTTCCGTCCGTGACGAGGCGATCGTGGCGCCGCAGCATCTGCTGCAGTCGCGCGTGATCGATCGCCACGAGTCGGTTGCCGTCGATGCCCGTCAGCGTGCGCGCCGCCACCAAGGCGTTGACGATGGCCTCCTCCGTTGCGAGCACCGTGGCTTCGAACAGGCCGTCCAGCCGGTCGTTCGGCACGAACGTCGCCTGCTGCAGACCCTCCGTCGCGGTTGCAGCGGCGGTATTCGCAGTCGAGAACGCGAGGAAAATGTCGCCCGAGCCGTTGCCTGCGGTGCCGCCGGTGCGCGCGATTCCCATCGCAGCGCGCCGCGCGATGCGCTTGAGCTGCGTCGGCAGCAGCGGTGCGTCGGTGGCGACGACGACGATGATCGAACCGAGTTCGTTGACGGGACCGCTCTCCTTCGTGAACGGCGCGTCTTCGGGCCAGTCGCGGCCGATCGGGATGCCGGCCACCTGCAGCTGCGAACGACGGCCGAAGTTCGACTGCACCAGGACGCCGACGGTGTAGTCGGCGATGCCATGCACCCGGACGCGGCGTGACGCAGTGCCCGTGCCGCCCTTGAATTCGAACGAGTGCATGCCAGTGCCGCCGCCGACGTTGCCTTCGGCAATGGCGCCCCCGTGTGCGCCATCGAGCGCGGCGAAGACGTGCTCGCGCTTGACGTGAAAACCGTTGAGGTCGTTGAGGTAGCCGTCCCAGGTCTCGGCCACGATGGGCAGGCCCCACAATTGTTCCGTGCCGCCGTTCTGCAGCATCCACGCGATGACCGAATCGCGCACCACGCCCACGCTGTGCGTGTTCGTGATCAGGATCGGGGTGCCGACGATGCCGGATTCCTCGACCCAGATCGTGCCCGTCATCTCGCCATTGCCATTGCCGACCGCGTAGGCACCGAAGACTCCACTCAGGTCCTTACGGCCGCGGGGCAGGACCGCCGTCACGCCGGTGCGCACGGGCCCCTTGCCGACCTCGAGCTTGCCTTCGCCCGCAATGAGCGTCGTGTAGCCGACCTCGACGCCGGCGACGTCGGTGATCGCGTTGAGCGGCCCGGGCGTGCCCGGGAACGGGATGCCGAGGTCGCGGGCTCGCGGTTCGGCAGCGGAGGCTGTGCCCATGCTGAGTATCACTCCGAGGAAGGCGACGAGGACGAGCGCGCGCGTCAGGAATCGAGTTTCATGTGCTGGCATATGCGTCACCGTTGGCAATGGCGTTGGAGCGTGTCCAGGCGCAGCGGGAATGCTGGACCGTGCCTTGCGGTGAGCGAGGCCCGTCGAAAATACGGCTTTGGCCCGGTTAGTCAAGGCGAGTAGCCAGGGCGCGTGCGCCGAGTATGCTTGGCATTCGCCTGCCGGCAGGGGGAATTCGTGCATCCATCCAGTCATGCCCGTTCGAGGCCGACGCTGCCTGCGCCAAGTCGCTTCGCGTTGCTGGCCATCGTGCTCGTCGTCCTGACTCGCGTCGTGGCGGCCCAGACGGCGGACGGGCCGCCGGTCTTCGCCAGCGCCGCTGACACCGATCCGTCCAGGCTCGGCTGGATGACGGGATACCCGCCGCCGCCCGACAAGCAGGTCCGCTACGACGACGGCAGCCACTACCGCTTTCCGCAATGGCGCTGGAGCTTCTCGCACTGGCGCGAGGTGATGCCATCGGCAGAAATATCGCGGGGAACGGGTCCCGTGGCCCCGCTGGTTCGCGCTGAACGCGATGACCTCGATGCGGTCACTTTCATGCCTCTCGGCGGGTCCACGTCGCTCACCTGGGCGGATTCACTGGCGGCCAATTACACCGATGGCATCGTCGTGCTGCATCGCGGGCGCATCGTCTACGAGCGGTATTTCGGGGCGCTCACGCCGGCACGGCCGCACACCGCATTTTCGGTCACGAAGTCGTTCATCGGCACGCTGGCAGCGATGCTGGTGGCGGAAGGCAAGCTCGAAGCGTCGGCGCCGGCGTCGCATTACCTGCCCGAACTGGCGGCCAGTGGCTTCGGTGATGCGACGGTGGAACAAGTCCTCGACATGACGACGGCGCTGGATTTCTCCGAAAACTACGTCGGCGGTTCGGATTCGTTCTTGTCATTCGCCCGCGCAGCGGGCGTGTTTCAGCGCCCGGCGGGGTACGCGGGCCCGTCCTCGATCATGCAGTTCCTGCCGACGATCGCGCGCAAGGGCGACCACGGCGAGGCGTTCACCTACCGTTCGCCGAACACGGAGGTTCTCGGCTGGCTGATCGCTCGCGTCACTGGCAAGCGACCCGAGGTCGTCCTGCAGGAGCGCATCTGGAGCCGGTTGGGCGCGGAATCCGATGCGTTCATCGCGCTTGACCCGTCGGGCGCAGCAGTCGCGTCCGGAGGCTTCAATTGCCGGTTGCGCGACCTGGCACGGTTCGGCGAAATGATCCGCCTGCAGGGCAGGTACAACGGGCAGCAGATCGTGCCCGCTGCGGTCATCGCAGACATTCGCCAGGGTGGCAGCCGCGAGGCATTCGTACCCGCCGGCTACAAGACCTTGCCGGGCTGGAGCTACCGGAAGCAGTGGTGGATCTCGCACGACGACCACGGCGCCTTCATGGCGCGCGGCGTACACGGGCAGGCGATCTACATCGATCCGAAGGCGGAGATGGTCATTGCCCGGTTTGCATCACATCCGCTGGCCGGCAACATGAACCTCGACCCGACGTCATTACCGGCGTACCGGGCAATCGCCGAGCAGCTGCTGCGCAAGCCACGCTGAGCGCGGCGCTTCCTAGGTATAGTGCCGACCTTTCGACCAGTCGCCGGGAGCGCGCAGGATGACGATGCGAAAAGTCAGGAAGCTGTTGGCATGGTTCGGCGGGCTGCTCATTGCCGGCCTGGCCGTGGCTGCGGTCTGGTTCTGGTTTGCGCCCGTCGGGCTCAACAATTACGTCAACAAGATCACGCTGCAGCTCACCTTCGATTCGCCGCAGATCCTCACCCAGCTCGGCTTCATCGACAACACGCCGTTCGACTTCCACAGTGGCAAGCTCGACGACGAGACCAGGGCGCACGAAGATGCAGTGCTGGCGCGGCTGCGCAAGGCGCGCGCCGGACTCGACAAGTACGGTCCAGCCGGCTTGTCCGGCCAGGAACTCATCACCTGGAAGACGACAGCCTGGTTCCTCGACGACCTGATTCGTGAGGGGGAATTCGAGCACATTGGTTACCGCGTCAACCAGATATCCGGCGTCACCGTCAACACGCCGCAGTTCCTGACCGATGCCCACGTCATCAAGAACAAGCGCAGTGTCGAGCGCTACCTGTCCCGCCTCGCCGACTTCGGGCGCGTGCTGCGCGAAACGAAGGTGCGGGTCGAGGACGATCGGGTAGCGGGCGTGATCCCGCCGGACTTCGTGATCGACCAGTCCCTGGTCGGCATGCGCGCGTTCATCGCCGAAGGTGCGGCGAAGAACGCGCTGGTCACGACGCTGCCGGCGAAGCTCGAGAAAGATCGAGGTCGCTCACGGCCGCCGAACGCCAGGCCTTCGTCAAGCGTGCCGAGGAACTCGTCGCCAGCGAAGTGATCCCGGGCTACCAGGCGATGATCGCGCTGTTCGAGGCCATGCGGCCGCAGGCCGCCGACGCCGGCATCTGGCGCATCCCCGACGGCGACCGCATCTATGCGGCCGGGCTCCAGTCGAGCACGACCACCAACCTGTCGGCCGACGAGATTCACGTGCTCGGCCTGTCGGAGGTGGAGCGTATCGAGCACGAGATGGTGGCGATCCTCGATGCCCAGGGCATCCAGGGCGCACGCTGCCGAGCGCATCGCGCAGCTGAACCTCGCCCGGCGCAGAACTTCCCGAACACCGACGCGGGTCGCGCGGAAGTGATCGCCTACCTGCACCAGATCAACGACCGGGTCATGGCGGCCGCGCCGAAGTTCTTCCAGACCATCCCGCCGCAACCGCTCGAGATCGTGCGCGTGCCGGAGTATTCGCAGGACTCGTCGCCGGGTGGCTATTACAACCCGCCCGCACTCGACGGCTCCCGGCCGGGCCGCTTCTACATCAACCAGAAGAACACGGCCGACAACCCGAAGTGGACGTTGCCCACCCTGATGATCCACGAGGGTGCGCCCGGCCATCACTTCCAGCTGTCCGCACAGCAGCTGATCAAGGGCGTGCCGATGCTGCGGAAGGTGTTGCCGTTCAGCGCCTATGCCGAAGGCTGGGCGCTCTATGCCGAGCGTGTCGCCAAGGTCGACATGGGTTTCTACGACGCAGATCCACTCGGGGACCTCGGCCGGCTGCAGGCGGAAATGTTCCGTGCGGTGCGCCTGGTCGTCGATACGGGCATGCACGCCAGGCACTGGTCGCGCGAGCAGGCGATCGAATACATGGTTGCGAAGACCGGCATGACCGAGGCCGAGGTCACGCGCGAAATCGAGCGCTACGTCGTGTGGCCGGGCCAGGCCACGTCGTACAAAGTCGGCCAGCTGGCGATGCTGCGCATGCGTGACGAAGCGCAGCAGGCCCTGGGACCCCGCTTCGACCTGCGCGCCTTCCATGAACTGATCCTGATGAACGGCTCGATGCCGCTCGCGGTGCTCGAGGACGTCGTGCGGGAGTGGGTCAAGACGCAGCAGGGGAAGCCGGCCGCCTGACCGGGAGAGGCGCCGGAAGCCTTTCATATCAGTGACTTGCAGGTGGCGTCGCCCGTGGCGCAACGGCGCGCGGCGGGCTTTTCGCGCGTATTTCACCGATTACCCTGTGGCTGCGTGAAGTGCTAACTTTTCGGCCATGAACACCATCGAAGCAGCCGTCTCCACCGACGCCAAGTCGTCCGGCCCGCTGACCGACCAGAGCGTCGCCAAGCAGTTGCTGTTCGGCAACGTCCTGGAAGAAAACCTGTTCCCGTATCCCGCGATCAACGACCGCGATCGCGAGGCGCTCGGCATGATCGTCGAGTCCATCGATCGGTTTCTCGAAGGGAAGCAGGCCGATTTCGCGCGCTGGGATCGCGCAGCCCGGCAGCCCGACGAGTTCGTCCAGTCGCTGCGCGAGCTCGGCCTGTTCGGCCTGATCATCCCCGAGGAGTTCGGTGGTCTCGGCCTGTCGAACGCGGCCTATGCCCGCGTGCTGGCCCAGACCAGCAGCTACGACAGTTCGGTGTCGCTCACGATCGGCGCGCACAGTTCCATCGGCATGAAGGGCATGCTGCTGTTCGGCACGGCCGAGCAGAAGGCGCGCTACCTGCCGAAGCTCGCCACGGGCGAGATGATCGCCGCTTTCTGCCTGACCGAATCCGGCGCCGGCTCGGACGCTGCCGCGATACGCACTGCTGCGAAGCGCAATGCGGACGGCAGCTTCACCCTGAACGGCGAGAAGCTCTGGATCACCAACGGCGGGATCGCCGACTTCTTCACGGTCTTCGCCCGCACCGACGGACCGGAGGGCAAGGTCACGGCCTTCATCGTCGAGGCTGCCTGGCCCGGCGTCAGTCACGGCGCGCACGAAGACAAGATGGGAATTCGCGCCTCCTGCACGACCACGGTTGCCTTCAATGACGTGCGCGTGCCGGCAGAGAACGTGCTCGGCGAGGTCGGCAAGGGCTTCAAGGTCGCGATGGGGATCCTGAACAACGGCCGCACGGGCCTGGGCGGCGGCGCCGTGGGCGGCATGAAGGCGCTCATCCGCCGGTCCGTGGCGCAGGCGCAGGAGCGCAAGCAGTTCGATCGGTCCATCGCGGAGTACGGGCTCGTGCGCGAGAAGATCGCGCAGATGACGGTCGAGTGCTTCGCCGCGGAGAGCGCGGTCTGGATGGTGGCGCACTACATCGACAGCGGCTGCGAGGACTACTCCGTCGAGGCAGCGATCACCAAGGTGTTCGCCAGCGAGGCCATGCAGCGCACGGCCTACGAGAGCCTGCAGATTGCGGGCGGCAACGGCTACATGCGCGAATTGCCCTACGAGCAGTACGTGCGCGATGCCCGCATCCTGCCGATCTTCGAAGGCACCAATGAAATTCTCCGGCTCTACATCGCGTTGTCGTCGCTGAAGGACGTGGGTGCTTCGCTGAAGGAACTGCAGTCAGCGGTCAGTTCGATCTTCAACGATCCGATCAAGGGTTTCGGCGTGCTCTCCGGGTATGCCGAGCGGCGCTTCGCCCGCGCCACGGGCCTGGGTGCCGCAGTCAAGGTCAGCACGCCAGTCGCACCGGCATTGCGGCCACTGGTGGATATTTACGAGAGCTACTCCCGTGCAACCGCACGCGTAGCCGAAGGCGTGCTGCGGAAGTACGGCAGGGGCATCTCGGACCAGCAGCACTCGCAGCGGCGCATCGCGGACCTGATGATCGACCTGTTCGTCGGACTCTGCGTGATCTCACGCGCGGATTCGATCATCAGGAGCGACCCGGCTTCGGCAGCCCAGGTGACCGACATCGCCAGGGTATTCACCCACCAGGCGCGTCGTCGCATGGTCCGCAACGTGCGTGGCCTGAGCCACAATGAGGACCAGTCGATCGAGGCGCTGGCGGGTGCGATCCTGGAAAAGGGTCGCTATCCGTGGGACGTGCTCTAGGCGGTGAGGTCTTCGAGCTGCGTGAGCAGTCGGGGGTCTAGCGCGCGCGAGAGGTCGAGCATCAGCTTGCCGATGTGGACGCTCGATTCCATGACACGGTGGGCCTCGGCCGCCTGTTCCAGCGGAAAGACCTGGTGAATGACGGGGCCGGCACGGCCGGCGTCCAGCACGGGCCAGACGCGCTCGAGCAGGTCCCTGGCAATCGCCGCCTTCTGCGCCGTGGTCCGCGGGCGCATCGTCGACCCGGTGATGGTCAGGCGACGCCGCATGATGTCGAACAGGTCGAGGCCTTCGACACGCGCGCCCGCCTGGGTTGCAACCTGGACCAGCCTGCCGTCCAGCGCCAGGCACTTGAGGTTGCGCGCGAAATAGGGCGCCCCGACGATGTCGATGACGACGTCGACACCGCGGCCGCTGGTCAGCTCCGCAATGCGCTCGGCGAAGTCCGCCGTCCGGTAATTGATGGCCGCGTCTGCGCCCAGGCGCACGCACGCAGCGCACTTCTCGTCGTTGCCGGCGGTGGCGTAGGCGCGCGCGCCGAACTCGCGCGCGAGTTGAATGGCCGTGACGCCGATGCCGCTGCTGCCGCCGTGCACCAGCACCGTCTCGCCGCGTGCGAGACGCCCATGAATGAACAGGTTGGCCCAGACGGTGAAGTACGTCTCGGGCAGGGCGGCGGCGTGGATCGCGTCGTAGCCCCGCGGCCAGGGCAGGCACTGCGTGACCGGCGCAGCGCAGTACTCCGCGTAGCCGCCGCCGTTCGCCAGCGCGCACACACGCTCGCCGATCGCGAAGCCTTGCGCGTCACTTCCGTGCGCGACGACTTCGCCTGCCACTTCGAGACCGATGATCGGGCTCGCGCCGGGTGGCGCCGGGTACAGGCCCTTGCGCTGTGCAACGTCGGGACGGTTCACGCCCGCGGCCAACACCCGGATGAGCACTTCGTCGGGCCGGGGTTGTGGCACGGCCGTCGTGCCGATCGTCAGGACTTCGGGTCCGCCAGCAGCAGCCGCGGCAACGCCGCGCATGGTCGCGGGAATCATGGGGTATCCGTCAGCCAGTCACTAACGCAGCCATTGTTCGAGCTGTGAATACACCTCGGGCCGGCCAAGCAGATCGAGGTGTCCCATTTCGTAGCCGATCCATTGGCGGCTCTTCGGGATGGCCAGCGTGCGTCCGGAGTCCGGATGACGACCCAGCGCGCTGTCGAGCGGAACCAGCCCGTCGCCGATCAGCCGATCTGCGACCAGGCCGCGACGCTTGCCCAGGGTAGCGGCCAGCGCATAGCACTCGACGTCATCCGGCAACGGGACAGCCTCCGGCCCGACGTCCGTGATGCTGCCGTAGCGCAGGTCCGTGATCCCGGCGCTGCGGGCCTTGCCCAGGCTCGTGAACGGGGCCACGTACGGACTCAATTCCATGACGTAATCGAGCCGGTTGCCACCGCGTTCGAGCGGCGCCCCGTGGTGAGGACTGCCCAGCGAGAACAGCTTGCGCAGCCGGGCCCGCCACGAATGCCCGGCGGTGGCACCGTGATGAATCGCGCTTCTCGCGACCAGGCCGCCCATGCTGTGGCCCACGATCGCAAGCTGCGTCACCGGGACTGGCCAGCGCTCGAGCAACGCCTCCAGCATCACTGCGAGGCTCCGGCCGTTGGCGTCGATCGAGCGGCCGCTGTTGTAACGCAGCTGGACGATCGTGTGGCCGGTCGCCTCCGCCACCTGCGCGATGCGGTGATGACCGTCGCGCGCCCAGTGCTGTTCGTTGAGGCAAAGCCCGTGAATTGCGAGCAGTACCTTGCCGGACGCGTCCTGCACGACGTCGCCGGGACATTCGGGATCCACGGAGTCGCTTTCGTGCAGGAAACTCATCTCGATCGCCAGGGGATTGGCCGTGCGCTCGAGGTGATCGCCGTAGACGCCATTGATCGCCGACACCCATGCGTTGCGTGCCTCGGTGGGCGCGCCTTCGGGCAAAAGCGCCGCAACGGGAATCAGCCCGGCATCGAGCCCCTTGCCGATGACGCGTGTCGTGCCGCGGATGCTGCGGTAGATGAGGCCGGTCAGGCCGCGCGTCGATTCTGCCCGCGACGCACCGAGCGGCGGGTGCACGAGCTGGATGGTGTGGTGCATTTTCTCCACCAGCGTGGTGATGCCGAGCGTGGCATCGACAGCGAGACGTGCGGCACCCCGCAGGTCCGAGACCGTCGTCCGGTTGATCGTGCTCATGGCGTGTCCTGGTTCAGTCGGTGAGGGCGCGGATGACCGCGACTGGATCGTTGCGGATTGCGCGCAGCAATGCACGGGCGGGCCCCGTCGGGTCGCGCCGCCCCTGTTCCCAGTTCCGCAGCGTCGATACTTCGATCGACAGGAGTTCTGCGAACTTCGACTGGCTCAGGCCAGTCGCGGCGCGGATGGCGCGCACGTCGATCCCGGTCTGGCTGCGGGGGCGGGGACGCCCGCCGACCGCACGCGCCAGACGAGTCAGCCGGCGCACGCGCTGCTGGCGCAGTTCGCGCGCCGATTCCAGCAGTTTGATGAAGACGTCGTGGCTCATCGCCGCAGGAAGGTACGTCAGTGACGCATGTACGTCAATGGCGTACTGTGCGCACGCGCGATACTTGCGCCACGCCGGATCGCCGGATGGTCGTCGCTCAGGCGGCCGGACTGCCCCGTTCGTACCAGTCCTTGCTGGAATTCACGACCTTCACCACCAGCAGCATCACCGGCACTTCGATCAGCACGCCGACGACGGTGGCCAGCGCGGCACCCGACTCGAAGCCGAACAGGCTGATGGCGGCCGCCACGGCGAGTTCGAAGAAGTTCGATGCACCGATCAGTGCCGAAGGGCAGGCGATGGAGTGCTTCTCACCGAGCGCCCGGTTCAGCACGTACGCAAGCGACGAGTTGAAGAACACCTGGATCAGGATCGGCACCGCGAGCAGGGCGATCACCAGGGGCTGCTGCAGGATCGCCTTGCCCTGGAAGGCAAACAGCAGGACCAGCGTCGCGAGCAGGGCCACCACGGACCACGGGCCGATCTTCGCCATGGCCGCATCGAACGTCGCTTGTCCTCTGCGCAGCAGCCAGCGCCGCCAGAGCTGTGCCAGGACCACGGGGATGACGATGTAGAGCACGACGGACGTGATCAGCGTATCCCAGGGAACCGTGATCGCTGCGATCCCCAGGAGGAAGCCCACGATGGGCGCGAAGGCGACGACCATGATGGCGTCATTGAGTGCCACCTGCGACAGCGTGAACATCGGATCGCCGTTCGACAGCCGGCTCCAGACGAACACCATTGCCGTGCAGGGGGCGGCAGCCAGCAGGATGAGTCCGGCGATGTAGCTGTCGATCTGGTCTGCGGGCAGCCAGGGTGCAAACAGGTGGCGGACGAAAATCCAGGCCAGCAACGCCATGGAGAACGGCTTGACCAGCCAGTTGACAAACAGGGTTACGCCAATGCCCTTGACGTGTTTGCGCACCTCGCCCAGTGCGCCGAAGTCCACCTTCACCAGCATCGGAATGATCATCACCCAGATCAGCAGGCCGACCGGCAGATTGACCTTGGCCAGCTCCATCCGCCCGATCGCCTGGAAGAGGTCGGGGAAGTAGTGACCCGCGGCAGTGCCGACGACGATGCATATGAATACCCAGAGCGTCAGGTAGCGCTCGAAGGCACTCATGCGGGGCCGTCCTCCTTTCGACGTGACCGGCGCGGCGCAGGCACGATCACGGACGTTCCGATCCGGGCCACCTTGCGCGAGTTTCAGGCGCGCGCGAGCCCGGCGATCGGCAGGCACGTGAACAAGGCTTCGATGCGCCGGTCGAGCGTGACGTACGTATCACGGAAGGCTTTCTCCTTTTCCGCGTCGGAGCCCTGCACCGCGGCCGGATCGGGCAAGCCCCAATGAGCCGTAATCGGCTGGCCCGGCCAGATCGGGCACACTTCATTCGCGGCGCTGTCGCAGACCGTGAAGACGAAGTCGAGCGCGGGTGATCCCGGCTGCGCAAATTCGTCCCATGACTTGCTGCGCAACCCGTCCGTCGCGTGCCCGGCCTCTGCAGGAAGGCCAGCCGCGCGGATGCACCCGGCCCATGGGATGGCTGCCGGCGCTGAATGCCTGAAGCGTCCGGCCCGCGGCTGTGCGAGACCTCGATAGGATGCTGCGTGCCGAGTTGCCCTGCAGGACGACCAGCACGTTGTAAACCTTGTTGCTTGCGTTCATTTTTCCCCGCGGGGACGGCGAAGATCAGTTGGCGTGGAGCTAGCCAACGCAGCGGCAGCGTGGTGCGAACTTGCGTCATGCGGCTTTGCTCTTGCGACGGGTGACGACAGGGGCCGCACATTCCGGTGCACACGTGGCGGCGAGGCTGCAGCAGTTGTCGGTCAGGTAGCCCACGAGCTCGCGCATGCGTTCGAAGCTGGGGCTGTAGTAGATGAACCGGCCGTCTTTGCGCGCTGCCACGAGGCCCGCCATGGCCAGTTCCTTGAGATGGAAGGACAGGGTGGGGCCCGGGATTGCCAGCCGCGCGCTGATCTCGCCGGCCGGGTAGCCTTCCGGTCCGCGCTGTACCAGCAGACGGAAGACGGCGAGCCGGGATTCCTGCGCGAGAGCCGCGAGCGCCGTGACCGCGCCTTTTTCATTCATATTTCTAAATATATCGAAATATAGACCCGCAGAGCAAGTCCGGTCGAGCCGGAGTTGCACAGGCGGGAACAAACCCGCGATCGGTGACGACGCGGTGAAACCGTCGCCGTCGGTGCTACTCGGCGAGCATGTCGCCCGAGCCGCCGAACTCCTTCGGGAAGTCCTTGAACTTCGGCAGGCCGTCTTTCACGGCCATGACTTTCTCGCCGTAGTGCACGTGCACCGCAGGCTTGTAGCTGAGCCCGGCCACCGAGCCCGCTGGCACGTCGACCATGCCCATGCCCGGATGATCGACCAGGACCGCGGCGCCGCAGCTCCTGCAGAACTGGCGGTGACTGTTCTCCGTCTTCTTGTAGAGGCCGAGGTTGTCGGCGCCTTTCGTGACTTTTACGCTCGTCGCGGGCCAGAGCGCAGCCGCGTGGATGGGCGCGCTCAACCAGCCGCGGCACGAACTGCAGTGACAGAAGGCCTGCACGGCCGGATCACCCGTGATCTCGAGCTGGACTGCGCCACACATGCAACCCGCTTGGTAAGTCGACATTGGTTCTCCCTGTCCAGTGAATGCGACCGGGGGGTCGCGACGGCGCAAGAATAGTCCGCCTGGAAGGTTTCGTGCACGTGGCGTTGCAACAAGAGCTCACCGAAAGGGGCATTTCCAGCCGCGTAGATTCCGCGGACTACGGATTCAGGAACCTCGACCAGCAGGCTGCAGCAGGTGACGCCCGCTTCGGCCTTGGCCAGTTCCACCTGCGGCACGGTCACGACCGTCAGTCCGGCGCGTTCCAGTCGCGCGCGCGTGCGGACATGCTGCAGCGGATGGATCACCGCACCACCCAGCGCCAGGGCGTTCGCGGCATGCGGTTCCGCGGGATCGACTGTCAGCGCCCGATAACCAGGGAAGGCGTCTGCTTCGACCCAGGCCGGGTTCAGCAGCATCAGGTCGTCTGCGACGCGTGTTACCGCTGACTTCAGGTGCAGGCAACCCGTGAAGGTCAACGGGATCACTTCATAGCCATACGGTGCGAGCTGATCGGCCAGTTGCTGGATCGCACCGCGGGTCGTGCGCGTCGACAGGCCGATGTAGATCCTGCGCCCGGCGACCAGCACGTCACCGCCATCGAGAGTTGCGGGCGCGCAAACGCGGATGAGGGGTCGATGCGCGGCGAGAGCCGCCTCGACCGACGCCGTCTCCGGCTGCCTGGAAGGCGCGCCCGGTCGAGTGATGACAGCCACGTTGTCGAGCACCACGGCCGCGTCTTCGACGAAGACACCGTCGGGCAGCTGCGGTGCCGGGGGCAACCGCCGCACTCCTGCGCCGAGTTGTTCCAGCACCGACTCGTACACCTCGTGCTCGGCCTGTGCGCCGGCGACGTCCAGTGGCTCGCGCTCGAGGTGGGTGAGTTCGCAGCTCGCAAGCGCCGGGCTCACCTCGCGCGTGTAGGCAATCAGCATCGTCATGTTCCAGCCAGGTCAACCCGTCGTCGCCCACACTATCAGGAAATGACGAGCTGCTGACCGGTCAGCGTGCGCAGCGGACGCTCAATGGCCGGGGGCTCGCCAGAGATCGAACCGCTCCATGACGCCGTCGCGCGTTCGCACCACGCGCACGCCGGGTGTGTCACGCAGGAACTGCAGCTGGTCCCGGGTGACCGGTGCGGTCAGCGGCAGCGCATCACGCGACGGGACTGGAATCGGCGGTTCATCGACGCCGATCGAGCGGAATCCAGCGGGCATTGCCTGCAGCGGCAGCGTACGGTCGTCGGCGACGATCTCGTAGCGGCTGTCGCTTTCCTTGACGGCGCGCTTGTCCAGCGTCGACCAGGCGTAACCCACGAGATGGGTGGCATGCCGGCCGGCCGTGTTGACGTCCACCGCCGTCAGCGTGACGTAGTCGCGCGCGTTCACGCCCAGGTCGGGCCGGTCGTAGGCGAAGACCATGGACTCGCCAGCCACCGTGATCGTCGCGGCGGTGCGTTCGTCGAGGTATTCACGCGGACCGGCCGGTTGTTCACTCGCGCAACCTGCGAGGTGGCCCGCAGCGAGCAAAGCCCCCGATGCCAGCGCGATCGCGACGGACCGGCCGAACCTCGTCCCGCTGGCGGGCGAACGGTCGCTAGAAATCATAACGATAGCCAAGGCTGAAATAGTAGCGGTTCGTGTCCTCCGACAGCGTACCCATGTCACGGGATCCGAACTCGGCCCCGCCCTCCACCTCGAACGTCAGGTGCTTGCCGCGCATCTCCGCCCGCAGCGCCGGTGAATACGTCAACGACGTCGAGCGGTCGATCTCGAGCTTGCGTTGATCCAGGCGCAACCGGGGCCCGACGCGCCAGCGCTCGCCGATCGGCAACTGGGTGCCGATGCCGAGCGAAAGCACCTGTGAACTCTCGCCCGTCTGGTACTGCAGGCCCAGCGAGGTGACGTCGCCGCGGCCGAACAACCCGTAGCCCAGGGCCTGCGTCGAGATCGCGGTGTCCGTGCCAGACGCCGGCGTTGCGGCCACTCCGCCCGATTCGCGCGTCGAGCCGAGCGTCATGGTCGATGCGTCGAGCGACCACTGCCAGCGTTCGCCGAAAGGCCGCGAGACGCCTGCCGAGTACATCGTCGACTCGGACGTGCGGTCGAGCGCAAGTTGCTCGATCTCCTGGGGTGTGTACAGGCCGAACAACTCGTCAAACCGGCGCACAGGCTGGCCAATCATGGCATTGCGCGTCGCCAGGCCCGGGCTCTTGCGGTGATCGAGGTTCAGGTTGAGCGTCCAGCGCGCGGGCAGCGCGAAGGTGCCCAGCAACATCATGGTATTGAGCGTGCTGTAGTGGATATCGAAGTCGGCGATCCCGACCACGGTGATGCCCGGCCGGAAATACCGCACCTCGGTGCCGACCGCCTGCCGGTCCGTGACGCCGGAATACTGCTGGTCGACGGCATAGAACGAAAAGTCCCAGGCATTCGCGAGCGTGCCGACGTCGGCCGAGACACCAACGAACTTGCGCTCGCTGTCGGGTCCTTCGAGTGTCGAATCCACCGGGAAGCCGAAGAAGCCATTGACGCGCAGCCGGGGCCACAGCTGGTACCCCGCCTGCATCCCGTCGAACGTTCCCATGAGTCCGGCCGAGCCGCCGGCCTGGCGGCCGAGGCGGGCGTACCAGCCTGCGATGCGGTCGGTCATCTCCGCGAAGAACAACGACACGCGCGACTGGCTTCCCGGCCCGTCGGAGAGCATGTCGTAGCCGTAGCCCGCGCTCGCGCGGGTCGTGAAGTCGAAGCGCTCACCGTGGCGGCGCGCGACGAGACTGACGTCCGTGAGCAAGGCGTTCTGCGTCGTCAGGTCGCTGACGGCGAGACCGCTCTCGAGGTGACTCTGGTCCTGGCGATAAATCTGCGAAAAGCCGCCGTAGACTCGCCACGGGGATTCGTCATGGTCGCTATCTGCCGCGCCACTGCGACCAGGGCGGCTGGCCCACGCCAGCGCCTGCAGTCGCTTGCGAACGCGCGTGGCGCCGCTGCCGGTCGGATAGCGCTGCAGGTAGTCCTCGTATTCCGCCTTGGCATGAGCGACCTGGCCACTGCGTTCGCGTGCGAGCGCGAGCATTTCCTGGGCATCGGCCCGCTGCGGAAACTCGGGTTGCTGCGTGAGCTGCGTCAGCAGCGGGATCGCCGTGGCGTAGTTCTTGTGGCGAAAAGCGTCCTTGGCCTGCGCCATCGTCTGCTTGATCTCGTCCGGCGTCATCGAGGCGTTGACCTGCGGCGCCGTCGACCGCACCGTCGCCACGCCCGACGGCGTGCCGATCTCGTTCAGCGTGTCGTCATCCGAAATCGCGATCCAGGCTTTCGGGAATTCGCTGCGCGAATTGGCCAGTGCCTGCCTGGCTGCCGCCTCGTTGACGAAAGGCCCGGCCCGCAGGCGGTACCAGCGCTGCTCGTCGACGACGGTCGCCGAAACGTAGGTGCGCGTGCCCGCGACCTTCGCGGCGGCTGCGAGTGCATCGGGTGTGAAGGGTGTGGTCGACGAGGCCAGGTTTACGGCGTACGTGGAGGTGCCCTGCGGCATTTCCTGCACCGTGACCTGCGGTGTTTCTGCGCGCAACAACCTGACCCGCAACAGCCGCCCGTCCATCGATGGCGTCAGTACGAACGTCTCGGCCCGCGACCAGCCGATCAGGACCTGGACATCCGAGCCGAACGGCCGCACCAGGTCGATCGAGCGCACGTAACCGGCGGCGCCGGCCAGCAGCGGCGGCGGTTCCGAGGCGGTTGCGCGGCCACAGTCCGGGCCCGCCGAGAATCGGACCTGCAATGGCTTCGCCGTCGGTCGCGGGTGTGTGCGACAGGTAACGCAGCGTACAGCTGAAAAGCAGCGTAACGGACACGTAGCCGCGTTGCTCGCTCGCCACGACGTCTTCGACGATCCGGCCCTGTGCCCAGAGCGGCGTGGCCGCCAGGTTGGCCAGGACGGCGCTGGCGGCGAGCAGCAGTCGAATACCTGGGCGCATCAGTGAAGTTCCGTGTCCGTGATGCGATGTTCCGGACCGGCGCGGCTCTTCAAGATCTTCGTGAGCGTGGAGTCCGTATAGGTGTGGCACGCCCCGGAGCAGTTGCGCAATTCACTGACGGTGTACTTCGCGTTGCCGTACTTCGTGTGTGGATCGGCCTTGAACTTGCTGGAGTGGCAACCAGCGCAGTCGGGCTTGTAGGCCGGCGTGCGCCAGGTGGCGGCATCCGTGCTGGTCGTGTGGCAGCTCTTGCAGGTGAGTGTTACCCGGTGATCGCCTGGATAGCCGCCACCCACGCGGTGCTTGAACGTGTTCGGTGACCACGCGGTCGTGGTGTGGCACTGGTTGCAGTCGAAGTTGTTGACCGGGAAGCTCATGTGGCCGGTCGACGGACCCGTTGCGCTGGTGCCGTTGTGGCAGCCCTTGCAGTTCGTGATGTTGGTGTGATCCACCTTCGCTGGCGTCCACGCGAGAGTGGAATGACAGCTGCTGCACTCGGCAGTCGTCGGCAGGTGCGTCGTGGGCTTGCCAGCCGCTTTCACGCCGTCGTGACAACTGGAGCACGAGCCGGTCACGTGTGCATGATCGACCCGGTTCGTCGGCTTCCACGCCGTCGACTTGTGGCAGCTGTCGCACGCGTTGTCACTTGCGATGTGGCCCGAGTTCTTGCCGGTCGCAAGCGTGCCGTTGTGGCACGAGAAGCAGGTGCCGATGACCTGCGTGTGGTCCACCTTCGCCGCCGGCTTCCAGCCAGTGGGGGTATGGCAGGACTCGCAGGTATTGCTGGTCGACAGGTGGCCGGTGTTCTTGCCCGTCGCGTTGACGCCGTTGTGGCAGCTGAAGCATGTTGCCGTGATGCCGTCGTGCGTGAAGCCCGTCGCTGGCTTCCAGGCCTGCGTGCCGTGGCACATGCTGCATTCGGACGTCGTAACGACGTGCGTCGCCGGTTTGCCCGTCGCCTTGATGTTGTTGTGGCAGCTCGAACACGAACCCTGCACCTGCACGTGATCGACGCGGGTCGCGGGCTTCCAGGTCGTCACGGAGTGGCAGGCTTCGCAGGTCGATGACGTGAACAGGTGCGCGGCGTTTTTGCCCGGCGCCTTGATCCCGTCGTGGCAGCTGGCACAACCGCTGGTAATACCAGTGTGCGAGAACGTTGCCGGCTGCCACGCGATCGTGGCGTGGCACGTGCCGCATTCGCCGCTGGTGGGAATGTGGTTCACGCCCTTGCCGGTCGCCTTGGTGCCGTCGTGGCAACCGGCACAGGTTCCCGTGACCTGGGTGTGGTCGACGCGGGTTGCCGGTTTCCAGGCAGCCACGGCGTGGCAGGACTCGCACGTATTGCTGCTGGCGATGTGCGCCGTCGGCTTGCCCGTCGCCTTGGCGCCGTCGTGGCAGCTTGCGCAGTTGACCGTGATGCCCGTGTGGTCGAAGCGCGCTGGCTGCCATGCCAGCGGCGAATGGCAGTTGTCGCAGGAGTTGTCGCTCGGAATGTGAGCGGACGGCTTGCCGGTGGCCAGGGTGCCATCGTGGCAGGAGAAGCACGCGCCGGTGACCTGCGCGTGATCCACGCGGGTGACCGGCTTCCAGGTGGTCGTGGCGTGGCAGGCGGCGCAGGCCGTGCTGGAGGCGATGTGACCCGCGTTCTTGCCGGTGGCCGTCGTGCCGTTGTGGCACGAGGCGCAGCTGCCGCTCACCTGTGTGTGGTCGACCTGCGTGACCGGGCGCCACGAGAACGTCGCGTGACAGGCGCCACAGGAGGTACTCGAGATGATGTGCGTCGTGCTCTTGCCGGTGGCCCGCGTACCGTCGTGGCAGGCTGAGCAGGTTTCCGTCAGCCCGGTGTGCGAGAAGTTGGCGGGTTGCCACTGCACGGTCGAGTGGCAACTCTCGCAGGCATTGTCGGAGACGATGTGAGTGGCGCCCTTGCCCGTCGCCACGCTGCCGTCGTGACAGGACACGCAGTTGCCGAGTACCTGTGCGTGGTCGACACGTGAAGCGGGTTGCCAGGCCGCGATGACGTGGCACGACTCGCACGTCGTCGAAGTATTGATGTGGGTCGGACTCCTGCCTGTGGCGCGGGTGCCGTCGTGACAGGAGGCGCAGTTGGTGGCGATCCCGGTGTGATCGAACCTGGCGGGAGTCCAGGCGTTGGTCGCATGGCAGCTGTCGCATTCCGCCGACGTGGGAATGTGATTGGCCGGCTGTCCGCTGGCCGCGAGTCCGTCGTGGCAGGTCGAGCAGCTGCCCAGCACGTTGGCGTGGTCCACGTGTGGTTGGCTGCCATGCCGTCATCGAATGACAGGCCACGCAGGTGTTCGTCGCCTTGATGTGACGCGGTCCGGTGCCGGTGGCCCGCGCCCCGTCATGGCAGCTGGCGCAGCCGTCGACGATACCGTCGTGAGCGAAGCTGGCTGGCTGCCACGCGACTGTCACGTGGCAGGTGTCGCACGTCGCGGTAGTCGGTACATGCAATGCGTGCTTGCCCGTCGCAGACGTGCCGTCATGGCACGACGCGCAGGAGCCGTGACCTGCGTGTGGTCCATGCGGGCTGATCGGCGCCCAGTCCCCGGTCGAGTGGCAGGACTCGCAGGTGTTGGTCGTCTGCGGAAGTGGCACCGACTTGCCCGTGGCCGTGAGGCCGTCGTGGCAGGAGGTACAGTTGCCGGCGATGCCGGAGTGATTGTACTTCGCCGGGCTCCAGGCGGTATTGCTGTGGCAATTCGAGCAGTCCTGGCTGGTCACGAGGTGGCCCGCCGGCTTGCCCGGCGCCTGCAGCCCGTCATGGCAGGTTGCGCAATCACCGCGCGCTTCCAGGTGATCGAATCGTCCTGCCGGTATCCAGCCCGAGGTGGTGTGGCACGCGCCGCAGTTGTCCGTGGAGGCCACGTGAGCCGACGGCTTCGGTGTCGCTCCGATGCGCGACCCCTGCGCATGGCACGCGGCGCACACCCTCGGCGTACCGGCGAACACCGCGTCCGCGTGACAGCTCTCGCAGGCCTGCAGGCGATGCGCGCCGGTGAGTTCGTACCCGGTCGTCAGGTGGTCGAAGTTGCGCCCGGTCACCTGGGCTGACGCGGTGCCCCCGGCCAGGAGCAGCAGCAGGGGCAGAATTGCACGGCGGATCCATTGCAGGGTCATGGTTGCCTCTCCCTTACTGCAGCCGCGCGGCCTTGAACGTCGTGGTCACGTGGCAGCGCTGGCACTGGCGGCCGAACTGGCCAAGATGCACGTCGTCCTTGGAATGGCACGCGGCGCAGTCCTGCGACAGCTTCATACGTCGAAAAGTCGTGATCGGAACTGCAGATGCCGCGCCACGTCTCCACGCCGTGACACTGCGCGCAGTCGGTGCCAGGTTGCCCGCATGCACGTCATCCGCCCGGTGGCATCCGGCACACTCCGTGCCGAGCTTCTGGCTGGCGATTACCCCGGTGTGGCAGACATGGCAGTTCAGCTTCTCGTGCGCTCCGCGCAGCTCGAACTTGCCATCGCGGGTGTGATCGAAACTCGAAGGCGTCCAGCCGCTTGCGGCATGGCACTTCTCGCAGCCTGCACCGAAGCGGGTGGCGTGCGGATCGTCGCTGCGGTGGCAACCCGCGCAGTCCCTCGGCAACGGGTCCTTGAAATTCGACGTCTTGTGACACGTCCTGCAATCGAGCGAGGAGTGCGCGCCCGTGAGCGCAAATCCGCTGGTCTTCAGGTGGTCGTACCTGGTGCCGGTCCAACCGGTCGTCTGGTGACAGTCGGCGCAGCCGGCCCGCGCGCGCCACCGTGGACGTCATCAGGCGCGTGGCAGGCAGCGCACTGGGTTGGGGTGTCCTTGTACCGGTTGCCCAGGTGGCAGGACGCACAGGTCGCCTGCACATGTTTGCCGGTCAACGCGAACCGGGTCTTTGCGTGATCAAACCGCACGCGTGACCAGCCTCCGGCGTCGTGGCGCTGGCGCAATCGCGGCCAAGCTTGCCCTCGTGCAGCTCGTCCTGCTTGTGACACTCGACGCACGCGGACGCCGCTTCGCGATGTTTGCGGCCCTCCGGTGGCAGGCCGTGCACGCTACTGTCGCGTGTGCCCCCTGCAGCGGAAAGTCCGTCTGGGCATGCGGGAACGAAGCCGGCTGGAGCTTGACGATGTCGGCCGGCCGGCCCTTGTGCTCGGTGTGGCAGGCGCCGCACTGGGCGGCCTCTGCTCCGCGCAATCGACCATGGAATCCTTTGTGTTGCGCAATATCGGCGGCAACGGGCTCATGACAAGTGCGGCAGAGGACCGCCTGCCGCGAACGATCCGCGCGATCGTGGCAGCGCGAGCACTCCTGTTCGTATTTCGCGTGACCCGCGATGACCGGCCCGGGCATCAGCAACGTCTCGAGGTTCGCCGCTCGGGCGCTCAACGGTGACATCGTCAGGCCCAGGATCGCGAACAGGAGTCGGCAGGCGCTGTGCCAGCGGGGCATGCGGGCGACTCCGTCCAGTCAGTAGATGTGTACCGCGACCACATGGACGGTCCCGGCGATGATGAGCATGAAGAAGAGCGGCAGGTGCAAGGCGTGCCATAGCGAGAAGAGCTTCTGGAAAGCACGAAACTCGAGCACGCGCCGCGTTGCACCGATGCGATCGTCGATGTAGCGATACGCCGTCAGTCGCAGCGGTTCGCGGCTCGGGTCGTGACGACGATCGGCTCCCGCAGCAATGGCTTCACGGACCGCACGCCGCAGTCGACGACTTGCGCCGATTGCCCAAGCTGCACCCAGCAGCGGTTGCAGCAGCAGCGCGGTCGCCGCAAAGGTGGATGTGACCGTAGAAGTACCGGCCGAAGAGTCCGCTGCCGGAAACGATGAGCATGCAGACCAGCGCGACGTTGCTGTTGGTCGCGCCAAGGCTGAAGTTCGAATGAAACAGGATGAGCGCGGGCCCGAAGATGCCGAGCGTCATGTGCAGCCTGAACCAGGCGCGCGTGGACCCGAGGTAGCGTGCATTCGGCATTCGCTTGCGGACCGGATAGAGGAGCAGCAGCAACATCGCGCTGCCGCCGGCGATTCCGAGCGCATAGCCGAGACCGGACTGCGGGGAGAGGTAAGCGGACGTCGGCAGGTTGATGCCGAAGGCGATCGCTGCGAGGACGGCCATGAAGTAGATGCTGGCTGGCGTGAGCAACCGGCTGCGGTTCGCCGCGCCTGTGCGGCTGCTGCGCCCGAGCGGCAACGTTCTTGCGGGAGGTGTCAACGGTTGCAGGCGTCGTGATGCGCGGCGCGCTTTCGTCGACGACATCGTCATACCGTTCCCGCAGAAGGCGCTGTGCAGTCATCGTCAGCCCTGGCTGGAGGCAAGTCGCGACGCTTCGGCGATGTTCGCTTCGATGATGCGGGCGTCGGACGAATTGACTGGCACCACGGCCAGCAGGTTGCGCCACGTGCTGACGGCGTCGCGGTAGCGGTGCTCCTCGTGCTCGAGACTCGCTTTGAGCCATAAAGCCTTGGGATGCCGCGGGTCGAGCGCGAGCGCCTGCGCCAGCGCATCCGCGGGCGCTCCCTTGAGGCTCGATCCGGCCGAAGCCAGTGCATCGGCGTAGTCAGCCCAGGAATCCGCGTTCATGCGGCCCGAGGCCGCAGCGCGACGGTAGGCCTCGACGGCTTCCTTGAATCTTCGTTGGCGCCGGAGGTCGTCGGCCTGCGCGATCAGGTCCGTCGATCTGGCACGCGCAGCAGCGCCTGGCACCATCGCCGACGCATTGGCAGCAGGCGCGGCGCGCATCTGTAATGTCGTCATCACGACATCGCCGAGACCGCGTTCTGCAAGGCGCGGATGGCCGACCGGCACCGAAGCCATCCCGGTAACGGGCTCGAGCGTGTCGGTCGTGCTGTCAGTTTCGAATACGGTCGGTCCCTTGCCGACGAACACTCCCAGTGCAAAACCCGCCAGCGCGATCAGCGCGGCATTTCTCGTCTGCATCGTCGTCTCCCGCCAGTCGGAGTCGACCGGAGACGAGAACATAGCGAGGCGGGAGGTTGAGGGACACCGACCCGAACGATTAGTTGATGTAATCGTGACGCAGTCGACACCGTGCGGGCGAGCGGGATGCGAGGCTTGCTCCAGGCGCTATGTTTGCCGCATGCGTCGACCGCGACTACCCTCGACGATTGCAGGCTCAACATCGATGTCGTTGCTCGCCGTCTACCTGCTGCCGCTCCTTTTGATATGGGGCTGGTACCACATCCGGCGCAAACGGCTGGAGGATGCGAGCCGCACCGTGCGGGAGCAATCGGTTGCCGCGGGTTTGATCGACCCCGCTTCCCTGCATCCCGTCATCGATCCCGTGCGCTGCATTGGCTGCGGATCGTGCGTAAAAGCCTGTCCGGAACAACCGGAACACCATGTGCTTGGGCTGATCGACGGCAAGGCGCACCTGGTGAGTCCGACGGATTGCATCGGGCACGGCGCGTGCCGTGCCGCGTGTCCTGCGGACGCGATCACGCTTGTCTTCGGCACGGAACGCCGTGGCGTGGAGATTCCCTTGCTGAGCCCGGACTTCGAGTCGACCGTGCCGGGGCTCTTTGTTGCGGGGGAACTGGGGGGAATGGGCCTCATTCGCAACGCGCTGGCGCAGGGCAGGCAGGCGGTCGACGCGATCCATCGCAAGCTGCGCACAGCCATCCCAGGGCAACTGGATCTCGTGATCGTCGGTGCGGGCCCGGCCGGATTTTCGGCCAGTCTGGCCGCGAAGTCACACAAGATGCAATTCGTGACGATCGAACAGGAGAGTCTTGGCGGCAGCGTCTTCCAGTATCCGCGGGCCAAGCTCGTGATGACGCAACCGGCAGAAATTCCATTGGTGGGCAAGGTCAGCTTTCGCCAGACCTCCAAGGAAGACCTGCTTGCGTTCTGGCAGGATATCGAACGCAAGACCGGGGTGGCCGGCAGCATGCGGTATCGTGAGCGCGTCGAGAGCGTCGATCGCGATGGTGCGCAAGGCTTCATCGTTCGACCTCACTCGCGGAATACCGGGCAGCGAAAGTACTGCTGGCGATCGGCCGGCGCGGCACGCCACGCAAGCTCGACGTGACAGGCGAGGACTTGCCCAAAGTCGTCTACCGGTTGATCGACCCGGAGCAGTACCGCGGACAGCGCGTCCTGGTCGTGGGTGGCGGTGACAGCGCCCTGGAGGCGGCTGCCAGCGTCGCGGAAGCGGGCGGCCAGGTCACACTCTCCTATCGTGGCGACGCGTTCACGCGTGCCAAGCCCCGCAACCGCGACCGGATCGCCGCTGCCGAACGCGCCGGACAGTTGCAACTGCTGCTGCAGTCAAAGGTCGAGCGCATCGAGCAGGAGCGGGTTCTGCTGCGCAGCCAGGACGGTCACCTGATTCTGCCGAACGACGCGGTGATCGTCAGCGCCGGCGGCATCCTGCCCTCCGACTTCCTGCGGCGAGTCGGGATTCACGTGGAGACGAAATATGGGACGGCATGACCCTTCAGCTGCTCGCGCCGCCGCGTTGGCCAGCCTGCTCCTGTGTTCGTTCGGCGCGTTGGGCGCAGTGCAGGCAGTTGCCGCAACTCCATCAAAGTTCGCGGCGCCCGACCTGCTCGAGCCGGCCAAGAGCGCGCTGCGTCTGAAGCAATTCGCGGATGCAGCCGGGCGGCTCGCGACCGATCCGCTGGCCGGCGATTCACGCGCGCAATACCTGTTGGGCACCCTGTACCTGGCCGGTCTCGGCGTCGGCGAGGACTCGCAACGTGCGCGGACTCTCTTCGAGGCCGCGGCAGCCAAGGGCGAGCCACGCGCGGCGTATGCACTGGCAGCGCTTGCGGCGTACGACTCGCCTGCAAACGAATCAGCGGCACGGACCTGGCTCGACACGGCCGCGGCGGCTGGGCACGCCGATGCGGCGCGCCTGCTGCAGGCAGGCCAGTTGCCACTGCAAGTGGATCCTCGCGTCCTTGCAACCGAACCCGCAGTGACCTTGTCGATGACCATCGCAGCTGTGCGCCGCGGTGACGTCGACACGCTGGCCGCGCTCTGGCCGCTACTGCCAGAAGATGCCAGCGACGCATTCCGTCGTTCGGTGCTGCATCACGCAGCCGAGTCGGGCGCTGCAGAAGCGGTGCGCTGGCTGGTCGCACACGAGGCCCGAGTCGATACGACCGACACGCAGGGAATTACGCCGTTGATGCTGGCTGCGACGGCCGAGCGCGCGGACACCCTGGAAGTGCTGTTGCAGTCGAAAACCTGACATTGCCGCGGTGGATGCGCTCGGGAACTCGGCTCTGCTCTACGCGGCGGCGCGGTGGCCGCGTCACACAGTCCGAGCGCCCGGTGGCCGCGGGCCTTGACCCAAAGTTGCGTAATGCGGGCGGCTGGAGCGCCGTGGATTACTCGGGCAATCAAGACAGGACGCGGTCACCGGCTTCCTGGCCAGCACGGCACAACCGGCGCGCAGGCGCACTACGGGCGCCGGACCCGGCCCAAGGTCGGCTGGCCCAATTCTTCGCGCTGCGGCAGGCGATGCCTATGCCGGTTGGCCGGACGTGGCGCTCGCAGCAAGTCGCACCGATCCGGCCATGCTGAAATCGGTGCTCGGCCGGGGCGGCGACCCGGAGGCTACGACGGCCGCTGGCCAGCCAGCACTGCAGGTCGCCATCGCCGCGTCTTCGTCCGCCAGCGTCGGTGTGCTGCTCGCAGCAGGCGCGTCGCCGACGCGCCCGGATCGCGCGGGCCACACACCGCTGGGCGTGGCCGTCAGCCACGGACGCAAGGACATCGTGCAGATGTTGCTCGAGCGCGGTGCCAACCCGAAGGAGCATGGCGCCAGCGACAGCTCGCCTTTCACTACCGCCGTTCGCCGGGGTGATGCGGACATCGCAGCTGCTGCTGGCGCACGGAGCCAAAGCCGACACCGGCAAGGGCGATGACGCGTCGTTGGTCCTCGCGACGCAGCGAGGCGATGCGGCCATGGTGTCGCTGTTGCTGCGATCGGGTGCGAGTCCTGAAACGACAGATGCCACCGGGTACACCGCGCTTTGGCACGCTGCGTGCCGCGATGACGCCGCGGTCCTTGCGCTGCTGCTGGGTGCCGGAGCCAATGTGAATGCGGCGGCCGCCGACGGCGTTACGCCCATCGCCTGCGCGGCGGCGCGCGGCAACGACGCGGCATTCGACAAGCTGCTGCGTGCAGGCGCCGAGGTGCAGGCACCAGCCGCTCGGGCGACACACTTCGATGCTCGCGGCTCGCGGCAACCACGCCGTGATCGTGCGCAGGCTGGTCGCATTGCGAGTTGGGCTGGATGCGCAGAACACGTTCGGCGATACCGCGCTGATCCTGGCGAGTCAGGCAGGCGCGGGCGACGTGGTCGACCTGTTGCTGCAGGCGGGTGCGAAGAAGACACTGCGCAACCGTGACGGGATTGCCGCAGCCGATGCGGCAGCCGCGCGCGGCTTTGACGCCGTGGCGGCACGCATCCGATCGAGCTAATTCGAACGCTCGCAGCCCTGGATTGGGATCGTGACCTCGACCCGCAGCCCACGGTCGGCATCGCCATTGCGAAAGCTCACGCAGCCGCCGTGCAACTCCGTGATCCGCTTGACGATCGATAGCCCCAGTCCGCTGCCCGTGGCCGTCGCTTCAGCCGCGCGGTAAAAACGTCGGCCAAGTCGTTCGAGTGTTTCCGGTGTCACACCTGGTCCCGTGTCCTCGACGGTGAGCCGGATCTGGCGGTCATGCTGCACCAGCCCCACCCGTACCTCGCCGTGTGGTCCGCCATGTTGAAGTGCGTTGTCGACCAGGTTACGCACCAGCGCCTCGGGCAATGCGCTGTCGCCAAGAACGCGCCCGGGATCCGATGCCGCCAGCGCTAGCGAAATTCCATCCTGCATTGCTGCCGGCGCGCTGTCCGCCAGCACACGTTCTGCAATCGTACGCAGTTCGCACGAAGTCGCACTTGCAAGGTGACCGGCTTCGTCCACACGGGCAAGCTGCATCAGCTGCGTCACGAGCCGTGTCATTCGATCGCAGGCCTCGATGCCATGACGCAGTGCCGCGTCGCGGACGTCAGGGTCAATGGTTGCCAACGCCACCTCCGCCTGCGCGCGCATTGCAGAGACCGGCGTACGCAATTCATGGGCCGCATGCGAGGTGAACCGTCGTTCTGAATCGAGCGAGTCACGAACACGCAACAGGAGTTCCTCGAGTCGTTCGGCGAGACTCGTCAACTCGACGGGCATCGGTCCCGCGGCCAGCGGCCGAACATCGTCGGGGCTGCGGTGGGCGAGTTGCTCCGCCAGGCGCCGTAACGGACGAAGCGAACGACCAACGACCCACCAGATCGCGAGCCCGAGCACGGGCAGTGCGGCGAGCTGCGGGACGAGTGCGCTCAGGGCGACGCGTCGCGCGATCCGTTCGCGCGTTGCGTGGTCTTCCGCCACGTGCACGACCACGCCCTGCGCGGCTTCGGTTGCCGAGTACACGCGCCAGAAAATGTCACCGAACACAGCTTCGCTGAAACCGCTGACCGGCCCGGCGAACGGCGTCGTCGGGGCGTTGGCTGAGCGAAGAATGAGCGTCCCATCCGCCTCGCGCACCTGGAAGGCAACCTTGGTGCGGAAGTCCGGCGGGGCGCCGGAATTCTCATCGAAGTCGAGTTCCTCGAGTTCGTGGCCCGCCTGCGCCACCAGCATCCGCGCGGCCTGGGCCAGATGTGCGTCGAGCAAGGCATCGATGCCCCGATGCGCTTCGCGGTAAGTCAGGGCCGCAGACGCCAGCCACGTGCCGGTGAGCGTGAGTAGCAGCAGCGTGAGCATATGCCGGCGGATCGAGTGAGTTCGCACGTTTCAGTCTTCGCGCGGGATCATGTAGCCAACGCCACGCACTGTCCGGATGAGCTTGGGTGCGAGCTTGCGGCGCAGATGATGGACGTGAACCTCGATTGCATTGCTGTCGAGGCTGCAGTCCCATTCGTACAGCTGGGTCTCAAGCTGCGTTCGGGTGACGACGCGGCCCGCACGCAGCACGAGTTCCTGCAGCAGCGCGAACTCGCGCGGCTGCAGTTCGACTGGATTGCCTTCGAACGTTACGGCACGCGAGGCGAGGTCCAGCGACAGGCTGCCCACGATGATCGATCCACTCGCAATGCCCTGCGCGCGACGAGCAACGGCTCGCAGTCGGGCCGCGAGCTCCTTGAGTGCGACAGGCTTCACGACGTAGTCGTCGGCGCCGAGATCGAGGCCGCGCACGCGATCATCGACGGCTTCTCGCGCAGTGAGGATGATAACGGGCGTGTGATCTCCGCGATTTCGCACACGCTGCAGCAGTTCGAGTCCGGACATGCGCGGCAGTCCCAGGTCGAGCACGATTGCCGTGAATTCGTCGGAGGCCAGCGCAGCTTCTCCCGCGCCGTCTCTGATCCACTCGACCGCGGAAGCCTTTGCTCGCGCAGGTCGACCTGTAGGGCGTCGCCGAGCAACGCATCGTCTTCGACCAGCAGGATTCGCATGCCTCAATCGTCGTCGGTTTCGCTTTCTGTCGCCAGTTCGGATTGTTCGCCCTGTCCCGGATCGGCACCCGGCGCCCCGCCTCCGGAGTTCGCGGTCCAGCCCCAGAAGCCGAGTATCCCAGCGACCATCGCCAGCCTGACGCCACGGGCATTGCGTGGCTCGGTGCCTTCGGCAACGCCACGCTTGAACCCGGTGATCATCGAGTGCACGAGGTTTTCGCGCTGCATCAAGCTGCTGAAGGCGACGCCAAGAATGTGCAGGCCAACGAGCACGAGCCAGGCGCTGGCGAAGACCTCGTGCAGGTCCTCCATCGACTCGCCGCCCTGCTCGTTGAAGTTGAGGTAGCCGGTTACGCCGGTGGCCACGCCGAGAATGAGCAGCCCGAAGACAGCCCAGCTGCCCGCAGGGTTATGACCGACGTAGCGCGGAGCACAGCCTCGCACCTCGTCGCGCAGGTAGCGGAACGCCGCGACGGGGCTGTGGACGAACGAGCTGAATCGCGCATACCGCGGGCCGATGAAGCCCCACACGAGACGGAACGCGAGCAGCCCGAGAACGGTGTAGCCGAGCGCAACGTGTACGTTGCGCAGCCGCTCCGATTCGGAGGACGTAGGCACCGGCAAACGAGGCGGCAAGCGCCCAATGAAAGATGCGGGTTGGCAGGTCCCAGACCTTGGTGTTGCTGGTCATCGGCGTTACCTCGGAATGCGGACAGAATGCTCGTCGAACTGGTCACGGTCGGCACCGGCATGACACGCATTGCAGTTGGCAGCGCTGCGCACGGCTGGAGAACGAAATAGTTGCGCTGGTATTTCATCGTGCTCCTCACGGAACCAGCCTTGCTGGGTGATCCGTGGCGCTGCCTTAGCGGTGGCCGCGCTGGCGACGGCGGGATCCACGCCCAGCTGCCTCGCCACTGCCGCACGTGTCGCGGCATCGAGCGATGCATCGACACCGAAGTGACGGTCGAGCGATGCAAGCACGACGGCCCAATCCGCTGGCCGCAGCAGTCGTGTTGGATAGGCGGTGTGGCATGCGCCGCACTCCTCCGCGTAGGCGGTGGGTTTGGCGGCTTGGGCGGGTGGAACTGCCGCCACGGCGGCATGGGCGAGAAACACGGTTGCGAGTGACCAGACGATCCGATCGATGCGACGAATGCCCGAACGTGTGCGCATTGTCAGGCTCCTTCCCTTGCGCCCAGGAGGAACGCGATCAAGTCGGCCTTTTCTGCAGGCGTACACGGACGACCGAGCGTATCGCTGCAATTGCGCTTGAACCATTTCTCGACCTTGGCGGCATCGCGAAGCCGCTCGGGATTTGCGACGGGTGAAAGCGGGCCGATCGCCTTGCCGGTGATGGCGTGGCGCCCGGTAGCAGCGGGCTGATCCGTGTGGCAGGTTGCGCAACTCCAGTCGCGCGGCTGTTGATGAAACAGTCGACGACCCGCCGCGGGGGACGGCCCGGCATAGGATGCCGACGTGGTGCGTGCCTGCTCGGCATAACCCCGCATCAGCGACTCCGGCGTGTCGGTGAGGGCGGGGGCCGCGAGCAGCACCGTGGCTGCAAGGAGTGCCTTTCTGAACATCGATCCATCTCCTGAATGGGGATCGATGAGAAGGCTAGGCGGCGAAGCTTATCGGCGCCTTAAGGCCCGGAGGCCTGGAGCGGTCGCTCCCGGTGTCGAAGAGACGCGCCGGTAAGTGCGCGGCTCCATGTTTGAATCCGACTAGGCCTGAACCTGGATCAGCCGCGTGAGATTCGCGGGCGTCGGCGCGGGCCAGCCCGCTTCCTTCGCGACGCGCATCATCGCCTGGTTGGTGTCGAAGTAGACCTGCCAGTAGTGGTCGGTGTGGCAGTACGGGCGGACCGCGATCACCGTGCCGAGCAGGTTGATGTCGAGCAGGCTCACTTCCGGCGCGGGTTGCGCGAGGACGTTCGGGATCTGCGCAACGGCCGCCTGAAAGCGCGCGATCGCGTCGTTGTGATCCACGCCACCGGCCAGTTGTGCCGTGCGCTCGACGCGACGGTGCGGCAGCGACGAGAAGTTCTGGATCGTGTCGCTGAAGATCTTGCCGTTGCCGATCAGCGTGAGGACGTTGTCGGGCGTGACGATCGTGGTGCCGAACAGGCCGAGCTCGTGCACGGTGCCGGTGACGCCGGCGATGCTGACGAAGTCACCCACCTTGAACGGCCGCAGGATCAGCATGAAGGCGCCAGCGGCGAAGTTGCCGAGCAGGCCGCTCCAGGCGGCGCCGATCGCCACACCGGCGCCGGCCAGCATCGCCGCGATGGAGGTCGTCTGAATGCCGAAGTATCCGAGGATCCCGAGGACCAAAGCGATGTTCAGTGCGACGGTGATGATCGAGCCGAGGTAACGCGTGAGCGTCGGGTCGATCTGGTTGCGGTGCATCGCGGCCTGCACCAGGTGTATGACCCGGTTGATCAGCCAGCGACCGACAAACCAGAAGACGATGGCTGCAGCCACCTTGACGGCAAGCGCCGCGACCGTGGTGCGAAGGAAAGTCTCGACTGTTGCCATGTCCATTGAATGCTCCCAAAGTTGGTCTGAGTCGTCCCGGCCCCCGCGCAGCAGTTTCAAGAGAAGGCGGCCGTCCGTCAATCGTTGCGTCCGGGGCCACGCCACGCGGGTGACTCGACCGTACGAGCTTGCATACTGAGGTTCTGGCTGAAACTATTGGGATTGCCGCGGTCCCGTCCGGACCCTGGACATCAATCAGAAATGTGAAGGGGAACAGCGTGAAAATAAGCCGGCTCGTCGTCCTTGCTGCAGCCATTGGGCTCGCGATCCCGGCTGGTGCTCAGGAGAAGGTTGTCGTGGTTCGGATGCCTACCCACCGGCGGGCCGACCCCGCGACGTTTCACAAGGTCGCCGGATATTCGCCTACGCCGGACGGCGTTACCCCGAGCGTCCGCTGTTCGGCGACCAGCACGTGCACACGAGCTGGTCGGGCGATGCCGGAATGGGCGGAACCACGCTCGGCCCGGAGGAAGCGCTGCGTTTCGCGCGTGGCGAGGAAGTCGTTTCCACCAGCGGCCAACCGGTGCGCCTGTCGCGTCCGCTCGACTGGATCGCGGTCACCGACCATTCCGACGGCATGGGCACGATCGCGATGATCCGCGACGGTAACGCGGAAATGATGACGGACCCGACGCTCAAGCGCTGGCACGATCTGATGGCGAAGGGCGGGGCGGATGCGCAGGCCGCGATGCTGGAACTCATCGCCGCCCAGACGCAGAAGAAGCTGCCGCAACTCATCATGGACCCGCGGTTTGCGAAGACGACGTGGGAGCGCAACAACGACTTCGCGGAGAAGTACAACGAGCCGGGCCGCTTCACGGCGCTGATCGGTTACGAATGGACGTCGAACGCCGGGGGCGGCGATAACCTGCATCGCAACGTCATCTACCGCGACGGCAAGGCGAAGGCGGATCAGGTCCTGCCGATGACGACGTTCGTTTCCGAGAATCCGGAAGATCTCTGGGTCTGGATGGCGAACTGGGAGAAGCAGACGGGTGGCCGGCTGCTCGCGATTCCGCACAACGGCAACCTGTCGAACGGCCGCATGTTCGAGCTGCAGACCTTCAAGGGCGGCCCGATCACCAGGGAGTGGGCCGAGCAGCGCGCGAAGTGGGAGCCGTTGTTCGAGGCTATCCAATACAAGGGCCAGAGCGAGGCGCACCCCAGCCTGTCGCCGACCGACGAATTCACCGCAGGCTACGAACTCTGGGATCGCGGCAACCTGACCCTCGTGCCGAAAAAGCCCGGCATGATCGCGCATGAATACCTGCGCGAGGCCCTGAAGAACGGGCTGCTGCTCGACCAGCAACTCGGCGCCAACGCGTTCAAGTACGGCATGGCCGCGGGGGACGGACACGCACAACGCGCTGGTCGCCGCGGAAGAGGACAACTTACGGCAAGTTCGCCTCCAGCGAGCCCAGTGCCGAGCGCGCCGACGAGAACGCGATGAAGCCCGGCGACCGGGTCGTCAAGGGGTGGGAGCTGACCGCCGCCGGTTACACGGCGGTCTGGGCCACCGAGAACACGCGCGAAGCGATCTGGGACGCAATGAAGCGCAAGGAGACATACGCGACCACAGGTTCGCGCATGTGGTTACGCTTTTTCGGCGGCTACGATTTCGTCGCGGCCGACACCACCACGCGCGCCCCTGCCATTGCTGGATACAGGAAAGGCGTGCCGATGGGTGGCGACCTGCAAAAGGCCGCCGCTGGCAAGGCGCCGACGTTCCTCGTCGCCGCGGCCCGCGATCCTTACGGCGGCAACCTCGATCGCGTGCAGGTCATCAAGGGCTGGGTAGACAAGGCCGGCAAGACGCACGAAAAGATCTTTGACGTTGCGTGGAGCAACCCGAGCAGCGCAAAGGTCGATGCGCAGGGCAGGCTGACCCCGGTCGGCAGCACCGTTGACGTCGCCACGGCTTCCTGGACCAACACGATCGGCACGCCCGAGTTGATCGCCGTGTGGAAAGATCCGGAGTTCGATCCCGCAGCGCGCGCCTTCTACTATGCGCGAGTGCTGGAGATTCCAACGCCGCGCTGGACGGCATACGATGCGGCGTACTTCAAGGTGAAGATGGATCCGAAGGTGCCGACGACCACCCGAACGCGCCCCGGAGTTCACCCATCTGGTATACGCCCTAGCCGCGGCCCCCCGTGCCCGAGCGTAGCGACTAGTCGCGCGGCTCCTGCTCCTCGTCCCGCTTCGCCGCGAAGGGGCAGGCGCTTTGCGCTCCGACCTTTTCGGCGGGATTTTCAGCGACAGGAACATCGTCAGCACCAGCACGACGACGGTGAACTGAGCGACCAGACACCGGGATCTTGTAGATGTCCAGCAGCAGCATCTTCGTGCCGATGAAGACGAGCACGATCGCCGTGCCGTAGGAGAGCAGGTGGAAGCGTTCGTGCATGCCGGCCAGCATGAAGTACATCGCGCGCAGGCCGAGGATCGCGAAGACGTTCGACGTGAAGACGATGAACGGGTCCATCGTGATCCCGAAGATGGCCGGGATCGAGTCGACGGCGAAGACGATGTCCACGATGGCGATCAGCAGGATGACCACGAACAGCGGCGTGGCCAGCTTTACGCCGTTCTGTATGGTGAAGAATTCCTCGCCGTCGTAGGTTGGCGAGATCTGCATGTGCTGGCGAATCCGACGAAGACGAACGAAACCGCAACCCAGATCAGCGACCAGACGGCCGCTTCCTTCATCGTGACCTTGTGGGCGCCTTGCTTCTCCATCGCGAAGAAGTCCACGACCAGCGCGACCAGCACGAAGGCCACGAACAGGGTCCACAGCAACGGTGTGCCAGTCGTCATCATCCAGGTATGTCCCTGCAGTGAGTTTCGGTGCTGCGGTCAGCCGCCGGTGAGTCCGGGTAAGGCAACGATGAACGAGCGGACTCGTTCGTGCAATTCGGGACTTGCCGGCTCCTGGGTCGATACGCACGGCGCATCGATGTCAGGCGGAGGTTTGATTTGAATCGCCCGGCAAGCTGTGGCTAGCTGCCGCTCACCGGCACCAGCTGCGCCTCAAGACAATCAAGGAGTTGCAGGTGCAGATATCCTTTGGCCACCCGCGCGCGTCATCGGTTCGAGCATCAGGACGTAGTACGCGGTCCGCGAAGGCAAGCCGGTCGGGATCCACAAGTTCATCGGCAAGCGGCCGACCGTATTCTTCGGGCAATTCAGACGGCGACTTCCAGATACTCGAATTGATGACGGTCTACGCGCCAGCGAAATAGATCACGAGGAGGATCCATGGCAGGAAGGTACTCGGCGCGAGCCATTGCCCGTTGGGCATGCCTCGGCGTGACCACTGCCGGTTGCGGACGATGTGCCGGCTTCGTGCATCAGGTGAGCGGGACGTCAATTGCATTCGATGCAACGGGCCTGTCGCTCACGGTACTCGAAGCCGTGTATCTTCGCTGACGTCCAGCCGCTGCCAAGAATTTGCGAATGCCCACGCCCTTCCACGCCCGTCTGCTGTCCGGTCTGCTCGTTCTGCTGCTGGCGGGCTGCTCGTCGCTCGCGCCGCGATCCGAGCTGCCGGCCCAGAATGCCGTGGCACTCGCACAGGGCACTGCCCTCGATGACCTCATTGACAAGGCCGAGGCTGCGCATCCTGGTCAGTCCGGCTTCCGGCTCGTTCGCGAGGGTCCCGAGGCGTTTCTGATTCGCGCGTACGGCGCTGGTGGCCGGCCGCAGCCTCGACGTGCAGACCTACATCTGGAATGACGATGCAACGGGGGCTTTCCTCGCCTATCGCGCGATCGAGGCTGCCGATCGCGGCGTAAAGGTGCGCTTGCTGGTCGATGACATGGACGCTCGCGGCAAGAACTACAAGTTCGCGGCGCTCGCGGCGCACCCGAACATCGAAGTGCGCATGTTCAACCCGTTCGGTTCGCGCACCGGAGCCCTGCAGTTCGCCTTCGAAGCCCTGGGCAGCTTCAGCCGCATCAACCGGCGCATGCACAACAAGTCCCTGGCCGATGCACTGGACGTCGAGCTATCTTTTCGTTGCCGACGATCCTGCCAAAGCGTTCGACGCTGGCGGCGGGCCGGTGGAGTCACAGGTCCTGGCCATGATCGGGCCCATGCTCGAGGACGCGAAGCAGCGCATCTCCATCATCTCGCCGTACTTCGTACCCGGAAAACAGGGCAGCATCTTTTCGTGAGCCAGTCGGCGCAGGCACGGAGGTGCGAGTGCTCACCAATTCGCTCGCAGCCAACGACGTGGCGATGGTGTACGGCGGGTACTCGAAATCGCGACCGGCATTGCTCAAGGGCGGAGTGCAGATCTGGGAGCTGAAGCCCCTGCCTGGCGTGCAGGCACAGCGGAGCATGTTCGGCTCGTCCGCGCGAGCCTGCACACGAAAGCCTGGCCGCGGATTCCTCGAGACTCTTCGTGGGCAGCTACAACCTCGATCCGCGGTCCACGTCGCTCAACTGCGAGCAGGGCGTGTTCATCGAAGAACCGACGGTTGCGACTCAGCTCGAGGCGATTTTCGACCAGGAATCGTCGGGTGAGCGCGCGTGGGCCGTCACGCTCGAGCATGGCAAGCTGCGCTGGAGCGACGGTAAACACACATACGACGATTCGCCCGAAGCCTCAGGCGGACAGAAATTCCAGGCCTGGCTGGCGAAGGTGCTGCGGTTGGATTCCCAGCTCTAGAACGGCGCTCCGGCGTATCGACGGAGCTGTCCGATGGAAATATCGCAGCCCATGCGCGACCATGCGCTCATGGACAAATCCACGGTGCCCACGTCGTTCGACCATTCGCGCATCCCCGACATGCCGGCGTCCGTCTTCGTCGCACCGCTCAAGAAGCCGTCAGGGGTGGGCGACGACTGGCTCGAGCCCGCACAGCGCAAGTACGGCCTGGAAGAGCACCGGATCTGGGACGAACTCTACCAGCGTCAGATCGGGCTCATGCCAGGTCACGCCTGCCGCGAATTCATGCGCGGACTCGAACGCCTCAATCTCGGCCGCGGCGGCGTGCCGGACTTCAGCGAGATGAGCGAGGAACTGCGCAGTCTCACCGGCTGGTCCGTCGTGCCGGTGCCGATGCTGATCCCCGACCACGTGTTCTATTACCACCTCGCTAACCGACGCTTCCCGGCCGGCACTTCATCCGCTCGCGCGCGTTCGATTACATTCAGGAGCTTGATGTCTTCCACGACGTGTTCGGACATGTGCCGCTGCCGACCGACCCGATTTTCGCGGGCTACATGCAGGCGTATGGCCGCGCCGGCTGAAGGCGTCCGGTACAACCGGCTCAAGGCACTGAGCGCGCTCTACTGGTACATGGGGGAGTTCGGCCTGATCCTCGAGGACGAGCAGCTGCGGATCTACGGCGCTGGAATTCTCTCGGGCCCGACGGAAACGGTGTTCTCGATCGAAGGGCGGTCACCGAATCGGATCCACCTCAACGTCGATCGCGTCATGCGCACCGACTACACGATCTCGGACCTGCAGGCGACCTACTTCGTGATCGAGTCGTTCCGCGGGCGTTCCACCTGACGGAGCAGCGCGGGTTCTGAGCCGATCTATGAGTCGCTCGCGCCTGCGTTCCAGTACGCGAAGACGGCCGCGCTCGACACGGATCACATTTATCACCGCGGCACGCAGGAGTACGAGCTTCGGGGCGGGCGAGGTTCGGGCGCGAAGCCCGTCTGAGCGGCGGCCGGTTCAGCCGATGGGTTGCGACAAGGTAAGTCGCAGCGACTGCAAATCGCGGCGCACAGCAGCACCAGCCTGCGCTGCGCGCGTGGCGGAAGTAGTAGTCGCGCCATGTCGTTGCCGCTGCGATCGTCCTCGAGATCCGGTACGGCGGGTGACTGATCGGGTACGGCAGTTAGTATCGGCACTGAGAGCAGCAGCAATGCCTGCCAGCACAGGCCACGGCGCCGTGCTCCTGAAAGCGCCAGATCGTGAACCAGCTGACGACGTGGCCGACGAAGGTCAGCGCGATCCAGCAGCTGTGCACCCAGTAGAGGCGCACGCGGTCGCGCGCCTCGATCAGCTGGCCCACGCTGGTCACGAGCAGCGACACGCCGAGGCCCGCGACAATCGCGTACAGGGCCAGCAGGAACCCGGCCAGTCACGCGGTGATTGACCCGGGAGTGCCGTAAGGTCGCGAGTTCACTTGAGCTTCTGCCCGGGTCAGCGTGTCCGGCACGGTGGAGCGCCTTGAGTTCGTCGAGACCCTTGCCGGGCGATCGATATCCACTGCGAGAACAGCGAGCGGAAGTCCGCACGGTTGGTGACGCGGGCTCGCCGGCTGCAGGGCAACCTGCGAGCGCGTTTCCCGGCGATCGACCACGCGCCCGAGCAAGGCGTTCGTCCGCGAATCGCGCACTTCGAGGTTCAGCGTCGCTTCGCCGGCCTCGGCGGCGTACGTCTGCACCCGGCCCGCTTCCATCGTGTCGGGCGCGTTGATGTAGAGGTTGACGATCGCGGTCGACAGGCGGAGCACGTC